>NZ_JBITZJ010000006.1:0-696279 GCF_044546695.1 Streptomyces sp. NPDC053079
AAAAGAGATCCCACAACCCCGCATGCGCAACCCCTGCCGGGTATCACACACATACGGTTTGGCCTCATCCAGTTTCGCTCGCCACTACTCCCGGAATCACGGTTGTTTTCTCTTCCTGCGGGTACTGAGATGTTTCACTTCCCCGCGTTCCCTCCACACTGCCTATGTGTTCAGCAGCGGGTGACAGCCCATGACGACTGCCGGGTTTCCCCATTCGGACACCCCCGGATCAAAGCTCGGTTGACAGCTCCCCGGGGCCTATCGCGGCCTCCCACGTCCTTCATCGGTTCCTGGTGCCAAGGCATCCACCGTGCGCCCTTAAAAACTTGGCCACAGATGCTCGCGTCCACTGTGCAGTTCTCAAGCAACGACCAGCCACCCATCACCCCGACGCTAACCGCATCGAGTGCACTGGGGCCGGCATCGCGAAGGTTCGAAACTTACGTTCCGTACCCTCAGATACCCAACAGCGTGCCCGACCCAGCCTTTCAAGATTCACGTTCCACGCCGAAGCAGTACTAGCGATCCCTCAAAACTGTGCCGAATAGTCAACGTTCCACCCATGAGCAACCGTGCGAGTCATTCGCTCGCAGTCGGCTATGTGCTCCTTAGAAAGGAGGTGATCCAGCCGCACCTTCCGGTACGGCTACCTTGTTACGACTTCGTCCCAATCGCCAGTCCCACCTTCGACGGCTCCCTCCACAAGGGTTGGGCCACCGGCTTCGGGTGTTACCGACTTTCGTGACGTGACGGGCGGTGTGTACAAGGCCCGGGAACGTATTCACCGCAGCAATGCTGATCTGCGATTACTAGCAACTCCAACTTCATGGGGTCGAGTTGCAGACCCCAATCCGAACTGAGACCGGCTTTTTGAGATTCGCTCCACCTCACGGCATCGCAGCTCATTGTACCGGCCATTGTAGCACGTGTGCAGCCCAAGACATAAGGGGCATGATGACTTGACGTCGTCCCCACCTTCCTCCGAGTTGACCCCGGCAGTCTCCTGTGAGTCCCCATCACCCCGAAGGGCATGCTGGCAACACAGAACAAGGGTTGCGCTCGTTGCGGGACTTAACCCAACATCTCACGACACGAGCTGACGACAGCCATGCACCACCTGTATACCGACCACAAGGGGGCGACCATCTCTGGCCGTTTCCGGTATATGTCAAGCCTTGGTAAGGTTCTTCGCGTTGCGTCGAATTAAGCCACATGCTCCGCTGCTTGTGCGGGCCCCCGTCAATTCCTTTGAGTTTTAGCCTTGCGGCCGTACTCCCCAGGCGGGGAACTTAATGCGTTAGCTGCGGCACCGACGACGTGGAATGTCGCCAACACCTAGTTCCCAACGTTTACGGCGTGGACTACCAGGGTATCTAATCCTGTTCGCTCCCCACGCTTTCGCTCCTCAGCGTCAGTAATGGCCCAGAGATCCGCCTTCGCCACCGGTGTTCCTCCTGATATCTGCGCATTTCACCGCTACACCAGGAATTCCGATCTCCCCTACCACACTCTAGCCTGCCCGTATCGAATGCAGACCCGGGGTTAAGCCCCGGGCTTTCACATCCGACGCAACAAGCCGCCTACGAGCTCTTTACGCCCAATAATTCCGGACAACGCTTGCGCCCTACGTATTACCGCGGCTGCTGGCACGTAGTTAGCCGGCGCTTCTTCTGCAGGTACCGTCACTCTCGCTTCTTCCCTGCTGAAAGAGGTTTACAACCCGAAGGCCGTCATCCCTCACGCGGCGTCGCTGCATCAGGCTTTCGCCCATTGTGCAATATTCCCCACTGCTGCCTCCCGTAGGAGTCTGGGCCGTGTCTCAGTCCCAGTGTGGCCGGTCGCCCTCTCAGGCCGGCTACCCGTCGTCGCCTTGGTAGGCCATTACCCCACCAACAAGCTGATAGGCCGCGGGCTCATCCTTCACCGCCGGAGCTTTCCACCCACCGAGATGCCTCGGCAGGTCGTATCCGGTATTAGACCCCGTTTCCAGGGCTTGTCCCAGAGTGAAGGGCAGATTGCCCACGTGTTACTCACCCGTTCGCCACTAATCCACCCCGAAGGGCTTCATCGTTCGACTTGCATGTGTTAAGCACGCCGCCAGCGTTCGTCCTGAGCCAGGATCAAACTCTCCGTGAATGTTTACCGGTAATCCGGTGCACACTCGCGTTGAGCGGAACAACCAGGCGGAATAGGCCCGGTCGTTCACAGCGTCCTCGCTGTGTGTTTGCCTACCCGTCCCGAAGGACCGGCAGGACTTTCAAAGGAACCGCGTCCCGATCCTTACGGACCAGGGACGGGGTATTTTATAGTCTGGCGTTGACTTTTGGCACGCTGTTGAGTTCTCAAGGAACGGACGCTTCCTTTGTACTCACCCTCTCGGGCTTTCCTCCGGGCGCTTCCCTTCGGTATTTCGTGTTTCCAACCTTACCAGATCCGTTTTCCAGTCCGTTTCCGGTCCGAATTCCGTTTCCGGCCCCCTGTTGGAGCGGGGTTTCTCGCGCCTTCCGGCGTGATCACTACTTTAGCGGATTTCCCCGGCGACTCCTAATCGGAGTCCCGAGCCATCCCGTTCCGTATTCCGGCACGCCGAAATACTTCCCGTTCAGGGACCGTGCAGTGGTGATTGCCGCCGATGCGACTCGAGTGGCCGCCCCGGAAGCCTTACGGCTCCGTGACAACTCGGAGAACACTACGGATGCGCCGTACCCGTGTCAACCCGGGCCTGGCGGTCCGTCAGTCGAGGTCGTTGAGGCGCCCGCCGGCATCCGGCTGGGCCTCTTCCACACGGCGGAGCAGGCGGGTGAGCATCGCGCCGAGCTGTCCGCGCTCCTCGCCGGAGAGGTCCTGGAGCAGTTCCTCCTCGAAGACCGTGGCCATGCGCAGGCCCTCCAGCCACTTGGCGCGCCCCTCCTCCGTAATGCCGACGATCACGCGCACGCGGTTGTTCTCGTCGCGCTCGCGGGTGACCAGGCCCTCCGTGACCATGCGGTCGATCCGGTGGGTCATGGCGGCGGGGGTGAGGCCGAGCCGCTTGGCGAGCTCGCCGGGGCCCAGGCGGTAGGGGTCGCCGGCGAGGACGAGGGCCTTCAGGACCTCCCACTCGGCGTTGCTTATGCCGAGCTCGGCGGTCTGGCGCCCGTACGCGACGTTCATGCGTCGGTTGAGGCGGCTGAGGGCCGAGACCACGCGCTCGACCTGGGGGTCGAGGCCCTGGAATTCGCGCTGGTAGGCGGCGATCTGCTCGTCGAGGCTCAGCTCGGACGGCTCGGGGGTGTCAGCCATGAGCGGCAGTATGACAGAAACCATTCGCGCTAAAGCCCTTCACCATGTACTGTTTAGCTTCGAAGTTTAGGTTCGAAGTCTTCAAGTTCAAGGGGTGAGTGTGACCACCGCGATGGGCGCAGCACTGCGTCGGATCCAGTTGGGCAACGCGCTGAGCGCGTTCGGCAGCGGCTTCACGGTTCCGTTCCTGTTCGTCTATGTGGCGCAGGTGCGGGACCTCGGCGCGAGCACGGCGGGGATCGTGCTGGCGACGTTCGCCGTGGCCGCGCTCGTCGTGCTGCCTTTCATCGGTCGGTTCATCGACCGGCGGGGTCCGCTGCCTGTTGCCGTCGCGGGTACGGTCGCGGCCGCCGTGGGTTCGCTGGGGATGGGGCTCGCGAGCAGCCAGTGGCTGGTCGTCGCTGCGGCGGCCGCGCTGGGTGCGGGTATAGCGGTCATCCAGCCGTCGCTGGCGACGATGATCGTGTGGTGTTCGACGCCGACGACCCGTTCGCGGGCGTTCGCGATGCAGTTCTTCCTCAACAACCTGGGTCTGGGCGTCGGCGGTCTGCTGGGCGGCCAGCTGGTGGACACCTCGAACCCGTCGAGCTTCGTGCGGCTCTTCGCGATCGAGTCGGTGATGTTCCTGGTGCTGGGTGCGGCGGTCGCGACCGTGCGGCTGCCCCGGGCGCCGAAGGTCGAGGATGCGGTTCCGACGGATCCGTCGGCTGCTCGCGGGTGGCGGACGCTGCTGGGTGACCGGGCCATGGTGCAGCTGTGTGTGCTGGGCTTCGTGATGTTCTTCGCCTGCTACGGACAGTTCGAGTCGGGGCTCGCGGCCTTCGCCGTGGAGGTCACCAGGATTTCGCCCGCGACGCTCGGCATCGCCCTCGCGGCGAACACCGCGGCGATCGTCCTCGCTCAGTTCGTCGTCCTGAAGCTGGTCGAGCGGCGCCGGCGGAGCCGGGTCATCGCGCTGGTCGGGCTGATCTGGGCGGCGGCGTGGATCGCGGCCGGGGTCTCGGGTCTGGTGCCGGGGGCGCACGGTGTGGCGACCGCGCTGCTGATCTCCACCTATGCGCTCTTCGGTATCGGTGAGTCGATGCTGTCGCCGACGATGGCTCCGCTGGTGGCGGACCTGGCGCCGGCGCGGCTGGTGGGCCAGTACAACTCGGCCTTCGCCCTGGTGAAGCAGCTGGCGCTGGCCGTGGGTCCGGCGGCGGGCGGTCTGATGGCGGGGGCGGGCATGTACGTCGCGTACATCCTGGTGCTGGTCGTCTGCTCGCTCGGCATCTCGGTGCTGGCGCTGCGGCTGGGTCGCCGCCTCACGCTGGAGCAGGACAATCCGCTCGTTGCCCGGGCGCGGCGCACCGAGGCCGTGGCCAAGGCGACGGCCAAGGTCAATGCTGCCGGGGCTGCCGCCGAGGCCGGCGAGCGCGTGCCCGTAGCGGCGTGAGCCCGGGCGCGTAGAAGTAGGTATAGGGGGGAGAAGGGCCCGGGCCTGAAGTCGTGACTTCTGGCCCGGGCCCTTCTCCGTTCCCCATCCGTCGCCATCCGTCCCTATCCGTGTGCCGCCGGAAGGGCGAATTCGCACCAGACCGCCTTGCCGCCGCCGGGTGTGCGGCGTGAGCCCCATGACGAGGCGATGGTGGCGATGATCGAGATGCCGCGGCCGGCTTCGTCGGCCGGTTCGGCGCGGCGGCGGCGCGGGAGGTGGTCGTCGCCGTCGGTGACCTCGATGATCAGGCGGCGGTCGGTGCGGCGCAGGCGCAGCCGCATGGGTGGTGTGCCGTGCTGGAGGGAATTGGCCACCAGCTCGCTCGTGGCCAGGACGCCCAGGTCGCGGAGCTCGGTGGGGAAGCGCCAGCTGGCGAGGACGCCCGAGGCGAAGGCGCGGGCGCGCGGTGCTGCTTCTACTCCGCCGAGGAGCTCGAGTGCGGCGTTGTGGAAGAGCTCGGCGTCGTGGCCGGTGCGGGCGGGGTGCTGGAGTACGAGGAGGGCGACGTCGTCGTCGTGGTCCTGGGTGACGCCGAGGGCACGGATGAGGCGGTCGCACATGACCTGGGGTGAGCCGGTCGCGCCGGCGAAGGCGCGCTCGAGGGCGGCGACGCCTTCGTCGATATCCTCGTCGCGCCGTTCGACGAGGCCGTCCGTATAGAGGACGGCGCTGGAGCCGGGTACGAGGGGCATGGTGGCGGAGGTGTGCAGCCAGCCGCCGGTGCCGAGCGGGGGGCCGGTGGGTTCGGCGGCGCGGCGGACGGTGCCGTCTGGGTCGCGGACGAGGATGGGCAGGTGGCCCGCGGAGGCGTAGACGAGGCGGCCCTCGTTGGGGTCGTGGACGGCGTAGACGCAGGTGGCGATCTGGGTGGCGTCGATTTCGGCGGCGAGGCCGTCGAGGAGTTGCAGGACTTCGTGGGGCGGCAGGTCGAGGCGGGCGTAGGCCCGTACGGCCGTGCGCAGCTGGCCCATGACGGCGGCGGCGCGTACGCCGCGGCCCATGACGTCGCCGATGACGAGGGCGGTGCGGCCGGCGCCGAGGGTGATGACGTCGTACCAGTCGCCGCCGACGGCGGTGTCCTTGCCGCCGGGCTGGTAGGTGGCGGCGACCCGTAGGTCGTCGGGTTGTTCCAGCTCTTGGGGGAGCAGGCTGCGCTGGAGGGTGACGGCGGCTTCGCGCTGGCGGCGTTCGCTGGCGCGCAGTCGCTCGGCCGCTTCGACCTGGTCGGTGACGTCGGCGGCGAAGACGAGGACGCCGCGCTGGGCGCCGGTGCTCTCACCGACGTCGATCGGGGAGCAGGTGAAGGTGTAGTAGCCGTGCCGGCCGTGGTCGGCGGTGGCGGGGACGGTGACGCGGCGGGACTTGACCGTGCGGGGTTTGCCGCTGCGCAGGACCTGGTCCATCAGGGGGAGCAGGCCGAGGGCTTCGAGCTCGGGGAGGGCGTCGCGGGCGGGGGTGCCGGGCGGGCGGGGGCCGAAGAGGGCGGCGTAGGCGTCGTTGACGTAGGCGATGCGGTGGTCGGGGCCGTAGACGACGGCGGCGAGGGCCGGGATCTTGCCCAGGACGTCATGGGCGGAGAGCCCGTCGAGGCTGGGGACGGGCGCGGGCTCGGCGTCGGGGGGCGGGGGGCTCTCGGCGCGTGCGGCGGGCACGGATCCGATGCCCGGGCCGGCTGCGGTGCTCGCACCGGCGGCGGTCGCGTCCGGGGTGGTGGGCTGGGGTGGGGTGGCGGGGGAGGTGCGGCCGGCGCGTGCCGCTGCTCGGCGCTGTGTGCCGGGGAGCCGGGCGCTCCAGCGGGTGAAGTTCACTGAGGATTACCTCGCGGAGTCGTTCCGGATCAGCTCGGCGATGTGGGGTGGCGGAGCCGCGCGTCCTGCAGGGGGGCGCGTTGGGCGGTGTGGGGGCCGGCCCGGGAGAATGCAGCAAACGTCCGAATCCTCATGATTGTTACTCTTCGCAGATACCAGCCCACTCATGGTCACACGACCAGTGTGGCCGACCGGACTGACATCCGTCAGACGCCGTGTCCGATGCGGGTGTCCCGGGGCCCGGTGCGGGCCTGCGACCTGCTTCAACTCGCTTCCGGGTGACGTCCCGTACCGGCGGCGAGTTCGAATTCGGCCCGGGGGTTTTCCAGCGAGCCGAGCGAGACGATCTCGCGTTTGAACAGTCCGGCGAGGGTCCATTCGGCCAGGACGCGGGCCTTGCGGTTGAAGGTGGGCACCCGGCTGAGGTGGTAGGCGCGGTGCATGAGCCATGCGGGGTAGCCCTTGAGCTTCTTGCCGTACACGTGTGCGACGCCTTGGTGGAAGCCCAGGGAGGCGACCGAGCCGACGTACTTGTGCCGGTAGTCGCGCGGTTCGCCGCCGCGCAGGGAGGCGATGAGGTTCCGGGCGAGGACCTTGGCCTGGCGGACGGCGTGCTGGGCGTTGGGGGCGCAGGTCGTGCCGGGTTCGTCGGCGGTGACGTCCGGGACGGCGGCCGCGTCCCCCGCCGCCCAGGCGTGCTCGACGCCGTCCACGCGCAGGGCCGCCGTGCACGTGATCCGCCCGCGTTCGTCGAGCGGCAGGTCGGTGGCGGCGAGGACGGGGTGCGGTTTGACGCCGGCGGTCCATACGAGCGTACGGGTGGGGAAGCGCGAGCCGTCGCTGAGCACGGCGACGCGGTTCTCGCAGGAGTCGAGGCGCGTGTCGAGGCGTACGTCGATGTTGCGGCCGCGCAGTTCGCGGATCGCGTACTGGCCCATCTCCTCTCCCACTTCGGGGAGGATGCGGCCGGTGGCCTCGACCAGGATGAACTTCAGATCCTCGGGTTCGATGTTGTGGTAGTAGCGGGAGGCGTAGCGGGCCATGTCCTCCAGCTCGGCCAGCGCTTCGACGCCCGCGTAGCCGCCGCCGACGAAGACGAAGGTGAGGGCGGCGTCGCGGACTTCGGGGTCGCGGGTGGAGGAGGCGATGTCCATCTGTTCGAGGACGTGGTTGCGCAGGCCGATGGCCTCCTCGACCGTCTTGAAGCCGATGCCGTGGTCGGCGAGGCCGGGGGCAGGGAGGGTGCGGGAGACCGATCCCGGGGCGATGACCAGTTCGTCGTAGTGCAGCTCGATGGGGCCGGTGCCCTCTTCCTCGGTGGCGAGGGTCTTGACCCTGGCGGTGCGTTTGGCGTGGTCGAGGGAGGTGACCTCGCCGGTGAGGACCTCGCACTCGTCCAGGGTGCGGCGCAGCGGGACGACGACGTGCCGGGGCGAGATGGAGCCGGCGGCGGCCTCGGGGAGGAAGGGCTGGTAGGTCATGTACGGCTCGGGGGCGACGACCAGGATGTCGGCCTCGCCCCGCCTGAGTTTCCGCTGGAGGTGGAGGGCGGTGTACATCCCGACGTAACCGCCGCCGACGATCAGGATGCGTACGGGGCCGGGGGCGTTGCCCGCGTCGGCCGTAGGTGCGGCCTCGGGGGCGGGTGCGGGGGTACGGGCGGGGGTGGGGGTGCTGCCGGGGTCGGGGGTGCGGGCGGGAGCGGCTTGTTCCGCACCGTCCTTCCGTGGCTCGCGATCCCTGTGTTGCTCGCGATCCTCCCGCGCCTTCTGTTCCTCCTGCCCTTCCCGCGCCGGTCGGTTCACCAAAGCCCCTTCCTCCTGGCTGTTGTCCGCGCGTCGTCCTCGCGTTGTGGCACAGCTCCTTCCCATGACGCATCGCCATCAATGGTTTGTCCACAGGCCGAGCGAAATGTATGACCGGTCGCGGAGCTGATCCGTCCGTGTTGAAGATGACGTTCCGGAGAGAAGGCGCGCAGGTCAGACGGGATGCGCAGGGGTGGTGAGGTGGTGCAGAATCAAGGGGGATCAGGCCTGTACTCCAATCGGGGGTGGCCTGTGCGGAGCTACCCCCTTCTTTCTTGACCTGGGCTCAACTATGTTCGTACTCCGTCGGGGTGTCGAGACACGCCCCGGCAGTCAGGGCGGGGAGTCTCCGGGGGGAGACGTCATAACCGGGGGAACGTATGCACATTCAGGGCTCTCATTGGTCTGCCGCTGTCGCGACGACGTCTGACGGCGCTGGTGGCCGTAATACGCCGTTGCGCGTGGATGCTCAGCGCAATCTGGAACATGTGCTGCGGGCGGCTCGCGAGGTCTTCGGCGAGCTGGGGTACGGGGCGCCGATGGAGGACGTGGCGCGCCGGGCCCGGGTGGGTGTGGGGACGGTCTACCGCCGCTTCCCCAGCAAGGACGTGCTGGTCCGGCGCATAGCCGAGGAGGAGACGGCACGGCTGACCGAGCAGGCGCGGACGGCGCTGGGGCAGGAGGACGAGCCGTGGTCGGCGCTGTCCCGGTTCCTGCGCACCTCCGTCGCGTCGGGCGCGGGCCGGCTGCTGCCGCCGCAGGTGCTGCGCGTCGGCGTCGAGGGCGAGTCCGAGGAGCACCGGGTCCAGGCCCAGGTGCCCGACCGGGCTCGGGTGCCGCAGCAGCGGCAGCCGGGTGTCGCCGGCGGTCAGCTGCACGAACTGCGGCTGGTCGAACAGCGACCGACGGCCGTGGACGAGCGGGACGACGCGGGCGCGGCAGCACTGCTGGAGGTCGTGGGCCGGCTGGTGGACCGCGCACGGTCGGCCGGGCAGTTGCGCGCGGACGTGACGGTCGCGGACGTGCTGCTGGTGATAGCGACGGCGGCGCCGTCGCTGCCCGACGCGGCGCAGCAGGCTGCGGCTTCCTCGCGGCTGCTCGACATCCTGCTGGAAGGCCTGCGCTCACGCCCGGTGGAGTAGGCCACCCCGAAGGAACCGTGCTGCGGCTGCCCCGGAAACGGGCAGGCATTCGGTAAGCCTCATCCTTTCGTGTGACCACCCGTGCTCCGCCTTGCGAACGGAACCCGGACGAGTGGTTGCCGTTCGTGCAGTGATCCTGGCGCATTCCCGTGTGCCACGCTGGCCGGTATTCGAGTGTGCCGGCGTGTACGGGGAGCCTGCGCTATGGGCGTTGACGGGCGGGAAGAACCGCGCGGGAGCGATGAGACGGACGAACCTCCGCCGCAGCACAGGGTGCCCGGTCAGGGAGGACCACCCGGTCTTCCCTCCGGCGCCCCGGCTGACCATTCCTTCGAGGATGTCGATCCATTCGAGTCCTTCCAATCCGACCCGCTGGAACTGTGGAGCGGCACCCTCGACACGGGGGTGCCGCAGCAGCGGGACGGCGGCCGGGCGGGCCCGGACACGGGTGGGTCCGGCGTTCCCGTCGGCTCCGACCCCTGTACCGGTGGCGGTGAGCCGACCGATGATGCCGATGTGCAGGACGACCCGGATGCGCCACCGTCCGACCTCGAGCTGGTCACCCGGCTGCGCGGGGGCGAGAGCAGTGACGCGTACGAGGAGCTGTACCGGCGGCATGCCGACGCGGTGCGCCGGTACGCCCGTACCTGCTGCCGTGACGACCACACCGCCGAGGATCTGACCAACGAGGTCTTCACCACCACCCTGCAGGCGGTACGGCGCGGCGCGGGCCCGGACTCGGCGGTACGGGCGTATCTGCTGACCACCGTGCGGCGGGTCGCGGCGGCCTGGGGCAAGACGGCCAGGCGTGAGCAACTGGTCGAGGACTTCGCGGTCTTCGCCACCTCGGCGGCGGCTCCTTCCGTGGCGGCCGATGACGACACGCTCGGCCTGGGCGCGGACGTGCGGGCGATGCAGGAGGCCGAGGAGTCACTGGCCGTGCAGGCGTTCCGGAGCCTGCCCGAGCGGTGGCAGACGGTTCTGTGGCACACGACCGTGGAGGAGGAATCACCGAGCGAGGTCGCACCACTGCTCGGGCTGAGCGCCAACGCCACCGCGGTGCTGGCGCACCGGGCCCGGGAAGGGCTGAAGCAGGCCTATCTGCAGGCCCATGTCAGCACCTCGCTGACGTCCGGCGGGGACTGTGCGCGGTACGCGGACCGGCTGGGCGCCTATGCGCGCGGCAGGCTGCGCACCCGGGCCGAGCGTGGGATGCGCAAGCACCTCGAGACCTGTGCGAGGTGCCGGTCGGCGGCGCTCGAGATCGCCGACGTCAACGAGCGGCTGCGCACGCTGCTGCCGGCGGCGGTCATCGGGTGGTTCGCCGCCGGGTGGTCGGTCAAGGCAGTGACCGGCCTTGCCGCGGGGGCGGCGGGGGCCGGAGCGGGTGCGGTAGCGGGAGGGGTGGGGGGCGGGGGGGCGGGGGCGGCCCCCGGGGCTGCTTCCGCTTCTGCCGGCTCCGCTTCGGCGGGCTCCGGGTCCGGGTCCGCTTCGGTGGTGGGCGAGGGGCTGGGGGTGCCGGCGAAGGTCGGGCTCGCGGCGGGGGCCCTGGCCGCGGCGGGGGCCGTCATCGCGTACGCCCTCGCGGCCGGTGCGCCCGCGCCGCACGAAAGACCGCGGGCGGCCAGGACCACGGCGGCCCCGGTCGTACCGGCGCCCGTCCCGAAGCCGAGGGCGAGCCTGACCGCGTCACCGGCCCCGACCATGGCACCGGCGCTGGCCGCGAAGCCGGCGTCCCCGAAGCCGACGCCGAGTCCGACGCCGAGCGCCAGCGCGTCGCCCACCCCGCGATCCCCGGAGCCGCAGCCGTCGGCGAGCCGGGCCACGCCCACCGCCGTTCCCCCGCCCACGCCGAGCCCGGCACCCACCACGCCCCGGCCCACTCCCCCGCCCCCTCCCCGCACGTCGACGGTCTACCAGCTCAACGAGCTGGAGTACGGCCGTATCGGTGACGGCACGGAGCCGGAGGTACGGCTGGGCGGCAGCAGCTGGCTGTGGCAGCGGTACGGGCTGCGGGTGGGCGGCACGACATACCGGCACGGCGTCAGCGCCCATGCCTCGTCGTCGGTGACGATCGACCTGAACCGTTCCTGCACGTCCTACGACGCGGTGGTCGGCGTGGACGACATGTCTCTCGGCCTCGGCGCGGTCACCTTCTCCGTCTATGCGGACGGCAGCCGCCTGTGGAGCTCGGGCCTGGTGCGCGGCGGCCGGCCCGCCGTCCCCGTGCACGCGCCCCTGTCGGGCCGCAGGACGCTCCGGCTGGTCGTGGAACCTCGCTCCCCCGCCGACCGTGTGGCGGTCGCGGACTGGGCGATGTCCCGCATCAGCTGCGAGGAGGGCCGGGCCTCCGGCTCGTAGGGCTCCGCCGGCTCGTGCCAGTGGGCACCAGCTGGACAGTCACAGGCTGGGCCATGCCGGTGCCCCGCCCGCCACCGCCCATTGGCGCGAGGCCGCGGCCGCGCCTGTGCCCGTGCCCGTGCCCGTCCAGCACGTACCTCGGCGGGCGAGCAGGCGGCGCAGCCAGACCTCGGTCGCAACGAGTTCGGCGAGCCCGTCCAGGGGAACGGGGGCTCCTTCGGCGGCGGCGCGCAGTGCGTCCCGTACGACGCCGGCCTCGACCAGGCCGACGTCGGCGAGAAGCGGTGCGTCGAAGAGGTCCGTCAGCGTCGGCAGCGCTGCTCTGAGGCCCGCTCGTGCTTCCGCGGCGTGGGAGGCGTGGGAGGGGGCGCCCCAGCCGGGTGGCAGTTCGCGGATGCCCGCGCCGGTCAGGACGGCGCGCAGGACGGATGCGCGCGCCCCCGGCTGGACGCGGAGCGTCTCGGGGAGGGCGCGGCAGGCTCGTACGACCTCGTTGTCGAGGAAGGGGGCGTGCAGGCGTTGGCCATGGGCCTCGGCGACTTGTTCGAAGACGCGGTGGTCCGCCGCGTGGCGGCTGAGGGCGGCGGCTGCGCGCCGTTCGCCCGGGCGTTGCGGCAGTCCCGTCGGCCGGACGGCCGCGGCCTGCAGGCGAACCGATACTTCAGCGAGCGCCTCGCCCGTGAGCCACCGCGCGGCGGGCCCGGGCCTGCACCAGGTGAGCGCCGCCAGGGAGGCGTCCACGGCCCCGGCCTCCGCCGTGCCGAACCCGGGCCCCAGCAGCCTTGCCGCGGTCTCCTCCAGACCTTCCCGGTACGTCGTGCGGGCCAGTCGGCGCGCTGCCCGGTAGACCGTGAAGGGGACGAACAGCGAGTGCGCCGAGGAGCCGTCGGCCCGCGCCAGAGCGGAGACGGGGCGCAGGAGGAACCGTCGCCGGCGGTCCATCAGCAGGTCGGCGAGGCGCGCCGGATGGGCGTCCAGGACCTGGCGGGCGCCGTGTCCGACGAAGTGGTCGGCGCTGCCTGCGGCCAGGCGTCGCCGGTGCCGGGCGGCGGCGACGATGGCGGGGCCGGGTTCGTCGGTGAGCGGCCCGCTGTTCAGGTAGGCGTACGGCAGCGCTTCCGCTCCCGCCGCGACGATGACGTGGTGCAGGCGGGGGTTGGCGGCGATGGCGCGGGCCCGTTCGAGTTCGGATTCGCGGGCGCGGCCGCCGCCGGCCGCGAGGTCGTTGAACGTGACGGCAAGCAGCCGCTCCCCCGCCGCCGTGCCGAGCCCGACGGGCGTGCCCGGGATGCCCGGCAGGCCGGCCGCCAGGAGCGCCAGGGTGCCGGACGCGCTGCCTCCGGAGAGGTCCGCGCCGACGCCGGGGGCGGGGCCTGCGTGGGCGCCGCGCTGCCGGTACGGGCCGCTGCCGGGTACGGGCCCGGGGCCGGGCGGCCCGTGCTGCGTCACGTGGCGGGGGGCGGTGAGCCGGGTGCGTACGGCCTCGACCAGGGCGTCGCGTACGTCCTCGACGGCTTGTGTCGCGTCGAGTTGGGGCGCTGCGACGGCGAGCGAGGTCGTGGGTTCGTAGCCGGTGATGTCGCGTGCGCCGTCGCGCAGCACCAGCGCGTGGCCGGGCGGCACGCGTCGGACTCCCCTGTACGGGGTGGCGTCGGCGAGCGCTTCGGGTGAGTCGGGGCACGCGAGCAGTGCGGCGAGGTATCCGATGTCGAGCTGGGCCTCGACGAGGTCGGCGAGGGGCAGTGCGGCCGTGGCGTAGGCGGTGCCGCCGGACCACGCCGTGTGGAAGACGGGCCGGGCTCCGGCGAGGTCTCCGGCGATGGTCAGGCGGCGGCCGACCTGGGCGACGGCGGTGTAGCTGCCGGGCCAGGCGGTGAGGTGGCGCAGTGCTCCGCCGCGTGCCGCGAGGAGGCCGGCGCGCAGGGCGTCGTCGCTCGCGCCGCAGCGGCCGAGTACGGCGAGGCGGGTGGTGGAGTCGGGGCGGGAAGCGGCACGGGAGTCGGCGCGCGGGTCGGCGCGGATGACGCGTACTTCGTCGGGGCGCCAGTCCCCGACGGCCCACAGGGGGGCGGGGTCGCCCCATAGGAGCCGGGCGCCGACGGGGTGGACGGTGGGGGGTCCCTGGCCTGTGGTGCCGTGTGCGCCTGGTGTGCCGGGCATGCCTGGTGTGCCTGGTGTGTCGTATGCACCTGTCGCGCTGGACGCGCCCGGCGCGCCCGGCACACCTGTCGCGTCCGTCCCGCCTGCCCCGGCCGTCGCGCCTGCGCCTCGCGCATCGGGGCGGGTTCCGGCGGCGGCGCAGCTCCACCCCACCAACCAGCGCATCGCCGCCTCCACAGGCTGTGGACAACCAACCGGTGGCTGTCATCAGGTAGCAGTCATCATGCACAGCGGGACGTCGGTTGCGACATCCGGCAGCAGCACATGATTGCGGCGTCGGGGCCGCCAACTCACTTCACAACTGCGGAAGGTGGCGTTTCGTCACGGTTCGTACGGGACCTCGGGCAGTGGGTTCGTGACGTGCGTCGAGCGCCGGCCAAAGGGGCCCGACCGCCCCATCCGTCCCCCTCGGCGCATGTCCCGGTCCGGGCCTTACGGCCGGATCCGGCCAAAATACGGGCGTCCGCTTACGGCAGGGCCGCTGAAGGTTGAAGGCGTCGGAGCGACTGAAGGAGGCGCCCTTACAGGCCCCGCGATGTCACAGTCCGGGAGGCGCGAGCCACCTCCCGGACCGTTCCGCCGCCCGCGGGGAATGAGGCGGCGGCTTCCCCCAGCCCACTGGATCCAGTACAGCGGGCCGACCCACGCTCCTCCATGGAACCGCCGGCCGGGTTGGCGCGGACAGAGCGCACGGTGGGCGCACGGCCACACTCAACCGGAGCACGTGCCCCTCAATGCACGCACATACAGACCAGAATCTCGCCATCCGGGACATCGCCTCTTAACGGTCGGGATGCGGCGAACTACGCTGGGTTTACGAATGCCTCGTGCCTATGCCGGGGCGGGCGTCGTGTTGTCGAGGGGTGCTCATGTCCAGGGAGCCACGCGGGCCGAACGAGAAGCTGGGCACTGTCCTCGCCCTCGCAGGGATCAGCAACGCCGGTCTCGCGCGCAGGGTCAACGACCTCGGTGCGCAGCGGGGATTGACCCTTCGCTACGACAAGACCTCGGTCGCCCGGTGGGTGTCCAAGGGCATGGTGCCGCAGGGGGCCGCCCCGCATCTGATCGCGGCGGCCATAGCGGCGAAGCTGGGGCGTCCGGTGCCGCTGCACGAGATCGGGCTGGCGGACGCCGATCCGGCGCCGGAGGTCGGGCTCTCCTTTCCGCGCGATGTCGGCCAGGCGGTGCGGTCCGCGACGGAGCTCTACCGGCTGGATCTGGCCGGTCGGCGCGGGGGTGGGGGCATCTGGCAGAGTCTGGCCGGATCCTTCTCCGTCAGCGCGTACTCCACGCCGGCGTCGCGTTGGCTGATAACCCCCGCCGACAGCTCGGTGGCGCGTGAACCGCTGCAGGCGGCCCGGGAGGCCCCGGGCGGGCCCGGGGCGGGCGCGAACGGCTCCGGGGCGGCCCAGAGCCCTGGGGCGGCGGGTGGCGGCGGGACAGCGGGTGGCGGCGGTCCGGACGCGGGCTTAGCGCAGCGTGTCGGCCACAGCGATGTGACCAAGCTGCGGGAAGCCGCCGACGACGCCCGCCGCTGGGACTCCAAGTACGGTGGCGGCGACTGGCGTTCGTCGATGGTCCCCGAGTGTCTGCGCGTCGACGCGGCGCCATTGCTGCTGGGTTCGTACAGCGACGAGGTGGGGCGTGCGCTGTTCGGTGCGACGGCCGAACTGACACGGCTGGCGGGGTGGATGGCCTTCGACACCGGTCAGCAGGAGGCGGCCCAGCGCTACTACATCCAGGCGCTGCGGCTGGCCCGTGCGGCGGCGGACGTCCCGCTGGGCGGGTACGTCCTGGCGTCGATGAGCCTGCAGGCCACGTACCGGGGCTACGCGGACGAGGGGGTGGACCTCGCCCAGGCGGCCCTGGAGCGCAATCGCGGCCTGGCGACGGCCCGCACGATGAGCTTCTTCCGGCTGGTCGAGGCGCGTGCGCAGGCGAAGGCGGGGGATGCGCCGGCCTGCGGTGCGGCGCTCAAGGCGGCCGAGGGGTGGCTGGAGCGGGCCCGTCCGGGCGACGCCGACCCGTCGTGGCTGGATTTCTACAGCCATGAGCGGTTCGCGGCCGACGCGGCCGAGTGCTACCGCGATCTGCGGATGCCACGGCAGGTACAGCGCTTCACGGAGCAGGCACTGGCCCGGCCGACGGAGGAGTTCGTACGCTCGCACGGCCTGCGGCTGGTGGTGTCGGCGGTGGCCGAGCTGGAGTCGGGGAACCTGGACGCGGCGTGCGCGGCGGGGGCGCGGGCGGTGGAGGTCGCGGGACGGATCTCGTCGGCCCGTACGACCGAGTACGTACGCGATCTGCTGCACCGGCTGGAGCCGTACGGGAACGAGCCCCGGGTGGTGGAGCTGCGCGAGCGGGCCCGCCCGCTGCTCGTCGCCCCGGCGTGAGCGAGCTCCTCGCTGTGATCGACCACTGCGATCGACCACTGTGATCAATCTTGTGATCAGGCGTGATTCCATCCGGCATCCCGTTGTCAGTGGTACAGGTCATGATGGGATCCGTGGGTGAGGCGCTGAGGGTGAGTCCGGCGAGGGCGGGGCGCGGCTGCGCGTGCGCGGGGAGGTGACGTGATGGCGACGTACGACTGCGATGTGCTGGTGGTCGGGGGCGGGATCGTGGGCCTGTCGACGGCGTACGCCCTCACGCGTGCCGCGCCGGGTACGCGCGTCGTGGTGCTGGAGAAGGAGGACGGCCCGGCCCGCCATCAGACCGGGCGGAACAGCGGTGTGATCCACAGCGGGATCTACTACACGCCGGGGTCGCTCAAGGCGCGGTTCGCGGTGCGGGGCGCGGCGGAGATGGTGAAGTTCTGCGCCGAGTACGGGCTGCCGCACGAGGTGACCGGCAAGCTGATCGTCGCCACCGACCGCGGCGAGCTGCCCCGGCTGCACGCCCTGGTGCAGCGCGGCCGGGAGAACGGCATTCCGGTGCGGGAGCTGGGCCCGGCGCAGATAGCGGAGTACGAACCCGAGGTGCGCGGCATCGGCGCCATCCACGTCGGCACGACGGGGGTGTGCGACTACGGCGCGGTGGCGGCGCGGCTGGCGCGGCTGGCGGAGGACGCCGGGGCCTCGGTGCGGTACGGCGCGGAGGTGCGGACCGTCGGGCGGCGGGGTGCGGTCGTCGCGGTGCGCACGGCGCGGGGCGAGGTGGTGCGGGGCCGGGCTCTGGTCAACTGCGCGGGGCTGTACAGCGATCATGTGGCGCGGCTGGCCGGCGACGACCCCCAGATGCGGATCGTGCCCTTCCGGGGTGAGTACTTCGAGCTGGCCGCCGACCGTACGGATCTGGTGCGCGGTCTGGTCTATCCGGTGCCCGACCCGGCCTTCCCCTTCCTCGGGGTCCATCTCACCCGGGGCATCGACGGCTCGGTCCACGTGGGTCCGAACGCGGTGCCGGCGCTGGCGCGGGAGGGGTACGACTGGGGCACGGTGCGGCCGGCGGAGCTGGCGGGGACGGTGGCGTTCCCGGGCAGCTGGCGGATAGCCCGGCGCCACTGGCGGTACGGGGCGGGCGAGGTGCGGCGCTCGCTGTCCAAGGCGGCCTTCACGGCGGCGGTGCGGCGGCTGCTGCCGCACGTGCGGGAGGAGGACCTGATACCCGCGCCGGCGGGGGTGCGGGCGCAGGCGGTGCTGCGGGACGGGACGCTGGTGGACGACTTCCTGTTCGCGGAGTCGCCGCGGATGGTGCATGTGCTCAACGCGCCCTCGCCGGCCGCGACGGCATCGCTGCCGATCGGCCGGGAGGTGGCACGCAGAGTGCTGGCGGGCTTGGCGTAGAGCGGGGGCGCGGGGGCGGGCCGTGGGCTTGTGGGCTGTGGGCCGTGGGGCCGGTTCCCGGGTCAGCGCCCTGGGGACCCTGGGGCGTAGACGCGCACGTAGTCGACCAGCATGCGCGAGGGGAAGGGGGTGGAGGCGTCGGGCGGGCCGGGCCAGTCGCCGCCTACCGCGAGGTTGAGGAGAAGGTAGTGGGGGTGGTCGAACACCCACTTCTGCCCGCGCTTGAGCTGCCCGGAGTGGGCGGTGCCGTAGGGCTTGCCGTCGAGGTACCAGGTGATCGTGCCCGGCATCCAGTCGACGCGGTAGGTGTGGAAGCCGTCGGAGAGGCTTCTGCCGCTGGGCAGGGCGGTGTGCGTCTCGATGCCCTGCGCGACGTAGCCGGGGCCGTGGATGGTGCCGTGCACCATGCCGGGCTGTCGGCCAAGGGCCTCCATGACGTCGATCTCGCCGTTGCCGGGCCAGGTGACCTTGTCGGAGTTCGCGCCGAGCATCCAGAAGGCGGGCCACAGCCCCCGTCCCCGGGGGATCTTGATGCGGGCCTCGAAGCGTCCGTAGGCCCGGGCGAACTTCCCCTTGGTCTTGATCCGCGCCGAGGTGATGTCGCAGGGCCCGAACCTGCAGAACCTGCTGCGCACCCTCTCGTGGCGGGCGGTGATGGCGAGGCTGCCGTGGCCGTCGAGGGAGACGTTGCGGGGCCGGTCGGTGTAGTACTGCCACTCGTGGTTGCCCCACTGGGGCTCCCCGCCCCGGTCGAAGACCCACTTGGCCCGGTCGGGGCGGCGGTGGGCGGGCCCGCGGAATTCATCGGACCAGATCAGGCGCCATGCGGTGGGGGTGGCGGGGGTTGTGGGGGCGGCGGTGGCCCGCTTCCGCGGGGCGGCGTCGTCACCGGCGTGCTGACGGGCCGGGGAGCAGCCCGCGATCAGCACGGCGGCGGCCGTGGACAGGGCCGCCACGCGCAGCGCGAGGGTGAAGAAGCGGAGGCGGGGGCGAGGGGGAGAGGGAGGGCTGGGGCGGGAGCTTGGGCTTGGGCTTGGGCGCAGTCGCATAGGAGGTTCCGTCTGAGGGGTTCCGTCGAAAGATTCCGTCGCGCGGGAAGAGGTGTTCCGCCCCGGCGGGCCGAGCCATGAAAATCGTATGAGCGGTGACCTGCACCGGCCGGGCTCACCACGCCCATGGGTCACACCATCGGCCCACCGGATTTCCGGCCCCCCTGCTTTGCGGCGGCCGCCCGTAGACTTGAGGAACTGTGTCCGAGAATCACGCCCCCACCACGCCCGTCACCGGCCCGGCGCCGGTACCGGCGCCTGCCGCTCCCGCCGCTCCTGCCCGTAACCGGCGGGAGCCGATGTTCCCCGACGGCCCCGCGCCGGATCCGGCCGGCTCGCACCACGAGCGCCGCATCCGTTCGTTCCAGCCGCGCCGCAGCCGGGTCACGACCGGGCAGGGCGAGGCACTGCGCCGCCTGTGGCCCACGTGGGGCCTGGACATCGACGGTCTGAGCCGCCTGGACCTCGGTGAGCTGTTCGGCGACCCGAAGCTGCCGGTCGTCCTGGAGATCGGCTTCGGCATGGGCGAGGCCACGGCGCAGATGGCCGCGGCCGATCCCGGCACGGGCATCCTGGCCTGCGACGTCCACACCCCCGGCCAGGGCAACCTGCTCAATCTCGCCGAGCAGAACGGCCTGAACAACGTCCGGGTGGCGAACGGCGACGCGATCATCCTGCTGCGCGAGATGCTCGCCCCCGACGCCCTCGCCGGGATCCGCGTGTACTTCCCGGACCCGTGGCCGAAGAAGCGGCACCACAAGCGCCGGCTGATCCAGCCGGAGTTCCTGGCGCTGGCCGCGACGCGCGTCGCGCCGGGCGGTCTGCTGCACTGTGCGACGGACTGGGAGCCCTACGCCGAGCAGATGCTCGAGGTGCTCTCGGCCAGCCCGTACTTCGAGAACACCCAGGCCGACGGCGGCTACGCCCCGCGCCCGGAGTTCCGCCCGCTGACGCGGTTCGAGGGCCAGGGCCTGGACAAGGGCCACGTGGTGCACGACCTGCTGTTCCGCCGCCGCGCGGCGTAGGCGGGGCCGGGCTGCTGGGACGGTCGGCCAAGGCCGGCGGGACGGAAAACGGTCCCGGGTCGGTCCGCGCCTTGGTTAGGGTCGTCGCGTGCATGAGCCCCCGCCTTTCCAGCAGCCGCAGCACCCGCTCCCGCCGACGTTCGGGCATTACAAGCCCCGTCGGGCCCTGTGGGACACCCTCTGGGACAACAAGGCGGTGCGCGTCGGCGGCCTTGTCCTGCTGCTCGCGCTCTGCGGGCTGGTCATCCTCGCGCTCGTCCGTGAGCAGACCGGCACCGAGGGCTTCCTGGTGGGCCTGGGCCTCGCCGTGCTGCCCGTGCCACTGCTCATAGCCGCGTTCCGCTGGATGGACCGCGTCGAGCCGAAACCGTGGCGGAACCTGGCCTTCGCCTTCGCCTGGGGCTCCTGCGCGGCGACCCTCGTCTCACTGCTGGCCAACGGCTACGCCACGAAGTGGCTCCTGACCACCGTCGACGTCGCACAGGGCGCCGACGCCTCCACGTGGGGTGCGACGTTCGTCGCCCCGGTCGTCGAGGAGAGCGGCAAGGCCGCGGCGGTGCTCCTGCTCTACCTCTTCCGGCGGCGCGACTTCAACGGCATCGTCGACGGCGTGGTGATCGCCGGCATCACCGCCACGGGCTTCGCCTTCACGGAGAACATCCTCTACCTCGGCAACGCCTTCGCCTCCGACCAGAGCTTCGGCTACACGGGCCTGCGGTCGACGACGGCGGCGACGTTCTTCGTCCGCGTGCTGATGTCGCCGTTCGCGCACCCGCTCTTCACATCGATGACGGGCCTGGGCTTCGGCATAGCCGCAGCGCTCCCACAGCGCCGCCGAGTGCTCCGCGTACTGATCCCGGTGCTGGCCCTGCTGACCGCGATGCTGCTGCACGGCGTGTGGAACGGCTCCGCGAGCCTGCCGGGCGGCGGCTTCCTGATCGTCTACGCGCTGTTCATGGTCCCGGTCTTCGGCGTCCTGACCTGGCTGACGATCTGGTCCCGCCAGAACGAGCTCCGCACCATACGCGCCCACCTCCCTGCCTACCAGGCCGCTGGCTGGCTCACCCCGCCCGAGCCCCTGGCCCTGTCCTCGATGCGCGCCCGCGGCATAGCCCGCGACCTGGCCCGCCGCACCGGCGGCCCGGCCGCGGCCCGCACCGTGGCGGAGTACATATCCTTCGCCACGTCCCTGGCCTTCCTCCGCCACCGCGCCTACCGCGGCACCCCGTCCCCCGACTTCACGGCCCGCGAGCAGGAACTCCTCCACCACCTGTGGCACCGCAAGTCCGTGGCCCAGCCGGCCCTGGCCCAGGCAACGGCGGTGGTACCGCAGCCGTTCGCGCCGGTGGCGGTACCGGTACAGGGGTGGGGGGCACCGGTGCCGCCTACGGGAGGGCCGAGCGCGCCTACGGGGGCGGGGTGGCAGCGGGGGCAGGGGTGGTAGCTATGCGCGACCGGCCAGGAATCGCTAGTGGTCCACGTCAGGGACACCCTCATTCGACAAGCGATCAGCCCACCGGGACCGGTGTTGGCGTACGCAGTCGACCCTTATGTTGTGCTCCTTCACTCGGTTCAGGGCAACGATGAACTTGTTCGTTAGGCCATCGATGACGTCGAGACCGTCAGTGAGTTGAAGGGCTCCTCGGTCGAACCGGGCATGGCAGTTCGGGCAGAGGCAGAGCACGTTCCAGATCTTGTCGGCTCCATGGTGAGGCTTACCCAAGGCTTGAATGTGGGCAGCCTCGCTGTACGCGTCCCCGTCGGGCGATACGACCAGTCGAGTCTGGCAAATTTGGCACGTATTGTCATAGAGCCCCTTCACCTCATGAACGACGGCCGAGTCCCGCCTCAGCCGTTCATAGGTGACTGTCTGCCTCACCTGGGCTTCGAAGTCGGTTTCCGTGTCAGTACCAGCAGAAACGGGCTGAGGCTTGGCCGTCTCGCCAGGCGCCAGCTTGAGTAGCTTGAACTGACAAACCCGAAAGCCCTCTTTCCCGATGGTTATCCAGCTGTCAGCAACTCGGAAGAGGCCGCAGTACTCATAGCCCCCTGTTGGCTTGCGCCGCTTCTTTCCCCTGATGTCGAGCCCTCGGATCACGCGAACCGGGTTACCGAGGGCTCGATTGAGGAGCAGGCCAGCATTCCCTGGAGAGTCCATGGACTGATCAGCTACGTGCCGGGTCCTGGTTTCGTCCAGTCCGCCCTCACCCGTATAGATGATCTCTGACTCTCCATAGACGTCATCGACGTAGCCGCCCGAAAGAACGATGGAGTCCACCCCATCCCTTGCGGTGCCAGAGATTCCCCTACCGAGCTGGCGGTGTACCCCTGCGGCATGGAGCTCTGCATGCCCCTTGAACCGCTGCCCCTCAACCACCCCAGGCGGGGTGCCAAAAGATACCCGCTTCGACGCGTTCACCATGGCCAAATACTGTCAACTCGCGATCACCTCGGCACACAGCCGAACAAAATTGTGAGCACGCACACAAAGAGTCGCGCGAATTCGCTTGCTGCCAGTGCCACTTGACCTGCAGCTGCCCGGTTAGGCCACCCCCTCCACCACCGACAGCACCGTCCCCGTAGGAACCACCCCCGTCAGCCGCAGCCCCGCCTCCGCGAACAGACGCGCGAAGTCCGCCTCCGTGCGTTCACGCCCCACCAGGGAGGCCATCATCATCAGGTCCAGCGTCTTGCCCTGGTGAGGGGCGTTGTCCTGGGGGAGGACCGCGTCGATGGCGAGGACGCGGCCGCCCGGACGCATCGCGCGGCGGCAGTTGCTGAGGATCGTCATGCATTGGGTGTCGTCCCAGTCGTGGAGGATGCGTTTGAGGAGGTAGACGTCGCCCGGTGGGGCCGCTGTGAAGAAGTCGCCTTCCTGTACGGACCAGCGGCCCTTCGTCTCCGGGGTGTCCAGGCGGTGGCCCGCCAGGACGTGGGGGCGGTCGTAGAGGATGCCGTGGAGGCCGGGGTGGGTGCGCAGGGCGGCGAGGAGGAGGCCGCCGTGGCCGCCGCCCACGTCCACGACGACCGTGGCCTTTTCGGGGAAGGGGCAGGCTTCGGCGATGGGCTGGTTCTCCGCGTCCGACATGGAGGCCATGCCCTCGTGGAAGATCGCGGCGGTCTGCGCGTCCTGCGTGAAGTGGTCGAAGAACGGCATGCCGAAGATGCGGTCGAACGCCGAGGTGCCCTCCTTCAGGCAGCGCGTCATCTCCCCCGCCGGCAGCCACATGGTCCGGTCCGTGATCATCAGGATCGCCGACCGGACGGGTACGGGCGCGTCGGACCGTAGCGCGTCGCCGGCCCGCGTCAGGCGGAACCGGCCCTGGTCGTCCTCCTCGAACAGGCCCCGGGTCGCCAGCAGGCGAAGGACGCGGTGGAGGTTGTCCGCGTCGGTGCCGGTCGCCTTCGCCAGGTCCGCCGGCGTGCGGGGGCCGTCGCTCAAGTGGTCCGCGACCCCCACCTCGGCCGCCGCACGCAGCGCGGCGGGAAACAGGAAGCCCAGGGCCTCCTCGATCAGGAGGGCGGCACTCCGCCGCCCCTCGGCCTCGCCACTCTCATTGGTCCCGCCGCTCTCGTGGCTCTCTTCGGGCTCACCGGCGTCGTTCACTTGAACCACCTCCGCGCGATAAGGGCATCGCGCCCAGCATGGCAGTCGCCGGGGTGTCGTCCCAGGGTGCGTCCGGCCCTCCGGGCAGCCGGAGTTAGCCTGCATGAGGCAGATCGTCTCTTGATGCGGAGGTCCCGGTAATGGCGACAGCAGGAGCACGGATTCCGGCATCCCTCGTGGCGGCCGGCGGGCTCGTTGGCGGGTACGGCGTGGCCCGGTGGACCAAGAAGCGGCCGCTCGGTGGGGTGGCGCTCGCGGCGGCCGGAGCCGTGGCCGCCAAGGAGTGGCACCAGAAGGCCGGCGCCGGTGCGGCCGCCGCGCTCAGCGGGCTGTACGTCGCCGCGTTCGCCGGCTCCCACCCGCTGGCGAAGAAGATCGGCGCCTGGCCTTCGGTCTTCGCCGTCGCCGGGGCCGTCGCGCTGGCCTCCTGGGCCGTGGAGCGGCGCGAGGGGTGACCGACCGGGGGAAGCAGGGGCCGAGGGGGCACGCCTCCCTGGCCCCCTGTGGCCCCCGCCCCCTACGCCGACGCCTCCGTCAGGCGTCCCAGCTCCGCCTCCGTCAGCTCCAGGTCCACGAACGCCAGCAGCGGCCGAAGCTGCTCCACCGTACGGGCGCTCGCCAGCGGCGTCGCCACCGTCGGCCGGGCCGCGAGCCAGGCCAGGGCCACCGTGGCGGGCTCGGCGTCGTGGGCCGCGGCCACCTCGTCCAGGGCGGCGAGGACCTTCAGGCCCCGCTCCGACTCCAGATGCCCGGCCGCGCCCTCCGACCGGGCGCTGTCGACCGTCGTGCCCGGACGGTACTTGCCGGTGAGGAAGCCCGAGGCCAGGGCGAAGTACGGGACCGCGGCCAGGCCGTGCGCGGCGGCCACGTCCGCCAGTTCGCCCTCGTAGGTGTCGCGGGAGACCAGGTTGTAGTGGGGCTGGATCGCCACATACTTCGCGAGGCCGGAGCGGTCCGAGAACTCCAGGGACCGCCGCAGCCGGTCCGCGGAGATGTTGGAGGCGGCGATCTCGCGGACCTTGCCCTCCTTCACCAGCCCGTCCAGCGTCGCGATGATGTCCTCGACCGACTGGGACGTGTCGTCGACATGCGTGTAGTAGAGGTCGATGTAATCCGTACGGAGGCGGCGCAGCGACGCCTCGACGCCCGTCTTGATGGTGTCCGCCGCCAGGCCGCGGTGTACGGGCATGCCGTGCCCGATCTTGGTGGCGACGACGATGTCGTCGCGGTTGCCGCGCGCGGCGAGCCAGTTGCCGATGACGGTCTCGGACTCGCCGCCCTCGTTGCCCGGCGCCCAGGCCGAGTAGACGTCCGCGGTGTCGATGAAATTGCCGCCCGCCTCCGCGTAGGAGTCGAGGACGGCGAAGGACTGCTTCTCGTCCGCCGTCCAGCCGAAGACGTTGCCGCCGAGGGACAGCGGGTGGACGGAGAGTGTGCCGATCTTCCGGTGATTGTCAGCCATGCGGAATCTCAACGCCCTTACCGGAACGGTTATTCCGCCGGCGCGGGGGCCGGGGAGGGCAGGGGATCCGGGGAGTGGACGGACAGGGGGGCGGCGATGTCCTCGAGGGAGCGGCCTTCCGCCCGTACGGCCAGGAACGCGGCGACCACGCCGCCCATGCACATCAGGGCCGCGCCGATGTCGAAGGCCAGCACGGTGTCGCCGACGACGCCGCTCTGCGTCAGTGCGGAGAAGAGCAGCGGGCCGCTGATGCCGCCCGCCGCCGTGCCCACCGCGTAGAAGAAGGCGATGGCCATGGCCCGGGTCTCCATCGGGAAGATCTCGGACACGGTGAGGTACGCGCTGCTCGCGCCCGCCGAGGCGAAGAAGAGGACGACCGCCCAACAGGCGGTGAGCGTCACCGCATTCAGATGCCCGGCGCCGAAGAGCCAGGCGGTGCCGAAGAGCAGCACGCCGGCCAGCAGATACGTCGAGGAGATCATGATGCGCCGGCCGACGGTGTCGAAGAGCTTGCCGAGGAACAGCGGGCCGAGGAAGTTGCCGACCGCTATGACGGCGAAGAAGTAGCCGGTGTGCGAGGTGGAGACGCCGAAGAAGCGCGTGAGGATGGCGCCGAAGCCGAAGGTGATCGCGTTGTAGAGGAAGGCCTGGCCGATGAAGAGGGCAAGCCCGAGGGCGGCTCTGCTGCGGTAGTCGGAGAAGACGGTGCGGGCGATGTCGCGGAAGCCGAAGCTCTCCCGCTGCCGGATGACGAGCCTGCCCTTGGCGGGCGGCAGCGGGGTGCCCTTCTCCGCCTCGATGCGCTTTTCGATCGTCGTGACCAGGGCTTCGGCTTCTTCGGCTCTGCCATGGATGAACAGCCAGCGTGGACTTTCCGGCACATGGCGTCGTACGAGCAGGATCACCAGGCCCAGGATGACGCCGAGCCCGAAGGTCAGCCGCCAGCCGACGTCCTTGGCGAAGATGCTGGTGTCGAGCATGAGTATCGACAGCAGGGAGCCGGCGATCGCGCCGAGCCAGAAGCTGCCGTTGATGATGAGGTCGACGCGGCCCCGGTAGACGGCGGGGATCAGTTCGTCGATGGCGGAGTTGATGGCCGCGTACTCGCCGCCGATGCCGAAGCCCGTCAGGAAGCGGAAGAGGAAGAACCACCAGGAGTGGTACGACAGCGCGGTCAGCGCGGTCGCGGTCAGATAGACCGCGAGCGTGACCATGAAGAGTCTTTTACGGCCGAAGAGATCGGTCAGCCGGCCGAAGAACAGTGCGCCGGAGCAGGCTCCCGCGACATAGAGGGCGGCCGCCAGGCCCGTCACCCCGCCCGAGGTGATCGACAGGCCGCTGCCCTGTTCGGAGAGGCGGCCGGCGATGTTCCCGACGACCGTCACCTCCAGGCCGTCCAGGATCCACACGGTCCCGAGGCCGATCACCACGGTCCAGTGCCACCGGGACCAGGGCAGCCGGTCCAGGCGGGAAGGCACGGACGTGGTGATCGTCGGGGTCGTCGTCACATGTGCTGATTTCCCGATCGCACGCAGAACATTCCCGGCAAATCACATCTTTGGCGCCTGTAACCCGGCTGCCTCTCTGGGGTTGCGGTGCCCGTCGCCCTCTCCCCCGGCCTCCCCCGGCGACTAGGGCTGCAGTCCCCTGGCGCGCAGCCATGACAGCGGGTCCACCGGCGCACCGCCGCCGGGCCGCACCTCCAGGTGCAGATGGGGGCCGGTGACGTTGCCGGTCGCGCCGACGCGGGCGATGACCGTGCCCGTACCGACCTTCCCGGACGTGACCACCATCGACGACAGGTGGCAGTACCAGACCTCGGTACCGTCGCCGAGCGTCAGCACGATGCGGTAGCCGTACGCGCCGGCCCATCCGGCCTGTGTGACCGTGCCGCCGCCGACCGCCTTGACCGGGGTGCCGGTCGGGGCGGCGAAGTCCTCGCCGGTGTGGTTGGCGGACCACATGGTGCCGGCCTGGCCGAAGCCGGCGGTGAGGGTGTACGAGCCCACGGGCAGGGTGTACGAGCCGGTGGCGGCGGAACCGCGCTTTCCGGCAGGGGCCGGGGGGCGCTTCGCGGGGGCCGCGGGCCGTTCGACCTCGCCCGCCCCGGTCCGCTCGGCGGCGCCGGCCGCCGCGGCCCGGCCGGCCCCGTGCGCCTCCGCCTCGGCGGCCTGCGCCGCCGCCCGTGCCCCCTGGGCCTCCTGAGCTGCCTGGGCTGCCTGCGCTTCGCGCGCCTCGTGCGCCTGGGCCTGCTCCGCCGCGACCTTGCGCTTCTCTTCCGCCGCGGTGCGCGCCTCGCTCTCCCGCGCGGCTTCATCGGCGGCGTTCTGCTGGCGCTCGGCCTGCTGGAGGATGCGGGCGCGCAGTGCCTCGCCGGCGTCGGCGGTGCTGTGCGTGGCCGCCGCGACGGCCGGGGCCCCGTCGACCGGTCCGGCCCCCGCCTCGGCGCCGGAGGCCTGCTTCTCCTCGCCGCCGGCTATGAGGGAGCCGACGCCCGGAAGCTTCTGCGCCAGGTCGGGCACGGATATCGGCGTCGGCGGGCGGTCCTGCGCGCTCGCCATGCCGCCCGCGCCGACCGCCGCGATGACGCCGACGCCCAGCACCGCGCCACTGCGGGCCATCGTGCCGCCGCGCTGCTTGACGACGCGGTGTCTGCCGCGAACGGGCCCCGTCGCGGAACCCTCGGCCGGGTTCCACTCGCCCCAGGTCTCCTCGGCATCGGGGCCGTGACCACCGCCATGGGCGAAAGCGGAGCCGTCATGGGCGAAAGCGGAGCCGTCATCGGCGAAGGCGGGGCCGGCCGGCGCCTCACCCGGAGCCCCACCCGGTGCGCTGTTCGAAGAACCGTACGAACTGTCGTCGAGAGCAGGCCTGTTGGACGCCACGGAGGCGTACTCCTTTCCTTCCCACTCGCCTACCGGGGTTGGCGTGGGGGCCCCTCCCAGGCCGTTCAGGCTCTGGGGAGGGTTCGGAGCAGGAAGGTCTCCTACGGGCCGGCGCGCGGTCCGATTCACCCCAGAGTTGATGGTTCCCCGGTTCCGCCCACGGGATTCGGCGAAGGCGCGCGGCGCCGCCTCTTGCGACGGCTGCAACGACCGCGCTGCGTTATCGAACGTTAATAGACACCGCCACCGGATTCCAAGCCGAAAGCATGAAATGGCACGCCTCTTGGGCGGATTTTGCGATGCGCGCCAGCTGACCGTTCGTCAGTTGTTATCGGTTCGAATGCGGACGGTACGGGTGGTGGTCGGGGTGAGCGCGTGGGTGATGGCGGCGGGGCGGTGGCGGCCGTCGCCGCGCCGGATGGCGAGCAGGGCCATGTCGTCGTCGGCCGGCCCGCCGGCGTGCCGGGCGACGTCCGCCGTCAGGGCGTCCAGCAGCGCCTCCGGGTTCCTGAACTGCTTGCCGCTGAGGCGCTGCAGCGGGTCGTAGAAGTTGCCCTCGGCATCCCGCGCCTCGGTGACCCCGTCCGTAAAGAGCAGCAACGTGGACCCCGCCGGGAACTCCCACTCCTCCACGCGGTCGGGCCATTCCCCCAGCTCCCCCATGCCGAGCGGCAGCGCCGGCGCGCCGGGGTACGCCTCGCCGACCGTGCCGTCGGCGTGGAGCAGGAGCGGGGGCGGATGGCCGCGGTTGACCAGGCGCAGCGCGGTGGTGCCGGGCGGGACCTCGGCGAGTACGGCAGTGGTGAAGCCCTCGCTCTGATCGAGGTTCGCGCGCCGGGCGCCCTCCCTCTGCAAGGCGCGCTCCAGTCGCACCGCGAGCCCCTCCAGCGTGCGCTCCTGCTCCGCCGCCTCCCGGAACGCGCCGACCACGACGGCGACCGCCTCCACCGCGCCGAGCCCCTTGCCGCGTACGTCCCCCACGATGGCGCGCACGCCGTACGGGGTCTCCTGCACGGCGAACAGGTCGCCGCCGATCCGGGCGTCGGCCTCGGCCGCCAGGTAGCGCGCGGCCACGCGCAGTCCGCCGATGCGGGCGGGCGGTACGGGCAGTACGGCGCGCTGGGCGGCCTCCGCGATGCACCGGACGGAGGCCAGCTTGCGGTCGCCGCGGCGCACGACGCGGTTGATGCCGAGGGCGAGGGCGGCGACGGCCAGCACGGTGGCGATCTCGGTGACGGCGGCGCCCGTGTGGGGCACCCGGCGGATGATCGTGAGGGTGGTCATGGCGGTCAGGGCCGTGACGGCGGTGACGAGCGTCGCGCCGTGGGACAGCAGGGCTGCCGCGATGAGGGGTGAGCAGGCGAAGAAGGGGGCGGAGGAGTAGTGCGAGGGCGTCAGGACGTCGAAGACGACGCCGGAGACGATCAGCAGCGCGGGCAGCGGGCGCGCCGCGGACAGCCGGCCGGCGAGGTGCGGGCCCGTCCGGTGGCCGTGCGCGAATGGTGGCTCCGACTGGGGTTCGAGCCCCTCTGGCATCCCCACCGTGCGTTCTCCTGACCGGCCGCCGTCCCTGGGCATCGCGTTCCACCCTTGCGCAGCGCGCGGGCCTTCGCGAACGGTGTTGCGCCGGACGGGGTGGGGGAAACGGTGAGGCGGGGCCCGGAAGACCGGGCCCCGCCTCACCGGGACATCAGGACGTCAGCGCGGAGCCGAACGGGATCGGCGCGTCAGGACGCGGCCGAGCGGCGACCGCCGCCACCGCCGCCGCCGCGGCGCGAACGGCCGACGGCGTTGCCCGGGCGGGTGCCGCCCGAGCGGCGCGAACCCTCGCCGCCGCCGTTGCCGCCGAAGCCGCGGAAGGGACGTCCGCCGCCGTTGCCGCTGCCGCCCGAGGCGGGAGCGCCGGCGGCGTCCGTACGGGTACGGCCGCGGCCGCCGCGGCTGCCGGAACCGGAGCCGCGCGAGCGGGAGGAGGACTTGCCGGCACCCTGCGGCTGGGCCGGGGCCGGGGCCGCGATGACGACCGGGACGCCGCTGGGCTCGCGCGCACCGGTGATGCGGGCGAGCTCCGGGTCGGTCGGGTAGGTCTTCATGACGTTCGGGGTGATCTGCGCCGTGGTCATCATGCGGCTCATCTCGCGCCGCTGCTCGGGCAGCACGAACGTGACGACCGTGCCGGACTCGCCCGCGCGGGCGGTGCGGCCGCCGCGGTGGAGGTAGTCCTTGTGGTCGACCGGCGGGTCGATGTTCACGACGAGGTCGAGGCCCTCGATGTGGATGCCGCGCGCCGCGACGTTCGTCGCGATCAGGGCGGTGACCTGGTCGGTGCGGAACTGGTCCAGGACCCGGTTGCGCTGCGGCTGGCTCTTGCCGCCGTGCAGGGCCGCGGCACGCACGCCCTCGGACAGCAGCTTCTTCACCAGGCGGTCGGCGCCGCGCTTGGTGTCCACGAACATGATCACGCGGCCGGAGCGGGCTGCGACGCGCGTGACGGCGTCCTTCTTGTCCTGGTCGGTGACGTGCAGCAGGTGGTGGTCCATCGTCGCGACCGCGCCCACCGACGCGTCGACGGAGTGCGTCACCGGGTCGGAGAGGAAGCGGCGGACGAGCCGGTCGACGTTGCGGTCGAGGGTCGCGGAGAACAGCATCCGCTGACCGTCCGGGCGCACCTGGTCGAGCAGCTTGGTGACCTGCGGCAGGAAGCCCATGTCGGCCATCTGGTCGGCCTCGTCGAGGACGGTGATCGCCACGTCGCCGAGCTTGCAGTCGCCGCGCTGGATGAGGTCCGCGAGGCGGCCCGGCGTCGCGACGAGCACCTCGGCGCCGCGCGCGAGGGTCTGGGCCTGGCGCCCGATGGACATGCCGCCGACGACCGTGGCCACCCGGAGGTTGACGGCGGTCGCGTACGGGCTGAGCGAGTCGGTGACCTGCTGCGCCAGCTCGCGGGTGGGGACGAGGACGAGCGCCAGCGGGCGCTTGCCCTCGGCGCGCCGGCCGGCGGTGCGGGCGAGGAGCGCGAGGCCGAAGGCGAGGGTCTTGCCGGAGCCCGTGCGGCCGCGGCCGAGGACGTCGCGGCCGGCCAGCGAGTTGGGGAGCGTCGCGGCCTGGATCGGGAAGGGCTCGGTGACGCCCTCGCGGGTCAGGGTCGCCAGCAGGCCGGAGGGCATGTCCAGCTCGGCGAAGGTGCCGACGGGCGGGAGCGCCGGCGTCGTGCTGACCGGCATCTCGAAGTCACCCTGCGGTGCGGCGGGGCGCCGGCGGGCGGCCGGCTGGGACTCGTCGGAGCGGCGCGGTCGCGAGGAGCGGGCCGGACCCGAGGTGCGAGCGGAGCGGGCAGGACGGGCGGGCCGATCGGGGCGATCGGTGCGTGCGGCGGAGCGAGTCATGCGGGGACCTTCCCTCAATGGGGTGCCAAGCCCCCTGTGTGGCCATTCTGGCGGGCGCCGAGTGGCGCCTTCGGCCTGTTTGACGAGCGCGACAATGGGGCCCGCACCCAGTGGTGCGGGCCCCATCGCGAGGTTCAGCGAGCTTCTGAACGTCCGGAAGACTCCTGGTCGTTCGAAAAACTCCTGATCGTCGGTCGTCAGATGGTGACGATGTTCTCCGCCTGCAGGCCCTTCTGGCCCTGCGTGACGTCGAACGACACCTTCTGGCCCTCGAGGAGCTCACGGAAGCCGCTCGAGGCGATGTTCGAGTAGTGGGCGAAGACGTCGGGGCCGCCGCCGTCCTGCTCGATGAAGCCGAAGCCCTTTTCGGAGTTGAACCACTTCACGGTACCGGTCGCCATTTTTGTCTCCTTAGCGATGGGATGGGCCCCAAGGCCGGAAACAAGACCGGCGAAAACAAAAATGCGCCTTCGGCTACATAACCGTCAGGCGCACACGAGTTCATGGGTACCACAACTGCAACTCGAACTAGTGTAGCACAAACCGACAGAGCCCCGCTGAGCTGGGCAAACGCCCCTCCGCACACCTCTCTCCCCACCCGCCCCGGCCGCGCTATAACTCCACCCCCTGGGCCCGGGCGTGCCGGTCCGCCGCCACTTCCGCCTCCGCCTCGTCGAGGTAGACCTCGCAGACGAGCCGGCCGTCGGCGGTCATGTTGTGCTCGAGCTCCCAGAGGCTGACCTCGCCCCCGCCCTCCAGCAGGAAGGCGTGCTCGTAGAACCGGCACCAGGTGGCGTCCCGCCCGGCGCTGCGGCGCCTCGGCTTGGTGATCAGCGCGATGTGGTGGCCGAGCGCCCCCTGGAGCAGCTCCCGCACCACCTCCCCCGGCCCGTCGGCGTTCTCCGCGCGCCGCAGCAGCCGGCGGGCGTGATCGGGCGAGGCCTCGGCGACGTACTCCCGCCGGGGCCGCGTCGGCCCCATGGCCAGCAGCAGCTCCTCCGCCAGCCAGGCGGGCAGCTCCTCGTCCTCGCTGCCGGGGCCGATGCCCCCGCCGCCGATGCGGTCGTGCACCCGGCGCTCGGCGGCGTCGAGCGCGCTCTCGTGCACGTACAGCTCGTACAGGAACCCCTCCCGCACGCCCGTGTCGTGCTCCAGCTCGTACAGCAGCAGGCTGCTGCCGTCCGCGAGCAGGAAGATGTGCCGGTAGGTGTTGCAGCGCAGGGGGCGCGGCTCGTCGTTGCGCTGACGGTACGAGCGGAGCTCGGCCTGGTGCATCAGCGCGGTGCGCAGCCGCTCCAGGACCGACTCGCCGATCTCGAAGCCGTTCTGGGCCCGCTTCAGCAGCTCCTCCACCTGCTCGGCGGGCGTCGGTTCGCGGCCGGCCGGGCCGCCCGGCTCGCCGCAGCCCCTGCTCTCGCCCTCGCCCCCGCCCGCTCGCGTCTTCGCCATGCCCGTCGACCTCCCGACCTTCGCCGCACCCACCCCGCGCCACTTACCGTAGCGGCGCGAACACGGGAGGGGGGCGGGGTTTTCACCAACTGGCGGCGGGGCCGGGGGCTCCGCCCGGCCGGTCCCCCGAACGCCTGCCCGCCGGGCGCACGGCCCCGCGCCCGCCTAGCGTGCTGGGCATGACCCTTGGACTCGTCGTCATCACGGGCGCCGGCTCCGGTTTCGGCGCCGCGTGCGCCCGGCTGTTCGCCGAGGACGGTCATCCCCTGCTCCTGCTGGGGCGGCGCACGGACCGGCTGGAGGCCCTGGGGCTGCCCAGGGCCGTAACCGGGGCTGTCGACGTCACCGACCGCGCCGCCTTCGCGGCGGCGGTGGCCGGGGCCGAGGCGACGTACGGGCCCACGGACCTGCTCGTCAACAACGCCGGCGTCATGCTCACCGGCGATCCCCTCACCCAGGACCCCGCCGAATGGGACCGGATGATCGACGTCAACGTCCGGGGCGTCCTCAACGGGGTCCACGCCGTCCTGCCCGGCATGGCCGAGCGCGGCCGCGGCACGGTCGTCAACATCAGTTCAATCGCGGGCCGCAAGACCTTCGGACCCAACGCGATCTACTGCGCGACGAAGTTCGCGGTGCACGCGGCGACGGAGGCCATCCGCGAACAGGCCGCCCCGCACGGCGTACGCGTGAGCGTCATCGCCCCCGGCTACGCGGCGACCGAGCTCAGCTCGCACATCACCGACCCGGACACGCGGGCGGCCTACCAGGCGGCGGAGGCGTCCCTGGAGGGCGGGCTGACGGCCGACGACGTCGCCCGGGCCGTCGCGTACGTCTACCGGCAGCCGCAGAACGTCTGCATCCGCGAGATCGTCCTGGCGGACACCAACCAGGTGGCCTAGCGGGCCGTACAGGCTAGGGCGTACGTACGGGCCAGGGCGTACGTACGGGCTCAGGCAGCCTCCACGACCGCCGGCGGCCCCTCGCCCGTCCGCCCGCCGGCCCACCACCCCGTCAGGGACAGCGCCGACAGCAGCACCCCCGCCCCGACGAACGACCCCGCCGGGGCGGCGTCCACCACGTACGGCAGCAGCAGGAGCCCGGCCGTGCCGGCCGTACGGGACGCGGTCTGGTCGACGGTCAGGAGCCTCAGCCGCTCGGCCGGGCGGAACCGGGACAGGTGCGTGCGCAGCGTCACCGCGCAGACGGGGAAGAGCAGCCCGGAGGCCACGCACAGCGCGACGACGACCGTCATGGAGTCCGCGACGCCCAGCCCGGCCAGCGCCAGTCCGGACGCCGTCCACGCGAGGCAGTACGTGCCCAGCCACGGCCAGGTGCGCGGCAGGTGTCCGGTCAGCAGGTTCCCGGCGAGGCCGCCCGCCCCGGTGGCGGCCAGCGCCAGCCCGTAGCCGGCGGCGCCCTGGCCGAAGCGGGAGACCAGCAGCGGCGGCAGGCCGACGGTGGAGACGGCCGCGGCGAACAGCGCCACGCCGTGCACGGCGATGGCGACGCCGACGCGCCGGTGCGCCCTCAGCACGGACCGGCCCCGTACGCCCTCGGGCCCCTTGGCCCGCGGCGGGGCCGTCCGGCCGGCCGCCGTGCGCCGGCCGAGCCATCCCAGGGCGAAGGCGGAGACCGCGAAGGTGAACCCGTCGATGGCGAACAGCTGGATCTCGGACATGTACTGCAGCAGCACGCCGACGCACCCCTGGCCGACCACGGCCGCGACCCGCGCGGTCAGGTCGAACAGGCAGCTGACCTGGGCGACCTCCTCCGGCTCCACGAGCTGGGGGATCAGGGCGGCGAGGTTCGGTTCGAACAGGGCGGTGAGCGCGCCGAGCAGCAGGACGAGCGCCAGCATCGCCGCGAAGCCCGTCAGGTCCGGTGACCACAGCAGCGGCACGCCCACCGCCACCGCCGCGCGGCCGGCGTCGATCCACGCCAGCGAGCTCCAGCAGGCGAACCGCGCCATCAGCGAGCGGGCGCCCCCGAGCACGATGTACGGCAGCGCCTCGACGGCGGCCACCAGGCCCATCAGCGCGGACGATCCGGTGGCCGCGTAGACCACCCACATCGCGGCGATCCCGTACAGCCGGTCGCCCAGCACGGACAGCGTCATCGACAGCCACAGCACCCGCACCGGCCTGCAGCGCAGCAGCCGAATATGCCTCATGGCGATGTACCTCCGGCAAATCCGGTTCCGGGGTGCCGCACCCTAGGGCCGCCCCCGCGGCCCATCCCCGGCGAACCGGCACGAATGCGGAGCAACGCCGGCCGCGCGCCACCCGCACGTGTCGCGGTGTTCGCCGGCCGTCTCAGTGAGTGGACCGGCGGCTTTTATCCGAAGCCCCGGTGCGTACGCGAGCCGTGTTCACCTATCCGGATGACTGTCCCGCGATTCTGCGACGCGAAAGCAACCGGTCGATGCGGGAGTTGGGCCTGCCGTGCGTCGGGCCCTGCCGGACATGACTCCGCCCCGGCCGGGGTTCCCGGTCGGGGCGGAGGTGCGCGGGTCACAGGCGTCGCCCGACCCGCTTCGCGGTAGGCCGTGTGGGACTCGAACCCACAACCAATGGATTAAAAGTCCACTGCTCTGCCAATTGAGCTAACGGCCCGCACACCGCAGCATAGCCCGGACGGGCCCCGGAGCCCGAGTCGTTATGGCTCTCCGTCGCGCCGGGCACCAACGGGCGAGGGCCCGTACGGCACTGTCGTGTCGTACGGGCCCTCAGTTCAGCTGGGCTGATCAGCCGTTGCGCTTCCAGCGCGGCTTGTCGTCGCGGCGGCCGAAGGAACCGGTGCCGGTGCCACCGCGGTGGTCGTCACGACGGCCGGCCGGACGGTCGCCGCCGGAGCGGTAGCCACCGGTGGAGGGGCGGTCGTCGCGGCGGTCGCGGTTGAACGGACGGTCGCTGCCGCCGGAGCGGAAGCCGCCACCGGTCGACGGGCGGTCGTCACGACGGAAGCCACCGGAGGGGCGGTCGTCGCGGCGGAAGCCGCCACCCTGCGGGCGGTCGTCACGGCGGAAGCCACCGGACGGACGGTCGTCACGACGGAAACCACCGGAGGGACGGTCGTCACGACGGAAGCCACCGGCGCGGTCGTCGCGACGGTCGTCACGGCGGAAGCCGCCACCCTGCGGGCGGTCGTCACGGCGGTCGTCACGACGGAAGCCACCCTGCGGGCGGTCGTCGCGGCGGAAGCCACCGCGGTCGTCACGACGGTCGTCGCGGCGGTCGTCACGACGGAAACCACCGGAGGGACGGTCGTCACGACGGAAGCCACCGGCGCGGTCGTCGCGACGGTCGTCACGGCGGAAGCCGCCACGGTCGCCACCGCGGTTGTCGTCACGGCGGTCGTCGCGACGGAAGCCGCCACGGTCGTCACGACGCGGGCTGTAGTTGCCCCGCTCGTCACGGCGCTCGTAGGCGGGCGCGGACTGGGCCGGCACGGAGGCGACGGGCGCCTCCTCAGCCTTGGCGGTCTCGGCGGCCTCGGCAGCCGCGGCCTCGGCGGCAGCGGCGATCGCGGCCTCCGGGTCCTCGCCGCGCTCGCGGGCGGCACGCGCCAGGAGGCGGTCGGCCTCCTCGCGCAGCTCGGTGGCGCGGCGCTGGACGCGCTCCAGCTGGCGGTTGAGGTCCTGGAGCTCGCGCTCGGCCTGCTTGGCGGCGTTGGCCGCCGAGTCGGCCTGGACCTCGGTCAGGGAACGGGCACCCGTGATCTTGGCGACGTCCTCGTCGAAGGCGCCGGCACCGCCGACGATGTGGCGCGAGGCGTCGACGCCCGCGTCCTCCATCAGGCGGAAGATCTGCTTGCGCTGGTGCGGCAGGGCCAGGGAGACGACCGTGCCGGACTGGCCGGCGCGGGCCGTACGGCCGGAGCGGTGCAGGTAGTCCTTGTGGTCGCCCGCGGGGTCGACGTTCAGGACCAGGTCGATGCCGTCGACGTGGATGCCGCGGGCGGCGACGTCGGTGGCGACCAGGCAGTTGACGTAACCGGCCTTGAAGTCCTCCAGGACGCGGGTACGGGCGCCCTGGGTCATGCCGCCGTGCAGCGCGTCCGCGCGCACACCGGAGTCGAGCAGCTGCTCGGCGACGCGGTCGGCGCCCATCTGGGTGCGGACGAAGATGATCGTGCGGCCCTTGCGGGCGGCGATGGCGGCCGTGACCGGCGCCTTGTCCTTCGGCTTCACGACGAGGACGTGGTGGGTCATGGTGGTGACCGCGCCCTGCGCCGCGTCGACCTCGTGCGTGACCGGGTTGACCAGGTAGCGCTTGACGAGGGTGTCGATCTCGTTCTCCAGCGTGGCGGAGAACAGCAGGCGCTGGCCGCCGGCCGGAACCTGGTCGAGGATCTCGGTGACCTCGGGCAGGAAGCCCATGTCGGCCATCTGGTCGGCCTCGTCGAGGACGGTGACCTCGACCTTGTCGAGGGAGGCGGCGCCGCGGTTGAGGATGTCGCGCAGACGGCCCGGGGTGGCGACGAGGATGTCGACGCCGCGCTCGAGGGCGTAGATCTGGTTGCCCATGGACGTACCGCCGCAGACGACCTTCATCTTCAGGCCGAGGACGTCGCCGTAGGGCTGGAGGGCGTCGGCGACCTGCATCGCCAGCTCGCGGGTCGGGGTGAGGATCAGGCCGCGGGGGCGCTTCTTCTCGGTGTGACCGCCGGCCAGCGTCGACAGCAGCGGCAGACCGAAGGAGAGGGTCTTGCCGGAGCCGGTGCGGCCACGGCCGAGGATGTCCTTGCCGGCCAGGGCGTCCGGGATGGTCGCGGCCTGGATCGGGAAGGGCGTGGTGACGCCGTTCTGCGCGAGCTTGCGGACGATCGAGTCGTCCAGACCGAGGTCGGCGAAGGTGATCTTCGGCTCGGCCTCGACGGCAGCGGTGTCGACGGCCTCGACGGCGTCAGCGGTCTCGACGACCGTCTCGACGGCCTCGGGCATGGTGGTGGTGTCAGTGGAAATGGACATGCGAAATGCGAAACCTTCCGGAGTTTCGGCACGCGCCCAAGCTCCGTGTCGGCTTCACAAATGACCGCCTCGATGCGGTCAGCCACGGCAAGGTAAGGAACGCGCCACACGGCGCGCTTCTGTCAGGCGCCGGGCAAATGGGATCAAACGATCTACCACCATACGCACCCACTGCCTGGCAGCGCAAGCTGGCGCCCGGATGGCCTACGCCACATCCCGCACGCGCCCCCGCCGACCTGCACCGATACGCCCTGCGGAACGGCCCCGGAACCCTTGCCGCGCCTAGGAGGGGCCGGGCTGCGGCGTCGACGGCGAGGTGGGGCCGGGGGGCTGGGAGGGGGGCGTGGGAGGCGCCTGGGTGGGCGGCGCCTGGGTGGGCGGCTGCGAGGGCGCCGGCGGCTTCCCCGGCGCCGGGGAGGTGCCCGGGCCACCGGCCGGCGGCTTCGGCTGGGCGCCGGGCTTGCCCGGCCGCCCGGCCGGGGGTGAGGCGCCCGGCGCGGTCGAGGGCGAGGCCGACGCCGATCCGGACCGGCCGCCCTTGGCCGCCGGGCTGCCGCTGGCCCCGCCCTTGCCCGACTTCGCGTCCGCGTGCCCCGGGCGGCCGCCCGGGAGCCGCAGGCCGCCGTCCGGCTGCGTGCCCGTCTCACGCTGCTTGCCCGAGCCCGCCGGGGCGGGGCGTCCCGGGTCGCTCACGCTCATGCACCCGCCCAGGGTCAGGGTCGCGACGGCCACGGCCGCGATTCGGGTGAACGTTGCTGCGTGCGCTGACATTGCGCGCATGGGACGGACCGCCTTCGGGTACAGGGGGACAGGCCCCCTGCCCAACTGGCACCGCACCGCACAGGACACGCGGGGCGCCCGGGCGTCAGCCATCGATCATCCGTAGCCCTGCACCGGTCCCGCCCGCCTCACGACCGGTCCTGTCCGGTCCCCGCCGGTCGCGCCGCGACCCCGGGGCGTCCGCTCACCCGTAGCCCAGCGCGTGCAGCCGCTCGTCGTCGATGCCGAAGTGGTGGGCGACCTCGTGAACGACCGTCACCTCCACCTCGGCCACGACCTCTTCGCGCGACTCGCACATCCGCAGCGTCGGTCCGCGGTAGATCGTGATCCGGTCCGGCAGCACCCCGGCGTACCACTCGCCGCGCTCGGTCAGCGGCGTGCCCTCGTACAGCCCGAGCAGCTCCGGATCCTTGGCATCGGGCTCGTCCTCCACGAACACGGCGACGTTGTCCATCAGCCGTGTCAGCTCCGGGGGGATCCGGTCCAGCCCCTCGGCGACCAGTTCCTCGAACTCCTCGCGCGTCATCTCCAGCACCCGGCCATTGTCCGCCACGAAGCCCGTCGGGGGCATGGGGCGGGGCCGCCCGCGGACCCCTCCCGGAAAGCGCTCGGCAAACCGTTTTGGCGTTAGGTCCCTGCATCCCATATGCTTCTCACGTCCCCGAGGCGCTGCGAAGCGCCCAGGTGGGCCATCAGCCCTCATCGTCTAGTGGCCCAGGACGCCGCCCTTTCAAGGCGGTAGCACGGGTTCGAATCCCGTTGGGGGCACGCTGTACCGTGTGCGAGACTAGTGCTCGCACATAGCATGGTCCTGTGGAGCAGTTTGGAGTGCTCGCCACCCTGTCAAGGTGGAGGCCGCGGGTTCAAATCCCGTCAGGACCGCTGTGATCATCCTCGGATGATCGCGTGGCTGGGTAGCTCAGTTGGTACGAGCGTCCGCCTGAAAAGCGGAAGGTCGCCGGTTCGACCCCGGCCCCAGCCACAGTGAGCCCCTCACCCTCGGTGAGGGGCTCAGTGCTTTCCCCGCAAAATGCGTTCGCCGCTTCGCGGCGGCTGGTGCGATCCTGGACTTCGTATGTCTACGCAGCCTGCCCCCGCCACGTTCGCCGACCTCGCCGCCCGCCTGCCCGAGCTGATGCTGCGCGACGCGCAGCGGCTGGGCCGCCGGCTCGACGGGGCGCGCCGCATCCGCAAGCCCGAGGCCCACGCGGCCGTCCTCACCGAGATCGCGACGGAGATCGGCTCGGCCGAGCTCCGCGTGGCCGCCCGCCGGGCCGCGGTGCCGACCGTCGACTACCCCGAGCAGCTTCCCGTCAGCCAGAAGAAGGACGTGATCCTGGAGGCGATACGCGACCACCAGGTCGTGATCGTCGCGGGTGAGACGGGCTCCGGCAAGACCACCCAGATCCCCAAGATCTGTCTGGAGCTCGGCCGCGGGGTCAAGGGCCTGATCGCGCACACCCAGCCCCGCCGGATCGCCGCCCGCACGGTCGCGGAGCGGGTCGCCGAGGAGCTGCGGACGCCGCTGGGCGAGGCGGTCGGCTGGAAGGTCCGCTTCACCGACCAGGTCGGCCCCTCGACCATGGTCAAGCTGATGACGGACGGCATCCTGCTCGCCGAGATCCAGACGGACCGCGAGCTGCGCCAGTACGACACGATCATCATCGACGAGGCGCACGAGCGCAGCCTCAACATCGACTTCCTGCTCGGCTATCTCGCGCAGCTGCTGCCCCGTCGCCCCGACCTCAAGGTCGTGATCACCTCCGCGACGATCGACCCCGAGCGCTTCTCCCGCCACTTCGGCGACGCGCCCATCGTCGAGGTCTCCGGCCGTACGTACCCGGTCGAGGTCCGCTACCGGCCACTGCTCGAGGAGGACTCGGGCGACGCGGACCGCGACCAGGTCACCGCGATCTGTGACGCGGTGGAGGAGCTGCAGAAGGAGGGGCCCGGCGACATCCTGGTCTTCCTCTCGGGCGAGCGGGAGATCCGGGACACGGCGGACGCGCTGGAGAAGAAAAAACTTCGCTTCACCGAGATCCTTCCGCTGTACGCGCGGCTGTCCCACGCCGAGCAGCACCGCGTCTTCCAGCGGCACACCGGCCGCCGTGTGGTCCTGGCGACGAACGTCGCCGAGACGTCGCTGACCGTCCCCGGCATCAAGTACGTCATCGACCCCGGCTTCGCCCGGATCTCCCGCTACAGCCACCGCACGAAGGTGCAGCGGCTGCCGATCGAGCCGGTCTCGCAGGCCAGCGCCAATCAGCGCAAGGGCCGCTGCGGCCGTACGAGCGACGGCGTCTGCATCCGGCTGTACTCGGAGGACGACTTCCTCGCCCGCCCCGAGTTCACGGACGCGGAGATCCTGCGGACGAACCTGGCCTCCGTCATCCTGCAGATGACCGCGGCCGGCCTCGGGGACATCGAGAAGTTCCCGTTCATCGACCCGCCGGACCGGCGCAACATCAAGGACGGCGTCGATCTGCTGCAGGAGCTCGGGGCGATCGACCCGCAGCAGAAGGACCTGAAGAAACGGCTCACCCCGCTGGGCCGCAAGCTCTCGCAGCTCCCGGTGGACCCGCGGCTGGCCCGCATGGTCCTGGAGGCCGACCGCAACGGCTGTGCCCGCGAGGTCATGGTCATCGCGGCGGCGCTGTCGATCCAGGACCCGCGCGAGCGGCCGTCGGAGAAGCAGGCGCAGGCCGATCAGCAGCACGCCCGGTTCAAGGACGAGACGAGCGACTTCCTCGCCTTCCTGAACCTGTGGCGGTACGTGCGCGAGCAGCAGAAGACGCTGTCGTCGTCCGCCTTCCGCCGCATGTGCAAGTCGGAGTACCTGAACTATCTGCGCATACGCGAGTGGCAGGACATCTACTACCAGCTGCGCACGGTCGCCAAGGGCATGGAGATCCACCTCGCCGAGGAGGACGCGGCGCCGGAGCGGGTGCATCAGGCGCTGCTGTCCGGGCTGCTTTCCCATATCGGTCTGAAGGACACCGAGAAGAACAACGAGTACGTCGGTGCCCGCAGCGCCAAGTTCGCGGTCTTCCCCGGTTCGGCGCTCTTCAAGAAGCCGCCGCGCTGGGTGATGTCGGCGGAGCTGGTGGAGACCTCCCGCCTCTGGGCGCGGGTCAACGCGAAGATCGAGCCGGAGTGGATCGAGCCGCTCGCGCAGCACCTGGTCAAGCGCACGTACAGCGAGCCGCACTGGGAGCAGAAGCAGGCGGCGGTGATGGCGTACGAGCGGGTGACGCTCTACGGTGTGCCGATCGTCACGCAGCGGAAGATCAATTACGGGCGGATCGACCCGGAGACCAGCCGTGAGCTGTTCATCCGCAACGCCCTGGTGGAGGGCGACTGGCGCACGCACCACCAGTTCTTCCACGACAACCGCAAACTCCTCGGCGAGGTCGAGGAGTTGGAGCACCGTGCACGCCGTCGCGACATCCTCGTGGACGACGAGACGCTCTTCGATTTCTACGACCAGCGGCTGCCCGAACACGTCGTCTCCGGTGCGCACTTCGACTCCTGGTGGAAGCACAAGCGGCGCGACGAGCCGGAGTTGCTCAATTTCGAGCACTCCATGCTCATCAACGAGAACGCCGAGGCGGTCACCAAGGACGACTACCCGGACTCCTGGCGGCAGGGCCGGCTGAAGTTCAAGGTGACGTATCAGTTCGAGCCGGGGGCGGACGCGGACGGTGTGACCGTGCACATTCCGCTGCAGGTCCTCAACCAGGTCTCGGCCGAGGGCTTCGACTGGCAGATCCCGGGGCTGCGCGAGGACCTGGTGACGGAGCTGATCCGTTCGCTGCCGAAGCCGATCCGCCGCAACTGCGTGCCGGCGCCGAACTTCGCCCAGCGGTTCCTCGATTCCGCCGTACCCCTTCAGGAGCCGCTGACGGCCGCGCTGGCCCGTGGGCTGCACCGGATGACGGCCGTGCGCATGGAGGCGGAGGACTTCGACCTCGCCAAGGTGCCGGACCATCTGAAGATCACTTTCCGGGTGGTCGACGAGCGCAAGCGCAAGATCGCCGAGGACAAGGACCTGGAGGCGCTGCGCCTGCGGCTCAAGCCGAAGACGCAGGCGGCGATCACCAAGGCCTTCGAGAAGGCCGCCGAGTCCACCGGGGGCGCGGGTCCCGAGCAGCGCTCGGGCCTGACCCGGTGGACGATCGGCACGCTGCCGCGGACCTTCGAGACCCGCCGCGCGGGCCAGCCCGTCAAGGCGTACCCGGCGCTCGTCGACGAGGGCGCCTCGGTGGCCGTACGGCTCTTCGACACCGAGCCGGAGCAGCGCGAGGCGATGTGGCGCGGCACCCGCCGCCTGATCCTGCTCAACCTGCCCTCGAACCCCGCGAAATTCGCCCAGGACAAGCTCGGCAACCAGCAGAAGCTCGCCCTGTCGCGGAATCCGCACGGCTCGATCCAGGCCCTGTTCGACGACTGCGTCTCGGGTGCGGCGGACAAGCTCATGGCGGCCCACGGCGGGCCGGCGTGGGACGAGGAGTCCTTCCGCAAGCTCTTCGACGCCGTGCGGGCCGACATCGTCGACGCGACGCTCGACACGATCCGCAAGGTGCAGGAGGTGCTGGCGGCCTGGCAGGCCTGCGAGCGCCGGCTGAAGGACACCACCAGCCTGGTGCTGGTGCCCTCCCTCACGGACGTCAAGGAGCAGCTGGCCGAGCTGATCAGGCCGGGCTTCGTCACCGACCACGGCGTCCGTCGCCTGCAGGACCTCCTGCGCTATCTGGTGGCCGTCGACCGGCGCCTGACGCAGCTGCCGACCAACGCCGACCGGGACCGGGCGCGGATGGCCAAGGTGAAGGAGATGCGGGACGAGTACGCGTGGCTGCTGGAGCAGTTCCCGCGGGGGCGTCCGGTGCCGCAGGAGGCCCGCGACATCCGCTGGATGATCGAGGAGCTGCGGGTGAGCTACTTCGCGCACGCGCTCGGGACCGCCTATCCGGTCTCGGACAAGCGGATCGTGAAGGCCATCGACCAGTTGGCGCCCTGATCGCGGCCGGGCGGGGGACTGTGCCCCACGTCTCCTCGATGTGGTTCGACCGCACCCCCTGACCTGCTGTAGAGTCTTGTTTCGCAGCCCCACGGAAGTGGGAAAGCGAAGCAAGGTCCTGTGGAGCAGTTTGGAGTGCTCGCCACCCTGTCAAGGTGGAGGCCGCGGGTTCAAATCCCGTCAGGACCGCATGAGTTGAAGGCCCGGATCCAGTCTTGGATCCGGGCCTTCGCGCGTTCCTCCTTGACTGCGACACGTGCCAGGGGTACCCAGTCAGTGGGAGGTGCTGCGCCCTATGACGACGCGGACCGGGAAGCGGACCGAGAGCATCCGGCATGAGACCCGGGCGCTGCTGCGTGCTCACCTCTCCGCCGCCGCCGGCTATCGCCACCTGACCAGACACTGCCCCGTCTGCCATCGGCTGCTGCGGCTCGCCCAGGAGGCCGGGAGCGATCCACAGGGCCCTCAGGAGGCCGTGGAGGCGCCGGAGGAAAGTCCCTCTTCCCGGTGACGGGCGAAACGGCCTCCCGGCTGACGTCCGGCCGCCGGGGCCCGCGCCACGCCGGTGCGCACAAGTTCTTTACCCCAGTGGGTCGATGAGGGACAAGCGCGTGATGCTGTGACGGGTGTCACCGAAAGAGTTCCGAGAGTGAGGCAACTTACCCCCCTCCTACACCCGGTCAATTTAATATGTGCAATTGCACCGACCTCGAGACCGCGCCCCGGCGCCGGCCGGACCACCCGGGGGCAGGGGGCGAGCGGTGGGGCGACGGCGTACGCGGGGCGCATCGCCCGCGTCCGGGCATAAAAAAGATCGCGCTGGACCCGGCGGAGTCCAGCGCGATCGACGACCAGCCCAAGTCGGTGGGCACGGATGCTGTTGGGGCAGGCATCCCGTCGTTTGGTGCTTGTGGAGCTTCAGATGGAGCTCAAACGGGCGTCAGCCGGGTTGGGGGCCCCGGAATCACCCGGTGATTCAGTTGTTCAGGCCTCGCTACGCTGCTGCGGAATGCCCGCCAGCAGTGCACGGACCTCCGCTTCGCGGTATCGGCGGTGTCCTCCGAGCGTGCGGATGGACGTGAGCTTGCCAGCCTTGGCCCAGCGGGTGACCGTCTTCGGGTCCACGCGGAACATCGTGGCAACCTCAGCCGGGGTCAGCAGCGGCTCGGCATCAGGGGTGCGAGCGGTCATGAGCGGCCTCCTCGGGAGAACCGAACCATCACGTCGGTTCTTTCCTCTAAATTCTGCACCTTGACCCGCGTTGCCCGAAATGGCGGACGCGGGCCGAGTCGGTTATAGGACGAACGGCTTGTCCTCGGCACTACAACTACACCATCTGTCCAGCCACGTCGGCCAAACCGATGGAATTGCCCTCTCAGGTGTTCAACCTCGACGGAAGCCGATGGACCATGCCATAGCGGACAGTCACGCCACCGTGACGATCAGTCACAGCGGGATCAGGGGTCCCCAGACCCGTCAAGGAGTGCAATACCGATCTATCCGCCCTTACTTGGACGGAAGGAGTCCTTCCTGGACTCCTTGTCCTATTTTGCCACGAGGGTGGGCGATCGGCGCAAGACCTTACGTAAGTGCGTTAGATCACGGTTGCCGCTAATAGCCCGGATCGGGACCTAGGTCCCTGACCCGCCCTCACGGCCGGCCGGCACCGCCGGGTCAGTTCGCGAACTGACGGTCGCGGACCGTCCTCCAACGCTCCGTCAGCCGCTCGTACGCCTCACCGGCCCGCACTCCGTCTCCCGCCCGCAGCGCCGCCAGCCCCTCCGCCGTGTCGGCGGCGGAGTGATCCTCGGCCAGCTGTGCCTCGGGAACCATATGCACAAGTCCGCCGTAGTCGAGCTCCACCAGGGAGCGCGGATGAAACTCTTCCAGCCATCGCCCCACATCGACCAGCCCGTCGATGAGCGGTCCCTCCTCGATCGCGTCCCGCAGCGTGCGCAGCCCCCGCGCCACCCGCCGCCGGGCCTGGACCATGGGGGTGCGGTAGCGCAGCAGCGGCCCCTCCATCCCGCCCGCCCCGGGTTCGCCCTTGCCGTGCTCGCGCTCCTCGTCGGAGAAGAGCACGAACCAGCGCAGCGGCACCTGCCAGGTGGCCGTCCGGATCCACGGCCGGGCGTCGGGGTTGCGCTCCGCCCAGCGCTCGTGGTCCGCCTGCGCCTGGCGGCGTACGACGGGCGGCAGCACCGCGTCCAGGACGGGCGCCGGGAACCGCTCGATCAGCTCCTCCAGGGCCAGCCAGCCCCGCAGCCTCGTCCGCCACGGACAGACGCACACGACGCCGTCCACGACCGCGACGAAGGCGTCGCCGCTCTCGTGCACCGGCACCGGCACCGGCGGGGTGGGCAGCAGGTCGGCCAGCGACCGGCGCAGCTCGTCCTGGGCGCCGGGCAGCACCGGTCGGCGCGCGTAGCGGGCCCAGTGCGAGCGCTCCGGTTCGGGGAAGGCGCCCAGCGGCTCGTAGACCCGTAGGTACGCCGCGTACGGGACGGTCACCGATGACGCCACGCCCACGCTCGCTCCCTCAAGCCGTAGGTCACCCCCAGGGAGTTGCGGGCGCCCCTCCCCATACTGACCGAATCGTCCCATGGCGCCGGAGCCCGGGAGAGTGATCCTCGGCACGGGACGGATACGGCGGGACGGCAGGTCTTACCCTCTTGGGCAACCGGCCCTCCACCACCCCTCGGAGGGCGACCTCCGCGACATATGGAGTCACCACCGTGACTGACGTACGTCCCACCTCCGACGCCGCCGGCGGCGTGCTGCACACCCTGTTCCGATCGGACCAGGGCGGCCACGAGCAGGTCGTGCTCTGCCAGGACCAGGAGAGCGGCCTCAAGGCCGTCATCGCCATCCATTCCACCGCCCTGGGCCCGGCCCTCGGCGGCACCCGGTTCTACCCCTACGCCTCCGACGAGGAGGCGGTGCGGGACGCGCTGAACCTCTCGCGCGGCATGTCGTACAAGAACGCCCTGGCGGGACTCGACCACGGCGGCGGAAAAGCTGTGATCATCGGCGACCCCGATCTGATCAAGACCGAACAACTGCTGCTCGCGTACGGCCGGTTCGTCGCCTCTCTCGGCGGGCGCTACGTCACCGCGTGCGACGTCGGCACGTACGTACAGGACATGGACGTCGTCGCCCGCGAGAACCGCTGGACCACGGGCCGCTCGCCCGAGCACGGCGGCGCCGGCGACTCCTCGGTGCTCACCGCCTTCGGCGTCTTCCAGGGCATGCGGGCGGCCGCGCAGACCCAGTGGGGCGAGCCGACGCTGCGCGGCCGCCGGGTCGGCGTCGCGGGCGTCGGCAAGGTCGGCCACCACCTGGTGGACCATCTCGTCGAGGACGGCGCGGAGGTCGTGATCACCGACGTCCGGGCCGAGCCGGTCGAGCGGATCGTCTCCCGCCATCCGCGGGTCACCGCCGTGACCGACGCCGAGGTGCTCATCCGCACCCCGCTCGACGTCTACGCCCCCTGCGCCCTCGGCGGCGCCCTGAACGACGCGTCGGTGGCCGCCCTCACCGCGACCGTGGTCTGCGGCGCGGCCAACAACCAGCTCGCCCACCCGGGTGTGGAGAAGGACCTGGCCGACCGCGGCATCCTCTACGCCCCGGACTATGTGGTGAACGCCGGTGGGGTGATCCAGGTCGCCGATGAGCTGCACGGTTTCGACTTCGACCGGGCGAAGGCCAAGGCGACAAAGATCTTCGACACGACCTTGGCCATATTCGATCGGGCGAAGGCGGACGGCATCCCGCCGGCCGCGGCGGCCGACCGGCTCGCCGAGCAGCGCATGGCCGAGGCACGGGCCGCGATCGTCGCGAGCCGGTAGCCGGGGCGGCGGGTCCCGTCACACTCCGCACCCCTTTCACCCGGCCGGGTGATGCGTGTCGCCCGGCCGGGTGGCGGCGCGGGGCCCGGCGGATCCCCACAGAAGCGCCACCGGGAGGTGGTGAACGAGAGATCTCTCACCACCCCTCGGCGGGTCGGCGCCCAGGACACGTTAAAATCGCAGCTGACCAGCGAGTACAGGGCTCCTCGTCGGTTCTGCTGCGTGGCACGTCATGCGGGCGACGTACCGTATGGCCGCGGAAGCAGGTACCGTTGAAGCTCTACAGGCCGGACACCTCCACAGGGGTCCGCTCTGACTCATGAACGTGAACGCGTGTCAAGACTCTGGGGCCGTCGAGCCCCGTCAATGAGGGGGTCGAGCCATGGGGCGCGGCCGGGCCAAGGCCAAGCAGACAAAGGTCGCCCGCCAGCTGAAGTACAACAGCGGCGGGACCGACCTCTCACGTCTGGCCAATGAGCTGGGCGCATCGCCGACGAAGCAGCCGCCGAACAGCGAGCCGCTCGACAAGGACGATGAGCTGGACGACGACCCGTACGCTCAGTACGCGAGTCGTTACAACGACGACGAGGACGAGGACGAGCAGTCGTCCGAGCAGCCCCAGTCTTCCTACCGTCGCCGCGCTTGACGCCATAGCTTTTCACCGACCCGGTTCGGGGCATCGCCCCGGACCGGGTTCTGTGCTGCCTGGAGACTGCCCGGAGCCGATCGCTCCGGGCAGTGTCTTTGCGCAGGTCAGCTGCTGTAGTCACCGGTCAGGGTCACGGCCTCCGCGCGGTCGCCGCGCTCGGTGACCTCACCGGCCACCCAGGCCTCCACGCCCCGGTCCGCGAAGGTCGCCAGCGCCACGTCCACCGACTCCTGGGGCACGACGGCGATCATGCCGACGCCCATGTTCAGGGTCTTCTCCAGCTCGTGGCGCTCGACCGAGCCGACCTGGCCGACCAGGTCGAAGACCGCGCCGGGCGCCCACGTCGAGCGGTCCACGCTCGCGTGGAGGTGGTCCGGGACGACCCGGGCCAGGTTGTTGGCGAGCCCGCCGCCGGTGATGTGCGAGAAGGCGTGCACCTCCGCCGTACGGGTGAGGGCCAGGCAGTCCAGCGAGTAGATCTTCGTGGGCTCCAGGAGCTCCTCGCCGAGCGTGCGGCCGAACTCCGGAACCTCTCGGTCCAGCTCCCAGCCGGCCCGCTCGAAGAGCACATGGCGGACCAGTGAGTACCCGTTCGAGTGAAGTCCGGACGAGGCCATCGCGATGACGGCGTCACCCGTACGGATACGATCCGCGCCCAGCAGCCGGTCCGCCTCGACGACGCCCGTTCCGGCGCCGGCCACGTCGAACTCGTCCGCGCCCAGCAGGCCCGGGTGCTCGGCGGTCTCGCCGCCGACCAGCGCGCAGCCCGCGAGGACACAGCCCTCGGCGATGCCCTTGACGATGGCGGCGACGCGCTCGGGGTAGACCTTGCCGACGCAGATGTAGTCGGTCATGAACAGCGGCTCGGCACCGCAGACGACCAGGTCGTCCACGACCATGCCGACCAGGTCGTGGCCGATGGTGTCGTAGACGCCCATGCGGCGGGCGATGTCGACCTTCGTACCGACGCCGTCGGTGGCGGAGGCCAGGAGGGGGCGCTCGTACCGCTTGAGGGCACTGGCGTCGAAGAGGCCGGCGAAGCCGCCGAGGCCGCCGACGGCCTCGGGGCGGGTGGCCTTCTTCACCCATTGCTTCATCAGCTCGACGGCGCGGTCGCCGGCCTCGATGTCGACGCCCGCGCTTGCGTAGCTGGCACCGGTGGTCTCAGAAGACATGGTCTTGAGATCTTTCGTGTCGTTCGTGACTGCGGGTACGCGAGCGCTACGGGCGACGGAGCGCGTCGGCGGCGTCCGTGCCACCGGCCAGCTCGGTCTCCAGCAGCTGCTTGCCCAGCAGCTCGGGGTCGGGCAGCTCCATCGGGTACTCGCCGTCGAAGCAGGCGCGGCACAGGTTCGGCTTGGCGATGGTGGTCGCCTCGACCATGCCTTCGAGGGAGATGTACGCCAGCGAGTCCGCGCCCAGAGACCTGCCGATCTCCTCGACCGACATGCCGTTGGCGATCAGCTCGGCCCGGGTGGCGAAGTCGATGCCGAAGAAGCACGGCCACTTCACCGGCGGCGACGAGATCCGCACGTGGACCTCGGCGGCCCCGGCCTCGCGCAGCATCTTCACCAGGGCGCGCTGGGTGTTGCCGCGGACGATGGAGTCGTCGACGACCACCAGGCGCTTGCCGCGGATGACTTCCTTGAGCGGGTTGAGCTTGAGCCGGATGCCGAGCTGGCGGATGGTCTGGCTGGGCTGGATGAAGGTCCGGCCGACGTAGGAGTTCTTGACCAGGCCCGTGCCGTACGGAATGCCGCTGGCCTCCGCGTAGCCGACCGCGGCCGGGATGCCGGACTCCGGTGTCGGTATCACCAGGTCCGCCTCCACCGGGGCCTCGGCGGCGAGCCGGCGGCCCATCTCTACACGGGAGAGGTAGACGTTGCGGCCCGCGATGTCGGTGTCGGGGCGCGCGAGGTAGACGTACTCGAAGACACAGCCCTTGGGGCGGGCCTCGGCGAAGCGGCTGCTGCGGACGCCGTTCTCGTCGATGGCGACGAGCTCGCCGGGCTCGACCTCGCGGACGAAGGTCGCGCCGCAGATGTCCAGGGCGGCCGTCTCGGAGGCCACCACCCAGCCGCGCTCCAGCCGGCCCAGCACCAGCGGGCGGATGCCCTGCGGGTCACGGGCGGTGTACAGCGTGTGTTCGTCCATGAAGACGAGCGAGAAGGCGCCCTTGACGTTCGGAAGCACCTTGGTGGCGGCTTCCTCGATCGTCAGCGGCTTGCCGTCGTCGTCGGTCTGGCCGGCCAGCAGGGCTGTGACCAGGTCCGTGTCGTTGGTCGCCGCGACCTGGTTGGCACGGCCGTTCTCCCGGGGGAGCGCGGCGACCATCTCGGCCAGCTCGGCGGTGTTGACCAGGTTCCCGTTGTGGCCCAGGGCGATGGAGCCGTTGGCCGTCGCCCTGAAGGTCGGCTGCGCGTTCTCCCACACCGAGGCTCCGGTGGTGGAGTAGCGGGCGTGGCCGACCGCGATATGGCCCGTAAGGGAACCGAGGGAAGTTTCGTCGAAGACCTGGGAAACCAGTCCCATGTCCTTGAAAACGAGGATCTGGGAGCCGTTGCTCACCGCGATGCCCGCGGACTCCTGTCCACGGTGCTGCAGCGCATACAGCCCGAAATAGGTGAGTTTGGCGACCTCTTCACCCGGAGCCCAGACACCGAAGACGCCACAAGCGTCCTGGGGGCCCTTTTCGCCGGGAAGCAGGTCGTGGTTGAGTCGTCCGTCACCACGAGGCACACCTTGAGTCTATGGCAGGGATGAGGTTCATCCGAACCGGGGAAGAGTGGCGATTGGCACACTCCACGGACAGCAACTCGGCGGCCACGGTGAATCACCTATTCGTGGCATGAAAACCCGTGCAAAGGGCCGCCGAATTACTGTTCGCTCAGGTGAGCGGGCAAACCGTTCGCTCAGGTGAGCAGAGGAAGTTGCCCGGAAATGTCGGCGCGCTCACCACTGGCCGTCACGGCGGCGTCCGCCAGGGCCGTGGACCAGTCCGCACGGCCCGTGGCCAGGCGGATCCAGGTGAGCGGATCGGTCTCCACGACATTGGGCGGCGTACCGCGGGTGTGCTTGGGTCCGGCCACGCACTGGACCACCGCGAACGGCGGAATGCGGACCTCCACGGAGCCTCCGGGGGCCTTGGCCGCGAGGGCGTCGGCGAGCAGCCGGGTGACGGCCGCGAGGGCCTGCCGGTCGTGGCGGACGGCGACGCCCGTGGCATCCGCCAAGTCATCGCCGTGCACCACGGTTTCCACCAGTCGGGTCACCATGAAATCGGCCACCGTCATGGCGCCGAAGGCGGTCGGGACCAGCGCGGCGGAGTCGGCTTCGGCGAGGGCGCCGAGCAGCTTCCCGGCGGCCTGATCGAACCTGTCCGCCACGGACTTGGGATCCGCTTCGGCGAACTCCGCGGCGCCCACCGCCGTGTGGTCCGCGACCGTGGCGGCGCTCGAGGCGAGGCCCGCCACGTAGTCGAGAAGCCCGGCCTCCGCCCGCGCGGGCAGCCGCCCCGGCTCCACGAGGCGGTGCGGCAACAGCTCCAACGCGCCGACCAGGTGGACGATCAGCTCCCTGACCGTCCACTCCCCCAGCCGGGTGCGCGTGGCGAGCAGCGCCCGCGCGTCCGGTTCCGCGCACACCGTGTCGACGACGTCCCGTACGGCCCGGACCTGCCCTTCCAGGGCGGCCCGCACCTTTGCGGGGTCGTAACTGCGAACGCGGGGCTTGCGCGGTGCTGGAGGCATGGCGCGAGCCTAATCCTTGGCCAGGCTTCGGGTGGGCCCAACGGACTCAAAGGCCATGGCCGCCGTCGAGCCCACCCGTATCCGTGACGGGAGTTACGGATGCGGCACTACGCGAGCAGCGCCGGGATCGTGGCTTCGTACGCCTCGCGCAGCTCCGCCAGCGGAAGGGTGAACTGTCCCTGGACGTCGATCTCTTCGCCGTCGACGACCCCGATCCGGGTCGCGGGCAGCCCGCGCGCGCCGCACATGTCGCCGAAGCGCAGCTCCTCGCTGCGCGGAACGGCGACGACCGCGCGGCCGGCGGACTCGGAGAAGAGGAGGACGAAGGGGTCCAGGCCGTCGGGGACGACGATCCGGGCACCCTTGCCGCCGCGCAGGCACGACTCGGCCAGCGCCTGGATGAGGCCGCCGTCGGAGAGGTCGTGCGCCGCGTCGATCATGCCGTCGCGGGAGGCGGCGATCAGGATCTCGGCCAGCAGCTTCTCGCGGTCGAGGTCGACGGCCGGCGGGAGCCCGCCGAGGTGGTCGTGGACCACCTGCGACCAGGCCGAACCGCCCAGCTCCTCCTTGGTGTCGCCCAGGAGGTACAGCAGGTGGCCCTCCTCGGAGAACGCCATCGGCGTACGGCGGTTGACGTCGTCGATGACGCCCAGCACCGCGACCACGGGGGTCGGGTGGATGGCGGTCTCGCCGGTCTGGTTGTAGAGCGAGACGTTGCCGCCGGTGACCGGGGTGCCCAGCGTCAGGCAGCCGTCGGCGAGGCCGCGGGTGGCCTCGGCGAACTGCCACATGACGGCCGGGTCCTCGGGCGAACCGAAGTTCAGGCAGTTGGAGATGGCCAGCGGGCGGGCACCGGTGGCGGCCACGTTGCGGTACGACTCGGCGAGCGCGAGCTGGGCGCCCGCGTACGGGTCGAGCTTGGCGTAGCGGCCGTTGCCGTCCGTGGCGACGGCGACACCGAGGTTGGTGTCCTCGTCGACGCGGACCATGCCGGAGTCCTCGGGCTGGGCGAGCACGGTGTTGCCCTGCACGAACCGGTCGTACTGGTCGGTGATCCAGGACTTGGAGGCCTGGTTCGGGGAGGAGACGACCTTCAGGACCTGCGCGCGCAGCTCCTCGGGGGTCTCCGGGCGGGCCAGCTTGTTCGCGTCGTCGGCCTGGAGGGCGTCCTGCCAGTCCGGACGGGCGTACGGGCGCTCGTAGACCGGGCCCTCGTGGGCGACGGTGCGCGGCGGGACGTCGACGATCTGCTCGCCGTGCCAGAAGATCTCCAGCCGTTCGCCGTCGGTGACTTCACCGATGACGGTGGCGATGACGTCCCACTTCTCGCAGATCTCGAGGAAGCGGTCGACCTTGCCGGGCTCGACGATCGCGCACATGCGCTCCTGCGACTCGCTCATGAGGATCTCCTCGGGCGAGAGCGTCGCGTCGCGCAGGTGCACGCGGTCGAGTTCGACGCGCATACCGCCGGAGCCGGCGCTGGCCAGCTCGCTGGTGGCGCAGGACAGACCGGCGCCGCCGAGGTCCTGGATGCCGTCGACGAGGTCCTCGCGGAAGATCTCCAGGGTGCACTCGATGAGGAGCTTCTCCTGGAAGGGGTCGCCGACCTGGACGGCGGGGCGCTTGGTGGGCTTCGAGTCGTCGAACGTCTCGGAGGCCAGGACGGACACGCCGCCGATGCCGTCGCCGCCGGTGCGGGCGCCGTAGAGGATGACCTTGTTGCCGGCGCCGGAGGCCTTGGCGAGGTGGATGTCCTCGTGCTTCATCACACCCACGCACAGGGCGTTGACCAGCGGGTTGCCCTGGTAGCAGGAGTCGAAGACGACCTCGCCGCCGATGTTGGGCAGGCCCAGGCAGTTGCCGTAGCCGCCGATGCCCGCGACGACGCCCGGCAGGACGCGCTTGGTGTCGGGGTGGTCCGCGGCGCCGAAGCGCAGCGGGTCCATGACGGCGACGGGGCGGGCACCCATGGCGAGGATGTCGCGGACGATGCCGCCGACGCCGGTGGCCGCGCCCTGGTAGGGCTCGATGTAGCTGGGGTGGTTGTGCGACTCGACCTTGAAGGTGACCGCGTAGCCCTGGCCGACGTCGACGACGCCGGCGTTCTCGCCGATGCCGACGAGGAGGGCGTCGTTCTCGGGGGCCTTCTCGCCGAACTGGCGCAGGTGGACCTTGCTGGACTTGTACGAGCAGTGCTCGGACCACATGACGGAGTACATCGCGAGCTCGGCGCCGGTGGGGCGGCGGCCGAGGATGGTGCGGATGCGCTCGTACTCGTCCTGCTTGAGGCCGAGTTCGGCCCAGGGCTGGTCGACGTCGGGCGTTTCGTTTGCGTGCTTGACCGTGTCGAGGCTCATGAGGCGCTGACCAGCTTCTTGAGGATCGAGGTGAAGAACCCGAGGCCGTCGGTGCGACCGGTACCGACCAGGGGCTCTACGGCGTGCTCGGGGTGCGGCATCAGGCCGACGACGTTGCCGGCGGCGTTGGTGATGCCGGCGATGTCGCGGAGCGAGCCGTTGGGGTTGACGTCGAGGTACCGGAAGGCGACGCGGCCCTCGGCCTCGAGCTCGTCGAGGGTGCGCTCGTCGGCCACGTAGCGGCCGTCGATGTTCTTCAGCGGGACGGAGATCTCCTGGCCCGCTTCGTAGTCGGCCGTCCAGGCGGTGTCCGCGTTCTCGACGCGGAGCTTCTGGTCGCGGCAGATGAAGTGCAGGTGGTTGTTGCGCAGCATCGCGCCGGGCAGCAGGTGGGTCTCGGTGAGCACCTGGAAGCCGTTGCAGATGCCGAGGACCGGCATGCCGCCCTTGGCCTGCTCGATGACGGTCTCCATCACCGGCGAGAAGCGGGAGATGGCGCCCGCCCGCAGGTAGTCGCCGTAGGAGAAACCGCCGGGCAGGACCACGGCGTCGACCTGCTTGAGGTCCTTGTCGCGGTGCCAGAGCGGCACGGGCTCGAGCCCGGCGATCCGGACGGCGCGCTGGGTGTCGCGGTCGTCCAGGGTGCCGGGGAAGGTGATGACTCCTACGCGAGCGGTCACTGTGCTTCTCCGGCGGTCTCGCGGACCTCCCCGTCGACCTTCACGGTGAAGTCCTCGATCACGGTGTTGGCGAGAAACGTTTCCGCCATCTCGTGGATTCGGGCGAGGGCGGCGTCGTCGACCGGTCCCTCCACCTCGAGTTCAAAGCGCTTGCCCTGACGGACGTCGGCGATCCCCTCGAAACCCAGGCGTGGCAGCGCGCGCTGCACCGCCTGGCCCTGCGGGTCGAGGATCTCCGGCTTGAGCATGACGTCGACTACGACGCGTGCCACTGGCACTCCCGGTGTGTGGTGCGTGAGCTGAAGCGGTGATGTCAGAGTACAGTCCCGAAAAATCTACGCGCATAGATATGCTGGGCTTATCCTTCGTGTTTACCCGGGGGCATGCGGAGCCGGTGGAAAAGTTCGGGAAAAAGACCGGAAGATCGCACCGTCGTGATTGCGATGAGGCGCACGGACGGAATTAACTGGGCTTCACCATGCATTGCCCTTTGTTGTACAAATGAATAAGTATTGACCGAGAACAACCGCAACCCTCACGTCACCGCAGGTCAAAGCGGTGATACTGGCCGAAAGGACCGATTTCCGTGGCGCAGCGCGTAGTGGTCACACTCTCCGACGACATGGACGGCGGGGAAGCCGCGGAGACCCTCATCTTCGGGATCGACGGCAAGTCGTACGAGATCGACCTGAACACTGCCAATGCGAAGAAACTGCGAGGCGTCCTCGCGCCTTACGTGGAGGCCGGCCGCAAGCAGTCCCGCTCGGGCAAGGTCTACCGGCGCACGGCCGTGGCGCCCGACCCGGCGGCGGTGCGGGCCTGGGCCCGCTCGAACGGCATGGAGGTGCCGCCGCGCGGCCGCATCCCCAAGAAGGTCTACGAGGCGTTCAACGCGGCCGGCTGAGGCCGGGCCGCCGTCGGCCGGGGCCGGGGCGGTAACGGCTGGGGGGAGCAGGAGCGGGGGGCCGGTGCGGGCGTTCCCTCCCCTGCGGACCCCCGCGTTCCGCCCGGGCTTCCCGGGCGACTTGCCAAGCACCCCGGATGATCAGCTAGAGTCTGGATCACGCCGAGGGGCAAGGCCGGGAAACGGGCCCGAACTTCGGGGTCATGCGGGTGTAGCTCAGTAGTAGAGCGCCCCCTTTCCAAGGGGGAGGCGCAGTGTGCGATTCCTGTCACCCGCTCTGACCGTTCGTTCGATCACATCAGTGGTCGGTACGGATGGACGCGCGGGTGTAGCTCAGTAGCAGAGCGCCCTCTTTCCAAGAGGGAGGCGCAGTGTGCGATTCCTGTCACCCGCTCTCACCGTTCGGTCGGCCACGTCAGTGGCCGGTGCGGATGGACGCGCGGGTGTAGCTCAGTAGTAGAGCGCCCCCTTTCCAAGGGGGAGGCGCAGTGTGCGATTCCTGTCACCCGCTCTCATCGCTTACCGACCACGTCAGTGGATCAGGTAGAGTGATGCACGCACCGCCCGGTGGCGCCTCTCTTCGAGAAGCCGTCGGTCGGAGACATGCGGACGTAGCTCAGTTGGTAGAGCACCACCTTGCCAAGGTGGATGTCGCGAGTTCGAGTCTCGTCGTCCGCTCAGAGAACGAAGGCCCCGGTCGGGAACGACCGGGGCCTTCGTCGTTGTGGTGGCCGGGCCTGCTGACATTCGTCATGCGAAGTCATGACAGGCCGCACTGACCCGGGGCGGGATCCGCCGGGAGCCTTGAACCATGGGATTCGGGGAGAGTGTGATCGAGGTCTCAGGGCTGTGCCGGCGGTACGGCACGTCCGGGGACGAGGGCTTCGAGGCGGTGCGGGGCGTGTCCTTCACCGTGCGGCGTGGCGAGGTGTTCGCGCTGCTGGGGACGAACGGAGCGGGCAAGACCTCCACGGTCGAGCTGCTGGAGGGCCTGGCCCGGCCGACGGAGGGCCGGGTGCGGGTGCTGGGCCACGATCCTTACGAGGAGCGGGGCGCGGTGCGGCCCCGCACGGGGGTGATGCTCCAGGAAGGGGGCTTTCCCTCCGGGCTCACCGCGGCCGAGACCGTGCTGATGTGGGCGGGGTGCACGACCGGGGCGCGGCCCGTGGCCGAGGCCCTGGAGCTGGTGGGGCTCGCCGGCCGCCGGGACGTGCGGGTCAAGCAGCTCTCCGGCGGCGAGCGGCGGCGGCTGGACCTGGCGCTGGCGCTGCTCGGGCGGCCCGAGGTGCTCTTCCTCGACGAGCCGACGACCGGCCTGGACCCTCAGGCGCGGCACCACACCTGGGAGCTGGTGCGGCGGCTGCGCGAGGAGGGCACGACGGTGCTGCTCACCACGCACTATCTGGAGGAGGCCGAGGCGCTGGCCGACCGGCTGGCGATCATGCGGGAGGGGCGGATCGTGACGTCCGGGACGACGGCCGAGGTGATCGGGACGTATCCGGCGCGGATCCGCTTCGCGATGCCGGTGGGCTGGTTCGTCGGGGACCTGCCGCCGCTGGCCGAGCTGGGGGTGACCCGGCACGAGGAGACGCACGGGCGGATAGAGCTCCAGACCCGGGAGTTGCAGCGGACGCTGACCGGGCTGCTGCTGTGGGCACAGGAGCAGTCCGTGGAGCTGGAGCAGCTCGACGCGCGGACGGCGTCGCTGGAGGAGGCGTTCCTGGCGATAGCGGGGGCGGACGCCGAGCCGGCCGGTCCGGCTGCGGCACTGGTTTCGGGGAGGGGCAAGTGATGGCGGTCACACGGGTGCTGGCGCTGGGGCGGGCGGAGCTGACCCTGCTCGGGCGGAACAGGATGGCGCTGTACATCGCGCTGCTGATGCCGGTGACGATGGTGGCCGCCATGCAGCGGTCTCTCGATGACCTGGACCTCGGCGCGTCCGGGATGTCGCTCAAGGAAGTGTCGATAACGGGGGCCTTCGGCTACATCCTGCTCTTCGCCGTCTACCAGAACCTGGTCAGCGCCTATGTCGCCCGGCGTGAGGAGCTGGTCCTCAAGCGGCTGCGTACGGGCGAGGCGGGGGACGCGGAGATATTGACCGGGGCCGCACTGCCCGCGGTGGGGGTGGCGCTGGCCCAGTGCGCGGTGCTGGTGGTGGCCGGGGTGAGTCTGCTGGGCCTGCGGGCGGTCGCCCGGCCCGATCTGTTGCTGGCCGGGCTGCTGCTGGGCGTCGTGCTCAGCGTCGCTCTCGCCGCCGTGACCGCCGGCTGGGCGAAGACCGTGGAGAGCGCTCAGCTGGTGACGATGCCCTTGATGGTGGTCTCGCTGCTGGGTTCGGGGCTGTTCATACCGGTGGAGATCATGCCGGACGGGCTCGCCGGGGCATGCCGGCTGCTGCCGTTGACGCCGGTGGTCGAGCTGATGCGGGGCGGCTGGCTGGGCGGGATGGGCGCGGGCGACGTGCTGCGGGCGCTCGGGACCGCTTTGGTCTGGGCGGGGCTGGGCGTGTTTGCTGTACGCCGGTGGTTCCGCTGGGAACCGAGGCGCTGAGGCGTCGACCGGGGTTGCTTGGGCGGACGAGGGGGCGGGCGGGCGCGTGGTGGTGCGGTCACGGATGAGGGAGTGGCGGGGCCGGAGCAAGGTGGCCCAGGTGGACAGCTATACGCGGTGGACGCTGTACGGAGTGCCGTGGCTGTTTCCGGTGCTCAACTGCCTCGCGTGGCTGCCCGAGCCCGGGGGCGTCCCGGCGCTGGTCTGGTTGCTGCTGAGCCTGTGCTTCCTGCAGTGCGCGCAGGGGATGAGACTCATCCGGCGCTCGCTGGACCACTATCTGCGCAAGCGGTCGGCGCCCTGGTGGGAGCTGGCCGTGAGTGCGGTCATCTTTACGCTCACCCTGACGGTGTTCGTGATCCAGGTGCGCCGCGACGGGATGTCGCACATCACCGCGAACTCGACGGTGCTGCTGCATGCCGGGCTGGTGACCTTCGGTTCGTACTGCCTGCTCACCCGCCGGATCCGTACCTATACGGCCGGCTGTGCGGGGGCGGGGGTGGTCGCGGCGGCCGGGGTGGCCCTGACGGGCAGCGGGCCGGTCGGGACGGTCACGGTGGCGTTGCTGCTGTTCCTGCTGGGGATGTGGAGCATGACGGCGGTGCGTGCCTCCGCCTGGTTCCTCGCCGTGATGTGGGAGGTGGAGGCCGCGCGGGGCACCCAGGCGCGGCTGGCGGTGGCGGAGGAGCGGCTGCGGTTCTCGCGCGACATGCACGATGTGCTCGGCCGGAACCTTGCGGTGATCGCGCTCAAGAGCGAGCTGGCCACGCAGCTGTCGCGGCGCGGTTCGGCGGCGGCGCTGGACGAGATGGACGAGGTGCAGCGGATAGCGCGGGAGTCGCAGCGGGAGTTGCGGGAGGTCGTGCGCGGCTACCGCGAGGCCGATCTGCACACGGAACTGGCCGGTGCGCGGGGAGTGCTGGCGGCCGCGGGCATCGAGTGCCGCATCACCGACTCGGTGGGGGCGGAGCTGCCGTCGGCGGTGCAGTCGGCGCTGGCGTGGGTGGTCCGTGAGGGGACGACGAACGTTCTGCGGCATGCGGAGGCGAGCCGCTGCGCGGTGCGGCTGCGGGTCGTGGAGCAGGTGGCGGTGCTGCTCATGGAGAACGACGGCGTGCGCCGCGCCTCCGGGAGCGGTCCGGCTGCCGGGGCCGGGGGCGGGTCGGGGCTGGCGGGGCTGCGGGAGCGGCTGGCGGGGCTGGGCGGCACGCTGGTGTCCGAGCAGCGCTCGCACCGCACGTTCCGGCTGACGGTGAGCATTCCGCTGGCGGGGGCAGGAGGCCGGGCCGAGCGGACGGACGGGGGCGGTGGCGCGGAGCGGGAGTCCGTGCCCGTGGCCGCCGGGGTGGCGGCCGGACCGGAGGGGGAGAAGGCATGAGCGCGAACGAGGAGGGTGGGCCCGTGCGGATCCTGCTCGCGGACGACGAGCATCTGATCCGTGGCGCGGTCGCCGCGCTGCTGGGGCTGGAGGACGATCTCCATGTCGTGGCGGAGGCGGCTTCGGGGACCGAGGCGCTGGCGATGGCGAGGGCGCACCGGCCGGACGTGGCGGTGCTGGATCTTCAGATGCCCGGGGCGGACGGTGTGATGGTGGCCACATCGCTGCGGGCCGAACTGCCCGGATGCCGGACCATGATCGTGACAGGTCATGGCAGACCGGGGCATCTGAAGCGGGCGCTGGAGGCGGGGGTGCGCGGGTTCGTGCCGAAGACGGTGTCGGCCCGGCGGCTGGCCGAGATCATCCGGGCCGTGCATGCCGGAAGCCGCTATGTGGACCCGGAGTTGGCGGCGGATGCGATCAGTGCGGGCGACTCCCCGCTCACGGCGCGCGAGGCGGAACTGCTGGAGCTGGCCGAGGACGGGGCGTCCATCGCGGAGATCGCCAAGCGGGCCTCGCTGACGCCGGGGACGGTCCGCAATTACCTCTCGGCGGCCGCGCTGAAGCTCGGTGCGGAGAACCGTCACGCGGCGGCGCGCATCGCGCGCTCTCAGGGTTGGCTATAGTGGTTCCCGCACCGCACGAAAGCGCGGGGCGAATGCGGACGTAGCTCAGTTGGTAGAGCACCACCTTGCCAAGGTGGATGTCGCGAGTTCGAGTCTCGTCGTCCGCTCAGAGAACGAAGGCCCCGGTCGGGAACGACCGGGGCCTTCGGCGTTGCTAGCGCCCGTCGGCCGGGAAGCGCAGACGGAAACGGGCACCACCGGTTCCGGCCTGCTCGGCGGTGAGCTCGGCGCCATGGGCGCGGGCGATCTGGCGGGCCATGGCGAGCCCCAGGCCGGAGCCGGGCAGGGCCCGGGCCTGGCGGGAGCGGTAGAAGCGGTCGAAGACGTAGGGCAGGTCCTCGGCGGCGATGCCCCGGCCGTGGTCGCGGACGGTGAGGTCCACTCCGCCGTCCGTGCGGACCAGGCGGACCTCCACCATCGCACCGGGCGGGCTGAACTTGGCCGCGTTGTCGAGCAAGTTGGACAGCAGCCGGGCCAGCCGGGCCGGCACCCCCGGGACGGTGACCTCCGTCACGTCCACGGTGAAGACCGTGGCCGGCCAGTGGCCGCGTGCGACGTCCGTACAGCGCTCGGTGAGGCGGTCCAGCCGGACCTGTTCGACCAGCGGCTGGGGTTCCTCGTCGCGGGCGAGCTCGATCAGGTCGTTGACCATGCCGGTCACCTCGCGCAGCTGGCGCCCCAGGGCGTCCGAGGCCCGTTCGCGCTGGGCGGCGGAGAGCCGGTCCGCGCGGGCGAGGAGCTCGGCGTTGGTGCGCAGCGCGGTGAGCGGGGTGCGCAGTTCGTGCGAGGCGTCGGCGACGAGGCGGCGCTGGGCGGCGACGGCCTCCTCCAGCTCGCCGAGCATGGTGTTGAAGCTGGTGGCGAGGCGGGTGATCTCGTCCTGGCGGCGCGCTTCATAGGGGGGCAGTTCGATGCGGTGGGCGGGGTCGCGGGTGGCAGCTATGCGTTCGGCGGTGGCGGTGAGGCGGGTGACGGGGCGCAGGGAGGTGCGGGAGGCGGCGTAGCCGAGCACCGCGGCGAGGAGGACACCGACCGCGCCGACCGCGCCGAGGTACATCCCGGCCTGGCGTACGCCCAGATCGACGGTGTCGGAGCGGGCGGCCACCTGCAGGGCCCGGTTCTTCTTGTCCTGCAGCCGGATGGTGTACATCCGCATGGGCTGGCCGTCGTGGGTGATGTCGCTGTAGTACGGGCCGAGCCGGCCGGCCGCGACCTGGCGGGCGGCGCCGGTGACGGGCAGGACGAGGTCCTCCTGGCCGGGGGCGGCCGGGTCGGCGGGGACGATCTGGGCGCAGGCGGGGGCGGCCCGCCAGACGCACTGGTTGAACAGGACGCCCTTGTCGGCGCCGCCGTGGGCCTGCTGGGCGATGATCCCGGCCTGCTGTTTGAGCTGGAGGTCGAGCTGGCGCACGAGCTCGTAGCGGATGACGACGTAGGCGGCGGCCAGGACGCCGAGTGCCACGAGCGCGACGGCGGCGGCGGTGACCATGGCCAGCCGGGCCCGCAGGGGTCTGCGGCCCAGCAGCCTGCGGCGCAGGCCCCGGACCGGGCTCATCGTTCCGCCAGCTGATAGCCGACGCCGTGCACGGTGTGGACGAGGCGGGGCGCGCCGCCCGACTCCAGCTTGCGCCGCAGGTAGCCGATGTAGACGGCGAGGGAGTTGGACTCCGGGCCGAAGTCGGTGCCCCAGACCCGTTCCTGGATCAGCTCGCGCGGCAGGACCTGGCCGGGGTGGAGCAGGAACACCTCCAGCAGCGCGAACTCGGTACGGGTGAACTCCAGGGCGACGCCGGCGCGCTCGCCGGTGCGCGTGAGGGGGTCGACCGTGAGGTCGGCGAACCTCAACTCGACGTCCGTCGCCGATGTTTCGGGCGGTGCCGCTCGGCGCAGCAGGGCGCGCAGGCGGGCCAGGAGCTCGTCCAGGGCGAAGGGTTTGACGAGGTAGTCGTCGGCGCCGGCGTCCAGGCCCGCGACGCGGTCGGAGACGGCGTCGCGGGCGGTGAGGACGAGCACGGGCGTGCGGTCGCCGAGTTCGCGCAGCCGGCGGCAGACGGCGAGGCCGTCGAGGACGGGCATGGCCAGGTCCAGCACGATGGCGGCGGGCTGTGCGGCGGCGACGGCGGAGAGGGCCTCGAGTCCGTCGGCCGCGGAGCGGACCGTGTAGCCCTCGACGGCCAGGCCGTCGACGACGGCGGCCCTGACGTCGGGGTCGTCGTCCACGACGAGTACGGACGGCTCGCCCATCGGGCCTCCGGGGGGGGTGGGGGATCTTGTACTGGTGCCCCCACCCTGGCAGACGCTGTCTGAGAGGGCTCTTATGGCTGGGCGGGTGGATGCCCGGTCAGGCCCACTTCTGGCCCGTCAGGCGTTCGTACGCCTCGATGTACTTCGCTCGCGTGCGGTCCACGATCTCCTCCGGGAGCTGCGGCGGGGGCTGTTCCGCCGTGCGGTCCCAGCCGGAGGCCGGGGAGGTGAGCCAGTCGCGGACGAACTGCTTGTCGAAGGAGGGCTGGGCGCGGCCCGGCTCCCATGTGTCGGCCGGCCAGAAGCGGGAGGAGTCCGGGGTGAGCACCTCGTCGGCGAGGACCAGCTCGCCGCCCTCCGCGTGGCCGAACTCGAACTTGGTGTCGGCGAGGATGATGCCCCGGTCGCGGGCGATGTCGCGGGCGCGGCTGTAGACGGCGAGGGTGGACTGGCGGAGCAGGGCGGCGGTCTCCGCGCCGACCTGGCGGGCCACCTCCTCGTAGGAGACGTTCTCGTCGTGCTCGCCGACCTCGGCCTTCGTGGCCGGGGTGAAGATCGGGGAGGGCAGCTCGGAGCCGTCGGTGAGGCCCTCGGGGAGGGCGAGGCCGCAGACGGTGCGGGTCTCGCGGTACTCGGCGAGGCCGGAGCCGGTCAGATAGCCGCGGGCGACGCACTCGACCGGGACCATGTCCAGGGAGCGGCAGATCAGGGTGCGGCCGGCCCAGTCGGCGGGGGCGCCGGGCGGCAGGTCGGTGGACAGGACGTGGTTGGGGGCCAGGTCCGTGAGCCGGTCGAACCACCACAGGGAGAGCTGGGTGAGGACGCGGCCCTTGTCGGGGATCTCGGTGGGCAGCACCCAGTCGTAGGCGGACATGCGGTCGCTGGCGACCATCACCAGCCGGCCGGCCTCGTCGCGGTACAGGTCGCGGACCTTGCCCGTGTGCAGGTGCGTCAGCCCCGGCACCTCGACGGGTTTGGGCTTCTCGACGAATCCGGACACACGGGCCTCCTGGTGGTTTGTCCAAGCACCTCGATTCTGCCGTACCGGTCCGCCGGGCTCCCGCGAGGGGTCAGACGCGTTTGCAGACGCGGTCCAGGAGATTGGCCGTGGCCCGCTGGACGCGGGCGTCGACGTGGCCGGGCCGGTCCAGGGCCGGGGACCAGGCGAAGGTGCCGGAGGCGAAGACGAGGGCGCCGCTGGGGGCGCGGTAGAGCGAGGTCTCCTGGTGGCGCGTGGCGCCCTCGCTGTCCTTGTACGGGGAGTGGGCGAGCAGGATGCGACGGGTGTGCTCGGGCAGGGCCGTACGGGGGAAGTAGCGGTCGGCCTCGCCCGCGACGAGGCCGGGCAGCTCGTCGCCCTCGCCGGCGCCGGTGGCCTCCCACAGCCAGTGGTCGGCGTTGCGGACGACCATGGGGGCGGGCTCCGGGACGCGGCCCGCGTACTGGATGCCGAGCAGCTGCTGCTCGGGGGGCGACGTCTCGCGCCAGAGGGCGGAGCGGCCGGGGCCGCGGCGCTTGCGGCAGGTCAGCAGGCGGTCGGGGCCGGCGGGCGAGGGGGCGAGCTCGACCTGCCAGTACATGGTGTTGGCGGAGAGGAAGACCAGCGAGGTGCCGCAGTCGCGGGCGTCCTCGACGGCGCGGCGCATGGGGGCCGACCAGTACTCGTCGTGGCCGGGGAAGACCAGGCCGCGGTAGCGCGCCGGATCGATTCGCCCGGCGTGCAGGTCGCGGGTCTCGGCGTAGGCGAGGCTGTAGTTGTAGCGCTCGGCCCAGCGGATGAAGTCGTAGGCGTGGCCGACGTGCAGCGGCAGGCCTGCGCCCGCGTAGGGGCGGTCGAAGGAGACCGTGGTGGCCGCGTCGGCCTCGCCGAGGAGCCGGCCGTCCTCGTCCCAGGCGTGGTAGAGGCTCGCGCCGGTGCGGCCGTTCTCGGGGTAGAGGTTGTAGGCCTGCCAGGTGATGTCGGGCAGGACGAGCAGCAGATCGGCAGGGCCGCTGTCGCGCACGGTGAACGGGATGTGGCTGCGGTAGCCGTCGGTGGTGGTCAGCACGGCCACATAGGCGCCGGTGCTCCAGAAGCTGGGGATCTGCAGCCGCCAGGAGAGCCACCAGTGGTGACAGGAGACCGTGCGGTCCACGGTCAGCGGCGGCGGCTGGACGATGCCGGAGAGCCGGGGGCTGGTGGTGACCTTGGCGGCTCCGACGCCCGCGTAGTGGCCGATGCGGTAGACGTCGACGCCGAACTGCTGGGGCGGGTCCACGGTGATCCGGAAGTCCAGGGCCTCGCCGGGGGCGACGGAGCTGGCGGAGGCGAAGCCCTTGATCTGGCAGTGGACGTCGTCGGCGGCGCGGGGGCCCGGTCTGCGGGGCGGTGGGACGCGGGTGCCGGCCGCGGTGGTCGTCACCGGGTCCACGTACCAGGGGATGATCTGGCCGGTGCCGTCGAAGTAGTACTCGCCGCCGCGCAGCCAGGGCAGCGGGCCCTGACCGAAGGGGTCCGAAACGGCGTGCGCGAGTGCACCGGATTCCCAGCGGCGGATCTGGTCCGTCCCCATGTGTGCTCCCTCCCCTAGGCCCCCGCATACCTTTTCGGTTTCCCAGCAGATACCCAGCAGATCACACGACGCGTGCGGCTTGTCACCGTTCGTCAGGAAATTCCCCGGAAGTGATGGCTCGGCCCCTACGGAGCGTCACGGCGTCACTCTCGGTCACCTGCTGCTGATCACATCAGTCGGACCGGCTTCTCGGGGCGGACCCCGACCTCGCCGAGCCAGGCGCGCAACGGCTCCCCGTCGCCGTCCTCGATCAGGCTCAGGACCGTACGGGTCAGGTCGGCGCGGCGGGCGCCGGCGACCAGCAGGGCCGGGCCGTCCAGCCAGTCCAGGCCGGGGACGGCACCGGCGGTGTCCACGGCCGCGCAGCAGACCATGGCCGTCACATGGTCGGCCAGCAGCTCCCGGCCGCTGCGCGGCGGCTGCAGCGGGAACAGCGGCGCGAGCCCGTCGACCCACGACCCGGCCGCCGCGCCGAACGCGCCTCGCTCGGCCGCGCGCTCCTCCTGGGCCGCCTCGCGCGCCACCTCGGCGCTCAGCCGCACCTCCAGTTCCTCCCCCACCCCGCTGCCGGCCGGGCCGGTGAGGCGCTCGAGGATGCGGGCAACCGTCGGCGCGGCCGGCACGGCGTCCTGCGCGGGGCCGCGGCGCGCGCCGGACAGGGCGCCCGGCACGGCGCCGCAGGCGGCGATGTCGTCGAGGACGCGGTGCAGCCGGGCGGCCTCCAGCCGCCACTTGCGGTCCACGACCTCGTCCGCGTACTGGCTCCAGGCGACCGGCGACCAGTCGGGGCCGGGCTGGGCCGGGCCGCCGTGGAAGAGCCGGGCGGCCAGCAGGGACGCGGCCTCGTCGATGAGGCCGGGCTCCTCCAACAGATCGCAGGCGGGCCGCTCGCCCAGCCGGGAGGCGAAGCCTTCCGCCAGCCGGTCGCGGCGGGACAGCTCGGTGAGCGCGGAGACGACGCCCGCGTCCAGCCGGGAGGGCCAGCGGCCCATCCGCCAGGCGGGCAGCGCCACGCGGTTCAGCAGCCGGTCCCAGCCGGCGTAGGCGAGGCCGACCTGCTCCTGGGCGACGATGCGCAGGCCGTAGTCCACGGTCTGGGCGCGCTCGGAGGCGGCGGCGGCCACTCCGCGCTCCATCTCGGCCGCGTGGTCGCGGCAGGAGCGCAGCAGCAGCCGGGCGACCCAGCCGACGAACGCGAGGAGGGGCCTGCTCGCCGCGACGGCCACGGCGGCGTCCAGGCCCCGGACGAAGCGACGGGCGGCGGCTATGTCGGGGTGGGCGGCCGGGCCCGTGCCCGCCACCACCGGGGCCAGCAGGGCGCGCAGCTCGGCGACGCGCATCCACCACAGGAACGGCGAGCCGATCACCAGGACGGGCGCGGCCCAGGCCCGCCTGCGCAGCCGCAGGCGCTCGCGCGGCGGGGCGTGCGCCGGATGCGTACGGTCCTCCAGCCAGCTGTCGCAGTCGGGGGTGAGCGCTATGGCGGAGGGCGCCGGGACCTCCAGCCGCTCGGCCAGGTCGCGCACCAGGCGGTAGAGGTCGGGGGCCGTCTCCTCGGGGATCGGGACGGTGGGGCTGAGGGCCGGCCGGGCCCGGGCGACGACCATGGCCACCCCGGCGGCCAGCGCCAGGGTCAGCAGGGCGGCGGCGGTGACCGCCGGACGGACGACGTCCACGGCGCCGCCCGCGGGAATCCGGCCCATGGCGGAGCCCGCGGCCAGCACGACGGCGGCCGCCGCCGGCACCAGGGCGACGGCCAGCGCGGCGCTGCGCACACGCAGCACGGCGAGGGCTCTGGCGCGCGCGGTCAGCGCGCCTGTTTCCGGACCTGCCACGAGACCGATCACCCCCAGTTGCCTGTAGTGCTCTGCCGAGGTGTGTTGCGTACCTCCCCCACTGTGGCACCGGCCTCTGACATCGCAATGCCGGTGGGCCAGTTGCCGGATGCACAGCAGTCGGCCTTCGCCGCACCCTAGTTGGGGGACGGGCGTGCGTCAGCCGGTTGGGCAAGCGGTCACTCGATGGAATGGCTTTGGGCAAAGCCTCTGCGCGGGGGCCGCTGGATGGGCCTGTCCGGGGCCACGCCCCGGATCCCGGCCCACCCGTCGCCGTGCGGCCGGCGTCCCGCGGCGGCTCAGGCCGACGCCGCCGCCTTGGCCGCGATGTCCGTGCGGTGGTGCGAGCCGTCCAGGCGGATGCGCGAGACCGCCTCGTACGCGCGGGTCCGGGCGGCGCTCAGGTCGCTGCCGGTCGCCGTCACGGACAGCACGCGGCCGCCGGCGCTGACCACCCGGCCCTCGGCGTCCAGCGCGGTGCCCGCGTGGAGCACGTACGCCTTGTCGACCCCGGCCGCCTCGGCCAGGCCCTCGATCACGTCGCCCGTGCGCGGGGTGTCCGGGTAGTTGTGCGAGGCGATGACGACCGTCACGGCGGCGCCCTCGCTCCAGCGCAGCGGCGGCTGGGCGGCGAGGTTGCCGGTGGCCGCGTTCAGCAGCACCCCGGCCAGCGGCGTCTTCAGCCGGGCCAGGACGACCTGGGTCTCCGGGTCGCCGAAGCGGGCGTTGAACTCGATGACCCGTACGCCGCGCGAGGTGATCGCCAGCCCGGCGTAGAGCAGGCCGGAGAAGGGCGTGCCGCGGCGGCGGAGCTCGTCCACGGTCGGCTGCAGAACGGTCTGCAGCACCTCGTCGACCAGCTTGGGGTCGGCCCAGGGCAGCGGGGAGTAGGCGCCCATGCCGCCGGTGTTCGGGCCCTCGTCCGCGTCGAGGGCGCGCTTGAAGTCCTGGGCGGGCTGCAGGGGCAGGACCGTCTCGCCGTCGGTGATGGCGAAGAGGGAGACCTCGGGGCCGTCCAGGAACTCCTCGATCACCACGCGGTCGCAGGCCAGCGCGTGCTCGCGGGCGGCCGCCAGGTCGGAGGTGACGACGACGCCCTTGCCGGCGGCGAGGCCGTCGTCCTTGACGACGTAGGGGGCGCCGAAGGCGTCCAGGGCCTCGTCGATCTCGGCGGGGGTGGTGCAGACGTAGCTGCGGGCGGTGGGGACGTTCGCGGCGGCCATGACGTCCTTGGCGAAGGCCTTGGACCCCTCCAGCACGGCCGCCCGCGCGGACGGGCCGAAGACCGGGACGCCGCGTTCGCGCAGCACGTCGGCGACCCCGGCGACCAGGGGCGCCTCCGGGCCGACCACCACCAGGTCGGCGCGCAGCGACGCGGCGAGCTCCGCGACGGCCGCGCCGTCCAGGGCGTCGACGGTGTGCACCTCGGCGACCTCGGCGATCCCGGCGTTGCCGGGGGCGCAGTGCAGCGCGGTGACGTCGGGGTCGAGGGACAGGGAGCGGCACAGGGCGTGTTCGCGGGCGCCGCCGCCGATGACGAGGACCTTCACGGTGCCACCCTATTGCCTGCCTTGTGGATCACTACGAGGCGGGGCCCCGCCCCGTCTCGTAGGAACCTCTTGATCCCGTCCCGGGAGCCCCTCGCGTACCCCGGAGTACCTCGCGGATCCGTCGCGCGGACGCCGCGAAGGCCACTCGTCAGGACGATTCCGCGCCCGTCCGATGTCATTACGCCGATCGGGCCGCACTCTTTCGGGTGAAGACCCGGTGCTCCTATACCCGATCCCGCTGCACTTACGGACGGAAAAGGCTGGATCTTGCGCCCAACGCCAACCGTTCGGCGGTAGGAAGGAGGCTGCGATCACTAATGACGCACGCGGCGGAGAGGGAGTGCAGGGGTGAGCCAGCCTGAGATGCAGCCCGAGGGGCTCCCTCGGGAGCAGGGAGGCCGCCAAGGAGGGGAGCACCGGGGCGACCTGCGCGGGCGTACCTTCCCGCTCGGGGACTGGGGAGAGCCCGCCGAGCGGCTGGACGAGCTGTACAGATGGGTCGAGGGCGGGGCGCTGAATCTCGCCGACTGGTACCTCACCGACCGGGCGTGGAAGCGCCGCTGGGCGCGCGGGCTGCGTCTGGGGGCGGCGTTCTGCGCCGTGGTGGGGGCCGCCCTGCCGCTGCTGGAGCTGACGAAGGTGCTGCGCACCGGCTCGGCGTGGGCCTTTCTGGCCCTGCTCGGCGCGGTGGCCTGCGTGGCCTGCGACCGCTACTTCGGGCTGACGTCCGGCTGGATGCGCGCGGTGGCCACGGCGCAGGCCGTGCAGCGGCGGCTGGAGGTGCTGCAGTTCGACTGGGCGTCGGAGTGCGTCCGCGAGGTGCTCGGGCCGACCGAGGGCACGGCCAGCGAGGCGGCCGAGCGCTGCCTGACGGTGCTGCGGCGCTTCTCGGAGGACGTCTCGGAGCTCGTACGGGCCGAGACGGCCGACTGGATGGTGGAGTTCCGGGCGGGCCCGGCCCCGCTGCTGACGCAGTCGCTGGTGGCGTGGGGGCCGCGGGGGGAGGCCGGGCCCGTGGGGCGGTTTCCGCTGCCGCCGCATACGCGGCCGAACATGCCGAGGCAGCGGCCGCCGGAGTCTCCGCGGTAGGGGTGTGACCCGGGGAGGGGCGGTGGCCGGGGCTTCCGGCGCCGCCCCTTTCGTTCAGCTGAAGACGATCATTGAGCCTTGGCCCAGGCTTCTGGTCGCCGCCGCGTGGAGGCCCAGCCAGACGTGGCGTTCGCGGGCGAAGGGGCTGTCGTCGTGCGGGGCCGGGGCCGCGCGTTCCTCCAGGGTGGTCGGGCGGTCGGGAGCGGCGGGCGGGGCCGGTGGGTTGGCGGGGTCGATGCCCAGGACCGGGGCCACGGCGTGGAGTTCGCGCAGCAGGCCGTGGCTGGAGCCCAAGGGGCCGCCGCCTTCGAGGAGTTCCTCGTTGGACAGTGGGTGGGCGAAGTCCACGGGGACGTACGCCCCGGCGTGGTCGTAGTGCCAGACCAGGTGGGACTGCCGGGCGGTGGCGTCGAACATCTCCAGCAACTGCTCGTAGTCGCCGCCCAGTTCGTCCACCGGGGTGACGGCGAGGCCGCAGAGGTTCAGCAGGTGGGCGCGGCGCAGGAAGTGCAGCGCGTCGTAGTCGAAGCCCGCGACCGGGGCGACGTCCCCCGAGAGGCCCGGCATGTAGCCGAAGACGGGCACCGGCGGCAGCCCGGCCTCGCCGAGTGCCTTGTCGTACGCGGCGATCTCCTCGGCGAAGGGGTTGTCGGCGCTGTGGCACAGCACGTCGACAAGGGGAACTAGCCAGAGGTCACAGGCCACGTGAGCTCACTCTCGTTCTCGCGGTGCGATGGTCGGGGCATGCGATGGTCGGGCCAGAGTAGTGCCGCTCAGCCGGTTGTCACACAGGGCCGACGGACATAGAAGCCCTCACTCCGCTTGCTTTCCGGCCGGTTGGTCAACTCCGCTCGCGCACGTCCCATACCCATGAGTCCGCGACGCGCCGCGGCTCCTTGCCCGACAGTCGTGTGAGGGCCTCGCGCAGCGGCGCCTGGTTGTCCTGCGGGGTGAGGACGAAGGCGTCCGCGCGCCAGAAGTCGATGTCCCAGCCGAACTGGCGGCGCTGCTGGGCGCCGATGTCGGGCACCTTCCCGCTCTCGCGGACCTTGTTCAGCAGGTCGGAGGTGAAGCGCGGCTGGGGCCCGTAGATGCCGATGCGCTCCGGCCCCCAGGGTCCGTTGAAGTAGCCGCCGGGGAAGGAGAAGGCGAGGCCGGCATCGACCTGCCAGCCCAGGGCGGCCGTCTCCGTGGGGCTGGGCACGGGGACGGGCACCAGGGAGTGGCCGGGGCGTACGTACTCCCGCCAGCTGCCGTCGGCGAAGAAGGCGGGCACCGGGGTGCGCTCGACGGTGCGGTACGGCGTCGGCAGCAGCGGCAGGACGGCCACGGCGAGCGCCGCCCAGCCCAGCAGCCGGCGCGAGCTCTCGCGCTCGCTGCGCAGCCGGCGCACGGCCAGCCGGTCGCAGGCGAGGGCGAGGAGGATGCCGAGGGCGGGCGCGCAGACCATCGCCGTGCGGGACTCGATGACCGACTCGAAGAACGGCATCTTCGCGACCAGCCGCCAGGGGCCCGGCAGCGTCTTGTCCGTGCCGAGCAGCGGGATGTTCTGCCCGAGGGAGAGGACGGCGGCGCCCAGGGCGGTGAAGCCCAGGGCGCGCACGCGCGGCTGGTCGCGCAGGTGGACGACGACGGCGACGGCCACGACCACGAGCGGCCAGCCGAAGAAGGCGTTCTCCTCGGTCCGGTTGAGCGACAGCGACGCGGCGATCTTGTCGTCACCGGCCAGCGAGCGGGTGGCGAACTCCAGCATGGCCATCGGGTTGTTGCCGACCTGCCCGTGCAGGACGCTGTGGTAGCTCTGCGGGCCGTAGAACTGCCAGGCCACGGGGAAGATCACCAGCGGTACGGAGACCAGGGCGGCGATGCCCAGGCCGCGCAGCAGCGGCGCGGCGACGGCCTTCGCGACGTCCGGGGCGGCGATCGCGTAGCCGAGGGCGAAGAGGGCGAAGCCGGTCACGGCCAGCAGCAGCGCCTCCTCGCCGAGGAAGATCTGGTAGGCGAGGAACAGGCCCAGGACGACGGCGTCGCGGGTGGGCCGGCGGTTCTCGCACAGCCGCAGCATCCGGTCGATGATCAGCGGCATCATGAACAGCACCGCGAAGTTCGGGTGCGCGTTGCCGTGCGAGATCATCGGCGGCGCGAAGGCGCAGAAGCCGCCGCCCAGAGCGGCCGCCCAGCGGGAGCGCACGAAGCGGCGGGCGATGAGCCAGTACCAGGCGCAGGCGGTCGCGGCCAGGCCGCCGGTGAGGACGATGGCCCAGGTGACGTGGGCGCCGAAGGCCAGGGTGACGGGTGCGAGGGGGACGGAGAGCCCCAGCATGGCGGTGTTCGCCATGAGGTTCACGCCGAGCGGGAAGTTCTGCAGCTCGGTGAAGAGGGGGTTGCGCAGGTGCGCGACGTTGTCCGCGGTGACCGCGAAGAACCACTCCCACTGCCGCTGGTCGGAGCCCGAGTCGACGAGGTAGCCGGTGTCGAGGGCGCCCCACAGTCCGCCGTAGAGGAAGAACGAGAAGAGGAGGAAGAGGGCCGGGGCGGCGAGCCGCACCGGGCTGACCGTGCGCAGGCGGATGCGCAGGAGGTCGGCGAGGACGCGGGGGTAGGCGAGCGGACGGACCTTGGATCCCGGCTGGTGGGCCCAGCTGACCGGCACCTCGGCGACCTCCCAGTCCCGTTGGTGGAAGAAGCGCAGGATCTCGACGTCGTAGCTCCAGCCGTCGAGGCGGGAGCCGGCGAAGGCCGTACGGACCTTGTCGCCGTCGAAGAGCTTGAAGCCGCACTGGGTGTCGCGTATGCCGGGCACGGCGGCGGCGCGTATGAGGCGGGCGCCGAGCCGGCCCATGAGCTCGCGCAGGGCGTGCTGGCGCACCGCGATCCGGGACTCGGGCAGCGCGCGGGAGCCGACGGCCGCGGTGGCGCCCGCGTCCACGTGCCGCTGGAGGACGGCGAGCTCCTCGATGGGGGTGGCCAGGTCCGCGTCGGTGACCAGGACGCGCCGGCCGAGGGAGGCGAGGACGCCGGTGCGGACGGCGTGGCCCTTGCCGCGGTTGGCGGGGGTTCTCAGCAGACGGATGCGCGGCTCGTCGGCGGCCGCGGCCTCGGTGATCGCCGCCGTGCCGTCGGTCGAGCCGTCGTCGACGACGAGCAGCTCCCACCGCAGCGGCTCCAGGGTCCCGAGGTGCTCCCGGATCGCCCGCAGCGTCGGGGCGAGCCGGTCCTCCTCGTTGAAGGCCGGGACGACCACTGTCAGGTCGACGGTGCTGGTTCCGGCCGGTATGGGGGGCTCCGAGGGCTGGGCCGACGGCTGGGTCTTTGACATCACGTGACTGAGACGTCCCTCAAACGGTCGAAGGTTGCATATCCGACATCAGCGTCGCCGTCCCGGCTGATCACCCTGTCTGATCACCCGTTTGGCGGCGGCGTCGAGCAACTTCGACCCTATTCGGTCGAACCTCGATTGCTCCCGGTCGTGTCCGTAAGGCAGTCGATCAGCGCCAGCGTGTGCTCGTTGTACGCCACGATGATCCGCTGCGCCTCCTCCACGTCCCGGCAGGCCACCGCCTCGACCAGGTCGGCGTGCCGGTCCCACAGCCGCCCGCGCAGATCCCCCAGCGAGCGCAGCAGCGGCACCGTGAAGATCCAGCTCTGCACCCGGACGCGGTCCAGGAAGTCGGAAATGTAAGGGTTGCCGACCAGGCCCGCCATCTCGCGCCAGAAGCGCAGGTCGTAGCCGATGAGGATGTCGAGGTCCCCCGCGACCGCCGCCCGCCCGGCCTCCTCGGCCCGGCGCCGCACCGAGGCCAGCGCCTGCGGGGTGGCCGCCTGCAGGGCCCGCGCGGTGGAGCGGCGGAACATGCCCTCCACGATCAGGGTGCGGGCCTCGATCATGTCCCGGAAGTCGGCGTGGGAGAACTCGCGCACCCGGTAGCTGCGGTGCAGCTCCACGTCGAGCAGCCCCTGCGAGCACAGGTCGAGCAGGGCCTCGCGGACGGGCGTGGCCGAGACCCCGTACTGCTCGGCTATCTCCTTGACGGTGAACTGCCGGCCGGCCGGGAGCCGCCCCGCGATGACCTCGTCGCGCAGGGCGTCGGCGATCTGCGAGCGCAGCGTCGTGCGCCTGACCGCGTCGCTGCCGGGCATTGGTCTCCGTCTCCCCTTCCATGACCGCGCGTCTGGCATGCGAACGGCCCTCGCAACGATATGCGAGGGCCGTCGCGGGGCGATATGACCGTACGCACGGAAAGGGCGAACGCTACCCGATGGCCGCGCGGGCCTGTAAGGGGCGGTATGCGCAGTTCCGTTTTCCGCCCTCCGGTGGGGCGGTCGTCGTCCTTCCTCAGACCGTGTGGGCGTCCGCCACCGTCAGCGCCTCGTCCAGGGCCGCCAGGCCCTCCTTCACCTCGGCCTCGGTGACGGTGCACGGCGGTACGACGTGGGTGCGGTTCATGTTCACGAACGGCCACAGGCCGGCCTTCTTGCAGGCGGCGGCGAAGGCCGCCATGGGGGCGTTCGCGTCGCCGGCCGCGTTGTAGGGCACCAGCGGCTCGCGAGTGGCCCGGTTCCGCACCAGCTCCACCGCCCAGAACACGCCCAGGCCGCGCACCTCGCCCACCGACGGATGGCGCTCGGCGAGCGTGCGCAGCCCGGGGCCGATGACGTCCTCGCCGATGCGGGCCGCGTTCTCCACGACGCCCTCCTCGGCCATCGCGTTGATCGTGGCCACGGCGGAGGCGCAGGCCAGCGGGTGCCCGGAGTAGGTGAGCCCGCCCGGGTAGGGGCGGCGGTCGAAGGTCGCGGCGATCTCGGCCGAGATCGCGACGCCGCCCAGGGGGACGTAGCCGGAGTTGACGCCCTTGGCGAAGGTGAGCAGGTCGGGGGTGACGCCGAAGTGCTCGGCGGCGAACCAGCGGCCCGTGCGCCCGAACCCGGCCATGACCTCGTCGAGGACGAACACGATGCCGTAACGGTCGCAGATCTCCCGCACGCCCGGCAGGTAGCCCGGCGGCGGGACCATGATGCCGGCGGTGCCGGGGACGGTCTCCAGGACGATCGCGGCGATCGTGCCCGGCCCCTCGAAGGCGATGGTGTCCTCGAGGTGCGCCAGGGCGCGCCGGCACTCCTGCTCCTCGCTCTCCGCGTGGAAGGGCGAGCGGTAGAGGAACGGCGCCCAGAAGTGGACCACGCCGGCCGAGGCGGTGTCGGAGGGCCAGCGGCGCGGGTCCCCGGTGAGGTTGATCGCCGCGGCGGTGGCGCCGTGGTACGAGCGGTAGGCGCTGAGCACCTTGGGGCGGCCGGTGTGCAGCCGGGCCATCCGGACGGCGTTCTCGACGGCCTCGGCGCCGCCGTTGGTGAAGAAGATCTTGTCGAGGTCGCCGGGCGTCCGCTCCGCGATCAGCCGGGCGGCCTCGGAGCGCACGTCCACCGCGAAGCCCGGCGCGATGGTGCACAGCCGGGCGGCCTGCTCCTGGATCGCGGCCACGACCTTGGGGTGCTGGTGGCCGATGTTGGTGTTCACCAGTTGGCAGGAGAAGTCGAGGTAGCGGTTGCCGTCGTAGTCCCAGAAGTACGAGCCCTCGGCGCCGGCCACGGCCAGCGGGTCGATGAGGCCCTGCGCCGACCACGAGTGGAAGACGTGGGCGCGGTCGGCGGCCTTCACCGCGGCGCCGGCGGAGGGATCGGGCTGCGTGCTCTGGGTGCTCACGGGCATAAACCTCGTATCTGATGGGGCATTAGGCGTCCGGCCCCGAGCCTACGGAGTGCGCTCCCTGCGTGGATACCGGCACTGTGTCGCCCGCTCGACGCCCCCGTGGACACAGTGCCGGGTGCCCGGCGCCCCGTGAACAACGGCCCGCGCGCGGCCGTGGGAGGGCGCCGCCGACAGGGGGAACGGGCGCATCGCCACGCGGCGGGAAATCCCAATTCGGGGCCATTTGCCTGCTACGGTCTTTTGCAGTTGCAGTTTTGGTACCCATTTGTCATGTGCGCCTGAAGGTCTGTGACCTCGGGCGCACTTGCGTTTTTCCTGGAGCACGGAATTCCGCCGTGCGCCCCCAATAAGGAGATCAGCTTGGCTACCGGCATCGTGAAGTGGTTCAACTCGGAAAAGGGCTTCGGCTTCATCCAGCAGGACGGCGGCGGCGCGGACGTCTTCGCCCATTACTCCAACATCGCCACGCAGGGCTATCGGGAGCTCCAGCAGGGCCAGAAGGTCACCTTCGACATCACCCAGGGCCAGAAGGGCCCGCAGGCGGAGAACATCCTCCCCACCTGACCGCCGGACGGCGCTCCGGGGCGGCCTCGACGGCCGGCCCGGCAGCCCTCCGGAACCGGGATCCACCGGGGGCCGGGGACCGCACTTTGTGCCGTGCGGATACCCGGCCCTTTGGCATGCCGCTATTCTCCGCGGAGAAACATGGGGGAAGGAGTGCCCGGCATGGAAGATCTGTCGCCGGAAGACCCACGCACACTCGGCGCCTATCGGTTGCTCGGCAAGCTGGGCGCAGGAGGCATGGGCCGGGTCTATCTCGCCCGCTCCGACAGGGGCCGCACGGTCGCGGTCAAGCTGGTGCAGCCGGAACTGGCGGGCCAGGAGGAGTTCCGGCGCCGCTTCCGGCAGGAGGTGCGGGCCGCACGGCAGGTCGGCGGCGAGTGGACGGCGCCGGTGCTCGACGCGGACACCGAGGCCGCCGTCCCGTGGGTGGCCACGGGCTACATCGCCGGGCCGTCGCTGCGCCAGGTCGTCGGCCAGGACTTCGGGCCGCTGCCCGAGCGGTCCGTACGCATCCTGGGAGCGGGCCTCGCGCGCGCCCTGCAGGCCGTGCACGCGGCCGGGATCGTCCACCGCGACCTCAAGCCGTCCAACGTGCTCATCACGCTCGACGGGCCGCGCGTCATCGACTTCGGCATCGCCCGGGCCCTGGAGACCGTCACCGACGGGGGCCTGACCCGCACCGGCGCGGCCGTCGGTTCGCCCGGCTTCATGTCGCCCGAGCAGGTGCGCGGCGGCCAGGTCACGCCCAAGAGCGACATCTTCTGCCTGGGCTCGGTGCTCGCCTACGCGGCCAGCGGCCGGATGCCGTTCGGCACGGCCGACAGCGGCGTCCACGCCCTGATGTTCCGCATCGCCGAGGAGGAGCCGGACCTCACGGGCGTGCCGGCCACGCTGCACCCGCTGATCTCCGGGTTCCTCGCCAAGGACCCCGACGCGCGGCCCACCCCCGAGGAGGCGCTGGAGCGCACCGGCGCCCGGGACCTGCTGACGAACCTGCGCTCGGCCGAACCGTGGCTGCCGGGCGGCCTCGTCGCCCAGCTCGGCCGGCACGCCGTCCAGCTGCTCGACGTCGAGAACCCCGCCCACCCGGCCGGCATACCGCCGCACTCCATAGCCGGGCCGCCCACGCAGGTCGACCCGCCGCAGGACGCCCGTCCGGTGGACCCGCCCACCCTGACGGGGCCCGTGGCGGGCGGCGCCCAGCCCCTGCCGCCGCCCGCGCCGGGCCCGCAGGCGGGCTACGCCTACCCGCCCCCGGGCCCGTACGGCCCTGGCCCGTACCACCACCCGGTCGCGCCCGCGCCGCAGCCGCACCGCTCGAAGACGCCCTACATCGTGGCCGCGATCGTGACCGTCGGGCTGCTCACGGGCGGCGGCACGGTCTATCTGCTCAACAAGGACACGGGCAACGCCGCGCACAACAGCCCGTCCCCGGCGCCGACGCCCCCGGCCTCCTCCCCCGGCCCGGCGTCGTCCGCCGCACCGGTGCCTCCCACGACCGGGCCGACGACCGCCACCAGCCCCACTCCCGCTCCCACGCCCACTCCCGAGGCCGGGCCGCGGGCGTTCCTGGGCACCTGGCAGTCGAGCTTCGGCAGCGGCTCGCGCGTCAACACCCGGACCATCACCATCTCCGGGAGCTCGGTCACCATCGACGGAAGCGGCGTCCTGGACGACGGCACCTCCTACGTCTGCACCTGGCAGGCGACCGCCACCGGCGGCGGCGCCGACGGGAGCCCGATGCACGTCGGTCCCTCCAGCGTCACCCGGGCCATGCCCAAGTCGGCCTGCCAGCCGGGCTCCTCGTCCGAGCTGGTCCTGCTCCCGGACGGCAGGATGCGGCGCGACTTCTCCGACTCCGCCACGAAGGACGCGTCGCTCGTCTACCGCAAGATCTACTGAGAACGGACGACGGCGCCCCGGTGGCAGTGAGCCACCGGGGCGCCGTCGTCGCGTGCGCGTGCCGCTTACGACAGGAACGAGTTGATCTCGATCGTCTCGTCGCGGCCCGGGCCGACGCCGATCGCGGAGATCGGCGCGCCCGACATCTCCTCGAGCGCCTTGACGTACGCCTGGGCGTTCTTCGGCAGCTCGGAGAAGGTCTTGGCCTTGGAGATGTCCTCGGTCCAGCCCGGCAGCATCTCGTAGATCGGCTTCGCGTGGTGGAAGTCGCTCTGGCTGTAGGGCAGCTCCTCGACGCGCTTGCCGTCGATCTCGTACGCGACGCAGACCGGGATCTGCTCCCAGCCGGTCAGCACGTCCAGCTTGGTGAGGAAGAAGTCCGTCAGGCCGTTCACACGGGTCGCGTAGCGGGCGATGACCGCGTCGAACCAGCCGCAGCGGCGGTCACGGCCGGTGGTGACACCGCGCTCGCCGCCGATGGTGCGCAGCGCCTCGCCGTCCTTGTCGAACAGCTCGGTCGGGAACGGACCGGCGCCGACGCGCGTGGTGTACGCCTTCAGGATGCCGATCACGCGGTTGATCTTCGTCGGGCCCACGCCCGCACCCGTGCAGGCGCCGCCCGCCGTCGGGTTCGAGGAGGTGACGAAGGGGTACGTGCCGTGGTCGACGTCCAGCAGGGTGCCCTGGCCGCCCTCGAAGAGGACGACCTTACCCTCGTCGATGGCGTTGTTCAGGATCAGCGTGGTGTCGGCGACGAAGGGCTTGATCTGCTCGGCGTAGGCCAGCAGCTCGTCGACGATCTTCGCGGAGTCGATGGCGCGGCGGTTGTAGAGCTTCGCCAGGATCTGGTTCTTGAAGTCGAGGGCAGCCTCGACCTTCTGCTCCAGGATCGACTCGTCGTACAGGTCCTGGACCCGGATGCCCACGCGGTTGATCTTGTCCGCGTAGGTCGGGCCGATGCCGCGGCCGGTGGTGCCGATCTTCCGCTTGCCGAGGAAGCGTTCCGTCACCTTGTCGACCGTCGTGTGGTACGGCGTGATCAGGTGGGCGTTACCGCTGAGCAGCAGCTTGGACGTGTCGACGCCGCGCTCGTTGAGTCCGCTCAGCTCGGAGAGCAGGACCGCCGGGTCGACGACTACACCGTTGCCGATGACCGGAGTGCACTCCGGCGAGAGGATTCCGGAAGGGAGGAGGTGCAGCGCGTATTTCTGGTCACCTACGACGACCGTGTGGCCGGCGTTGTTGCCACCTTGGTAGCGCACCACGTAGTCCACGGATCCACCGAGCAGGTCGGTGGCCTTTCCCTTGCCCTCGTCACCCCACTGAGCACCGAGCAGCACAAGTGCGGGCACAGGCGTACACCCCTTCCGGGCGGGGCATGTCCAACGTGCACAGGCGGCGTGAGCCCGTTGTTTCGGGCGTTCACCACCGCTAGAGCCGTCGAACCGGTGCCCCGGATAGACGAAGCCCCTGGCGCAACAGCGACAGGGGCTCTTGCACCGAGAGATTACCTGAGGAAGGACGAAGGTGTCGGCTGCAGACCCGACCGGAGCGCAGCTGCTCGTCGTCATCGACCCGGTCGCACGCCGTGTGGACGGCGAGTCCACACGGATCGCGAGGGACGTGCTGTGCGCCGGAGCGGTGGCGAAAATCTGCCTCCCGAACGGGCCGGAGGAAGTGGCGCGGGCCGTCGCCCGACGCGGCCGGCGCCGGACCGTCGTGATCGGCGACGACCGGGCCCTGCTGCGCGTCGTCGGTCTGCTGCACCGGCGCCGCGAGCTGGCCGAGGCGCCCCTGGCGTGGGTGCCGGTGGGCGCGCTGCCGGCCGTCTCGGTGGCCCGGGTGCTCGGCGTCCCGCTGGGGGCCGTGGCGGCCGCACGGGCCGTTCTGGACGGCGTGGAGCGGCGGCTGGGCATGCTGGCCGACGACAGCGACGGCGTCGTCCTGGGCGGCCTGTGGGTGCCCGCGGGGGCGGCGCACCGCGCCGCGCACCGCCCGGTGGGCGCCCGGCCCGAGCCGGGGGCGCCCGAGCCCGCCGGCGCGCCCGGCGGCGAGGCGCGGACGGTGGCCCGGGGCGGCGGCGCCCACCAGTCGTGGTGGTCCCCGGCCGCCCGGACCGCCCGCACGGCCCTGACGATGCTCTCGGGCCCGTCCGGCCGGCATCCGCTGCCGTCCTGCACCCGGCTGCGGGTGGAGGCGGACGGGGTGCTGCTGGCGGACCTGGACCGGCCGGTGGGGCGCGTGGCGGTGGCGGCCGTGGACGGCCTGGCCGAGGTCGTGGTCCACGCGCCCGCCGACCCCGAGCCGGTACGGACCAGGGCCCGGGCGGTCACGGTGTCCGGCCCGGACTTCCGCTACCGCGCCGACAACCGCATCCGGGGTCCGGTCCGCGCGCGCACGTGGACAGCCGTGCCGGACGCGTGGCGGCTGACCCTGCCGGCCGCCCGGCCGGGCGGCGGCTAGCCGCCGCCCGGGGTGACCAGGCCAGCCTCGTAGGCGAAGACCGCCGCCTGGGTGCGGTCGCGCAGGCCCAGCTTCACCAGGATGCGGCTGACGTGCGTCTTGACCGTCGACTCGGCGACGACGAGGTGGGCGGCGATCTCGGAGTTCGACCGGCCCTGGGCGACCAGGACCAGGACCTCGGTCTCCCGCTCGGTGAGGTCGCCCACGCGCTCCTGGGTGGGGGCCTTGGGGGCGCCCAGGCGGGAGAACTCCTGGATGAGGCGCTTGGTGACCGTCGGCGCCAGCAGGGCCTCGCCGTCGGCCACGACGCGCACGCCGTCGGCCAGCTGGCGGGCGGAGGCGTCCTTGAGCAGGAAGCCGCTGGCCCCGGCGCGCAGCGCCTGGTAGACGTACTCGTCCAGGTCGAAGGTGGTCAGCACCAGCACCTTGGCGCCGGCATCGGCCGCGACGATCTCGCGCGTCGCCTCCAGGCCGTTGAGCACCGGCATCCGGATGTCCATCAGGACGACGTCGGGGCGCAGCTCGGCGACCTTCCCGACGGCCTGGCGGCCGTCCACGGCCTCGCCGACGACCTCGATGTCGGGCTGGGCGCCCAGCAGGACGGAGAAGCCCTCGCGGACCATCATCTGGTCGTCGACGATGAGAACCCTGATGGTCATGCCGCCGCCTCGCCCGTCGCGACCGGGATGAAGGCGGCGACCTCGTAGCCGCCCTCCTCGGTGGCCTGGGCCGTCATCTCGCCGCCGAGCATGGTGACGCGCTCGCGCATGCCGAGCACGCCGTGGCCGGCGCCCGGGGAGGGCTTGGCCAGCCGGTCGGGGCGGCCGTTGACGATGCGCAGGCCGAGCCCGCCGAGGACATAGCTGATCTCCACGCGGGCCGTGGAGCCCGGGGCGTGCCGCAGCGCGTTGCTGAGGGCCTCCTGGACGATGCGGTACGCGGACAGCTCCACGCCCTGCGGCAGCGGGCGGGCCGCGCCGGTGGTGACGTGCTCGACGTCGAGGCCGGCCTCGCGGACGTTGGCCAGCAGCCCGCCGAGGTCGGCCAGCGTCGGCTGCGGCGCCTCGGGGTCGGCGAACGCGTCCGGGTCCTCGGACCGTACGACGCCCAGCACGCGGCGCAGCTCGGTGAGGGCGGCCACGGCGTTCTCCCGGATCGTGGCGAAGGCGGCGGCCAGCTCGGGCGGCGTGTCCGCGACGCGGTAGGGCGCGGCCTCGGCCTGGATGGCCACCACGGACATGTGGTGGGCGACGACGTCGTGCAGCTCGCGGGCGATCGTGGTGCGCTCCTCGAGCACGGTGCGGCGGGAGCGCTCGACCTCGGTGACGGCCGCCTGCGCGGCGACCTGCCGCTTGGAGTCGCGCAGGCCGCGGAAGGCCGCGACGGCGAAGAGGATCATGCCGGAGAGGAGGGTCATCTCGACCGTGCCGTCGTCGTAGCCGTAGCCGTGCAGCGAGCTGAGGAACACCCCGAAGGCGGTCGTGATCAGCCACATCTCCGCGGCGATGCGCGGCCGGGTGCGCGAGGCCACGATCACCATCACGGCGACGTGCGAGACGAACCCGCTCGGGCTCCACAGCTGGCCGCCCAGGACGACGCCGCTGACGAAGGCCGCCGCGAGCGACAGCCACCAGGCGCCGACGGGCCGGAACAGCGTGGTCACCAGCGGCACGCCCGCGAACAGCGCCAGCAGCACGCCGCCGACGCCGGGCCGGTACGCCAGCGCCCCCAGCATGACCAGGATCGTGAACCCGGCGACGGCGGCGTGCGGGAACCAGCGCACGTACCGGGCGAGGCCGCCCGGCATCCTGCGCACGAGCCCGTTGCCGCCGGCGAGGGGCGGCAGCGGCCGGAAGGCGAAGGCGTCGGTGAACAGGTCCTGGCGTATGCCCTCGAGGGCGCTCTCCACCATGCGCATCTCGCTGCGCAGGCCGTTCGTCTCATGGGTGTGCTTCACGTCGTCAACGGTAGGCAAGTCCATCGCGCACGGCGTCCGCACGTGTGGGGATCTACGGGGGTCCGTCTCAAGTACTACGCGGAGAACAAATCAGCCCGTCCGGCGTTTGAGGACCGGGGGTCCGGGGGCGGAGCCCCCGGTTACGGCCAGCAGCCGGGCGCACTCCGGGGTGCCCACCGTGATCGGCTCGTAGTGCCCCGCCCCCTCCAGCAGCTCCAGCGTCACCCCCGCCCCCGCCGCCCCGGCATAGGCCCGCGACAGCCCCACCGGCACCTCCCCGTCCTCCGTCCCGTGCAGCACCGTCACCGGCGCCCGCGGCGGCGGCAGCCGCATCGGGTCCGCCGCCGCCTCCTCCCCCGGAACCACCAGCTCCGCCACCGCCCCGCCGCTCAGCCGCAGGGCCCGCGCGCGGGCCAGGTCGGCCACCGGGGCCACCGCGACGACGTGGTCGACGCGGACCCCGGCGGCCAGGGGCGAGGACGCCGCCCACAGCGCCAGGTGGCCGCCCGCCGAGTGCCCCACCAGCACGTGCCGCGAGGCCGTACAGGCGCGCTCGCCCGCCTCCAGGGCCCGTACGACGTCGTCGAAGGTGGCGGGCCAGCCGCCGCCCCCGCCCACGCGGCGGTACTCCGCCAGGACGACCTCCGCTCCCCGGCCGGCCAGCGTCGCGGCCAGCGGCGCGAGGTGGTGGCGGTCGTAGGCCTCGCGCCAGAAGCCGCCGTGCAGCAGCGTCACCCGGAGTGCCGCCGGGCCGCCGCGGTAGAGGTCGATGACCTGGCTGGGATGGGGCCCGTACGCGACGGTCACCGCCACGGGCCCGGTCACCGGCCGAGCACCCCGGCCAGTACGCGTGCCGCCCGCTCGGCGTCCGCGAAGCGCGTGTAGAGCGGGGTGAAGCCGAAGCGCAGGACGTCCGGCGGGCGGAAGTCGCCGACGACGCCCCGGCGGACGAGCTCCGCCATCACCGCCTCCGCGTCCGGGACGCACCGCAGGGACACCTGGCTGCCGCGCCGGTCGTGCGCGTCCGGCGTGAGGGACTCGGCGCGGCCCGCCGGTACGTACGTCCGGACGCAGCGCAGGAAGAAGTCGGTGAGGGCGAGGCTCTTGGCCCGTACGGCGGTGGGGTCGACGCCGTCCCAGACGTCGAGGGCCGCGTCGAGGGCGAGGAGGGAGAGGATGTCCGGCGTGCCGACCCGGCCGCGCGGGGCGCCGTCGGCGGGGACGTAGTCGGGGGACATGCCGAAGGGGTCGGCGTGGGAGTTCCAGCCGGGCAGCGGCGAGTCGAAGCGGGGCTGCAGGTCGCGCCGGACGTGGAGGAAGGCGGGCGAACCGGGGCCTCCGTTGAGGTACTTGTATGTGCAGCCGACCGCGAGGTCCACGCCGTGGGCGTCGAGCCCGATGGGCAGCGCGCCCGCGCTGTGGCACAGGTCCCAGACGACGCGCGCCCCCGCGGCGTGCAGGGCGGCGGTCGTGGCGGGCAGGTCGTTCAGGCGGCCGGTGCGGTAGTCGACGTGGTTGACGAGCGCGACGGCGGTGCGCGGGCCGGCCGCGTCCGCGATGTCCGCGGCGTCGGCGGCGCGGATGCGACAGCCGGTCATGCGGGCGGCGGAGCGGGCGAGGTAACCGTCCGTCGGGAACGTGGCCGCGTCCACGAGGACCTCGTCGCGGCCGTGGCCGTCCTGGCCTGCGAGCCGGATCGCGGCGACGACCGCCTTGAAGACGTTGACGCTCGTGGAGTCGCCGGCCACGACCTGGCCGGGGCCGGCCCCGACGAGCCGTCCGATCCGGTCGCCGACCCGCTCGGGCGCGGTCCACCACCCGGACTCGGTCCACGACCGGACGCGCAACCGCCCCCATTCGCGGGCGACGACGTCGGCGACGCGGCCGGGGACGGCCCGGGGCAGCGCCCCGAGGGAGTTGCCGTCGAGGTAGACGACCTCGGCCCCCTCCTCCCCGTCCCCTTCCAGCACGAACTCCGCCCGTTTGCCGCGCAGCGGATCCGCGGCGTCGAGGGCCGCGGCCTCGGCGGCGAGGGGCTCAGACACGGCTGCGGGCCGTCCACAGCTCGGGGAAGACGTGCTTGGTCGCCCGCTTCTCCAGCCAGGCGACCCCGGCCGACCCGCCCGTCCCCACCTTCGCGCCCATCGCTCTGCGGGTCGCCACCAGGTGGTCGTTGCGCCAGCGCCAGACCAGCTCGGCGACCTCGGTCAGGGCCTCGCCCAGCCGGCACTCCTCGCTGTTCTGGTCGCCCGCGTAGACGCGCTGCCAGACGTCCTCGACCGCCGGGTCGCCGATGTAGCGCTGGGATACGTCGCGGTCGCGGACGGCGGCGGGTATCGCGTGGCCGCGCCGCGCCAGGTAGCGCAGGACCTCGTCGTACAGGCTCGGCGCGTGCAGCGCCTTCTCCAGTTCCGCGTGGATGCGCGGGGTGCCGCGGTAGGGGACCAGCAGCGCCGGGGACTTCTCGCCGAGGAGGAACTCCAGGCGGCGGTAGGTGGCCGACTGGAAGCCGGAGGCGTCGCCGAGGGCGGAGCGGAAGGAGTTGAACTGGGCCGGGGTCAGGTGCGCGAGCGGCTTCCAGGAGGCGTTGAGCGATTCGAGCTCGTACGTGGAGCGTTTGAGGGCCGCCATCGCGACGGGCAGGTCGTCCCCGCGCAGGGCACGGGCCGCGGTCTCCCACTCGTGGACGATGACGGTGAACCACAGCTCCATCACCTGGGTGGTGACGAGGAAGACCATCTCGCCGGGGTCGTCCGAAAGCGGTTCCTGCAGGTGGGAGAGGACGTCGGCACGGACGTAGTCCTCGTACGGGGTGGTGCCCGTGAAGTCCAGATGGGGGGTGGTGGTCTGGTCGAGCCGTGGTTCCGAAGTCACGCGTCGCCTCCACTGCCGTCGCTCCCGGGATCGCCGGGGTCTCGCCGGGGTACGCCGCGATCATCGGTGCACGAACGCCGCCACGGCAAGGGCCGTGACGGCGTTCGCGGTGCGTCGGCGCTTCGTCAGCCGAGGGTGTTGGCGGCCGTCGGGGAGCTGTCGCGCAGGAAGGTCGTGCAGCGCTCGTACTCCTCCTGCTCGCCGATCGACTGCGCCGCCCGGGCGAGGGCGTGCAGGGCGCGCAGGAAGCCGCGGTTGGGCTCGTGCTCGAACGGCACCGGGCCGTGGCCCTTCCAGCCGCTGCGGCGCAGCGCGTCGAGGCCGCGGTGGTAGCCGGTGCGGGCGTACGCGTACGACTCGACGACCCGGCCGCCCTCGAACGCCTCGTCGGCGAGCTGGGCCCACGCGAGCGAGGAGGAGGGGTACTTGGCGGCGACCTCGGCGGGGGCCGCTCCGGAGGCGAGCAGCTCGCGCGGCTCGGGGTCGTCGGGGAGGTGGGTCGGGGGCGGTCCCCCGAGAAGGTTCTCGTGAATCGACATGGGCTCCAGTCTGCCGCAGCCGCCGGTGAGGGCCTATGCGTCGCCGGGATCGAGCGGCGGCGAGGAGACCCCGCAGTGGTACTCGCACTCCGGGTGGCACACCCGCCGCCGCGGCGCGCGGACCGTGGCCCAGGCCAGCACCGCGCCCACCAGCAGCGCGCCCGCGCACATCAGCATTGCCTTGTCGAAGGTGGCGGAGAAGGCCGCCGGATCGCGGTAGACGTCGGATTCCATGCCGGCGGCCAGCGGCAGCGCGGCCACCGCGATCAGGCCGGCGGCGCGGGCGGCGGCGTTGTTGATGCCGCTGGCCAGGCCGGCGCGGGAGACGTCGACGGACGCCAGGACCGTCGACGTCAGCGGCGCGACCAGCACCACCATGCCCAGGCCGAGGACGACGAGCGGGGGCAGGACGTCGCGCCAGTACACCGCGCCCGCGCCGACGCGGGTCATCAGCAGCAGCCCCACGGCGCACAGCACCGGGCCGAGCGTCAGGGGAATACGGGGGCCGACGCGCTGGGCGACCCGTCCGGAGCGGGCGGACAGCAGCAGCATCAGCACGGTCGTGGGCAGCAGGGCCGTGCCCGCGGCGAGGGCGGACCAGCCGACCACGACCTGCAGCTGGAGCACGGAGAGGAAGAAGAAGCCGCTGAAGGCCGCGTAGACGAAGACCGTGACGAGGTTGATGGCCGAGAACTGCCGGACGGCGAAGATCTCCAGCGGCAGCATCGGGTCGTCCCGTCGCCCCTCGACGTACACGAACGCAACGCCCAGCAGCACGCCGGCGACCGCCGGGCCGATCACCCAGGGCGAGGCGCCCTGGTCCGGCGCGGCGATCAGCGCGTAGGTCACGCCGCCGAGCGCGAGCGCGGCCAGTGCGGCGCCGAGCACGTCGAAGCGGCCGTGCGCGGCGGGGTCCCGGGTCTCGGGTACGTGGCGCTGGGCGACGACCACGCAGACGGCCGCGAGCGGCAGGTTGATCAGGAACACCCAGCGCCAGCCGGGCCCGTCCACCAGGTAGCCGCCCACGAACGGGCCGACCGCCGAGGCCACGCCGCCCAGCCCGGACCAGGCGCCGACCGCGGCGGCCCGGTCGTCGGGGCGGAAGACGGCCTGGATGAGGGCGAGTGAGCCGGGGGTGAGCAGGGCGCCGCCGACGCCCTGCAGCGCGCGGGCCGCGATCAGCACCCCGGCATTGGGTGCGATGCCGCACAGCAGCGACGCGAGCGCGAACCACACCACGCCGACGACGAACACCCGCCGCCGTCCGTAGCGGTCCCCCAGGGAGCCGCCGAGGAGGATCAGCCCGGCCAGGGTGAGCATGTAGGCGTTGACGGTCCACTGCAGGGCGGCGAGGTCGGCGTCGAGGTCCCGGCCGATGTGCGGCAGGGCGACGTTGACGACGGTGCTGTCCAGCATGGCCATGCCGGAGCCGAGCACGGCCGTCAGCAGCACCGCGCGTCCCGTGGCGGTGCCCATGCGCACCGCGGGCGCGGCGTCGGCGGGAGCCCCGGCCGGTGCCGCCGTGGGGTGCGCCGGGGGCGGCTCGGGGCGGGGCCCGCGACCGGGTTCCGGTGCGGAGTCGCTCATGCCGGGATCATCTCCCGCACGGGCGCGCCCGGCCACGCGAAAGGGCCCGGTCCGCCGCTCGGTGAGCGGAGGGCCGGGCCCCTTGCGCAAGGGTCCTGGGGACCGTGCCTACTTCAGCTTGGTGCCCGTGGAGCGCAGGTCGGCGCAGGCCTTGGTGACGCGCTCGGCCATGCTCGCCTCGGCCAGCTTGCCCCAGGTGCGCGGGTCGTAGGTCTTCTTGTCGCCGACCTCGCCGTCGACCTTCAGGACGCCGTCGTAGTTGCTGAACATGTGGGCCGCCACCGGGCGGGTGAAGGCGTACTGGGTGTCGGTGTCGAGGTTCATCTTCACGACGCCGTTCTCCAGCGCGGTGCGGATCTCCTGCTCCGTGGAGCCGGAGCCGCCGTGGAAGACGAAGTCGAACGGGTCGGCCTTGCCGTGCTTGGCGGCGATGCCGTCCTGCAGCTCGCGCAGCAGCTCCGGCTTGAGGACGACGTTGCCCGGCTTGTAGACGCCGTGGACGTTGCCGAAGGAGGCGGCCAGCAGGTAGCGGCCCTTCTCGCCCAGGCCCAGCGCCTCGGCGGTGCGCTCGACGTCCGCGACGGTGGTGTAGAGATCGTCGTTGATCTCGTGGGAGACGCCGTCCTCCTCGCCACCGGTCGGGGTGATCTCGACCTCGAGGATGATCTTCGCCTTCACGGCCTCGGCGAGGAGCTCCTTCGCGATCGCAAGGTTCTCGTCGAGCTTCTCGGCGGAGCCGTCCCACATGTGGGACTGGAAGAGCGGGTTCAGACCGGCGGCCACGCGCTCCTGGGAGATCGCGAGGAGCGGACGGACGTAGCCGTCGAGCTTGTCCTTGGGGCAGTGGTCGGTGTGCAGCGCGATGTTCACCGGGTACTTCTTGGCGACGACGTGCGCGAACTCGGCGAGCGCGACGGCGCCCGAGACCATGTCCTTGCTGTACTGGCCGCCCAGGAACTCCGCACCACCGGTGGAGATCTGGATGATGCCGTCGCTCTCCGCCTCGGCGAATCCGCGCAGCGCGGCGTGGAGAGTCTGCGTCGAGGTGACGTTGATGGCCGGGTAGGCGAACTTGCCTGCCTTCGCCCGGTCGAGCATCTCGTTGTAGACCTCGGGGGTTGCGATGGGCATCTGTCCGCTCCTTGTGATGTGCGGGTACGGGCGAAATACGGGCCCTGACCTAGGGGGCGACGGTCATCGTCGGACCCATCTTCCCAGACTCCCCGAATTACTCCACATGAGGCCCACCACGCTCATATGCGCAGGGCGCGTGGTTTCACGTGAAACCACGCGCCCTATGGCGGCACTGCTGGAGAAGCGGCAGGTCAGGACAGACCGAGGTCCCCGAGGGAGTAGCCGGTCACGTAGCGCAGGCCGGCGCCCTCGATGGCGGATTCCGCACCGCGGTCGACGATGGTCGCCACGGCGACGACCTCCGCGCCCGCCTCACGGGCCGCCTCGACGGCGGTCAGCGGGGAGCCGCCGGTGGTCGAGGTGTCCTCGACCACGAGCACGCGGCGGCCCTTGATGTCCGGGCCCTCGATGCGACGCTGCATGCCGTGCGTCTTCTGCGCCTTGCGGACGACGAAGGCGTCCAGCTTGCGGCCGCGCGCGGCGGCCGCGTGCAGCATCGAGGTGGCCACCGGGTCGGCGCCCAGGGTGAGCCCGCCCACGGCGTCGAAGTCCAGGTCCGCCGTGGCGTCCAGCATGACCTGGCCGACCAGCGGCGCCGCCTCGGCGTCCAGGGTGATCCGGCGCAGGTCGATGTAGTAGTCGGCCTCCTTGCCGGAGGAGAGGGTCACCTTGCCGTGCACCACGGCCTTGTCCTTGATCTGCTGCAGCAGGGCGTCACGCACATCGCTCATGGCCATGAGCTTAGGCCAGGGACCGCCAGGTCCACGTCGTGGAGATCTCCAGCGGATCGATCGGCGTGACCAGGCGGGGATGGGTGTTGAGCCCGTTCGGGGGGCCGGACTGCGGCTCGACGCAGACGGCCTCGGTCTGCTCGTCGTAGACGACGACCCACTCGGTACGGCTGGTGCCCTTCAGCTCCAGCACCCCGGGCCAGGTGAGGGTGACGTCGACGCCGTCGGGCATGCCGAAGCAGTCGTCCCAGGGGCCGGGCCGGGGGTCGATGCGCCGGCCGGTGGGCAGGTGGTCCTCGCCCCGCTCCTCCTGCCAGGCGGGCCGGAAGTCGATCTCCACGTCCTTGCCGGTGCCGAGGTTGCGCAGGAACCAGGGGTGCCAGCCGGCCTGCGCCGGGAAGGAGTCGCCGTAGGTCTCGACGCCCATGGTGAGGGTGAGGGAGTCGTCGGTCAGTTCGACCAACTGGGTGACACGGCCGCTGTACGGCCAGGGGTCGGCCAGGTCGTAGGTGAACGCGGCACTGCGCTCCTCCGCCCGGGCGGTGCGCCAGGCCGTGTCGCGGCCGGTGCCGTGGATGGCGTGCGGTGCGGAGTTGATGGGCAGTTGGTGGATCTCGTCGCCGTTGCGGAAGCGGCCGAGCTCGGTGCGGCCGCACCAGGGGACCATGGGGAAGGCGCCGTAGCGCTCGCCCTGACGCAGGAGTTCGGTCCCACCGATCTTCAGGCTGCCGAGGCGGCAGCCGTTGGCGGGTTCCACGGTCACCTCGGCGCTACCGGCGCCCAGCGTTACGTTTTCGCTCACGGTCCGACCCTACGGGGACGGGGCTGCGACCGGGGCCGCTTGACGTGGCGTCAGCGCTTGCGGCGCAGCGCCCTCGTCACCACCACCGCGCCCGCCAGGGCGATCGCCGCCGCGGGGGCGGCCCAGCGCAGGACGGCCGTGCCGGAGGTGGTCTCCGGGGCGGGGACGGGGGCGTAGCGCCCCCTGGGCGGGGCGTGGTCGACCTCTTCCGCGCTTCGGCCGATCATCGTGCGGCGGGCGTGGGCGGCCTCGGCGGGGGGTTCGTCGTCGAGGGCGTCGTCCTCGAAGGCCTCGGAGTCGTCGTCGGCCTGGTCCGCGGCGTCGGGGGCGTGCGCCGCGACGGGCGCGGCCGGTTCCGCGAGCGGGACGGCGGCCTCGTCCTCGCGGAGCTCCTCCGCCAGCGCCGCGCCGAAGCGGTCGAGCAGCCGTCGCGCGGCGGACTCCGCGGTCTTCGCGTCGAACTCCGCGAGCCGGCCGGCGCCGCTGACCGTGCCCAGGCAGCTCAGCCGCGTGCCGCCCGGCATCTCCTCCGGCAGGGCGCTCAGCGCGAGCGTCACCGTGCCGGTCCCCCGCGCCTCCGTGCCCTCGCCGGACAGCTCGTACGAACCGTCCCGCTCGGTCAGCCGCAGGGCTCCCCGGTAGGTGATCGTGGAACCGCCGATGCGCACCCGCAGCCGCCCCGTCAGCGCCGCGCCGGACGAGGCGTCCTGCTGCAGGCCGGGGACACACCGGGCGACGCGTGCGGGGTCGGAGAGAACCCGCCGCACCGCACCGACGGGAAACGGAACGAACACCTCATGCTCCATAGCTAGCGAGCCTACCCACCGGCTCCCGCAGCAGGCCCGCCCCGGTCGAATCCGATCGAACTTTCCGTCGTAAGACGGTCAGTAACCGACCGTGAACCGCTCACCGATGTGCTTCGGCGCCTCGATCTCGTCGACGACCGCCACCGCGTAGTCCTCGGCGGAGATCCGGCTCCTGCCCTGCGCGTCCGCGACGAGCTCGTCCAGCGCGGTGCGGTACGTACCCGTCCGCTCGCCGGGCTCGATCAGGGCGGCGGGGCTGATGTTGGTCCAGCGGACGTCGGAGACGGTCCGGTAGTACTCCAGCGCGTCCCCGTGCGCGTGCATGATCTGCAGCAGGAAGTCCGGGATCCCCTCCGCGTCCCAGACCTGCTTGCCGTCCGGGGTGCGCAGCGAGCCGGCGCCGCCGACGGCGATGAGCCTGGGGGCGGCGTCCCCGAGCCGGCGCAGCCCCAGGACCAGGGACTTCGCAGCAGGCGCGATGGTGGCGACATGGCCGGGGCCGTCGCCGCCGCCGACCGCGCTGACCAGGACGTCATGGCCCTTGGCCACGGCGGCGACCGAGGCGGCGTCGAGCACGTCACCGCTGACGACCATGAGGCCCGGGTGCCGCTCCGTGATCTTGGACTGTTCGCGGAGGGCGGCCGTGACCTGGTGGCCGCGGTCCAGCGCCTCGCGCAGGATGCGGCTGCCGATCGTGCCGGTGGCGCCGAAGAGGGCGATCTTCGCCATGGGGGTCTCCTGTTGCGTGTCGAACCGCTGTAGTACCGAGCGACCACGCTATGACCGCCCCCTGGCACCGGCCAGGTAGGCTCGCGTCTCTCCATGGTGAAAAAACGACATGATGACCCGGACGGCGACTGCGGCGGCCGAGCAGGCCGCGGGATCGTCGATCTCGCCTACGACGCCCCGCCCGGCACCCCGGCCGGCCTGGAGGTCCTGACGCTGGCCGCCCTGCGCGAGCGCGCCCCCGAGGGCCTGCTGACCAGGCCGCAGCGGCCGGCCTTCCACCAGATCGTCGCCGTCGACTCCGGCTCCGCCACCCACACCGTGGACTTCACCGCCCACACGCTCGACGCGGGTTCGGTGCTGTGGGTCCGGCCCGGCCAGGTGCAGCAGTTCGGCGACGTCTCCGCGCTCGAGGGCACCGTCGTCCTCGTCCAGCCCGGCTTCCTGCCGCCCGGCACCGCGGTCTCGGAGGCGGCCGACGACCCGTTCCGCCCGGTGCTGTGGCGGCCGGCCGGCGGCGACCGGGAGGCCGTCTTCTGCGCCGTGCGCCATCTGGCCACCGACTTCCGCACCGGAGCCCACCTGCCCGCCGGCATCCACACGGACGTCCTGCGCCACCTGCTGTCCGTCCTGGTGCTGCGCCTGGCCCACGGCAGCGCCGTCGCGAGCGGCGCCCCCGTACCCGGCGAGACGTTCGTGCGCTTCCGCGCCGCCGTCGAGCGCGGCTTCGCCACCCACCACCGGGTCGCCGACTACGCCACGGTGCTCGGCTACGCGCCCCGCACCCTCTCGCGGGCCACGACGGCGGCGGCCGGGGTCGGCGCGAAGGAGTTCATCGACCGGCGGGTGACGCTGGAGGCCAAGCGGCTGCTTGCGCACAGCGACCTGCCCGCGGCCAGGATCGCCGACCGGCTCGGCTTCGACGACGCCGCCAACTTCTCCAAGTTCTTCCGGCAGCGCACGGGCCTGGCCCCCGGCGCCTTCCGCACGGCCCTGCGCCCTCACCCCGCCGCGTAGCGCGGGTGCATCAGGGTCGACGGCAGCAGCCCGGGCCGGCCGTGCAGCTCCCGCACGGGCGGCCCCGTGTCGGGCTGCAGCGGCCGCACGGGCGTGCGGGAGGCGAGCAGGAAGCCCCAGCCCTGCCGGTCGGTGTGCGGCGCGGGCAGCGCCCGGACGCCGTAGGGCGCGGTGCGCAGACCCACGGAGCGGACCGTGGCGTCCACGGTCCAGAAGGTGTGCGGGCGGGCGTCGGGATCGCCGCCGTGGACCGCCATGCGCCCGCCGGGGGCCAGCACGCGGGCCACCAGGCCGTAGAACTCCTGGGAGTACAGCTTGGTGCTGGGGGTGAGCCCGGGGTCGGGCAGATCGGAGATCACCACGTCGTACGGGCCGCCGGCCCCGCCGCGCGCCTCGCGCAGCCAGTCGAACGCGTCGCCCGCCACGACCCGTACGCGCCGGTCGCGGTAGGCGCGGTGGTTGAGGGCGGCCAGCTCCGGGTCGGTGCGGGCCAGCCGCACCACGGCGGGGTCGAGCTCGACGACGGTGACGGAGCCGACGCCGTCGTGGCGCAGCACCTCCCGCACCGCGAGGCCGTCGCCGCCGCCGAGGACGAGGACGCGCGCGTGCGGGCCGCCGGCCATGGCAGGGCGGACGAGGGCCTCGTGGTAGCGCGGTTCGTCGCCGCTGACGCGCAGCCGGCCGTCGAGGAAGAGGGAGAGCGGCCGGCCGCTGCCGCCCCCGCCGGTCAGCACGACCTCCTGGACCTGGCTGTGCACGGCGACCCGCACGTCCGCCCCGTACACGGCGTGCCGCGCGGCCCGTTCGAAGGGACCGGTGAGCACCGAGCAGACGGCCAGCACCACCAGCACCAGGCCGTTGGCCGTCAGCAGCGTCCAGCGCGCCCGCAGGGACAGGTCGCCGCGGAAGAGCCACAGCACCAGCGCCCCGCCGGCGACGGCGTTGACCGCGCCGGTCAGCAGGGCGCCCGTCAGCTGTCCGAGGACGGGCAGCAGCAGGAAGGGGAAGGCGAGCCCGCCGACGAGGGCGCCCACGTAGTCGGCGGCGAACAGGTCGGCGACCGCACAGCCGGCGTCCTGGCGGCGGATGCGCTGGATGAGGGTCATCAGCAGCGGCACTTCGGCGCCGATCAGCACCCCGATCACGAGCGAGAACCCCACCAGGGCCGGCCGGGTCTGGCCGTACCAGGCGAAACAGCCGTACAGCGCCATGGCCGAGAGACCGCCGGTGAGCGCCAGCACCGCCTCGACGGCCGCGAAGCCGAGGGCCGCACGTGCGCGCAGCCGCTTGGCGAGCAGCGAGCCCACGCCCATGGCGAAGACCATCACCGACAGGACGACGGAGGCCTGGGTGACGGAGTCGCCGATCAGATAGGAGGCGAGCGCGACCAGTTCGAGCTCGTACACCAGCCCGCAGGCGGCGCAGACGAAGACCGTGGTCAGGACGAGGAGGCGGCCGAGCCCGGCCGGTACGGGCAGCCGCGCTGGTACCGGGCGGTGGACCATGCGGGAACGCTACGTCACGAGCCGGTACCCCCCTGTCACCCACACGGGTTTAATACTCACGCTGTTGGGTGACTTCACAGGGGTGCGGTCGCCCGCACTCCCACGCGGGTCCGGGTGGCGACCAGCCGTCCCTCCTGGGGATACGCGTGCCAGGTGCGCCAACTTATCTGGCCCTCGCGGCGCTGGGCGAGCAGCGCGGTGAAGGCGTGGGGGTCGCCGGGAAAGGTGCCGGCCAGGCCCTGGGGGTGCTCCGCGACGAGCGCGAGCAGTTCCTGCGCGCGCCCCGCGAACGAGCTGCGCGAGAGGGTCTCGACGCGTGCCGCGAATTCGTACTCCCAGGCGCCGACGCGCTTGGCGACGCCGAGGGGCAGCGGGGTGCTGCTGCCGGGTATGCAGGCGACGGTCTCCGAACAAACCCCGCCCTCCTCTTCGAGTATGACCTGGTGGGAGGCGCCCAGCAGGCGCAGCTGCACCGCCGACTCGTCGAGCTGGAGATCGAGGACCGCCAGGGCGGGAAGGGGCTCCTTCCCCAGACACCAGGCGAGATCGGCGGCGCGGGTATCGGTGTAGGTGGTCTTGAGGGTGGTGAGCATGGGTCGGCTCCGCGAACGAGCAGTGGAGGGTGGGCCGGCCCGCCCCGCGGAGGACCAGATTCCTTCGGGTGCGCCGGCTCATGCCCACATTTGAGCTCCTCGGTTCCGTTCCGGCGATGCGATTCCGGGTTGCGGGGATTCCCAGGAGTTGTCTCTCAACGTGGCTCTGAATGAGAGGGAATCACGAATGAGCGGCGTCCACAGCAGTTTTACCCATCATCTGCAACTTTCCATCCACGCGAGCGCCATGCAGTTCAAATGTTCAACAGACCGGCGTCCGGCGGAAGTCGAGATCCGCCGGACGCATATGCGGGCGGGCATGAGCCGCCCGCACATCCTTTGATCAAGCGGCGGCAATCAGCTTCTCCACGGCCTCCACCACCGACTTCTCCCGCCTGCAGAAGGAGAAACGCACCAGATGGGAAGGGGCGTCGGGGCGCAGTTGGAAGGCGGACGTGGGAATGGCCACCACCCCGGCGCGCAGCGGCAGTTCACGGCAGAATCGCACGCCGTCCTCATGCCCCCACGCGCGGATGTCCGCCTGGACGAAATAGCCCGCGTCCGCGCGATAGGGGCGCAGACCCGCACGCGCGAGCCCGTCGCTCAGCAGGTCGCGATTACGGCGCAGAATTCCACGGAGCTCCGTCGCCCACTCCTCCACGCCCCCCAGCGCCCGGGCGAGCGCCTCCTGGTACGGCGTTCCCGTGGCATAGGTGAGGAACTGCTTCACGGATGCCGCCGCCCGCACCAGATGCGCCGGCCCGCACACCCAGCCGATCTTCCAGCCGGTGACGTTGAAGGTCTTGCCGGCCGAGGAGATCGTCAGCGTCCGCTCCCGCATCCCCGGGAGGGCGGCGATCGTCCGGTGCACGGCGTCGCCGTAGACCAGGTGCTCGTACACCTCGTCCGTCACCACCGTCAGGTCGTGCTCCCGGCACAGCCCGGCGATGGCGGCCAGCTCCCCGGCGTCGAACACCTTGCCGGTGGGATTGTGCGGGGTGTTGAGCAGCAGGACGCGGGTGCGGCCGGTCACGGCCGCGCGCAGCGCGTCCACGTCCAGGACGAAGCCGGCGCCCTCCCCCTCGCCCTCGGCCAGCGGCACGGGCACCAGCTTCGCGCCCGCGAAGCGCGCGCCCGCCGGGTAGGCGTCGTAGCAGGGGTCGAAGGCGATGACCTCGTCACCGGGGTCGCACAGGCCCAGCAGCACCGCCGCCAGGGCCTCCGTCGCGCCGGTGGTGACGAGCACCTCGCCCTGCGGCTCGTACTCCAGCCCGTAGCGGCGGCGCTGGTGCGCCGCGACGGCCTCGCGCAGCGCGGCGAAGCCGTACGCGGGCGGGTACTGGTTGGCGCCCGCGAGCACGGCGTCGGCGACGTCCCGCAGCAGCGGGGCGGGGCTGTCCAGTTCGGGCACGCCCTGGCCCAGGTTGACCGCTCCCGTGCGCCGCGCCAGCTCGGTCATCTCGGTGAAGACCGACGCGCCCATCCCCCGCACGCGCGCCGCCGGGCTCCAGCCCAAGCCCGTGACATCCACAGCGTCCATAGCCATTCGCGTCCCGCTTTCCCCTCGGTGCCACATCAGTTCAGGCGATCAAGGTCACGATAGGCGGGGCCGGTACGGCGGCACAGCACATGGCGGGCCCGCTCGCCCCGCCGACACTCCGCCGTGCGGCCGAGCGGGTGGAAGGCACACCGCTGACGGGCGCTCCGTCTCGCGCGCGCGGGGCATCGGCCGCATGGTCGGTATGCGCCCGGATGCCGCCGGTGTGCCTCCAACCGTCCGCACCAGCACCGGAGGTGCCCCCGTGTCCGCCGGCCCAGCCGTTCAACACGACGCCGCACCCGCCCGGGCCGCGGAGCCGCACCGCACCGACCGGGCCCGCCGCCGGGCCGGTCGCACGGACCGCGTGCGCGAAGCGCTGCGGCGGGCGCTGCCGGCGCTCGGGCTGTACGCCGCCGCCCGGCTGAGCGGCATGACGGTGATGGCCGCGTGGGCCTGGTCCATCGGCAAGCACCCGCGCACGCTGCTGGGGCACCTGTGGGACGGCATCTGGTACGCGGGCATCGCCCGCGACGGCTACGGCACGATCCTGCCGTCGCCCACCACGCGCGGGGTCATCTTCAACGACCTGGCCTTCTTCCCGCTCTACCCGGGCCTGGTGCGGGCGGTGGCGACGGTGCTCCCGTTCACCGTCGTCACCGCCGGGCTGCTCGTCGCCTGGGCCTCGGCCGGGGCGGCGGCCTGGGGCGTCTACGCGGTCGGCGAGCGGCTGCACGGGCGGCGCGTGGGGACGCTGCTGGTGCTGCTGTGGGGGCTGTTGCCGCACGCCATCGTGCAGACCATGGCGTACACGGAGTCCCTGATGACCGCGCTGGCGGCATGGGCTCTGTACGCGGCGATCACGGGCCGGCGGCTGTGGTCCGGGGTACTGGCCCTGCTGGCGGGGCTCTCCCGCCCCAACGCCATCGCCGTCGCCGCCGCCGTCTGCTGCGCCGCCGCGCTCACGCTGTGGCGGGACGACCGCTCGCGCCGGGACTGGCGGGTGTGGACGGGCGCCGCCATCGCACCGGTGGGCTGGGCGGGCTACGTCGTCTGGGCCGGCTTCCACTCCGGCGGCGGGCCGCTGGGCTACTTCGAGGTGCAGCGGTTGTGGGGCTCGCGCTTCGACTTCGGAAGGGACGCCTTCCGGTTCATCCGGCACCTGATCGTCGCGCGCGACTACATGGCGTACTACATGGCCGTGGCGATCCTCGCCGTGGCGCTGGTCGCGCTGGTGTACCTGACCCTGGACCGGCCCCCGGCGGCACTGCTGGTGTACGTGCTGGTGCTGACCGTCATCGCGGTCGGCGGCTCCAGCTACTTCGCCTCCAAGCCGCGCTTTCTGCTGCCGGCCTTCCCGCTGCTGCTGCCGGCGGCCCTGGCCATGGCGAAAGCCCGGCCCCGCACCATCGCCGTGACGACGGGCGCGCTGGCCGGGCTGTCGTTCTTCTACGGGACGTACCTGCTGGCCGTGGCCAGGGTCCCGATGTGACAGGCCGCTACTGACCCCTACGCCTCGTCGTCCGGCTTGTCCTCGCCGTCGGACTCGGCGTCGGCCTCCAGGCCGAGCTGCTCGACGAGCCACTTGTCGAACTCGATCGAGGCCCGCACCCAGCTGACCGTGCTGGAGACGAAGTGCTCCAGCGCGACGCCGACGCCGATCAGCATCTGCGCCTCGCCGATGAGGCGGACGGTGCCGTCGTCGTGGGTGTGCGTGTAGACCTTGGGCCACAGCGTGCGACGGTTCCAGTCGTCGATGACCTCGAGGAGCTTGGACTTCTCCTCGATGCCGTGCGGGCGGTCGTAGAACGTGCGCACGGAGAAGACCTGCTGCTCCTCCTCGCCCCGGAACATGAAGTACGTCCGGAACTGCTCCCACGGCGCGGCGAGGTCGCCCTCGTCGTCGACGACGTACTTCAGCTCCATCTGCTCCAGAAGCTGCTTGACCAGGTCCTGGTCGGGGATGACGGGGCCTGTCGGGCCCGCCTCAGGCTGCGGTTCGGGCTGGCCCCCGAAATTAGGAATCGAGGACGGGTCGATGCTCACCGTTTTCTTCCCTTCGTACGGTCTCCCGCCATCCTCCCCCATCCCGGGCGGGGGCTGGTACCCCCGCCGGGCCGGATGTCACAGGGATTTCGCTGCGGCCTCCGTACGCACAGGCGACACGCCGGAAACACTGAGACCGTCCGCCCCTTCTGCGACGTCGACGCGGACCGTGTCGCCGTCGCGGATCTCGCCGGCAAGGATGGCCCGGGCCAGCTGGTCGCCGATGGCGGTCTGGACCAGTCGGCGCAGCGGCCGGGCGCCGTAGGTGAGGTCGGGCGGGGTGCCGCCGTCCTCCTGCGGGGCGTGGCCCAGCCGGGCCAGCCAGCGCAGGGCCTCGTCGCCGACGTCGAGGGTGAGCCGGCGGTCGGCGAGGCGGCGCTGCAGATAGCCGATCTGGATCTTGGCGATCCGCTCCAGCTGGCCGGTGCCGAGGGGGTGGAAGACGACGGTGTCGTCGAGCCGGTTGAGGAACTCGGGCCGGAAGGAGCCGCGGACGGTCTCCAGCACCTTCGCCTTCTTCTGCGCCTCGTCCAGCTGCGGGTCCACCAGATAGGCGGAGCCGAGGTTCGAGGTGAGGATGAGGATGGTGTTGCGGAAGTCCACCGTCCGGCCGTGCCCGTCCGTGAGCCGGCCGTCGTCGAGGACCTGCAGCAGGATGTCGAAGACCTCGTGGTGGGCCTTCTCCACCTCGTCCAGCAGGACCACGGTGTACGGGCGCCGGCGCACGGCCTCGGTCAGCTGGCCGCCCTCCTCGTAGCCGACGTAGCCGGGCGGGGCGCCGACCAGCCGGGCGACGGAGTGCTTCTCGCCGTACTCGCTCATGTCGATGCGGACCATCGCCCGCTCGTCGTCGAAGAGGAACTCCGCGAGCGCCTTGGCCAGCTCGGTCTTGCCGACGCCGGTGGGGCCGAGGAAGAGGAACGAGCCGGTCGGCCGGTCGGGGTCGGCGATGCCGGCCCGGCTGCGCCGCACGGCGTCGGACACCGCGCGGACGGCCTCGGCCTGCCCGATCAGCCGCTTGCCGAGCTCGTCCTCCATGCGCAGCAGCTTCTGCGTCTCGCCCTCGAGCAGCCGGCCCGCGGGGATGCCGGTCCAGGAGGCGACGACGTCGGCGATGTCGTCCGGGCCGACCTCCTCCTTGACCATGAGGTCCTTGGCCGCGGCCTCCTGCTCCGCCTCGGCCTCCGCCTCGGCGGCCTCCGCCAGCTCCCGCTCCACGGCCGGGATCTCGCCGTAGAGCAGCTTGGAGGCGGTGTCGAAGTCGCCGTCGCGCTGGGCGCGCTCGGCCTGCACCCGCAGCTCGTCGAGGCGCTCCTTGAGCTCACCGACGCGGTTGAGGGACTGCTTCTCCTTCTCCCAGCGCGCGGTCAGCCCCCGCAGCTCCTCCTCCTTGTCGGCGAGGTCGCGGCGCAGCTTGGCCAGCCGCTCCTTGCTGGCGGCGTCGGACTCGTTGTTGAGGGCGAGCTCCTCCATCTTCAGCCGGTCGACGGCGCGCTGCAGCTCGTCGATCTCCACGGGCGAGGAGTCGATCTCCATGCGCAGCCGGGACGCGGCCTCGTCGACGAGGTCGATGGCCTTGTCGGGCAGGAAGCGGGAGGTGATGTAGCGGTCGGACAGGGTCGCGGCGGCGACCAGCGCCGAGTCCGCGATCTGCACCTTGTGGTGGGCCTCGTAGCGGCCCTTGAGGCCGCGCAGGATCGCGATGGAGTCCTCGACGGAGGGCTCGGCGACCAGCACCTGCTGGAAGCGGCGCTCCAGCGCCGGGTCCTTCTCGATGCGCTCGCGGTACTCGTCGAGCGTGGTGGCGCCGACCATACGCAGCTCACCGCGGGCGAGCATGGGCTTGAGCATGTTGCCCGCGTCCATGGCGGAGTCGCCGCCGGCGCCGGCGCCGACCACGGTGTGCAGCTCGTCGATGAACGTGATGATCCGGCCCTCGCTGGCCTTGATCTCCGCCAGGACGGTCTTGAGCCGCTCCTCGAACTCGCCGCGGTACTTCGCGCCGGCCACCATCGCGCCCAGGTCGAGCGCGACGAGCCGCTTGTTCTTCAGCGACTCCGGGACGTCGCCCTTCACTATCCGCTGCGCGAGCCCCTCGACGACGGCCGTCTTGCCGACGCCGGGCTCACCGATGAGGACGGGGTTGTTCTTGGTGCGGCGCGAGAGCACCTGCACCACGCGCCGGATCTCGTGGTCGCGCCCGATGACGGGGTCGAGCTTGCCGTCCCTGGCGGCGGCCGTGAAGTCCGTGCCGAACTTCTCCAGCGCCTTGTACGTACCCTCCGGGTCCGCGGTGGTCACCCGCTGTCCGCCCCTCGCGTTCTCGAACGCGGCCAGCAGCTTCCCAGCCGACGCTCCCTGTTGTTCCAGCAGCTCACCGGTCCGCCCGCCCTTGGCGGCCAGGCCGACGAGCAGGTGCTCGGTGGAGATGTACTCGTCGCCGAGGTCCCGCGCCCGCTCCGCCGCGTCCGCGAGCGCCGCCAGCAACTCGCGGTTCGGCTGCGGCGGTGCCACGGTGGAACCCTGCACGCTGGGCAGTCCCGCGAGCTGCCGCTCGGCACCCGAGCGCAGCGCGGCCGCGTCGGCCTCGACGGCGGCCAGCAGGTCCATCACGTTCTCGTTCTCCTGCCCGGCGAGCAGGGCCAGGAGCAGGTGCGCGGGCGTCATGTCGGCATGCCCGGCCGTCAGGGCCCGGTCGCTGGCGGCGCTGAGCGCCTCCCGGCTCTTGTTGGTCAGCTTGGCATCCACGACCTGCGCTCCTCCTTGTGCTCGTGGTACCCACGTTCGGTCCTGCTCTGGGCAACATGCGATAAGTTGAGTCTATTCCACTCAACCCTGCTCCCGCCAGCGCTCCCGTGTCCCCGGATCGGGCGTACGCGCCGGCGCCGGCCACGGCGGAGGCGGTGGTACCGCCCCGCCGCGGCCACCACCTCGCCTAACCTGACCGTCATGGCGATCGACCTCCGCGACCCCGATCCCGCCTACGTCGACTTCTGGCGAGAGCGGCACGTCTGCACCCTGACCACCCTGCGCCCGGACGGCTCCCCGCACGTCGTCCCCGTCGGCGTCACCTTCGACCCCGCCTCCGGCATCGCCCGCGTCATCACCGGCAAGAGCAGCCGCAAGGTCGCCAACGTGCAGGCGGCGGGCCGGGCCGGCGCGCGGGTGGCCGTCTGCCAGCTGGAGGGCAAGCGCTGGGCGACCCTCGAGGGCCGAGCCGTCGTGCGCACCGAGGCCGACGTCATCGCCGACGCCGTCACCCGCTACGCCGAGCGCTACCACCGCACCCCCCGCCCCAACCCCGACCGCGTCGTCATCGAGATCACCGTGACGCGGGCGCTCGGCCGGGGCTGAGCCGTCAGGCCAGGGCGCTGCGGATGTCGCGGATCATCATCGCCGGGCGGTGACGGACGTCGGCCGAGGTGAACCGCAGGATGCGGCGGACCTCCCGGCACGCCGCCAGGTCGTTGAACCGTATGACGTCCCGCTGGTGCTGCGCCCTGGTGCCGTGCCAGGTGTATCCCTCGGTCTCCACGGCCAGCCCCTGCGGGCGGAAGAGGAAGTCGGGGTAGACCCGGCGGCCGGTCGTGGGCACCACGAGCATGGCCTGGGTCTCGGGATGGAGCCCGGCATCGTGTATCCGCAGCCGGGCGAGCGTCTCGGCGGGTGAGCCCGAGCGGGGGTCGGCCATGGCCAGCCACCAGGCGGCGGTCGCGGCGCCGCGCAGGGCCGGGGCCCGGCTCAGGGCGCGGCCGATGTCGTCGAGCGTGGTCAGCGGCCGTCCGCGCGAGCCCGGCGGCCCGGCTCCGCGGCCGTGCCGCCAGCTCAGGGCCGAGTCGACGGCCACCAGCGCCTCGTCCCGCGGTCCCGTCCGCAGCAGATCCGCCATCGTCCGGGCCACGGTGGTCGCCCTCAGCCCGGCCACGACGGTCACATCGCCCGGTGCGAGCGGCAGTCTGTGCAGCGCGGCCCCTTTGAGGGCCGCGGGGCCGGGGCAGATGAAGTCGGGGCGCTCGCCCGGCGGGCCGGTCTCGACGCCGTGCAGCATCGCCGCCGACCAGTGGCTGACCACCAGCTCCGGCCGCAGCAGCTGATGCGTCCACAGCAGCTCCGCCCACCCCGCCTCCCGCCCCGGCACGAGCCACGCCCCGGGGCGGACCCGCGTCCATCCCCCGGCTGTCAGAAAGCGGCTCAGCCGGCCCCGCGTCCACCCCTCGGCCAGCGCCTGCGCCGTGAGCACCACCCCACCCTGGGCATCGGCCCGGGCCCGCAATGAAGTCTCGTCCCCCGTCATGCTCCGAGTGTCCCGGACCCAGCGTCACCACACCAGGCCTGTGGATAACTCTCCGTAATCGCTCTTGAAAAGCGAAAGGCCGGGAGAGCGATGTGCTCCCCCGGCCCTTTTCGCTGTCCGCTGTCCGCTCAGCGCTCCCGCGGGTCCCGCCGCGGGCGCCAGACCACCAGCGCGCTGGCCTGCTGGACGTCCTGGTAGGGGACCAGGTCCCGGCGGTAGGAGGCGTGGACGGCCGCCTCCGCCTGCTGCATGGCCGTGGCGGCACCCTCGACCGTCGCCTGGAGCTCGGCGACGCGCGCCTTGAGCGCGGCCACCTGGTTCTCCAGCTCGATGATGCGCTTGATGCCGGCCAGGTTGATGCCCTCGTCCTGGCTGAGCTGCTGCACCTGGCGCAGCAGCTCGATGTCGCGCGCGGAGTAGCGGCGACCGCGCCCGGCCGTGCGGTCGGGAGAGACCAGGCCGAGGCGGTCGTACTGCCGCAGCGTCTGCGGGTGCAGGCCCGAGAGCTGAGCGGCGACGGAGATGACGTAGACCGGCGACTCGTCGGTCAGTTCATACGGATATGGATTACGTCGGCGGCCGGTCCCTTCCATGGATCATGCTCCCTTCGCGGCCTGGAACAGCTCCGCTCGCGGATCCTCGTCGTCGGTGGCATCACGGTAGGCCTCGAGGGCCTCGCGCGCCGTGTCACCGAGGTTCGTGGGCACGGTCACCTCGACGGTGACCAGGAGGTCGCCGCGGGTGCCGTCCTTGCGGACCGCGCCCTTGCCCCGGGCGCGCATGGTGCGGCCGTTGGGCGTGCCCGCGGGCAGCTTCAGGGTGACCGGTGGGCCGCCGAGCGTGGGGACCTTGACCTCGCCGCCGAGCGCCGCCTCCGCGAACGTGACGGGCACGGTGACGGTGAGGTTGTCGTCCTTGCGCCCGAACACCGGGTGCGCACCGACGTGCACGACGACGTACAGATCGCCGTTGGGCCCGCCGCGCTCGCCAGGAGCACCCTTGCCGCGCAGCCGGATCCGCTGGCCGTCGGAGACCCCGGCGGGGATGCGGACCTGCATCGTGCGGGAGGACTTGGCGCGCCCGCTGCCGTGGCAGACGTCGCAAGGGTTCTCGGGGATCAGCCCGCGGCCCTTGCAGTCGGGGCAGGGGTCGGTCAGGGAGAATCCGCCGCCCGTGCCGCGCGACACCTGGCCGGTGCCGACGCAGGTCGGGCAGACCCTGGGCGTACCGTTTTTGTCGCCCGTTCCGGAGCAGCCCTTGCACGCCGCCGAGGAGGACATCCGCAGGGGGACCGTGGCCCCCTCCACCGCCTCGGTGAAGTTGAGCGTCACCTCGGACTCGATGTCCTGGCCGCGGCGCGGCTGGGTGCGCGTGCCCGCGCCGCCGCCCCGGTTGAACAGGCCGCCGAATACGTCGCCCAGACCGCCGCCGAAGCCACCGGCACCGGCGCCACCGCCGCCCTGGGCGCCCCCGAAGAGGTCACCCAGGTCGAAGTTGAACGAGCCGCCGCCGCCCGGCCCCGGGCGGAAGCCGCCGTTGCCGAACAGGGCGCGCGCCTCGTCGTACTCCTTGCGGCGCTTGGCGTCGGCCAGGACGTCGTTCGCCTCGGAGATCTCCTTGAAGCGCTCCTCGGCCGAGGCGTCGCCCTTGTTGGCGTCCGGGTGGTACTCGCGGGCGAGCTTCCGGTACGCCTTCTTGATCTCCGCCTCGGTGGCGTCCTTGGGGACGCCGAGGACCTTGTAGAGGTCCTTCTCCAGCAAGTCCCTGCTCAGGCTCATCCCCGACGTCCCTCCTTCCGGTCAGCCACTGCGTCAGCCCTCTTCCGGGCCACCGCTCTCCTCGTCCGACGCCTCGTCGGCCTTCGGGCTCGCGCCCGGCTGCGGCTCGGCGACCGCGACCCGCGCGGGGCGGATCGTGCGCTCGCCGATCCGATACCCCGGCTGCAGAATCTGCACGCACGTGGTCTCGGTGACGTCGGGCGCGTAGCTGTGCATCAGCGCCTCGTGCACCAGCGGGTCGAAGGGCTCGCCCTCCTTGCCGAACTGCTGCAGGCCCATCTTGGACACGACCGTCTCCAGCGACTCGGCGACGGACTTGAAGCCGCCGACGAGCTCGCCATGGTCACGGGCGCGACCGATGTCGTCGAGCGTGGGGAGGAGCTCGGACAGGAGGTTCGCGATGGCGATCTCCTTGACCGTGGCCCGGTCCCGCTCCACGCGGCGACGGTAGTTCTGGTACTCGGCCTGGAGCCGCTGGAGGTCCCCGGTGCGCTCGGTGAGCGCGGCCTGGGCCTGGTCCAGCTGTGCCTGGAGGCCTACCTCGACCAGCTCTTCGCCGGGCGCGGCCGGGCCGGCCGGACCCGCCTTGTCGGCGGATCCGGCGGCCTGCGCCGCGTCGTCGGGGGTGGTGGCGTCGGAGGGGCCTTCAGGCTTCTCGTTCTCGTTGAAGCCCGGGGTCTCCTCCGTCACGCCGACGCACCGCCCTTCGGCTTCTCGTCGTCCACGATCTCGGCGTCGACGACGTCGTCCTCGGCCTTGGGGGCACCGGCGCCGGCGGCACCGGCGGCACCCTCGGCGCCCTGCGCGGCCTGGGCGTCGGCGTACATGGCCTGGCCGAGCTTCTGGCTGACCGCGGCGACCTTCTCGGTCGCGGTGCGGATCTCGGCCGTGTCCTCGCCCTTGAGCTTCTCCTTCAGCTCGGCCACCGCGGTCTCGACCTCCGTCTTGACCTCGGCCGGAACCTTGTCCTCGTTGTCCTTGAGGAACTTCTCGGTCTGGTAGACGAGCTGCTCGCCCTGGTTGCGGGTCTCGGCGGCCTCGCGGCGGCGGTGGTCCTCCTCCGCGTACTGCTCGGCCTCCTGGCGCATGCGGTCGACCTCGTCCTTGGCGAGCGAGGAGCCGCCGGTGACGGTCATCTTCTGCTCCTTGCCCGTGCCCAGGTCCTTCGCGGTCACGTGCATGATGCCGTTGGCGTCGATGTCGAAGGAGACCTCGATCTGCGGGACGCCGCGCGGGGCCGGCGGGAGGCCGGTCAGCTCGAACATGCCGAGCTTCTTGTTGTACGCCGCGATCTCGCGCTCGCCCTGGTAGACCTGGATCTGCACGGACGGCTGGTTGTCCTCGGCCGTCGTGAAGATCTCGGAGCGCTTGGTCGGGATCGTGGTGTTGCGCTCGATCAGCTTGGTCATGATGCCGCCCTTGGTCTCGATGCCGAGGGACAGCGGGGTCACGTCGAGGAGCAGGACGTCCTTGACCTCACCCTTGAGGACACCGGCCTGGAGCGAGGCGCCGATGGCGACGACCTCGTCCGGGTTCACACCCTTGTTGGCCTCCTTGCCGCCGGTCAGCTCCTTGACGAGCTCGGCGACGGCGGGCATACGGGTGGAACCGCCGACCAGGACCACGTGGTCGATCTCGGACAGGCTGATGCCCGCGTCCTTGATGACGTTGTGGAAGGGGGTCTTGCAGCGGTCGAGCAGGTCCGCGGTCAGCTGCTGGAACTGGGCGCGGGTGAGCTTCTCGTCCAGGTGCAGCGGGCCCTCGGCGGACGCCGTGATGTAGGGCAGGTTGATCGAGGTCTCGGTGGACGAGGACAGCTCGATCTTCGCCTTCTCGGCGGCCTCGCGCAGACGCTGCAGCGCCATCTTGTCCTTGGACAGGTCGACGCCGTGGCCGTTGGCGAACTGCTTGACCAGGTAGTCGACGACGCGCTGGTCCCAGTCGTCACCACCGAGGTGGTTGTCACCGTTGGTCGCCTTGACCTCGACGACGCCGTCGCCGATCTCGAGCAGCGAGACGTCGAAGGTGCCGCCACCGAGGTCGAAGACCAGAATGGTCTGGTCGTCCTTGTCGAGGCCGTAGGCCAGGGCGGCCGCGGTGGGCTCGTTGACGATGCGCAGGACGTTCAGACCCGCGATCTCACCGGCCTCCTTGGTGGCCTGGCGCTCGGAGTCGTTGAAGTACGCCGGGACGGTGATGACCGCGTCGACGACCTTCTCGCCCAGGTAGGCCTCGGCATCCCGCTTGAGCTTCTGCAGGATGAAGGCGCTCATCTGCTGCGGGTTGAAGTCCTTGCCATCGATGTTGATCTTCCAGTCAGTGCCCATGTGGCGCTTGACCGAGCGGATCGTCCGATCGACGTTGGTGACGGCCTGGCGCTTGGCGACCTCGCCGACCAGCACCTCGCCGTTCTTCGCGAAGGCGACGACGGACGGCGTGGTCCTGGCGCCCTCGGCGTTGGTGATGACGGTGGGCTCACCGCCCTCGAGAACACTGACGACGGAGTTCGTCGTACCCAGGTCGATGCCGACCGCACGTGCCATGTCGATTCCTCCAGCTGACTTGAGTGGAACAGACTCAAGAGTGCAGCACGACCGCAAACCTGTCAACGGGCCTGAGTCGGGCCCGCTCAACTTTTATGTCAGTCTTACAGTCAGTCACGGGGGAAAAGCGGAGCGCAAGCCTCCGCCCGGACGTGCCGAAGGCCCCTAAGGGTTGCCTTCGCGACACAGATCACCGGCGATGCCGCTATATCGCGCGCGGGAGAGTGAGTAGTCTCGTACGGACTGGATAAGTTACCGATTAGTAATCCCGCTCTCGCAGGTTCGAGGAGCCCCTCCCATGCAACTCGCCGCGATCATTGTGTCGCTGGTCCTCATCGCGGTCGGCGTCGCGCTGTTCGGCCGTGCCCTCCTGCAGATCTACCGCTTCGTACGGCTGGGTCAGCCCGTACCGGCCGGCACCCGCACCGACGACCCCACACAGCGGACCGTCACCGTCGCCAAGGAGTTCCTCGGCCACACGCGGATGAACCGCTGGGGCGTGGTCGGCGTGGCGCACTGGTTCGTCGCGGTGGGCTTCTTCTCCCTGCTGCTGACGATCGTCAACGCCATCGGGCAGCTCTTCCAGGCCGACTGGATCCTGCCGATCATCGGCGACTGGGCCCCGTACAACGTCTTCGTCGAGTTCCTCGGCACGATGACCGCGCTCGGCATCCTGACCCTCATCGTCATCCGGCAGCTGAACCGGCCGGGCAGGCCGGGCCGCAAGTCCCGCTTCGCCGGCTCCAACACCGGCCAGGCGTACTTCGTCGAGTCCGTCATCCTCATCGTCGGCGTCTGCATCTTCATGCTGCACGCGCTCGAGGGCGCCCAGCACCACGTGGACGGCTACGAGGCCTCGTTCTTCATCTCGTACCCGGTCGTCTCGTGGCTGGAGGGGATGGACGTCTCCACGCTCCAGAACCTCACCTACTTCTTCGCGGGCCTGAAGATCGCGACGTCCTTCATCTGGATGATCACGGTCTCGCTGAAGACGGACATGGGCGTGGCCTGGCACCGCTTCCTGGCCTTCCCGAACATCTGGTTCAAGCGTGAGGCGAGCGGCGACGTCGCCCTCGGCGCTCTGCAGCCGATGACGAGCGGCGGCAAGCCGATCGACTTCGAGGATCCGGGCGAGGACGACGTCTTCGGCGTCTCGAAGGTCGAGGAGTTCTCCTGGAAGGGCATCCTCGACTTCTCCACCTGCACCGAGTGCGGCCGCTGCCAGTCGCAGTGCCCCGCCTGGAACACCGGCAAGCCGCTGTCGCCGAAGCTGATGATCATGGCGCTGCGCGACCACGCGCACGCCAAGGCGCCGTACCTGCTCGCCGGCGGCGGCAAGGACGCCGAGGGCAACGAGAAGGCGTCCGCGGAGCAGCTGAAGGACGTCCCCGCGTCCGCCCTCGCCGAGGCCGAGCGCCCGCTGATCGGGACGCTGGAGGAGAACGGCGTCATCGACCCGGACGTGCTGTGGTCCTGCACCACGTGCGGCGCGTGCGTCGAGCAGTGCCCCGTCGACATCGAGCACGTCGACCACATCGTCGACATGCGCCGCTACCAGGTGATGATCGAGAGCTCCTTCCCGTCCGAGGCGGGCACGATGCTCAAGAACCTGGAGAAGAAGGGCAATCCCTGGGGCCTGGCGAAGAAGCAGCGCCTGGCGTGGACCAAGGAGGTCGACTTCGAGGTCCCGGTCGTCGGCAAGGACATCGAGGACCTCACCGAGGTCGACTACCTCTACTGGGTCGGCTGCGCCGGCGCCCTGGAGGACCGCGCCAAGAAGACGACGAAGGCCTTCGCCGAGCTGCTCCACATGGCGGGCGTGAAGTTCGCCATCATGGGCGGCGACGAGGCCTGCACCGGTGACTCCGCCCGCCGCCTGGGCAACGAGTTCCTCTTCCAGCAGCTCGGCCAGCAGAACGTCGAGATGCTGAACATGGCCTTCGGCGAGGATGCGGAGGAGGGCGTCAAGGTCGAGAAGGCGAAGAAGAAGATCGTCGCGACCTGCCCGCACTGCTTCAACACCATCGCCAACGAGTACCCGCAGCTCGGCGGCGAGTACGAGGTCATCCACCACACGCAGCTGCTGCAGCACCTCATCGACGAGGGCAAGCTGGTCCCCGTCACCCCGGTCGAGGGTCTGATCACCTACCACGACCCCTGCTACCTGGGCCGCCACAACAAGGTCTACACGCCGCCGCGCGAGATCATCGCCAAGGTGCCGGGCCTGCGCAACGAGGAGATGCACCGCCACAAGGAGCGCGGCTTCTGCTGCGGCGCCGGCGGCGCGCGCATGTGGATGGAGGAGCGCATCGGCAAGCGCATCAACAACGAGCGCGTCGACGAGGCGCTGTCCCTCAACCCGGACATCGTCTCCACGGCCTGCCCGTTCTGCCTCGTCATGCTGACCGACTCGGTCAACGGCAAGAAGAACGACGGCAAGGCCAAGGAGTCCATCCAGGTCGTCGACGTGGCCCAGCTGCTGCTGGAGTCCGTCAAGACCCCGGCCGAGCCGGAGGACGACGGCGAGCCGGCGAACGCCCCGACGCCGGACCCGGAGCCGGTGAAGTAGGCGGCTTACGCAAGGACGTACGGCCGGGCCCCGCGGATGTTCGCGGGGCCCGGCCGTCTTCGTGACCCCCAACACACTTGATCTCAAGCGTGCTTGAGGTCCTAGCGTCGTTCCCATGACGACGACCCAGACCGCACCCGCCATGGCCGACCCCGCCGCCCCCGCCGACTTCGCCTCGCTCGCCGCCCAGCCCATCGGCTACTGGAGCTGGGTCGCCAACAAGGCCGTCATCCAGCACATCCGGGGGGCGATGGCGCGGGTCGACATCACGCAGTTCCAGTGGTGGATCCTCAATCAGGCGCACGCCGCCGGCGGCTCCGGGCTGACGCGGGAGCAGATCCGCGACAACCTCTGCCCCGTGCTGGACGTCGGCGCGGACACGATCGTCCAGTCGGTCGACAGCCTTCTCGCCCGTGGCTGGCTCTCCGCCGACGACCAGGGCTTCCTGCACCTCACCGACGCCGGCCGGGAGGCCAAGGAGCGCACCAAGGAGGTCGTCGCCCGGGTGCGCGGGGAGATCCACGCCGGCATCACGGACGAGGAGTACGTGGCCGCCCTGCGGGTCCTGCAGCGGATGATCGAGAATGTCGGCGGCGGGGAGCCGTCGTCCCTCTGACCTCGTGGGGCGCCACAAACCCCCCGCGACCCTGGGCTTTCCCCTAAGGGATGTCACAGCTCGGCCGCAATGCCGGGTCCGTTCCCCCGGGCCCGGCGCCGGGACCTCGCCGGAGCGGGTACGTTCGAAGGCGTGGCTGGATTCAGGATGGGACGCGGGCGGGACCCTCACGGTGCCGACCCCGCGCGGCAAGGACAGCAGGCTCCGTACGGCGGCCAGGGCGCGCCCGGGCAACCCGGCATGCCCGGCGGCGGCTACGGCGGCGGGCAGCAGCAGTGGCAGCAGCCGGGCGGGTACGACGAGCCGGAGTACTTCGGGGGCGGGCATCCACCGCAGCCGCCCCAGCCCCAGCCGGGCTACGGGCAGCAGCAGTACGGCGGCCAGGACCCGTACTACGGGCGGACCGCCGACAACCCCGGCCACACGCAGCAGTTCAGCCTCGGCGAGGCCCCGGACGCGTACGGCCAGTACGACGGCGGTGACGGCTCCTACGGCGCCGCGCCCGCGCCCGCTCCGCCCGCCGGGCCCCGGCTGCACTGGAAGGACCTGCTGAGCGGCATCGTGCTGCGCCCGTCGGCCACCTTCTGGCAGATGCGGGACCACCAGATGTGGGCCCCGGCGCTGATCGTCACCTTCGTCTACGGCCTGCTGGCCGTCTTCGGCTTCGACAAGGCCCGTCAGGACGTACTGAACGCCTCGCTCTCCCAGGTCCTGCCGGCCGTGCTGATCACCGGCGTGATCATGGTGATCGCCGGGTTGATCCTCGGCGCGGTCACCCACACGCTGGCCCGGCAGCTGGGCGGCGACGGGATATGGCAGCCGACGGTCGGGCTGTCGATGCTGATCATGTCGCTCTCCGACGCGCCCCGGCTGCTGTTCGCGATGTTCCTGGGCGGCGACAGCCCCCTCGTACAGGTGCTGGGCTGGGCCACCTGGCTGGCGGGCGGCGCGCTGCTGACCTCGATGGTGAGCAAGTCCCACGACCTGCCGTGGCCCAAGGCGCTCGGGGCCTCGGCGATCCAGCTCGTCGCGCTGCTGTCGCTCATCAAGCTGGGCACGCTCTAGTCACACGGAAGGGCCCGTTTAGATCCTCTGAGGATCTAAACGGGCCCTTCCGTGTGTTCCATGGCCGCTTCCGCGGTCCTACGCGTCGAGGATCTGGCCCTCGCGGCGCACCACCGGCGGCTCGACCGACCACGGGAAGTTGATCCAGTCGTCGGTGCGCTTCCACACGTACTCGCACTTGACCAGCGACTGCGGCTTCTCGTAGATGACCGCGCTGCGCACCTCGGCGACGTGGTCGAGGCAGAAGTCGTGCACCAGCTTGAGCGTCTTGCCGGTGTCCGCGACGTCGTCGGCGATCAGGACCTTCTTGTTGGAGAAGTCGATCGCGTTCGGGACGGGCGCGAGCATGACCGGCATCTCGAGCGTGGAGCCCACACCGGTGTAGAACTCGACGTTCACCAGGTGGATGTTCTTGCAGTCCAGCGCGTAGGCGAGGCCGCCCGCGACGAAGACGCCACCGCGTGCGATGGACAGGATGATGTCCGGCTCGTAGCCGTCGTCCGCGATGGTCTGCGCCAGCTCACGGATCGCCTGCCCGAAGATCGGGTAGGTCAGGTTCTCGCGGATGTCACTCACTGTTGCTCTTCGCCTTGTTCCCGGGTCGGTCAGACCTGCGTGCGGTGGAAATTCTGGAAGGACCGCGAAGGCGTCGGCCCGCGCTGGCCCTGGTAGCGGGAGCCGTGCTTCGCGGACCCGTAAGGATGCTCGACGGGGGAGGTCAGCCGGAACATGCACAGCTGGCCGATCTTCATCCCCGGCCACAGCTTGATCGGCAGCGTGGCCATGTTGGACAGCTCCAGCGTCACGTGCCCGGAGAAGCCCGGGTCGATGAAGCCGGCCGTCGAGTGCGTCAGCAGGCCGAGCCGGCCGAGGCTGGACTTGCCCTCCAGCCGCGAGGCGACGTCGTCGGGGAGCGTGATCACTTCGTACGTCGAGGCCAGCACGAACTCGCCGGGGTGCAGGATGAACGCCTCGTCGCCCTCCGGCACCACCTCACGCGTGAGGTCCGCCTGCTCGACCGCGGGGTCGATGTGCGGGTACCGGTGGTTCTCGAACACCCGGAAGTAGCGGTCGAGCCGCACATCGATGCTCGACGGCTGCACCATCGATTCGTCGAACGGGTCGATCCGCACTCGGCCGGCGTCGATCTCGGCCCGGATGTCCTTGTCTGAGAGAAGCACGAGTCGAGGATACGCAAAGAAGCCGGCCAACCTGACAACGCGGGCCCGGGCCGGAGATCGACTCCGGCCCGGGCCCGCGCCGGGCTCACCCCTTCTCGGTGCCCACCGGCACGGAGTGCCGCAGGCGGGCGCAGCGCGGGCAGCGCAGGAGCCGCCCGGGGCCGATCCGGCCGGGACCGAGGTTCTGCATCGGGAACGAAGCGGTGCTGAACACGTGCCCTTCGGCACAACGAACGACGGTGCGCTCCATCGAGCTCCCTTTCCCCATGGCGGCACTGACTGCGTGCCTCCGGCACGACATGAAAGACAAAAGCCACATTAGGGGATGGATCTGGCCGAACTTAACGCGGCACCCCGACAGCCCCCGCCGATGGCCGCACCCCCACGGTACGCCCCAACTCCCGCCCCTCACGCCCGCATCCCCATGCCCGCCACACCCCCCTCACACGACGGAAGGCCACCGCGGCAAGTGCGCCGGTGGCCTTCGATGGGGTAGAGTGTGCGACGATGCGATGCCCCGATGGGCACCTTCGCGCGGGCGTAGTTTAATGGTAGAACATGAGCTTCCCAAGCTCAGAGCGCGAGTTCGATTCTCGTCGCCCGCTCTTGCAAGAACCCCCAGGTCCATGGATCTGGGGGTTTCTTCGTTGTCCGGGCCGTGTTGCGGCCCGGGTGGGGGCAGGGACGTTACCTCTACGCTGGGCTCGCCAGGTACACGACGAACGGCGACGGAACGGAGCGTGCGGTGACGGGGGAAGCGAACGGCGACGAGCTGATAGGCAAGGTTCTCGGCGGCCGTTACCGGGTGACCGCGATGATCGGGCGCGGCGGCATGGGAGTGGTCGCCCGGGCGGTGGACGAACTGCTGAACCGCGAGGTCGCCGTCAAGGTCCTGCGGGCCTTCACCGACGCCTCGCAGCCCGAACTGCTCGATCTGCGGACCCGGATGCAGCGGGAGGCGCAGGCAGCCGCCCGTATCCGGCACACCGGCGTGGTCACCGTGCACGACGTGACCGAGGAAGAGGGCCTGCCGGTCATCGTCATGGAACTCGTCGACGGGCCCTCGCTCGACGACGTGCTGGAGGAGCGCGGCACACTGGAGCCGCACGAGGCCGCGGCGATCGGCGCGAAGCTGATGGACGCGCTCGACGCCGCGCACCGGGTCGGTGTCCTGCACCGGGACGTCAAGCCGGGCAACGTGCTGCTGGAGCGCGGCGAGCGAAGCGAGACGGGGGTCCCCCCGGCCGGCGGCTGGGGGAGGGTCGTGCTCACCGACTTCGGCATCGCCACCATGGAGGCCTCCGGCGACGAGGCCATGGCCAAGCTCACGCAGAGCGGTCAACTCGTCGGCTCCCTCGACTATCTGCCGCCGGAGCGCGCGCAGGGCAGGGAGCCCGGGCCCGCCTCCGACATCTGGTCGCTCGGCATGACGCTGTACGCGGCGGTGGAGGGCACGTCACCGTTCCGCCGCACGTCCGTGTGGTCCACCTTGTCGGCGATCGTCACCGAGCCCCTGCCGGAGCCCCGCCGGGCGGGACCGCTCACGCCGGTGCTGCGGGCGCTGATGGCCAAGGAGCCGGAGCACCGGCCGACCGCCGACCAGGCGCGCGCGATGCTGGAGCAGGTGGCCGCGGGCGGGACGGTGAGCGCCGCGCCGCACGCCGCCGCGGCACCCGCGCCGCCGCAGGCCCCCGTCGCCCCGACGCCGACGGAGGCCGTCGCCCCGGCGCCGCCGCCCGGGTTCGGTGCCGCGCCGCCGTTCCACCAGCCGGCCCCGCAGCCTCCGCACACCGGCTACCCGCCGCCCGGCCCACCGCAGCCGCCCGTGCAGCCGGTCGCACCGGTCACGGGCCCCGCTCCCGGCGCCGACAGCGCGCCGACGGGCCGCGGACGGCGCCGCGGCCGCACCCTCGTCGCGGCGGCGGCCGCCCTCGTCGTGCTCGTCGGCGGCGGCGTCACCTACGCCCTGACCGCCAAGGACGACGGCACGGGCAGTGGCGGAGCACAGGCGGCGAGCCCCGCGGCCGGTTCCCCCGCCGACGGCCGGCCGGGCGGGGGCGAAACGGCCCCCGGCGGGAACTCCCCCAGCGCCTCGCCGTCCGTGAGCTCCTCCGGGAAGCCGTCCGAAGCGCCCTCGGCCTCCCCGACGGCCAAGCCGAGCGCCACGGCGTCCGCGTCCGGTTCCCCGTCGGCCAAGCCCACGGTGCCCACGACCTGCAGCGGCTGGAACCACCACGACCCGAAGCCCGGTACGTACGGCTACCTGACCGGCGACAAGAACATCCTGAACGGGCCCTACAAGGTCTGTGCCGCCGTGGCCCCGGCCAAGTCCGGCGCGAAGCTCTGGTTCCACTGCTCCGTCGAGAACTCCTACGGCCACAAGTGGATTTACGTCCGCATCGACGGGACGAAGAGCGCGGGCTGGATGTCCGCCGACAACGTCATCCGCCAGACCGGCCAGCCCGTCCGCTGCTAGCGCGGATCAGGACAGGGCGTCCTCGGCCGAGGTCAGCCAGTACGTGACGCGCAGGGAGTCGTCGATGTGCACGCCCCCGGCCGGGAGGGCGGCCCCGGCCATCGAGTCGTCGCCGTCGAAGCCGATCTCGAGGTGCCGTGCCGTGCGGCCCTCGCCGCCGCTGCCGTCGCCCGCGGACAGGATCACGCTCGCGTAGCCCTTGCCGCCCGGCGGCAGGGAAGTGACCGCCTGCGGCTTGGTGTGATCCATGACCGGCGGGACGGACTGGGCGCCCTCGAACTTCACGACGGGGTACCCCTTCACGTCGCACATCTTCGCGCCCGTGTTGGTGACGGTGAGCAGCATGTGGTTGAGCGGGCGGGAGACCGGCGTGGCGACGACCTTGGTGTTGGCGGCGGTGCAGGGCACGCGGTTCTCCGGGGCGTACGGGTCGTGCGTGGTGCCGGTCCGCTGCGCGCCGTGCGGCGCGGCGCCGGCCGAGGAGCCCTTCCCGGCGCTCGGCTTGCCCTGGGGCGCCTGCCCCGCCTGCGGGGACGGGGAGGGCTCCGCGGGCCGGGCGGCCTGACCCGGCCCGGAAGACTGCGAGGAGGCGACGCCCTCGGTGCGTACGCCCTCGCCCTCCCCGCTTCCGCTGCACGCCGCCAGCGTGAGGGTGGCGAGCGCGGCGACCGCCAGGCCGGCGGTGGCGAACGGGCGGGAGTGGGGGTCGGCTCGGCGGGCGGAGGCGGGCATGGCTGGTCTCTTTCGTCGCGGTGCGGGACAGCGGAGCGCCGCTCAACCGGATCGCGGGAGCGGCATGCTTGGATGACGAAAGCTTGTGCGGTATCTCGTCCCGAGCGCCAGGGTGACCGGCCGATCAGGGACGCGGGAACGGTCGCACCGGCTCTGACCTGGGGGAATGATGGTTCCCTGGAACGGGTACCTGGGATGGGGGAGTGACGTGGAGGCGGGCGATCTCGCCGAGCTGCTGCGGTCGCTGAAGGAGCGGTCGGGGCTGAGCTACGGGGCACTGGCCAAGCGACTGCACGTCAGTACATCGACGCTGCACCGGTATTGCAATGGATCGGCCGTGCCCACGGAGTTCGCGCCGGTGGAGCGGCTGGCGCGGCTGTGCAAGGCCACACCGCAGGAGTTGATGGAGGTCCACCGGCGGTGGATCGTCGCGGACGCGACACGTGGACGCAAGGCGCCGTCACCGGCCCCGGCGCAGGCCCCGGCGCAGGCCGAGGAGCAGGCCGACGGAACACCTGCGGCCTCCCCGCCGCCGGAAGAGCCGGTCGAGCCGCACGCGCCGGAGGCGCCCGAGGGGCCAGCACGGCCGGCCGGGCCCGATGAGCCCGCCGAGCCGGAACCCACGACGCCGCCGCGCGGACGCCGGCCCCGGAAGGTCCTGCTCGCCGCCCTCTCCGTCGTCGCCGCCGTCACCGCGCTGGGCGCCGCCGCGCTGGGCGCGGATCTCGTCCGCGCGAGCCCCGGCGCGGAACGCCCCGGACACCCCGTGGCGGCCGCGTCCTCCCCGAGGGCGAAGACCTCCGCTCCCGGAAAGCCGGGGACGGGCGGTGAGCCGTCCGGCACGCCGTCCTCGCCCGGCGCGCGGAAGAGCGAGGACAGCGAGGACGGGGCCGCGGAGAAGGGCGGGAGCGAGGAGGGTACGGGCGGCGGGCCCACCGCGTCCGCGGCCCCTCCCGCGGACCGGCCGGACAGCGGGGCGAAGGCCGGCACTCCGCTGACCGCCCACGTCCGGCCGTACGCCTTCGAGGACCCCTGCTCCCAGCGCTACCTGCTCGACCGCGCTCCCCGCGACGTCACGCCACCTCCCACGGAGCAGGACGCGCCCGGCTGGGTGTCCACGCTCGGCGGCGTCGCGGCCGGCGAGCAGTTCATCGAGATCACCCTGCAGGGCACCGGCAAGGACACCGTCGTCCTCGAAGGGCTGCACGTCCGGGTGCGGGGCACGAAGGCGCCGCTCGCCTGGAACTCCTACGTCATGGGCGTGGGTTGCGGCGGCGACGTGTCGACGAAGTCCTTCGGCGTCGACCTCGACTCGGCGCGGCCCGTCGTCGCGCCCGCGGCCGGGCAGCGGGACTTCCCGTACAAGGTGACCGAGAGCGACCCCGAGGTCTTCTACATCAAGGCGGGCGTCAAGCAGCACGACGTGACGTGGGACCTGGAACTGCAGTGGTCCAGCGGCGGCCGGCGCGGAGTGCTGCGCCTCGACGACCGGGGCAGGCCCTTCCGCACCAGCGGAGCCGAGGGCAGGCCCGTCTACGCCCAGCCGCTGGGCTCGGCCCGGGGGTGGGAACCCCTTCCCCCGGCCTGAGGAACGGGCGAACCCCCGGGACGGGCGTCCCGGGGGTTCGTGTCGCGTCGGAGCCGTCCGTCAGGCGTCGCGGCGGCGCATCGCCAGGTAGCCCGCGGTCACGGAGGCGGCGGTCCAGGCGACGAGCACGGCCATGCCGGTCCAGGCCGTGAGGACGGTGCCCTCCGGCCGGCCGCTCTGCAGGATGAGCCCGCCGGCCACGTCGGGCAGGAACTGGGCCGCCTTCTGCACACCGGGAATGCTGTTGAGGATGGCCGAAACCATGAAGAACAGCGGCACCAGGATGCCGATGGTGAGCGCCGAGCTGCGCAGGACACTCGCCAGGCCCATGGAGAACACGCAGATCAGGGTCGTGTAGAGGACCCCTCCGGCCAGCGCTCGCAGCACCCCGTCGTCGGAGAGCGAGGCACTCTGCGGGCCGCCCATGGCCAGCTGCGTGGTGAAGAAGCTGACGCCCACGACGACGACGGACGTGACCAGGGCCGTCGCGGCACCGGTGAGCAGCTTCGCCCCGTAGAAGACGCCGCGTCGCGGCACCGCCGTCAGCGAGCTGCGGATCGTACCCGTCGAGTACTCGCTGCTCACGGCCAGCACGCCGAAGACGACGAGCACGACCATGCCGAGCCTCAGTCCGTGGAAGCCGGCGGCGACGGGGTCGAAGTCCGCCTTGTTCTCCGCGCTCATGTCCTTGTACGAGCCCCGCATGAAGTGACCGGCGAGGAAGGCGAAGGACACGCTGATCAGAAAGTAGACGGCCAGGCTCCACAGGGTGGAGCGGAGCGTCCGGATCTTGGTCCATTCGAAGCGCATGGCCGCAGTGGTGTCCGCCATCGTCAACGCACCTCCTGGCGAGCGCGGTAGTCCACCGAGTCGGCGGTGAGCTGCATGAAGGCCTCTTCGAGGGAGGCCGACCGGGGGCTGATCTCGTAGACGGTCACCTGGTTCTTCGCGGCCAGGCCGCCCACCGCCTCCAGGGTGGTGCCGACGGCCTCGAGCGCTCCGTCGGGGCCGTCGTCCACCTGGATGCCCTCGGCGGCGAGCAGGTCGCGCATCCGCTCCGGCTCGGGGGTGCGGACCAGGATGTACGAGCGGGAGTTGCGGGCGATGAAGTCCTCGACCGAGGTGTCGGCGAGGAGACGGCCCTGCCCGATCACGATCAAGTGCTCTGCGGTCAGCGCCATTTCGCTCATCAGGTGGCTGGAGACGAAGACCGTACGGCCCTCGGCCGCCAGGTTCTTCATCAGTCCCCGGATCCAGAGGATGCCTTCGGGATCGAGGCCGTTGACCGGCTCGTCGAAGAGGACGACCTGCGGGTCGCCGAGCAGCGCGGCGGCCACGCCGAGGCGCTGACCCATGCCCAGCGAAAGCCCCTTGGCCCGCTTGTCCGCCGCGCTGGTCAGCCCGACGAGGTCCAGGACCTCGTCGACCCGCCGGTCGGGGATGCGGTTGCTGCGCGCCAGGCCCAGCAGGTGACCGCGGCCCGTACGTCCGCCGTGCAGCGCCTTGGCCTCCAGGAGCGCACCGACCTTGGTCAAGGGGCGCGGCAGGTCCTCGTAACGCTTGCCGTCGATGAGGACTTGGCCGGATGTCGGCCGGTCCAGGCCGACCATGGCACGCATCGTGGTGGATTTCCCGGCGCCGTTCGGCCCCAGGAAGCCGGTCACCCGGCCCGGCTCGACGCGGAAGGAGAGTCTGTCGACCGCGACAGTCGCCCCATAGCGTTTGGTCAGTTCCTGTACCTCGATCATGCCTCTCACCTTTGTTTACACCGGCAGCCGCGCACATCAACCTGAGGAATGACATCTTCCGGGCCAGTGGCGCGAACGCACCTTGAACGTCAGGCGGGTTCGGGTGCGCGGCCGCGTGGGGGGACGGGATCCGCACCGCTGCGCGCGGCAGCGGTGCGGACCTCAGGGGGCCCCGACCGGCCGGGGGTACCGGGCGGGGCGGCTTGAGTGGGGTGTGTACAGCGGGAGTTCATCGCACGGCTACGCGGGGGAAAGCGTCCAGCGCGGTCCGGTGGGGGTGTCCTCGATCGCGAGCCCGGAGTGCTGGAGCTGATCACGGATCGCGTCCGCGGTCGCGTAGTCCTTACGCCCCCGCGCCGCTTCACGCTGCTCGAGGACCAGCCTGACCAGCGAGTCCACCACACCGTGCAGATCATCACCACGACCGGCGGCATCGGCCCACCGCGCGTCCAGCGGATCCAGACCCAGCACACCCAGCATCGCACGGACCTCCGCCAGCCGGGCGACAGCCGCATCCTTGTCATCCGCGGTCAACGCCGAATTACCCTGCCGGACCGTGGTGTGAATGACCGCGAGCGCCTGCGGAACACCCAGATCGTCATCCATCGCCTCGGCGAACGCCGGCGGCACCTCGCCCGCCGGCTCCACCGGTCCGGCCTTCTCCACCACCCGCTGGATGAAACCCTCGATCCGCGCGAACGCCGACTCCGCCTCCCGCAGCGCTTCCTCGCTGTACTCGATCATCGACCGGTAATGCGGAGTACCCAGGTAATAGCGCAGCACGATCGGCCGCCAGTGCTTGACCATCTCCGAGACCAGCACGGAGTTGCCCAGCGACTTCGACATCTTCTCGCCGCTCATGGTCACCCACGCGTTGTGGGCCCAGTACCGGGCGAAACCATCACCGAAAGCCTTCGCCTGGGCGATCTCGTTCTCATGGTGCGGGAAGATCAGATCCAGGCCGCCGCCATGGATGTCGAAGTCCTCACCGAGGTACTTGTGGGCCATCGCCGAGCACTCCAGGTGCCAGCCCGGCCGCCCACGGCCCCACGGCGTCTCCCAGGAGGGCTCACCCGGCTTGGCGGCCTTCCACATCGCGAAATCACGCGGGTCGCGCTTGCCGGTCTCGCCCTCACCGGAGGGCTGGAGGAGATTGTCCAGCTCCTGGTTGGACAGCTCCAGATAACCGGGGAAGGAGCGCACGTCGAAGTAGACGTTGCCGTCCGCCGCATAGGCGTGGCCGCGCTCGATCAGGCCCCGCATCATCTCGATCATCTCCGGCACATGGCCGGTCGCACGCGGCTCCACGGTCGGCCGCAGGCAGCCCAGGGCATCGTAGGCGGCGTTGAACGCGCACTCGTTCTCATAGCCGATCGACCACCACGGGCGGCCCTGGTCGACGGCCTTCGCAATGATCTTGTCGTCGATGTCGGTCACATTGCGCACGAACGTCACATCGAACCCGCGGTAGGTGAACCAGCGACGCATGATGTCGAAGTTCAGACCCGAGCGAATATGCCCGATATGCGGCGCGGCCTGCACGGTCGCGCCACACAGGTAGATCGAGACACAGCCCGGAACGAGCGGGGAGAAGTCGCGGATCTGCCGGGCGCCGGTGTCGTACAGGCGGATCATGACGCGGCGTTCAGGATGTCCAGGAGGTCCTGGGCGGCGGCGCGCGGGCCGAGGACGCTGGCGACTCCGGTGGTGTTGAGCACCACCTCGTCCACGCCGATCGCCCGGTACTCGGCCAGTCCCGCGGCGATCTCCTGCGCCGTGCCGTACAGGAACACGCCGCCGTCCACGAGCTTGGCGGCGTCGGCGGGGTCCCCCTCGCCGGAGACCGCGATCCCGGCTCGGCGCAGGGTCTGCTGGTAGTGCGGGAGGCGGAGGTGTCCGCCGCACGAGGCGGCGGCCAGGTCGGCGACGTTGCGGCCGGGACCGGACAGGGCGACGGGCACCATGGCCGTGACCTTCAGGGGCCGGTCCGACTGCCGGTTCTCCACGCCGCGCATGGCGGGCATCAGGACGTCGCCCACGTACGCCGCGGACCCCATCCAGGTGATGGCCACGTCCGCGACCTCGCCGGCCAGCGCCGCCATCTTCTCCCGGAGCACGCCCAGACCGACGGACACCGGCAGCTGGTGGTAGTCGAAAAGCTTCGCCTCGACGCTGTAGTGGTCGCCGGAGAGCTCGACCAGCTCCCGGGAGAGCAGCCCGCGCACGATGCTGACGTACTCCCTGCACGCGCCGAGCTGGCTCGCGTAGGGCTTCCCCATGATCCTGCGCTGGAGGTCCAGCGCTCCGGGGCCGAATCCGGCGACGACGGACTGTCCCGTCGCCATCGCCAGGGAACGGGTCTCGAGCGCCGCCTGGTACGGGGTGCGGAACGGCATCAACGACACGCCGAAGCCCATGGGGACCCTGATGCCGAGGCCGGCGAGCCAGCCGGCCACCTGATGGCTGTCCATCAGCATTCCCTGGCCCTGCCACAGCCGTTCGGCGCCGGCCCACTTCACCAGGTTCGCGAACGGAACCGCCTGCTCGGGCCGGATGGGGCCGAGCGGGAGAAGGATCGAATGCTCCACCCCGGGTCATACCTTTCTTCTTGCCGCGCACGGGCCCGCCCCCGGTGGGGCGGGTGCGGCCCGTGCGCGATCGTGCTGGTGCGTCGTGCGTCGTGCGTCGTGCGTCAGGCGAAGGTGCCGCAGGTCAGCGCGACCGGGATGCCCAGTTCGCCGGCGGCCGGTGCCCGGCCGGTTCCGGCGGCGTGGAGCATGACGTCGGTGTCACCGACGCCGGCCCAGCCGAGCATGTAGCCCAGCAACGACGTCCGGCCCGCCGTGCCGGTGAAGAAGCCGTTCGCACGGGCCGAGCGCAGGACGAGGTCCTGGTACTCCCGCGCCCGGGTCAGCAGGGACGCGTCGCCCAGGACACGCCCGGCGGCGATCAGCGACTGGACCACGCCGCTGCTGCCGTGGCAGACCGACAGGTCGAGCGCCCGGTCGGCGGGGAGGTGGGTCGCCTTGTCCACGAGGGCCGCGAGCCGGTCGCCGGCGAGCCACTCCTGCCGGCCGGCCGACGTCATGATCTCGGCCGAGGCGAGCAGCAGGCCCGCGGCGCCGTTGCACCATCCGGCCGCCGGGCTCTCCTCGCCCGACGCGGACTTCTCGATCAGCCAGTCCGCCGCCTCCTTCGCCAGGCCCTCGTCGCCGAGAACCCTTCCGATGCGGGCGGAGGCCCAGCGCAGACCCAGCTCACCGTGGGCCACCTGGGACCACGGGTGCGTCCGGGGCGCCCCGATGTGCGCCAGGGCCAGGTCGCGCAGTCGCGCCAGCCGCCCCTCGTCGCACAGGTCCGCCGCGGCGCCCGTCCCGGCGGCCTCGATGTGGGACAGCAGGCCCATCAGCAGGCCGGCGGGGCCGTTGACCAGGTCCGTTTCCAGCTCGCCCGCCGCGGACCGCTCGTCGATCCGGTCGAGGACCGGTGCCAGCCAGTCGCGGGTCACCGCGGACGGCCTCATGAGCAGCAGGGAAGCGGAACCGGAGAAGACCGACTCCGGAGTCCGCGTCAGGACCTCCCCGTACTCCGCCATCAGCGTGTCGAGCCCGCGGTCCGCGCTGCGGTGGGTGGCGCGCAGGCCGCTGTCGTAGCGTGCGGCCCGCTCCAGGAAGGTGACGATGCCACCGTTGTCGTGGAACGTGATGTGGTTGCCCGGCGTGATCGTCATGGCCTCCCGGCCGGGGCCGATGCCGCACAGCCAGCCCGTCTCCGGACCGTCCGGCCCCTCGAAGGGCACGCCGATGTCCGCGATGGTGCCCGCGATCGAGGACCACCACTCCCCCGGGCGCGCCTGGCTCAGCGCCGTCCTGCCGAACACGCTCTGCGAGGACAGCCCCTCCGGGGTGTCGTCGGTGACGACCTCGCCGAAGCACTCCTCCAGCAGGAAGTGGTGGTAGCGGTCGGTGCGCTCGGAGTTGATGACGACGCCGCAGCGCGCGAACTCCAGGGGAGAGAACTTGTAGACCCCCGGGAAGCTGTCCTTGAGGGTGGCCAGCTCCGTCGAGCCGCCCCGCGTGATGAAGTAGGGCACGTTTCCGGTGGCCAGGGAGGAACGCTCCGCGTCACCGACGAACTTGACGCCCTCGGGGGACAGGAAGTCGTGGAAGCGGGCGAGGAGGCGGAACAGGCGCTCGGCCTCCTCGGGGCTGGTGAGGTAGTCCGGGTGCGTGGACGCGTCCAGGAACCGGCCGTAGATCATCGTCGAGCGCAGCACGCAGCGGACGGGCATCTCCGGGTAGGCGCTCAGCACGGGCGTGATGCCGTCGTCGCGGACGCATGCGAGGGCGTCGAAGTATCCGGCCAGGATGTCGGCGAAGTGCTCCGTGGCCTGCAGCGTCGCCTCGCCGAGGCGCGGCACGTTGTCGCCGTGCTGGTAGACGAGGGGGTCGCGGCCGACGGAGATGGCGTCCGTGGCGCCGTCGCGCACGACCGTCCGGGTCATGCTGGAGCTCTGGTCGCCGGCGACACCGACTCCCGCCATGACCACGTCGATGGGCGAGGCGGGGTTCGACATGGGGACGAGCATCGTGGAGACGACGGAAAGCTTCATGTGGTTCAGCAGGGTGTGCGGAAGCGTGTCGTTCTCCACGCCCGCGTCGGCCCGCACCATCGTCTCGGTGTCGATCACGCACGGGTGCTCACCGGCGGCGAGCAGGTTCTCGTCGTGGAGGTCGGAGGCGCCGATGGTCCCGAAGAGCGCGCAGAGGGCGCCGAACCGGTAGAAGTACCGGGCCGGCTGGTCCGGCGACTCCATGGCCTTCGCGTGGACGAACTGCTGCCAGCCGTGCGAGCCCACGGTGAGGGAGCGCGGTATGCAGTCCCGCACGGAGTGCTTGAGATAGGGGTCGGCCGCCGCGTAGAGGTCCCGCACGAAGCTGTCCGCCGCCAGGGCGCGCGGCTTGTAGATCAGCCGACTGCCGTCGGCCAGCCGCAGCCCGAACACCTGGCGGTTGTCGTTGTGCGGGTCCGAGCCGGCGAGGAAGAGCTTCACGACGAGCGCCGCGTCCGCCTCCGGCACGAGGCCGGCGGTCCTCAGCTCCGTCGCGTCGGCGGCGTACGCGGTGAACATCTCCGTGTACGCGTCGAGCGAGTTGCCCAGGATCGTCTCGAGCCGCTGCTCGAGGACGGGGTACTCGGCGATGATCCGCCGGCAGTTCCCCTCGTCCTCCAAGTGCCGCGTGAAGCCCTGGAGCGCCTCGTCGCCCTCCTGGGTCATGGGCAGCCCGAGGCCCTCGCGGAAGGCGTGGAACTCACCGATGAGCATCCGGAAGGAGTGCTCCTCGACGGAGGACACCAGCCCCTGCCACACGTCGTCCAGCAGGGACTCGACGTGCTCCTCGGCGGCGACCGCGGCCACCGGTCCGCGCAGAGCGCTCTCCACGGCACCGCGCCGCGCCATCTGCCGATAGAACGGAAGGAAGGCCGGGACCATCACGTCCTGTTCGGTCATGCCTGCTCACCCCCCACCAGCGCGTCGACGGACTTTTCCGCGTAAAGGTCTGCGTACACCGAGCCCCTGTCCAACAATTCAGCGTGGTTTCCCTGCTCGACCACGCGCCCGTGGTCGAACACATAGATCTGGTCCGCCGACTTAATCGTCGCCAGGCGGTGCGCGATGATGATCTGCGTGGCCCCGATCTCTTCCATGATCTTGGCGACGCGTCGTTCGTTGACGGTGTCCAGCGAGGCGGTCGCCTCGTCGAGCACCAGGATCGACGGCTTCTGCAGCAGGGCCCGCACGATGGCGAGCCGCTGGCGCTGGCCGCCGGAGAAGTTCGCTCCCATTTCCGACACCAGGGTCTTGAGACCCATGGGCAGGTCCTCGAGGAAGTCGAGGATGCCGACGCTGTCGCAGTACTCGCGGACCTTCTCCGGGGGGATGTCCTGACCCAGCGTCAGGTTCTCCAGGATCGTGCGGTTGTGCAGGTGCACTTCCTGGGGGATGTACCCGATCTGCCGGCGCAGCGCGTCCCTGTCGTACTCGCTCACGTCGAGGCCGCCGATGCGCACGGTGCCTCGCGTCGGCTCGTAGAGGCCGCAGATGATGCGGCCCAGGGTGCTCTTGCCCGAGCCCGAGGCCCCGACGAGGGCGACCTTGGAGCCGGCCTCGATGGTCATCGAGACGTCCTGCACCACGGAGTTGCTGTGCTTGGTGTACTGGAAGCTGATGTTCTCCAGCCGGACCGAGGTGTCGGGGAGCTTCTTCAGGCTGCCGCCGGGCGCCTCCGAGGGGGCGCTGGTGATGTCGTTCAGCCGGGCCATGTACCGCGAGGCCTCGGTGAACTCGGTGTAGGTCTGGAACACCGACGTCGACAGGGCGAAGTAGGTGGCCGACACCGCCTGGACCGCGATCGCCTCGCCGATGGTGATCTGGCCGTGGCTGACGAAGTACAGGCTGGCCAGCAGCAGGAGCATCGGCCCGAACATCTGGGTCGTGCCCGTCACGCCGGCGATCCGGCCCTGCTGCAGGCGCATGCGCGTCTTCATCGCGTCCAGCGAGGAGGCGTACACCTTGTGCCAGCTCTCGATGAACTCGTCCGCGTAGCCGCCCATCTTGATGGTCGGGATGGAGACGACGGCGTCCAGCTGGATCGACTGGCTCTGGCTGAGCTGGCTCATCTCCGCGTCGACGACCTCGAGCACGCGCACCCGCGTCTTGATGAGGTAGGCCGCGTTCAGCGCGAACAGGACGACCGCCACCAGGCCCAGGTGCCACTCGACGACGAGGAGGTACACGGTGACGCACACCAGGGTGCCGACGTCGAGGACGCCCTGCGCCACCCGGGAGGACAGCAGGTCCCTGATCGAGTTCACGCTGTTCAGCCGGAACAGCAGCTCACCAGGTTGTCGCGTGGTGAAGAACTTGTACGGCAGGGACAGGAGCTTGGTGAAGGTGTGGGTCATCAGGTGCTTGCCGAGGAGGGAGACCACCGACGACAGCACGACGATCCTGACCAGCTGGATGGCGAAGTACCCGATCGCCACGGCCAGGATCATGGCCAGCACCAGGAACAGGTCGTCCAGGCCCTGCCAGCGTCCGTACCGGTCGACGGCCCACTCGGTCAGCATCGGGATGCCGAGCACCGCTCCGTACCCGCTGAAGGACAGCAGGCCCACCAGGGCGATGCGCTTGCGCGCGCCGTCGGCGAACAGCGGGATGCTGCGCCACTCGGCGAGCGGCTTCTGCCGCGTCCGTTCGAAGTCCGGGCCGGCCTCGGCGGAGATCACGATGCCGCTGAAGCCCTCCTCGAGCTCCGCACGGCTGATCCGGCGCCGGCCGACGGCCGGGTCCATGAGGACCGCCGTGCGGCCGTCGAAGCGCTCGAGGACGACGAAGTGGTAGTCCTCCCAGTAGAGGATCACCGGCGAGGTGAACTCCTCGAGGGCGGTGACGCTCTTGGCGCGGAACAGCTTGGCTTCCATGCCGCGCGTGCGCAGGAACCGGGCCAGCTGGCCGGCGCTCAGTCCGTCGCGGCCCGCTTCCATGTCGGCGCGGGCGGTCGAGATGTCCTCCGCGTGCCCGTGGTAGCGCAGCAGGGAGACGCAGCAGCACAGTCCGCACTCGGTCTGCGTCACCTGGGTGACGGTCGGCATGCGGCGCGCCGTCCTGCGCCTGCCGCTCGTGGTGCTCATGGTCACCGTCCCTCGATGGTGAGACCGGCCGGGGACGTGTGCAGACTCGGGTCGATGCGGTTGACGAGGTGCAGCACGATGCCGGAGCTGCCGACCATGAGGCTGTTGGTGTGCGCGTACCGGCTCTTCATGTCGGCGAGCTTGCGTTCGAAGACGTCCGGCCGCAGCAGGGTGGCCTCGATCTCCTCGATCTTCCCGCGCAGCGCGGCGTCCCCGGTCCGGGCGGCGATGGCGGAGACGATCCGGTGGTTGCCCAGGTCGCCGTGGCACCAGGTCAGGTTGCGGCCGAAGCCGAGGCGGAGGGTGTTGCGGACGGCGGTCTCCCGCATGCGCAGCACGGCCTCGTCGCCGTTCACCGAGCCGTAGGCCGCCAGCGCCAGCGCGATACCGGCCGAACCGTGGCACCAGCCCGTCGCGAAGGACTGGGGCGTGGCCACGTTGGAGAACCAGTTGTCCTCGTCGCGGTCGTAGAAGCCCTGCAGCCGGTCCATCAGGTCCGACAGCGTCGTGCGGACGGTCTCCTGCTGGGCGGCCGGGAGGCGGGGGTACGCCTGGCTCAGCGCGTGGATGAGGCCGCTGACGCCGTGCGCGAAGCCGGACTGGTCGAGGAGGGACTGGTGGCCGGGGGCGCGCAGGGCGTCGGTGAGCAGGGCGGCCAGCGAGGCGAGGGAGCGGTCGGCGGCGGGGCCGCCGATGGCCGTCACGCACGACATCACACCGGCGACGCCGCTGATCACGTCCAGCGGCACCTCGGCCGTCGGGCGGCCGTGGATCTGGTCCAGGACCAGCGGCAGCGCTCCCTGCGCGGCGTCGACCCAGCCGTCCTCCTTGAGCAGCCGGCCGGCCGTGGCCAGGGCGAAGAGGATGCCGGCCATTCCGGCGTAGCCCGACCAGCCGGCCTGCTCGATGCTGCGCATCTCGTAGCGCTCGCCCGCGAGGATGTCCGCCGTGGTCGAGAAGATCTGCGCGGACAGGTCGCGGTACTCGTCGTTGTCCAGGGTGCGCCCGGCCGCGGCGAGGGCCAGCGCGGGGCCGATCCGTCCGGCGTAGAGGTCGTAGCCGAGCACCCCGGGCGGCCAGGGCCGGTTGGCCTGGGCGGAGGCGAGCGGGCCGATCCAGGTCCTGGGCAGGTGCGCGAACTTGTCGGGCAGCGACGTCGCGACCATCTTGTCCGAGAGCCGGGTGACGAGGGCGGTCAGCGAGTCGTCGGAGCGCGCCGGCGTGCGCCGGGTCGGTGCGGTGCCGGCCGGGTTCTCGTCAAAGTCGCCGGCGGCCAGGTGGTTGTCGGGGAAGCGGGCGGAGAAGGCCGAGTAGAGGAGCATGAGCTGCTCCTCCAGCTCGAAGTCGCCCATGTGCGCGGTCTTCGCGAGGGCCCTCTCGAGCGGTGTCTCCTCGAAGTGGGCGCCCACCTCGACGCCGTCGCCGTCCTCGAGGGCGACGCTCGTGGCGGCGACGGTGAAGTAGGGGACGTCGCGTTCCGCGAGCTGGCGCAGCTCCGAGCCGATGATGGCCCGGGAGGAGAGCTTGCTGGCGATCGCGATGCGCTTGAGCAGGGCGATGTACGTCTCGTAGTCGTCCACGGCGCCGGGGCCCGAGGTCATCCGCAGGGTCTGGGCGTACAGCGCGGTCGGGTTGTGCACGTACCGCACGCGCACCCCGGCGGCCGTCTCGCGCAGCAGGGCGTGGAAGCCCTCCCGGTCGGCCATGACGGCGCGGAAGACCTTGGTGAATCCGGACGCCATCCGCTCGCCCAGCGCGTGGATCTCGTCCTCGGTCAGGGTGCCCACGACCGTCTGCCGCTCCTGCGACCCCTGGGCCTTGAGCACCAGGCGCACGCGGTCGGTGTACGGGTCCTCGAACTGCATCGTCTTGAACGGGGAGGTGCCGCGGCCCTGGTCCCCGAGGAAGCCGAGGTCGACGTGGCCGGCGTCCTCGCCCTTGCCCACCATGACCAGCGGCAGGATCCCGATGCCGTAGATCGACTGCCCGATGGTCTCGTAGGCGTTGCCCGGCGCCTCCGGCTTCGGCCCCTGGTGGATCCGCGCGGGGTGCAGGATGGTCTCGAGGTCGATGGGCACGGGGCCGCGGCGGGTCGACACGATGTTCTCGAAGTGCATGTCCCGCGCGTTCAGCAGGTAGAACACCGCGGCGAGCTCGCCGCTGGCGTACATGAACTCCTCGGACATGTCGGAGACGTCCTCGGCCGCGATGTACTCCACGTAGCCGTAGCCGTCCCGCTCCAGGACCTTCGCGGCGACCAGGGACGTGCCGAGCCGGCCGTTGAGCTCGCGGGCGATGACCTCGTACGCGGCCTCGCAGGAGACGTCGCGGGGCTTGTACGCCAGGCGCTCGCCGGACGCGAAGGTGAGCACGGCGACGCTGCGGCCGTGGTGGTGCGAGTCGCCGTCGGAGAAGCCGCAGCTCTCGAGCGTGTCGGTGACGTCGATGCCGAAGGTGGCCGCCAGGGCCTCCCGGTCGGCCTCCAGCCGGGCGCACAGCTCCCGGACGCCGTCCGCCGCGTTGCGCAGCAGGGTGCGGGTGATGTCGCGCAGGACCGGGAAGGACAGCCCGCTCACGTCCTCGAAGGAGGTGCGGTTGGACTGCTCCACGAAGTAGGCGTAGCGCTCGGCGGGGTCGGCGCCGACGAGCAGCCCGCTCTCGCGCGCGTGATTGACGGCGGCGACGAGGGGACGGGTGTAGGACTCGCGGACCCGGGCCTCGGTCTGGTCGAGAAGCTGCGTCAGGGCGGCCTGCGGGTCACGGAAAAGGTTCCCGAAAGGGGCAAGCGGGTTGGTATCCGCGATGGCGGAGGCAACCGTCTTGATGACGCTTTGAAAGGGGTATTCCTCCGGCTTGGCGAGCCATGCGTCCACCGTCGCCCGGGTGTCGTCATCCGGCGCGGAGGGGGTCGGCCCGGCCTCTCCCGCCTGAAGCACTCCGACCATGTGAGCGTCGAACTGGGACAGCGGCGAGATCGTTTCTTCGACTTCGGCGCTGTTGAACTCCGGATAGTACTTGGCTGGAGATATCACGGTCTGGTTGTGCTCCGTTTTCGCGCAATGTCGTAGAAATGAGCCGAAGGCGACGGAATGGGGAACCGTTACCGGCTCCCCATTCCGCCTGGCCGTGCTACAAACTCACCGAATCAGGCGAGTCACTTCAGCACTTGCTGGTGCACTTCGTCGTGGGGCACAGCGCCGAGCTGACGATGGTGACACCGGCGGTGACGCCGGCGCAGGCCCAGGCGGTGCCGCCGTAGGCGTCGGCCTCGCCGAGCTCGACGAGCTCGGCCTCGTCGTAACGGCCGAGGAGGTCCGCGTTGTCCTTCTTCATGTCATGCCTCTTTTCTGGGAAGTCTTCGGAGCTGTTACCGGCAACGTCAGTTGCAGGAGGCCTGGCATTCCTTGGTCAGGGTGCACCAGCCGCCGTGGTTACCAAGGCCGTTGCTGAGGGAGAAGGTGTTCGTGGTGCACGCGCCGTACGCCACACCGTCGAAGTCCTGCTCGGCAATCTCTTCGACCAGGGAAATGTCGCCCTTGTACATGAGATAACCCCCTTCATATAAGCGATCCGAATAATGTCCGCACCACCGAAGGGCGCTCCTACTGCGACGCCGATTTCTCGGCGTCCGGCTCCCCCAGTGGAACGATCATGACTTTATGAGGCCATTGAGCGGCCCACAACAGCGTTTTATGTGGCCCCCGCACCTTGTATTAGGAATCGGCCACTCCGAATAGCGCTCCGGGCCGCCTCGCACCCCTACCCTGCATCCACGGTCATCGATGAAGAAGAAAAGTGGAGCATTCCACTCCGACCGCGACGCGGGGGTTTCACCGGCGCCGACGACCCCGGACCCCTCCATCGGGAGGGCCATGACGGGCCGTGAGATTACCGCCGGTTAGGCGCAGTTGGGAGCACGGAAGGGGCGCACGGACTCGGTCGCGCGCCGGCACGCCAACCCCCGCCAGGAAGTGGCCGATTCAACTCCACATCGACGACGGCCCCGCCGCGCCGACCGCCGCGTCCACCGGGGAGCTTGGCGACCTCACGTGTTTCGGCCGCATTGCGGATGGCTGGATATGGACCATCGGCAGTCTCGCGGGGCCGGAAATGTGCCCGATCTCGTTCAACTGTAGCTTCACTGAATGTCGGGAGGTGCTCCGAGAAAGCCCGATATGGATCGTGAAGGCGGTGTCCGGGGCGAGTGCTCCGAAGACGTCCTTGTTAAAGATTCCGTACATGACAAAAAACCGGCCCCTGGGCGAATTCACCGAGGGGCCGGGCCGTTCGGGTGGCGGCGGGCGTCAGACGGAGCCGGCGCCCCGGGCGCCCGCCAGGGCGAGATCGCGGGCGAGGTGGGCGCGCCGCAGCCCGTGCCGGCGCAGGTACCGCAGGTCCTCACGGTTGTCGTACATGAGCTGCGTATGGAAGTAGTTGACGTGCTCCAGCACGGCGAAGAGCGCGAACGCCAGCCCCGGGATCGTCGCGCTACCGGGGTCGCCCGCCACCGCCCAGGCGGCGAACAGCACCCCGGCCAGCAGCACCGGCACGTTGAGCACCCGGGCGGCGGCGAAGAACCGGACGCCGGGCAGGGGTGTGCCCGGCGCGCCCACCGTGCGGAGCTTGGCCAGCCAGTACCCGGCCCCCTGCACGAGGAGGAGCGAGAACAGCCCGAAGCCGACGGCGTTCGCCGCCGTCACGGGAAAGCCGACCTTCCCGAACCAGACCCAGGCCTGGAAGGGGATGTTGAACAGTTCCAGAAGGGCCAGCGACCGCAGCCGTCGCCGGACCCAAGCGCGGGATCGATGGTTCATCCGGGGATCATGTCAGCCGGCGTCCGGGCCGGCCACAGGATCCGGACGGCCCGGCTCCGCGCCGGCGGCGGCCCGGATCTCCTCCAGCAGCGCCGCCTGTCGCAGCACCGCGGCCGTCTCTCCGCCCGGCACCCCGCCCTCGCGCACGGCACGGGCGAACGCCGCCACCGTGGCCGCCACCTGGTCGTGCGGTCCGCCCGCGGGCAGCTCGCGCACGGCCCCGGCCGTCTCCAGGCGTACGACCGGCCGCGCGTCGGCGGGCGGGGTGAAGGCGCGCTCCACGGTGAGGCGGCCGTGACTGCCCCACAGTTCGTACACGGAGCGGTAGGCGTGCGCCATGCCGAAGGTCAGCTGGGCCGTGACCTGGCCGGGCGTCGTCAGCAAAGCGGCGCCCGCGGTGTCGACCGTACGGCCGGGGCCGCTGCCGAGGTGGGCGCCGACGACGCGCAGATCGGTGCCGAGGACGTGCAGGGCCGCGCGCAGGGGATAGACGCCCACGTCGAGGAGGGCGCCGCCGCCCAGCTCGGGGCGGTGGCGGACGTCGCCGTCGGGGCGCTCGGGAATGGTGAAGGCGGCGTGCACGGCGCGCAGTTCACCGATGGCGCCGTCGGCGACGGCCGCGCGGACCGCCTCGTGCTGGCGGTGGTGGACGAACATCATGTTCTCCATCAGCACCAGGGAGCGCTCGCGGGCGAGGTCCAGCAGCCGCGCGGTGTCCGTGTGGGCGCACGTCAGCGGCTTCTCCGCCAGGACGTGCCGGCCCGAGCGCAGCGCCGCCTCCGTCCACGGGGCGTGCAGGGCGTTCGGCAGCGGCACGTACACCGCGTCGATGCCGTCCATGGCGAGGAGTTCGGCGTAGCCGGTCACCGCCCGGCAGCCGTACGGCCGTGCCGTCGCCTCCGCCGTGGCGGCGTCCCGGCTCGCGACGGCGACGAGGGAGACGTCCGGTGCGGCCGCGAGGGCGGGCAGCAGCCGGCGGCGGGCGATGTCGGCGCAGCCCAGGACGCCCATGCGCAGCGTCATCGGCCCTCGTCCCCCATCGCGCCGAGGCAGGCGAGCAGCGTGCGGGCCTGGACGTTGAGGTAGTGGCCGTGGCGGACGAGGGAGCGCAGCTGGCCCGGGGTGACCCAGCGGTAGCCGGGCGGCGGGTCGAGGGGAGCCTGCGCCGCGTCGGCCTCGACGACGAGGGTGCGGCCGACGGCGTTCAGGAAGCGGCCGCCCTCCTCCGAGTGGACGGCCTCGTAGCGCACCTGGCGGGGGTCGGCGTTCAGCACCAGGTCGAGGAAGGGCGGCCGGTCGGCGGGGGCGAGGTGGGCGTAGTTGGCGGGCGTGTACTGGACGGTGGGGCCCAGCTCGACGGTGTCGAGGAAGCCGCCCTCCACGCGCGCGTGCGCGAGGACGTGCAGCACGCCGTGGATCCGGCGGGCCACGAAGGCGGTGACGCCGGGTGCCACCGGTTCGATCAGCGGCTGGGTCCAGCGCGGGACCTCGCGGCTGTCGGCCTCCACGGACACGGCCACGACGCGGAAGTAGCGGCCGTCCTCGCGGGCGATGGTCTCGGGCCCGCGCACCCAGCCGGGCACGCCCGCCAGCGGGATCCGCTCGGCGTGCACGTCGTGCCGGGAGCGCTCGCCCGTGAACCAGGACAGCACCTCGGTGTCGGAGTGCAGGGCGCCGGTGGGGCGGCCGTGGTCCGGCAGGCAGGACAGCACCGTACGGGCGTCCATGTTGACGGTGAGGTCCCGGTGCAGCAGCTCGCCGAGCTGGCCCAGGGTCAGCCAGCAGAAGTCGTCGGCCGGCGGTACGTCGCCGAGGGCCTCGACGATGACGTTGCGGTTGGACTTTCGGTGGAACCAGGACCCGTGCTCCGACTGCAGGACGTCGGCGAGGACCCGGCCCCGCCCGGGCCGGGTGAAGTACTCCAGGTACTTCACGTCCGCGCCCCGGTGGACCTTGGTGTAGTTGCTGCGGGTGGCCTGCACCGTGGGCGAGAGCTGCAGCAGGTTGGGGTTGCCCGGCTCCATCTTGGCCTGCATCAGGAAGTGCAGGACGCCGTCGAACTCCTTGGCCAGGATGCCGAGGATGCCGACCTCGGGCTGTTTGATGATGGGCTGGTGCCACAGCCGGTGCGGCCCGCTGCCGGTGGTGACGCGCAGCCCCTCGACGCTGAAGAAGCGGCCGCTGCGGTGGACGAGGTTGCCGGTGCCGTCCTCGAAGGACCAGCCGTCCAGCGCGGCGAAGGGGACGCGCTCGACGCGGAAGCGGTGCGCGCGCTCGCGCCCGGCGAGCCAGTCGTCGAACTCCGCCGTCCGCAGGTGAGCGCCGTCGGTGGTGGCGGCCGAGAGGGCGAGCCGTGCGGGCAGGCCGGCGTCCTCGCGCTCGCGCAGCGCGGGCGGCGGCCCGGCCGGGGCTGTGCGGGGTGCGGGGGGCGCGACGGGGACGGTGGGTGCGGGGACGTTCGGCAAGGCGGGCTGCCTCCTCGGTTCGGTACGGGTACGACGGCTCACGCCCGCGCCGGGGCGGCGCGCTCGTCGGGGAGGTCGAGGAAGCCGTCCAGTACGCGGCGGTAGTAGGTGGGCCCGAAGCCCATGCGGGCGGTCTCCGGCACCAGGTCCCGCAGCTTGCGGGTGCAGATGCCGGTGACCACGGGCGGGCCGCCCGCGTCCTGGTGCTCCCTGCGGGCGGCCAGGCCCAGGCGCCGCTCCAGGTGGTCGACGATGGCGTCCACCGGGACGGCCTCCCCGGAGGCGACGTTGACGGTCTGGCCGCGCAGGTCCGCGGTGAGCAGCCGGTCGACGACGGTGACGACGTCGGCGACGGCGATCAGGTCGCGCGCGGCCCCCCGGTGGATGCGGACCGTGCCGTCCCGCAGCTGCCGCACGAGGCCCGGCAGCAGCTGGTGGGGCGGCTGGCCGGGGCCCACGACGTGGCTCAGCCGCAGCACCAGGTGCTCGGCCCCGCTGGCGCGCAGCCGCTCCTCCAGGGACAGCTTGTGCACGCCGTAGGGGGTGCAGGGGGTGACGGGCCGGTCCTCGGTGCCCGGGCCGGGCCCGGCGCCGTACATGCCGGTGGAGGCGGTCGAGAAGAACAGCAGCCGCCGTCCGGTGGCCCGGCACCGCTCGGCCACCTCGCCGAGCAGCGCCGCCTCGCGGGAGAACGCCTCCCAGGAGGTGCCGCCCGCCGAGGAGACCCCGGCGGCCAGGACCACCGTGTCCGGGTGCCGGCCGGCCAGCGGCCGCAGGTGCCGGGCGAGGAATCCGTTTCCCACAATGTCCATGCCGGGGTTCCCGTCGGGTGAGCGCGGCGGTGTCAGTTCGCCACGAGCGGGGCGCCCGCGGCGAGCTCCTCGAGAGCGGTGACCAGCGCGACGGGGTCGGGCTGGTCCTCCATCTCGCGGCGCAGGCGCTGCGCGGCCTTGCGGTGGCCGTCGTCGCCCAGCAGCCGCGTGACGGCCGAGCGGACATCGTCGGCGTCCGCGGTGGCGTTGTGCAGGGCCAGTGCGGCACCGGCGCCGGCGACGCGTTCGGACATCAGCTCCTGGTCCCAGCCGTTGGGCAGGATCAGCTGCGGAATGCCGGCGGCGAGCCCGGTCATGGTGCAGCCGGCGCCGCCGTGGTGGACGACGAGGTCGCACTCGGGCAGCAGCAGGTGCAGCGGCGCGTTCTCCAGGGCCGTCATGTGCGCGGGCAGTTCGCCGACGCGCCGCCGGTCGCCGGCGGTGAGGGTGAGGACGACGTCGACGTCGAGCTCCGCCAGCGCCTCGACGACCTTGGGCACGGCGAAGGACACGGGCCCGAACGTCTCGGTGGCCGAGGTGCTCCACACCACCCCCACCCGGGGCCGCGCCGCGCCCTGTCGGGGCTCCGGCCGCCAGGGCGGCATGGCGCCGGACCCGTTGTACGGCACGTGGCGCACCGGGTGGCGGCGGACGGGCACGGGTGCCGCCAGCGCCTCCGGGCAGGGGTCGATCATGTGCTCGTAGGTGTCGGGCGACAGCGGGGCCAGGCCGTGGCGGGCGAAGGCCTGGCTGAAGTCGACGGGCAGGAAGGGCCTGGCCCCTCCCACCTCTTCCCCGTCGTGCGGCCCGACCGGTCCCCACAGGTGCAGCAGGGCGGGGACGTCCAGCACCTTCCCGATCAGCGGGCCTTCCACGCTCATCAGGTCGTGCACGACCAGCTGCGGCCGCCACCAGCGGGCGAACTCCACCGCCGCGTCGCTGCCGCGCAGGGAGAGCTCGGCCAGGCGCGGCCAGTTCTGCTGGTACCAGCCCATGGCGTCGAAGGAGTCGGCCGACTCCAGCGGGAGGCCGGTCTCCGGGTGCGGGGGCGGCTCGGCGAAGCGCCACTGGCCGCGCTGGGCCTGTACGCAGTTCACCGCGCGCAGCATGACCTCCTCGCGCTCGGCCTCCAGGACGGGCACGGGCGTCAGCCCGGCGCGGGCGACCGCCTCCGACTGGGCCGGTGCGCAGACCACCCGGACCTCGTGGCCGCGGGCGCGCAGCGCCCAGCCGAGCGGGACCATCGACGACCAGTTGCCGGGCGAGTGGGACACGGTGAACAGCACGCGCATGGCGCCTGCGGGGACTGCCGGGCTCATGACCGGCCCTCCTTCGGGTATTTGGCGGACTTCCACCAGTCGGGGTTGTCGCGGTACCAGCCGACAGTGGCTGCCAGGCCCTCCTCGAAGGGGATCCGCGGTGCGTAGCCGAGCTCGTCGTGGAGCTTGCGGCCGTCGAGGGCGTAGCGCAGGTCGTGGCCCTTGCGGTCGGCGACCTTGCGCACCATGCGGGCGTCGGCGCCGCACAGTTCCAGCAGTCGTTCGGTGACGGCGGCGTTGGTGTGCTCGGTGCCGCCGCCGACGTTGTAGATCTCGCCGGCCCGGCCCCGGCCGAGGACGAGGTGGACGGCCGCGCAGTGGTCGTCGACGTGCGTCCACTCGCGCCGGTTGGAGCCGTCTCCGTACAGCGGTACCGGCTGTCCTTCGAGGAGGTTGGTGACGAACAGCGGGATCAGCTTCTCGGGGTGCTGGTACGGGCCGTAGTTGTTGGAGCACCGGGTCACGGAGACGTCCATGCCGTGGGTGCGGTGGGCGGCCAGCGCGATGAGGTCGGACGCCGCCTTGGACGCGGCGTAGGGGGAGTTGGGCGCGAGCGGCCACTCCTCGGTCCAGGCGCCCTCGTCGATGGAGCCGTAGACCTCGTCGGTGGAGACGTGCACGAAGCGTTCGACGCCGCTGTGCCGGCAGGCGTCGAGGAGGACCTGGGTGCCGTAGGCGTTGGTGCGTACGAAGTCGGGGGCGGCTTCGAGGGCGCGGTCGACGTGCGACTCGGCGGCGAAGTGCACGACGGCGTCGTGGCCGGGCAGCAGGTCGAGCAGGAGCGGCAGATCGCAGATGTCGCCGCGGACGAAGTCCAGGCGCGGGTCGCGGTCGGGGAGGCTGGCGCGGTGCCCGGCGTAGGTGAGCTTGTCGAGGACGGTGACCCGTACCCCTCCGGTCACGGCCAGGCTGCCCTCCAGCAGGCCGCGGACGTACCGGGAGCCGATGAAGCCGGCGCCGCCGGTGACCAGCAGCCTCATGCCGCCACCTCTATCCGGGTGTGGTCGCCCACGACCAGCCGGTGGTGGGGTGTGCCGAGGGCGGCCGCGCCGACGTCGGCGGAGCGGCCGATGAGCGAGCCGCGCACGCCGCGGACGCCGCACACGGAGGCGCCGTCCAGGACGATGGAGTCGGCGATGTCCGTGGCGCGCAGCACGCAGTCCCCGCCGATCGCGGTGTGGGGGCCGACGTGGCTGTCCTCGACGAGGGTGCCGGCGCCGATGACGGCGGGCCCCTCGATGCGCGAGCGCACCACGCGCGCGCCGGCCTCGATCACCACCGATCCGGTGATCTCGCTGTCCGCGTCGGCCTCTCCGGCCATCGCGGGCCGCAGGTCGCGCAGCAGCTCGCGGTTGCAGGCGAGGACGTCCTCGATGCGGCCGGTGTCCATCCAGTAGCCGGTGTACTCGACGGCGCGGACGTCGTCGCCGCGCTCGACCATCCACTGCACGGCGTCGGTGATCTCCAGCTCGCCGCGGGTGCTGGGACCGATGGCGGCGACGGCCTCGTGGACGGCGGGCGTGAAGAAGTACACGCCGACCATGGCCAGGTCACTGACCGGGCGGTCGGGCTTCTCCTCCAGCCGCAGCACCGTGCCGTCCTCGGCGACCTCGGCGACGCCGCAGGCGGAGGGGTCGGGCACCTTGTGGACGACCACCTGGGCGGCGGGGCGGGTGGCCCGGAAGCGCTCGGCGAGGTCCTCGACGCCGCCGGGGAGCATGTTGTCGCCGAGGTACATCACGAAGTCGTCGTCGCCGAGGAAGTCGCGGGCGAGGCGCACGCAGTGGGCCAGGCCCAGCGGTTCGTCCTGCGTCAGATAGGTCAGGCGCAGCCCGAGGGCCGAACCGTCGCCCAGCGCCGCGGAGATGGCCTCCAGCCGGTTCCCGACGACCACGCCGACCTCGGTGACGCCCAGGTCCGCGATGTTGGCCAGCACATGCTCGAGGACGGGCTTGTTGGCGATCGGGATGAGCTGCTTGGGCATCGAGTGGCTGAATGGTCGCAGGCGGGTGCCGTTCCCACCGGAGAGCACGAGAGCCTTCATGGCAATTCCTTACGGAGCTCGGACGCTGATGCGGGTCGTGCTTGCGGGCGGGTCCGGAGACCCCCGGGCCACCGGGAGATAAGTGCACGCGCCACACGCCTAGTCTCGGCGAGCTCCACGAGGGATTCCCCTAGCACAAGGGGCGTACGAATAGCGGAAGATCACACGAGCGAGCGTGTCGCGATCGGCTAGCGGTCCTCGCCGTCCGTGCTCTGCGGGCCGTCTTCGCCGTCTTCGTACGGCGCTTCCTCGATCAGCCGCTCACCGATGTCGTCCGCCCAGGCCTGCGCCCAGCGCCGCAGCTCGGCCGTACGGCCGGCGTCCAGCCCGTACGCGGCGAACTCGCGGTCGTCGATCCAGTCGGTGCCTTCGAGGCGCGCCCGCAGGTCGGCCAGGTCGAAGGCGTCCCGGGCGTGCCGGCGGCCGAACTCCTCCAGCTCGGCGCACGACCAGCGGCCGGCGGCGGCGTGCACGTCGACGAGGTCGCGGGCCAGGCCGCGGTCGGCCAGGGCCCGCGTCTTGGTGCCGGCCACGTCCTCGGCGGCCAGGGCGGGCCCGTACGCGGTGGGGACGGGCGGGCGCCACATCGTCTCCTTCAGGAGGTGCACCTCGCACTCCCGCTCCGTCTGCGGGTCGGTGACCGTGAAGCGGGCGGAGAGCGGGTCGGTGTGGGCGTGCCGCACCCGCAGGCCGCGCGCCTCGAGCCCGGTGCGGACGGCGGACGCGATGTCCGTCATCGGCACCGGGCTGTCGGTGGCGAGGGCGAGGCCCCGCACGGGCCGGTCCACCAGATGGTGCGCCCGTACGGCGACCCCGCCGGTGACCACGAGCGGATAGCACGCGCCGAGGTCCACCAGCTCGGCGAGCAGCCGCCGCTGGAGCCCGGAGAGCTGCGTGCCGCGGTCCGCTTCCATGGTCGTGATTATGGCGGGGGCCGGGGTCAGCGGCCCGGCCAGCCGTCCAGATGGCGGTGCACCTTGACCGCCGGCCGGGTGGTGGCCGCGGTGGTGGAGGTGGGCTTGGCGAGGAGGGCGGTGACCTCCGCGGCGAGGGCGTCGGCCTTCCGCTTGAGCTCGGCGGCGGGCACGCGGGAGCCGCCGAGGGCGTCCAGCCTGCGGTGGATGCCGGCCAGTTCGCGCTCTGCGGCCGGGGTGAGCCGGCTGGCCCTGGGCGTGGAGACGACGAACTGGTAGGCGCCGGCGAGGGTCTGGCAGCCGGTGCAGTGGTCGTTGACGGCGCGGCCGTTGTTGATGGCGCTCAGGCGCACGTTCTGGCCCGAGAGGGTGACGATCTGGAAGGACAGCGCCACCGAGCGGCAGGCGTCGTCGGCGGTGCAGCCGGACGAGGTGGCGTTCGCGCGGTTGCTGACGCGGGCGGCGGTGACCGTGCCGAGCTGGTGGACGGTGAAGCTGTCGCGGTACTGCGTGTGGTGGCGGTGGTTGGCGGTGGTGCGGACGCTGTCCATGGTGACGGTCACGCCTCCGGCGGCCTGGGCGGGCCCGCCGGTGACGGCCGTGGCCACGCCGGCGGCCAGCAGGCCCAGCCGCAGGAAGTGGCGGGAGTAAGGGCTTTGCACGGTCTGCTCCTTGGGTGTTCTCACGGTGACGGTGTCGGGGACGCGGCCGGGGCCGTCGGAGCCGGGGCGGTGGACTCCGGGGGCGGGGTGGTCGCGGGGGCGGGGGCGGGGGCCGGGGCGGTCGTCGCGGGCGCCGCCGTCGGGGGTGCGGTCGTGGCCGCGGGCGCGGGGACGGGCGCCGGTGCGGGCTTGGGCGGGGCGGCGGGCGGCAGCGCCGGCGGGAGGGCGGGCGGCAGCGTGGGCGGCAGGACCACGGGCACCGGGGCGGCGGAGGGCTTGGCCTGCGGTGCGGGCTCGCCGGGCGGTGCGGCGACGGGTACGAGCGGGGGCACGCTCACCGGCGTGGGCAGGCCGGGGGCGGCCGGCGGGGTGCGCCAGGGCAGCGGTGAGACGGGCGGCGCGGCGCCGTCGGGGCTCCAGGTCCCCGGCGTCCGGGCCTCGGCCGGGTCGCGGCCGGGCAGCGGCGGGTGGCTGGGCGCCGGGGGCACGGTCGGCACGTGGGGCTGCAGGATCGGGGCGATCGGCGGCTTGGGCGGCAGCGGCTTGGGCGTGACCCCGCTGGTCCAGGCGTACGCCAGGGTGGTGGCGACGGCCGCGACGCCCAGGACGAGCCCGATGCGCAGGCGGGGCCGGTCGGCGGTGGCGCGCAGGGCGTTGCGGCCCAGTCGCCCGGAGAGCCGGATGGACAGGTAGGTCATGCCGCCCAGCGGGACGATCAGCATGAGGCTGCCGAGCACTCCGGCCAGCCCGGCGGGGATCTCGCCGGACGCGAACGCCCCGTAGGTCCCGGTCAGTTGCCCGGTGAGCGAGCGCACCCCGGTGGCGACGAGGCGGGGCAGGTTCCACAGCGCGTAGCAGAGCTCGCCGAGCAGCAGCGGGACCATGGTCAGCACCCAGGTGGTGACGATGACGCGGGTCTTGCGCTTGAGGTCGGCGACGGCCGGGTCGGGCCCCCGCCACGGGACCATGCTGAGCAGGATCGGTTTGATCTTGCCGTAGAGGTCCGGCACTCCGGCGAGGTCGCCGAGGATGAAGTAGCCGTCGAGGCGAACGGCCGGCATCAGCTGCTCCAGCACCTCGAAGTGGCCGAGGTAGACGGCGCAGAGCAGGAACGGCTGCCCGGTGACGAAGTAGGCGCCGGTGAGCAGCAGCATGAAGACGACGTTGAAGTAGACCCCGCCGAGGTCGGTGCGGATCCGTCCGGCGCGCCCGAGCCGGTAGACGTCGGTGACGTCGGTGTACATGGACGGCCAGATCAGGAAGATCCCGCAGCCGATGCAGCCGGGTTGGGCGCCGTCGTATCTGCAGGCCGAGGCGTGCCCGAACTCGTGGAAGACGAGGGAGGCGACGGTCAGCCCGAAGACGGCGAGCAGCAGCAGGGGCTGGTCGAGGACGTTCAGTACGGGCGTCATCGCGCCGTGGAAGGCGAACAGCCATACGTCCATGGCGACGGCCAGCAGCAGGACGACCACCACGACGGGCGGGCGGTGCAGCCAGGCCAGGGCGCGGGCGATGACCGCCACCCGCCGCTCGTTGAAGACGACCTTGTGGCCCTTGAGGGCGAGCAGCAGGTCCGAGCGGGGGCCGGATACCTCGTCGCTCTCCTGGCCCTGCGGCACGGTGATGCCGAGCGGTTCGAGTTTGTTCTCCACGAGGTAGGCGACGTTGTCGGCGCTGACCTCGCGGCCGAACCCGGCGCTGACCTCGCGGGCGACGGCCCGCATGTCACGGACGCCGTCGATGGCGGAGGCGACCAGGTGGAGCAGCCGGGAGAGCTGGACCACCTGGCCGTCGCCGCGGCGGGCGATGTACTTGGGCTCGTTGAACCCCGAGCCCTGGTACTCGCCGTGCAGGCGCAGTCCGGCGCCGAGCCTCGGTACGAGGGCTCCCGCTGCGGACTGCGGCTGCGGTTCGGGCTGCCGTGCCACCGGCAGCCGCAGGGTCCCGGCGGCCGTCCCCTCCTGCCCGTACTCCTCCGCGACGGTGTACGGGAAGCCGCCGGGTCCGGGCACTGGGGCGCCGGCGTCCCCTGTCCGGACGTCGGGTGCCACGGTGTCCCGGTCGATGGTCGCGGTCTCGTCGATGCTGCGATGGCGGCTGCGGCCGGCCTCGTGGTCTCCGACCACCGTCATCTGGTTCCTCCCCCTCGACGAAACCGCTGTTCCCCCCCTCGGCCGGGCGGACCGCGCCTTCCCCTGGACGCGGTCCGCCGAGTGCGTGGGCCGGGTCTACTGCTTGATGGAGATGACCTGGGCCGCCTCGGACTGCGCGACCGCGAAGGGCGAGCTCTCGTTGACGGCCAGGGACTCGTTGTGCGCGTGGACGTTGGCCACGTGCTTGGTGACGTTCGTGGTGCGGGAGAAGCTGAACTTCAGCTTCCCGAGCGCCTCACGGCCGGGCAGCAGCTCGGCGGACTCGGCGTCGAGCTCACGCGGGTTCATGCTCATGGCTGGGCCTTTCTGATCGGGTCTGCGCTGGTCGGCGTGGTGGTGCGGCTTCAGTGCCGCGGCCGGCTACTGCTGGATGGCGATGGTCTGGCCGGCCGCGGACTGCGCGAGGGCGTCCGGCGAGCAGGCGTTGAGCGCCGACGAGGTGTTGTGCGCCGAGACGTCGGCGACGTGCTTGGTGACGTTGGTCGTCCGGCTGAAGCTGAACTTCAGCTTTCCGAGCGCCTCACGGCCGGGCAGCAGCTCAGCGGACTCGGCCTCGAGCTCATGCACATCGAGCATGGTCGTCCCCCTCCGGGAATGGTGGTGCGAATGAAAGCGGTCGGGCACGGGCAGGACCCCCCAGCCCGCGTCCGATGCTGTCGGACGAGCTGTCCAACGAGATTGGACAGTAGTGGCGTCCGTCGGCACCGCGCAAGCGGTTCCGGTGGACACCCCCCGTAGAATCGGTTCACCCGAGCGGAACCGAGCCAGCCGAGAGCAGGAAGCGACCGTCAGTGGCCAACGCACTGCAGCAGATCATGAGACAGCGTCTGGACCGCCAGGGCTGGTCCTACGGTGACGTCGCTCGCAGGGGCGGCATCCCCCGTTCGACCGTGCACCACCTGGCCACCACCGACCGTCTGGTGCGCATGCCGCAGCCGGCCACGCTCGAAGGGCTGTCCCGTGGGCTCGAACTGCCCCTGGACACCGTGCGCCGGGCCGCCGCCGAGGCCTGCGGCATCCACCTCTACCCGACGGCCGAGGACGCACCGGGCACCCCGCCGGACCCCGAGGTGGACCTGCTGATCGCGAGTGTCCAGCGCCTGTCCTCCGACGACCGCCGGCACGTGGCGGCGCTCGTCGAATCACTGCTGGAGCGGGCACCGAAGGAACGCCCCGAAGAGGGCTGAACCAGCCGCTCCGGCACGGCCGTTGGGTACCGGACGCAGCTCCGGGTCCGGCCGGTTCCACGGAACAGTTGAATCCGGCGAATATTCCCGTCCGGCCGAGGATCATGCCCCTTCCCGGCTATCGTCTCGATCTGCCCGAGGCCAGGGGGAATGAGTGCTCGTTGTCAGTGGTGGCTCGACGTCCAACGCCGTCGTCAGGGGACGCACCGGGGAATCGGTGGTCCTGCTCTCCGGGGACCTGCCCGACGTGCTCACCGACCGGAGCGTCGCCGAACTCCTCGATCTGGCGGCCGCCGTGCTGACCGACGACGAAATGGGCATGTTCCGCGACTGCCTGCGGGCGCTGCGCCGCGGCGAACGGCTGGGCCGGCGGCGGGTCGAGGCCGGCGGCGCCGTGCTCACCGTCTACTACGAGACCTGAGAGCCGCCCCCCGGGATCGCCGGGGGGCGGCTCTCGTGTGCGGGGCGCGCCCCGGTCAGTGGTGGCCGTGGCCTCCGTGGCCGTGGCCTCCGTGCTCGCGGCCGCCGAAGAGGCCGCCGCCCTCGTTGCCGGATCCGTTGCCGGACAGGATCACGAGGTCGTCCAGGATGTGCGACAGCGGGTCGTCGCCGTCGTTGATCACGGAGTTCTCGGTGCACTGCTGCTGCTGCTGCGAGGACAGGATCGGCACGTCCTGGATCCCGATGGGCACCGCCCCGAGGAGCGACTGGAGGCCGATCTTGCCGATGGCGATGCACGGCTTGTTGAACGAGCCGTTGATCAGGCCCATCTGCGGGCTCATATAGCCGCTGGTGTAGGTGTTGCCGTACATCTGCATGGCGCCGTTCGCATTGGCGACGTCCTGGCTGTCACCCCCGTGCGGGCCGCCGTACGCCAGGGCGGGAACAGCGGTGCCGCCGACTGCGGAAACCGCCAGCACGGCCGTGGCCACAACCTTCTTGATCACGTTTTTCCTCAGCTCCGGTCGACGAATTCGCAAGAACTACCTGCATAACTCGGAGCGTGTGCGAAGGTTATCGGCCTTCATTCTTTCGGCCCAGGACGGCGAAATGATGAGAACAGGAATCCGCCCGTCCCGGGACAGGGGAAATCCCCCGGCAGCGGGTCCCGCACACCCGCCGCAGGGGGATTTCCTCGCACGCTCGGTCCAGCCGGTCAGTGACCGTGGCCCTGCCCCGGGAAGAGGCCGCCCTCGTTGCCGGAGCCGTTGCCCGACAGGATCGGGATCTCGTCGAGGATGTGCGACAGCGGGTCGTCGCCGTCGTTGATCGTCGAGTTGTCGGTGCACTGCTGCTGCTGCTGCGAGGTGAGGATCGGGATGTCCTGGAGGTTGATGGGCACCGCTCCGAGGAGGCCCTGCGCGTTGATCTTCCCGATGCCGATGCACGGCTTGTTCAGCGTGCCCTGGATCAGGCTCATCTGGGGGCTTTCCTTGCCACCGGTGTGGGTGTTGCCGTAACCGGTCTTCGCGCCGTTGGCGTTGAAGACATCCTGGTCGTTTCCGATGGCCATCGCGGGCGAGGCGACGGCGCCGACCGCGGAAGCCGACAGGGCGGCCGTGGCGAGAACCTTCTTGAGCACGTCTATGCCTTTCGATCGAGTAGCGCCCCCACTGAGAATGCGTTCTGAATAACTCCGGCCCATTCGGGAAGTTCCGGGCATTCATCGGGCTTTCACTCATTCGAGCCAGTGGGAGCGCTACCGCGAAATCGGCATCAACGGGTCAGCCGCCGATAGGAAAAAATGCTGGTCAGCGTGACATAGCGATACTGCCCGCCACGTTCGCTGCGCAATTCACCGCGCTCTATCAGATGGGCCACGGTCCACGGAGAGAGCCCCAGCAGGGAGGCCGCGGTCCGCACCGGGACGCTCAGCCCTTCGAAGACCTCGGGCAGGGGCTCCTCGGCCGCCGCCCAGCCGCCCATGGAGAGGTCGTCCACCGAGCGGTCGTCCACCGCGTGACCGCCCACCGCGCCGTAGTCGTGTGCGGCGTAGTAGTCGATCGCGGCACCAGCGTGTCGGGCCATGTCGACGCGCACCATCCCCTCGGTCCAGTCACATTTACGTACTTGCCGCCAGGCTAGTTACTTCAGCCGGAAGGGTATGCACTGACTTGCCGGGCGTCAAGTACGGTATTGCGCGCGCCCGGCCCCCGTCCCGGTCGTCGTCCGTACGGGCCCGCCGCGCCCCCTACCGTGTGCGGGGCGATCCGACGGGGACCCGGCGGAAGCCGCGGGAAGGCCGCCGGAGAGCCGACGGGAAACTGACTTGCCGACTAGCTAGTTAAAGTCACAACAGAGCACGGAGCAGTCAGGCCGCCCCGGCCGGAGCCCGCGAGGCCCCGGCCGGGGCGGCCGGTTCACGACGGAAAGACGGAGAGCGGGAGACAGACCATGGCCAGCACCCCCAAGGCCCGCAGGAGCAACACCCGCGAGCGCATTCAGAAGACGGCCCTGGACCTCTTCGTCTCGCGCGGCTACGAGAAGACCTCGCTGCGGGAGATCGCCGAGGAGCTCGGCGTCACCAAGGCCGCGCTGTACTACCACTTCAAGACGAAGGAGGACATCCTCACCGCGCTCTCCGACCAGCTGGGAGAGCCCGTCGACGAGCTCATCGCCTGGGGCAGGAGTCAGCCACCGACACTGGAGACCAAGCGTGAACTGCTGCGCCGCTACAGCGCGGTGCTCAAGGACGCCGCCCCGCTCTACCGCATCCTGCAGGAGAACCAGGCGACCCTGCGCGAGCTGGCCGTGGGCGAGCGGCTCAAGGACCGCGTGGTCTCCTTCTCCCGGCTGATCCAGGCCGGCGAGACCCCGGTCGCCACCCAGGTGCGCTTCTCCAGCGCGATGCTGACCGTCCACTTCGGGGCCCTGGCCCTGGAGACGCTGCAGGGCGACCCCGAGGAGAAGCGCACCGCACTCCTCGACGTCGCCCTGGAGATCATGGACTCCACCGCCCCGGTCGGCTGACCGCCGTCACCCTGCGGCTGACGCTCCGGGTCACCCGGAAGGGTTGCTCCACGGCCGGATCCCGCCCCCGCCGCCGGATGCGGTCGGTTTTCTTGAGGCGCGAGAGGAAGCCGGGACTCCACCGAAGGGCCCGGCCCCGCGCCCCACGCAGGACGCCGAACCCCTCCCCGTACCGTATGTGCGGTTTTTAAGACCGCCGTCAGCGGCACATGCGGCCGCCTCAGCCGAAAAGCGGGGCGTGCTCATCGGCCCACTGCGCATAGCTGCGCCCCGGGCGTCCCAGCAGCCTCTCCAGCGTGGGGTCCACCTGGCTCTTCGCGCCCTGGATCTGGCGCTCGGCGCTCTCCTGCAGCGCCTGGGCGACCTCGGCGCCGTACCGGGCCTCGGCCGCCCGGCGCACCTGCTCCGGGGCGAGCTCCTCGAAGGCCAGCGGCCTGCCGAGCGCCCCGGCCAGCAGCCCGGCCTGCTCGCGTGCCGTCACCGCCGCCGGCCCGGTCAGCCCGTACGCCTGCCCGGCGTGGCCGTCCTCGGTCAGGACCCGGGCCGCGACGGCGGCGACGTCACCGGGGTCCACGCAGGCGCCCGGGGCGTCCGCGGGCCAGGCCCGCACCGTGCCGGACCTGCGGATGCCGTCGGCCCAGGCCAGCGTGTTGGTCATGAACGCCCGGGGCCGCAGCAGCGTCCAGTCCAGCCCCGAGTCCCGTACGAGCTCCTCCGCGCCGCGCTGCCAGCACGTGATGAGGTCCTGGGCGCCGGGGTCGGTGACGGCCAGGGCGGAGAGCTTGACCAGGTGGCGCACGCCCGCGTCCCGGGCCGCGCGCACCACGTTGGCGTCGTGGCCGGGCAGCCGGGGATCGGCGGTGACGACGAGGACCGCACGGATCCCCTCCATCGCCGACCGCAGGGCCGCGACGTCGGCGAAGTCGCCCGTCGCGCGCTCCGCCGCGGGCCCCAGGTCCGGCAGGCGGGCGGCGTCGCGGCCCAGCAGCCGCACCGCGTGCCCCCGGCCCGCCAGCAGCCGGGCCGTTGCCCCGCCCACCGTGCCGCTCGCGCCGGTGAGGAGGATGCGGGCGCTCACCGCGCGGTGAACCCGCCGTCCACCGGGACGGTGGCGCCGGTGACGAAGGAGGAGTGGTCGGCAAGGAGCCAGGCCGCGGCGTGGGCGATCTCGACCGGGTCGGCGACGCGGGGCAGCATGGAGCCGCCGGTCAGGAGGGCCTCGACGCCCGGGTTCTGGTCGAAGCCCTGCTGCATCAGCTCGGTACGGGTCACGCCGACGGCGAGGGTGTTGACCCGGATGCCCTGGCTGCCGTACTCGTCGGCCGCGGCCTTGGTCAGGCCGATCACCGCGTGCTTGGCAGCGATGTAGGGGGCGGAAGGCACGCCCGGGGCCACCAGGCCGGCGGTGCTGGAGGTGTTGACGATCGCGCCGCCGCCGGGGTTCTCGAGCATGGCGGGTATCTGCTGCCGCATGCAGTTCCACACGCCGCGGACGTTGACGTCCATGATGCGGTCGTAGTCGGCGTCGTCCATCAGGTGCATCGGCTCGCGGGCCGTGCCCCAGCCGGCGTTGTTGAAGGCGGCGTCGAGCCGGCCGTGGGTCTCGACGGCCACCGCCACCGCGCGGGCGACGTCCGCCGCCACGGTCACATCGCCGGTCACCGCGGTCGCCGCGCCACCGGCCGCGTTCAGCTCCGTCGCGAGCTTCTCCAGCAGCTCCGTGCGGCGGGCCAGCAGAATCACCGCGGCCCCTTCGGCGGTGAACAGCCGGGCCGCGGCCGCCCCGATACCGCTGGAAGAGCCCGTAATCATTACCGTCTTGCCGGCGAGCATTCCCTGACGGTCATTCGTGGCGTGATTCTTCATGTCATTCATGGCGCGATCATCACCCGGCGCACAAAGGCGAAGCAAGGTGAAAGCCGACCGCCACGGAGCGGACCGAAAGCTGAATCCCCGGTTCCGGTCAGGGAATCGGGCTCACCCCGCCGCGACGGCGGCCGCCTCCCGCAGCCGGCGCCCCTCGGCGACGACCCGGGCACCGCGGTCGGGGGAGGTGTCCAGCTGCACCAGGATCGCCGGGGTCGCCAGGGCCGGCAGGATGTGCCGGAAGAGCACGGAGATCTGCTCCTCCAGGTCGCTCAGGCCCGTGGTGACCTGCGAGACGAGCAGCACGCCCGTCCAGGCGCTGATCACGAACCGCGCGGTGGCCTCCGGCTCGACGTGGGGCAGCACCTCGCCCAGCGCCTTGGCCTCGGCCAGCAGCTGGGCCGACACCTCGCTCCAGGTGGCCCACGGACCCGTGCTCACCAGCTTCTGCATGTGCGGATCCGTGGCCAGCCGGGCCCCGGCGCGCAGCAGGGGCTCCTCCGGCAGCCGGTGGGCCAGCGCCATGCCCACGTCCACCCACTCCTGGAGCTTCGAGGCCTGCGGGGCCACGCCCTCCAGGGTGACCTGTTCCTCCAGCACGCCGCGCGCCAGGGACTCCTTGGAGTCGAAGTGGAAGTACAGCGCGCCCTTGGTCACCCCGGCCCGGGCCAGGACCTCCGAGATGGTGCAGGCCTCGTAGCCACGCTCGGCGAAGAGCGCCGCAGCCGCCTCCAGCGCTGCCCGGCGAGTTCTGATCCCACGCTCCTGCTGCGCCACTCCGCGACCTCCAGCCGTGTCATCCCGCTCAGCCTTCCGGCAGCGGTGACGCCACGCCGGGTCAGGAGACGAGACCCCTTGGGGGAAACCAAACCGAACGCGACGCATTTTACCCGGCGGTGCATTCTCGAACTCGCCACGCGGCAAAGGCGAGAGGCGTTATTCGGTCAATTAATCCGGGCCGGACCCAGCGTCACCGGCAGGCTCCGATGGCCATGGGAAATGAAGGACTCCAGCGGCTGAAGCTCCTCCACCGGTACGGCGAGAGCGAGTTCCGGAAAGCGATCGAAGAGCGCGGGGAGCGCGAGGGACGCCTCGAGCCGGGCGAGCGGGGCGCCGATGCAGTGGTGGACGCCGTGCCCGAAGGCGAGGTGGTCGCGCCGGGTGGGCCGGGTGAGGTCGAAGCGGTCCGCGTCCGGGCCGTGCCGGTCGGGGTCGAGCCCCGTGGCGCTCACCGAGATCACGATGGCGTCGCCTGCGGCGATGACCTGGTCCCCGGCCTCGATGTCCTCGATCGCGAAGCGCATCGGAATGGTGGCCACCGGGCCCCGCGCGCGCAGCGTCTCCTCGATGACGTCGTCCCAGCCGGCCTTGCCGGAGCGCACCAGCTCCAGCTGGTCGGGGTGGGTGAGCAGGGCGAGAACGGCTTGTTCGAGGAGGTTGACGGTGGTCTCGTGGCCCGCGCCGATGATGAGCAGCAGGGAGTCCAGGAGCTCCTTCTCCGTCAGCTGTCCCTCGGCGTCGTCGCGGGCGGCGATCAGATCACTCGTCATGTCGGCTGCCGGGGCGGCCCGCTTCGCCGCGATGAGGGAGGACAGCAGGGTGTAGAGCTCGTACTGGTTGGCCTGGGCCTCTTCGGGGGTGATGGAGGTGCGGAAGGTCGTGTCGACGACGCGGTAGAGGTCGTCCCGCACCTCCTCGGGTATGCCGAGCAGCTCGCAGATGACCTGGATCGGCAGGGGCAGGGCGAACCGCTCGCGCAGGTCGACGCTCTGCCCCGCCGGGAGGGCGGCCAGCGCGTCGACGAGGGTGGCGACGTGGTGCTCGACGCGCGGGCGCAGGGCGGCGGTGCGGCGGGCGGTGAAGGCCTTGGCCATCAGCTTGCGCAGGCGCCGGTGCTCCTCGCCGTAGGCCGTGAGCATGTTGCGGACCGAGACCCACATCGCCATGGGCCAGCTGTCGTCGAGCTCGCCGTCGCGCCAGGCGGGCCAGTGCCGGTAGGCGTCCTTGGAGACGCGGGGGTCCAGCATGAGCCGGGCGGCGAGCTCATGGCTGGTGATCGCCCATGCCCCGACCCCGCCGGGGAGTTCCACCCGGACGGCCGGGCCCAGTTCGCTCAACCTGGCCGCCTCGCCGCGGACGTCCCGTCCAGAGGGGTCGAGGACTACGGGGCAGGACTGGTGCTGCATCAGCTCTCTCCATTGGATGGTTCAGCGCGGAACGACCGCGCGGGGCCGTGCTCGTGGGGCCTCGGGCCTTGAAGAAAACCGGCCAACCGTTATCTTAGAACAGGACAAGAATTTCAGGTTTCTTGACTCTTGCTCACATCGGGTTTCATGGAGAGTTCCGTGCATCGGCCAACCACTGCGAACGCGATCCCCGCGCCGCGCCCACCCGCCGCTGCACCGACGCTGACCAGCACGGTTCCCCGGGAGTTCGTCCATCGCGCGGCCGTCGCCGAGGTGTTCCTGACCGGCTGCACGGGAGTGGACGAGACGCATTTCACGCTCACCGCCCAATGGCCGCGGGCGCATGCGTTCTTCACCTCGGACGGGGGCACCCGGCATGATCCGTTACTCGCGGCGGAAACGATTCGACAGACCGGTCTGTTCCTCGCCCACACGGAATTGAATGTTCCGATGGGTCATCATTTCCTGCTTCAGGAATTGCAATTCACGGCACATGAGGACCGGCTCGCGATCGGAAACGCCCCCACCGATCTGACCATTGCCGCCACCTGCGTGATCCTCGACAGCAGGGAACGCCGCTTCGCCTTCCGGATGGACATCACCGTCATGCGCGAGGGCCGGACCGTGGCCACCGGCGGCGGCCGCTTCACCTGTCTGCCGCCCGGGCTCTACCACCGCATCCGCGGCCGGCGCGGCAGCACCGCCGACCCGCTGCCGATGATGCTCCCGGCCCGGGCCCAGCCGTGCGAGGTCGGCAGGGACGCTCCCCTGGACGTCGTGCTCTCACCCACCGCCCGCAGCGACCGCTGGGTGCTCAACCCGAACCTGCGCCACGCGACGCTCTTCGACCACCCCTGCGACCACATCCCCGGGATGGTCCTGGTGGAGGCGGCCCGCCAGGCCGCCTACGGCACGCTGCGGCCCCGCCGGACGCGACCGTCGCGCGTGGCCGTCACCTTCCACCGGTACGCGGAGCTGGACAGCCCCTGCGTCATCGACGTGACGTCCACGGACGCCGGCGGCCGGCAGCCCGCCGACGCCCTCACCACCGAGGTGACCGGCACCCAGGACGGCGAACCGGTCTTCACCTGCACCCTCGCCGACGCGGCCGCCCGCCTGCGCCCCACGGTGGCGGCCTGAAGGCCGCGGGACTCAGGGCCGCGGGGCCCGGCGCCTCACTCCTCGTCCGCGCCCTCGGAGACCTCGGCCCCGCCGGAGGGCTGCTCCTCGTCCTCGCCGGAGGCGGACTCGGCCTTCCACTTCTCCTCCTCGGCACGCCGCTTCCGCTCCTCCTCCGCCTTCTGAGCGGACGACGCGGACGGCTTGGACTTGTCGACGGTGTCCTGGGGGAAGGTCAGCTGCTTGCTCATCCACTCCAGCGTCGGGCTGATCTCGCGCCGCCAGGTGGTGAAGTTGTGGCTGCCCGCCGGGAGGATGATCTTCGCCGCGGTCATGGGCTCCTTGACGGCCTTGAGGAACTTCTGCGTCTCCGCGTAGTTCTTCTCGCCCTTCTCGCTGCTGGTGACGAGCACCGAGACATGGGGAGCGGGCAGGTTCCGCAGCCGCCAGAGCAGGTCGTGCTCGCGCTGCCGCTTGGCGGCGTCCGGGCCGCTGCCGAAGAGCTTGCCCGTCGTGAGGTCGTTCTTGATCCGGTAGTCGGCGGACAGGGCGCCGGCCACCGGGTACGTACCGGGCTGGCGCATCGCGAGTTCGAGGGCGCACGTGCCGCCCGAGGAATAGCCCATGACGCCCCAGGCGCCGGCCTCGTGACCGACCCGGTAGGCGCTCTTGAGGGCCTCGGGCAGGTCCTTGGTGAAGTAGGTCTCGGCCTGGGGGCCGTCCGGCACGTCGACGCACTCGGTGTCGCGCGGCGGGGCGATGGTCGGCCGGACCATCACGATCACCGTCGGCTGCATCCGGTTCTCGGAGATCAGCGTGCTCGCCGTCTTCGGCACCTGCAGATACTGGGTGAGATTGGTGATTCCGCCGGGGTAGCCGCTGATGGCCACGATCACGGGGAAGCGCTGGCGCTCGTACTGCTTCTGGAAATACTGCGGCGGGAGATAGACGATCGCCGGCTCGACGACATTCGCCCGGCGGGCGACCAGGCGTACGGATTCCACCGCGCCGACCTTGTCCTTCGGCCCCTTCGGCAGCCCCGCCTTCTCCAGCCCCTCCGAACCGCCCGGCCGCACCAGCCCGCCGCCACCGCCCCGGCCCGCCTCGACCTTGCCGTTCCCGCCGGGTTCGGTCACCTGCGTGACCTGGCCGGGCGAGCGGTCGTACTTACCGATCAGCTCGCCCCAGCTGCCGTAGAAGCTATTGGCGGAATTCACCGCGAGCAGGACCGCGGACATGATGGTCAACTGGGTCACCAGGATCGACCCGAGCCGGCCCAGCACGGGCAGCGGACCGCGTCCGGAGAGCCGCGGCCAGAGCCATATCGTGAGGCCCACACACACAATGGCGACGAACACCACCGTGTACAAGAGTGACCGGCTGGTCAGGCCCATGTGCCCCTCAACTCCCTGCCCCCGTGGTGGGTACTCATGTTCGGTCCGGCGATAGTCACCGATAAAGAGGCGGGAACGGGCGTACAGGGTTGCCCTGCATCCATTTATTGCCCTGCTCTTGTCCTGTCCGTGTACTGCGCTTCCCCGGGAGTTCCCGGCGGGTAAACGGACGCCGAACTTCCAAGAGATACCCGCGGCGGATGAAGAGTCGCCGACGCGCAGGTGGAGGCTGGCCGAACCCTGCCTTCCGCTGGATGGTGGAAAGGCGGCCTCGCGGTGGGGGCACCGCCCGGCGCGGCCGGGGGAGGGCCGGTGGAGGTGGCTGCATGACCGACGCGATCGCGGGCCGGGCGTACGCGGGACCGAACCCTTATCTGCGGGGCCTCTTCGCCCCCGTCCACGACGAGATCACCACGGTCGACCTGCCCGTGACCGGCCGGATCCCCGAGTCCCTGCGGGGCCGCTACCTGCGCAACGGCCCCAATCCCCTGCACGTCGAGGACCCGGCGGCCTATCACTGGTTCAGCGGCGAGGGCATGGTCCACGGCGTGCGCCTGCGCGACGGGCGCGCCGAGTGGTACCGCAACCGCTGGGTGCGCTCCGACGCGGTGGCCGGGCGGCTCGGCGAGAAGCTGCTGCACGGGCCGCGCCACCTGGACATGGACTTCGCGCCCAACACCCACGTCCAGTTCTTCGCCGGGCACTGCCTCGCGCTGGTCGAGGGCGGGACGCTGCCGTACGAGCTCGATCCCGAGCTCTACACGATCGGCCCGTTCGACTTCCACGGCACGCTGCCGGGCGGGCTGTCCGCGCATCCGGTCCTCGATCCACGCAGCGGTGAGCTGCACGCGGTCGCGTACTGCCCGGCCTGGCCGTACGTGCAGTACGTCGTCGCGGGCACGGACGGGCGGGTGCGCCGCCATGTCGACGTCCCGGTCGTGGGGCGGCCGATGATGCACGACTTCTCCCTCACCGAGCGGTACGTGCTGCTGTACGACCTGCCGGTCGTCTTCGCGCGGAGCCGGCCCGGGGGCAGCCCCCACCCGGTCTGGGACCCGGCCCGGCCGGCCCGGCTCGGGGTGCTGCCGAGGGAGGGCGGGGCGGACCAGGTGCGCTGGCTGGAGATCGAACCGTGTTTCGTCTTCCACCCCATGAACGCCTATGAGCACGGCGGTCGCTTCATCACCGTCCATCTCGTCCGCTACGACCGTTTCTTCGACCCGGCCGACGCCGGCCACCCGGCCCCCGGCCGGCACCTCGCCCGTCTGGAGCGCTGGACCGTCGACCTGGCCGCCGGAACCGTGCGGCGGGAGCGGCTGGACGACCGGCCGGTGGAGTACCCCCGCGTCGACCCGCGCCGGCTCACCGGCCCGCACCGCTTCGGCTACGCGATGCGCGAGCGGGAGCCGGGGCGGGACACCGCTCTGCTCAAGTACGACCTGGAGCGCGGCACGGTCGCGGAGTTCCGGGTGCCGGTGGGCGGGGACGTGGGCGAGGGCGTCTTCGTACCGGCGGCGCCGGACGCGGCGGAGGACGACGGCTGGGTGCTGGCCTTCGCCTACGACCCCGCGCGGGAGGCCACGGACCTGGTCGTGCTGGCGGCACAGGACTTCGCGGCGGGGCCCGTCGCCCGCGTCCATCTTCCGGTGCGGGTGCCGCTGGGTTTCCATGGGAACTGGATTCCCGATCACCACTGATGTACGACGGGGACACGCGCACCCGGCGTGTCGGGTGTGAACGTACTGGAGCAGGCTTGACGGCTAGCCTTACGTAGTCGTCAAGACTGGGGACTTTTCCCCGCAGTACGGACATTTCAACTGCACCCGAGACACATGAAGGACATCTCCCCATGGGCATTCGGAGTCTGCTGCGGAACGCGTTCGGCCGGAACAGGACGGCAGAACGCGACGAACCCAGCCTGCCCCAGCAGAGTGCGGGGCCCGACAACACCGCGGCCGCCGCTGCGGTCCCTGACGAGGCCCCCAACGCGGTGGTCGTACCGGCCCAGCCGACGGCGGAAACGGCGGACCGCGCCGTCGAGGCGGTGGTTGAGCCGGTCGCCGAGCCGGTCGCCGAACGCGTGGCCGAGCCGGTCGCCGAGCCGGTCGCCGAGCGCGTGGCCGAGCCGGTCGTTGAGCCGGTGACCGAGCGTGCCGTCGAACCCGTAGCCGAGCCGGTCGGCGAGCCCGTCATCGAGCCCACCGCCGAGCGCGTGCCCGATCCCGGGCCGTTGGGGCCGATTCCCACGCCGGGGCCGCACCGGCCCGAGCCGGTGCCGCAGCCCGAGCCCGAGCCGACGCCCATGCCGTCGCCGAAGCCCATTCCCGAGCCGGAGCCGGTGCCGACGCCCGACCCGAACCCGGTGCCGGAGCCGGCCCCCGGCCCGGACCCGGAGCCCGCGCCCGCGATGTCGGTCGCCGCGCCGGCCGCCCCGGCCGAATCCGCCGACCCCGCCGGCGCCCCCGCCGTCAGCCTGGAGAAGGTGCAGGCCACCGCCCCCGCGCTGGTCAGCCTCTACAAGTCGGCCGGCGTCTCGCTGCGCAAGCAGGGGCTCGCCGGGCAGCGGGCGGCCGTCTACCTCGTGCTCGACCGGTCGGGCTCCATGCGCCCGTACTACAAGGACGGCACGGTCCAGCACCTCGCCGAGCAGGCCCTGGGCCTGGCCGCCCACCTCGACGACGACGGCGTCGTGCCCGTCGTCTTCTTCTCCACGGACGTCGACGGCACGGCCGAGATCGACCTCGCCAACCACAGCGGCCGCATCCAGGAACTGCACGAGTCCTACGGCCACATGGGCCGGACGAACTACCACTGGGCCATCGAGGCCGTCATCGACCACTACACGAAGTCCGGCAGCACGGACCCGGCCTTCGTCATCTTCCAGACCGACGGCGCGCCGTACAGCAAGACCGCCGCCGAGAAGGCGCTGTGCGACGCGGCGAAGCTGCCGATCTTCTGGCAGTTCGTCGGCTTCGGCAACCCGGAGGGCAAGGGCTTCGACTTCCTGCGCAAGCTCGACGACCTGCCGGTGCCGGAGCGGCGCGTCGTCGACAACGCGGGCTTCTTCCACGCCGGCCGCGAGCCCAAGGCGCTGTCGGACGACACCCTCTACGCGGAGCTCATGGTGGAGTTCCCCGAGTGGCTGGCCGAGGCGCGGGCCGCCGGGATCGTCCGGTAGGCAGTTCCGCGACCGCCCGAAGGCCGCCCCCGGGACGGAGGCGGCCTTCGTCGCGGTTACGGGTGCCGCTCGCGCGCGTCAGGCGGTCTTCACCGTCCCGCCGTCGATGATGTGATCGGCGCCGGTGATGTTGCCCGCCACGTCGGAGAGCAGGAACGTGATCAGTGCGGCGACCTCGGCGGGCTCGGTGATCCTTCCGGTGGTGATGCCGAACATCTCGGGCACCCGGTCCAGGAGCTCCTGGTGCCCCATTCCACTGGCCGCGGCCACCTTGCCGCCGAACCCGTCGGGGTCCTCCCAGATCGCGGTGCGCACGACGCCGGGCGAGACGGTGTTGACCCGCACGCCCCGCGGCCCGAACTCCTCGGCGAGGGACTTGCCGAGGGCGGTGAGCGCGGCCTTGGCGGCGCTGTAGGCGACGGGACCGGCGGCGGGGAGCCGGGAGTTGACGGACGAGACGTTGACGACGGCCCCGCCGCGCTCGATCAGGCTGGGCAGCGCGGCGCGGGTGACGCGGATCGCGCTGAAGAGGTTGAGCTCGAAGGTACGGATCCAGTGCTCGTCGTCGACGTCGAGGAACCCGCCGATCCGTACGTCGTCCCCGGCGCCGACATTGTTGACGAGCAGATCGATGCCGCCGAGCTCGGCGAGCGCCCGCTCGACGAGTTCGGCGTTGCCCTCGGGGGTGCCGAGGTCCACGGCGACGGGCACGGCGCCGGTCTCCACCAGCCCGGGCGTGACGGTGCGGGCCGCGCCGACGACGCGGACGCCCTCGGCGGCCAGGGCGCGCACGGTGGCGAGGCCGATGCCGCGGCTGGCGCCGGTGACGACGGCGGTCTTGCCTGCGAGTCGCAGATCCATGATTCCCATCCCCGTTCTTTAACTACAGGTACAAAACAAAGGTGTGAAAAGACCCGCCCTGGAGCGGGCGGGCCAGGTCAGAGCGAATCGAGCAGCGCGTCGACGGTACGGGACAGCCGCTCGGGCCCTTCGGCGACGCGCGCCATGAGGCGCAGCCCGACCACGGTGTTGAGCAACAGGCTCCCCACGGCCCGGGCGTCCCGGCCCGGATCGATCTCACCGGCCCGCTGCCCCTTCTCGACGAGCGCGGCGAAGGCCTCCTCGGTACGGTCGAACATCCGCCGCACCAGCTCGGTGGCCACAGCGTCGGCCCCGCCCAGTTCGGCGGCGGTGTTGACCCCCATGCAGCCCCGGCGGTCCGGATCCGCCAGATCCATCTCCACCAGCAGCACCAACGCCTCCCGCAACCGCTCCTTCACCGGCCCGGACTGCTCCAGCATCGCGATGAGCGCCGCCGCCTGACTGTCGCGGTACCGCCGCAAGGCCAGCTCGAAGAGGGCGTGCTTGCTGCCGAAGGCGTTGTACAAGCTCCCCTTGCCGATGCCGAGCGCGTCGACGAGGTCCTGCGGCGTGGTGGAGGCGTATCCCTTGCGCCAGAAGACGTCCATCGCCTGCTCGACGGCACGGTCGGGATCGAACTGCTTGGGGCGGGCCATGGGGGAAGCGTACGGGGTTATGTACCTGCGGGTCAAGAACCCCTGTCAGTCGGCATAGTCCTTGAGCTTCTCGGTGTCGAGGGCGATGCCGACGGGGGCGGGGATCTCGACGACGTCGCCGAAGGGCCATGAGATGCGCTTGCGGTACGTGCCACGATCCGGCTCGCTGTAGAGGACGAGCGTGCACGCGTCCCTGTCGATCAGCAGGTAGACCGGGATCTCTGCGGCCGCGTATCCGTCCCGCTTCTCGCGACGGTCACGCCGGTCGGTGTCCGCGTCGTGCGAAGTGATCTCAACGGCCATCACCACGCCGTCGGGATCTGCCCACTCGCCCTGACCGACAGGGTCACGTGCGGTTCCTTTCGGGTGCCCGGGCGGCAACCCGTAGCTCGGCGACGCGGGCTCGGACCTCGGCGGCCGACAGGCCGTACGGCTCGGGGGCCCGCGACTCACCCCGGCAGTCGCGGCACGTACCGCCCGGCAGGGCGTCGGGCCGTCCCGGCACGCCGCACACGGCGCACTCCATGATGCGAAGGGGGGCCCGGCGGGCCTCCGGCTCGGGCTCGGGCTCACGCTCGGGCGGCAGCTTCTCGACCAGCCGGATGCGCATCAGTGCCGCCGGGGCGTGCACCTGTGGCGGAAGCCCGGCCGTCAGTGCGCTGACCAGCTGTGATTCACCGGCACCGCGCGCGAGCCACTCCGCCGCGAGCGGTTCGAGCGCGGCACAGTCCGCCGCGCTCAGCGCCAGCCGGTCATCGGCGCGGGTCAACCCGGCCAGCGCGGCGTACGCCCGCGAACGTGCGGGCCGGGCGGCAGGGGCCATCGGGGGCGGGGCCGCCACCCCCTCCTCGACGACGTCCCCCGCCCAGAACCGCTCCCACCACCCGTCGTCCCGCGCCGTCCGCGAGAAGTACGTGCGCGTCACCCACCGCATCCCGCCGTCCTCGGCCTGCACGCGCTCGCGGAATCGTCGCAGGTGACCGGCGATGTGGAGCCGGTTGAGCGCGCTGCGGCACGCGGCCTGGCCGTAGTCGGGGCTCAGCTTGGCGAGGGTCTTCGCGTCCATGGCGGCACCCTCGGGAAGGGCGTCGATGAGCGCGGCGATGGCCGCCTCCCGCCGGGGGAGATGCGCGAAGTCGCCTTTGCGGCGGGGAGCTTGGCCGGGGGCGAGGCGCTTGCCGTAGCCCGGGTTGGCCATGGCGGATGCGGCCGCGCGCGGGGCGGCGCTAGAGTCGTCGTAAGCCACAGGATCCTCTGGAGATCTTGTTGGTGAGACCCCGGCATGGTGTTGCTAGCACCTGCCGGGGTTGTTTGTTGCTGCGCACGTTAGGGCTTGGCGACGCGCTGTCGCAAGCCGGTCACGAAAAGTCATCTCCCTGTGGTATCGCGGCACTTGGGCGCACTGGGGAGGGTGGGTGGGTTGTACCAACCCACCCCTTCATCAGAAACAGAGCTCGGCCCCCGGGGCCCGGAGCTCAAGGTCGCAGCACCCACCGCTGACCGGCCTCGCCCGCACCGCAGACATTCATGCGCAAGGAGTCCGTGAGGTCATCGACGCAACGCCCCGATCCCACGTTCTTCAAGGACGTGGACCCCATCCGCGACAGCTTCCACTGCTGATGCGGCATTCCGTCGCAGCCACCCGTCGACAGCACGCGACCGCCGGTGCGCACGGTGAGGCACCCCGTGGCGTTTCTCAGCAAGGAAACGGAGCCCGGCTCGCCGCGCGTCGATATCGCCCACTTCTGCGAGTCCCCGCCGTCGCAGGGCAGGGTGCCGGTCAGGGACCTGCCGTCGAGGCAGCGGCCCGTGGCCTCGTTGACGAGAATGTACGTGTCCGCGGCGGCGGCCGGAGCCGGCTGAGCCCCGGCGAGGACGCAGACCAGCCCCGCCGCCACGCTTACACCGCACTTGATGCGCACCCTCATGACATCTCCTCCCTCGGAGAACGACGTCTGCGCATCATGCGGCCCGCCGGGACACGCCGGGAAGCCCACAACGCGACATCGTGCGGCTCCGCGCCGCCGGGCCCTGGCCTGTGCTTGCCTGCGCACTGCCCACTGTCTACGGTCGGAGACTCCGGACAGCACGCCGACCGGAAGGATCAGGCGGCATGAACAGCACCGCAGCCGGCTCGGGCGGCACCTCCGCGCCCATCCCCCAGCCTGCCGGCACCCCGGAGGAGCTCCGCGCCGCGCTCGCGCTCCTCGCCCCTCACGCGCTCCCTACCTTTGATGCCGAGCGGGCAGTCGCCCTGCAGCAGGCTCGCGACTTGGTGAGCGCCGCTCCCCTGCGACGCTTCACCGGGCAGTGGGCGGTGTACGTCGCCATCGAACGTCACCCCGACCGCGCCGACCGCCTGCGCCGACTGGAAGCCCGGGCAACTGAGACCGACGACCTCGAGGAGGTCCGGGCGATCACTTCCGAGATCGGCCGCATCCTGGACGTCGCGTTCGTGGAAGCGGGCATCACGCGAGAGGACCACGGCGCCGCATGAGCGACTCCGACGCTTGGCGGTGGGAGTACGACCCCGACGCCGAACACGTCGTCACCGGACTGTCCGACCACATCGTCGCCGAGGTGGAACGGCTCGCGTCCGAGCTTGTCGCCCTCGCCGAAGTCGGAGTGGACGTAACGGACATCGGAGAAGGCCCGCACCGAGGTGTGCCGGGTGGGCTGCGCCGCGTCCCGCTTCTCACCGACGGATGGTTCTACGTTCTCCCTGTTCCTCGCTGCCGGCTGATCGCAGTCACGCGCGTGGTCCCTCCCTTCACTGACTGCTGATCCACACGAGGCGCCACGCGCTTTCGCGCAGAAGTGCCCCGCGTGCGCGCACCCCGGTCCGGCCCTGGGACCGGGGTGCGGGGCCAGCCCCCCGACTCAGCGGGCCTGCATCGCCCAGCGCTGGCCCGGGCCGCCGCTGCACGCGGTGACGCGCAGCGTCGTCGCGGTGTCCTCGATGCAGTGGCCCGAGGCCACGTCCCGCAGCGGGGTCGTGCGGCCCGACAGGGTCCTCCACTGCTGGTCGCGCGCCGGCATGCACTGGGTCGTCGACAGCACGCGCCCCGCACGGATCTCGAGGCAGCGGCCGTGCGCGGCGTTCTTCAGCGAGTAGACGGGGACGTCCCCGCCGTTCTCCGTGACCAGCCACTTCTGGTCGGACCCGCCGTCGCACGCACGCGTGGCGGTCATCGAATTGCCGTCCAGACAACGGCCCGTGGCCTCGTTGACGAAGCTGTACGTGCCCGTACCCATACCCGTACCGGCGGCCGACGCCGGCTGGACCCCGGCGAAGACGGCGGCCAGTCCCGCCGCCACACCGACGCCCCACTTGATGCGCATCCCCATGACCATCTCCTCCCCTAGTGATCGTTTGCGCATTATCCGACCGGCCTCCCGGCCTGAAAAGTCGTTGTCGATCAGTTGTCACACCTCCGCGTCCCGCCGGGTCATAGCAGCGAAGAGCACACAACGCCCGCCCGACAGGAGCCCTTTCGATGTCCACCGCCTACGTCGTCGTCACCGTCCTCGCCGCCGCCATGGCAGGCTTCTCGGCCGGCTCCGTCTTCCTCCGCGCCGCGTGGGTCGTCCAGCCCATGGCCGACTACGGCATCCCCCAGTCCTGGCTGCCCTGGCTCGGTTCGGCCAAGGCCGCCGGAGCCGTGGGCCTGCTGGCCGGGCTGTTCGTGCCGGTCATCGGCCTCCTGGCCGGCATCGGCCTCGTGCTGTACTTCGCCGGCGCCGTCGTCGCCGTGCTCCGCGCCCGCTGGTACGCCCACGTACCGTTCCCGCTCGTGTACGCGGCCCCGGTCGTCGCCGCCCTGGCCCTGGCCTGAGCGCGCTCAGCCCCGCCGGACCTCCACCATGAAGCAGCCGAACTCCACCGCCCGCACGTGGACCAGAGCCACATCGGGGTTCTCGAACACCTCGCTCAGCGCCGCGTCCACCTCGGCCGCCGGCATCTCTATGAGCGTGCCGCCCAGGATGTGCCCCTGCGCGTCGTACGCGCGCAGCACGCGGCGCGCGCCGTGCATCTCCTGCGGGTACCCGGATCCGCCCGGAGCTCGGCCCTCGCACGCCTCGGCGTGGACGAAGATGGGCCCTCGCTCGTCGTACGCGCCCGGCTCCGCGCCCGTCTCCTTCGCCCAGCGGTGCAGCGGGGCGTACGAGACGAGGACGATCCGTTCGCCCGGCGTGCTGTGCCGCAGGCAGCAGCGGAGCGGGGCGCCGCCGGGCCCGTCCGTGACGGGCTCGCGGGTGACGCCGGCGTCGTCGCGCTCGCGCAGCCGGCGCAGGACGGACGGGGCGATGGGGTAGGCCCGGTGTGTGACCGTTGTCGTCGTCATGCCGCCCAGCATTCGCCGGCGCGAAGCGCCGCGCTGGCGGCTATCGGACGGCGTCAGTCGCCCCGCCAGACGTTGTCGAAGGCCGACTGCTCGACGGCTCGCCGTTGCCGTACGGCCTCCAGTTCCATCACCGCGTCGTAGACGGCGGCCAGCACGGTCTCCACCGCGTCGCCGGCCGTGATCGGGGCCTCTTCGGTCCCCTCCTCGCCGATCCCGACGGCCTGTGCCAGGGCGACGAGCACGGGCTCGTTCGCCGCCGAGCGGTCCTCCGCCCCGAGGTCGGCCACGTAGACCGAGGCCAGGCCCCGGCCCCTGCGCCACAGCCAGTCCCCGACCGCCTCGTACGGCGCCTCCCGGTCCAGCGCTCCCACGGCCTGGTCCAGCACGGGGTCACCCATGGCGGTCCGCTCGCCGGGCACGATCCGGTCCCCGTCCAGCGTGACGGCCCCACGGGCCAGCAGGTCGATCAACTCCGCCCCCGCCAACGCCAGCGACAGATCACCCGGCTCCACGGGGCGGCCGGGCGCCACGTCCATGGCGGTGAGCGCCAGGTCCCGGGCTGTGGTCATAGAGGCCTCCGTCCATACGAGCCTAAGGAGCGATGGCGTCGGTCGCACCCGGGGCGGTCACGAACGCCGCCCATGCGGCGGCGCCGAAGTGTATGCGGGGGCCGTCGGCCCGCTTGGAGTCACGGACGTGGACGGTTCGAGGGGCCATCGCCACCTCGACGCACGCCACGCCCTCGTCATCGCTGTAGCTCGACTTGCGCCACACCAGATCAACGCTCATAGCTCGTCCGCAATCCGCTCGATGAAACGTGCAGAGTTCTCCGGGTCCAAGGCCTGCGCGCAGATCCTGCCGTACCGCTGGTCCAGCGCGCTCACTTCGGCCCGTTCGGTAACGAGGCGGCTCGTCTGCTGGCCCATGATGAACGCCAGGCGTTCGTGGTCCTCGGACTCGAGGATCATCAGCGCACCGCTCAGCGCGGACGACGTGACCCGGTCGTAGGGCAACACCTGCAGGGTGATGTTGCATTGCCGTCCGGCCGTCAGCAGGTGCAGCAGTTGCTGCTTCTGTACCTCGTTGCCGCCCACGGGGCTCCGCAGCGCGGCCTCGTACACGACGAACGTGAAGGGGATCAGCGGCTTGCGGGTCAGGAGCGCCTGCCTGCTCAGCCGGGTGGCGAGTCGTACGTCCGCCACGTCCTGCTCCACCGGCGGCCACGTGCCGCTGAGCAACGCCCGCGCGTACGGCTCGGTCTGCAGCAGCCCCGGGATGAGGACGGTCTCGTACGAGCTGTGCATCACCGCCTCGCTCTCGCGCTGCATGAAGTCGTGCGCCCGCATGGGCAACGACTCCTTCGTCAGATAGGAAAGGCCCGCCTTCAGCTTCCCCCTGGCCCCGAACATCTCATCGGCAATCTCCGCCACCCGCGCCGGCACCCGCCGCCGCCCCTGCTCGACCGACTTGATCAGCTCCACCGAGTACTGCACCGCCTCCGCCAGCTCCTCCCGGCTGACACCCGCATCGTGCCGCCACAGTTGGAACTGGCTTCCGAAGTACCGATGGTTGACCGGAAGGTGAGCGCTCTTTTCGAGCATGGGTTCCCCTCTCCTAACCGAGTGGGTACCCCTTGGCCACAGGTCCGTACACCACTCTCCGTGCCCGTTCGGTAACGGATCAGGCTAGGCCCGAACAGCCCCGCAAAGGGCGCAAACGCTTGACACAGCCGTCATAAACACCGCGCGGCACCCCCCTGGCCCTCGGATACGCTAAAGGTGCACCTAAACCCCAAACACACACCGACCAGGGAGCAGCCGCAATGGCTCGACACCTCATCACCAGCGCCCTTCCGTATATCAACGGGATCAAGCACCTGGGCAACATGGTGGGGTCCATGCTTCCGGCGGACGTGTATGCGCGCTTCCTGCGGCAGACCGGCCGCGAGACGCTCTTCATCTGCGCCACCGACGAGCACGGCACGCCCGCCGAGCTCGGCGCCAAGGAGCTCGGTCTGCCCGTCGACACGTTCTGCGCCCAGCAGCACGACGCGCAGAAGGCGATTTACGAAGGCTTCGGGCTGTCGTTCGACTACTTCGGCCGCAGCTCCTCGCCCGAGAACCGCGAGATCACCCAGCACTTCGCGCGTCAGCTGCAGAAGAACGGGTTCATCGAGGAGCGGGCGATCCGCCAGGTGTACTCGCTCACCGACGGCCGCTTCCTGCCCGACCGCTACATCGTCGGCACGTGCCCGCACTGCGGCTACGACAAGGCGCGCGGCGACCAGTGCGAGAACTGCACCCGTGTCCTCGACCCGACGGACCTGATCGACGCCCGTTCCGCCATCAGCGGCAGCAGCGACCTCGAGGTGCGCGAGACCAAGCACCTCTTCCTCCTGCAGTCGAAGCTGCAGGGCGAGGTCGAGGCGTGGATCGACGAGCACGGCAAGGACTGGCCGATCCTGGCGTCCTCGATCGCCCGCAAGTGGCTGACCGAGGGTCTGAACGACCGTGCCATCACGCGTGACCTGGACTGGGGCGTGCCGGTCCCGGCCGACACGTGGCCGGAGCTGGCGGCCGAGGGCAAGGTCTTCTACGTCTGGTTCGACGCGCCCGTCGAGTACATCGGCGCGACCAAGGAGTGGGCGGACCAGGCGCCGGAGAGCCGCGACTGGAAGTCGTGGTGGTACGAGGCCGACGACGTCCGCTACACCCAGTTCATGGGCAAGGACAACGTCCCGTTCCACACGGTGATGTTCCCGGCCACGCAGCTCGGCACCCGCGAGCCGTGGAAGAAGGTCGACTACGTCAAGGCCTTCAACTGGCTCAACTACTACGGCGGCAAGTTCTCCACGTCCCAGAAGCGCGGCGTGTTCACGCACGACGCCCTGGAGCTGCTGCCCGCCGACTACTGGCGCTACTTCATGATGGCCAACGCCCCCGAGTCGGACGACACGTCGTTCACGTGGGAGCTGTTCTCCTCCACGGTCAACAAGGACCTGGCCGACGTCCTGGGCAACTTCGTCAACCGCGTGCTGTCCTTCTCCCGCAAGCGCTTCGGCGACGACGTCCCGGCCGGCAACGAGGCGGGCGCGGCCGAGTCGGAGCTGGGCCGTCAGGTCTCGGAGCTGCTGGCCGAGTACGAGCGGCACATGGAGGAGATGCAGTTCCGCAAGGCGGCGCAGGCGCTGCGCGCCCTGTGGAGCGCGGGCAACTCCTACCTCGAGGCCAAGGCGCCCTGGCTGGAGATCAAGACGGACCCCGAGGGCGCCGCGCTGACGCTGCGCACGGCCATGAACCTCATCCACCTCTACTCGATCGTCTCCGAGCCGTTCATCCCGGCCTCGGCGGCGGCCATGCGCTCCGCTTTCCAGCTCGCCGACGACACCGCCACCTGGGTCACCGCGGACGAGGCCAAGTCGCTGTCCTTCATCCCGGCGGGCACGCCGTTCACCGTCCCGCCGGTGCTCTTCGCGAAGATCACCGAGGACGACCTGGCCGCGTACCGCGAGCGCTTCGGCGGCGGCGAGGAGACGGCCGCCTGAGCCGCCCGTAGAAACGTAGAAACGTAGAAACAGCGTGCGAAGGGCCCGGAACCCGTGGTTCCGGGCCCTTCACGCATGCGTTGATCGTTCGGCAATCGTTCGTTGAGCCCGTCCCGGCACGCTGGAGGTGTTGGGTACGCGGGGGAGACGAGGAAGAGTCGTGTTCGGAAAACGCATCACCGTAAGCGTCCACGGCGGCGACGAGCTGGGCCGGCACCGCATCGTCCGCACGCTCCGGGGCCTGCCCGGCATCGGCGTCGTCCGGGGGGACGAGAGAGCCGTCGTCGAGGTCCTGCTCATGGGGCGGCACGACGGGGGCGCGGCGGGGCGGCTGCGGAGCATGGCCCGGGAGGGGCGGGCGCCGCTGGTCGTGGTCGCGGAGGAGCTCGGCGAGACCGAGCTGATGGCCGTGTCCGAGTACGGCGTGCGGGCGGTGTTATGGAGCCACCGGCTGACGCCGGGGCGCCTGTCGCGGGCAGTGCACAACGCGGCGGGGTGCTGCCCTCCCCTGCCGATAGGCGCGGCGCGCGGCTACTGACGCGACGGCTTCCGGTACGACGAAGGGCGCCCGGCAGTGCCGGGCGCCCTCGACGCGTTGCTCGGAAGCGTTACTTCACCGTCGGCGGCTTGCGCAGCGACAGGTGCAGCTCCTTCAGACGGGACTCGTCGACCTCGCTCGGCGCGCCCATCAGCAGGTCCTGCGCGTTGCCGTTGAGCGGGAACGCGATGGTCTCGCGGATGTTCGGCTCGTCGGCCAGCAGCATCACGATGCGGTCGACGCCCGGGGCGATGCCGCCGTGCGGCGGGGCGCCGAACTTGAAGGCGCGCAGCATGCCGCCGAACTCCTTCTCGACCTCTTCCTTGCTGTAACCGGCGATCTCGAAGGCCTTGTACATGACCTCGGGCTCGTGGTTACGGATGGCGCCGGAGGACAGCTCGGTGCCGTTGCAGACGATGTCGTACTGCCAGGCCAGGATGTCCAGCGGGTCCATGGTCTGCAGGGCCTCGAGGCCGCCCTGGGGCATGGAGAAGGGGTTGTGGGAGAACTCGATCTTGCCGGTCTCCTCGTCCTTCTCGAACATCGGGAAGTCGACGATCCAGCAGAACCGGAAGACGTTCTCCTCGAAGTGGCCGGCGCGCTTGGCGGCCTCGACGCGGACCGCGCCCATGATCTTGGAGACCTCGTCGAACTCACCGGCGCCGAAGAAGACGGCGTGGCCGGGCTCGAGGCCGAGGGCCTCGACCAGGGCCTTGACGTCCTCCGCGGTGAGGAACTTCGCGATCGGGCCCGAGAGCTCGTTGTTCTCGCCGACGCGGACCCAGGCAAGGCCCTTGGCGCCCTGCTCGACCGCGTACTCACCGAGGCCGTCGAAGAACTTGCGGGACTGGCCCGCGGTGTCCGGCACGGCCAGCGCGCGCACGTGCTTGCCGGCGAAGGCCTTGAAGCCGCTGTCGGCGAAGACGCCCGAGACGTCGACGAGCTCGAGCTTGGCGCGCAGGTCCGGCTTGTCGGAGCCGTACTTCAGCATCGCCTCGCGGAAGGGGATCCGCGGGAAGGGCGAGGTGACGTGGCGGCCGTTGCCGAACTCCTCGAAGAGGTCGGTCATGACCTTCTCGATGACCTGGAAGACGTCCTCCTGCTCGACGAAGGACATCTCCATGTCGAGCTGGTAGAACTCGCCCGGCGAGCGGTCGGCGCGGGCGTCCTCGTCGCGGAAGCACGGGGCGATCTGGAAGTAGCGGTCGAAGCCCGCGATCATCAGCAGCTGCTTGAACTGCTGCGGGGCCTGCGGCAGCGCGTAGAACTTGCCGGCGTGCAGACGCGAGGGCACCAGGAAGTCGCGCGCGCCCTCGGGGGAGGTCGCGGACAGGATCGGGGTGGCCAGCTCGTTGAAGCCGAGGTTGGTCATCTTCTCGCGGATGGAGGAGATGACGGCCGAGCGCAGCATGATGTTGCGGTGCATGCGCTCGCGGCGCAGGTCGAGGAAGCGGTACTCCAGGCGGCGCTCCTCGTTCACCCCGTCGTCGGCGTTGATCGTGAAGGGGATCTGCTCGGCGGCGCCCAGCACCTCCACCTCGGTGACCTCGACCTCGATCTCGCCCGTGGGCAGCTCGGGGTTGACGTTCTCGGCGCCGCGGCTCATGACCTTGCCGTCGACGCGGACGACGGTCTCCTTGGTCAGGTGGCTGAGCGCCTCGTTGGCCTGGGTGCCCGGGCGGGCCACGAGCTGGACCAGACCGTGGTGGTCGCGCAGGTCGATGAAGAGGATGCCGCCCAGGTCGCGCCGATTGTGCAGCCAGCCACTCAGTCGCACGTCGGTGTCGACGTCAGCCGCACGGAGCTCGCCGCAGTTGTGGGACCGGTACCGATGCATCATTCATCCAAGTCGTGGTCGAGGCCGTTGATCGGGATCGCGCTGCAGAAGACCGTCGGCCTGGGTTAGCGTGCGGTCAGTGTGCATACAGCACCCAGCAAGGGTATCGCCCCACCCGGCATCGGTGGTCTCCGCTGCACACACCCGGCACACCTGCATAAAGTGGGACAATGCGCACCGAGGACGTTCTGGCTGCCCTGGCCACGGGCCTATGGACCTGGGACAACGCCGCCGGAGCCGTCACCCTCGACGCCCAGGCCAGACGGCTCCTGGGCCTCGACGAGCGCGTGGAACCCACCGAGGGCGCCGTCCGCGCCCGCTTCCACGCGGTCGACTGGCTGGAATTCCGGGGCGTCCTCGCCCTCTCCGCCGCCGAGGGAACCCTCGGCGAGCTCCGCATGCGCGTGGTCGACGAGGCGGGCAAGGCACTGCGGACCGTACGCCTGCGCACCACGTCGACGCAGGGCGCCTTCGACCACCTCATGGTCGGCACGATCGAGGAGGTCCCCGAGGCGCTGGAGGGCACCTCCACCGTCCGGCTGCCCGTGGTGGCCGACTGGCACCGCAACCGCGAGGCGTTCCTGCTGGACGCGGGGCGGGCGCTGGCCGAGGCGCACTCCACGGTCGAGGTGCTGAGGGTGGCGGCCCGGCTGTCGATGCCCGGGTTCGAGCCCTCGGGACTGGCCGTCTTCGTCGGCGAAGCCGGCCGGGTGAAGGTCATCGGCCACCACGGCTACGCGCCGGGCGAGGCGGACCCCTTCCTCGACCAGCCGCTGGACGCCGCCTACCCGGCCGCCGAGGTCATCCGCACCGGCCGGGCGATCTACCTCCCCCAGCCCGACGACTACCGCCGCCGCTTCCCCGACGCCTACCGCCAGGTCGCCCACTTCGGCCGCACGTCCTGGGCGTTCCTGCCGCTGATCAACGCGGGTCGCACCATCGGCGCCTGGATGGCCGGCTTCAGCGTCCCCGTCTCCTTCACGCCCGACGAGCGCTCGGTGCTCACCACCGTCGCCCGGATGCTCGCCCAGGCCCTGGGCCGGGCCAGCGTCCAGGAGTCGGAGAAGGAGCTGTCCGTCGGGCTCCAGCGCTCGATGATGCCCACCGTCCAGCCCGACATCCCCGGCATGTCCGTGGCGGCCCGCTACGTACCGACCGGCGGCGGCCTCGAGGTCGGCGGCGACTGGTACGACATGATCCCGCTGCCCTCCGGGAAGATCGCCCTGGTCATCGGCGACGTCCAGGGCCACGACGTACGGGCCGCCGGGCTCATGGGCCAGCTGAGGATCGCCCTGCGCGCGTACGCCTCCGAGGGCCACCACCCCGACGCGGTCCTCTCCCGGGCCTCCCGCTTCCTGGCCGGCATCAACGGCGAGGGCGACGGCGGGGCCGACCAGCGCTTCGCCACGTGCCTGTACATCGAGGTCTGCCCCACCAGCGGGCTGCTGGTCATCGCCCGCGCCGGCCACCCCGACCCCGCGATCCGGCTCAGCGACGGCACCATGCTCGTACGGCCCACGGCCGGCGGCCTTCCGCTGGGGATCATCCCCGACACCGACTACCCCACCAGCCGTGTCGTCCTGGAGCCGGGCGAGACGATGCTGGTCTGCACGGACGGCCTCATCGAGACCGGCGGCCACGACCTGGAGACCGGCTGGGCCCGGCTCCGCGAGATCATCGAGGGCTACCCCCTCGAGCGGGAGGACGGCAGCCTGGAAACCCTGGCCGACACCCTGGTCCAGGCCGTGCACGGCCCGCCGTCGCACTACACCACGGGCCCGCTCATCGACCGCCGCGAGGACGACATCGCCCTGCTGCTGCTCCGCCGCGAGGCCCCCGCCCCGGCCGCGCTCGGCGAACCCGCCCCCGTGCCCCGCCCGCCGCGCCGCACGGTCCTGACCATCGCCCAGGCCGAGCCCGAGCGCATCGCGGAGGTCCGCCAGCAGATCCGCGAGCTGATGCACGACTGGCCCGACGAGGACCAGACCGACTCGGCGGTGCTGATGGTCTCCGAGATGGTCACCAACGTGCTGGTCCACACGGACGGCGATGCGGTGCTGAGCGCGGAGATATCGGGCCGCCCGGGCGGGCGCCGCGTCCGCGTCGACGTCGCCGACGCCAGCGACGAGCTGCCGCACCGGCGCCACCCGGGCGAGATGGCCTCCTCCGGGCGCGGCCTGGTCCTGATGGAGCTGCTGGCGGGGGCGTGGGGCGTCGACCCGCGCGGCGAGGGCAAGAACATCTGGTTCGAGCTGTACGAGACGGACTCGGCCGTCGCCCTCGAAGCGATCACATGAGGAACGCCGGACGGGCCCGCGTACGGGCCCGTCCGGCGTTCGCGCGCCACCGCCCGGCTCAGGCTGGGTCGGCCGGAATCCTGCCCAGCCGGCCCGCCTGGAAGTCCTCGAAGGCCTGCGCCAGCTCGGCGTGGGTGTTCATCACGAACGGCCCGTAGTGCCGCATCGGCTCCCGGATCGGCTGCCCGCCCAGCAGCACGACCTCGAAGTTCGGGCTCCGGGACTCCTGCGTCGCGTCCGCCTTGAGCGTGAGCGAGTCGCCGGCGCCGAAGACCACGGTCTGCCCGGTGCGGAAGGGCCGCTGCTCGGAGCCGGCCGTGCCGCGCCCGGCGAGCCCGTAGGCCAGGGCGTTGAAGTCCGGGCGCCAGGGGAGGGTGAGCTCGGCGCCGGGGTTGAGGGACACGTGCATCATCGTGATGGGCGTGTGGGTGATGCCCGGCCCCTGGTGGCCATCGATCTCCCCGGCGATCAGCCGCAGCAGCGCCCCGCCGTCGGACGAGGTGAGCAGCGTGACCTTGCCGCCCCCGATGTCCTGGTAGCGCGGCGGCATCATCTTGTCCTTCTTCGGCAGGTTGACCCACAGCTGGAGGCCGTGGAAGAGCCCGCCGCTGACGACGAGCGACTCCGGTGGGGCCTCGATGTGCAGGAGGCCGGCGCCCGCCGTCATCCACTGGGTGTCGCCGTCGGTTATCGTGCCGCCGCCCCCGTGGGAGTCGCGGTGGACGAAGGTTCCGTCGATCAGATAGGTGACGGTCTCGAAGCCGCGGTGGGGGTGCCAGGGGGTGCCCTTGGGCTCGCCCGGCGCGTACTCCACCTCGCCCATCTGGTCCATCATGATGAACGGGTCGAGGTGGGAGTAGGCGATCCCCGCGAAGGCCCGGCGCACCGGGAATCCCTCGCCCTCGAAGCCGCCCGGAGCGGTGCCGACGTGCAGCACGGGTCGCTGCTCACCACCGGCGGGCGCGGCCACGCGCGGCAGGGTCAGCGGGTTGTCGACGGTCACTGCGGGCATGTCAGCCTCCTCGTTCTGTCCACGGGCAATTTAGTTGAAGAGTGAACAACCCACAAGGCCGGATCCATTCCCCGGACTCGGAACGCAGCATTCCGATCGCAGGGTGGACACTTGATCAATGCGCCTGAAATACGCCGCCCTCCTCGCCTCCGTGCTCGCCCTGGCCGTCGCCGGGCTGCTCGTGGCCAACCGGGGCCTGGCCACGGACGCCCCGCTGGCGGAAGGCGACGCGACCGGGCACTACAAGGAGCCGCAGAAGCTGGGCGACGCGGCGGCCCGGGCACTGGAGGGGGTCGTGAAGCGGGTGCCCGCCCCCGCACGCCCCGCGGCCGGCGCCGGCCGCCCCGAGGCGCTGAGCGCGTCGCAGCCGCCCGCCGCGGCGGAGGCGGCCCCCTCGGCGGCCGTGGGGCCGCTGTTCTACACCGCCCAGGGCGAGCCGGCCCACGGCTGCACCGCGAGCGTGGTGCACAGCCCCGGGCAGGACCTGGTCGTCACCGCGGCGCACTGCGTCTACATGGACGGCTTCCGCACGGACCTGGCGTTCGTGCCGGGCTACCAGGACGGCGGGGCACCGTACGGGGTGTGGGTGCCGACCTCGATCGACATCGACCCGGAGTGGGCCGAGGACCGGGACCCGGACCACGACGTGGCGTTCCTGCGGGTGCGGCCGACGACCGGGAACGCCCCGCTCGAGAAGGTCACCGGCGCGCAGCGCATCCGCTTCGGCGCACCGGCCGGAGCGCCGGCGCGGGTGCTGGGCTACCCGAACACCGACGAACGGCCCGTGGCCTGCCAGAACGCCACGGAGGCCGAGAGCCGCACCCAGCTGCGCTTCGCCTGCCAGGGCCTGCCGAACGGCACCAGCGGCAGCCCGTTCCTGACGGACGTGGACCCGGCCACCGGCCTGGGCACGCTCGTGGGGGTCTTGGGCGGCAAGGACGAGGGCGGCGACGAGGAGACCTCGTACAGCCCGTACCTCGGGGACGCGATCGAGCGGCTCTACCGGCGGGCGACCCGCTGAGGCGGACGGGAGAGCGGCCTCAGCCGTCTGCGGGGCAATGGCGTCTAGCCATACATCCGCCGCATGGCGAAGTCGACCATCTGCTCCACCGACTTCGCGTCGAAGACGATGCGGTGGTCGCCCTCCATGTCCAGGACGAAGCCGTAGCCCGTCGGCAGGAGGTCTATGACCTCGGCGCCCGTGATCACGAAGTACTTGGACTCCTTGCCCGCGTACCGGCGCAGCTCCTTCAGCGACGTGAACATCGGGATCACCGGCTGCTGGGTGTTGTGCAGGGCCAGGAAGCCGGGATTGTCGCCGCGGGGGCAGTAGACCTTGGAGTTGGAGAAGATCGTCTGGAAGTCCTCGGCGGACATCTGACCGGTGGTGAACGCCCGGACCGCGTCGGCGAGGTTCGGGGGCGACGGCTCGGGGTAGAGCGGCTGTTCGCCGTAGCCGCCCTGCTGCTGCGGGGGGACGTAGCCCTGCTGTGCCGCGTTCTGGTCGTAGCCGTACATGCCCTGAAGAGTAACGAGTCACAGTTGGTCGATCAGGTCTTGCGTCTTATTACCGGCCGGTAGCATCATGGAGCTTACTGACCGGTACGCACAGAGGATCGCCCTCCCGTCACCTACGGAGCCGTCTGTCATGGGCCACTACAAGTCGAATCTCCGCGATATCGAGTTCAACCTCTTCGAGGTTCTCGGCCGCGACAAGCTGTACGGCTCCGGTCCGTTCGCGGAGATGGACGTCGAGACCGCCAAGGACATCCTGTCGGAGATCACGCGCCTCTCGGAGAACGAGCTGGCCGACTCCTACGCCGACGCAGACCGCAACCCCCCGGTCTTCGACCCCGAGACCAACACCGCGCCGGTCCCGGACACCTTCAAGAAGAGCTACCAGGCGTACATGGACGCCGAGTGGTGGCGCCTGGGCATCCCGGAGGAGATCGGCGGCACCACCGCCCCGCGCTCGCTGATCTGGGCCTACGCCGAGTCCATCCTGGGTTCCAACCCGGCCATCTGGATGTACTCCTCGGGCCCGGCCTTCGCCGGCATCCTCTTCGAGGAGGGCACCGAGCAGCAGAAGCACATCGCGAAGATCGCGGTGGAGAAGCAGTGGGGCTCCACCATGGTCCTGACCGAGCCGGACGCCGGCTCGGACGTGGGCGCCGGCCGCACCAAGGCCGTGCAGCAGGAGGACGGCTCCTGGCACATCGAGGGCGTGAAGCGCTTCATCACCTCGGGTGAGCACGACATGGCGGAGAACATCCTCCACTACGTCCTCGCCCGCCCCGAGGGCGCCGGCCCGGGCACCAAGGGCCTGTCCCTCTTCCTCGTGCCGAAGTACGAGTTCGACTTCGAGACCGGTGAGCTGGGCGAGCGCAACGGCGTCTACGCCACCAACGTCGAGCACAAGATGGGCCTGAAGGCCTCCAACACGTGCGAGATGACCTTCGGCGACAAGCACCCCGCCAAGGGCTGGCTCATCGGCGAGAAGCACGACGGCATCCGCCAGATGTTCATGATCATCGAGTTCGCCCGCATGATGGTCGGCACGAAGGCGATCGCCACCCTCTCCACCGGCTACCTCAACGCGCTGGAGTACGCCAAGGAGCGCGTGCAGGGCCCGGACCTGGCCAACTTCATGGACAAGACCGCGCCCAAGGTCACCATCACCCACCACCCCGACGTGCGCCGCTCGCTGATGACGCAGAAGGCGTACGCGGAGGGCATGCGCGCCCTGGTGCTCTACACCGCCTCCGTCCAGGACGAGATCGTGGTCAAGGAGGCCGCGGGCGAGGACGCCAAGGCGCTGCACGGCCTCAACGACCTGCTCCTGCCGATCGTCAAGGGCTACGGCTCCGAGAAGTCCTACGAGCAGCTCGCCCAGTCGCTGCAGACCTTCGGCGGCTCCGGGTACCTGCAGGAGTACCCGATCGAGCAGTACATCCGCGACGCGAAGATCGACACCCTCTACGAGGGCACCACGGCGATCCAGGGCCAGGACTTCTTCTTCCGGAAGATCGTCCGTGACCAGGGCCAGGCCCTGAACACCCTCTCCGAGGAGATCAAGAAGTTCCTGGCCTCCGAGGCCGGCGGCGAGGACCTGGCCGGCGCCCGCGGTGCGCTCGCCAAGGCCGCGGTGGACCTCGAGGCGATCGTCGGCCAGATGATCACCGACCTCACCGCCACCGGCGAGGACGTCAAGAACATCTACAAGGTCGGCCTGAACACCACCCGCCTGCTGCTGGCCTCCGGTGACGTCGTCGTCGCCTACCTGCTGCTCAAGGGCGCGGCCGTGGCCGCCGACAAGCTCGCAGACGCCTCCGCCAAGGACAAGGCGTTCTACACCGGCAAGATCGCGGCGGCGAAGTTCTTCGCGACCGACATCCTGCCGCGCGTCTCCGTCGAGCGCTCGCTCGCCGAGGCCGTCGACAACTCCCTGATGGAGCTGGACGAGGCCGCGTTCTAAGCGGACCCCGATCGAACGGTTGAACAAGGGCAGGAGCCGGGCGCCGAAAGGCCCGCCCGGCTCTTGCCCTGATCCTTATCCTGAGGCCATGAGCTCTGCGCACCGCTTCGACCGCGGCCACACCGACGACCTGATGACCTTCCTCGCGGCCAGCCCGTCGCCGTACCACGCGGTGGCGAACTCCGCCGAGCGGCTGGAGAAGGCCGGTTTCCGCCAGGTCTCGGAGACCGACGCCTGGGACGGGCAGGCCGGCGGCAAGTACGTGCTGCGCGGCGGCGCCATCATCGCCTGGTACGTGCCCGAAGGGGCCGACGCCGCCATGCCGTTCCGCATCATCGGGGCGCACACCGACTCGCCGAACCTGCGCGTCAAGCCGCTGCCGGACACCGGGGCGCACGGCTGGCGGCAGGTGGCCGTGGAGCTCTACGGCGGCACGCTGCTCAACACCTGGCTCGACCGGGACCTGGGCCTGTCCGGGCGGGTCACCCTGCGGGACGGCAGCCACCACCTCGTCAACGTCGACCGGCCCCTGCTGCGCGTGCCGCAGCTGGCCATCCACCTCGACCGCGGCGTCAACCAGGACGGCCTCAAGCTCGACAAGCAGCGGCACATGACGCCCATTTGGGGCCTGGGCGACGTGGCCGAGGGCGACCTGATCCGCTTCGTCGCCGAGGAGGCGGGGCTGGACGCCGAGGAGATCGGCGGCTGGGACCTGATGGTCCACAGCGTCGAGGCGCCCGCCTACCTCGGGCGGGACCGCGAGCTGCTGGCCGGGCCGCGCATGGACAACCTGCTGTCCGTGCACGCCGGTCTCGCCGCCCTCGCCGCCGCGGCCGCCTCCCCCGCCGCTCTCACGTCCATCCCGGTGCTGGCCGCCTTCGACCACGAGGAGAACGGCAGCCAGTCCGACACCGGCGCCGAGGGCCCCCTGCTCGGCAACGTCCTGGAGCGGTCCGTCTTCGCGCGCGGCGGTACGTACGAGGACCGGGCCCGCGCCTTCGCCGCCACGGTCTGCCTGTCCTCCGACACCGGCCACGCCGTGCACCCCAACTACTCCGAGCGGCACGAGCCGGGCCACCACCCCATGCCCAACGGCGGCCCGCTGCTGAAGGTCAACGTCAACCAGCGCTACGCCACCGACGGCGGCGGCCGGGCCGTGTTCGCCGCCGCGTGCGAGCGGGCCGGCGTGCCCATGCAGCACTTCGTGTCCAACAACGCGGTGGCCTGCGGCACCACCATCGGCCCGATCACCGCCGCCCGGCACGGCATCACCACGGTCGACATCGGCGTCGCGATCCTGTCGATGCACTCCGCGCGCGAGATGTGCGGCGCGCAGGACCCGTACCTGCTGGCCTCGGCCCTGACCGCCTTCCTGGAAGGCTGATATACAGCCCCCCGAGACGCATCACCATCGAACGTCCCATCGGGGGAACCAGCATGACCAGCCGTAACCTGCGGATCGCCGCCGCGCTCGCCGCCGTGGCCGCCCTGACCCTCACCGCCTGCGACAGCGGCGGTGAGGGCGGCACCAAGGACAAGGGCCAGAAGGCCGACAAGGCCCCGCCCGCCTCCGGCGCACCGGCGTCCGCGTCCCCGGAGGCCGCCGTCCCCTCGCCCGAGAACCCCTGTGACGGCGCCCTCAAGGTCGAGGTCAAGGCGGCCGAGTCGCCCGCCGGGCACGCGCTGCTGGTGGCGACCAACACCTCCGACAAGCTCTGTCTCGTCGACGGCTTCCCGTACCTGCGCTTCGACCAGGACCAGGCCACGGTCCTCCCCGTCCAGGAGAGCGCGACGCAGGACAGGATCGGGCTGCGCCCCGGCAAGTCCGCCTACGCCGCGGTCCTGACGTCCGCCGGCGACGGCTCGGGCGGCAAGGGCCGCGACGTCTCCCGGCTCTCGGTCACCTTCCAGAAGCCCGACCGCCTCACGATGGAGCCCCTCCCGGGCGCCCCGGCCCGGCCGGCCCTGCCGGGCGGGAAGCTGCACGTCGACGACAAGGTCCGCACGACGTACTGGATGTACGACGAGGCCGGCGCCCAGGAGTGGGTGGTCCCCGGCGGGGGCGCCGCGAAGCCCGCCATGTGATTCGCCGGCCCCGCCCGGGGTACCCGCTTCCATGCCCGGCCGACGGGCCCTCCGGCCCGCCGGCACGGCCGATCACCTCGGGAGGCGTTTCCCCATGGGCATGGGATGGTGCATCGCTCTGATCGCGGCGGGGGGCATCCTCACGTTCGCGGTCGACTGGCACATGCAGGGGATGAACCTCACCCTCGTGGGCCTCATTCTGATGGCGGCCGGAATCCTCGGCCTGTGCGCGTACGTGAGCATCTTCAAGCGGCGCAGGGTCCAGGCCCCGCCACCGGCGGCCCCCGTCGTCGAGGAGGACCACCGGTACGTCCGCTGAGCCACCGGCTGAGCGGCCACCGGCCTTGCCGGCCGGCCGCTCAGCCGTCGAAGCCCGCCAGCACCAGCGGCAGCCGGTCCGCGCCACCGGCCACCACCCGCACCGGAACACCCCAGTCCTGCTGGTGCATGTGGCAGGCCGGGTACTCGTTGGCCGGGTCGTCGTCGCAGGAGGCGGCCATCGCGGAGACGTGCAGCACGCCCTCGCTCTCCCCGTCCGCCAGCACCAGCTCCCGGTGCAGATCCGTCCCCTGGCCCGCGCCCTCCGCGAGCAGGCCGGGCGGCGTGGAGCTGACGATCAGCCGCGTGGAGGGACCGTAGCGGTTGTCCAGCTTCTGCCCGGCCGGGGCCTGGAAGACCACGTCCAGCAGCAGCGTCCCGGGGGCGACGTCCGTCGCCTCGCGCCGCGTGCGGTGCGCCACGGCCTCCACCCGTACCGCCTCCTCCGGCAGGAGCAGCCGCGTCAGCCGGTGCCGGGCGGACTCGACCACGACGATGTCGTCGTCGACGAGGACGGCGTCCGAGGGTTCGCGCAGGTCGGTCGCGAGCGTGGTCACCTCGCCCGTGGCCGGGTCGTAGCGGCGCAGCGCGTGGTTGTAGGTGTCGCAGACGGCCACCGAGCCGTCGGGCAGGACGGTGACGCCGAGCGGGTGCTGCAGCAGCGCCTGGCCGGCGTCGCCGTCGCGGTGCCCGAAGTCGAAGAGGCCGGTGCCCACGGCCGTGCGGACGGCGAAGCCGTCGCCGTCGCGCTCGACCCAGCGCAGCGCGGAGGTCTCGGCGTCGGCCAGCCACAGCCGCTCGTCGGTGGCGGCGAGGCCGGACGGCTGGGCGAACCAGGCCTCGGCGGCGGGGCCGTCCACCAGGCCCTCGTTGGTGGTGCCGGCCGTGGCCTCGACGCTTCCGGTCGCGGGGTCGTACGTCCACAGCTGGTGGACGCCGGCCATGGCGATCCACACCCGGTCCGCGAACCAGGCCACGTCCCAGGGCGAGGAGAGCGCGACGTCGCGGGCGGGGCCGGAGGTGGGCGAGCCCTGCATCCACTGCCGTCCGGTGCCCGCGACGGTCGAGACGGCGCCTGTGGCCGGGTCGTACGTGCGCAAGGCGTGGTTGACGGTGTCGGCGACGACGACCGTGCCGTCGGGCAGCAGGGCGACGCCCTGCGGCTCGCTGAAGCTCGCGGGGCTGTCGGTGAAGCCGCGCTCGCCGGTGCCGATGCGGCGCACGACGCTCTCGCCGTCCGCTTCGAGCTCGACCAGCTGGTGGCGGGTGGTGTCGGAGACGAGGAGGTTGCCGGAGGGCAGCCGCAGCGCCTTGCCGGGGAAGCGCAGGTCGGTGGCGACCGGCTCGGGGGCGACGTAGGGGCCGTCGCCGCGCCGCAGGGTGCCCTTGGCCTCGTGCTCGGCCTCGAGCTCGCCGACGAGGGTCGCCAGGGCGTGGGCGTGGCCCTCGCCGGCGTGCTGGGCGACGACGTAGCCCTCGGGGTCGATGACGACGAGCGTGGGCCAGGCGCGGACGGCGTACTGCTTCCAGGTCGCGAGGTCGGGGTCGTCGAGGACGGGGTGGTGCACGCCGTAGCGCTCGACGGCGTCGACGACGGCCTGGTGGTCGGCCTCGTGGACGAACTTCGGCGAGTGCACACCGATGATCACCAGGGTGTCGCGGTGCTTCTCCTCGAGCTCGCGCAGCTCGTCGAGGACGTGCAGGCAGTTCACACAGCAGAACGTCCAGAAGTCCAGGATGACGATGCGTCCTCGCAGGTCAGCGAGGGTGAGGTCGGTATCGCCGGTGTTCAGCCAGCCGCCCTTGCCGATGAGTTCGGGGGCGCGGACGCGTGCGTGTGGGGCCATGCCCCCATCAAACAACACCCGCGCCCGCGCGCATTCCCGCGCCCGGGGAACGACATACGGCGTTAACGTCCCAGGACCCTGTCCTTGAGCGCCGGGAAGTCCTCGCGGGTCTTGGCCACCCGGGCGAGGTCCAGGTCCACGGTCAGCACCTGCTCGTCCGGGCCCGCCTCGGCGAGGACCTCGCCCCAGGGGTCGACGACGATGCTGTGGCCGGCCTGTTCCACTCCGGCGTGGGTGCCGGCGGTGCCGCAGGCCAGGACGTACGCCTGGTTCTCCACCGCCCGCGCGCGGGCCAGCAGCGTCCAGTGCTCGCGGCGCCGGGCCGGCCAGCCGGCGGGGACGACGAAGAGCTGGGCGCCGGCGTCGACGAGGGCGCGGAACAGTTCGGGGAAGCGCAGGTCGTAGCAGGTCGCCAGGCCCAGGGTGGTGTCCGGCAGGCGCACGGTGACGGGCTCGGTGCCGGCGCCCATCAGGACGGCCTCGCCCTCGTCGAACCCGAAGCGGTGGATCTTGCGGTAGGTGTGGGCGAGGTCGCCGGAGGGCGAGAAGACGAGCGAGGTGTTGTAGATCGGGCCGCTCGGGTCCCGTTCCACGATGGAGCCGGCGTGCAGCCAGACGCCCGCGTCGCGGGCGGCAGCCGCCATGGCGTCGGCGGTCGGGCCGTCCAGGGGCTCGGCCTCGGCGGCGAAGGACCCGTAGGCGAAGGCGCCGACCGGCCAGAGCTCCGGGAGGACCACGAGGTCGCTGCCCCGCTGCTCGCGCACGAGCCGTGCGGCGCGGGCGCGGCGCGCGTCGACCGGCTCCTCCGGGTCCACGCCGAACTGGATCAACGAGGCGCGCACAGTACCACCACTCTCCGCATCCCTCCCACGAAACCTCCTCCGAGGCGACCGTCCGCAGCGTAACTTAACGGCATAGGCCCCAGACAGCACTTGCCTCGCTCTCACGTACGCATCCGCCCTGCCGCCAGCAACGCCCGAGGGATCAGCCCGTGACAGTCCACCCCAGCCTTCAGCCGGCGATCGACGCCTGGACCCACTCCATCGAATCCGTCAACGAGTTGGTGAGACTGCTCGCCGAGAGCGACTGGAACCGCGCCACCGAGTGCCCGGGCTGGTCGGTGCGCGACGTGGTCTCGCACATCATCGGGGTCGAGTGCGAAATGCTGGGCGAGCCACGGCCGATCCACACGCTGCCGCGCGATCTGCGGCACGTCACCGACGAGTTCTCGCGCTACATCGAGGTGCAGGTCGACGTGCGGCGCTGTCACACCGCGCTGGAGATGAGCTCGGAGCTCGACTACACGATCATCCGGCGCTCGCGGCAGCTGCGTAACGAGCACCGGTCCCCCCAGACCCCGGTGCGCTGGCCGCTGGGCACCACCGCGGAGCGCACCCTCGAACGGATGCTGACGCTCAGGGCCTTCGACGTGTGGACGCACGAGCAGGACCTGCGCCGGGCGCTGGGGATGCCGGGCAACCTGGACTCGCCGGCCGCGGCCCTGAGCCGGGACTTCCTGCTGTCGGCGCTGCCCAAGGTCGTGGCCAAGGACGCGGCGGCGCGGCCGGGTTCGACGGTGGTCTTCGACGTGCACGGTCCGCTGGAGTTCCTGCGGACCGTGCGGGTGGGGCCTCAGGGCAAGGGGACGCTGGACAGCAGCGTCTCGCTGGGGCCGACGGTGACGTTCGCGCTGGACTGGGAGACGTACGCCCGGCTGGCGTGCGGGCGGGTGCGGCCGGCGGCGGTCGCGGACCGCATCAAGGTCGAGGGCGATCACGGGCTGGCGGACGCGGTCCTGCGGGAGTTCGCGGTCACGCCCTGAGGCCGCCGCCGCCCGGGCGCACGGGTACGTGCACGGTCGCCACGCGGGAGGCGACGATCCGTTCCCGCTCGCGCCGCTCGGTGCGGCCCCGCAGCCGCAGGATCTGCGACAGTCCGAGCGCCTGCAGCACGAAGACGGAGGCGAAGGCGACCGTGTAGTCGTCGTGCGTCGCGTCCAGCAGGAGGCCGACGGCCAGCAGCGTGGTCATGGAGGCGATGAAGCCGCCCATGTTGACGATGCCGGAGGCGGTGCCCTGCCGCTCGGGCGGGTTGGCGGGGCGGGCGAAGTCGAAGCCGATCATCGAGGCGGGGCCGCAGGCGCCCAGGACCGCGCAGAGCGTGATGAGCAGCCACAGGGGTGCGTGCGCCCCGGGCCAGCCGATGGCCAGGGCCCACAGCAGGGCAGTGGCGCCGAGCGTGCCGAGGACCAGCGGCAGCCGGGCCGCGTGGTGGCGGCCGATGATCTGCCCGTAGACGAGCCCGACGGCCATGTTCACCAGGACGACGAGCGTCAGCAGGGAGCCGGCCGTGCCGCGGGTGAGCCCCTGCGCCTCGACCAGGAACGGCATGCCCCACAGCAGGAGGAAGACCATCGCGGGGAACTGGGTGGTGAAGTGCACCCACATGCCGAGCCGGGTGCCGGGTTCGTGCCAGGCCGAGGCGATCTGCTGCCGCACGAAGCCCTTGCCGGGGCGGGGGCCGGCGGCGGGTCCGCAGCCTTCGGGGTGGTCCTTGAGGAAGGCCAGCATCAGCACGAGGACGATCAGGCCGGCGGCGGCGCTGCCCGCGAACGTCCGCGTCCAGCCGGCGTCGTGCAGCAGCCGGGCCAGCACGATGGTCGAGACGAGGTTGCCCGCCATCCCGAACAGGGCCGCGACCTGCGCGATCATCGGGCCGTTGCGGGCGGGGAACCAGCGGGCGCCCAGGCGCAGCACGCTGATGAACGTCATCGCGTCACCGCAGCCCAGCAGGGCGCGGCAGGCCAGGGCCGTGCCGTAGGAGTGGGCGAGGGCGAAGCCGAGCTGGCCGGTGGTGAACAGGACGGTGCCCAGGGCGAGCACCTTCTTGGTGCCGAGCCGGTCGACCAGCAGGCCGACGGGTATCTGCATGCCCGCGTAGACGAGCAGCTGGAGTATGGAGAAGGTCGACAGGGCCGAGGCGCCGATGTGGAAGCGCTCGGTGGCGTCGATGCCGGCGACGCCGAGGCTGGTGCGGAAGATGATGGCGACGAAGTACACGGCGACGCCGGTCCCCCAGACGCCGATCGCCCGGCGTCCGCCGGGTGGGTCGCCGGGCAGTGCCGTGGAGCGTTGGCTCATCGAGTGTCCCCCCGGGCCAGGTTGCGTACCCAACTGACGTGCCGGTCGACGACCTCGGTCGCCGCCGCGGCGTCCCCGGAGCGCAGGGCCTCCAGGATCTCGGTGTGTTCGGCGATGTTCTTGGCGATGCGGTCGGGGTGGGCGTGCATCACGGCCACGCCCATGCGCAGCTGACGGTCGCGCAGCTGTTCGTAGAGGCCGGAGAGGATCTGGTTGCCGGCGCTGCGCACGATCTCGGCGTGGAAGGCGCGGTCGCTGAGGGAGACCGCGGCGAGGTCGCCGGCGGCGGCCTGGCGCCGCATGTCGTCGACGAGTTCCGCGAGCCGGGCCAGGAGGGCCGGTGCGGCGGGTACGGCCTTGCCGGCCGCGTACTTCTCCACCAGCAGCCGGGTCTCCACGACGTCCGCGATCTCCTGTGCGGAGACGGCGAGGACGAGTGCGCCCTTCTTGGGGTAGAGCTTGAGCAGCCCTTCCGCCTCCAGGCGCAGCAGCGCCTCGCGGACGGGGGTGCGGGAGACCCCGACGGCCTCGGCGAGGTCGCCTTCGGTGAGGAGGGTGCCGCCCTCGTAACGCCGGTGCAGTACAGCGTCCTTGACGTGTGCGTAGACACGTTCGGCGGCGGCGGGCTGTCTGCCCTGGAGGGAGGGGGCGGCGGGCGCGGATGGCATGCGCACAGCATAGATACAAGACAGATGCCTGATGAGCCCTCGTCCGCGATCCGGACGATCGCCCGTGTGCCGCCGCGGGCGGGTCTACACGCCCGCCCAGCCGTCCACCGGGGTGATGAAGACGAACCGCAGGTCCGGGCGCTGTATGGGCAGCAGGACATGGCTCGTCACCCGTATCTCGGCCATGCCGTGGTACGGCAGGCGCAGTCGGAAGACATGGCCGTCGCGGTGCTCGACCACGTCGAACTCCTCGGCCCATATGCGCCGGCAGTCGGCGTCGCTGTCGAGGATCTCCTCGACGAGGGCGCGCAGTTCCTCGTTGCCGGGGTTGGAGTTGGCGGCGACGCGGAGCATGGCGAGGTAGATGCGGGCGCAGCTGTCCTCCCAGTCGAGCATCTGCTCGCGGGCCTCGGGGTGCAGCAGCGTCCAGCGCATGAGGTTGGGCCGGGGGCGGCGCACCCAGGGGAACCACTCGCCCATGAGGGAGTTGGCCGCGACCACGTTCCAGGCGACGTCGGAGAGGTAGGCGGGGTAGGAGACCTGCTGTTCCAGCAGGGCCTTGACGCCGCGCGGCAGGTCGCGGTGGTCCCGGCCCGCCTCGGGGGGCCTGCGACCGCAGACGGCGAGGAAGAGCGTGAGCGTCTCGGCCTCGCTCAGCCGCAGCGCGCACGCGACCCTCAGCAGAAAGCTTTCGGAGAAGTCCTGGCGCCGGCCGGCCTCCAGCGCGCGGTACCAGCCCTCGCTGACGCCCGTCATCCGGGCGACATGCGCCTGGGAGAGCCGCCGTCCGGGGCGTGGGAAGACCCCCCGCAGCTCGGGCACGGTTCTGGCATCGATCCGGCCGCGCCAGGCACGGAGCAGGCGGCTGATGGATTCGCCATCCACGCGGTCCACCGGGGCCTCCAATTCCGACACTGCAAGTGTCGGTCAATGTTAAGTAAATTGCCCAGCACGGGCCATTCCACCTCCTGACCAGGGGTGGGGTGTATCCGTAGGCCGCTCCGTACAACGGACAGAGGGCCCGGACAACCGCTCTCTCCTCACTGGAGGGGGGTGAGGAGAGACGTCCGGGCCCTCTGTCCTACGCGGCCCGTCACGGGGGTGCGGGCCGCGTAGCGGAGCTCTCTCTACGCCCAGGTGATCAGGCGCTTGGGGTTCTCCAGGACCGCCGCGATGTCGGCGAGGACCTTGGAGCCCAGCTCCCCGTCGACGAGGCGGTGGTCGAAGGAGAGCGCCAGCGTGGTGACGTGGCGGGGCTTGACCTTGCCCTTGTGCACCCAGGGCTGGAGCTTGATCGCGCCGAAGGCCAGGATCGCGGACTCGCCCGGGTTGAGGATGGGCGTGCCGGTGTCGATGCCGAAGACCCCGACGTTGGTGATCGTGACCGTGCCGCCCGACATGTCGGCGGGCGAGGTCCGGCCCTCACGGGCGGTGGCCACCAGGTCGGCCAGGGCCTGCGACAGCTCGGGAAGCGTCTTGGCCTGGGCCTCCTTGATGTTCGGCACGATCAGACCGCGCGGGGTGGCGGCGGCGATGCCCAGGTTCACGTAGTCCTTGCGGACGATCTCCTGGTTCTCCTCGTCCCAGGCGGCGTTGACGTCCGGGTTGCGCCTGATCGCCACGAGCAGGGCCTTGGCGACGATCAGCAGCGGGTTGACGCGCAGCCCGGCCATGTCCGGGTCGTCCTTGAGCTTCTGGACGAGCTTCATCGTGCGCGTGACGTCGACGGTGACGAACTCCGTGACGTGCGGCGCGGTGAAGGCGCTGGCCACCATGGCCTGGGCGGTGGCCTTGCGGACGCCCTTGACGGGGATGCGGGTCTCGCGCGCGGCGAGGGCGGGCGCGGCGGCCGGGGCCGGCTGCTGCTCGGGCGCCGCCGACGGCTCGGGCGCGGCCGCGGCGCTCGCCGCCGCGTACACGTCCTCACGGGTGATGACGCCGTCCGCACCCGTGGCGGCGATGGCCACGAGGTCGACCCCGAGGTCCTTGGCGAGCTTGCGCACGGGCGGCTTGGCCAGCGGCCGGGCTCCGGTGGCCGGCGCGCCGGGGCCGACGGCCGGCGCGGGGGCCGCGGCCGGGGCCTGGGCGGGGGCGGCGTGCCCGTTGAGCTCGCCCTGGAGGGCGGCGGTGAAGGACGCCTGGGGGGCCGCGGCGCAGGCGCCGGCCTGCGACGGCACGCCCCGGCCCGCAGCGGCGGTGGCGCCCGCCTTGCGGGGGCGGCGCTTGGTCGAGGACGGGGCGGCGCCGTAGCCGACGAGCACGGCCTGGCGGCCCTGCTGCTCCGGCTCGGCCTCCTCGGCGAGCGCCGAGGCCGCGCTCTTCTCCGCGTGGGCGGCGGTCGAGGCCGGGGCCTCCTCCGCGGGCCCCGCGCCCGGCTGGGTGTCCACGGAGATGATCACCTGGCCGACGTCGACCGTCGTGCCCTCGCCGAAGCGCAGCTCGTGCACCACGCCGTCGAAGGGGATCGGCAGCTCGACGGCCGCCTTGGCGGTCTCGACCTCGCAGACCACCTGTCCGTCGGAGACGGTGTCGCCGACGTTCACGTACCACTTGAGGATCTCGGCCTCGGTCAGTCCCTCGCCCACGTCGGGCATCTTGAACTCACGGAACCGCTGGCCGGTGTTGGCGGTGCTTGTCATCGTCACGACTCTCCCTGGTCCCTAGTACGCCAGCGCGCGGTCGACGGAGTCGAGCACCCGGTCCAGACCGGGCAGGTACTCGTCCTCCAGCCGGGACGGCGGGTAGGGGGCGTGGTAGCCGCCGACCCGCAGGACCGGAGCCTCCAGGTGGTAGAAGCAGCGCTCGGTGATCCGGGCGGCGATCTCGGCGCCCGAGCCGAAGAAGACGGGCGCCTCGTGGACGACGACCAGGCGGCGGGTCTTCTCCACCGACCGCTGGATCGCGTCGAAGTCGATGGGCGAGACCGAGCGGAGGTCCAGGACCTCCAGCGACTTGCCCTCCTCCGCGGCCGCGGCCGCGGCCTCCAGACAGGTCTTGACCATCGGGCCGTACGCGGCCAGCGTCAGGTCGGTGCCCTCGCGGACCGTGCGGGCGGCGTGCAGCGGGCCCGGGATCGCGGTCGTGTCGACCTCGCCGCGGTCGTGGTAGCGGCGCTTGGGCTCGAAGTAGATGACCGGGTCGTCGCTCTGGATGGCCTGCTGCATCATCCAGTAGGCGTCGGCGGCGTTCGACGGCGAGATCACCTTCAGGCCCGCGACGTGCGCGAACAGCGCCTCCGGGGACTCGCTGTGGTGCTCGACCGCGCCGATGGCGCCGCCGTAGGGGATGCGGATGACGACGGGCAGCTTGATCTTGCCGAGCGCGCGGGCGTGCATCTTGGCCAGCTGCGTGACGATCTGGTCGTAGGCCGGGAAGACGAACCCGTCGAACTGGATCTCCACCACCGGGCGGTAGCCGCGCAGCGCCAGGCCGATGGCGGTGCCGACGATGCCGGACTCCGCGAGCGGGGTGTCGATGACCCGCTCCTCGCCGAAGTCCTTCTGCAGGCCGTCGGTGACGCGGAAGACGCCGCCGAGCTTGCCGACGTCCTCACCCATGATGAGGACCTTGGGGTCGGTCTCCAGGGCGGTGCGCAGGGAGGCGTTGATCGCCTTGGCGATCGTGAGCTTCTCGGTGCTCATGGTCAGTTGGTCTCCTCTGCGAACGAAGCCTGGTACGCCACGAACTGCGCGCGCTCCTCGTCGACGAGCGCGTGCCCGTCGGCGTAGGTGTGCTCGAACATCGCCATGTCGTCGGGGTCGGGCATGGTGCGCACGGTGTCCCGTACCCGCTTGGCGAGCGCGTCGCTCTCCTTCTCCAGGGCGGCGAAGAACTCCTCGTCCGCCAGGCCCTGCTTCTCCAGGTAGGCGCGCAGGCGCAGGATCGGGTCCTTGGCCTCCCACAGCTCCCGCTCCTCGTCCAGGCGGTAGCGCGTGGGGTCGTCGGAGGTGGTGTGGGCGCCCATGCGGTAGGTGAACGCCTCGACCAGCATCGGGCCCTCGCCGGTGCGGGCGCGCTCCAGCGCGGCCCTCGTCACGGCCAGCACGGCCAGCACGTCGTTGCCGTCGACCCGCACGCCGGGGAAGCCGTAGCCCTGGGCGCGCTGGTAGAGCGGGACGCGGGTCTGGCGCTCGGTGGGCTCGGAGATCGCCCACTGGTTGTTCTGGCAGAAGAAGACGACCGGCGCGTTGTAGACGGCCGCGAAGGTGAACGCCTCGGCCACGTCGCCCTGGCTGGAGGCGCCGTCGCCGAAGTAGGCGATGACGGCGGAGTCGGCGCCGTCCTTGGCGATGCCCATGGCGTAGCCGGTCGCGTGCAGCGCCTGCGAGCCGATGACGATCGTGTAGAGGTGGAAGTTGTTCTCGTTGGGATCCCAGCCGCCGTGGTTGACGCCGCGGAACATGCCCAGCAGGTTCGTCGGGTCGACCCCGCGGCACCAGGCCACGCCGTGCTCGCGGTAGGTCGGGAAGACGTAGTCGTCGTCGCGCGTCGCCCGGCCGGAGCCGATCTGCGCGGCCTCCTGGCCCAGCAGGGAGGCCCACAGGCCCAGTTCTCCCTGGCGCTGCAGCGTCGTCGCCTCGCCGTCGAAGCGGCGGGTCAGGACCATGTCCCGGTACAGCCCCCGCAGTTCCTCGGGCGACAGGTCGATGGAGTAGTCGGGGTGCTCGACCCGCTCGCCTTCCGGCGTCAGCAGCTGTACGAGTTCGGGCTCACCGGCTGCCTTCTTGGCGCCGGCCCGCTTGCTGCTGCGCCGCGGCTTGCGCGCGGCAGTGCTGTCCACGGTCACGTGTGCTCCTCCGTCTGTCCGGCCCCCGGGGTCGCCGGCGGCCAGAGGGGTTCCCTCCGCCGTGAGGCGCAGAGAGGCTCGCTCGATCCCCGACGGCACACGGGGTGGGTGTGCCGAGGCCGGAACCGGGCGTGACAGGTGCCCCGGCGAATGGCCTGCAATATGCACGTTACCCAGTGGGCGGCATTCCTGCGAAACCCCGCCTGACCTGCGATTTTGCTTGGATTTCCAAGTAAATCTGGAAAGCTCGGCCAATGCGGGGTGCCAATCCACTGGTCAGCGCCTTGCGGGCCGCCGGAACGGGGGCACGTTATCCCGGAGGACAAGAGCAGGGGAAGACTTGATGTGTGAAACTGGCACCGTGCCCGAGCAACGAAAAATCACGGTATTTCTGCTTGACGACCATGAAGTCGTACGGCGCGGCGTCCACGAGATGCTCTCGGTCGAGGAGGACATCGAGGTGGTCGGCGAGGCCGGTACCGCCGCTGACGCACTCGTGCGCATTCTTGCCACACGTCCGGACGTGGCCGTACTGGACGTCCGGCTTCCGGATGGCAGCGGAGTCGAAGTATGCCGTGAGATCCGTTCGCAGGACGAAAACATCAAATGCCTGATGCTCACCTCCTACGCCGACGACGAAGCACTGTTCGACGCCATCATGGCGGGTGCGGCCGGGTATGTCCTCAAGGCCATTCGCGGCAATGAGCTGCTCTCGGCCGTACGGGACGTGGCGGCCGGCAAATCGCTGCTGGATCCCGTGGCGACCGCCCGGGTGCTGGAACGGCTGCGCGACGGCAAGGACTCCAAGGGCGACGGCAGACTCGCCTCCCTCACCGACCAGGAGCGCCGCATTCTCGACCTGATCGGCGAGGGGCTGACCAACCGCGCCATCGGCGAGCGGCTGCACCTCGCCGAGAAGACCATCAAGAACTACGTCTCCAGCCTGCTCTCCAAGCTGGGCATGGAGCGCCGCTCCCAGGCCGCCGCCTACGTCGCCCGCATGCAGGCCGAGAGGGGCTGAAGGGCTGAAGGGCCTGCTGAAGGGACTTACGTCCCGCCCATCAGGGGCGGGTGCCCCTACGGCGGCGCACGGCCGCAGGGCAAAGTGGTGCCCATGCCAACTGCGCAGCACGACGAATTCCGGGCACTGGAACTGCTCGCCGGTACGCCCTACGGAAGGGTGTCCGTCAGCATGCGCGCCCTCCCCTTCGTCACCGTGGCCCGGCACATCGTCGTCGACGGCCCCGCGGGCTCCCCCGCGCGCGTCCTGCTCCGGCTGCACGGCGGCTTCGGCTACGCCCAGGCCTGCGACGGCAGCGTGGTGGCCTACGGCGCCGACAACCTCGCCGACCGGCGCGAGGGCGAGGAGTCGGTGTGGACCGTGCAATTCGTCGGCACGGCCCGTATCTTCCGTCCGGGCCCCGAGGAACTCGAGCTCTTCGGCCGCCCCCCGCACTCCGCGGACGACGCGCCCTTCATCCCCGAATACCTGTGCATAGAACCTCAGTTCATCACCTTGCACCACCTCGAAGGCGTACCCGCGCGACGAGCCGCGCACTCTGCGTGAATTAACATTTGGGACGTGCCGCGCTCACTTGTCACCGATGCCCCACCCGACACCGGACCTGACATCGGCACCCTGCGCACACTGTTGAGCCGCTACGACCGCGCCGGCGAACCCGTCTCCTGCGAAACGCTGACCGAGGGGCTCCTCAACCGCGGCTACCGCCTCTCCACCACCCGCGGCCGCTTCTTCCTCAAGCACCACCTCGACGGCGACCACGACGCCATCGCGCGCCAGCACGACGTCACCCGCCGCCTGGGCGCCCTGGGCCTGCCGGTGGCCCCGCCCGTGCCCACCTCCGAAGGCGGCACCGTCACCGTCCTGGGCGGCCGCTGCTACGCCCTCCACCCCTGGATCGAGGGCCGCCACCGCGACGGCGGCGAGCTCACCGTGGCCCAGTCCCGCTGCCTGGGCAGGCTGCTGGGCCATGTGCACACCTGCCTGCAGGAGGTCATGGAGGGCCCCGAGGGGCCCGCTGAGGGCCCCGGAGCGCCCTCGGACACCGCGGCCCGCCCCGAGGACACCTTCGCCCTCATCGAGGAGCTCCTGGAGCTGGTCCGCGGTGGCGCCGGGAGCGAGGGGAACCGCCCCCGCGACTCCTTCGACGAGCTGGCCGAACACCGCCTCGTCGAGCGCCGGGCCCTGCTGGAGCGCCACGCCCACCGCCGCCCGCCCGCGGCCGCCACCCCCGCCCGGGGCTGGGTGCACGGCGACTTCCACCCGCTCAACCTGCTCTACCGGGGCGGCGAGCCGGCGGCGATCGTCGACTGGGACCGCCTGGGCGTCCAGCCCCGCGCCGAGGAGGCCGTACGGGCCGCCGTGATCTTCTTCCTGCGGCCCGACGGCACGCTGGACCTGGCGAAGATACGGCCGTACGCCCGCGCCTACCGCGGTGCGGCGGGGGCGGACGACGCGGAGCTGGCGGCCGCCGTGCACCGGGTGTGGTGGGAGCGGCTCAACGACTTCTGGATGCTGCGCTGGCGCTACCAGCTGGGCGACCACCGCGCCGACCCCGGCTTCCCGGCGTCGGCCGCGCTGGCGGTGTGGTGGACGGGCGCGTACGAGTCCGTGCGTGACGCGTTCACCGACTGAGACAGGGCGGGTCACCAACTGAAACCGGGCCGGGCGGGAGTGGTCCCGCCCGGCCCGGTGCCGGTTCAGCCTGTGGTGCCCTGCACGGTGGTGCCGCCGGGGCCCGTGCCGGGGGTCGGCGGGTTCTGGGTCGGGGGCTTCGCGTCGTCCGTCGCGCCCTGGGTCGGCGGCTGGTTCGTCGGCGGCTGCGGCGTCGGCTGACCCGTGCCGCCCTGGCTCGGCTGGTGGGACGGGCGCTTGGTGTAGTCGTCGGACGGCTCGCGCGGCCGCTCGGGCGCGGTGTAGTCGTCGTCGTCGCTGTCCGAGGTGGGGTTCTGCCCCGTCACGGGACCCGTGTGCTTGGACGGGCTCTTGCTGGTGCTGGGGCTGGGGGTCTTGGGACCGGTGGACTGCTTGTCCGTGGTCTTGTTGTGCTGAGTGCCGCTGCTGGTGTTGCCCAGCTTGAGCGCGACCACGACGCCCACCGTCGCGACGATCACCGCCAGCACGGCGAACAACGCCATCCGGCCCTTGCCGCCGCCCGCGCCACGGCCGCCACGGCCGCCGTTGTAGCCGTCGAAGCCGCCGTCGTCCCCGCCGCCTCGGCGGGGCATGATCGGCTGCTGCGAGGTGTCGCCGTGCTGCGGGTGCGGCATGGCCGTGGTGGCGCCCAGGCCCGGGCCCATGCCGCCGAGCACCTGCGTGGAGGCGTTGGCGTGGTCGATCGGGCCGGTGTTCCACACGCCCGTGTGGCTGCCGGCGTCGTGCAGCATCTGCAGCGCGTACTGGACCAGCCCGCGCATCTCCTCCGCGCTCTGGAACCGGTCGTCCGGGTCCTTGGCGAGGGAGCGCATGACGAGCCCGTCCAGCTCCGGCGGCACCGTCTCCAGCACCTGGGACGGCGCCACGGGCGTGTCCTGGACGTGCTGGTAGACCACCGACAGCGGGGTCTCACCGGTGAACGGGGGACGCAGCGCCAGCAGTTCGTACAGCAGGCAGCCGGTCGCGTAGAGGTCCGAGCGGGCGTCGACGGTCTTGCCGAGGGCCTGCTCGGGGGAGAGGTACTGCGGGGTGCCCATGACCATGCCGGTCTGGGTCATCGTGGACGCCGCGCCGTGCAGGGCACGGGCGATGCCGAAGTCCATGACCTTGACCGCGCCGGTGTTCGTGATGATCACGTTGGCGGGCTTGATGTCACGGTGCACGATGCCGTGCTGGTGGCTGTAGGCCAGCGCCTCCAGCACGCCCGAGACGATGATCAGCGCCTGCTCCGGCGGCGGGGCCTCGGCGTTGAGCAGCAGGTCGCGAATGGTGCGGCCTTCGACCAGCTCCATGACGATGTACGGCACGACGTTGCGGCCGACGACGTCCTCGCCCGAGTCGTAGACGGCGACCACGGCGTGGTGGTTCAGGCCGGCGACCGACTGTGCCTCGCGGGTGAAGCGGGCCTTGGAGACCGGGTCCTCGGCGAGGTCGGCGCGCAGCAGCTTGACCGCGACCGTACGGCCGAGGCGCACGTCCTCCGCCGCGAAGACCTCGGCCATGCCGCCCCGGCCCAGTCGGTGGGTCAGGCGGTAGCGGCCGTCCCCGACCAGCCCGCGGTTACCCCACATTTCAGGCACATCGGGCATTCCGCCCCCGTTGGCGTCAGGGTCGGATGGACCCTGGGCGCTCGCAGTCTGTGCCATCAGTCCTCGCCGTCGTATCTGGTCCGCTTCGCGTGAGAGGCGAATCGCGCGGGAAACCCGCCGAAACAGCCTTCCGCTAGGGCACGCTACAGGCTTTGCACCGTGCGCCGGTCCGGGATGGACCGGCTATCAAACCCGTACCGGTACGAGCAAGGCAAATCCCGTGACGGCTTGTCGCGCATCCGGTCACGGAACGGGCACGCGGCTTGACGTGCCCGTTGCCTCGGGCAGACTTGGCCGGGATAGATCGAAGAACAGCCGGATCGGGCCTGTGGCCGGGTCGCCACACCAGGCAGTGCGCCGAGGGGGAAGTAACACCATGAGCCAGGACGGCGCGCGGGGCCGCTACACGGGGCGAGCGGTGGGCGGCGGCCGCTACCAGCTGCGCGACCTGCTCGGCGAGGGCGGCATGGCGTCCGTGCACCTGGCCTACGACTCGGTCCTCGACCGCCACGTGGCGATCAAGACCCTGCACACCGAGCTGGGCCGCGAGGCCTCCTTCCGCGAGCGCTTCCGCCGCGAGGCCCAGTCGGTGGCGAAGCTCACGCACACCAACATCGTCTCGGTGTTCGACACGGGCGAGGACGACCTCGACGGATCGACGATGCCGTACATCGTCATGGAGTACGTCGAGGGCCAGCCGCTGCGCTCCGTGCTCGACGCGGACGTCGCCCAGTACGGCGCGATGCCCACCGAAAAGGCGCTCAAGATCACAGCCGATGTGCTGGCGGCGCTCGAGGTCAGCCACGAGATGGGGCTGGTCCACCGCGACATCAAGCCCGGCAACGTGATGATGACCAAGCGCAACGTGGTCAAGGTCATGGACTTCGGCATCGCCCGCGCCATGCAGTCCGGCGTCACCTCGATGACCCAGACCGGCATGGTCGTCGGCACCCCGCAGTACCTCTCCCCCGAGCAGGCGCTCGGCCGCGGCGTCGACGCCCGCTCGGACCTCTACTCGGTCGGCATCATGCTCTTCGAGCTGCTGACCGGGCGGCTGCCCTTCGACGCGGACTCGCCGCTGGCCATCGCCTACGCGCACGTCCAAGAGGAGCCGGTCGCGCCCTCGACGATCAACCGGTCGATCCCGCCGGCCGTCGATGCGCTGGTCGCCCGCGCCCTGAAGAAGAACCCGAACGAGCGCTTCCCGAGCGCCGAGGCCATGCGCGACGAGTGCGCCCGGGTGGCCGGCACGGCCCAGGCCGCGCCCTCGCCGATCATCATCGCGGGCGGCCCGCCGGCCCGCAGCGGCGCGGGCGTCGGCTCCGCCGTCTTCCCGCCCGTCGACGGCCAGACCCCCGCCCCGGGCCCGCAGAGCGTCCAGACGCCCTACCAGAACCCCTACAACGGCGGCTACGCCCAGACGCCGCCCCCGCCCGGCCCCCAGGGCTACCAGACGCCCCCTCCGGCCTACCAGGCCGGCGGCACCCCGACGGCGCCGTACCCGGCCGCGTCGGGGCCCGTGAGCGGCTCGGGCGGCACCGGCGGGGCGGGCGGCTCCGCGGGCAAGAGCAACAAGCCGGTCATCATCGGCTCGGGCGTCGTCGCGGTGCTCGCGGTCATCGGCGTCATCGCCGCCATCGCGCTGAACGGCGGCGGGTCGAAGGACGAGGCGAACGACAAGCCGTCGCCGAACCCGTCCGCGGCCACCCCGGGCGGCGGCAACGTCACCGGCGGCGCCACGGGCGGCGGCACCGGTGGCGGCACCGGCGGCACGCAGGCGAAGGTCAAGGAAGGCGACAAGTCCAAGACCGTCGAGCGCGAGAAGTGCACGAAGGCCTACGACAACTACCGGGACAAGTCGAAGAAGAGCGCGCCGGACTTCAAGTACATCTACATCGACTCGGTGAAGGAGTGCCTGCAGGCCGCGGGCTGGAAGTACCGGGTGGACGTGGTGAACGAGAACACCTGGGGCAAGGGCACCGTGATGACGCAGATGCCCGACACGGGTGACCCGTTCGACCCGAAGAACGGCGAGTTCGTGCTGACCGTGTCGACGGGCCAGTCGGCTTCGTAGTCTCGTCGTTCCGTATTCCGTATGAGAAAGGCCGGTTGTCGCAGTCGACAACCGGCCTTCTTCATATGACGTATGACGTACGGGCGGTTCGGCTTACAGATAGGGGCCCGAGCGGGCGCCGCCGTGCTGCTGGCCGTCGTGCTCGTCGTCGCCCATCACGCCGGCGGGCAGCGCCCGGCGCATCTGCTCCAACTGGGCCCGGGCGGCCATCTGCTGGGCGAACAGCGCGGTCTGGATGCCGTGGAAGAGCCCTTCCAGCCAGCCGACCAACTGGGCCTGTGCGATGCGCAGTTCGGCCTCGGTGGGGATCGTCTCGTCGGTGAAGGGCAGGGAGAGGCGCTCCAGCTCCTCCACCAGCTCGGGGGCGAGACCGTCCTCCAGCTCCTTGACCGAGCTGTGGTGGATCTCCTTGAGCCGGACCCTGCTCGCCTCGTCCAGAGGCGCGGCGCGCACTTCCTCGAGCAGCTGCTTGATCATGCTGCCGATGCGCATGACCTTGGCGGGCTGTTCCACCATCTCCGTCACCGGGACCTCGCGCGGCTCGTCGTCGCCCGCCCCGCCGCCGGGGCTGGCGCTGCCGAGAGCCATGCCGTCCGGGCCTACGACCAGGACGTGCGGGCTCTCCTGCGACCGTTCATTCCTCGGCATATCCATGCCGCCATTCTCTCGCACATGTGATTTCCCCCTGTTGATGCCCCCGTACACGCCTGATCCACCGCGGGGGCGCGCAGGGGCGCACACGATTTCCGGGCGTACGCCTGCGGGAGGGGCGGTAGGGGGTGGGGACGCGTGGCGTCCCTTCGCGGGCCGCACTAGCGGCGGCGCAGGCGGAGGGCGAGGAATCCCAGGCCCAGGCCCGTCAGGGCCATCCCGGTGCCCAGGGGGAGCACCCGCATCACCCGGTCCGCGGGTTCCGCGCTGCGCGCGTGGCCGCGGGCGCGGGCCGCCCCGCCCGGTACGTGCGAGGGCGCCTGCGTGACCTGGACGACCGGCCCCGCGCCGTCGCCGGCCTCAGCCGACCCGGGCGAGGGCCGCGGCCTGGACCGCGGCGGCTCGACCGGCGGCGACTCCGGCCGGCCGGGGTGCCGGCGCCCCTCGCCCGCCACCGTCCCGGCCAGCTGCCCGGCGCCGGGGGACGGCGGCGAGGAAGGGAAGACCGTGGTCGCCGTCGTGGCCGACACGGGCACCGACGGCGCCGGAGCTGTCGGCTCCGGCTCCTCGGCCCACGCCGGCCACGGGGCTATGAGCACCGCCGACACCGCCAGCCCGAGCAGCGTCACCGTCCGCGATCCGTTGCGCATGTCGCCACCCTCCGCAAGAGTCACCCCCCTACGGACACCCCAACCCTCACACGCCCTCTGCCACGGGGCGCGCTGAGTGGCCGGTCGGGTGACGGGGGCCGGGGCGGCGGCGGAGGCGGCTGGGGCGGCGGGGCGGCGATCAGCCGGTGGTCAGGAGGACCTTGCCGACGTGCGCGCTGTCCTCCACGACGCGGTGCGCGGTCGCCGCGTCCCGCATCGGCAGGGTGCGGTCCACGACCGCCCGTACCCGCCCGCCGGCGATCAGCGGCCAGACGTGTTCGCGCACGGCGGCGACGATGGCCGCCTTCTCGGCGAGGGGCCGCCCGCGCAGCGACGTCGCCGTGACCGCGGCGCGCTTGGCGAGCAGCTTGCCGAGGTCGAGTTCGCCCTTGCGGCCGCCCTGCAGGCCGATGACGGCCAGCCGGCCGTTGACGGCGAGGGCCTCGATGTTCCGCGCCAGGTACTTCGCGCCGATGATGTCGAGGATGACGTCCGCGCCGACGCCGCCCGTCACCTTGTGCAGTTCCTCGACGAAGTCCTGCTCGCGGTAGTCGATGAGGATGTCCGCGCCCAGCTCGCGGCAACGCTCCAGCTTGTCCGTACCGCCCGCCGTCACCGCCACGCGCGCGCCGACCGCCTTCGCGAGCTGCACGGCCATGGTGCCGATGCCGCTGCCGCCGCCGTGCACGAGGAACGTCTCGCCGGCATTCAGGTGGGCGATCATGAACACGTTCGACCAGACGGTGGCCGTGACCTCGGGCAGCGCGGCCGCCGAGACGATGTCCAGGCCGTCGGGTACGGGCAGCAACTGCCCGGCCGGGACGCAGACTTTCTCCGCGTAGCCGCCGCCCGCCAGCAGCGCGCACACCTCGTCGCCGACGGCCCAGCCGCTGACGCCGGGGCCGAGCGCCCCGATGCGGCCGGAGACCTCCAGCCCGGGATAGGGGGAGGCGCCGGGCGGCGGGTCGTAGAAGCCCTGCCGCTGCAGCAGGTCGGCGCGGTTGACGCCACTGGCCACGACCTCGACCAGGACCTCTCCCTCACCGGGCACGGGATCGGGGACCTCGTCCCAGACCAGTGCCTCGGGACCGCCGGGTACGGGAATGGTGATCGCATACATGCCGCGAGGCTACTCCCGTGCGTACGAGCGCGCGTGCTAATCCTCGGCGCCCGTGGGGCGCGCCCGCACGATCGTGATCAGGCGGTCCGTGGCTTTGAGCGGGCTCGCCTCCGGATCGTCGTACCCGAGCAGCCGGTGACCGCGCAGCACGGAGACGACCAGGTCGTCCGTGTCGCGCACGCCGCGCCCCACCTCCGCCTTGACCACGGGCCGTTCGACGATGTCGAGACCGCTGCCCTGCTGGATGAGGTCCTCCATGACCGTGCCGGCGCTGGGGCTGAGCACCGACAGACCCAGCAGCCTGCCCGCCGCGCTCGCGCTCGTGATCACGGCGTCCGCGCCGGACTGCCGCAGCAGCGGGGCGTTCTCCTCCTCCCGCACCGCCGCGATGATCTTCGCGGAGCGGTTGAGCTGACGGGCGGTGAGGGTGACGAGCACGGCGGTGTCGTCGCGCTGGGTGGCGACGATGATCTGACGGGCCTTCTGGACCTCGGCGCGCAACAGGACATCACTGCGGGTCGCGTCGCCGATGACGCCCGCGTAGCCGTGCGCGGTGGCCGACTCGACGACCTTGGGATTGGGGTCGACGACGACGACCTTCTCCTTCTCGCGCGGATTGCCGGACGCCGCGCAGAGGGTCTGCGCGGCCGACCGGCCCTTGGTTCCGAAGCCGACGACGACGGTGTGCTCGCGCAAGGCGGACCTCCAGCGGGTCAGACGCCATTGCTCGCGGGTGCGCTCGGTGAGGACCTCGAGGGTGGTGCCGACCAGGATGATCAGGAAGAGGACACGGAGGGGCGTCACGAGCAGCACATTGGTCAGGCGGGCGCTGTCGCTGTACGGGACGATGTCGCCGTATCCGGTGGTGGAAAGGGTGACGGTGGCGTAGTAGACGGCGTCGAGGAAGTCGACGCCGCCGTCGGCGTTGTCGTGGTAGCCCTCGCGGTCCGCGTAGACGATGAAGACCGTGGCGACCATGACGAGCAGCGCGATGAGGATCCGCCGGCCGACCTGGCGTATCGGCGCCACGCTGTAGCGGGGCAGCAGAACCCGGAAGTCGGCCTCGTGCTGCGCCTCGCGGGCGGCGGCGTCGTGGCTGGGCAGGATCACCGGGTGCCTTTCGGGGGGTTGTGCCGGGGCCACGGCGGGTGGGGCCGCTTGATCTTGGCGGTGTGTCGGGGGGCGGCGGCGGTGCGGGCTGCGGTGTGGCGGGCTGCCGCGTTGCGGGCGGGCGGGATCACCGGGTGCCTCCCGGGGAGCCGTCCTGCGCCGCCCACGGCAGGCACAGCAGCTCGACCTCGCGGCCCCGGCCCGTACCGCCGGGCGGGACGACGGCCAGGGCGTCGGCGGCCGCGAGGCCGCGCAACATGGCGGGCCCGTGGAAGCGGAGCGGCCGGACCCGGCCGGCGCCCTCGCGGGCGACGGGGATCAGCCGGGTGTCGGTGGGGTGACCGGGCGCGTCCTCGCCGAGCACGGCACGGTACGGCTCGGGCGCCGCCCGGCCCGACAGCGCCCGCAGCAGGGGCTCGGCGAGCGTGAGGAGGCCGGCGACGGCGGCCAGCGGGTTGCCGGGGAGGCCGACCAGGTGCCGGCCGGGGGTGAGACGGGCGAGCAGCATCGGATGCCCCGGGCGGACGGCGACGCCGTCGACCAGCAGCTCTGCGCCGAGGTGGCGCAGGGTCGGGTGCACGTGGTCGACCGGCCCCCCGGCGGTGCCGCCGGTGGTGAGCACCAGATCCGCGTCGGAGGCCTCCAGGGCGGCCCGCAGCGCGGTCGCGTCGTCCCCCAGCCGGCGGATGCCGCCCACCTCGGCCCCGAGCGCCCGCAGCCACGGCCCGAGCATGGGCCCGAGGGCATCCCGGATGCGCCCGTCGTGCGGCAGCCCTTCCCGCAGCAGCTCGTCACCGAGCACGAGCACCTCGGCCCGGGGCCGGGGCGTGACCTTCAGCTGGTCGTACCCGGTGGCGGCGGCCAGCCCGAGCACGGCGGGCGTGACGAACGTCCCTGCGGCCAGCAGCCCGTCGCCGGACTGACACTCCTGGCCCCGGGGCCGGATGTCCTGCCCCTGCGTCAGGTGCCGGCTCGCATACAACTCGCCCTGGGGGCGCACGGTGCCGTGCTCGCTGCGCAGGACGGCCGTGGCACCGGGCGGTACGCGCGCGCCGGTGGCGATGCGCACGGCCTCGCCGTCGTGCAGCGGCGCGACGTCGGGACGGCCGGCGAGGATCCCGGTGTCGTCCCCTTCCGGCAACCGCCAGGGCCCGGGCCCGGCGACGGCCCACCCGTCCATGGCGGAGGTGTCGAACGACGGCAGATCGGTCAGCGCGGTCAACCGCCCGGCGAGCGTATGCCCGAGCGCCTCGTCGAGCGCCCGCATACGGGGCGCGAGCGGCTCGGCGGCACGGGCGGCGATGACGCGGGCGGTGGGCCAGGGGGTGGGGGCGTGGGTGTGGTCGGTAGGACCGGTGGGGCGGGAGCCGCCGGGGACGTCCGGGGCATCCGTCGGTTCGGGGTCGGCAGAACGTTCCGAGCCGTCGCCCACGGAGCCGAGGGGGGCATCCGCCCGCCCGGCACCGGCAGCACCGTCGCCGGCGGCAGGCTCATGCGACGAGCCCATGGGTTCGAGGCCCGGGGTCCGGGGCGGAGCCCCGGTTCCGGGAAGCGGGATCGGGGAAACCTCCCCGTCCCGCCGCCGCATCGTGTCGAAGAACCGCACCCCCGCGAACGGCACGTCCAGCTCCCCGGACGAATCCGCCGCCCTCTCGTCAGTCCCCTCGAACGGATCCCGGGCAAAGTCGAACGAGAAGTACCCGCGCCCGGCAACCGCCGCAGGCGGCCCGGAAACAACCGGAGCCTCACTCTCGGAGCGGCCCCGCCGCTCATCGGCGAGCAGGGCCAAAGCCTCATCCGTGGCCCGGTCCAGCGCGGCATCACCGTCCGTCCCCGGCGCACCTTCCGACGGGGGCCCGAAATCCCACCCCGTCATGACGCCTCGTCAGGGGACCGGGTCTCCTCGGCCCAGCGCGCGGCCAGCGCCACCGCCTTGCGGGCCGCCTCGGCCACCGCCTCCGGACCGCCACCACGCTGCGCGGCGGCGTATCCGACCAGGAAGGTCGTCAGGGGCGCGGCAGGCCGCGCCACACCGTGCGCGGCGTCGCGCGCGAGGTCGAGGAGACCGACCGTGTCGACATCGAGTTCGATGCCCAGCTCGGCCTTGACCGCGGCAATCCATTCATCCAGCACGCTCCCATCGTCCCTGATGCGCGCGCGGGCCGTGCCGATGTCCTCCCAGGTGTCGCAGTCGAAGGACGCGGTGGGGTGGTGCAGCCGGCCGAGCTCCAGCTCGGTGGTGAGCAGCCGCAGGGGCAGACCGCCGAGCGTGCCGTGCTCCGCGACGAGCAGCCCCAGCTCGCGCAGCAGCGGCTCCGAACGGTACGCCCCCACGAGCGGCTGCTCCCGCCCGTCACCGTCGACGACCACCACCCCTTCGGCCCCGGCCCCGGCCCCCTCGAGCCCCGCCAGCAACGCCCGTACCGCGTCCTCCCCCAGGAACGGCAGATCGGCGGAGAGGACGAGCACCCGTTCCGCCCGCACGTGCCGCAACCCGGCGGCCAGCCCGGCGAGGGGCCCGCCGCCCGGGGGCTCCTCGCGCGCCCAGATCACCGGCCGGACCGTGGGGCGGCGCGGGCCGACCACCACCGTCCGTGCCGCACCGCCGCAGGCACCCAGCACGCGGTCGAGCAGTGACCGCCCGCCGACCCGCACCGCGGGCTTGTCCGCCCCGCCCAGCCGCCGTGCCGCGCCTCCGGCCAGTACTACCGCGTCGTAAACCGTCACCCGTCGAGTATGGCGAGGCCGGCACGGACGCGACCGGCCAGGCGGACGCGAGCGGTCACGTGCACGCGGTCGGTCAGAGGGACCGCAGCAGCACCGCCGGCTGCTCGACGCAGTCGGCCACGTAGCGCAGGAAGCCGCCCGCCGTGCCGCCGTCGCACACCCGGTGGTCGAAGGTGAAGGACAGCTGCACCACCTGCCGCACCGCCAGCTCTCCCTCGTGCACCCAGGGCTTGGGCGATATTCGGCCGACGCCGAGCATCGCGGCCTCGGGATGGTTGAGGATCGGCGTGGATCCGTCGACGCCGAACACCCCGTAGTTGTTGAGGGTGAACGTGCCGCCGGTCAGCTCGGCCGGGCTGAGTTTGCCCGCACGCGCGGCCTCCGTGAGCCGGGCCATCTCGACCGACAGCTCGACGGCGTTGCGCGCGTTGGCGTCCCGTACGACGGGGACGACCAGGCCGCGCTCGGTCTGGGCGGCGAAGCCCAGATGGACGTCCGGGAGCGTGACGATCTCCTGCGCCTCGGTGTCGACCGTCGCGTTCAGCTCGGGGTACTTCGCGAGCGCCGCCGTGCAGATCCGGGCCAGGAGGGCGAGGAGCGACACCTTGGCCCCGCCGGACACGTTCATCGCCCGGCGGGCGGCCATCAGCTCCGTGGCGTCCGCGTCCACCCAGCACGTGGCGTCCGGGATCTCGCGGCGGCTGCGGCTGAGCTTCTCCGCCACGGCTCCGCGCACACCGCGCAGCGGCACCCGCAGACCGTCCGGCACCCGCCGGCCGCCCGCCACCCGACGGCCGGCCCGGGCCGCGGGACGTGCCGCCTGGCCCGCGTGAGCAGCCGGGACGGCGCCCGCGACGGCCGCCGCGGCCCGCACTTCCTGCGCTCCCTGGGCCGCGGCCTCGACATCGGCGCGGGTGATCAACCCGTCCGGTCCCGTGCCGCGCACCGAGGTCAGATCCACGCCGCGTTCCCGCGCGAGACGCCGTACGAGCGGGGAGATGACCGCGATGGCACCCGGTGCGGGCGTCCGTTCGGCGGGCCGCCCCACCTCGCGGACCGGGGGACGTACCCGGCGGCGCCGCGCCGAGGGCGCCTGCGTGCCGTAACCGACCAGCACATTGCCCGAGCCCTCGTCCCCGCCACCGGCACCGACCCCGCCCGCGTGCGCGGTCTCGGATCCGGAGCCCGCCCCGGCCCCGGGCGCGCCCGCTCCGGAACGCACGGCCGAGCCGCTCCCGGGACCGGGCGCCGAGCCCCCGGCACTCCCGGACTCGCCCACCGCCACGGTCAGCAGCGGCGCGCCGACCGGCAGTTCCGCGCCCTCCTCGCCGAAGCGGGCGGTGACCACGCCCCCGTAGGGGCAGGGGACCTCCACCATCGCCTTCGCCGTCTCAACCTCGACCACCGGCTGGTCGACGGCGACGACGTCGCCGACGCTCACCAGCCAGCGGACGACCTGTGCCTCCGTGAGCCCCTCGCCCAGGTCGGGCAGCGTGAACTCGCGCACCACCGCCATCAGCGCGCACCACTTCCATATGCGTTGTCGTCAGAGGTCCATTGCGCTTCCCACTGCAGTCGCGCCACCGCGTCCAGGACCCGGTCCACGCCCGGCAGATGGTGCTTCTCCAGCATCGGCGGCGGGTACGGGATGTCGAACCCCGCCACCCGCAGCACCGGCGCCTCCAGATGGTGGAAACAGCGCTCGGTGATCCGTGCCGCGATCTCCCCGCCCGGGCCGCCGAAGCCCGTCGACTCGTGCACGACCACGGCCCGGCCGGTGCGCCGTACGGACGTGCAGACGGTCTCCTCGTCGAACGGCACCAGCGACCTCAGGTCGACGACCTCCAGGTCCCAGCCCTCCGCCGTGGCCGCCTCGGCCGCCTCCATGCAGACGGGCACCGACGGCCCGTAGGTGACGAGGGTCGCGGACGTGCCGGGCCTGCGGACGACCGCGCGGCCGATGCCCGGCACCGGCTCCGGCCGCTCCGGGTCCCAGCCCGCCTTGGACCAGTACAGCCGCTTGGGCTCCAGGAAGATCACCGGGTCGTCGGAGGCGATCGCGGCGCGCAGCAGCCCGTAGGCGTCGGCGACGGTCGCCGGGGCGACGACGTGGAGTCCGGGAGTGGCCAGGTAGTAGGCCTCGGAGGAGTCGCTGTGGTGCTCGACGCCGCCGATGCCGCCGCCGTAGGGGACCCGCACGGTGATCGGCATGGGCATCGCGCCGCGCGTCCTGTTGCGCATCCGCGAGACGTGGCTGATGAGCTGCTCGAAGGCGGGGTAGGCGAAGGCGTCGAACTGCATCTCCACCACGGGCCGCAGCCCGTACATGGCCATGCCCACGGCCGTCCCGAGGATGCCCGCCTCGGCGAGCGGCGTGTCCGTGCAGCGGTCCTCGCCGAACTCCTTGGCCAGGCCCTCGGTGACCCGGAAGACGCCGCCCAGCGTGCCGACGTCCTCGCCGAGGACGTGGACGGCGGGGTCGTCGGCCATGGCGTCGCGCAGCGCCCGGCCGAGAGCCTGCGCCATGGTGGCGGGCTTGGGACCGGTTTCGACGGGCGCGGTGGTCATCGCTGCCTTCCTTCCTGGGGGCCGCCCTCCAGGGGGCCCGGGAGCTCCCCCGCGGCAGTCAGCTCAGCACGCAATTGTGCTGCCTGCTCGCGCAGTTGGGCAGTCTGTTCGGCGTAAACATGTGTGAACAGTTCCATCGGGTCGAGCACGGGGTCCTGGTTCATCCGCTCGCGCAGGTCGGCGGCCATCCGCTCGGCGGCCTCCTGCTCGTCCCGTATCGCCGCGTCGTCCAGCAGCTCGCGGCGGGTCAGCTCCCGTTCCAGCAGGGCGATCGGGTCGTGGGCGCGCCAGGCCTCGACCTCGGCGTCGCTGCGGTAGCGGGTGGCGTCGTCGGCGTTGGTGTGGGCGTCGATGCGGTAGGTGACGGCCTCCACCAGCGTGGGGCCGCCGCCCGCCCGAGCCCGGCGCACGGCTTCGGAGAGGACCTGATGGACGGCCGCGGCGTCGTTGCCGTCGACGAGCCGGCCGGGCATGCCGTACCCGACGGCCTTGTGGGCGAGGGAGGGCGCGGCGGTCTGCTTGGCGAGCGGCACGGAGATGGCGAAGCCGTTGTTCTGCACGAAGAAGACGACCGGCGCCCGCCACACGGCGGCGAAGTTGAGCGCCTCGTGGAAGTCGCCCTCGCTCGTGCCTCCGTCGCCGACCATGGCGAGCGCGACGACGTCGTCCCCCTTGAGCCGGGCGGCGTGGGCCAGCCCGACCGCGTGGGGGAGCTGGGTGGCGAGCGGGGTGCACAGCGGGGCGACGCGGTGCTCGTGCGGGTCGTAGCCGGTGTGCCAGTCGCCGCGCAGCAGGGTCAGGGCCTGCACGGGGTCCAGGCCCCGCACGACGGCGGCCAGGGTGTCGCGGTAGCTGGGGAAGAGCCAGTCGCGCTCCTCCAGGGCCAGCGCGGCGGCGACCTCGCAGGCCTCCTGCCCGGTGGAGGAGGGGTAGACGGCCAGCCGGCCCTGGCGGGTGAGGGCGGTGGCCTGGGTGTTGTAGCGGCGCCCGCGCACGAGCTGGCCGTACAGCCTCCTGAGCAGGTCGGGGTCGAGCCCGTCGGCGGCGTCGGTACCCAGCAGCCGGTACGGCTCCGCGTCGGGCAGCAGCGGGGCGGGGTCGGTCCGGGGTTGCCAGGCCGGGGGCGGACTGGGCCGGTACGAGCCGGGCTGCTCCAGAACCGTCATGACGAGCACCTCCTCTTGGGACGAGCTTGACCGGAAAGCGTCCTGCGCTCCCCCTACCGATTGTTCGGTCGTTGGCACTTTTTGGCTACAGGCGGCCCGAGCCTGTGGACAAACGGTTCTCCACAACTTGAGATATGAACAGGACGTCCATGAAGGGGAGGCATGGCGGTATGCCGGACGAACAGATGGCCACGTCGGGCGGCAGACCGGCCGCCCGCCCGCTCGACGACATCGACCGCTCGATCCTGCGGATGCTGCAGAGCGACGGGCGGGCCTCGATACGGTCGGTGGCCGAACGTGTGCACGTCTCGCGGGCCAACGCCTACGCCCGGATCAACCGGCTCATCGACGACGGCGTCATCAAGGGCTTCGGCGCCCGGATCGACCAGGAGCGGGCAGGGCACGGCGCCTCGGCGTACATCACCCTGAAAATCGTGCAGAACTCCTGGCGCACGGTCCGCGAGGAGCTGCGGGAACTGCCGGGGGTGGCCCACATGGCCCTGGTGAGCGGCGATTTCGACGTCCTGCTGCTCGTCCACACCCGGGACAACCGGGCCCTGCGGGAGCTCGTCCTGACCCGCATCCAGGCCATGGACGAGGTGCTCAGCACCCGGACGCTCCTGGTCTTCGAGGAGACGGACCTCAAGGAGGACCGTCCGCTCGACGAAGGCCGGTAGCGGACGGCGACCGGACGCTCCCCCTGCCGGACGGACGCCGGACACGACGGCCGCCCGGCAGGGGAAGACCCCGCCGGGCGGCCGGAAAACCGCTGCTAGCGGTACGTGCGCAGGCCGGCGAAGGCCGTGTGGACCACGGCGTCGGCCACCTCGTCACTGGTGGCGGCCCCACCGCGCTCCGGCCGGTACCACTCCACAACGGAATTGATCATTCCGAAGAGCAGCCGGGTCGCCAGCCGGATGTCCACGTCCTCCCGGAGGTCACCGTCCGCGGCGGCCTCCTTCAGCAGCTCGGCCACCTGGTGGTCGAACTCGCGGCGCCGCTCCATCGCCCAGCGCTCGGTGTCGGTGTTGCCCCGTACGCGCAGCAGCAGCGTCACGTAGGGCAGCTCGGCCATCAGCACCTCGACCGTGCGCCGGGTGACGTACTCGAGCCGGTCGATCGCCCTGCCGTCGGTGGCGCCGGGCTCGTCCAGGACCGCGAAGAGCCCGTCCAGGGCACGGCTTATGGCGAGCCGCAGCAGCTCTTCCTTGCCCTTGACGTGGTGGTAGATGGAGGACTTGGAGATGCCGGCCGCCTTGGAGAGATGCTCCATGGAGGTGCCGTCGTAGCCCCGCTCGTTGAACACCTTGACGGCGACCGCGAGCAGCGATTCGGGCGTGTAGGTGTCGCGCTTGGCCATGGTCATGATTACAGCAGGCTCTCCTTGACGGCCGCACGACGGCGGAGGGGCTGACAGGCGGCGTAGCGGCCGCCCGGGTACTCGTGGTCCATGTTCCGCAGGAACCGGTCGAGCCAGTCGGTGTCCAGGGCCCGGCTCCACTCCAGCGGGCCGAGGGGGTAGTTCACGCCCTTGCGCATGGCGGTGTCGATGTCCTCGCGGCTCGCCACGCCGCGCCCGGCCGCGTCCTCGGCGAAGTCGACGAGCAGGGCGACCGTCCGGGCGACGATCATGCCGGGCGCGTCCCCGATGACGCTGACCTTCTTGCCGAGGGCCTGGAACAGGCCGACGGCCGCCTCGACGTCCTCCTTCGGCGCGGTCGCGGAGGGGGCGAGGGCGACACGGGTGCAGGTGCGGTAGTCCAGGGCGAGGTCGACGTCGATGCGCGGGCCCAGGCAGGCCGTGTTCGTGGGGCCCCGGCCGTCGGCCAGGGCGAGCCGGGTGCCGCCCGGCAGGACGAGGCAGCCGTCGGAGGCCTCCTCGCCACCGGTCCCCTCGCCGCTGTCGCGGGTCACCTCGATGCCGGCTCCCTCGATCATCGCGGGCAGGACGGCGGCGGGCCCGGGCAGGCCGGGCCGGTGGCCGACCGCCCGGGGCGCCGGGCACGGTTCGGCCGTGTGCGGCGCGGGCGCGTCGGCGCCCTCCCCGTGGTCGTACCAGCCCCGGCCCGTCTTCCGCCCCAGCAGGCCGGCCTCCACGAGCCGCTGCTGGGCGAGCGAGGGCGTGAACTTCGGGTGGTGGAAGAAGGCCTCGTACACCGAACGGGTGACGGCGTTGTTCACATCCTGGCCGATGAGGTCGGTCAGCTCGAAGGGGCCCATGGCGAAGCCGCCGCTCTCGCGCAGTACCGCGTCGATCGTGGCGGGGTCCGCGACGCCCTCCTCGTACAGGCGGAAGGCCTCGGCGTAGAAGGGCCGGGCGACGCGGTTGACGAGGAAACCGGGGGTGTCGGCGCAGCTCACGGGCGTCTTGCCCCAGGCGGCCACGGTGGCCCGGGCGCTCTCGGCGACCGCCGCGTCCGTGGCGTGGCCCCGGACGACCTCCACGAGCGGGAGGAGCGGGGCGGGGTTGAAGAAGTGCAGGCCGACGAACCGGCCGGGCAGGCGGAGGGCGCCCGCGACCGCGGTCACGGACAGGGAAGAGGTGTTGGTGGCGAGCACGCAGTCGTCTGGAACGACCGATTCCAGCTCATCGAAGAGCTTCTGCTTGGCGGTGAGTTGCTCGAGAATCGCCTCGATGACGAGCGCGGAGCCGGCGAGGTCGGTCAGCTGTGCGGCAGGGCGCAGGCGGGCGAGTGCCGCGTCCCGGCCGGCCGCGTCGAGCCTGCCCTTGTCCACGAGCCGGCCGAGGCGCGCGGCGATCGACCGCGCCGCCTCCTCCGCCCGGCCGGGGGCGGCGTCGTACAGCCGCACGGGATGCCCGGCGACCAGGGCGACCTGGGCGATTCCCTGCCCCATGGTGCCCGTGCCGACGACGGCGACGGTGCGTGCCGGGTCGATTGGGGTCATGTCAGTGATCCTCCCCGATGAGTTGTCCACAGGTTTGCCGGGCCCCCTTGTCCCGACCGATCGTTCGGTTACTGTATCCATCGGGGGTGCTCCTGGCTCCCCGAACGCTGTCGCCCGATCCCTGTCGCCCTAGTCGCACTGTCAGAGCCCCGCTCGACGAGGAGTTGGTCAGACGTGACCGCCGGACTCACCACCGCCCAGTTGATCGAGAAGCATCTCCCCACGCTCGACCAGGCCCTGGACGCCATCCGTACGCGCGCCTACTGGTCCCCCTACCCCGAGCACCCGAAGGCCTACGGCGACGGCCAGGGGGTGCCCGGCAGCCTCGACGCCGCCGGCGGCCAGGCCGCGTTCGACGCCCTGCGCGGCAAGCGCTTCGAGCTGGACCAGCCCGGCACGGACGGCTGGACGGGCACGGAGGTATCGCCCTACGGCCTGGAGCTGGGCGTCGAGTATCCGCACGCCGACATCGATGTCCTGCTGCCCGCCCTGCGCGCGGCCATGCCCGAGTGGCGCAAGGCCGGGCCGAAGGCGCGGGCCGCGGTCTGTCTGGAGATCCTCGCGCGGATCAACGCCCGTACGCACGAGATCGCCCACACGGTCATGCACACCAGCGGCCAGGCGTTCATGATGGCGTTCCAGGCCGGCGGGCCGCACGCCCAGGACCGCGGCCTGGAGGCCGTCGCCTACGCCTATGCCGCCCAGGCCGCCGTGCCGGGCTCCGCGGAGTGGGTCAAGCCGCAGGGCAAGCGCGATCCCCTGGCGCTGGCCAAGGAGTTCACGGCCGTGCCGCGCGGCGTCTCGCTGCTCATCGGCTGCAACACCTTCCCCACGTGGAACGGCTATCCCGGTCTGTTCGCCTCGCTCGCCACCGGCAACGCCGTGCTGGTCAAGCCCCACCCGCGCGCGGTGCTGCCGCTCGCCCTGACCGTGCGCATCGCGCGCGAGGTGCTGGGCGAGGCCGGATTCTCCCCCGACCTGGTCGCCCTGGCCGCCGAACGGCAGGACGAGGGCATCGCCAAGGCCCTGGCGGTGCGCCCGGAGATCCGCATCATCGACTACACCGGCTCCACCGCCTTCGGCGACTGGCTGGAGGCCAACGCCCGTCAGGCGCAGGTCTTCACCGAAAAGGCCGGGGTCAACACGGTCGTCGTCGACTCCACCGACGACTACAAGGGCATGCTCTCCAACCTGGCCTTCTCCCTGTCCCTGTACAGCGGCCAGATGTGCACCACCCCGCAGAACCTGCTGATCCCCCGCGAGGGCATCGGCACCGACGCCGGCCACAAGTCGTACGACGAGGTGACGGCCGACCTCGCCACCGCAGTGGACAAGCTGCTGGGTGACGACGCCCGGGCCAACGCCCTGCTCGGCGCCATCGTCAACGACCAGGTCAAGGCCCGTATCGACGCCGCCGCACAGCTGGGCGAGGTCGTCCTGGCCTCCCGTTCCGTGGCCAACCCCGACTTCCCCGGCGCCACGGTCCGCACCCCCGTCATCGTCAAGCTCGACGGAGCCAAGCCCGACGCCGAAGCGGCCTATTTCTCCGAGTGCTTCGGGCCGGTGGCGTTCGTGGTGGCCGTCGACTCGGCCGCCGACGCCGTGGAGCTGCTGCGCCGCACGGTGCGGGAGAAGGGCGCGATGACGGTCGGCGCGTACACGACCTCGGCGGAGGTCGAGCAGCTGGTCGAGGAGGCGTGCCTGGAGGAGTGCGCCCAGCTCTCCCTCAACCTGACGGGCGGGGTGTACGTCAACCAGACGGCCGCCTTCTCCGACTTCCATGGCTCCGGCGGCAACCCGGCGGCCAACGCGGCACTGTGCGACAGCGCGTTCGTCGCCACCCGCTTCCGCACGGTGGAGGTGCGCCGCCAGGCCTGAGCCCGTCAGACGGGAGCCGGCCCGCCCCAGTGGAAGAGCGTCATGGCGACGCTGGTGGCGAGGTTGTAGCTGGAGACCTGGGGACGCATGGGCAGGGCGACCAGCCGGGTCGCCCTGGCCCGCAGCTCCGGCGAGATGCCGTGCCGCTCGGAGCCGAAGGCGATCAGCGCGTCGTCCGGTACGGGCACGGACCGGATGTCGTCGCCCTCCGGGTCGAGGACGTACAGCGGCCCGGGCGGCAGCTCCTCGAGGGGCAGCCGCTCCACGGCCGTGGCGTAGTGCAGACCGGCGCCGGACCGCACGGCGTTCGGGTGCCAGGGGTCGATGTCGCCGGTGGTGACCACGCCGGTGGCCCCGAAGCCTGCGGCGAGACGGATCACGGCACCGACGTTGCCCAGGTTGCGGGGGTTGTCCAGGACGACGACGGGCGCGGTGCGGGGCAGCCGCGCCAGGGCATCGAGGTTGGCCCGGCGGTCGCGGCGGGCGGCCAGGGCGGCGACCTGGGTGGGATGCACCCGCGGCACCAGCTCGCGCAGGGCCTGCGCGGGCACCTCCACCAGGAGGTCGTCGAGCGTGTCCGTCAGGTCGTCGGCCAGGTCGGCCGCGAGCGCCAGGGCGGACGCCTTGTCACTGGTGACGGCGGGGCCCACGTCCGCTCCGAAGCGCAGGGCGTGCTTGAGCGCGTGAAAGCCGTCGAGCAGCACGGCGCCGGGTGCGTCGGCGGCCCATCGTCGCAGTACAGCGGCACCGACGTCGTCCTGGGTCATGCCCTCACCCTACGATCCGTTGCCCGCCCTCAGCCTGCCCGGTCATCTCTCCGGACTGTCCGGACTGTCCGGGCGACAACTCAGCCCCTCCGGCGTTTGAGGTGCGCCTTCCGGGGCGGAGCCCCGGAAGGCGCACCCCCACCCGCCCAAGCCTCCGCAGGAACGAGGTCGGCAAGAACACCGCATCGGCCACGATCATCGCCAACGAAAAGAACGGCAGCCCCAGCAGCACCGCGATACCCACGTGCTCGGCCATCATCACCACCAGCAGCACGTTCTTCACCCGCCGGTTCAGCAACGTGAAGGGGAAGGCGACCTGCGCGGCCACCGTGCCGTAGCTGAGCAGCAGCACGATGATCCCGCTGGCGGCCAGCGCGTGGGAGAGCCAGGGCCACGGCGAGAAGTAGTCGATGTGCATCGGGTAGTACAGGGCGGTGCCGTCCTGCCAGCGCGAGCCCTGGACCTTGTACCAGCCGGCCGTGGCGTAGATCAGACAGACCTCCGCCATGATGACCAGCAGCGCGGCGTTGTGCGCGAGATGGGCCAGCGTGTCCAGCACCGTCCTGGGCTCGCCCGGGGCATAGCGCACCGCCGCCCACCACAGGCCGTGGATCAGCCACAGGCCCCACAGCGCGGTCGCCCAGCCGAGGCCCGGCAGCGGTCCTTCGTCCGTCCACCCCAGGCCCGCGCCGCCGTGGACCTGTGCGGCGGCGAGCGCGAGGCCGCAGACCGTCCACAGCACGATGCCGGGCACGTCCCGGCCGTCCTGGTTCCCGTCCCGGCGGGCGGCGCGCCGGGCGTCGAGGGACCAGACCTGGCCGCAGCGCGTGAGCACGGTGTAGAGGGCCATCAGGTGGATGACGTTGTCGCCGCCGTCGCCGATGAAGACGCTGCGGTTCTGCAGCGACAGTACGCAGAGCATGGAGAGCACGGACATGGTCCGGGTGCGCCACCCGAGCATCAGCAGGGCGCTGGAGACGATGGCCAGCGCGTAGACGCCCTCGAACCACATCGGGCTGTCGGACCACAGGAGCGCGGTGAAGGCGTGGTTGTCGCCGGTCAGCTGCCGGGCCATCCCCCCGCTCCAGGGGGCGTCGGGCCCGTACAGCTCACGGCGGTTGGTCCACTCGCGGAGCAGGTAGCACAGCCAGACGAAGGAGAGGCCTATGCGGATGACGGCCGTCTGGTACGGGCCGAGTGAGGAGCCGGTGGCGCGGGCGAGCCCTCGCGTCAGAGAGTCGATCACCGGGTGCTCACCTCCGCGAAGTCGGCGGTGGTGACGGGCCACCAGCCCAGCACGCGGTACACGGGCTTGGTGTCGGCCTTCTCGTCGCTCCACGGCGGCGGGGCGATGGCCGTGGTCACGGACCGCACCTGCACGCGCTCCACCGGACGACCGTCCCGTGCGGGGCCGAGCCGGGAGGCGACGATGCGGCGTATGTACTGCTCGGAGAGGCGGCCGCGCAGGCCGTTGGGCTGCTCACGGGCGTCGTGGGTGTTGGCGTAGAAGTCCCAGGCGCGGCGGAGTTCGTTCTGCCGCGTGTGGCTGGGGAGCGGGTTGTGGAGGATGGCGGCGCCGTCCTGTGCGGAGAGGTCGGTCCAGGGGGTGACGGTCGTCCGGCCGTCGGGGCCGCGCAGCTCGGCGCGGGCCTGAACGGCGACGTTCTGCTGGAGGGGGTTGGGAGCGAAGAACTTCCAGTTCTGCTCGTACTCCGGATAGACGTAGTCGTCGATCGCCGCCGCGTACTGCTTGCTGACCGTGTTCGGCGGCGCGACGTGCAGGAACATCATTCCCAGGTGTACGGCCGCCACCAGGCCCACCACCGCGACGCCGGCCGCGACGACGATGCGTGACGGCAGGGACAGCCCCTCCAGTCCGGCGTCCCCGCCGGCCCGCTCGCGCCCGTCGTCCCTCTCCATACCCGCCCCGATTCCGCTCGCCGCACCGCTGCCATGTGCACGCCGGGGGCCCCGGCGTGCACCCGAACGGTACCGACGCCGCCCCACGCGGCACAGCGCCCCCGGGTTATCCACAGGGTTGACAGGCCCCGGGCCCCGATCCACCATTGAACCGAACGATCGGTCGGTAGGGAGATACGGAGAAGCGAGGGGGCACGGCATGACGACGATTGCGCCGGAGGCAAGGACACCCGAGGCGGTGTTCGAAGCCGCCGTGGCCGCCGACGAGCGCATCGAGCCACGCGACTGGATGCCCGACGCCTACCGCGCCACCCTGGTCCGCCAGATCGCCCAGCACGCCCACTCCGAGATCATCGGCATGCAGCCCGAGGCCAACTGGATCACTCGGGCGCCCTCGCTGCGGCGCAAGGCGATCCTCATGGCCAAGGTCCAGGACGAGGCGGGCCACGGCCTGTACCTCTACAGCGCCGCCGAGACCCTCGGCACGAGCCGCGACGAGCTGCTCGACAAGCTGCACGCGGGCCGCCAGCGCTACTCCTCGATCTTCAACTACCCCACGCTGACCTGGGCGGACGTGGGCGCCATCGGCTGGCTCGTGGACGGCGCGGCCATCACCAACCAGGTCCCGCTGTGCCGCTGCTCCTACGGGCCCTACGCCCGCGCCATGGTCCGCATCTGCAAGGAGGAGTCCTTCCACCAGCGCCAGGGCTATGAACTGCTGCAGGCCCTGAGCAGGGGCACCGAGGCCCAGCACGCCATGGCCCAGGACGCGGTGGACCGCTGGTGGTGGCCCTCACTGATGATGTTCGGCCCGCCCGACGACGAGTCGGCGCACTCCGCCCAGTCCATGGCCTGGAAGATCAAGCGCCACTCCAACGACGAGCTGCGCCAGCGCTTCGTCGACATATGCGTCCCCCAGGCCGAGTCGCTGGGGCTCACGCTTCCCGACCCGGACCTGCGGTGGAACGAGGAGCGCGGCCACCACGACTTCGGCGCCATCGACTGGGACGAGTTCCACGAGGTGCTCCGGGGCAACGGCCCCTGCAACGACCAGCGGATCAGCGTGCGCCGGCAGGCGCACGAGGAAGGCGCCTGGGTGCGCGAGGCAGCCGCCGCTTACGCGGCCAGGCATGGGGAGGCGAAGGCATGACCGGCACCGACTGGCCACTGTGGGAGGTGTTCGTGCGCAGCAGGCGGGGCCTGTCGCACACCCACGCCGGCAGCCTGCACGCACCGGACGCGGAGATGGCGCTGCGCAACGCCCGCGATCTCTACACCCGGCGCTCCGAGGGCGTCTCGATCTGGGTGGTCCCCTCCACCGCGGTCACCGCCTCCTCGCCCGACGAGAAGGACCCCTTCTTCGAGCCCGCCGCCGACAAGCCCTACCGGCACCCCACCTTCTACGACATCCCCGAGGGGGTGCGGCACCTGTGACCGCCGCACTGGCTCTCGGTGACGACGCGCTGGTGCTCTCCCACCGGCTCGGCGAGTGGGCCGGGCACGCGCCCGTGCTCGAGGAGGACGTCGCCCTCGCCAACATCGCCCTCGACCTGCTCGGCCAGGCCCGCACCCTGCTCTCCCTCGTCGGCGACGAGGACGAGCTGGCCTTCCTCCGCGAGGAGCGCGCCTTCCGCAACGTCCAGCTCGTCGAGCAGCCCAACGGCGACTTCGCCCACACCATGGCCCGGCAGCTGTACTTCTCCGTCTACCAGCACCTGCTGTACGCGGAGCTGGCCGCCACGGACGGACCGCTGGCCCCCCTGGCGGCGAAGGCCGTCAAGGAGGTCGCCTACCACCGCGACCACGCCGAGCAGTGGACCCTGCGGCTCGGCGACGGTACGCAGGAGAGCCACGCCCGGATGCAGCGCGGTCTGGACGCCCTGTGGCGGTTCACGGGCGAGCTGTTCGAGCCGGTCGAGGGTGTGCCCGTGGACTGGACCGCGCTGCGCGACGGCTGGCTGACCGGGGTGACGGACGTCGTCGAGCAGGCCACCCTGACCCTCCCCGTCGGTCCTCAGGCGGGCGCGTGGACGGCGGGCGCGGGCCGGCAGGGCATCCACACCGAGCCGTTCGGCCGGATGCTCGCCGAAATGCAGCATCTGCACCGCAGCCACCCGGGGGCGACATGGTGAGCGCACCCACCCCCCTCGAAGAGGAACTCCGGGCCCTGGCCGGAGCCGTCCCCGACCCCGAGCTGCCGGTCCTGACCCTGGCGGAGCTGGGCGTGCTGCGCGCCCTGCACATCACCGCCCCCGGCCATGTGGAGGTGGAGCTCACCCCCACCTACACCGGCTGCCCCGCGATAGAGACGATGTCGGCGGACATCGAGCGGGTGCTGCGCGAGCGCGGCATCCCCGAGGTCGAGGTGCGCACGGTCCTCGCCCCGGCCTGGTCCACGGACGACATCACCGCCGAAGGGCGGCGCAAGCTGGAGGAGTTCGGCATAGCGCCGCCGGGACCGGCCGGCGCATCCGGTCCGGTCGTGGTCGGCCTGGGCATCCGCTGCCCCCACTGCGGTTCCACCGACACCACGCTGCTGAGCCGCTTCTCCTCCACCGCCTGCAAGGCACTGCGCCGCTGCGAGGCCTGCCGCGAACCGTTCGACCACTTCAAGGAGTTGTGATGGCAGCGGCCCGCCATGGCGCCTTCCACCCGCTGCGGGTGGCAGCCGTCGAACCGCTCACCGACGACTCGGTCGCCGTGACCCTCGCGGTGCCCGCCGAGCTGCGCGAGACCTTCCGCCACGCACCGGGCCAGCACCTCGCCCTGCGCCGCATCGTGGGCGGCGCCGAGATACGCCGTACGTACTCCATCTGCGGACAGGCCCCGGGCCCGGACGGGCCGGGGAGGCTGCGGGTGGCGGTGCGGCTGGTGGACGGCGGGGTGTTCTCCACCTACGCGCTCAAGGAGCTGGCCACGGGGGACACCGTGGAGGTGATGGCGCCGGCCGGGCGGTTCGTGCTGGAGCCCCGCCCGGGGCACTTCGCCGCCATCGTCGGAGGCAGCGGCATCACTCCCGTGCTGTCCATCGTCTCGACCCTGCTGGCGCGCGAGCCCCAGGCACGGTTCTGCCTGATCCGCAGCGATCGCACCACCGCTTCGACGATGTTCCTGGAGGAGGTCGCCGATCTCAAGGACCGCTATCCGGACCGGTTCCAGCTCATACAGACCCTCTCCCGCGAGGAGCAGCAGGCCGGTCCCGCCTCCGGGCGGCTGGACGAGGAACGGCTGGCCCGGCTGCTGCCGGCGCTGGTGCCGGTGGAGGCGGTCGACGGCTGGTTCCTGTGCGGGCCCTTCGGGCTGGTGCGGGGTGCCGAGCGGGCGCTGCGCGGGCTCGGGGTCGCCCGGGACCGGATCCACCAGGAGATCTTCCATGTGGAGGAGGCCCCGCCCGGCGCCCAGGCGCCCATGGCGGTTGCTCCGGCGCCCGAGCACAGCACGGTGACCGCGAAGCTGGACGGACGGGGCGGCAGCTGGCCGGTGCGGGACGGGGAGTCGCTGCTGGAGACCGTGCTGCGCAACCGGGCCGACGCGCCGTACGCCTGCAAGGGCGGGGTGTGCGGGACGTGCCGGGCCTATCTGGTCTCGGGCGAGGTGCGCATGGACCGCAACTTCGCGCTGGAGCAGGAGGAGCTGGACGCCGGGTATGTGCTGGCATGCCAGTCACATCCGGTCACGGAGAAGGTGGAGCTCGACTTCGACCGCTGAGCCTGTTCCCAATTCCGGCCGCCTGCCCTACCTTGACCTCGACTTGACGGATCGTCAGCTCTAGGGACCGGGCGGGCACGGCGGGCGAGAGGAGCGGGGCGCAGTGGACTTCACCTTCACCGAGGAACAGCGGGCCGTGGTCGAGGCAGCCCGGGCCGTGCTGGCCGGGGTCGCTCCTGACGCAGTGCCCAGCCCCGCCCTGGTCCCGGGTGCCGTCGCCGAGGACATCGACCGCGCTCTGTGGCGCCGGCTCGCCGACGCCGATCTGCTGAGCCTGCCGCTGCCGGCCGAGCACGGCGGCGCGGGGCTCGGGCCGATCGCCCTGTGCCTGCTGCTGCGCGAGGCCGGCAAGGTCCTGGCCCGCGTCCCGCTCCTGGAGACGGGCGCGGCCGCCCTGGCCCTGCGCACCTACGGCTCGCCCGCCGCGCACCGGCTGCTGCCCCTGATCGGCCGGGGCGAGCTCGTCGTCACCGTGGCCTCCAGCGGCCGCACCGGTCATGACGCGGCCGAACTGGCCGTCACCGCCCGCCCCGACAGCGACGGGCACTGGCTCCTCGACGGCGTCCAGACCGCCGTCCCCTGGGCCCGCGGCGCCGACCGCGTCCTGCTTCCCGCCCACACCGCCACGGGCCGCACCGTGCTGGCCCTGATCTCCCCCGGCCTGCCCGGCATCTCCCTCGCCGACCAGGTCTCCACCAACGGCGAGCGCTACGCCGAGATCAGCCTGGACTCCGTGCGCGTCGGCGGCGAGGACGTCATCACCGCGGACGGCGCCTGGGAGTGGCTGCGCGGCGTCCTGACGACCGGCACCTGCGCCCTGGCGCTCGGCGTCGGCACGGCCGCGGCCCAGATGACCAGTGCCTACGCGAGCAAGCGCGAGCAGTTCGGCCATCCCATCGCAACGTTCCAGGCGGTCGCGGTCCAGGCGGCCGACCGCTACATCGATCTCCAGGCGATGGAGGCCGCCCTCTGGCAGGCCGCGTGGCGGATCGAGTCCGGCGCGCCCGGCGCGCTCCCGGCCGCCGCCGACATCGCCGTCGCCAAGATCTGGGCCTCGGAAGGGGTGCGCAGGATCGTCCAGACCGCCCAGCACCTGCACGGCGGCTTCGGCGCGGACACCGACTACGCCCTGCACCGCTACCACGCCTGGGCCAAGCAGCTGGAGCTCTCGCTGGGCCCGGCCGCCGCCCACGAGGAGGCCCTGGGCGACCTGCTGGCCGCCCACCCGCTCGGCTGAGGCCGGGACGAAGGAACGAAGCCCCCGGCCGCCGAACAGCCGGCCGGGCCGGCTGCCCCGTTCGCTAGATGACCGCGCCGACGGCGCCGTCCGCCGTCACGACCGGGCGGCCTGCGGCCTCCCAGTGCTGCATGCCGCCGGCCACGTTCGCCGCGTCCAGGCCCTGCTGCACCAGATACGCGGTGACCTGAGCCGAACGGCCGCCGGAGCGGCAGATGACGTTGATCCGGCCGCCCTCGGGGGCCTTCTCCATCAGATCACCGAAGCGCGCCACGAAGTCGCTCATCGGGATGTGCAGCGCACCCTCGGCGTGCCCTGCCTGCCACTCGTCGTCCTCGCGGACGTCCAGCAGGAAATCATCGGACGAGAGAGCGTCGACAGCGACCGTGGGAACACCGGAACCAAACATGCCCCCGACGCTACCCGACCAGCGAGGCCAGCCGGGCCTCCCGCTCGGCGATCTGTGCCACGAGCCCGTCGGCGATCTCCGCCAACAGCCCGTCCGGGTCGTCCGGCGCCATTTTGATCATCGCGCCGATCGCGGACGACTCCAGCTCCGCCGCCACCGCCGCCAGCAGCTCCTTGCGTGCGGCCAGCCACTCCAGCCGTTCGTAGAGCTCCTCGCCGCGGCTCGGGCGCCGCTGCGCGGGCAGCGGACCGGCCGCCCACTCCTCGGCCAGCTCCCGCAGCAGCGCCTCGTTGCCGTCGCCGTACGCGGCGTTCACCCGCACGATGAAGGCCTCGCGCCGCTGCCGGTCGGCCTCGTCCAGCGCCAGGTCGGGATGGGCCTTGCGGACCAGCTCACGGAACGCGCGCCGGGCCTCGCCGCTGGGCCGCACCCGCTTGGGCGGCTGCACCGGCCGCTCGGTCAGCATCGCGGACGCCTCGGGCGAGAGGCCCTCGCTGTCCATCCAGCCGCCGAACAGCTGCTCCACCTCCGGCATCGGCTGCACCAGCCCCCGGGCCTCCCGGGCCCGCCGCAGGTCCTCGGCGTCGCCCGAGCGCGCCGCCACCGCCTCCGCGATCAGCGCCTCCAGCTCGTCGAGTCGGGCGTACATCGGGCCGAGGCGCTGGTGGTGCAGCCGGGAGAAGTTCTCGACCTCCACCCGGAAGGTCTCCACCGCGATCTCGAACTCGATCAGCGCCTGCTCTGCCGTCCGCACGGCCTGCGCGAGCCGCTCGGCGGCGGGATCCTCGGCCTGGCTCTGTTCGGCTTCCGCATTCGTCACCCGCCCAGCGTACGAGGTGGGCCGACGGGCCGGAGCACGCTCCTCGATCACCGGAGGGGCGAATTCCGGCCCTTCCGACGCGGCCCTTCCGACCAGGGCGGATCCCCTCCCGCGGAACGGATCCGCCCAGAGCGGCACACCCTCTCCTACACTCCCGTCTCCGCCGCCAGCCGCCCGCCGCGCACCGCCGCGACCAGTTCCGCGTGATCCGCCTCCGTACGGTCCGCGTAGGCCATGGCGAAGGAGGCGACGGCCTCGTCCAGCTCGTCCCCCTTGCCGCAGTAGCCGGCTATCACCAGCGGATCCGCGCTGTGCGCGTGCGCCCGGGCCAGCAGCGCCCCCGTCATCCGCGCGTAGTCGTCGATCTCGCCGGGGGCCAGGGCCGCCGGGTCCACGCTCCCCTTGCGGTTGCGGAACTGCCGCACCTGATACGGCCGCCCCTCGACCGTCGTCCAGCCCAGCAGCACATCGCTGACGACCTGCATCGACTTCTGCCCGAGCACCACGCGCCGCCCCTCGTGCCCGGCGACCCCCGCGGGGAAGCCCGCCTTCTGCGCGTACGGCAGCAGGACCGAGGGCCGCGCCTCCTTCACCTGCAGCACCAGCGCCTCGCCCCGGTGGTCGAGCAGCAGCACCACATAGGACCGCAGCCCCACGCTGCCCGTCCCCACCACCCGGAACGCCACGTCCTGTATCTCGTGCCGGGCCAGCAGCGGCAGCAGATCCACCGGCAGCGTGCCCACGTACTCGCCGAGCGAGGACGCCACCGCCGCCGCCTCCCGCTCGGGCACCCGGCGCAGCACGGGCGGAGCGTCCACGAACCGCCGCCCGCCCCGCCCGTCCCGCTCGGTGGCCTTCGCCGCGAAGCGCGCGCTCGTGTTCCGCCGGGCCTTCTCCGAGACCCGCTCCAGCGTGCCCATCAGCTGGTGGGCGTCGGCGTGGGAGACGAGTTCCTCATCCGCGATGGCGTTCCACGCCGCGGTCGCCGGCATCCGGGCCAGCAGTCGCATCGTGTGCCGGTAGGCGCCCACCGCGTCCCGCGCCGCGGCCCGGCAGCCGGGCTCGTCCGCCCCCGCCTCCCGGCCGGCCAGCACCAGCGAGGCGGCGAGCCGCTTCACGTCCCACTCCCACGGTCCGTGGAGGGTCTCGTCGAAGTCGTTCAGGTCGATGACCAGTTCGCCGCGGGCGTCGCCGTACAGCCCGAAGTTGGCGGCGTGCGCGTCGCCGCAGAGCTGGGCGCCCACGCCGGTGACGGGCGAGTCCGCCAGGTCGTAGCCCATCAGCCCGGCCGAGCCGCGCAGGAAGGCGAAGGGGGAGGCGGCCATGCGGCCGACGCGGATCGGCGTCAGCTCGGGCAGCCGGCCGGCGTTGGCGGCCTCGACCGATTCCACCGCGCCGGGACGCCCGGCCCCGGGCTTCCAGTCCGCGTGCGCGGACCTCGGCACCCGCTCCCGCAGCGCCTTCCCGGCGGCCTTGCCGGCCCTGCGGCTCTCTCCCCCGGCCACCGGCCGGGCGAATCCCGGTACGTACGGCAGTCGCGACATCGCGGCGCCACCTCCCCTTCACCACGGCGCGGCCTCGCGCGGGCGTCAACTGCCCCTGACCGTACCGTCGCGTCCCCGGGCGCACAGGAGGTGTGGGTGCCGCATCTCACAGCGCGAACGGCGCGGGACGCGGCACGCGGAACACGCCCGCGAAACCGGCGGTGGACAACGGGCCGGCAGCGCGGAAGGCGGCCGGAGAGAACCGGTCAGGGAAAAGCCTCGGGGAAAGCGCCGGGGAAAAACAAAGCTCCCCAGGTCCGAAGACCTGGGGAGCGATGGTGCGCGAGGGGGGAGTTGAACCCCCACGCCCTTTCGGGCACTGGAACCTGAATCCAGCGCGTCTGCCTATTCCGCCACCCGCGCATGGGTGCGTCTTCCGGTTTCTGGACCTTTGCCCGGCTTTTCCGCCCGGTTCGTGTCCGTTCGCCTTTCGACATGCAGAACATTAGCACGCTCCGGAGGGTGCCTTCACACTCGTTGCCGGCCGCCCGTCCCCCGGGGGGCCGCGAGGAGGGCTCCGGTTGCGGGACACTGGCGTCAGACCGCCTCTACGATCCCCCGTAGGCGGGCGCGCGAAGGCGACACTCGTCACTCCTGGCGCCGAAGGGGAACCAGCCGTTTTCCCGACGCGTGGATACGATCAGTAAGCAGTATCAGGAACGACACTGAGCATCAGAGACGTCACTGAGGGAAGGAGGTGCCCCGTGGGAGTACTGAAGCGCTTCGAGCAGCGACTCGAGGGTCTCGTGAACGGCACCTTCGCCAAGGTGTTCAAGTCCGAGGTGCAGCCTGTCGAGATCGCGGGCGCACTCCAGCGGGAGTGCGACAACAACGCCACGATCTGGAACCGTGACCGCACCGTCGTCCCGAACGACTTCATCGTCGAACTGAGCGCACCCGACTTCGAGCGGCTCAGCCCGTACTCGGGCCAGCTCGGCGACGAGCTGTCCGGCATGGTCCGCGACTACGCCAAACAGCAGCGGTACACCTTCATGGGGACCATCAAGGTCCACCTGGAGAAGGCCGACGATCTCGACACCGGTCTGTACCGGGTGCGCAGCCGCACCCTCGCCTCCAGCGAGTCGCAGGACCCGCACGGCCGGCCGCAGGCCGGGCCGCGCACCTCGGGCGGAGCCGTCACCAACGGCGCCGGCTACCCGGCGCAGCCCGCCGGCCCGCCGCCCATGCCCACGTCCCCGCCGCCCGGCGCCCGCCCCCAGCCGCGCAGTGGCGGTCCGGGGCCCGGCGCCGTACCGGGGACGCAGACGCGCCGCTGGATCGAGATCAACGGCACCCGTCACCAGATCTCGCGGCCCACCCTGGTGCTGGGCCGCAGCACCGAAGCGGACGTACGCATCGACGACCCCGGCGTCTCCCGCCGGCACTGCGAAATCCGGGTCGGCACCCCCGCGACGATCCAGGACCTGGGGTCGACCAACGGCATCGTGGTGGACGGACAGCACACCACGCGCGCTACGCTCCGCGACGGCTCGCGCATCGTCGTGGGCAGCACCACCATCGTTTATCGGCAAGCCGAAGGGTGAAGCGGGGGCAATGTCAGAGCTGACCCTCACGGTCATGCGGTTGGGTTTCCTCGCCGTACTGTGGCTGTTCGTCATCGTGGCCGTACAGGTCATCCGCAGCGATCTGTTCGGGACCCGCGTCACGCAGCGCGGATCCCGTCGCGGCGGTGACGGCGGACGGCCGCAGCGCGCGCAGCAGCAACAGCAGCAGACCGCGCCGCCGCAGCAGCGCCAGCAGCAGACCGGCGGCCGCCGTGCCGACCGCGGCCGCCGCGGCGCGCCCACCAAGCTGGTGGTCTCCGAAGGAACCCTCACCGGCACCACCGTCGCCCTGCAGGGCCAGACGATCTCCCTCGGTCGCGCGCACGACTCGACGATCGTGCTGGACGACGACTACGCCTCCAGCAGGCATGCCAGGATCTATCCCGACCGCGACGGCCAGTGGATCGTCGAGGACCTCGGGTCGACCAACGGCACGTATCTCGACCGCACCCGGCTGACCACTCCGACCCCGATCCCGCTCGGCGCGCCGATCCGTATCGGCAAGACCGTCATCGAGCTGCGGAAGTAGTAGGACCCATGACGACCGGAGGGTGGGCAGCGTGGCTGGGAAGGGGCTGTACCCGGAGCCGACGGGCGAGGTGCGCATGAGTCTGTCTCTGCGTTTCGCCGCCGGATCGCACAAGGGCATGATCCGGGAGGGCAACGAGGATTCCGGTTATGCCGGCCCCCGGCTGCTCGCCATCGCCGACGGCATGGGCGGCCAGGCCGCCGGTGAGGTCGCCTCCTCCGAGGTGATCTCCACTCTGGTCACGCTCGACGACGACGTCCCGGGCTCCGACATCCTCACCTCCCTCGGCAGTGCCGTGCAGCGGGCCAACGAGCAGTTGCGCGTCATGGTCGAGGAGGACCCGCAGCTCGAGGGCATGGGCACCACGCTCACCGCGCTGCTGTGGACCGGGCAGCGCCTGGGCCTGGTGCACGTCGGCGACTCGCGCGCGTACCTGCTGCGTGACGGCGTCCTCACGCAGATCACCCAGGACCACACCTGGGTGCAGCGCCTGGTCGACGAGGGCCGCATCACCGAGGAAGAGGCCACCACCCACCCGCAGCGCTCCCTGCTGATGCGCGCGCTGGGCAGCGGCGACCATGTGGAGCCGGACCTGTCGATCCGCGAGGTGCGGGCCGGCGACCGCTATCTGATCTGCTCCGACGGGCTCTCCGGTGTCGTCAGCCACCAGACGATGGAAGAGGCGCTCGCCAGCTACCAGGGGCCGCACGAGACGGTTCAGGAGCTCATCCAGCTCGCCCTGCGCGGCGGCGGCCCGGACAACATCACCTGCATCGTCGCCGACGTCCTCGACGTCGACGGCGGTGACACGCTCGCCGGACAGCTCAACGACACGCCCGTGGTCGTCGGCGCGGTCGCCGAGAACCAGCTGCAGCTGGGCGATGACGGCGCCATGCAGACCCCGGCCGGCCGTGCCGCCGAGCACGCCCGCGCCCACCGGCCCGTACCGTCGCAGGACGGCCCGCACGGCGGCTTCGGGCCGCCCGGCAGCGGCGAGCCGGGCATGGGCGGGATGCCGGACGGCGCGTTCGGCCCGTTCACGGACGAGGACTTCGTCAAGCCGCGCCGCAAGGGCAAGTGGCTCAAGCGGTCGCTGATCATCGCGCTCGCGCTCGGTGTCATCGGCGGCGGCCTGTACGGCGGCTACCAGTGGACCCAGACGCAGTACTACGTGGGCGCCAAGGACAACGACCACGTGGCCGTCTACCAGGGCATCAACCAGGACCTGGCGTGGGTGAGCCTGAGCAAGCTGTACAAGGACCACCCCGAGATCGAACTCAAGTACCTCCCCGTCGACCAGCGCAGCCGTGTCGTGGACACGATCGCGGTCGGCAGCCGGGACCAGGCCCTGCAGAAGGCCAGGGAACTCGGCACGCTCGCCGGTGCCTGCAAGAAGGAAGACGAGCGGCGCAAGGCCGAGCAGCAGCAGCGCGAGAGCGAGAAGCAGAACACCGACCGGACCGGCGGCGCGGCAAAGGATCCCGCCAAGGACTCGGCGGAGGCCCGCGCGGGCGCCGCCCAGGCCACGCCGACCCCGGCACCGGGCCCCACCCTCAGCGAGGAAGAGCAGAAGTTGGTCCCGCAGTGCAGCAGCGCTCAGCAGTAAAGCCGTAAGGGGCCACGACGCCATGTCAGCGATGTCACCCATGCCGAACACCACCAATACGACGATCAGCAGTGCAGGCCCGCCGAGCAGGCGCAACACCGAGCTCGCGCTGCTGGCCTTCGCCGTGCTCATCTCCTGCTTCGCCTACGCCAACGTCGGCCTGGCCCTGGACGGCGAGATGCCCACGGGCATGCTCGGCTACGGCATCGGGCTCGGCCTGCTGGCGGGCGTCGGCCATCTGGTGGTGCGGAAGTTCGCTCCGTACGCCGACCCGCTGCTGCTGCCGATGGCCACGTTCCTCAACGGCATCGGCCTGGTCATCATCTGGCGGCTCGACCAGTCGCCGCGCCTTCAGGCCCGTAAGTTCTTCCACGCCAGCGCCACCAACCAGCTGCTGTTCTCGGCGCTGGGCATCGCGCTGTTCGTGGCGGTGCTGATCCTGCTGAAGGACCACCGCATCCTCCAGCGCTACACCTACATCTCCATGGTGGCGGCGCTGATCCTGCTGATCGCCCCGATGTTCTTCCCCGCGAAGTTCGGCGCCCGCATCTGGATCACCATCCCGGGTCTGGGCTCGATCCAGCCGGGTGAGTTCGCGAAGATCGTCCTGGCGATCTTCTTCGCCGGCTATCTGATGGTGAAACGTGACGCCCTGGCCCTGGCCAGCCGCCGCTTCATGGGCCTGTACCTGCCGCGCGGCCGTGACCTCGGCCCGATCCTGGCGGTCTGGGCGTTCTCCATCCTGATCCTGGTCTTCGAGACCGACCTCGGCACCTCGCTGCTGTTCTTCGGCATGTTCGTCGTGATGCTCTACGTCGCGACCGAGCGCACCAGCTGGATCGTCTTCGGTCTGCTGATGTCGGCCGTCGGCGCGGTCGCCGTGTCGACCTTCGAGCACCACGTCCAGGAGCGCGTCACCGCCTGGCTGCACCCCTTCGACGCGTTCAAGGACGGCAGCTCCGACCAGATCGCGCAGGCGCTGATGGCCTTCGGCTCCGGCGGCGTGTTCGGCACGGGCTGGGGCCAGGGTCACTCGGACCTCATCGGCTTCGCAGCCAACTCCGACTTCATCCTGGCCACGGTCGGCGAGGAGCTGGGCCTGGCCGGCGTCATGGCCATACTCCTGGTCTACGGCCTGATCGTGGAGCGCGGCGTACGCACCGCGCTGGCCGCCCGCGACCCGTTCGGCAAGCTGCTCGCCACCGGCCTGTCCGGCGCCTTCGCCATCCAGGTCTTCGTGGTCGCCGGCGGTGTCATGGGCCTCATCCCGCTGACCGGTATGACCATGCCGTTCATGGCGCAGGGTGGTTCCTCGGTCATCGCCAACTGGGCGCTCATCGCCGTGCTCATCAAGATCAGCGACACCGCGCGCCGCCCCGCGCCCGCCCCCGCTCCCTCCCCCGACGCCGAGATGACCCAGGTGGTCCGCCCGTGAACAAGCCCGTGCGCCGGATCGCCATCTTCTGCGGCCTGCTCGTCCTGGCCCTGATGATCCGCGACAACTGGATCCAGTTCGTCCAGGCCGACGAGCTCAAGGCCAACAAGCACAACCGCCGCGTCACGATCGCCCGCTACAGCCAGCCGCGGGGCAACATCATCGTCGACGGCCAGGCCGTCACCGGCTCCCAGGAGACCGGTGGCATCGACTTCAAGTACAAGCGCACCTACAAGAACGGCGAGATGTGGGCTCCGGTCACGGGCTACAGCTCGCAGGTGTTCGACGCCAACCAGATCGAGAAGCTCGAGGACAAGGTCCTGACGGGCGACGACGACCGGCTGTTCTTCAACCGGACCGTCGACATGATCACCGGCAAGGGCAAGAAGGGCGGTGACGTGATCACCACCCTCAACACCAAGGCCCAGGAGGCCGCCTTCAAGGGCCTCGGGGACAAGAAGGGCGCCGTCGCCGCCATCGACCCGCGCACCGGCAAGATCCTCGCCCTGGCCTCCACGCCCTCGTACGACCCCTCGCGCATCGCCGGGGCCCAGGACGACAAGGCGTGGAAGGAGCTGCAGGCCGACAAGAGCCAGCCGATGCTCAACCGGGCGCTGAAGCAGACCTACCCGCCGGGCTCCACCTTCAAGGTCGTCACCGCCGCCGCGGCGCTGGAGAACGGCCTCTACAAGGACGTCGACTCCAAGACCGACTCGCCGCTGCCGTGGATCCTGCCCGACACCCGTGTCGCGCTGGAGAACGAGGGCAACATCCCCTGCAAGGAAGCCTCCCTGCGGGTGGCCCTGCAGTACTCGTGCAACACCGTCTTCGGCAAGATCAGCGCCGACCTCGGCAACAAGAAGATGATGGAGACGGCGGAGAAGTTCGGCTTCAACAAGCCGGTCGACACGCCCGTGCGCGCCGTGCCCAGCGTCTACCCCAAGGACAACCGGCCGCAGAACGCCATGGCCGGCATCGGCCAGGCCTCCAACCGCGCCACCCCGCTGCAGATGGCCATGGTCGCCGCCGCGGTCGCCAACAACGGCAAGCTCATGGAGCCGTACATGGTCGACAAGCTGCGCGCACCGAACCTGAACGTGATCGAGCACCACACGCCGAAGGAAATGAGCCAGCCGATCTCCGCCGACAACGCGCGGAAGCTGCAGAGCATCATGGAGACGGTCGTCGAGAAGGGCACCGGAACCGCCGCTCAGATCAATGGCGTCAAGGTGGGTGGCAAGACCGGTACCGCTCAGCACGGTGTCGACAACAGCGGCAACCCCTACGCGTGGTTCCTGTCCTACGCGAAGACCGGCGACGGCTCGCCGGTCGCCGTCGCCGTCGTCATCGAGGGCTCGGAGACGGTCCGTGACGACATCGCCGGTGGCAAGCTCGCGGCGCCCATCGCGAAGAGCGTGATGGAAGCGGTGCTCAAGACGGAGAAGTGATCCGGCTCACCCTCCGCAGCCGATCACTGCTTTCGTCGGTACCGGTCGTATATCGGGTGGCCGTCGCGCCCGGAAGCTGCCCTGCGTGCCGGGTACGGTATGCCGGACAGCACACCGCCGGACGTGACGTAGGTGCGGTCAGGAAACGGAAGGGCTGGAGCTATGGAAGAGCCGCGTCGCCTCGGCGGCCGGTACGAGCTGGGCTCGGTGCTCGGTCGCGGTGGCATGGCCGAGGTCTACCTCGCCCACGACACCCGGCTCGGCCGCACCGTCGCCGTGAAGACGTTGCGGGTGGACCTCGCCCGCGACCCGTCCTTCCAGGCCCGGTTCCGCCGTGAGGCCCAGTCGGCCGCCTCGCTCAACCACCCGTCGATCGTCGCCGTGTACGACACCGGCGAGGACTACGTGGACGGGGTCTCGATCCCGTACATCGTCATGGAGTACGTCGACGGGTCCACCCTGCGCGAGCTGCTGCACTCCGGCCGCAAGCTGCTGCCCGAGCGGTCGCTGGAGATGACCATCGGCGTCCTGCAGGCGCTGGAGTACTCCCACCGGGCCGGCATCGTCCACCGTGACATCAAGCCGGCCAACGTGATGCTGACCCGCACCGGTCAGGTCAAGGTCATGGACTTCGGCATCGCCCGCGCGATGGGCGACTCCGGCATGACGATGACTCAGACGGCCGCGGTCATCGGCACCGCCCAGTACCTCTCGCCCGAGCAGGCCAAGGGCGAACAGGTCGACGCGCGTTCCGACCTCTACTCCACGGGCTGCCTGCTCTACGAGCTGCTGACGGTCCGTCCGCCCTTCGTGGGCGACTCGCCCGTGGCCGTGGCCTACCAGCACGTGCGGGAGGAGCCGAACCCGCCGAGCATCCACGACCCCGAGATCACGCCCGAGATGGACGCCATCGTCCTCAAGGCGCTGACCAAGGACCCGGACTACCGCTACCAGTCGGCCGACGAGATGCGCGCCGACATCGAGGCGGCCCTGGAGGGCCAGCCCGTGGCGGCGACCGCCTCCATGGGTGTCGTGGGCTACGGCACCGAGGACCAGCCCACCACCATGCTGCGGCCGCAGGACCACGTGGGCGCGCCCGGGCAGACCTCGATGATGCCGCCCGTCGCCGACGGCGGCGGCTACGGCGGTTACGACGACGGCTCCGGCGGCGGACACCGCGGCGGGGGCGGCAAGAAGAGCAACCTCTCCACCATCCTGCTGGTGGTCGCGGGCGTTCTGGTGCTCGTCGGCGCGATCTTCATCGGCAAGTCGCTCTTCAGCGGCGGCGGCAACAACTCCCAGGTGACGGTGCCGCCGCTGATCGGCCAGACGCTGGCGGAGGCTCAGCGGTCGGGCGAGAACGGCGGCTTCAAGGTCGCCGAGGGCGAGAAGAAGTTCTGCGACCAGCCCAAGGGCAAGATCTGCGACCAGAACCCCAAGGCGGGCTCCAAGGTGGAGCGCGACAGCGAGGTCAAGGTCGTCGTCTCCCAGGGCGCGGAGAAGGTCTCGGTGCCGGACGTGCTCGGCGCCTCCTTCGACGAGGCGAAGGCCACGCTCGAGGGCAAGGGCTTCACCGTCCGGCAGAAGCAGAAGGAGTCCGAGCGGACCCCGAACACCGTTCTCGACCAGGACCCCAAGAGCGGGGAGAAGGCCGAGAAGGGCACGGAGATCACCCTCACGGTCGCCTCCCAGGCCGCGACCAAGACGGTCCCCTCCGTCGTCGGCCAGATGTTCGACGCCGCGAAGAAGCAGCTCTCCGACAACGGCTTCCAGGTCGTCAAGGAGGACGAGGAGAACTCCGACAAGCCGGCCGGCACGGTCGTGCGGCAGAGCCCGGACGGCAACACCTCGGCGCGCCAGGGCTCCACGGTGACCCTCTTCGTCTCGAAGGGCGGGGCGCAGAAGTCGACGGTGCCCGGCGTGGTCAACCAGAAGCTCAAGGACGCCAGGAAGGCGCTGACGGACGCGGGCCTGAAGGTCGGCAACATCACCGGCCCGCAGGACGACAACGCCATCGTGCTGGTCACCGACCCGCAGGCCAACGCCCAGGTGCCCAAGGACACCCCGGTCAACCTCACCACGGTGGCCGGTCCCGGCGGCGCCAGCGGCGGCCCCGCGGGCCAGACCGGCGGTCAGACGGGCGGCCAGGACATCGGCGGCCTCTTCGGCGGCCTGACCGGCGGCCGGCACTGACAAGCGGCCCTACGGGACCGTTACGGGCCCGTGGACGCCCGTTGAACGCACCGAAGCCCCGGCACCCCTCTGGGGGGCCGGGGCTTCGTGTTGTGTGCCCTACGGGCCGTCAGCGCAGTTCCCTGGGCGGGGTGCGCTTGGCGTCGACCTTCTCGGTGCGCTCCAGCTCGGCCCAGACGACGTAGCGGTAGTCGGAGGTGTAGACGGGCGTGCAGGTCGTCAGGGTGAGGAAGCGGCCCGGGGTGGTCTTCCCGGACTCCTTGGGCACCGGGTCGATGACGTCGACGTTGAAGCGGGAGGTCTGCTTCAGGTCGGCGTAGACCTTGTAGACGTACCAGGTGTCGCGCGTCTCGAAGACGACCGGGTCACCGGTCCTGATCTTGTCAATGTTGTGGAACTTCGCGCCGTGCCCGTCGCGGTGCGCGGCCAGCGTGAAGTTGCCCTGCTTGTCCCAGGGCATGCCCGACTTCACGGGCTCGCGGTAGTAGCCGGCGACGCCCTCGTTGAGGACCTTGCCGCCGGTGCCGGCCTTGACCAGCACCTCGCCGTTGCGCATGGCCGGTACGTGCAGGAAGCCGATGCCGTCCTTGGTGTCCAGGGCGCCGGGGCCGGTGGACCTCGCCCAGTGGTCGCGCACCTGGTTGCCCTGCTTCTTGGCCTCGCGGTCGGCCAGGACGTTCGTCCACCACAGGGAGTAGACGACGAAGAGGGCCATGATCACGCCTGCGGTGATCAGCAGCTCGCCGATGACGCCGACGGTGGCGGCGATCCGCCCCCGTACGCGGTCAGTCCGTGCCACAGACGTTCGTACCCCGCTTCGCTGTTCTCGCGTGTCTCAGTTGACGAGAGCGTCCGGCTTACCCTCGGTCCGGGGCCGCTCGTCGACCATCTTGCCCCACACGATCATGCGGTAGGTACTGGTGAACTCCGGGGTGCAGGTGGTCAGCGTGATGTAGCGGCCCGGCCTGGTGAAGCCCGATCCGGCGGGCACGGGGTCGATGACCCGGACGTTCGCGGGCGACGTCTGATCCAGTCGGCTGGTCATCTCATAGGTGTAGAAGGCGCTCTTCGTCTCCACGACGATCTTGTCGCCGGGCTTCAGCTGGTTGACGTAGCGGAACGGTTCGCCGTGGGTGTTGCGGTGCCCGGCCAGCGCGAAGTTGCCCTGCTTGTCCCAGGGCATCGCGGTCTTGAGCGCGCCGGGCCCGTCGCCCTCGTAGTGCCCCACCATGCCGCGGTCGAGCACCTTGTGCTTGTTGATGCCCTGGGCGATGGGGGCCTTCACGTCCAGGCGGGGGATGTAGATGATCGCGAAGCCCTGGCCCGGCGAGAACGTCCCCGCGTCCCGGTCGGGGCCGTCACCCTTCTCCCAGCTGTTCTGCAGATGACTGGCGGCGCCGCCCGCCTGCCGCTGGGCGATGACGTTCGTCCACCACAGCTGGTAGGCGACGAACAGCAGCATGACGAGGCCCAGGGTGATGAACAGCTCGCCGACCAGCCGGCTCACGATCACGCCGACGCTGTCCTTGCGGGCGCGCGCGGCGCGCTGGGCGGCCTTGCGCCGCTCGGCGCGCCCCCCGGTGACCACCGGCGGCGCGGGCTCCACGCGGCGCAACGTGAGCGTCGCGTCGTCCTCCGGCGGCAGGGGCTGGGAGACGTACCCCGTGCCGTAGGTCGTCGGCCGCGCGGCCAGGAGGGGGTCCTGCTCGGGCCGGAGTGCGGTCACGCCCCGCCCTTGCCCACCACCGGTGCGAGCCCGGCCGAGCGTTCCACCGCCCCCATGTCGCCGCAGGCGACCAGCCAGTTGGCGAGCATCCGGTGCCCGAACTCGGTGAGCACGGACTCGGGGTGGAACTGCACGCCCTCGACGGGCAGGTCGCGGTGGCGCAGGCCCATGGCGATGCCGTTCTCGGTCCAGGCGGTGATCTCCAGCTCGTCCGGCCAGCGGTCCCGCTCGACGGCCAGGGAGTGGTAGCGGGTGGCCGTGAAGGGCGAGGGCAGGCCGTTGAAGACGCCCTTGCCCTCGTGGGTCACCGGCGAGGTCTTGCCGTGCAGCAGCTCGGGGGCGCGGTCGACGACGCCGCCGTAGGCGACGGCCATCGACTGCATGCCCAGGCAGACGCCGAAGACCGGCACTCCCGTCCTCGCGCAGTGGCGCACCATGTCGATGCAGACCCCGGCCTGTTCGGGCGCGCCCGGGCCGGGGGACAGCAGGACGCCGTCGAAGCCGTCCTGGGCGTGGGCCGGCTCGACCTCGTCGTTGCGGCGCACTTCGCACTCGGCGCCGAGCTGGTAGAGGTACTGGACGAGGTTGAAGACGAAGCTGTCGTAGTTGTCCACGACCAGGATGCGCGCGCTCACCGCGTTACCGCCATTCCGTCGTTGCACTGCCGGCCGGCAGGCCGTTGTCGACCGTCACGTCATTGAACGGCAGCAGCGGTTCCGCCCAGGGGAAGACGTACTGGAAGAGGGCGTAGACGATCGCCAGCACGAGCAGCAGCGAGATCAGCGCCTTCACCCATGCGTTGCCCGGCAGATGACGCCAGATCCAGACGTACATGTGTCCCTACTTGCCGATGACGTAGTCGGTGGACCGTAGTCGATGGTCGATTGCAGCACCAGACTAAGGGGCCGAACCCCGTGGAGGAGGGTCAGCCGGACAAAGCGGCGGGCCTGCCGTCGGTGGCGGGCCGGGTCGCCTCGAGGTGGGCCCAGACGATGAGCCGGTGGCTGTGCCCCCACTCCGGTTCACAGGTCGTCAGCGTCAGATAGCGGCCGGGCTCGCGGTAGCCGGACCGGGCGGGCACGGGGTCGATCACGCCGGTGTCGGTGGGCAGCGTCCGGTACGGGCGGGTGTCGACGCGGTAGGTGAACCAGGTCGTGCCGTCGGTGAGGATCACCGCGTCGCCGGGGCGCAGGGACGGGAGGTCCTTGAAGGGGTCGCCGTAGGTGCGGCGGTGGCCGGCGACCGCGAAGTTGCCGCTCTCCCCGAGCCCGGCGGTGCGCTCGTAGTGGCCGAGGCCCTTCTTGAGCAGCTCGGTTCCGGTGCCGTGGAGGACGGGCTTGGCCCAGCCGGCGCCGAAGCGGGGGATGTACATGACGGCGAAGGGGGTGCCCGGGCGGTAGGAGGCGCCCGGCGCGGCGGGCGGGACCTGCCGGCCGGCCTCCGCGGGTGGCGCGGTGGCCCGGCCCTCGCCTTGCCCCGTACGAGCGGGGGGCCGCGGCGGTGCCGGCCGGCCGTCGGACGGGGTGGCGGCGGGGCCGGGGGACGGGTCCCGGTCCGGGGCGGGGGTGCCGGCGACGGCTCCGGCGGCCCAGCGGTCCTGGAGGCGGTCGATCTCGTCCCGCATGGCGCTGTCGGCGCGGACGCCGGTCCAGTAGAGGACGTACACCACGAACAGGACGATCAATGTGCCGATGGTGAGGCACAGTTCGCTGAGCGTCCGTACGACCAGTCGTAACCCCACCGGCCGACCCCTTCCCGGGCGCTATCCCATGGGCTTGGCGTAGTGGAGATCCACTGTGCCCGAGTAGCCCGGAAGTGTCACCGCGTCGTGCTGGTCGACTTTCCAGCCGAGGCCGTACGCGTTCACGTACTGCAGGTAGTTCTGGATCGCGGGGGAGGTGTCGAGCGCCTTGCGCAGCGTGCCGCGGTCGCCGACGGCGGTGACCTTGTACGGCGGGGAGTAGACGCGGCCCTGAAGGATCAGGGTGTTACCGACGCAGCGCACCGCGCTGGTGGAGATCAGCCGCTGGTCCATCACCTGGATGCCCTTGGCACCGCCTCGCCACAGGGCGTTGACGACGGCCTGGAGGTCCTGCTGGTGGATGACGAGGTCGTTGGGCTGCGGCTGGGGGACGCCGGGGATCTTGGCGGTGGCGTTGGGCGGGGCGTCGGTGAGGGTGACCGTCAGGCCCGCTCCGGTGGTCTTGCGGGTGCCGGCCGCGTCCTCCAGTGCGGTGAGCTTCTTGTCCTGCGCCGTGTCGCGGCTGTCGCGCCGGGCGAGGGCGTCGACCTGGGCGCGGGCGGTCGCGGCGCTCTCCTCGAGGGCGCCGTTCTTGCGGCTGCGCTCCTGGATGAGGTCGGACAGGCGCAGCATGGAGTCGTCGGTACGGATGTTGGTGCCCTGGGCGGTGTTGAAACTCATCCAGAAGATGAGGCCCGCCAGGGCGAAGACACCGCCGGTCAGCAGCCGTACCGGACGGAAGCGCCGGACGGGCCCGCTGGTGGAGTCCGCAGAATGGCTCAACGTACCCTTATCCTCTCCGACGCCGCGGAAGCACTACGCTAACGGACGCCCGGGAGAAGGAAGCGCTCCCGTCGCATCCCGCTCCGGCGGACCAGCCTTGTATCCCAGCGCGGTCACGCAGCGCATCGACAGGAGAGATACCTCGTGCCGAAGTCACGGATCCGCAAGAAAGACGACTTCACGCCGCCGCCGGTGAAGCAGCAGAACATCAGGCTCACCACCGGTCGTCGCTGGGTGGCGCCGCTCATGCTGGCGATGTTCCTGATCGGGCTGGCATGGATCGTCGTCTTCTACGTGACGAGCGGCGACATGCCGGTGGAGTCCCTGAAGAACTGGAACATCGTGGTGGGCTTCGGCTTCATCGCGGCGGGCTTCGTCGTCTCCACCCAGTGGAAGTAGCGGCGGCAGCGCCCCTTCCGGAAACCCCCGGCGAAGCTCTGCCCTGAGTTTTCCGGGGAGTTATCCACACCCTCGTCCACAGTGGGGAAAAACTCAGAAGATCTGTGGATAACTTCCCTGATGTTGACGCCGGTGTGACTGATCGCGAACGCCGCGTATCGACGGTCACACCGGCGCCTTCCAGGGGAAACACAGCTCAGCGGGGGTACGGACGCACCTGAACACCCGTTCCCACACGCCGTGCACAAGATCCTGCACTCGCTGTGGACAACCTGTGCGGCCACCGATGTGGGTGACGCCCCCCGACGGCACCCGGCCCGGCACCCGCCGGGCCCCTCCGGCCCTCGTTCAGCCGAGCTGGAGCGTCCGCACGCCGACGGTCACCACGATCGCCAGCAGTGCCGCCGCGCAGGTGAGGCGCTGGACGAGCACCCGCTTGTCGCGGGGGGCGTGCACCATTCCGTAGGCCACCGCCGTGCCCACCACCAGGCCGCCGACATGGGCTTCCCAGGCGATGTTGCTCCAGGTGAAGGTGAAGATCAGGTTGAGCACGAGCAGCGCGATGACCGGGCGCATGTCGTACTTCAGCCGCCGCAGCAGCACGGCCGTCGCCCCCAGCAGGCCGAAGATCGCGCCCGAGGCGCCCAGCGAGGGCTGGTTCGGGGCGGCGACCAGGTAGGTCAGGGCGCTGCCGCCGAGGCCGGACAGCAGATAGAGCGCCACGAAGCGGGCGCGCCCGAGGGCCGCCTCCAGCGGCGGGCCGAGCCACCACAGCGAGAGCATGTTGAAGGCGATGTGCATCGGCGCCTGGTGCAGGAACGCCGCCGTCAGCAGCCGGTACCACTGGCCCTCGGCGACGCCCTCCAGCGGGCCGAAGTCCGAGAGCGCCGCGCGGCCGAACAGCTCGAGGGAATCCACCAGAGTGTCGCCGGTGGCCAGCACCGCGACCCACAGGGCGAGGTTGATCCCCAGGATGATCTTGGTGACCAGGCGGGGGTCCTCCACATGGGTGCCGCCGGCGATCGTGCGCGGGGCGCTCGCCTGCGGGGCGGGCCCCGCGCCGGAGGCGCCGGCCACGCACTCCGGGCACTGGAAGCCGACCGAGGCGCTGACCATGCACTCGGGGCAGATCGGGCGGTCGCAGCGCGTGCAGCGAATGCCCGTCTCGCGGTCCGGGTGCCGGTAACAGCGGACGGCCTGGTCGTTCATGCTCTCCCCTTGCCCCTGTCGCGGACCGGTGTTGCCCCTGTTCGCACCACGGCCCCGCCCGTCATACGGACGGGCGGGGCGCCAGGTTCCCGTGGAACGGGTGTCAGCGGGTCTCGATGACGACCGACTGGATGACGACGTCGTTCACCGGACGGTCGGTGCGCGGGTTGGTGTCGGTGGTGGCGATGGCGTCGACGACCTTCTTGCTCGCCTCGCCGACGACCTGGCCGAAGATGGTGTGCTTGCCGGTCAGCCAGGTGGTCGGCGAGACGGTGATGAAGAACTGCGAGCCGTTGGTGCCCGGGCCGGCGTTGGCCATGGCCAGCAGGTAGGGCTGGGTGAAGGCCAGGTCGGGGTGGAACTCGTCCGCGAACTTGTAGCCGGGACCGCCGGTGCCGTTGCCCAGCGGGTCACCGCCCTGGATCATGAAGCCTTCGATGACGCGGTGGAAGACCGTGCCGTCGTACAGCCTGTCCGTCGTCGTGGCACCGGTCTCGGGGTTCACCCACTCGCGCTCGCCCTTGGCGAGCTCGACGAAGTTCTTGACCGTCTTGGGCGCGTGGTTGGGGAGAAGCTGGATCTCGATGTCGCCCTGGTTGGTCTTCAGGGTGGCGTAAAGCTGCTCGGCCACGGTCTACCTTCCATAGTGTTCACTGACGGCTACCGATCCTCGCACGGCGGGTTGGCACGAGTAGCCACCAAAGCCCCGCGCGCGGCGGCGAACCATGGCATTGTCGACCGAAGCTCCCCTTTGACCCGGATGCCCGCTCGCACATGCCGGACCGCCCATCGGCAGGCATGATTTTCCACTGGGTGGAAAGGCGACAAACCATACGCCACCGAGGAGGAGGTTCTCGTGACCCGCAAGGACAGCGTGCGCGCCGCGACCAGTACCGCCAAGGACAGCGTGCGCCACGCCGCGGAAGTGGTGGCGCCCTATGCAGGCACGGCCAAGGACGCCGCCGTGCACTACGCGCACGAAACCCGGGTACGGCTCGCGCCCAAGGTGTCATCGGCCGCCCGGCACGCCCGTACGACCGCGGGCGAGCAGTACCACGCCCACCTCGCGCCGCGCCTGGAGCACGCCCGCGACGCCCTGCCTCCCAAGGTCGACCAGGCCACCGCCCGGGCCCGCGCCGTCGCCGAGCCCGTGCGGGACGAGGCGCTCTCTCGCGGCACGGCCGCCCTCGCCGCCCTGCGCGGCCAGGTGTCGGCCGATGACGTCGAGAAGATCACCCGTCGGCGCGGACGCCGCTGCCGGGCGGGGCGCGCGGCCAAGCGGCTCCTGGTCCTGGGCGTGCTCGTGGGCGGCGCGGTCGCCGTGTGGAAGTGGTGGGACAAGCAGGCCAACCCGGACTGGCTCGTCGAGCCCCCGGAGGCCACCGAGCCCGCCGACCGGGGGACCCTGAGCTCCGTGGACGGCAGCGGCGAGGCCGCCGGGCTCGACCCGGAGGTCCAGGCCAAGCAGGACCGGGCGGACGCCGACGTCTACGACGAGGGCGACAACGACCGCCCCTGAGCGGGCACGCGGCGCACACGGCTGAGCAAGAAACCCCCTCCGACCTGCATTTCTGCAGGTCGGAGGGGGTTTTATGACGGTGGAGCCTAGGGGAGTCGAACCCCTGACATCTGCCATGCAAAGACAGCGCTCTACCAACTGAGCTAAGGCCCCGTCGGGGACCAGACTACCCGGTGCCAGGGGTGTTTCCCGACCGGGTATCGCCGGGACCCACCACTCTCCGTAGGATGCACCGCAAGATTCGCTGCAGCGAAGCGAAGGGGAGAGCGAGATGGACGCATCACAGCAGGAAGCCACCGCCCGCGCACGGGAGCTGCAGCGGAGCTGGTACGGGGAGCCGTTGGGGGCGCTCTTCCGCCGTCTCATCGACGACCTCGGCCTCAACCAGGCCCGTCTCGCCTCCGTCCTGGGCCTCTCGGCGCCCATGCTCTCGCAGCTGATGAGTGGTCAGCGGGCGAAGATCGGCAATCCCGCGGTGGTACAGCGGGTGCAGGCGCTGCAGGAACTCTCCAGCCAGGTCGCCGACGGCAGCGTGAGCGCCGCCGAGGCCGCCGAGCGCATGGAGGAGGTCAAGAAGAGCTCGGGCGGCTCGGTCCTCAACTCCACCCAGACGACGGCCAGCAGCGGCGCTCCGACCGTGCGCCGGGTGGTCCGCGAGATCCAGTCCCTGCTGCGGTCGGTGGCGGGCGCCGGGGACATCATCGAGGCCGCCGGCACGCTCGCCCCCACCCATCCCGAGCTGGCCGAGTTCCTGCGCGTCTACGGCGCCGGCAGGACGGCCGAGGCCGTCGCGCACTACGAGGCGCACCAGAGCTGACCGTGCCGGCGAGGCCGGCGGAGCAGGAGGCGGGGGCGGCGCGAACGACATGGGTGAGGTCTTCGCTGGGCGGTACGAGCTGGTGGACCCGATCGGACGCGGCGGGGCGGGGGCGGTCTGGCGGGCCTGGGACCAGCGCCGACGGCGCTATGTGGCGGCCAAGGTGCTGCAGCAGAGCGACGCCCACACACTGCTGAGGTTCGTCCGCGAACAGGCGCTTCGCATCGATCATCCCCATGTGCTGGCGCCGATGAGCTGGGCGGCGGACGACGACAAGGTCCTGTTCACCATGGAGATGGTGGGCGGCGGTTCGCTGGCCCATCTCATCGGCGACTACGGGCCGTTGCCGCCGCATTTCGTGTGCGTCCTGCTGGACCAGCTGCTGTCCGGGCTCGCGGCGGTGCACGCGGAAGGCGTCGTGCACCGCGACATCAAACCGGCCAACCTCCTTTTGGAGGCGACCGGTACGGGGCGGCCGCATTTACGCCTCTCCGATTTCGGGATCGCCATGCGCAAGGGCGAGCCCCGGCTGACGGACACCAACTTCGTTATGGGAACCCCCGGTTACTTCGCACCCGAGCAAATGCTGGGCGAGGAACCCGACTTCCCCGCCGACCTCTTCGCCGTCGGCCTGGTCGCGCTGTATCTCCTCACGGGCCGCAAACCGGACGCCGAGGCGCTCGTGGAGCTCTTCCAGGAGCGGGGCGTGCCGAACGCCCCCCAGGAGGTTCCCGAACCGCTCTGGGACGTGATCGCGAACCTGCTGCACCCCGATCCCTACACCCGCTTCCGTACGGCCACGGGGGCGCGCAAGGCCCTGTCGGCGGCCCTGGAGCTGCTGGGCGAGCCGCCCGAGGACGAGGAGCGGATCGAGGTCTTCGACCAGCTGGGCCCGCTGCCCCCGGGTTTCGGCCCCTCGGGCCCCGAACCGGAACCGCGCCCGGAGCAACGGCCGCAACCCCCTCCGGAGCCGGGGGCGGAGGGCGTCCCGCTCGCACCGCCGCGGCCGAACTACCCGCCCACGCGCCCCTACACGGCCCCGCAGCCCTATCCCCGCCCGTTACCGCCGCCGCCCGCCCAAGGGCCCTTCACCGGGGCCGTAGGAGCCCCCCACGGGCGTTCCGGGCCACCCGCCAAGGTGGCGGTGCCGGTGCTGATCGTGGCGCTGCTGTGCCTGGCGGTGGGGGTGTGGGCGCTCACCGTCGGCTGAGCGGCGCACCGCGGGGGACAGGTGGGACATCACGGGAGAAGCTTCACGTTCGCAATCATTTTATTTGCGACCGCAACTAAAAGGACAGGGCCCCGACCGCCTGGCGGTCGGGGCCCTGCTCAACGCTTGTCTTCAGCTCACACGCCCGAACCTGCGGGCACGGAGTCGGTCGCCTCCGTCCACAGGTCCTGCTCGGCGCGATCCGCCTGGATCTGCCGGTACACGAGGAGCCCGCCGATGGCGGCCAGTGCGACCAGGAGCAGCTTCTTCACCGCGCGACCTCGTCTTTCCTTGACGTAAGGGGACCTCTGGTGGCCGATGATACACACCGGCCGATACCGATCGGTGACCTGCGTCCGCTCCCCCGCCGGGCCCGAACTCCCAAAAGCGATCGGCCCGGACGGAGAATTCCGTCCGGGCCGATCGTGCGAGTGGGGCTAACAGGACTTGAACCTGTGGCCTCTTCCTTATCAGGGAAGCGCTCTAACCGTCTGAGCTATAGCCCCTCGCGACACCGAAAGATTAGCGCACTTGGGGCCCAGTCCCAAAATCGCCCGGGCCCCAGGGCGTCATGCCCGCTATTCGTCCTCGGCGAGCGTCAGCTCCACGCCGCCCACGAAGCCGGCGGAGAGGTTGTAGACGAAGGCCCCCAGCGTCGCCAGGGCCGTCGCCAGCACCACGTCGATCACCGCGATGACCGAGGTGAACAGCAGCACGTGCGGCAGCGACAGGAAGGACTCCAGGTCGAAGCCGCCGCCGCTCTCACCGGAGGCCGTGGCGTCGCTGATGGTGCCGCCGACCGTGGAGAAGACGCCCATGCCGTCCATGACCAGCCACAGCACCGTCGCCGCCACGATGGTGCACACGCCCAGCGCGACCGACAGCAGGAAGCTGACCTTCATCACCGACCACGGGTCGGCCTTGGCCACCCGCAGCCTCGCCTTGCGCGTACGCGGGGCCGTACGGGCCTCCGGACGCGGCCGGCGGGCCGATTCCCCTCCGGCCTGCCCGGCGGCCCGCTCGGCCTGCTTGGGGACGCCCAGGGCCTTGCCCGCCTTGGCGTCCTTGCCGCCCTTGCCCCCGGTCTTGCCGGCCTTGCCCGCGCTGTTCTTGGCTTCGCCACCGTTCGAGGCGGCGCGTGCGGCGCCATCGGAACCGGCGGCGGCTTCGGCGCCGGCATCGGCGGCAGAAGCGGAATCGGAAGCGGAACGCTCGGCCGGAGGCTCGTAGGCCTTCGGCGGGTGGTACGGCTGCGGATCACGGGTCTCGGTCATGGTCCTCCCCCTGCCTGCGGTCCCGGTCCCGTCGGCCCCGGAGCCCGCGCCGTCCGCGCTGTCCGTGGCAGAGCCACGGACCCCCGCCTTCTCGGGTGCGGCCTTCGCGGATGACTTCCGCTTGGCGGCCGCACCGCCGGTGGCGGTGCCCGTGGCTCCACTCACGACTTACTCCTCGGTGTCCTCGACCAGGGGCGCTGTGCCCTCGGCCGCCTCGGACCCGTCGCCCTCGGCTGCGTCGCCCAACTCCTCGACGCCCTCAGCCTCGCGACCGGCCTCGGCGTTCCGGGCGATGCCCACGACGGCATCGCGCTTGCCCAGGTTGATCAGTTGGACGCCCATGGTGTCACGGCCCGTCTCCCTGACTTCGTTGACCCGGGTACGGATCACACCGCCGCTCAGCGTGATGGCGAGGATCTCGTCCGTCTCCTCGACCACCAGAGCGCCGACCAGCGAGCCGCGGTCCTCCACGATCTTGGCGGCCTTGATGCCGAGGCCGCCACGACCCTGGACGCGGTACTCGTCGACGTTCGTCCGCTTCGCGTAACCGCCGTCGGTGGCGGTGAAGACGAACGTACCGGGACGGACGACATTCATCGAGAGCAGCTCGTCACCCTCGCGGAAGCTCATGCCCTTGACACCGGAGGTGGCCCGGCCCATGGGGCGCAGGGCCTCGTCGGTGGCGGTGAAGCGGATCGACTGCGCCTTCTTGCTGATCAGCAGCAGGTCGTCCGCGGCGGAGACCAGCTCGGCACCGATCAGCTCGTCCTCGACGCCGCCGTCCGTCTCGCGGAGGTTGATGGCGATGACACCGCCGGAGCGCGGCGAGTCGTAGTCCTTGAGCGGGGTCTTCTTCACCAGACCGGACTTGGTGGCCAGCACCAGGTACGGCGCCACGTCGTAGTCGCGGACGGCGAGGATCTGGGCGATCTTCTCGTCCGGCTGGAAGGCCAGCAGGTTCGCCACGTGCTGACCGCGCGCGTCCCGGCCGGCGTCCGGCAGCTCGTACGCCTTGGCCCGGTAGACCCGGCCCTTGTTGGTGAAGAACAGCAGCCAGTGGTGGGTGGTGGAGACGAAGAAGTGGTCGACGATGTCGTCCTGCTTGAGCTTCGTACCCCGCACGCCCTTGCCGCCGCGCTTCTGCGAGCGGTAGTCCTCGGTCTTGGTGCGCTTGACGTAGCCACCGTTGGTGATGGTGACGACGATGTCCTCTTCGGCGATGAGGTCCTCGATGGACATGTCGCCGTCGAAGGGCACCAGCTGCGAGCGCCGGTCGTCGCCGAACTTGTCGACGATCGCCGTCAGCTCCTCGCTGATGATCATCCGCTGCCGCTCGGGGGAGGCGAGGATGGCGTTGTACTCGTTGATCTTCGCCTGGAGCTCGTCGTGCTCGGCGGTGATCTTCTGGTGCTCCAGGGCCGCCAGGCGACGCAGCTGCATCTCCAGGATCGCGTTGGCCTGGATCTCGTCGATCTGCAGCAGGCCCATCAGGCCCTCGCGGGCGACGTCGACGGTGTCGCTGCGCCGGATCAGCGCGATGACCTCGTCGATGGCGTCGAGCGCCTTGAGCAGACCGCGCAGGATGTGGGCGCGCTCCTCGGCCTTGCGGAGCCGGAAGCGGGTGCGCCGGACGATGACCTCGACCTGGTGCGTCACCCAGTTGCGGATGAAGGCGTCCAGGGACAGCGTGCGCGGCACGCCGTCGACCAGCGCCAGCATGTTGGCGCCGAAGTTCGTCTGCAGGTCGGTGTGCTTGTAGAGGTTGTTCAGCACGACCTTGGCGACCGCGTCCCGCTTGAGGACGACGACCAGGCGCTGGCCGGTGCGCGAGGAGGTCTCATCGCGGACGTCCGCGATGCCGCCGATCTTGCCGTCCTTCACCAGGTCGGCGATCTTCTGGGCGAGGTTGTCCGGGTTGACCTGGTAGGGCAGCTCGGTGACCACCAGGCACTGGCGGTTCTGGATCTCCTCGACCTCGACCACCGCGCGCATGGTGATCGAACCACGGCCGGTGCGGTAGGCCTCCTCGATGCCCTTGCGGCCCACCACGAGCGCGCCGGTCGGGAAGTCGGGGCCCTTGATCCGCTCCATGAGCGCCTCGAGGAGCTCCTCCGGCGTCGCCTCCGGGTTGGCCAGGTACCACTGGGCACCCTCGGCCACCTCGCGGAGGTTGTGCGGCGGGATGTTGGTGGCCATGCCGACCGCGATGCCCGCCGAACCGTTGATCAGCAGGTTCGGGAAGCGCGCCGGCAGGACCGTCGGCTCCTGATTGCGGCCGTCGTAGTTGTCCTGGAAGTCGACGGTCTCCTCGTCGATGTCCCGGAGCATCTCCATGGACAGCGGCATCATCTTGCACTCGGTGTACCGCATGGCGGCGGCCGGGTCGTTGCCCGGGGAACCGAAGTTGCCGTTGGAGTCCACCAGCGGCATGCGCATCGACCAGTGCTGCGCCAGGCGCACCAGGGCGTCGTAGATCGAGGCGTCGCCGTGCGGGTGGTACGTACCCATGACGTCACCGACGACGCGGGCGCACTTGTAGAAGCCCTTCTCGGGGCGGTAGCCGCCGTCGTACATCGCGTAGAGCACGCGGCGGTGCACCGGCTTGAGGCCGTCCCGCACGTCGGGCAGCGCACGCGAGACGATGACGCTCATCGCGTAATCGAGGTACGAGCGCTGCATCTCGGTCTCGAGCCCGACGGGCTCGACGCGCATGCCGACGCCCTCCAGGGGCGCGGGCGCGCCCTCGGGGGTCACTTCGGGCACGGGAGCGGTGGGAGTCTCAGGGGTCTCGTCGGCCATTGCTGTTCAAAGTCCTTTCGCGCTGCGGCTGTTTCTCGTGGGCCGACAGGCTCAGATGTCGAGGAAGCGGACGTCCTTGGCGTTGCGCTGGATGAAGGAGCGCCGTGCCTCGACGTCCTCGCCCATGAGCACCGAGAACAGGTCGTCCGCCTGCGCCGCGTCGTCCAGGGTGACCTGGCCGAGAACGCGGTGGTCGACGTCCATGGTGGTGACGCGCAGCTCCTCGGCGTTCATCTCGCCGAGACCCTTGAAGCGCTGGACCGAGTCGTCCTTGATCCGCTTGCCGTTCTCCCGGCCGAGCTGGATCAGGGCGTCGCGCTCGCGGTCGGAGTAGGCGTACTCGAAGTCGTCCCGGCCCCACTTGATCTTGTACAGCGGGGGGCGGGAGAGGTAGACGTGCCCGGCCTCGACCAGCGGCCGCATAAAGCGGAAGAGGAAGGTGAGCAGCAGGGTGTTGATGTGCTGACCGTCGACGTCGGCGTCCGCCATCAGGATGATCTTGTGATAGCGGAGCTTCGAGATGTCGAAGTCCTCGTGCACACCGGTGCCGAAGGCGGAGATCAGCGCCTGGACCTCGGTGTTCTGCAGGATCTTGTCGACGCGCGCCTTCTCGACGTTGAGGATCTTGCCTCGGATCGGGAGGATCGCCTGGTACTGCGGGTTACGGCCGGACTTGGCCGAGCCGCCGGCGGAGTCACCCTCGACGATGAAGATCTCGCACTTGGTCGGGTCGTTCGACTGGCAGTCGCTGAGCTTGCCCGGCAGCGACGCCGTCTCGAGCAGGCCCTTGCGACGGGTCAGGTCGCGCGCCTTGCGGGCGGCCACGCGGGCGGTCGCCGCCTGGATGCCCTTGCGGATGATGTCCGCGGCCTCGTTGGGGTTGCGGTCCAGCCAGTCCGTGAGGTGCTCGTGGACGACCTTCTGGACGAAGGTCTTGGCCTCGGTGTTGCCCAGCTTGGTCTTCGTCTGGCCCTCGAACTGCGGCTCGCCGAGCTTGACGGAGATGATCGCGGTCAGACCCTCGCGGATGTCCTCGCCCGTGAGGTTGTCGTCCTTCTCGCGGAGCAGCTTCTTGTCGCGGGCGTAACGGTTGATCAGACCCGTCAGCGCGGCGCGGAAGCCCTCCTCGTGGGTACCGCCCTCGTGGGTGTGGATGGTGTTGGCGAAGCTGTAGACGCCCTCGCTGTACTGGCTGTTCCACTGCATCGCGATCTCGACCGAGAGCATGCGCTCCTTGTCCTCGGCCTCGACGTCGATGACGGTCGGGTGGATCAGCTCGCCCTTGCGCGAGTTGAGGTACGTCACGAAGTCGACGATGCCGCCCTCGTAGTGGTACTCCACCGTCAGCGGCTTGCCCTCCTCGTCGACGTGGTCGGCGCGGAGGTCGGTCAGCGAGATGCGCAGGCCCTTGTTGAGGAAGGCCATCTCCTGGAAGCGCCGCGAGAGCGTCTCGAAGGAGTACTCGGTGGTCTCGAAGATGTCGCCGTCGGCCCAGAAGGTGACCGAGGTGCCCGTCTCGTCGGTCGCCTCGTTCTTCTGCAGCGGGGCCGTGGGGACGCCGAGCTTGTAGTCCTGCGTCCAGCGGTAGCCGTCGGTCTTGACCTCGACCGCGACGCGCGTCGACAGGGCGTTGACGACCGAGACGCCGACGCCGTGCAGACCACCGGAGACGGCGTAGCCGCCGCCGCCGAACTTGCCGCCCGCGTGCAGGACGGTCAGCACGACCTCGACGGCGGGCTTGCCCTCGGAGGGGACGATGCCGACCGGGATGCCTCGGCCGTTGTCCACGACGCGCACACCGCCGTCGGGCAGGATCGTCACGTCGATGGTGTCGGCGTGGCCGGCCATGGCCTCGTCGACGGAGTTGTCCACGACCTCTTGGACGAGGTGGTGCAGGCCCCGCTCGCCGGTGGAGCCGATGTACATACCGGGCCGCTTGCGGACCGCGTCCAGGCCCTCCAGAACGGTGATCGCACTGGCGTCGTACGACGTCTCGCCGACAGCGGCGCCGGTCACGGCGTCCGCTGCCTGGGAGGGGGTGGTGTTCTCGTTGGGGTTGCCGGAATCGGCCACGAAGCGCCCTTTCTGGCACAGCACAGGCCTTCCCTGCTGCGGCGGGGGTTTCCGGGGCAGGCAGGAGGCTGCGTCGTTCAGCGGTTGTCCACGAGTCCCGCGATCCGGCGGGATTACTACCAGTGTACCGGTGGCGCTGACATGAATGGGGGTTTGGCGGTGCCTGAGTCCTCACGTGCCGCCCTGAACCGGCATCAGCCGACTCCCTATATGCGGCCCGGGGCTCCAAGAGGCTCACAGCGGCACTCAGCGCTTCGGGCTGTCAACCGCCCGCAACCGTGAGCGCAGTCTCAGCCGTCCGCAGGCGTCACTGGCTTCACCGCCGGGGCGGCCGGGGGTGCGCGCGGGGCATCGGATCACCCGTAGGTGTCGCCCGGTCCCGTGCTCCCGGGGGCGCGCAGCTGCCCGTACCGGCGCCCGGGGCCGCCGGGCCCCAGCACCTTGATCAGCTTCACGGTTCCCTGGCCGAGGTCGGCGTTCAGCCGGGCCACGAGCTGGGGTGCCAGCAGCCGCAGCTGGGTCGCCCACGCCGTCGAGTCGCACTGCACCGTCAGCACCCGGGCGTCCTCGTCGTAGGCCTGCGGCTCGCAGTGCAGCGCCACCTCCGGGCCCACCATCTGCGGCCAGCGGCCCATCACGCCGCCCACCGCCGCGGGCTTCTCCCAGCCGCGCTCGGTGATCAGCCGGTTGATCGCGGCGCCCAGCGGCAGCGGATCGCGCCCGTCGGCGCGCGCGCCGGAGCGCAGGCCGCCGCGGCGCGCCTGCTTCTTCTGCTGCGCCGCGTTGCCCCGCGCCCGCGCCTGCTCCTTGGCGGCCCGCAGCGCCACGCGCGCCAGGTCCACGCCGGAGGGCTCGGGCGCCTTGGCCGGCTGCGGGGCGCTCTGCTCGGGGCGGTCGCTCATACGCGTTCGACCCTGCCCTCCGCGACCGCGTACCGCGCGCCTACCAGCACGCCCGGTACGTCGTCGTCCACGGCCGCCGTCACCAGCACCTGCTCACCCGGGGCGACCAGCTCGGCCAGCCGCTCCCGGCGCCGGGCGTCCAGCTCCGCGAAGACGTCGTCCAGCACCAGCACCGGCTCGTTGCCCTCCGAGCGCAGCAGCTCGTACGAGGCCAGGCGCAGCGCCAGCGCGTACGACCAGGACTCGCCGTGGCTGGCGTAGCCCTTGGCCGGCAGCGGGCCGAGCCTGAGGAGCAGCTCGTCGCGGTGCGGGCCGACCAGCGTCACGCCGCGCTCGATCTCCTGCTTGCGCGCCTCGGCCAGGGCCGCGAGCAGCACCTCGTAGAGCTCCTCGCGGGTGTGGACGCCCTCGATGCCGGCGGGGCCGCGGTAGTCGAAGGAGACCGGGCCGCCGCCGGGCGCCAGCTGCTCGTAGGCCTTGTCGGCCAGCGGGCGCAGCGTGGCTATCAGGTCCAGCCGGCGCGCGAGCAGCTCGGCGCCCGCCCGGGCCAAATGCTGGTCCCAGATGTCGAGCGTGGACAGGTCCATGCCGCGGCCGCCGTGGCGGCGGGCCATCGCGGCGGACTTCAGGAGGGTGTTGCGCTGCTTGAGGACGCGCTCGTAGTCGGAGCGCACGCCCGCCATGCGGGGGGAGCGGGCGGTGATCAGTTCGTCCAGGAAGCGGCGGCGCTCCCCGGGGTCGCCCTTGACCAGCGCCAGGTCCTCGGGGGCGAACAGGACCGTGCGGACGATGCCGAGCACGTCGCGCGGTCTGACCTGGGAGGAACGATTGATCCGGGCCCGGTTGGCGCGGCCGGGGTTGAGCTCCAGCTCGATCAGCTGCTGTCGCTCGTCCTGGACGACCGAGGCGCGGATGACCGCCCGGTCGGCGCCCATGCGGACCAGGGGCGCGTCGGAGGAGACCCGGTGGCTGCCGAGCGTCGCCAGATAGCCGACCGCCTCGACGAGGTTGGTCTTGCCCTGGCCGTTGGGGCCCACGAAGGCCGTGACGCCCGGGTCGAGCGGAACCTCGGCCCGGGCGTACGAGCGGAAGTCGGCCAGCGACAGATGCGAAACGTGCATGGGTGTGCGCCGACCTCCCCCGGCTGCTGCGGGTCTTACTTCTTGCTCTCGACCGCGTGGCCACCGAACTGGTTGCGCAGCGCGGCGATCATCTTCATCTGCGGCGAGTCCTCCTGGCGGGAGGAGAAGCGGGCGAACAGGGACGCCGTGATCGCGGGGAGCGGCACGGCGTTGTCGATGGCGGCCTCGACGGTCCAGCGGCCCTCGCCGGAGTCGGCGGCGAAGCCGCGCAGACCGTCCAGGTGCTCGTCCTCGTCGAGGGCGTTGACGGCCAGGTCGAGCAGCCAGGAGCGGATGACCGTGCCCTCCTGCCAGCTGCGGAAGACCTCGCGCACGTCGGTGACGGAGTCGACCTTCTCCAGGAGCTCCCAGCCCTCGGCGTAGGCCTGCATCATCGCGTACTCGATGCCGTTGTGGACCATCTTGGCGAAGTGGCCCGCACCGACCTTGCCGGCGTGGACGGAGCCGAAGTCGCCCTCGGGCTTGAGCGCGTCGAAGATCGGCTGGACCTTCGCGACGTTCTCGGCGTCGCCGCCGTACATCAGGGCGTAGCCGTTCTCCAGGCCCCAGACGCCGCCGGAGACGCCGCAGTCGACGAAGCCGATGCCCTTGGCGGCGAGCTCCTCGGCGTGCTTCTCGTCGTCGGTCCAGCGGGAGTTTCCGCCGTCGACGACGATGTCACCCGGGGAGAGCAGCTCACCGAGCTCGTCGATGGTGGACTGGGTCGCGTCGCCCGCGGGGACCATGACCCACACGACGCGCGGACCCTGCAGGGAATCCACAAGGTCCTTGAGGCTGTGGACATCCGCGAGGTCGCGGTTGCGGTCGTATCCGATGACGGTGTGGCCTGCGCGGCGGATGCGCTCGCGCATGTTGCCGCCCATCTTGCCGAGGCCGACGAGACCGAGCTCCATCAGTGATCCTTAAGTGCCGTAGTCGTGCGAGGTGTACCGGAGGTACCTGCTCCGAGCCTACGCCCGAGGGTTTGTGCACACCTGTGGACCGGGGGCGCTCATCGGGTGAGCGGCCCCCGGGCAGGGGCGGCCCGCCTCAGCCGGACAGCCGCACCGGCATGATCAGGTACTTGTAGGCGTCGTCCGCCTCGGCGTCCAGGGCGGGCTTGCCACTGAGCAGCGCGGGCTTGGTGGACGTGGTGAAGGACAGCTGGGCGACCGGGGAGTCGATCGCGGAGAGGCCCTCCAGCAGGAAGCCGGGGTTGAACGCGATCGAGATGTCGTCGCCCTCGAGCTGGGCGTCGACCCTTTCCACAGCCTGTGCGTCGTCGCTGGAGCCGGCCTCGAGGATGAGGACGCCCTGCTCGAAGCTGAGGCGGACCGGGGTGTTGCGCTCGGCGACGAGCGCGACGCGCTTGACGGCCTCGACGAACGGGGCGGTCTCGATCACGGCGACGGAGTTGAACTCGGTCGGGAAGAGCGTGCGGTACTTCGGCAGGTCGCCCTCGAGCAGGCGGGTGGTCGTACGACGGCCGGCGCCCTCGAAGCCGATCAGGCCCTCGCCGGCACCGGAGCCGGACAGGGCGATCGAGACGGTGTCGCCGCCGCTGAGCGACTTGGCGGTCTCCAGCAGCGTCTTGGCGGGCACCAGGGCGACGGCGGAGATGTCCGGGGTCTCCGGCTTCCACATGAACTCGCGGACCGCGAAGCGGTAGCGGTCGGTGGAGGCCAGGGTGACGGTGTCGCCCTCGATCTCGATGCGGACACCGGTGAGCACCGGCAGGGTGTCGTCGCGGCCGGCGGCGATGGCGACCTGGGCGGCGGCCGAGGCGAAGACCTCGCCCGGGACCGTGCCGGTGGCGGTGGGCATCTGGGGCAGGGCCGGGTATTCCTCCACAGGCAGGGTGTGGAGTGTGAATCGCGAGGAGCCGCAGACCACGGTGACGCGCACACCGTCGGTGGAGATCTCCACAGGCCTGTTGGGAAGTGCGCGGCAGATGTCGGCGAGGAGGCGGCCGGAGACCAGGACGGTGCCGTCCTCCTCCACATCGGCCTCGACCGAGACCCGGGCGGAGACCTCGTAGTCGAAGCCGGACAGGCTCAGGGAGCCGTCCTCCGCCTTGAGCAGCAGGCCCGCGAGGACCGGTACCGGCGGACGGGCCGGGAGGCTGCGGGCCGCCCAGGCCACTGCCTCCGCGAGTACATCGCGCTCCACCCGGATCTTCACCGGAACCGCCTCCTGCTTGTTGCTGGCTCGCCCTGCTGGCTTCTTCGTCGGCTGAGTTGCCGGAGACCAGTCTGACGCACGCCGCTGACAGTCGGTGCGGCCGGCGGTCAAGTCGAGGTCCGGGGCGTGGCGCGGCCCGCGGCCGAGTTGTGCACAGGACCCACTTCGAAGCGAGTTTCCCGGTAGATCTCTGTGGTCGTAGTAGTAGGGCCTGTGGAAACCGTGGAAAACTTCCTTTGCCCAGGTCAGGCCGGATTTTTTGTCCACCGCGCCTGTGGGTGGGGGCAGTGGAAAACCGGGGGCTTCTGTGGACCGCGAAAAGTTCTGCACACCCGGTGCACAGGCAGGGCGCACTTCTCCCCAGGCCTGTCCCCAGCTTTACCCACGTTGCCCACAGCCCAATCCGGCATCTTGGTGTGACGGCTTTCACTCGGTGCGGTGACCTTCGGCGTTTCGTTGCCGAACAGTGGACAGGGATGTGGAAAGGCTGTGTATAACACCGGTCCTCCTGTGGGCGGCCGGTGGACAACGGCCGGGGCGGTTGTGGGCGGATCCTCCGTCCACAGGCTGTGGAGCGCCGTTTGCCACAAATCCCCAGCCCGCTGACCTCGGCTGATGGCATATCAACAGCCCGGCCTGTGGACATGATCTGGATAACTTCCCGGTCCCCAGGGTGTGGACGGTGGACGACGCCCGAATCTGTGGAGAACCCCCAGGTCAGAGCCCATATTCGAACAGGCTGGGGAGTGCGCGGCGCGGTGCGGTCGCCGTCGGCGGGCCCCGGGAACGCCGAAGGGCGCCCCGGGAAGCGTCCCGAAGCGCCCTCAGACGGTCCTCGCCGGCCCTGTCAGCCGTTCTTGATGCGGTTCGTCAACTCGGTCACCTGGTTGTAGATGGAGCGCCGTTCGGCCATCAGCGCCCGGATCTTGCGGTCCGCGTGCATCACGGTCGTGTGGTCACGGCCGCCGAACTGGGCGCCGATCTTCGGCAGGGAGAGGTCCGTCAGCTCGCGGCAGAGGTACATCGCGATCTGCCGGGCCGTCACCAGCACCCGGCTGCGCGAGGCTCCGCACAGGTCCTCGACGGTGTGCCCGAAGTAGTCGGCGGTCGCCGCCATGATGGCCGGCGCCGTGATCTCCGGGGAGGCGTCCTCGCCGCCCGGGATCAGGTCCTTCAGGACGATCTCGGTCAGGCCCAGGTCCACCGGCTGCCGGTTCAGGCTCGCGAAGGCCGTCACCCGGATGAGGGCGCCCTCCAGCTCGCGGATGTTGCGCGAGATGCGGGACGCGATGAACTCCAGCACCTCCGGCGGCGCGTTGAGCTGCTCCTGGACCGCCTTCTTGCGCAGGATCGCGATCCGGGTCTCGAGCTCGGGCGGCTGCACGTCCGTGATCAGGCCCCACTCGAAGCGGTTGCGGAGCCGGTCCTCGAGGGTCACCAGCTGCTTGGGCGGCCGGTCCGAGGAGAGCACGATCTGCTTGTTGGCGTTGTGCAGGGTGTTGAAGGTGTGGAAGAACTCCTCCTGCGTCGACTCCTTGCTCGCGAGGAACTGGATGTCGTCGACCAGCAGGATGTCCATGTCGCGGTAGCGCTTGCGGAACGCGTCCGCCTTGCCGTCGCGGATGGAGTTGATGAACTCGTTGGTGAACTCCTCGGAGCTCACGTAGCGCACCCGCGTACCCGGGTAGAGGCTGCGCGCGTAGTGCCCGATGGCATGCAGCAGGTGCGTCTTGCCGAGCCCGGACTCCCCGTAGATGAACAGGGGGTTGTACGCCTTGGCCGGCGCCTCGGCCACCGCCACGGCCGCCGCGTGCGCGAAGCGGTTGGACGCGCCGATGACGAAGGTGTCGAAGAGGTACTTCGGGTTCAGCCGTGCCGTCGGCTCGGCCGCCCCCGTCGAGGACGCGGAGGACGAAGAGCCGCTGGAACGCTCGGACGGCGAGCCGGACGGGCCGCCGCGGGAGGGGCCGTCGGGCAGCTCCCGGCGCTGCTCGTACGCCGACCGCTCGCCCTGGCCCGGGGAGCGGTAGTCCGGCTGCTGCTGCTCGTACTGCGAGGCGTAGGGGTCGCGCTCGGACTCGGCGAAGGAGCCCAGGCGCGGCTGCTGCCAGCCGTAGTCGCCGCGGTCGGGCGCGGCCGGGCCGGGGGGCGCCGAGTGGCGCGGCCAGGCGCCGGGGTCGGTCCGGGGCTGCTGGTAGTCGGGGTAGGCGGGGCGTACGGACGGCAGCTCGTCGGAGCCGGGGCGGCCGCCGTAGCTCTCGCGGCCGTCGTAGCCGCCGTGGCTGTCGTAGCCCTCGTAGGCGTCCCGGCCCTGCCCGGGGCCCGGACGCTGGCCGGGCTGGTGCTGGGGGCGCTCCTGGGCCTGGGGAGGGCCCTGAGGCGCGGGGGGCTCGCCCGCGGACTCGTCGACGGTGATCGCGATCCGGATGGGGCGGCCGCACTCGCGGCTGAGGGTCTCGCTGACGATCGGCGCCAGCCGGCCCTCCAGGACGCCCTTGGCGAACTCGTTGGGCACGGCCAGCAGGGCCGTGTCGGCCACCAGGGCCAACGGCTGGCACCGCTTGATCCAGTGCTCGTCCTTGCTCTCCACGCCCTGGCCCCGCCCCTCACCGAGGAGCTGTTCGAGCACGCGCGGCCACACTGCGGCAAGATCGGCGGGCAGGTCAGCCACAGGGCACGCTCTCTCAGTCACGGGTCAGGGGGGCGCCCCGGAGTCCCACGAATGTGTGGTTCTCGGGACGTGCGGGAAGGATTCAGAGTTCAGCCACGGTAGTCAGGCCGAGGTGTACGGTTCAAGTCGTTGTCCACAGGGTGTGTACAAATGTGCCATGGGTCGGCACGTGGTGTCGGCTCGGCCCTGGGGGAAGCTACGGTGTATGCCTGGTGCACTGCCGGTTTGACCGGATGGCGTAACCGCGCGTACCGTGACCAGGTCGAGTTGTCGATGGCTGCTGCCGCCTGCCTCCGATGGGCAAAGATCGCGATCGTATCTGATCGTGATCGTGAAGCGGTGCACTTGGGCGTATTGCGAGCTTCTCGTGGGCGCACGGTGACAGCCAGGCGATGTCCCGCCATCAATATTTCTGGAGTCCCCGAGTGAGCAAGCGCACCTTCCAGCCGAACAACCGCCGCCGCGCGAAGACCCACGGCTTCCGCCTGCGCATGCGCACCCGTGCCGGCCGCGCGATCCTCGCGTCCCGCCGTGGCAAGGGTCGCGCCCGCCTGTCGGCCTGACCGGCCTGACGGCAAGGTCCAGGTCGTGCTGCCTTCCGAGTCTCGGCTGAGGCGGCGCGAGGACTTTGCGACCGCGGTTCGCCGAGGACGCCGGGCCGGGCGCCCGCTCCTCGTCGTCCACCTACGCAGCGGTACAACGGACCCGCACACGCCGGGGGGGAACGTCCCCTCGGTGCGTGCGGGTTTCGTCGTGAGCAAGGCCGTCGGCGGTGCCGTGGTCCGCAATCTCGTCAAGCGGCGCCTGCGCCACCTCATGCGTGACCGGCTGGATCAGCTGCCCGCCGGTAGCCTGGTGGTGGTGCGAGCCCTGCCCGGCGCGGGTGAGGCGGACCATGAGCAGCTGGCCCGCGATCTCGATACCGCGCTGCAGCGGCTGCTGGGAGGGGCGCCGCGAAGCAATCCCCCGGGGGGTGACCCCCGGAGCCCCGGTCACCCGGGAGGGAGCGCACAGTGAAGTACCCGCTGCTGTGGTTGATCAAGCTCTACCAGTGGACCATCAGCCCCTTGCTGGGCCCGGTCTGCAAGTACTACCCGTCGTGCTCGCACTACGGCTACAAGGCCATTGACGTGCATGGCGCGGTCAAAGGAACGGCGCTGACGGCCTGGCGCATCCTGCGCTGCAACCCGTGGTCGCTCGGTGGCGTCGACCACGTCCCTCCCCGGAAGCGTCCGGTCTGGCACCAGCGGCTGAGGAGCCGACTGGGCGGGCACCCCGCCGAGGGGCCCACCGCACAGCCCGAGACTCAGCCCAACGCCCAAGGAGCCTGATTCGTGGACACGATCCTGAATCCTCTCTATTACGCCGTTTCCTGGATCATCGTCCAGTTTCACTCGTTCTTCAGCCTGATCTTCAACAAGGACAGCGGCGCGGCGTGGGGTCTGTCCATCGTCTCGCTGGTGGTGCTGATCCGTATCTGCCTGATCCCGCTCTTCGTGAAGCAGATCAAGGCCACGCGGAACATGCAGGCGCTCCAGCCGAAGATGAAGGCGATCCAGGAGCGCTACAAGAGCGACAAGCAGCGCCAGTCCGAAGAGATGATGAAGCTCTACAAGGAGTCGGGCACCAACCCGCTCTCGAGCTGCCTCCCGATTCTGGCGCAGTCGCCCTTCTTCATCGCCCTGTACCAGGTGCTGAACAAGATCGCCGGTGGGCACGAGGTCGGCGTCCTGGACCAGGGGCTGGTGGACAGCGCCCGTAGAGCGCACATCTTCGGTGCCCCGATCGCGTCGAAGTTCATGGACAGCGCGAGCAAGGTCGAGTCGCTCGGTTCCACGCTGACCGACGTCCGCGTGGTCACGGTCATCATGATCGTCCTGATGTCGCTGTCGCAGTTCTACACGCAGCGCCAGCTGATGACGAAGAACGTCGACCTCACGGTGAAGACACCGTTCATGCAGCAGCAGAAGATGCTGATGTACGTCTTCCCGATCATGTTCGCCGTCTTCGGCATCAACTTCCCGGTCGGTGTCCTCGTCTACTGGCTGACCACCAACGTGTGGACCCTGGGCCAGCAGATGTTCGTCATCCGCCGCAACCCCACTCCGGGCAGCCTCGCCTACACCCAGCGCCAGGAGCGCCTGCGGGCCAAGGGCAAGCTGAAGGAGGACCCGGCGGAGGTCGAGGCCCGCAAGGCCGTCGAGGCCGCCCGTGCGGCCCGTCAGCAGCCCAAGCGCCAGACGAAGGCCAAGCGCCAGGTCGCCGGCACGGCCCAGCCCGTCGCGGGCACCAAGAAGACCTCGCTGGAGAAGGACCGGGACGACCAGCCGGGTGACGCCAAGTCCAAGCAGGGCGGCACCTCCCGCAGCGCCAAGTCCGGACAGCGCAAGGGCGGCCCGCAGCGGCCCAAGCACCCGTCGAAGAAGTAATGAAGGAGTCCACCGTGACGGAGACGCAGCCCCAGACCGCCGCCGAGGGCACCGACACGCTGTCCCGCCTCGAGCAGGAGGGCGAGATCGCCGCCGATTACCTCGAGGGGCTGCTGGACATCGCCGACCTCGACGGCGACATCGACATGGACGTCGAAGCGGACCGCGCCTCGGTGTCGATCATCAGCGACTCCACCAGCCGTGACCTGCAGAAGCTGGTGGGCCGCGACGGTGAGGTCCTGGAGGCCCTCCAGGAGCTGACCCGGCTCGCGGTGAACCGGGAGACCGGCGACCGCAGCCGCCTCATGCTCGACATCGCCGGTTTCCGGGCGCGCAAGCGCGAGGAGCTGGCCGAGATCGGCGCCAAGGCCGCCCAGGAGGCCAAGAGCACCGGTCAGCCCGTCAAGCTGGACCCGATGACCCCCTTCGAGCGCAAGGTCGTCCACGACGCGGTGGCCGCCGCCGGCCTGAGCAGCGAGTCCGAGGGCGAGGAGCCGCAGCGCCGAGTGGTCGTCCTCCCGGCCTGATCTGTCGCACTTCCAGGTGTGTACGGCCCCGTCTGCTCGCAGGCGGGGCCGATCCTTGTCAGCCTGATATTCAGATTCCGGCGTTCACAGCGGACGTCGGAGTTCCACCCAACGTTGTACGGAAGGACGGTTCCCCGTGGAAGAGGCAGCGGAGCTCCCCCCGGCGCCCGCGGCGGCGCGGGCGGTATTCGGTGACCGCTTTCCGGAGGCCGTCCGCTACGCGGAACTGCTCGCTGACGCGGGTGTGAAGCGTGGACTGATCGGCCCCCGTGAGGTCCCCCGCCTGTGGGAGCGCCACCTGCTGAACTGTGCGGTGCTCTCCGAGGCCGTGCCGGACGGCGTCTCGGTGTGCGACGTGGGCTCGGGCGCCGGCCTGCCCGGTATCCCGCTGGCCCTCGTCCGCCCGGACCTGCAGATCACCCTGCTCGAGCCGCTGCTGCGCCGCACGACCTTCCTGCAGGAGGTCGTGGAGCTGCTCGGCCTGGACCACGTCACGGTGGTCCGCGGCCGGGCCGAGGAGATGCTGGGCAAGGTCGATCCGGTGCACGTGGTCACCGCCCGGGCCGTCGCGCCCCTGGACCGGCTGGCCGGCTGGGGCGTGCCGCTGCTGCGCCCCTACGGCGAGATGCTGGCGCTCAAGGGGGACACGGCGGAGGAGGAGCTCCAGGGCGCCCGTGCCGCACTGAGCAAGCTCGGTGTCGTGCGGACCTCGGTGCTCCAGGTCGGCGAGGGCGTGGTGGAACCGCTGTCCACCGTGGTCCGGGTCGAGGTCGGGGAGAGCCCCGGCGGGGTGCGGTTCGCCGCCAAGCGGGCCAAGGCCGCCAGGGCCGACCGCTCGCGCCGTCGTCGCTGACGCGCCGGCACCGGATGTGAGGCATCCGAGGGGGGATCCCTCGGATGCAATGCTCCATACAAGCTGGCAAAACTATCCATAACGGAGTGTCGCGGCTCGGTAGCGCGGCGTGCCGTGCATCGTGTTTCACGTGAAACATCGCTCCCTGCTGCATGGAATCATCGGCCGCAGTCGTGCGGCCGCCGCGCCGCGTGACCGTCGACCGGTCGAGGAAGTGGGATCGTCCACAGGCCCACGGGATTCATCCACAGGAGAACGGGCCTCGCTGGTTCACGACCCCGAAAGCATGGCAGGCTCTGTTCATTGCGAGCCTGATGTCGAGGAGAGTGAATCCTTGCGGTCCGACGCCAACATCGCGGGGCCGATGACCGACCCGGTCCCCGGCCCCCGCCCCGCCGACTCCGAACCAGCGCCTGTCCCTGGTCCCGTCCCCGCGGTCGTGGCTGTTTCACGTGAAACGGCCCCCATGCCGATGCCGAGGCCGGAACAGACCCGGGTGATGGTGGTCGCCAACCAGAAGGGCGGGGTCGGGAAGACCACGACCACCGTGAACCTGGCCGCCTCCCTGGCGCTGCACGGCAATCGGGTGCTCGTCATCGACCTCGATCCGCAGGGCAACGCCTCGACGGCTCTGGGAATCGACCACCACGCCGATGTGCCGTCGATCTACGACGTCCTCGTGGACAACAAGAAGCTCTCCGACGTGGTGCAGCCGGTGAGGGATGTGGAGGGGCTCTTCTGCGCCCCTGCCACCATCGACCTGGCGGGCGCCGAGATCGAGCTGGTCTCGCTCGTGGCCCGGGAGAGCCGGCTGGACCGGGCGATCAAGTCCTATGAGCAGCCGCTGGACTACATCCTCATCGACTGCCCGCCCTCGCTCGGCCTGCTGACGGTCAACGCACTCGTCGCCGGCGCCGAGGTGCTGATCCCCATCCAGTGCGAGTACTACGCGCTGGAAGGACTGGGCCAGCTGCTGCGCAACGTCGAGTTGGTGCGGGGGCATCTGAACCCGAAGCTCCATGTGTCGACGATCCTGCTGACGATGTACGACGGCCGGACCCGGCTCGCCTCGCAGGTCGCCGACGAGGTACGCACACACTTCGGCCAGGAGGTGCTGCGGACCAGCATCCCGCGCTCGGTCCGCATCTCCGAGGCGCCCAGCTATGGGCAGACAGTTCTTACGTACGACCCGGGTTCCAGTGGGGCGCTGTCCTATCTGGAGGCGGCCCGGGAGATCGCGCTACGGGGGGTCGGCGTGCACTACGAAGGCGCCAGGGCTCACACGGTGGGCCGCCAGCAACAGCAAGACCAGCACAGTATGTCGGAGGGGCTTCAGTGAGTGAGCGACGTAGAGGACTGGGCCGGGGGCTCGGTGCGCTGATCCCGCCGGCACCGAAGGGCGCGGAGAAGAGCGGACCGGCCGTAGGGTCCGGCGTGACGTCCCCGACCATGGTGCCGGTGCTGACGGCGGAGCGGGGGACGGCCGGTACGGCGACCACGATGACGGTGGACGGGGTCACCCTTCCCCGTGAAACGCACGTGGATGGCCCTCAGGCGTATGGCTCCGTTTCACGTGAAACGGAGGCCGGCTCGCCGGCCGGGGAGCCGGTGGCGGGTGCGCACTTCGCCGAGCTGCCCCTGGACTCCATCACGCCCAACTCCCGGCAGCCCCGTAAGGTCTTCGACGACGACGCCCTCGCCGAACTGGTCACCTCCATCCGCGAGGTCGGCCTGCTGCAGCCCGTGGTGGTGCGTCAACTGGCGCCGGAGCGCTATGAGCTCATCATGGGCGAGCGTCGCTTGCGCGCCTGCCGTGAGGCCGGGCTGGAGCGGATCCCCTCCATCATCCGGGCGACGGATGACGAGAAGCTTCTGCTGGACGCGCTCCTGGAGAATCTGCACCGGGCTCAGCTGAACCCGCTGGAAGAGGCTGCCGCCTACGACCAGCTGCTCAAGGACTTCAACTGCACGCATGACGAGCTGGCGGACCGCATCGGGCGTTCGCGTCCCCAGGTCTCCAACACCCTGCGTCTGCTGAAGCTCTCACCGGCCGTGCAGCGAAGGGTGGCGGCGGGAGTGCTTTCCGCCGGTCACGCCCGTGCCCTGCTCTCCATCGACGATTCGGAGGAGCAGGACCGGCTCGCCCATCGCATCGTGGCCGAGGGGCTGTCGGTGCGTGCGGTGGAGGAGATCGTGACCCTGATGGGGTCGCGTCCGAAGAGCACGGGGAAGGGCAAGGGCCCCCGGGCCGGTGCCCGGGTCGCCCCCGCGCTCAGCGATCTGGCCTCGCGACTGTCGGACCGCTTCGAGACCCGGGTGAAGGTGGACCTCGGGCAGAAGAAGGGAAAGATCGTCGTCGAGTTCGCCTCGATGGATGATCTGGAGCGGATTCTGGGCACGCTGGCCCCCGGCGAGGGGCGGGTGCTGGAGCAGAAGCTCTCCGACGGGGACGGCGACAGCACGGACTAGGGACCTTTACGGCGCTCGCCTCGGGCGGGTTGTGTTTCACGTGGAACCTCGCGTGGACACAACCCGCCCTTTGCCTTGTCCGGCTATCCGCTCAATCGACCTCCGGATACGATGCGTTGGGTATGGCACATCCACGTTGGACACAGTTCACGGAGGGGCGGGGCCATGCGAACGGTGAGCCGGACCGGACTGGTGGCAGCGGGTCTGAGCTTGGGAGCGGTCGGCGGATTCGTCGGCAGCCTTCTCAAGGAGTTCAGTGCGCTGAGCGCCGCCCGGAGCGTGGCACGCGACGGAAGTGAGGAACTGGCTGCATGGGGCGACGGCTCGTACCGCTCACGCTGGACAACCTCCCGGACCTTCCCAAGCGCTGTCGTGCGTGCGTCTTCTGGGAGCTGGACCCCGTCAGCGGCGAAGCCGCGCTGAGAGCCGGACGCCCGGAGCTGGAGAAGGAAGCCTGGATCTCCGCGGTCCTGCTGGAGTGGGGCTCCTGCGGCCGTGTGGTCTACGTCGACGATGTGCCGGTGGGCTTCGTGCTCTACGCTCCCCCCGCCTACGTGCCACGCTCCACGGCGTTCCCCACCAGTCCGGTGGCCGCGGACGCCGTGCAGCTGATGACCGCCTGGCTGATGCCGGCCTACCAGGGCCAGGGCCTGGGCCGGGTGATGGTGCAGACCGTCGCAAAGGATGTGCTCCGGCGGGGCTTCAAGGCGATCGAGGCGTTCGGGGACGCCCGCTGGAAAGAGCCGGCCTGTGTGCTGCCCGCCGACCACCTTCTGGCCGTCGGCTTCAAGACGGTACGGCCGCACCCGCGCTATCCGCGGCTGCGGCTGGAACTGCGGACGGCGCTCTCCTGGAAAGAGGACGTCGAGCTGGCCCTGGACCGCCTGCTGGGCGCGGTCCAGAAGGAGCCCGCGCTGCGACCCCTGTAGGCGCCCTGACCTCCGCGGCCGTCCGAGGGAAAGCGAACAGGCCCGCCCCTGGGAGAAGGGCGGGCCTGTTTCACGTGAAACAGCGCCTGCTGACGCAGGCCGGCTGTGACGCGCTTACTTGGCGTGGATGAAGTCGGCCAGCTCGCGCTCGAGGGCGGCCTTGGCCTTGGCGCCGACGATGGTCTGGACGACCTCGCCACCCTTGTAGACGTTGAGCGTCGGGATCGACATGACGCCGTACTTGGCGGCGGTGGTCGGGTTCTGGTCGATGTTCAGCTTGACGATCTCGAGCTTGTCGCCGTACTCGGCGGAGATCGCCTCGAGCGAAGGAGCGATCTGGCGGCACGGACCGCACCACTCGGCCCAGAAGTCCACCAGGACGGGCTTGTCGCTCTTGATGACGTCCTCTTCGAAGGACGCGTCGGTCACGGACTTGAGAGCCACTGAGGTCTCCTTGAATCTGTTCTGCGTGGGGAGGGTGGTGGGGGTGGATCAGGGGGTCATCTCGGGCTCCCGGACACCCTCGCGGTCGGAGAGCGCGGCGAGGTAGCGCTCGGCGTCGAGCGCGGCGGAGCAACCGGTGCCGGCGGCGGTGATCGCCTGGCGGTAGGTGTGGTCCACGACGTCACCGGCGGCGAACACACCGGTGAGGTTGGTGCGGGTCGAGGGGGCTTCGACCTTCAGGTAGCCCTCGTCGTCCAGCTCCAGCTGGCCCTTGAAGAGCTCGGTGCGCGGGTCGTGGCCGATGGCGATGAACAGGCCGGTCACGGGCAGCTCGGCGGACTCGCCGGTCTTCAGGTTGCGCAGCGTCAGCCCCGAGAGCTTGTTCTCACCGTGGATCTCGGCGACCTCGCTGTCCCAGATGAAGGAGATCTTGGGGTCGGCGAAGGCACGCTCCTGCATCGCCTTGCTGGCGCGCAGGGTGTCACGACGGTGGACGACGGTCACGGACTTGGCGAAGCGCGAGAGGAAGGTGGCCTCCTCCATCGCGGTGTCGCCACCGCCGATGACGGCGATGTCCTGGTCCTTGAAGAAGAACCCGTCACAGGTGGCGCACCAGGAGACGCCGCGGCCGGAGAGCTCGTCCTCGCGGGGCAGACCCAGCTTGCGGTGCTGCGAGCCGGTGGTGACGATCACGGCCTTGGCGCGGTGGACGGTGCCGGCGGAGTCCGTGACGGTCTTGATCTCGTCGCTCAGGTCGACGGCGACCACGTCGTCCGGGATCAGCTCGGCGCCGAAGCGCTCGGCCTGGGCGCGCATGTTGTCCATCAGGTCGGGGCCCATGATGCCCTCACGGAACCCGGGGAAGTTCTCCACGTCGGTGGTGTTCATCAGCGCACCACCGGCGGTGACGGCGCCCTCGAAGACCAGCGGCTTCAGGGAGGCACGGGCGGTGTAGAGCGCGGCCGTATAGCCCGCGGGCCCGGAGCCGATGATGATCACGTTGCGGACGTCGCTCACGGGTGTCTTCCTTGTCTCTGACGACAGCTGTCTGGGTCCTTGCTGGGTCTCACCCCACCCAACGGATCCTACGGGGCGAGCATTCCCGAGCGGGACGACAGCACGTGCGCAAGAGAGATCAGTCGCGTGGAAACGTCTCGTTCAGCAGCACTTTTCCGGGCGCCGGGGGCGAGGCGGTGGCACAGGTGGCCGAGACCATATAGGCGTCGACGAGGGTGACGTCGGAGGGGTGCGGCAGGACGACGAGGAAGGCGTCCTCTCCCTTGTACGTCTCCTGGTGCGTGGCCAGCGCCGTCTCGGTCCGGCCGATGCCGTCCTGCACACAGGCCGGGACGGTGGTTCCGGGGGCGCGCAGCGTCGTCTCCGGCGAGCTCTGGGAACTCATGCCCCGGGACTCGGAAGACTTGGACGTTCCCCGCAGGAGCTCCTGCACCCGCGTCTTGATTCCGTCGTAGGCGAGGACCGAGGGGGCCGACTGATTCTGGCTCGGCTCCGGGGGTCCCGCCTGGGACGCGTCGTCCCCACCGGACTGCAGGAAGAACCCGCCCACGCCGATGACGGCGGCGGCACAGGCGGTGCCGAGCAGCGCCTGGGGCCAGCGACGGCCGCGGCGAGGGCGCGGTCCGGAGGGCCTGGGGGACTGCCGTCCGGGCCCGGTGGTGGCGCGTGGGCGTCCAGCTGGGCGGTCGACGGTTTCACGTGAAACACGCGCCGTCGCCGTCTGGGGTGCTGTTTCCGGCGTCGCTGTTTCACGTGAAACGGCGACGCCGGATGAACCCTCGGCGATCGCTTCGGGCGCGGTCGCGTCCAGCAGCGCCTCGGCCGCGAGTGCGGCGTCGATGCGGCCGGCGACGTCCGCCGGCATCCGGAGGGGGCCGGGCAGGGTGCCGAGCAGCCCACGGATCTCGTCCAGCGAGCTCCGTACGTCCTCGCACAGCTCGCAGTCCGCGAGGTGCTCACGCACGTCCGCGGTCCGCGCCGGGGAGAGGACACCCTCGGTGAGTGCGGAGATCTCCGCGACCTCCGGGTGCCCATCCGTGCCGGTCATCGAAGTCACGCTCGCCCACCTCCGCCCTTCACTGGATCTGCGTCGCTCGGTCCTGCCGGTGGTGGGACGGACGTCCCCTGCGACCGGTTCCTTTCCCTGTCAAGAGGGGGGCTACCCCTGCGATCCGGGCGCAGATGGGTGAGCAACGGCAGCAGCCGTGCCCGTCCCCGGGCGCATCTGCTCTTGACCGTGCCGGTCGGCACGTCCAGCACCGCGGCCGCTTCGGCGACCGGATAGCCCTGCATGTCGACGAGCACGAGGGCGGCCCGCTGGTCCGGGGGCAGCTTCGCCAGGGCCAGGATCAGCTCACGGTGCAGATCGCCGCGCTCGGCGGGGGCGTCGGCGGGCTCGTGGGGTTCGAGGAGCTGCTCGAGCCGCTCGGTCTCGGCGAGCGGCGCGGTGCGCCGCGAGGCGGCCTTGCGGGCGCGGTCCAGGCAGGCGTTGACCGTGATGCGGTGCAGCCAGGTGGTGACGGCGGACTGGCCGCGGAAGGTGTGGGCGGCCCGGTAAGCGGAGACGAGGGCGTCCTGGACGGCGTCCGCGGCCTCCTCCCGGTCCCCGAGGGTGCGCAGCGCCACCGCCCAGAGCCGGTCGCGGTGGCGCCGCACTATCTCGCCGAAGGCATCGGGGTCGCCCTTGACGTGCAGGGCGATGAGCTCGGCGTCGCTCGTGCCGCCACGTGTGACGTCGTCCACCGTCGAGCCCTCCCCCTGAGCGACGTGACCTGACGGTCAGCCGATGAACTTCACTTCGTTGATGGCCTGCTTGTACCCGGCGCTGCTGAAGGTCTGGCTGTCATAGGGCGAGAAGGGCAACGCCGTGATCCACAGCAGGACGTACTGCGTTTCCACAGGCTTCTGGAGCGTGAGCTTCAAGGTCTTCATGGTGGTCGTGCCGCTGGAGAGCTTCTGCATGCCTGACACCGGCCCCGACGGGGACAGCGAGTCGACCGCGTAGAGCGAGGCCTCGGTGTGGTCACCCGGGTAACGAAGGTCCACGGTGGCGGCACTGACCTGCTGCTTCGACCCCAGGTCGTAGACGATGCCGATGCCCCCCTTGTACCGGACGATCGACGGTCCGTCCTTGAAGGAAGCCGTGCGCCAGTACGTCTTGGAGTTGTTGTCGTACGTCCGCTGGACCGGGTCCTTGTCCTGGGGAACGTGGTCCGGGGCGTACTCCGCGGCGTTCGTGATCGTAATGGGCTTGTTCGTGGGCCTTCCGGGCGTGTCGTCCCCGGAGGACTGGGACCGCGGAGTGTCCTTCTCGCCGTCCTTGAGGAGCGTGTCCGCGAGCTGCCAGCTGCCCAGTCCCAGCGCCGCGATGAGCAGGGCCGAGACGCTCCACTTGAGGGCGCGGCCGGTGCGGCTCTGGAGCGGGGGCGGCGGTGCCACCGGCAGCGGGTGGACCGGTCCCCCGTTGCGGGGAACCGACGGGCGCGAGTAGGCCGGCGGGGCGCTGTAGGCCGACTCCGGGGGCCGGATGCGCGGCATCGCGGCGACGGCCTTGGCCAGCTCCTCCGGCGTGGTGCAGGGCTTCTCCTGGCGCGACGCGGTGGCCCCGTCGTTGACGAGGGCGCGCATGGCGAGCTCGGAGAGGCCCCGGTGCACTCCGGCGCGGACCTGGTCGGGTGCGATGAGACCGACGCCCTTGGGCAGCCCCGACAGGCCGTGGGCGTTGCTCTCGTACGGCCAGCGCTGGGTCAGCGCCGCGTACAGGAGCGCGCCGATGGCCTCGGTGTCGGTCCGCTGGGGGTGCTCGGAGCTGATGCCCCGCAGAGCGGCCATGACGGCGAGCCCGCGGATGCGGTACTGGCCGGTGCCGGTGCGCAGGACGGAGCCCGGGTTGAGGCGCAGGTGCGCGAGGCCCTCGCGGTGGGCGGCGGCCATCGCCTGGGACACCTGGTTGACCAGCTGATAGGCCTCGTGGGGCTCGAGAGGTCCGGAGGCGAGGACGGGCGTCAGCTCGGTGGCGTCCGGCAGCCACTCGTGGACGACGTAGACGAGGTCGTTCTCCTCGACGGCGTCGAGGACCTGGACGAAGCGCGGGTCGCCGAGGAGCGCGGCGGACCGGGCGGCGGCGAGCACCGGGCGGGCGCGGGGGTGGTCGGCGGGCAGCAGGTGGACGCCGACGGCGCGGCGCAGCTTCTCGTCGACGGCACGCCAGCTGCTGAATCCCTCCAGACGGGTGACGCACTCCTCCAAGCGGTACCTTCTGGCGAGCTTGTGGCCGCTGTGCAACTCCGGCGATTGTGCGTCGCGCGCGGGGCTCTCGCTCTCCGCGCGCTCGGACTTCTTGTGCGTGCTGACCTGTTTATCGGCCGCCGCCCCGTCGGTCGTGGCCTTGCCCGCCGCGGCGGTCAGTGGCTGCTCGCCGCTGTTGTCGGCCACGTCGACGGCAGCCGTGCTCCGTTCCGCCACCGTCGTTCCTGCCTCCCCATCCGTTGCACGCCGTCCACAGCCAAGACAATTGTGCCCACAGTCCGGCGCTATGCACGACACGCGGCGGCGGGCGATGGTTGTGCTCCGGTCAGCGACCGAGCCGGCCGCGCACCATACCGACCATGGCGGTCAACTCGTCGATCCGCATCCGCTTCGCGGCGATGTAGAAGACGGCGATCAGGATCAGTCCACCACCGGCCAGGGCCGCGAGCGATCCGATGATGTCGCTGCCCAGAACCTGAACGATTCCGTAAGCGGCGGCTCCGCTGACGAGCGCGGCGGGGATGCACGCGCCGACCAGACGGGCGTAGGTGCGGATGACGTGCGAGCCGTCCAGGTCGCCGCCCAGGCGGGCGCTGAGCCGGCGCCAGGCGACGCCGACGCCGACGGCGTAGCCCAGACCGTAGGAGGCGGCCATGCCGGCCACGGCCCAGCGCGAGGGCAGGACGAGGTAGCTCACGAAGGAGGCTGCCGCGTTGACGGCGGCGACGATGACCGTGTTGTAGAAGGGGGTGCGGGTGTCCTCGTAGGCGTAGAAGCCACGGAGGATGACGTACTGCGCGGAGTACGGGATCAGGCCGAGGCCGAACGCCATCAGGATGAAACCGATGTTGGTGGCGCCCGCGGTGTCGCCGCCGGCCGAGAACATCAGCGTGGACATGGGGACGCCGAGCGCCAGGAAGGCGAACGCACAGGGCACGATCGCCACGGCCGAGGTGCGCAGGCCGTGGGAGAGGTCGTCGCGGACGGCCGAGACGTCTCCGTCGTGGGCGGCGCGGGAGATCCTCGGCAGGACGGCGGTCATCACCGAGACGGTGATGATGGCCTGCGGCATCTGCCAGAGCTGCAGCGCGAAGTTGTACGCGGTGATGCCCGTGCCGGAATGGCCCGCCTTGTCGGCCAGCGCGCCGGCCTTGGTGGCGAGCTGGGTGACCACGACCATGCCGAGCTGATTGGCGAGGACGAAGAAGAACGTCCACTTGGCGAGCCCCGCGGCCTTGCCGAGGCCCTGGCCGCGCCAGTCGAAGCGGGGCCTGATCCGGAAGCCCGCGTCGCGGAGGTAGGGGATCATGGCCAGCGCCTGGACCGCGAGGCCCAGCAGGGTGCCGAGGCCGAGCAGCCGGACGCCTTCCGGCGTGATGGTCGCGGAGCTGACGTCGCTGTCCGAGAACGGGCCGAAGGCCCAGATGAAGGCGCCGAAGGTGGCGATGATGATGATGTTGTTGAGGACCGGGGTCCACATCATCGCGCCGAACTTGCCCCGGGCGTTGAGGATCTGGCCCAGGACCACGTGCACGCCCATGAAGAACATCGTGGGAATGCAGTAGCGGGCGAAGGCCACCGCGACGTCCATCCGGGCCGGATCATCGGCGATGGTCGGCGACATGATCTGGATGAAGACCGGTGCGGCCAGCACACAGACGGTGGTGACGCCGGCGAGCAGTACCACCACGAGGGTCAGGAGCCGGTTGGCGTAGGCCTCGCCGCCGTCCTCGTCGTTCTTCATCGCGCGCACGAGCTGCGGGATGAAGACGGCGTTGAGGGCGCCGCCGCCGACCAGGATGTAGATCATGGTCGGCAGGGTGTTGGCGACCTGGTAGCCGTCGGCGAGGGTGGTGACGCCGATCGCCGCTGCCATGATCAGGTTCCGGCCGAAGCCCAGGAGGCGGGAGACCATGGTTCCCGCGGCCATCACCGCGCTCGACTTCAGCAGGCTCGCGGCCTTGCCGCCGCTCTTCGCCGTGGCGGCCGGGGCCGCCGGCGGCTCCTGCTCCGGGGTGGGCTCGGCCGCCGGGGGCTGTGCGGGCGGCGGGACGAACTGTCCAGGGGACTTCGGCGGGAACTGCTGACCGGCCGGGAACTGCTGACCGGCCGGGCGCTGGGGCTCGTACGGCTGCTGCTGGTCGCGGTACAGGTGCGCGAAGGCGTCCCGCCGGGGCTGCCCGCCCGACGGCGCGGGAGAACCGCCCATGACGTCGTTCACGCCGATGAGCTGGGTGGCGTCCTCGTCGCCGTACGGGCGCGGGAAGGCCTCGGGCTGCGGTGCCTGGGGGTACTGCGGGGTGTGACCCTGCGGTGCCTGGGGCTGCTGCGGCTGCTGGGGCTGTGCCCACATCCGCGGGTCGGAGGCGACCGGAGGCACGGGAGGCTGCTGGTAGGAGCCGGGCGGCGGCTGCGGCACGGTCCGGTCGTAGAACGCGTCGTTCACCGGGTCCTGCGCGGACGCGTCGTGCGCCGGGTAGGGATCCGACGCATAGGCGTCCCGGAGGTAGGGGTCCCGGGCGTACGGGCCCTGGTGCTCCGGGCCGGGGGCAGGCGGGTTCTGCGGGTACTGGTTCCGCTGCTCACCGCCCGCGCCCTGACCGCGGTCACCGTCGTACGGCGCGCTCATCGCTACCCCACCTCATCGTCCGCGGCCTGCCGGCCCCACAAAACGTCAACGTTCCACTTTCTCACCTGAGCCGGACGGGTCACCGTCTCGCGCCCCGGATTCCGCGGCCGGATCACCCGGCTGCTCGGGTCGGTCGTCGCCCGGCCCACCGTCGTCGCCCGAGTCTCCCCCGTCTGCGTCGTCGGGTCCGCCACCTGCGGCTTTACGGGCAGCTGCCCGCTTGCGCTGGATGTAGATACGCAGACCCGCGAGGACCAGGAGGAGGACACCACCGGCGATGACCAGGAGCACCATAGGGGTGATGGAGGTGACATGCACAGTGAAGGTCATCGGCTCGCCGTAGGGCTGGCCGTCATCGGCGTACAACCGGGCCGTCACCTGCACCGGACCGTTGGCGTTGGCACGCGTCTCGAACTTCACCGACTGCTGGCGGCCGCCCGCCACCTCGACGGGCTGTGAGGCGTCGATCTTCAGTCGGTTCGGCTGGCTGGAGGTGAGGACGAGCCGCAGGCCCTGTACGCCCTGCAGGAGGCCGTTCTGCACGGTCACCGGGATCGTCGCGCTGCGGCCGGAGAGGGTCGCGTCGGACTTGTTGATCAGGTGTACCTGGCGGGTGAGCTGGTCCAGGTAGGACTGCACGGCGTCCCGGAACTCCGCCGCGCCCCTGGGGTTGCCGCGCCACGAGGTCGACATCTCCCGCATGATCGCGCTGCCGAAGGGGGTGACGACGCGGTCCTGGGCGGTCAGGATGACCTTGAAGCTGTCGAGGGTGCTCTGGGTGCGCTGGATCGCCTCGAAGGCCTCGGTGGACAGCTCCTGCGAGCGCAGCGAGTCCGGGTACGAGCCGCTGCCGGGCACCTGCTGGTTGGCGGACGGGTCGGGCTGGGCCTTGGCCGCGTCCCCCAGGTCGAGGGGCTGCGTCCAGCGGCCGTCCAGGCCCTTGAGGGCGGTCGCCATCGCCTGCGCCTGGCTCGCCGTGGGCATGCGCTGCGGAGCGACGACGATGCTGCGCTCCTTCTCCGGAGCCTGCTTGTTCACCATGAGGCTCTGGGTGAGGAAGCGCTGCACGGCGAGCGAGGAGTCGTCGGCCCTGATCATCTCGCCCTGGAAGACGGTGGAGAGCCGGGCGTCCGCCACGACGGCCGTGTTGCCGCCGCCGATCTGCCGGGCCGCCGTGGGGGCGTAGGGGGAGGCGCCGGGCTCGCGGAGGCTGTCGCTGCGGGCGATGACGTTGTGGGCGCCCGCCGAGGTGGCCACGTCCACGATCGAGGAGTCGACGGCACCGTCCACGGGCCAGGCGAAGTCCGTGCGCGGCTTCACACCGAGGATCGTGTCCACGGTGGTCGCGGCGAGCTCCGTGGCGGACTGGAGGTGGCTGAGGGCGCCGGAGACGTCCTTGCCCCGGTGGGCCAGCGACGCGAGGTCCGGGTCACCGAAGGGCAGCGCCACCACCTGGCGGTTCGTGACGGCTTCCTGGAGCTGGTTGAGCCACTGCTTGGCGACCGCCTGGCCCCGGCCGGGGGTGTTCTGGTCGTTCGGCCCGGCGACCTGGTAGCGCTTGGTCATCGCCTCGACCGTGGCGAGGAGGTCCGGGTCGATCACCCAGGTGATCGGCAGCCCCTTGCCCAGGGCCACCAGCTGCTGCAGCCGGCCGCCCGGAGCCAGCTCCGCCGCCAGGTCGTCGTTGGGGAAGACCGGCGTCTGCTGCTGGTCGGACTCGGTGCGGGCGGTCAGGTGCGTGGCGGAGACCAGCGGCCACAGGAAGGTCAGCTGGGTCTTCTTGCCGTCGGTCCCGGACGGCTGCCAGGGCAGCAGCGTCCGCCGGATGCTCAGGACCTGCTCGTACGGATGGCCGGCGGTCTGGCCGGAGAGGGTGACGCCGAGCTGGTAGACGCCGTCCTTGCCGAGGGCGAGGTCCTTGACCGGCACGGTGAGCGTGAAGTCCCGGCTGACGCCGGGAGCCAGCGCGTCGAGCTTCTGCGCGTGGTTGCCGCCCACCTCCGAGCCGTCGGTGCCCGGCGAGAACGGCGTCCGGTCGCCCAGATCGTCTATGTCGCTGCGCGTGCTGATCTGCGGGCCCACCCGCAGACCCACATGGGCGCCGGTGATCGCCGACTTTCCGCCGTTGGTGACCGTGCCCGAGACGGTGAGCGTGTCGTCCTGCTTCGGGGCGACGGGCGTCACCGTGTCGACAGAGACGCTGATGGCGTGGTTGCCGGGGGAGTCCGCGTGCGCGGCGGGGGCCGCCGGCAGCTGCACCAGGCCCAGGAACAGCAGCACCCCGGTGAGCAGCACCGCGGTGTGCCGGAACCACCGGCAGGCAGGAGCGGATCTCGTCCCCTGGAACTCTGCCGCCTCGGCCACGCGCTCGCCCGTCCCTCGTCGTCGTCAGTGGTCGTCGGATGGTGCGTCCACGAATGGTAACGATGCCCGCTGTGACGAAGTGCTGCGGAGGGCACTACAAGATCGCCACCAGGGTCCGTTGTCCGGGCTGCGCCTGCTTTGTGAGAGCTGTTGTGAAGCGCCCCATAACGAGGAGGCCCTCGCGCGCGCGGACACGTACCCTCTTCTGTTGTGCCGAACGCCAACAATGACAGCCACACCCCGCCGTCGACGAATGAGCTCAGCCAGGTGCAGCGCCGTGCCGTGAGCGAGCTCCTGCGGGTGTCTCCCGTAGCCGACGACCTCGCCCGCCGCTTCAAGGAGGCCGGCTTCACGCTTGCCCTGGTCGGCGGGTCGGTGCGGGACGCGCTGCTCGGCCGTCTCGGCAACGATCTGGACTTCACCACCGATGCCCGTCCCGAGGACGTGCTGAAGATCGTGCGCCCGTGGGCCGACGCGGTCTGGGAGGTCGGGATCGCCTTTGGGACCGTCGGATGCCGCAAATCGAACTTCGATATTGAGGTCACGACATATCGGTCGGAAGCGTACGACCGGACCTCGCGGAAGCCCGAGGTCTCCTACGGCGACTCCATCGAGGAAGACCTGGTCCGCCGCGACTTCACCGTCAACGCGATGGCCGTCGTGCTGCCGGAGAAGGAGTTCGTCGACCCGCACCACGGTCTGGAGGACCTGGCCGCCCGGGTCCTGCGCACCCCCGGGACGCCGCAGGAGTCCTTCTCCGACGACCCGTTGCGCATGATGCGGGCCGCGCGCTTCGCCGCGCAGCTGGACTTCGAGGTCGCCCCCGAGGTCGTCGCCGCCATGACGGAGATGTCCGACCGTCTGGAGATCGTCTCCGCCGAGCGGGTCCGGGACGAGCTGAACAAGCTGATCCTCTCCAGCCACCCCCGGGAAGGCCTCAAGCTCCTCGTCGACACCGGCCTCGCCGCCCTGGTCCTCCCCGAGCTCCCGGCGCTGCGACTGGAGCGCGACGAGCACCACCGGCACAAGGACGTCTACGAGCACACGCTGATCGTCCTCGAGCAGGCCATCGACCTGGAGGAGAACGGCCCCGACCTCGTGCTGCGCCTGGCGGCGCTGCTGCACGACATCGGCAAGCCGAAGACGCGCCGCTTCGAGAAGGACGGCCGGGTCTCCTTCCACCACCACGAGGTGGTGGGCGCGAAGCTGACCAAGGCCCGGATGACCAAGCTCAAGTACTCCAACGACCTGGTCAAGGACGTCGCCAAGCTGGTCGAGCTGCACCTGCGCTTCCATGGCTACGGCACCGGGGAGTGGACCGACTCGGCCGTGCGCCGCTACGTGCGGGACGCGGGGCCGCTGCTGGACCGGCTGCACAAGCTGACGCGATCCGACTGCACGACACGGAACAAGCGCAAGGCCAACGCGCTTTCCCGCGCCTACGACGGGCTCGAGGAGCGCATCGCACGGCTGCAGGAGCAGGAGGAGCTGGACTCGATCCGGCCCGACCTGGACGGCAACGAGATCATGGAGATCCTGGGCGTCGGCCCCGGGCCGCAGATCGGCAAGGCGTACAAGCACATGCTGGAGCTGCGGCTGGAGCACGGGCCCATGGAGCGGGAGACCGCGGTCGCCGCGCTCAAGGAGTGGTGGGCGACCCAGCAGGGCTGACCTTCCGTGGTGATGTTTCACGTGAAACGTCACTAGGCGGCAGATGTGGCGAGGGGCGGTGTTTCACGTGAAACACCGCCCCTCGGCGTACTGCCGGTGCCGCTACTTCTTGTTGCTCGCCAGGCACAGGACGAAGGAGTCGCTGCGCTCCCGCCACGTCACGGCCGCGACGGTGCCCTCCACGTTCTCGCACGCCGTGTAGGCGGAGGAGGTGCCCTTGACCTTCTTCAGCACCTTGTGGGTGGCGTTGGAGGCGGTGCAGTCGCGCTTCTGGATGTTCGGCTTGTAGGAGGAGCCCGTGTTCTCCAGGCACTGGCCGGCCTGCAGCGTCTCGGCGTCGTCCTGGCCGAAGAGCCATGCCGCACCCGCGATGATGAGTCCCAGGATGGGCAGCACGATGTTCCGGATGATCTTCATGGGCGAGCGGCGCGGACGCGCCGGCGGGGGCACCGGGGCGCCCTGCCAGCCACCGGGCTGGCCGTACGGCGCGGTGGGCTGCTGGCCGTACGGCGGGGCCGGCGGCTGCTGACCATAGGGGCCGGCCGGTGGCTGCTGGCCGTAGGGACCGGGCTGCTGGCCGTACGGGTTGCCGCCCTGCGGGGCGTGCGGGTTCTGGTGGGGCGGCGGAGTGGTCACGGGAAAACCCTTCGGACTGAGCGAGATCCGGTCGCGAATTGCAGCCCGTAAGGTATCCGGTGTCCATGACATTTCTGCAGCTCACAGCGGCCCTGTGGCCTTGATGTGACACTTAACGGCGTCGAAATCCGGCCATAGCGCAAGCAATCGCCGCGTAGATCACGGCGACCGTTACGACCAGCGCGGTCGACCGCCCGTCCGGCGGCAGCATCAGGGCGGCCACCGCCGCAGCGCCCACGAAGGCGACGTTGAACAGGACGTCGTAGAGCGCGAAGACCCGCCCCCGGAAGGCGTCGTCGACCGACGCCTGGACCACCGTGTCCGTAGCGATCTTGGCCCCCTGGGTGGTGAGTCCCAGGACGAAGGCCCCGATCAGCATGGGAACGGGCTCGAAGGGCAGACCGAGGGCGGGCTCGAGGATCGCCGCGGTCGCGGCGCAGGCCACGATCCATCCGAGCCGTCCCAGTCGGTCGGTCCCCCACGGGGTGACCACGGCCGCCGCGAAGAACCCCGCTCCCGAGGCGGCGACGGCATAGCCGAGCAGGGCCAGCCCCTCCGCGTCGTCGTCGGACCAGGCGTACCGGCACAGCATCAGCAAAGTGACCGTCAGCGCGCCGTAGCAGAAGCGCATCAGCGTCATCGCGGCCAGCGCCCGGGCGGCGGTCCGGCGTTGCGCCAGATGGCGCAGTCCCTCGGCCAGGCCGCGCGTGGCGATCGCCAGGGCGGTGCGCACCCGTGCGCGGGGAGCCGAGGCGTCGGGGCCCAGCAGGTCCACGGGCATGCGCAGGGACCAGAGTCCGGCGCACAGGTACAGCGCCGCGGCGAGGAGCACGGCCCAGGCGTCGGAGGCGGCGCCGTCGGACGAGGCGAGACGTACGACGAAGGCGAGGCCGCCGCCCGCCGTCGCGGCCAGGGTGCCGGCCGTCGGGGAGAGGGAGTTGGCCATCACCAGGCGCTCGGGGGAGTCGACCACACGGGGCAAGGACGCCGAGAGCCCGGCGAGGACGAAGCGGTTGACGGCGGTGACCGAGAGCGCGGAGGCGTAGAAGAGCCAGTCGGGCGCCCCGCCAACGACGAGCAGCGCGGTCACGGTGGCCAGCGCGGCGCGGAGCACGTTGCCGTGGAGCAGGACCTGGCGGCGGCACCAGCGGTCGAGCAGGACGCCGGCGAAGGGGCCCAGGAGCGAGTAGGGCAGGAGCAGCACCGCCATGGCGGAGGCGATGGCCGCCGGGGACGCCTGCTTCTCGGGGGAGAAGACGACGTAGGCGGCGAGCGCCACCTGGTAGACGCCGTCGGCGGCCTGGGAGAGCAGCCTGACTGCCAGCAGACGGCGGAAATCGCGCAGCGCCAGCAGAACGCGAAGATCACGCACAACGGGCATGCCCCACAGCCTCACACAACGCACAGGTCCCCGGGTGGATTACCCGGGGACCTGTGGTCGAGCGAGGGGGTGTTCGGCGATTAGCCGTCGACCTCACCCTTGATGAACTTCTCGACGTTCTCGCGGGCCTCGTCGTCGAAGTACTGCACCGGCGGCGACTTCATGAAGTACGAGGAAGCGGAGAGGATCGGGCCACCGACGCCACGGTCCTTGGCGATCTTCGCGGCGCGGACGGCGTCGATGATGACACCGGCGGAGTTCGGGGAGTCCCAGACCTCGAGCTTGTACTCCAGGTTCAGGGGGACGTCGCCGAACGCGCGGCCCTCGAGGCGCACGTACGCCCACTTGCGGTCGTCCAGCCAGGCGACGTAGTCCGACGGGCCGATGTGGACGTTCTTCTCGCCCATGTCGCGGTCGGGGATCTGGGAGGTGACGGCCTGCGTCTTGGAGATCTTCTTGGACTCCAGGCGCTCGCGCTCGAGCATGTTCTTGAAGTCCATGTTGCCGCCGACGTTCAGCTGCATCGTGCGGTCCAGGATGACGCCCCGGTCCTCGAACAGCTTGGCCATCACGCGGTGCGTGATGGTGGCGCCGACCTGCGACTTGATGTCGTCGCCGACGATCGGGACGCCCGCCTCGGTGAACTTGTCCGCCCACTCCTTGGTGCCGGCGATGAAGACCGGGAGGGCGTTGACGAAGGCGACCTTGGCGTCGATGGCGCACTGCGCGTAGAACTTCGCGGCGTCCTCGGAGCCCACGGGCAGGTAGCAGACCAGAACGTCGACCTGCTTGTCCTTGAGGACCTGGACGACGTCGACGGGGGCCTCGGTGGACTCCTCGATGGTCTGGCGGTAGTACTTGCCCAGGCCGTCGAGGGTGTGGCCGCGCTGGACGGTGACGCCGGTCGACGGCACGTCGCAGATCTTGATGGTGTTGTTCTCGCTGGCGCCGATGGCGTCCGCGAGGTCCAGGCCGACCTTCTTCGCGTCAACGTCGAAAGCGGCCACGAACTCCACGTCGCGGACGTGGTAGTCGCCGAACTGCACGTGCATCAGACCCGGCACGCGGCCATTCGGGTCGGCGTCCTTGTAGTACTCGACGCCCTGCACCAGCGAGGCGGAGCAGTTGCCCACACCGACGATCGCTACGCGAACCGAACCCATTCCGGTTGCTCCCTGTTTGTACTCGACGAAGCCCTGCGGAGTGCAGAGCTCACTGGTCCGGACCGGTGCGCTTGTCACGCCCGGCCCGCTCGCTCTCGATCAGCTCGTTCAGCCAGCGGACCTCGCGCTCCACGGATTCCATGCCGTGTCGCTGAAGTTCGAGGGTGTAGTCGTCCAGCCGCTCCCGGGTACGGGCCAAAGAGGCGCGCATCTTCTCCAGACGCTCCTCCAGACGGCTGCGGCGGCCTTCCAGCACCCGCATCCGTACGTCCCGCGAGGTCTGTCCGAAGAACGCGAAGCGGGCGGCGAAGTGCTCGTCCTCCCACGCGTCCGGACCGGTGTGGGCGAGGAGCTCCTCGAAGTGCTCCTTGCCCTCTGCCGTCAGGCGGTAGACGATCTTCGCTCGTCGTCCGGCCAGGGACGCCGCAAGGGCATCCTCCGGAGCGCTCCCGGGTTCCTCGATCAGCCATCCGTTGGCCACCAGGGACTTCAGGCAGGGATAGAGGGTGCCGTAGCTGAACGCTCGGAACACCCCGAGTGAGGTGTTCAGGCGCTTCCGCAGCTCGTAGCCGTGCATCGGGGACTCGCGGAGCAGGCCGAGGACGGCGAACTCGAGGATGCCGGAGCGTCTGCTCATGTTTCGCCTCCTTGTCCCCCACAGCCTAGTCCTTGTGATCCCTAATCCTTATTGGTCCCTTATGCCGAGCTGATGTGTCCGGCTGATGTGCTGAGCTGATGTATCGACTCGATACATCCAGAAGATAGAACGGGCGTGCCGCCGCGACAAGAGGGGGCACGGTGAACGAGGTCACATCACCGATTCGTGGGACACAACCGGCCTGATTTGGAGTGAACATCCCCAGTGGGCGGGATTTGGCCGTGCGTAGTCTGTGCGGCATGCAATTCACCGGGAACCGTGTGACGTCGTCAGACGTCCTCGTCCCGTATGCAGTGCGGCCCGTGGCTCGGGGGGACAGCCGGATCGCACATCGGGGGGACCGCAAGCCACCTGCCGCTGTCAGGCGATAGCGCCTGCCCGAGGAGTAGTCGTTCGATGAGCGAGCACCGCCGCAAGCCGCCGCCGCCTCAGGGCGGTGGACGAGCCTCGGCCCGTCGTGCGGCCCAGCAGCCGACGCCCGGCCGCCGCACCGCACCACCCAGCAGTTCGGCCGCGCCCGGACGCGGCCGTGGTGACGAAGCCCGGTCCACGGGCCGGACCGACGCCCGTCGCGCGAGCCAGCGCGCCGTCGGCGCCGGCGGACGCAGACGTTCTCCGGACGCCGGCCCCGGCGGTCCGGGCCGCGGGCGCCGGGACAACGGCCGTCCGACGGCGAAGCGCGTCATCGACTACCCGCGTGCGGGCAAGCAGGGGGCGCGGCGCTGGATCCCCTCCTGGAAGCTGGTCACGGGGCTGACGTTCACGCTCGCGGCTCTGGTCGTGGGCATCGTGGGCGTGGCCCTGGCGGTGGTCCAGGTCCCGAGCGCGCAGAAGGCCTCGGTCGTCCAGAAGAACGTTTACTACTGGGCGGACGGCAAACAGATGGTCGTCGCCGGCGGCGGCAGCCTCAACCGGCAGATCGTGCCGATCTCGCAGATCCCCAAGTCGATGCAGAACGCGGTGATCTCCGCCGAGAACGCCAGCTTCGAGAAGGACTGGGGCGTCGACCCGATGGGCATCGCCCGAGCGGTCGTGAAGATGGCACAGGGCGGTGAGACGCAGAGCGGCTCGACCATCACGCAGCAGTTCGTGAAGAACACCTACCTGAGCCAGGAGCAGACGCTCAAGCGCAAGGCGACCGAGCTGCTCATCTCCGTGAAGGTGGGTGCCACCAAGGACAAGGACTTCATCCTTGCGGGCTATCTCAACACCGCCTACTACGGGCGCGGGGCCTACGGCATCCAGGCCGCCGCGCGGGCGTACTTCGACAAGGACTGCGCGGACCTGACGCCGAGCGAGGGCGCGTTCCTGTCGGCCACCCTGAACGGTCCGAACCTGTACGACCCGAACGGCGGCCAGGGCCCGGCGGCGACCGCGGAGAAGAACACCAAGCGGGCCACCGACCGGTGGAAGTGGACGCTGGACCGCGAGGTCCAGGTCGGCCGCATGGACGCGGCCGAGCGCGACAAGTGGGTCGCCCAGGGCTTCCCCAAGGTGCAGAAGCCGAAGCCGGCGACCAACCGTGCCGGGCAGATCGGCTACCTCACTGACCTTGCCGACAACTACATCGTCGCCCACTCCAGGATCAGCAAGGCCGAGCTGGACAAGGGTGGCTACCAGATCCACACCACGTTCGACCGGGACAAGGTCGACGGACTGGCGAAGTCGGTCGAAGAGGTGCGCAAGGCGAACATCAAGCCGAAGGTGCGCGACGTCGACCAGTTCGTGCAGTTCGGCGGGGCCTCGGTGGAGCCCAAGACGGGCAAGATCGTCGCCATCTACGGCGGTGAGAACGCCCTGGAGCACTTCACCAACAACTCGGACTACACCGGTGTGCAGGTCGGCTCGACCTTCAAGCCGTTCGTCCTGGCCGCCGCGATGACGCACGGCAAGCGCAATCCGGCGCTCGGCCCGCAGCAGAGCCTCAGCCAGCGCACGCTCGTGTCGCCGGACAGCATCTACAACGGCAACAACAAGCTGACGCTGCGCGACTACCGGGGCAAGGTCTGGCACGACCAGAACGGCGGCGAGTGGCACCAGGTGAACGACGGTGACGAGGACAAGGGCCTCATCACCCTCCGCACGGCCATGCAGTTCTCGGTGAACACCCCCTTCATCCAGCTCGGCATGGACGTCGGGACCGACCTGGTACAGGAGGCCGCCCTCAAGGCGGGCCTGGACAAGGACCAGCTGGCCTCCCTGACCCCCACCTTCTCCCTGGGCACCTCGGCGCCCAGTGCGATCCGCCTGGCGGGCGCGTACGCGACGTTCGCGGCCAACGGCAAGCAGGTCGACCCCTACTCGGTGGAGAAGGTGGAGAAGGACGGCAAGGTCGCCTTCCAGCACGAGGAGAAGAGCGCCCAGGCCTTCGACGCCAACGTCGCCAACAACGTCACCGACGTGCTGAAGACGGTCGTCGAGTCGGGCACCGGTACGTCGGCGCAGCTCGGCAACCGCCCGGCGGCGGGCAAGACGGGTACTACCGACGGCAACCGCTCGGCCTGGTTCGCGGGGTACACCCCGCAGCTGTCCACGGCTATCGGCATGTACCGCGTGGACCCCAACGCCAAGAAGCAGGAGTTCCTCTCGATGCGCGGTGTGGGCGGCAAGCCCACGATCCACGGTGCGTCGTTCCCGGCGGAGATCTGGGCCGACTACATGGGCAAGGCGCTCAAGGGCCAGCCGGTCCTGCAGTTCGACGCTCCGCAGCCGATCGGCGAGAAGGTCTACGGAGACGGGGCCAGCCCCTCTCCCAGCGCCGTGCCGTCCGCGTCGCCCTCGGCCACGCCGTCGGCGTCCGCCTCCCCCTCGCCGTCGAAGTCGCCGTCCGGCTCCCCCTCCCCGTCCCGGACCTGCGGCGTGTTCGACCGCAAGTGCAAGCCCGGCCACAACGGCGGTACCACCACCGGCGGCACCGGTGGCCCGGGAGATTCGGGCGGTACCGGCGGGGACACCGGCGGCCTGCCGTCGCCGACCCCGACCCGCCCGTCGGGTGGCGGGTTGTTCGGAGGACCGGAGGGCTGATCACGGGGCCCGGGACCCGGCCGCCGGGTCGGGGGCGGGCACCGGATCGGGATCTGATCATCGTAAAAATCCGGCACAGGCCGGTTGAGCAGGACTTTTCGAGGGCCGCTCCGCGTCAGCGCGGGGCGGCCCTCGGGGTTTTCCACAGGCTCCGCCGGGTCCGCCGCGGGTACGGCAGGATGTGGGCATGAGGAGCGTGCGGGACGACCAGCTTGTACGGCCCACCGTCGAGGACGAGGTGGCTGCCGCCGGCAGCGAGCTCATCGGCGGGCCGGTGGGCCGGCGCGCGCTGCTCGGGGTGAGCTGGTGGACGCCGGTGCGGGTGATCGCGCTCGTGGCGATCGGGATGTTCGCGCTCGGGATGGTGCAGAAGTTCCCCTGCTACGACCACGGCTGGTTCTTCGGCGCCACCACGCAGTACACCCACGCCTGCTACTCCGACATCCCGCACCTCTACAGCGGGCGCGGTTTCGACCAGGGCCTCCTGCCGTACTTCGACCGGATCCCGCAGTCCCTCTCGGGGGGCATGGAGTATCTGGAGTACCCGGTCCTGACGGGACTGTTCATGGAGGTCGCGGCCCTGCTCACGCCGGGCGGCGGGACCATTCAGCACCGCGAACAGCTGTACTGGCTCATCAACTCGGGGATGCTGCTGGCCTGCACGGCCGTCATCGCCGTATGCGTGGCCCGTACGCACCGGCGCCGGCCCTGGGACGCCCTGCTGGTGGCCCTCGCACCGGCCTTCGCGCTCACGGCCACCATCAACTGGGACCTCTTCGCGGTCGCCCTCACGGCCGCCGCGATGCTGATGTGGTCCCGCGGGCGCACGCTCCTGGCGGGCGTGCTGATCGGCCTGGCGGCCGCGGCGAAGCTGTACCCGATGCTGCTGCTGGGACCGGTGCTCATCCTGTGCTGGCGGGCCGGGCGCCTGCGGGCGCTCGTCACCACCACCGGCGCCGCCGTCGGCGCCTGGCTCGTGGTCAACCTGCCGGTCATGATCACCCATGACGCGGACGGGTTCCACATCCGCGAGGGCTGGGCGAAGTTCTACACCTTCAGCCAGGACCGGCCGGTCGACTTCGGCTCCGTCTGGCTCTTCATCTCACAGCGCACCGGCGATCCGCTGGACGACGCCAACACCTATGCGACGCTGCTGATGATCCTGGGCTGTCTGGCCATAGGAGTCCTCGGCCTGCGTGCCCCCAGGCGCCCGCGCTTCGCGCAGCTGGCCTTCCTCGTGGTGGCGCTGTTCATCCTCGTCAACAAGGTCTACTCGCCGCAGTACGTGCTGTGGCTGGTGCCGCTGGCCGCGCTGGCCCGGCCGAAGTGGCGCGACTTCCTCATCTGGCAGGCCTGCGAGGTCCTGTACTACCTGGGCATCTGGTTCTACCTGGCCTACACGGGCAGCGGGGACAAGCACCAGGGGCTGCCGCCGGAGGGCTACCAACTGGCGATCCTGGCCCACCTGCTGGGCACGCTGTACCTGTGCGTGCTCGTCGTGCGGGACATCCTGCTGCCCGAGCGGGACGTCGTACGCCGGGACGGCTCGGACGACCCCTCCGGCGGGGTCCTGGACGGGGCGCCGGACATATTCGTCCTCGGCTCCGAGCGCCGGCGTCAACGGCACGCGGAGCACTCCGACGTCGCACGCGTCCAATGGGGCACCGGGAGCCGCAACCCGTAGTCACGGCTCCCCGCCCCGCACCACGGGGGTGGGATCAGTGGGATCAGTGGTCGACGAGACGGTCGAACTGCGTGGTGGTGTGCCGCAGGTGCGCCACCAGCTCGTCGCCGACCTGCGGGGCGGGGGCGTCGCCCGGCACGAAGAGGATCGAGACCTGCATGTGCGGGGGCTCGGCGAACCAGCGCTGCTTGCCCGCCCACACGAAGGGCGAGAGGTTGCGGTTCATGGTCGCCAGGCCCGCGCGGGCCACGCCCTTGGCACGCGGCATCATGCCGTGCAGCGCCTTCGGCGCCTCCAGCCCGACGCCGTGCGAGGTACCGCCGGCCACCACGACCAGGTAGCCGTCACCGGTGGCCTTCTGCTGGCGGTAGCCGAAGCGGTCGCCCTTGGCGACGGGGGTGACGTCCAGCACCGCGCCCCGGTAGTGGGTGGCGTCGTGGTCGCCGAGCCACAGCCGCGTGCCGATGCGGGCCCGGAAGCGCGTCTGCGGGAAGCGCTGCTGCAGGTGGACCAGCTCGTCGGCCTTGAGGTGGCTGACGAACATCGTGTGCAGCGGCAGATGGGCGTTGCGCAGCCGCTCCATCCAGCCCACGACCTCGTCGACCGCGCTGCTGCCGTCACCGCGGTCGAGCGGCAGGTGTATCGCGAAGCCCTCCAGGCGCACGTCCTCGATGGCCGCGTGCAGCTTGGGCAGGTCGTCCTCGCTGATGCCGTGCCGCTTCATGGTGCTCATGACCTCGATGACGACGCGGGCGCCGACCAGGCCGCGCACGCCCTCGACCGAGGAGACGGACCGGATGGCCCGGTCCGGCAGCGGCACGGGCTCCTCGCCCAGCCGGAAGGGGGTCAGCACCAGCAGATCACCGCTGAAGAAGTCCTTGATCCGGGCCGCTTCGTAGGTGGTGCCCACGGCGAGGATGTCGGCGCCCATGCGCGTCGCCTCGTCGGCGAGCCGCTCATGGCCGAAGCCGTAGCCGTTGCCCTTGCAGACCGGGACGATGCCCGGGAACTGCTGGATGACGGACTGCTGGTGTGTCCGCCAGCGCGCGGTGTCGACGTAGAGCGTGAGCGCCATGGCCGGTCCCGGATCCTTTCCCTGTGTCTGCGGAGTGACGTGGTGTGCCTGACGGCACTGCTTCGTGGACGGACTGAACGGTCAGCGACGCGACATGTAGATGTCGAGGGCCTTGTGCAGCAGCTTGTTGAGCGGGAAGTCCCACTCGCCGAGGTACTCCGCGGCCTGGCCGCCGGTGCCGACCTTGAACTGGATGAGGCCGAAGAGGTGGTCGTTCTCGTCGAGGGAGTCGCCGATGCCGCGCAGGTCGTAGACGCTGGCGCCCAGGGCGTAGGCGTCGCGCAGCATGCGCCACTGCATGGCGTTCGACGGGCGGACCTCGCGCTTGTGGTTGGCGGAGGCGCCGTAGGAGTACCAGACGTGCCCGCCGACGATGAGCATCGTCGCGGCGGCGACGGCCTCGCCCTCGTGCACGGCGAAGTACAGCCGCATGCGGTTGGGGTCCTCGGAGTTGAGGGCGGTCCACATGCGCTGGAAGTAGCTCAGCGGGCGCGGACGGAACTTGTCGCGCTCGGCGGTGATCTCGTACAGGTGCTGCCAGGTGGCCAGGTCCTCGTAGCCGCCCTGGACGACCTCGACGCCGGCCTTCTCGGCCTTCTTGATGTTGCGCCGCCACAGCTGGTTGAAGCCCTTGTGGACGTCCTCCAGGGAGCGGTTCTCCAGCGGCACCTGGAAGACGTAGCGGGGCTGGACGTCGCCGAAGCCGGCGCCCTCCTCCTCGCCCTGCTGCCAGCCCATGCGGCGCAGCTGGTCGGCGACCTCGAAGGCGCGCGGCTCGATGTGGGTGGCCTCGACGTCACGCAGGCGCTTGACGTCGGGGTCGGCGATGCCGGTCTTGATCGCGTTGGCGTCCCAGCGGCGGATGACGACGGGCGGGCCCATCTTCACCGAGAACGCGCCCTGCTGCTTGAGGTGGGCCAGCATGGGCTGCAGCCAGTCGCTGAGGTTCGGCGAGAACCAGTTGATGACCGGGCCCTCGGGCAGGTAGGCCAGGTAGCGCTTGATCTTGGGCAGCTGGCGGTAGAGCACCAGACCGGCGCCGACCATCTGCCCGGTCTTGTCGAACCAGCCCAGGTTCTCCGAGCGCCACTCGCCCTTCACATCGGCCCACCCCGGCACCTGCATGTGACTGGCCGAGGGCAGGCTCTGGATATACGCCAGATGCTGCTCGCGGCTGATTGTCCTCAGGGTCAGGCTCATGATCGGGGCGCTCCTCGGCAGGTGTGTCCCCAGGGTCGGGGCTCCGGCTCTCGCGCCGAAGCCTACTGCGACCGGGGAGCGCCCCGATTGGGCGTACGGCCCTTATCCGATCAAGCCCCCGAAAAGCCCACCGTGCGCCATGCCCAGAAAGAAGCCGAAAGCGGACGCTCCGAGCCCGATGATCAGCAGGAAACGCTCACCGGTCGTGGCGGAGATGAACTGGCCCCAGGCCCCCGTGAGGATGCCGATGAGCCCGCTCCACGAGGTGAGCAGGTGCAGGCCGGTCCACAGGGAGGAGATGGCGGCGAGCGCACCCAGCACGACCGTCAGGGCGACGAAGGTGTTCTCGACGGGATGGGCCTTTCCGTCGCTGTTGAGGACTGCGCCGAGCAGCGCGCGGGGTCCACGGGGCTGCCGAACCGCCTGTGTCATGGGGCACCTCCTGAAGGCAAGCGCGAATGTAGCGCCGGTCACACCCGATGCGTTCAGATTGCGGGGCCCGGCGGTCGGATTTCAACCGGACGCCGGAGTGCAGGTACTCTGTACGGTCTGCACCGGTGTCTGCCCGGACCCAGCTTCGGTCCCAGGGGCAAACCCAGGGACTTCCGCTGATTGTCAGTGTCCGCCGATACCGTTGTTCACGCATTACGACCCTCCTGCCACGGATCGACCGTGGCCGCTGAGTCCAAAGGAGGTGGGTTCCACATGCGTCACTACGAGGTGATGGTCATCCTCGACCCCGATCTCGAGGAGCGCGCTGTCTCCCCGCTGATCGAGAACTTCCTCTCCGTCGTCCGTGAGGGCAACGGAAAGGTCGAGAAGGTCGACACCTGGGGCCGTCGTCGTCTGTCGTACGAGATCAAGAAGAAGCCCGAGGGCATCTACTCGGTCATCGACCTGCAGGCCGAGCCTGCGGTCGTCAAGGAGCTCGACCGCCAGATGAACCTGAACGAGTCGGTCCTCCGGACCAAGGTCCTCCGTCCCGAGACCCACTGAACCCCAGCGGTTCAGAGGTAATCGGGCTGCATCGCAACGAGTAGCAAGCAGCCAGCAGCACACCCGCCGAGAGGTTCATCCATGGCAGGCGAGACCGTCATCACGGTCGTCGGCAATCTCGTCGACGACCCCGAGCTGCGCTTCACCCCCTCCGGTGCGGCGGTCGCGAAGTTCCGTGTCGCGTCCACTCCCCGCACCTTCGACCGCCAGACCAACGAGTGGAAGGACGGCGAGAGCCTCTTCCTCACGTGCTCGGTGTGGCGGCAGGCGGCGGAGAACGTCGCCGAGTCGCTTCAGCGAGGCATGCGCGTGATCGTGCAGGGCCGGCTGAAGCAGCGGTCCTACGAGGACCGTGAGGGCGTCAAGCGCACGGTCTACGAGCTCGACGTCGAAGAGGTCGGCGCCAGCCTGAAGAACGCCACGGCGAAGGTCACCAAGACCGCGGGTCGCGGTGGCCAGGGTGGCTATGGCGGCGGCAGTGGTGGTGGCCAGGGTGGCGGCGGCTGGGGCTCCGGTCCCGGCGGCGGCCAGCAGGGCGGCGGGGCTCCCGCCGACGACCCCTGGGCCACTGGCGCTCCGTCCGGCGGCCAGCAGGGCGGCGGCGGAGGCGGCTGGGGCGGCGGCTCCGGCAACTCCGGCGGCGGCTACTCGGACGAGCCGCCCTTCTAGGCCCTTCACGGGCCCGGGCCGGTGACGGCCCGAGGGCGACAGCACAAAACTTCTTGATTCACAGGAGAGAGACAATGGCGAAGCCGCCCCCGCGCAAGCCCAAGAAGAAGGTCTGCGCGTTCTGCAAGGACAAGACCGCTTACGTGGACTACAAGGACACGAACATGCTGCGGAAGTTCATTTCCGACCGCGGCAAGATCCGTGCCCGCCGCGTGACCGGCAACTGCACTCAGCACCAGCGTGACGTCGCCACGGCCGTGAAGAACAGCCGTGAGATGGCGCTGCTGCCCTACACCTCGTCCGCGCGATAAGGGAAGGGTGACCAAATAATGAAGATCATCCTCACCCACGAGGTCTCCGGCCTCGGCATTGCCGGTGACGTCGTCGACGTCAAGGACGGCTACGCTCGCAACTACCTGGTCCCGCGCGGTTTCGCGATCCGCTGGACCAAGGGTGGCGAGAAGGACGTCGCGCAGATCCGTCGCGCTCGCAAGATCCGCGAGATCGCCACGATCGAGCAGGCCAACGAGGTCAAGGGCCAGCTCGAGGGCGTCAAGGTCCGCCTCGGCGTCCGCGCCGGCGAGGCCGGCCGCCTGTTCGGCTCCGTGACCCAGGCCGACGTCGCTTCCGCGATCAAGGCTTCCGGTGGTCCCGAGGTCGACAAGCGCCGCGTCGAGCTGGGCTCGCCCATCAAGACCCTGGGCGCCCACCAGGTGTCCGTGCGTCTGCACGCCGACGTCGTTGCCAAGCTCGGCATCGAGGTCGTCGCCGCCTGACGGCAGCGACAGGCATAGCCTGAGGAAGGGCCGCACCCCACTGGGGTGCGGCCCTTTCCGCTGTCCTCAGGGCCCTTCCGGTGGGCGCTCAGGCCCGTACCCGGCGTGCTCAGCCCCGTACCGGCGTTCTCAGGCCCGTACCGCCCCCGTGACCAGCCAGCGGCCGGACCGGGCGCGTATCCACAGGGTTGCCATGCGGACCGCCATCATCAGGTTCATCGCCCACCACAGCGCCGTCAGACCGCCGCCGACCGTGGGCACCAGCAGTGCGGCGGGCGCGAAGACGGCCAGGACCAGCAGCATCGCCCAGGCGAGGTAGGGGCCGTCGCCGGCGCCCATGAGCACGCCGTCCAGGACGAAGACGATCCCCGCGATCGGCTGTCCCACGGCCACCACGAGCAGCGCCGGGATCAGGGCGTCGCGCACGGCGGGATCACTGGTGAACAGCGGGGTGAGCACGGGCAGCGCCGCCGCCACCAGGGCCCCCAGGACGACGCCCGAGGCGATGCCCCACTGCACCATGCGCCGGCAGGCGGCCCGGGCCCCGGCGGCGTCCTCGGCGCCCAGGTAGCGCCCGATGATCGTCTGCCCGGCTATGGCTATGGCGTCCAGGGCGAAGGCCAGGAAGCTCCACAGGGTCAGCACGATCTGGTGTGCGGCGATCTCCGTGTCGCCGAGGCGGGCCGCGACCGCGGTGGCGATCATCAGCACGGCGCGCAGCGAGAGGGTGCGGACCAGCAGGGGGACACCGGCCTGGGCGCAGGCCCGTATCCCGGCGGCGTCGGGCCGCAGGGAGGCGCCGTGGCGGCGGGCTCCCCGGACGACGACGGCGAGGTAGACGGCGGCCATGGCCCACTGGGCGAGCACCGTCCCCCACGCGGAGCCGGCGATGCCGAGGCCGGCGCCGTAGACGAGGCCGAGGTTGAGCCCGGCGTTGGCGGCGAAGCCGCCGATGGCGACGTACAGCGGGGTCCTGGTGTCCTGCAGGCCGCGCAGCACGCCCGTGGCGGCGAGCACCACGAGCATCGCGGGGATGCCCAGGGCGCTGATCCTCAGGTAGGTGGTGGCGTGCGGGGCGGCGGTCGGGGAGGCGCCGAAGAGGTCGACGAGGGCGGGGGCGGTGGGCAGCACGGCGACGCCGACCACCGCCCCGAGTATGAGGGCGAGCCATATGCCGTCCATGCCCTGGCGTATGGCGGCCTGGAGGTCCCCGGCGCCGACCCGCCGGGCGACGGCCGCGGTGGTGGCGTAGGCGAGGAAGACGAAGACACTGACGGCCGTGGTGAGCAGGGCGGCGGCGATGCCGAGGCCAGCGAGCTGGGGGGTGCCGAGATGGCCGACGATGGCGCTGTCGGCCAGCAGGAAGAGGGGCTCCGCGACGAGCGCGCCGAAGGCGGGCACGGCCAGCGCGAGGATCTCGCGGTCATGCCGGCGGGCGGTGCGCGGCGCACGCGCGGGTGCCTGGGTCACGGTGCCTGTTCCAATCTTCCACAGGTAATCTGTGCTCCTAGCTTACGACCCTTACTTGAGTGGGTTGTGTGTGATCTTCTCTGCGCCGTTTGTCGCGATCTCGGTCCCGGCGGGAAAGTTTTTCTCCTCAACAGCCAGTGGACGACAAACCTGCAGGTCAGAGCGGTGTGACGAGGGCGACTGTGTGTTTGTCCACAGTGCTTTCCCCCGCACCGTGCACAGGTTCAGGGCGGTTCTCCACAGCCTGGGGCCGCTCATCCACATGCCCTGTGGATAACCAGATTGGCTGACGGTGCCCGCGGCCCTACCGTGGACCGGCGCCTGCCGTCTGTTTTCGCCCCCTCCGGGGGAGCCGCGGACCTTACGGGATCGACACGAACTCGCCGCGAACTCGACGCGTCATAACCGGAGTCGGGCGTCCTAATTGTCAGAGCCGTGCCGTAAGAAGGAAGCGCACGGCGAGGTCCGCTTCGCGGACGGGAGGAGGTGGCCCGGGTGAGCAGTCCCGAGCCCATGGACGACCCCTGGGGCGACAGCCCCAGCGACCGCCTCCCCTTCCCCCGTTCCCGCCGTGGCGACGGCAAGGGCCGTGGCGAGCAGCACGATCAGGGCGGCGACGAGGGCGGCTCCTGGGACCGTGGCGGCGGCTTCGAGCGCGTCCCCCCGCAGGACCTGGACGCCGAGCAGTCCGTCCTCGGCGGCATGCTGCTGTCCAAGGACGCCATCGCCGACGTGGTCGAGATCCTCAAGGGCAACGACTTCTACCGCCCGGCGCACGAGACGATCTACCAGGCCATCCTCGACCTCTACGCCAAGGGCGAGCCCGCCGACCCCATCACCATCGCGGCCGAGCTCACCAAGCGCGGTGAGATCACCCGGGTCGGCGGGGCCGCGTATCTGCACACCCTGGTCCAGTCCGTCCCGACCGCCGCCAACGCCGAGTACTACGCCGAGATCGTCCACGAGCGCGCGGTGCTGCGCCGCCTGGTCGAGGCCGGCACGCGCATCACGCAGATGGGATACGCGGCCGACGGCGACGTCGACGACATCGTCAACAAGGCGCAGGCCGAGGTCTACGCGGTCACCGAGCAGCGCACCAGCGAGGACTACCTCCCGCTCGGCGACATCATGGAGGGTGCGCTCGACGAGATCGAGGCCATCGGATCGCGCAGCGGCGAGATGACCGGCGTCCCGACGGGCTTCACCGACCTGGACTCCCTGACGAACGGCCTGCACCCCGGCCAGATGATCGTCATCGCGGCCCGCCCGGCCATGGGTAAGTCCACCCTCGCGCTGGACTTCGCCCGCGCCTGCTCGATCAAGCACAACATGCCGAGCGTGATCTTCTCGCTCGAAATGGGCCGCAACGAGATCGCGATGCGCCTGCTCTCCGCCGAGGCGCGCGTGGCCCTGCACCACATGCGCTCCGGCTCGATGACGGACGAGGACTGGACGCGCCTCGCCCGCCGGATGCCCGACGTCTCCGCCGCCCCCCTCTTCATCGACGACTCCCCGAACCTGTCGATGATGGAGATCCGTGCCAAGTGCCGACGCCTGAAGCAGCGCAGCGGCATCAAGCTCGTGATCATCGACTATCTGCAGCTGATGCAGTCCGGCGGCAACAAGCGCGCCGAGAGCCGCCAGCAGGAGGTCTCGGACATGTCCCGAAACCTCAAGCTGCTGGCCAAGGAGCTCGAGCTGCCGGTCATCGCGCTGTCCCAGCTGAACCGTGGCCCCGAGCAGCGCACGGACAAGAAGCCGATGGTCTCCGACCTCCGTGAGTCCGGTTCGATCGAGCAGGACGCCGACATGGTCATCCTGCTGCACCGCGAGGACGCCTACGAGAAGGAATCGCCCCGTGCGGGCGAGGCGGACATCATCGTCGGCAAGCACCGTAACGGCCCCACGGCGACCATCACGGTGGCCTTCCAGGGCCATTACTCGCGCTTCGTGGACATGGCCCAGACCTGATCTTCAGGAATGCCGCCCCAGTGGGGTAGTTGGACAGTTGTACGGCCATCCTCCCTTGGTGGACGCCGGGTTGGCGTCGACGTCCCCCAAAAGATCTTGTGCGGCGCTTGTTTCACGTGAAACCGTCTCTCCCGTCAATGACTTGACCAGGGGAGGAATATTCATGTTTTCCCGCACGATCACGGCCGGAGCAGTCGGTCTCGCGGCGGCCGCCGTGTCCCTCATCGGTATGACGCCCGCTGTCGCCGCGAGCTCCGCGGCGACCGCAGGCCCCAGCTGGTCGGCGAATCACGGTACGGCGACCGTCGAAGGCACGTCTCGGGTGGAGAGAGGCGCCGGCGGTATATCCACAGCGTATGAAGGCGCGCTGAAGAACACCGGCGGCGACTGCTACTCGGCCTACTTCGCCATCCAGCAGGACCTGGCCCCCGGCCCGCCCATCAAGGTCGCCACCCAGTGCGGTGTCGGCACCAAGCCGGCCAACTTCAAGGTGGGCGCCCTCATGCCGACCACCACGATCTCCGTCTTCGTCTGCAAGGGCGACGGCTTCAACGACTGCGGTCAGCGCAAGATCGCTCGCTGACCTTCCACTCCGTGGAGGTGATCACCGTCCCGGCCGCGGCGCCGGGGCGGTGAATTCCACGTCCGCGGCGTGCGCCACGATCTCGATCCCGTCGCCGAGCGCCCACTCGGCGGTCCGCGCGACCATGGCCGCCGGGACCGGGCCGCTGATGCCCGCCGCCGGGGGAATGTCGTAGGTGGCGTGGGCGTCATGGGGCAGGACGACTCGGTAGCCGAGCTCCAGAGCCGTACGGGCCGTCGCGCTGACGCACATCTCGGACATCACGCCGCAGACAGCCAGCGCCCGCACCCCCGAGCGGCTGAGCAGCTCCTGCAGACGCGTCTCGTAGAAGCCGTCGTCCTCCGTCTTGCGGACGACGACCTCGGCAGGGCCCGGCCGTACGGGCAGATGGAGCTCCCAGCCGGGCGTGCCCGGCTCGTCGTCCGCTCCCGGAGGCCCGTCGTTCTGCAGGTGGACGACGAGCGCGCCGGCCGCCCGCGCCCCGGATATGAGCTCGTTGACGTGCGTGAGGAGCCGGGCCGCTCCGGGCACCGCCCCCTCACCGGAGACGAAGGCGGACTGGGCATCGACGACGAGCAGGGCGTGGACGGGCTGCGCATCCTTGGTCATCCCGCCATCCTGCCGCATGGCCGGAAGCCGGAACGATCACGTGGTTAGGGTGCGGACATGACTGACTCGCACGAAGTTCCCGCCGGAGCGCCCGTGAGCGACGCGGAGTTCACCGACCTGCTGCCCGCCACCCGCCGTGCGCTTCTGCACCGCCTCGCCACCGGGCAGGTGGAGGGCCGTACCCCCTCCCTCGTGGGAGCGGTGATGCGCGACGGACGGATGGTGTGGTCCGCCGGGCGGGGAACCGTCGACGGCCAGGTGCCCGGGGCGGACGCGCAGTACCGCATCGGCTCGATCACCAAGACGCTGGTCGCCGTGCTGGTCATGCGGCTGCGCGACGAAGGACTCCTCGATCTGGACGACCGGCTCGGCCAGTACCTCGACGCGCCCGAGGGCGGCGAGGCGACCATCGCCCAGCTGCTGTCGCACACCTCGGGGCTCGCGGCCGAGACGGGCGGGCCCTGGTGGGAGCGCACGGACGGTGCGCTGCGCCCCGAGCTCGCCGACATCTTCGGCGAGCGCCCCCAGCGCCATGCCGCGGGTCGTCTGCACCACTACTCCAACCCCGGGTTCGCGCTCCTGGGCGCGCTGGTCGAGCGCCTGCGCGGGGAGAGCTGGTACGAGGTGCTGCGCCGGGAGGTGCTGGAACCGCTCGGGATGCGGCGCACGACGCTCGCCCCCCAGGCGCCGCACGCCGAGGGATGGGCGGTGCACCCGTGGGCGGACGTACTGCTTCCGGAGCCCGCGGTGGACACCGGCCGGATGGCGCCGGCCGGGCAGCTCTGGTCCACCGCGGCCGACCTGTGCCGCTTCGGGGCGTTCCTGCTGAACGGCGAGGACCGGGTGCTGAAGGCCGCCTCGGTCGCGGAGATGCGCAGGCCGGAGACCGAGCCGCAGAACCCGGACTGGTCCGGCGCCTACGGCCTGGGCGTGCAGCTGATACGGCGGGCCGACCGGCCCCTCTACGGTCACGCCGGCTCGATGCCCGGGTTCGTGGGGGCGCTGTGGGTGAGCCAGGAGGACGGCATCGCCTCCGTCGTGCTGAGCAACCTCCAGTCCCTGTTCAACGCCCCCGTCATCGCGGCGGAGCTCCTGTGCGCGGTCGCCGAGCACGAACCGCGGATTCCGCGGCCGTGGCGCCCGCTCGACGACGTGGACACCGCGCTGCTGGAGCTGACCGGGCCCTGGTACTGGGGCGCGGCCCCGTTCGCGGTGCGGCTGGAGGCCGGCCGGGGGCTGCGGCTGGCGCCGCTGGGCGGGGTGGGGCGCGGGGCGTCCTTCCGCGCGGAGGAGGACGGTACCTGGACGGGCCTCGACGGCTACTACGCGGGCGAGACGCTGACGGTCGTGCGCGGCGCGGACGGTGCCGTGAGCCATCTGGACATCGGCACGTTCGTCTTCACGCGCGAGCCCTATGAGGCCGGGGGCGCCGTGCCCGGTGGCGTCGACACGGGCGGCTGGCGGTAGTCGGATTGTCGGCATGGGTAGGGGGGCGGACGTAGAGTCGACGGGAGATCGGCGGCGCCGGACCACGGCGCGAAACCACCTGGAAGGCACCGTGACCGCGAACACCGCACCGGACCTGCTCGACCTCGCGCCCCTGGGCGCCGCTCAGTTCGCCCGCATCGAGGACAAGGTCGCGGCGCTGATGCGCACGCGCGAGACGGTCGTCGCGATGCAGGGCGAGGCGCTGCTGCCCCTGGAGGCGTGCATCCGTTCGGCCGTCCGGCCCGGCAGCACCGCGCTCAACGTCATCACCGGTCCGTACGGCGAGACGTTCGGCGGCTGGCTGCGTTCCTGCGGCGCCGAAGTGATCACGGTGTCGGCGCCCTTCAGCGGTGCCGTCACCGCGGCGCAGGTGGCCGAGGCGCTCCGGGCGAACCCGGCCATCGACTTCGTCAGCCTCGTCCACGCCGAGGCCGCCACCGGCAACACGAACCCCGTCGCCGAGATCGGCGCCGTCGTCCGCGAGCATGGCGCGCTGCTGATGCTGGACGCGGTCGCCTCCGTGGCCGCGGAGCCGCTGCTGACCGACGAGTGGGGCGTCGACCTGTGCGTCATCGGCGGCCAGAAGGCGATGGCGGGGCCCGCGGGGGTCTCGGCCGTGTCGGTCAGCGCCCGCGCCTGGGAGCGGATCGCCGCCAACGAGCAGGCGCCCCGCCGCTCCTACCTCTCCCTGCTGGACTGGAAGGAGCGCTGGATCGACGGCGGGCGCACGGCGCTGCCGCACGCCCCGGCGCAGCTGGAGATGCTCGCGCTGGAGCAGGCGGTCGACCGCATCGACGCGGACGGCCTGGACAACGTGATCGCCCGTCACCGTGCCGCCGCTGCCGCCACGCGGGCGGGCGTACGGGCCCTGGGCGCCCTCGCTCCCTACGTCGTACGGGACGAGGACGCCGCCCCCGCCGCCACCACCCTGCGCGCGCCCGAGGGCGTCGACGCGCGGGACGTCGTGGCGGCGGCCCTCGCCGCGGACGCCTCCGTGCCGGTCCAGGCGGCGGCCGGGGCGCTCGCCAAGGAGATGATCCGAGTCAACCACTACGGGCTCGACGCGGACCGGGAGACCGTCCTGTCCACGCTGTCGGCGCTGGGAGAGGGACTGCGGGCGCTGGGCGTTCCGGCAGGGGAGGAGAGTGCCGCTCTGGCGGCCGCCGGCGCGGCGTGGGACGCGGCGATTCCGGCCTGACCTCGGTGATTCCCGCCTGACCTCCGGGTAGGGCTGCACGGCAACGGCTTCTTCGGGCCGCCGCCGGCGCTTCTGGCGCCGACGGCGGCCCTTTTCATTGCTTTTCTTCCCTTTGCTCGCTTATGAACCGTTATGCCGGTGCAGGCCCTCCGTCATATGCGCGGATAGAATCGGAACCTCCAGCCCGTTTCGTCATCCGGCCCGTGGAGGCCCGCGCGCATGGCACACCGCAGGAATCCTCCCCCGTCCTCGAGGGCCTCCTCGCAGTTGCGCGCCGACGCGCGGCGCAACCGGGTGCTGGTCCTGCAGGCGGCCCGATCCGCCTTCGAGGAAGCCGGGTTGGCGGTGCCGCTGGGCGAGATCGCCCGCCGGGCCGGGGTGGGCACCGGCACGGTCTACCGCCATTTCCCCACCAAGGAAGCCCTGTTCAGGGCCACGGTCGTGGACCGGGTGCGCCTTTTCACCGATACGGCAAGGGAGTTGGCGCAGGCGGAGGACGCCGGCGGGGTGTTCTTCCGCTACCTGGCGGCGGTGGTGCGGCTGTCCACGCGGAACAAGGGGCTGTGCGACGCGCTGGAGGGCAGTTTCGAGCCCTCTCCCGGGGTGGAGGACGACTTCCGCGCGGCCCTGTCCGTCCTGCTCGCACGGGCCCAACAAGCGGGCACCGTACGCAAGGACGTGACCATCGGCGATGTGATGGCCCTGCTCGTGGGCTGTCTGTCGATGGAGCAGCGGCGGGGGCCCGGTGTGGCTCCCGGCAGGATGACTGCCCTGGCGTGCGACAGCCTCCGTCCGGGGCGTCGCGTGACGAAACTCCCCCCGAATCCGGCAGTCGGCCGTAACGAAACGGGATGTGCCGTGTGCGGCGGGGCGATGCCGTCCGCTCGTACGGGCCGGCCCGCCCGGTACTGCGGCGCGGCCTGCCGGCAGAAGGCGCACCGGGAGCGGGCCCGGGCCCGCGGTGCGTCAGAGGTGGTACGTGAAGCCGAGGTGTGAGGCCTCGAAGCCCGGCCGCTCGTAGAAGCGGTGCGGGTCTACGCTACGGCGCCGGTGCGAGGGACTCCACGGCGGCGACCAGGGGGGCCAGCTCGGCGCGGCCCGACGCTTCGTCGAGCGCTTCGCGCAGGGCGGCGTCGTTGGTGGGGCGGGCGTCCTCGAGGAGGGCGCGGCCGGCGTCCGTGACGTCGGTGTAGATGCCGCGGCGGTCGGTGAGGCAGAGGTAGCGCGTCAGGAGTCCGCGGTCCTCCAGGCGGTTGACCAGGCGGGTCGTCGCGCTCTGGCTCAGGACGACGGCGTCCGCGACCTCGTTCATGCGCAGGTGGCCGCCCTCGCCGTGGTGCTGGCGGCTCAGGACGTCGAGCACGGAGAACTCGCGCACGCTCAGCTCGTGGTGGGCCTGCAGCGCGCGCTCTATGTGCGTCTCGATCCGGCTGTGCAGGGCGGACAGGGCGCACCAGCCCTGCGCGAGCCCGACGGGAGCGGAGTCCGGGGTGCGGGACATGGGGGTGTGCCCTCCTTCGCGGTCGTACGCGCGTGTCGTCCGATGCCGTGCGGACGTGCCGTACCAAAAGGATAGCTCTCCTCCGCAATAGCCAGCGCTTGCAAGTAAATGCGTCTGCAATTATTGTGGAGGCCGGTAAAGGCCTGCCGCAAAGACCTGGCCGGACCCCTCTCCCCTGCCCGATCTCCCCTGCCTGAAGGACCCCCGTCATGCCCCTCGCCCTGCTGGCGCTCGCCATCGGCGCCTTCGGTATCGGCACCACCGAATTCGTCACCTCGGGCCTGCTCCCCGAGGTCGCGGACGAGTTCGGCGTGTCCATCCCCACCGCCGGCTACCTGACCACCGGATACGCGCTCGGCGTCGTCGTCGGGGCCCCGATCCTCGCCATCCTCGGCAGCCGCGTCCCGCGCAAGCAGATGCTGATGGGCCTGATGGGCCTGTTCATCGTGGGCAACGCCCTCTCCGCCGCCGCCCCCGTCTTCGGGGTGATGCTCGCCGGGCGCATCGTCGCCTCGCTCGCGCACGGCGCGTTCTTCGGGATCGGCGCGATCGTCGCCGCGGGCCTCGTCGCCCCGCAGAAGAAGGCCGGGGCGATAGCCATGATGTTCACGGGGCTGACGGTCGCCAATGTCGTGGGCGTGCCCCTGGGCACCCTCATCGGCCAGAACGTCGGCTGGCGCGTCACCTTCTTCATCATCGCCGGCCTCGGAGTGCTCGCCGTGCTCGGCATCGCCGCGCTGGTACCGCGCCAGCCGCGCCCCGAGCACACCCGCGTCTCCGGCGAGCTGGCCGCCTTCCGTAACCCCCAGGTCCTGCTCGCCATGGCGATGACGGTCCTCGGCTTCGGCGGCGTCTTCACCATGAGCACCTACATCACCCCGATGATGACCGACGTCACGGGCTACGCCCCGGGCTCCGTCACCTGGCTCCTGGTCCTCTTCGGCCTCGGCCTGGTCGGCGGCAACCTCATCGGCGGCAAGTACGCCGACCGCGCGCTGATGCCCATGCTCTACACGGGCCTCGGCGGCCTCGCGATCATGCTCGCCCTGCTGCCGCTCACCGCACACGACAAGATCGCGGCCGCGATCACCATCCCACTCATCGGCGCCTTCGGCTTCGCGACCGTGCCGCCGCTGCAGAAGCGGGTCCTCGACCAGACCGCCGACGCCCCCACGCTCGCCTCCGCCGTCAACATCGGTGCCTTCAACCTCGGCAACGCGATAGCGGCCTGGCTCGGCGGCCTCGTGATATCGGCCGGCTTCGGCTACACCGCCCCCAACTGGGTGGGCGCCCTGATGGCCGCGTCGGCGCTGCTGCTCGCACTCTTCTCCGCGCGGCTGGAGCGGCGTACGGGCCGGGCCGGACGGATCGCCGCGACGGGCGGGGCGCCCGTGGCCGCCGAGCCGGAGGCCGTACCGGCCGGCCGCTGAGGCACCGCCGAAGGGACCCGGGCGCCCGCACCACGCGGGCACCGCGCTACCCGGCCGCCCACCACTGCACCACCTCACCACCTCGCCCTTCGGCGAGTACGCACCACAGCAAGGAGCACCCACCCATGACCGCCAACACCCCGGTCCTTCCGCTCACCACGGACGAGGCGGACGCCCTCGTCGCCGCCGCCCGTCGCGCCGCCGACGAGCAGGGCATACGGACGGCCGTCACCGTCCTCGACGCGGGCGGCCATCTGCTGGCCTTCCGGCGCGACGACCGGGCTGTGCTGATCGCGGGGGAGACCAGCACGCGCAAGGCGTTCACCGCCCTGCAGCTGGGGACGCCCACCGCCGACCTGGTCGACGCCGTCCAGCCGGGCGCGCTCTTCCACACCCTGCCCACGGCCCTGGACAGGCCGCTGCTGTTCATCGCCGGAGGGGTTCCGCTGCACCGCGACGGCCGGCTCATCGGTGCGGTCGGGATCGGCGGCGGAGCGCCGGAGCAGGACCACGGCGTCGCGACCGCGGCCATCGAGGAGGTGCTGGGCGGCTGACGACGGCCGGGGGAGCGGCCTGGGCGTCCGCGCGCGGCGCGTACGCCTAGGCTCGGCGGTCATGAGCAGACTGCACTTGTTTGATCTGGACGGAACGCTGATCCACGGCTCGGCGGCGGCGGTCGAGATATCCCGCCAGCTGGGGCTGGAGCCGGAGATAGGCGAGCTGGAGCGGGCGTTCGCGGCGGGGCAGCTGACGCCGCCCCGGTTCGCCGAGCTGGCGGTGGAACTGTGGGGGGAGCTGACCGAAGCCGAGGTCGCCGCGGCCTTCGAGGGCGCGCCCTGGCTGGCCGGCATCCGCGACGTCTGGGCCGACATCAAGGCGCGCGGCGAGCGGTGCGCCGTGATCTCGCTGTCGCCGGGGTTCTTCGTGGAGCGGCTGCTGGACTGGGGAGTCGACGCCGCCCATGGCTCGCTGTGGCCGGCCGTGCCGTTCCGGGACCCGGTGGATCCGGCGGGCATCCTCGACGCCGCGGCGAAGGTGCGCATCGCGGACGAGCTCTGCGCCCGCTTCGGGCTGACCCGCGCCGACTGCGTGGCGTACGGCGACTCGATGTCGGACGCGCGGCTGTTCGCCATGGTCCCGGTGTCCGTGGCGGTCAATGCGGACCACCATGTGCGGGACCTCGCCTCGCACCACTACACGGGGCTCGATCTGCGCGAGGCCTACGAACTGATCAGCGGGCCAGCCTAGCCCCAACGGGCGTGCTCTCGCACGGACTTCCGGTGAAAACGCGGGCGCCGCGACGAGCGGTGGCATGCTGCGCGTACGGGAACAGCGACGCATCACCAGAGCGGGGAATCGCGGGTACCTTCCGTCTCCTTCGGCGGAAGCGCGCGGTCCGACCGAGAGATGTTCGAGGCGAGGCAACGATGAACGCTCCGACCACCCCATCGGCCGATGGAAGTACGCCCGGGGAGGACATCGGGCGCCCCTCCGCCCGGCCCGCGGCCCCGGAGCCCGCGGCCTCCCCCGTGCCCCGCTGGTCCCGCGAGACGCAATGGCCCCCCGGCTCGCGCTGGCAGCCCCTGGCCTACCAGGAGCGTGAGCATCGCCGCACGGCCGAGGACGTGCCGGGCGGCACCGCCCGGCACGACGAGCCGCGGAGCCACGCGTCGGGGCCTCCCGAGCCGGGGCCTCACCAGCCGGGACACCCTGGGCCGTCCACCCCTGCCTCCACCTCCGCCCCCTCCCCCGACGCCCTGCTGATCCGCGCCACCCTGGCTGAGATCGAGCCGATCGCCGACAAGGTCACGTCGTACTTCTACGCGCTGCTGTTCGTCCGCCATCCCGACCTGCGCGCCCTCTTCCCCGCCGCCATGGACGTCCAGCGCGACCGGCTGTTCAAGGCCCTGCTGGCCGCGGCCCAGTACGCCGACGACGCGGCCACGCTCACCGCGTACCTCTCCCAACTGGGCCGCGGCCACCGCAAGTACGGCACGCTGCCCTCCCACTACCCGGCCGTCGGGGAGTGCCTGGTCGACGCGCTCTCCCGCTATGCGCCGCAGACGTGGGGAGAGGAGGCCCAGGCGGCATGGGTGCGGGTGTACACCGCCGTCTCGCAGATCATGATCGATGCCGCGGCCGAGGACGAACGGACCTCGCCGGCCTGGTGGCAGGCCGAAGTCGTGAGCCATGAGCCGCGTACGCCGGACATCGCCATCGTGACCTTGCGGCCCGACCAGCCCTACCCCTTCCTCGCCGGCCAGTACGCGAGCGTGGAGACGCCCTGGTGGCCGAGGGTCTGGCGGAACTACTCCTTCTCCTGCGCCCCGCGCGAGGACGGCCTGCTGTCCTTCCACGTCAAGGCCGTGCCGGCCGGCTGGGTGTCCCGTGCGCTGGTGCACCGCGCCCGCCCCGGCGACGTCATCCGGCTCGGTCCGGCCACGGGTTCGATGACCGTCGACCACAGCAGCGACAACGGAATGCTGTGCCTGGGCGGCGGCACCGGCATCGCTCCCATCAAGGCGCTCGTCGAGGACGTGGCCCGGCACGGCCGCAGCCGTCCCGTCGAGGTCTTCTACGGCGCCCGTCACAACGGCGACCTCTACGACATCGACACCATGCTGCGATTACAGAAGACGCACCCCTGGCTGTCGGTCCGCCCGGTCGTCTCCGACGGCCCGACACTGGGCCTGAGCGGCCAACTCCCCCAGGTGGTCCGCAAGTACGGGCCCTGGAACGCGTACGACGCCTATCTCTCCGGGCCCCCCGGAATGATCCGCAGCAGTGTGGACACCCTGGTCGGTATAGGCATACCGTCCGACCGCATACGACACGACTCGCTCGACGAACTGACCGCGTCGACGACATCGTCGGCGACTGGCTGAGGCACGAGCTGATCCGGACGGGTGGTGGTCTCATGAGGGCCGGCAGCGATGGCGAGCACCGGCTCCAGCAGCGGCTCGGCACCTCCGACCGCGCGGCACGGTTCTACGGCGACCAGGTGCTCTCCCATGTCAACGCGCGCATGCGCGCGTTCGTGGCCCGGCAGGAGATGTTCTTCCTGGCCACCGCCGACCGGCACGGGGAGTGCGACAACACCTTCCGGGCCGGCCCGCCCGGCTTCCTGCGGGTCCTGGACGAGCGCACCCTCGCCTATCCGGAGTACCGGGGCAACGGCGTCCTCGCCAGCCTCGGCAACATCGAGGAGAACCCGCACGTCGGCATCCTGATGATCGACTTCTTCCGGGACCGGATCGGCCTGCACGTCAACGGCCGGGCCCGGGTGGTCGACGACGCCGCGCTGCGGGCGGCGCACCCCGGGCTGCCCGTCGACGAAGTGCCCGGCCGCCGGGCGGTGGTGTGGGTGGAGGTCACGGTCGAGGAGGCCTACATCCACTGCGCCAAGCACATCCCGCACCTGCGGAAGGCGACCCGCGAAACGGGCCGGGAGGGCGACGGCCGTGCCTGGGGCACGGACGACACCCGGCGCAAGGGCGGCGACTTCTTCGGAGCCGCCGCCGGTACGCCCTGAGCACCGGTACGCCCTGAGTGGCGCCGGACCGGCCGGGGCCGGGTCAGCCGAGGTCGTGGGCGAGCAGGGCTCTGACGCCCTCGATGTTCTCGCGCAGGTACGACCGCAGGGAGGGCGGCACGACCTCCACCGAATCGATTCCCTTGCGGGTGAAGGGGATGCGCACCACTTCGTACGTGCCGACCGGCTCGTCGACCTCCGGACCGTGGCGCAGCGAGAGGTCCATCGAGGCCAGCCGGCAGACGAAGAAGTGCTGCACCTTCACGCCGTGGGCGGCGTGGTGCAGGGAGTGCGAGACGGTGTCGACGAACGCGGGGACCACGTCGACGACCTTCGCCCCGAGCTCTTCGTCGACCTCGCGGTGGAGGGCGGCGACGACGGTGGTGTCCTGCGGTTCGACGCCGCCGCCGGGAGTGATCCAGTACGGTGCCTCGCCGGGCTTGGTGCGTTTGATCAGGATCATGTCGAGCGCGTCGGAGCCGGGCTCGCCGTCGAGCAGGATGGCGCGGGCGGTGCGTTTGACCACGGGCCGTTCGGTCATAGGGGACATCTGCCGCGCAGGCCCTCCGGTGAAACCACCTGTCACCAGGAAACGGCGGCGCGCAGCAACCACTCGTGCGCCCGCGCCAGATGCGGATGGGCGAGCGTTCCGGCCCGTACGAGCAGGAAGTAGGTGCGCAGGGGCGGCACCGGAGGGTCCAGGAGGGCGACGACCTCGCCGGTGTCCAGGGCGTCCCCGCACAGATAGCGGGGCAGGACGCCGATGCCGGCCCCGGCCGCTATGGAGGCGAGCACGGCGCGCAGATCGGGGACGATGACGGCGCCGGCGGACAGGGGCTTGGCGTCGAAGACGGAGGACCAGTAGCGGGAGACGAGGGGCAGGCTCTCGTGCACCTCGACCACGGGCAGGTGTTCCAGGACCTGGACGCCCTTGTCGCGGACGACGGCCGCGCCGCCGAGGCGGGCCGCCCAGCGCGGGGCGGCGACCAGGACGTGTTCCTCGTCGCACAGCGGGGTGGCGGTCAGCAGGCGGCCGCGGGGGCGTGAGGTGGCGATGGCGAGGTCGTGGTGGCCGGCGGCCAGGCCCTCGAAGAGCTCTTCGGCCATTCCGTGGGACGCGCGCACGGTGAGGCCCTGGGCGATGAGCGGGGTGAGCGCGGGCAGGGCGCGCAGGGCGGTGAACTCGGGCGGGCCGGCCAGGTGCAGGGTGCGGTTGGCCCACTGCTCGTCGAGGTCGGCCTCGGTGATCTCCAGCAGCGCGTCGACGTGCGGGGAGATCTTGTGCGCCAGTTCGTCGCCGATGGTGGTGGGGCGGACCCCGCGGGCCAGGCGGAGGAAGAGGGGGCGGCCCAGCTGGCGCTCCAGCGTCCTGATCTGGCTGGTGACCGCGGGCTGGGACAGGCCCAGGAGTGCGGCGGCACGGGTGAAGGAGCCGGCCCGGTGCACCGTGACGAATGTGCGCAAAAGGGCCAGATCCATGCCATCTCCCCGGGTTCGCCGCCACCCATCGTAGGGGGAACTATAAATAAGTCGATAGGGCGCTGCCGTCGGCGTGATTGGACACTGACGCAGAGTCAACTAGCCTGGGTCGCGCGGTTCTTCGTGCGGCATTCCGCGCCTGGACCGTGACGGCTCGAGCCAAGAGGGGGGAGGCTCGAGCCGTCCTTCGTGTTCCCGTCAGTCGTTCTCGTCCGGCAGGATCACATGCATCGCCCAGGCCACGATCGAGATGATCACGCCGCCCACCAGTGCCGCCCAGAAGCCGCCCACGTGGAAGGCCAGGTCGAGCCGGTCCGCCAGCCATGAGGTCAGCAACAGCATCAGTGCGTTGATCACCAACGTGATCAGGCCGAGCGTGAGAATGAAGAGCGGGAACGACAGCAGCTTCACGACCGGCTTGACGAGGAAGTTGACCGCGCCGAAGACGAGCGCGACGAGGAAAAGCGTGACCACCTTGCGGGCGGTGTTCTCGCCGGACAGTGTGATGCCCTTGAGCAGCCAGATGGCTACCGCCAGGGCCGCCGCATTGGCGATCGTCTTGACTACGAAATTCTTCATGGTGAGATCGTTGCAGACGCGCGCGGCCGATGAAGATCAGTGCAAAGAGCGCGACCGGCACAGGTGAGGGGTGAACGGCGCATGAAGGCGTTCCGGCTGGATGAGCTGGAAGCGGAGCGGGCCGCGAACGAGGGCGCGTATCTGCAGTTCCTGCGGGAGCGGAACATGTCCGTCGGCCTCTACGCGCTGAACGCCGGGGACACCGATCCCCAGGCGCCGCACGCCGAGGACGAGGTGTACGTGGTGGTGAGCGGCCGGGCGTCGATCACGGTCGGAACGGAGACCACCCAGGTGGGCCGGGGCAGTGTGGTGTACGTCCCCGCCGGGGTGACGCACAGGTTCCACCACATCAGCGAGGACCTGAGGGTCCTGGTCGTCTTCTCTCCGCCCGAGAGCTGAGCCGGCCCCCCGGCATCCCGTAGGGGGACGCTCAGGGACGGACGGGGGCTGCGGGGCCCCCGCGGGCCCACCTGCCCGTCCTAGCATCGAGAGCAGGCCGGGGCATTCCGCTCCGGGCGGCCGGTGGCTCTTGGCGTCGCATTCGCGCGTCGGGCCGCGGCGGTCGTGATGTGACAAGGCCGCGTGAAAGCACGCACGAAGCGGAGAGCAGGGGTCGAGATGGCTGAGAAGGGGATATTCGAAGGACTGCCGTGGTGGGTGAAGTGGATCGCCGTGCCGGTTCTCGTGCTGGTGGTGTTCGGCAGCCTGATCCTGAGTGTGCTCGGCTTTGTCATCAGCCTGCTCTTCAAGGCGCTGCTGCTGGTGGCTCTCGTCGGTGGTCTGATCTTCGTGGTCAAGAAGTTCACGTCGTCCTCGTCGTCGAGGGGCGACTGGTAGGAACCGGCCGACCCGGGCGAAAGGGGGACCGCCCGGGAACGTCCCACCGGCAGGCCGCGTCGCCCACGCCGTCGGCCGGTGTCCGCTCGGTCAACTCAACGAAGCGGAAGGCCGGGAGTTATCTCTCCCGTCAACTTCTCTCCTCCATCTCGCCGTCAACTTGAACGAGACGCCCGCTGCCCAAACGGTAATCCGTGTGCCCTCGGGCCACTTTGGCCAGTTCTCGGCCGTTCCGTGCCATCAAATCCCACGTTACGACTCCAGCCAGTAGTCGAGTCGCTACGCTCCAGAGTCGGAGAGCTCGTATGCTCACCCTCGGTCTCCATGAGTAACTGGAAAATCACTCCTTGTGATCCACTGGGCGTTCTTGTCAGACTATGGCGTCATTGGGGCCATCAGGCTTCAATCCCTGCCAAACCGACGAAGACGGGGCATTGGGCGATGCGCGACACAGTTCAGGCAGAAGTGGTCATGACCTTCCTCGTCTCCGAGGAGCTGTCCTTCCGGATCCCGGTGGAGCTGGGCTACGACAGCAGCGATCCCTACGCCGTGAAGTTCACCTTTCACCTCCCCGGCGATGCCCCGGTCACCTGGGCTTTCGCGCGGGAGTTGCTGCTGGACGGGCTGAGCCAGCCCTCCGGCGAGGGCGATGTCCACATCGCCCCCGCCTCCGCGCAGCACCTGTCGGACGTGTTCATCCGGCTGCAAGTGGGTGGGGAAGGGGCCCTGTTCCGGGCGGGTGCGGCGCCGCTGGTGGCCTTCCTCGACCGGACCGACCGGGTCGCCCCGCTGGGCGAGGAGCACTCGGTCGCCGACTTCGACTACGACCTGGCCGCGGCGCTGGACAGCATCCTCGCCGGCAACCCCGAGGGTCAGAACGCCGGTTAGCCGGCCGCAGCCGACGGGCGCTTGGGCCCGCTGCTGCCGCCGTCCCCCTCGACCCCCTCGATCGGCACCCGCTCGGAGCGCGGTGCCGCACCCTGGGCCGCGGGCGCCGGAATCCTCACCCCCGGACCGCTGCCGCCCTGCTCGCCGGTGGCTTTGTCGACACTGTCACCGTTCACGCCCGTGCTCGCCCGGGTGCCCGGCCCGTCGGCCGTGCCCATGGTCGCGAGCAGCTGCCGCGCGAGCCCCAGCCCCGTACCTCCCATCGTCAGCGCCTTCGCGAACAGGTCGGACATGCCGTCCGCCCCGTTCAGCAGCACCATGTGGTCCACGTTCCCGAACGCCTGAGCCCCGGCCCGCACGATCTCGGGCCAGTTCTCCGCGAGTTGCTGCGCCACCACCGCGTCCTGGTTCTCGGCCAGTGCCGCGGCCCGGGCCTTGATGGCCTCGGCCTCGGCGAGGCCGTTCGCCCGGGCCGCCTCGGCCGCGGCCAGACCCTTGGCCTGCGCCGCCGCGGCCTCGGCCTCGCCCGTCGCGCGGGTCGCCGCCGCCGCGGCGGTGCCGCGTGCCGTGGTGGCCTCCGCCTCGGCGGCGGCCGCCGTCTTGACCCTCGTCGCCTCGGCGGCCGCCGCCAGCTCGGTCTCCTTGGCCTTGGCCTGGGCCGCGGAGATGCGGGCGTCGCGCTCGGCCTCGGCCAGCGTCCGCTTCTCGTACGCCGCGGCGTCCGCGGGCTTGCGCACGTCGGCCTGCAGCTGCTGCTCCCGGCGCTGGGCGGCCAGCTCCGCGACCCGGGTCTCCTGGACCACGACCTCCTGCTGGGCCGCCGCCTCGGCGAGCGGGCCGGCCTGGCGGGCCTTGGCGGCGGCGCTGTCCCGCTCGGCCTGATAGCCGGCCTGCAGGATCTCGCTGTCGCGGGTCGCCTGGGACATCCGGGCGGCGGCCTGCTGCTCGGCCTCGGTGGCCAGCCGGTCCGCCTCCGCCTGGGCGATCCGGGCGTCCCGCTGGACCGCGGCGGCGTGCGGGGCGGAGAGGTTCTTGATGTAGCCCGTGGGGTCCTGGATCTCATGGATCTGCAGCGAGTCGATGATCAGGCCCAGCTTCTCCATCTCCGTGCCCGACGCGGCCCGGGTCTCGCCCGTCAGCCGCTCCCGGTCGCGGATCATGTCCTCCACGGTCAATCCGCCCACGATCGAGCGCAGATGACCGGCGAAGACGTTGTGCACCCGCTCCGCCATGAACTTCTGCTGGTCCAGGAAGCGGCGGGCGGCGTTGGCGATGGAGACGAAGTCGTCCCCCACCTTGAAGATGACCACGCCATGCACCTTGAGTGGAATGCCCTGTTTCGTCACGCAATCCACGTTCAAATCGGCCTCGTTGAGGTCGAGTGACAACTTCCGCACCACCTGCACCCCCGGCAGCACGAGCGTTCCCCGCCCCGTGACGATCCGGAAGCCCATGCCCTCCTCCAGGCCCTCCGTGCGGTGCTTGGAACCGGAGATGACCAGGGCCTCGTTCGGCTCCGCGACCCGCCACATGAGTTTGAACAGCCCGAGCAGGATGCCGACCGCGACGAGCGCGACCCCCGCCACGATGCCAATGAACATGCGTAGCCCCCCTTTTGCGGCCCGTCCCGGGCCGTGTGATCAAGAAGAGTCCGCCCGGGCGTACCCGGGCGAAGACGCCCCTACCCCCTCGACTGGATCTTGAACGCCCGGAACCGGCAACACCACGTAAGGAAACCCGCCATCACCCGGCCGTCGCGCCTCAGCCGTAGGCAGGCGTCACATAGACCGTGCGGGGCGGCAGATACTCCACGACCACGACGACCGTGCCCCGCTCGATGCGCCCGTCCCCCTCGGCCGGATAGGCCAGGAACGCCTCGGCACCGCCCCGCACCCGCACCATCACCTCGCCGACCAGCCCCGGACCGACCGTCCCCGTCACTCTGCCCAGCGCACCGACCACAGGAAGCCCCCCGTTTCCTCACTTCGCGCGGCGGCGCCTGCCGCCCCGCGACCGCGTTCTCCCCGTGCTCGCATTGTGCCGGTCGGCACTGACAACGAGCGCCGCCAGCAGGGTCGTCACCGGGACCGAGGCCACCAGCCCGATGCTGCCCACCAGCGTGCGGACGATCTCCTCCGCGACGATCTCGCTCGTCGCCACCGTCCCCACCCCACTGTCGGCGATGGTGAACAGCAGCAGCAACGGCAGGGACGCGCCGGCGTAGGCGAGCACGAGCGTGTTCACCACCGATGCGATGTGGTCCCGTCCGATGCGCATCGCCGAGCCGTACAGTTTGCGCCAATTCGCGGTCGGATCGGCGTCCTTCAGCTCCCACACCGCCGAGGTCTGGGTGACGGTCACGTCGTCGAGCACGCCCAGCGAGCCGATGATGATGCCGGCCAGCAACAGGCCGCGGATCTCGATCTGCGGATACAGCCCGTGCACCAGGCCGGTCTGGTCGTCGGTGTTGCCCGTCAGATGGGCCCACTCGATGAACAGCGACCCCAGCAGGCCGATGACCAGCAGGGACATCAGCGTGCCCAGCACCGCCACCGAGGTCCGGGCCGTGAGCCCATGGCACATGTACAGCGCGATCAGCATGATCGCGCTGCCGCCGATCACGGCGACCAGCAGCGGGTTCGAGCCCTGGAGGATCGCCGGCAGGATGAACAGCGTCAGCACCCCGAAGCTGATCACCAGCGCGATCAGCGCGAAGAGCCCGCGCAGCCGCCCCACCACCACGACCGCGAGCGCGAAGACCACGGCGAGCACCACCATCGGGAAGGTCCGGTCCACGTCCGTGACCGAATAGCGCAGATTCTCCGGGGCCTTAGGCGCGTACGCCAGGACCACCTTCTGCCCGACGTCATAGCGGCGGGAAGCGCTCGGCTGTACGACCTCCGTGAAGGTCTTCCCCTTGTCGGGGCCCGAGGCCACCTCGATCGTGGCCTTCTCGCACGGCCCCTGGTCGGCCGGCGGCGCACCCGGCGGCGCCTGCTGTTGCTGCGGCGGCTGCCCGCCCGACCTGGGGCAGGTGAACTCCTCGATCTTCACCACCCGCCCCGACTCCGTCTTCTGGTCGAGGCCCACACCGGTGTGCTGGTGCGGAGGGGCGCCGCCCGGCCAGAGGACTATCAGGCCGGTCACCACGGCGACCGCGAAGGGGATGAGCACCGCCGCGATCACCTTGCGCAAATGCGCCGAAACGGGTGACGCGGGGCCATGGCCATGGGAATGGCCATGCCCGTGGGAATGGCCGTGTGCGTGGGGGGTGTGAGGGCTGGGATCAGTGGGGGTCACCCCCCGATCATCGCAAGCCCCCCTGGCAGCTCCGCGCCGGAAGGCGCTAGCGTGGTGCCACCTTTTTGCAATCGCGGGAGCTCGGAGCACCGGGCTGAGAGGGCGCTGACCTCCGTACGGAACACGTACGGACGCCGCTGCGTCGACCGCCGAACCTGTTACCGGGTAATGCCGGCGTAGGGAGACTGGTCTGATGACCTCGCAGGATGCACGCACGTCCGAAACCGGCCGGGAGATCGGCTGGCACAAGGACTACGTGACCGGCTCGCGGCCGGACCTCAGGGTTCCGGTGCGGCGAGTGCACCTCACCAACGGGCAGGACGTACGGCTGTACGACACCTCCGGCCCGTACACCGATCCAGCCGTCGCGACGGACGTCCGGCGCGGCCTCCTCCCGCTCCGGGAGAACTGGATCATCGGCCGCGGCGACACCGAGGAGTACGCCGGGCGCCCCATGCGCCCCGAGGACGACGGCATCAAGCACACCTCGCCCCGCGGCGGCCTGAAGAACCTGGACGCCGTCTTCCCCGGCCGCCCCCGCCAGCCCCGCCGGGGCCGCGGCGGCGCCGCGGTGACCCAGCTCGCGTACGCGCGCCGCGGTGAGATCACCGAGGAGATGGAGTACGTCGCCCTCCGCGAGAACGTCTCCCCCGAGACGGTCCGCGAGGAGATCGCGGCCGGCCGCGCCGTGCTCCCGGCGAACGTGAACCACCCGGAGATCGAGCCGATGATCATCGGCAAGAAGTTCCTGGTCAAGGTGAACGCCAACATCGGCAACTCCGCCGTGACCTCCTCCATCGAGGAGGAGGTGGAGAAGATGACCTGGGCCACCCGCTGGGGCGCCGACACGGTCATGGACCTCTCCACCGGCCGCAACATCCACACCACCCGCGAGTGGGTGCTGCGCAACTCCCCCGTCCCCATCGGCACCGTCCCGCTCTACCAGGCCCTGGAGAAGGTCGACGGCAAGGCCGAGGAGCTGACCTGGGAGATCTACAAGGACACGGTCATCGAGCAGGCCGAACAGGGCGTCGACTACATGACCGTCCACGCCGGCGTGCTGCTGCGCTACGTCCCGCTGACCGCCCGCCGCAAGACCGGCATCGTCTCGCGCGGCGGCTCGATCATGGCCGCGTGGTGCCTGGCGCACCACAAGGAGTCGTTCCTCTACGAGAACTTCGAGGAGCTCTGCGAGATCCTCGCCGCGTACGACGTCACGTACTCCCTGGGCGACGGCCTGCGCCCCGGCTCGATCGCGGACGCGAACGACGAGGCGCAGTTCGCGGAGCTCAGGACGCTCGGCGAGCTCAACACCATCGCCAAGCGCCACAACGTCCAGACGATGATCGAGGGCCCGGGCCATGTCCCGATGCACAAGATCAAGGAGAACATCGACCTCCAGCAGGAGATCTGCGAGGAGGCGCCGTTCTACACGCTCGGCCCCCTGACGACGGACGTCGCACCGGCGTACGACCACATCACCTCGGGGATCGGCGCGGCGATGATCGCCTGGTGGGGCACGGCGATGCTCTGCTACGTCACGCCCAAGGAGCACCTGGGCCTGCCGGACCGCGACGACGTGAAGACCGGCGTCATCACCTACAAGATCGCCGCGCATGCGGCGGATCTCGCCAAGGGCCACCCCGGGGCGCAGGAGTGGGACGACGCCCTCTCCGACGCGCGTTTCGAATTCCGCTGGGAGGACCAGTTCAATCTGGCCCTGGACCCGGAGACGGCCCGCGCCTTCCACGACGAGACGCTTCCGGCCGAGCCGGCGAAGACGGCGCACTTCTGCTCGATGTGCGGACCCAAGTTCTGTTCGATGAAGATCTCCCAGGACATTCGCCGTGAGCACGGGGGAGATCTTGCCGTCGCCGCCGGGGAAGCCGTCGATCCGCAGGCCGGAATGGCGCAGAAGTCCAAGGAGTTCGCGGCCTCGGGCAATCGCGTATATCTGCCGATCGCGGACTGAACCGCGCGGACCGGCCGACGGTGGACCACCGGCCTATTCGGGCCGGTGGTCCGTGCCGAACTCGGGGCTCGTGAAATCCGGGCTGGTGAAGCCCGCACGGGTGGACGAGGACGGGTCGCTGTCGGGGCTGGAGAAGCCGGGCCGGGAGTAACCGAGCTGGGGGGTGCGGCCGGGGCCGGACGGCTGCCTGCGTACGGGGGCGGGGCGCGGCCCCGATCCGTTGGCCAGCGCTTCGCGGAGGAAGGGCAGGATGCCGCGCTCCAGCAGCGCCCGCCGCCAGGCCTCGCGGGCCTGCTCGGCCGCCTCGGAGAGGCCGTCGCCGTGCGGCGCCTCCTGCTGCCGGCCGTTGCGCAGGGCGGTGCGCAGCATGCCGGACATGGCGACCAGCACTCCGGCGACGGTGAAGCCGCCGAACCACCAGCCGACCGTGATCATCTGGCCCGCGACGGGCTCGCTCGAGCCGACCGTCCGCATGACGTAGCCGATCAGCAGGAAGAGGAACGCGGCGATCCCCGCCAGGGCCGGGGCCAGGACGGCCAGGACCGCTCCTGCGCCGGCGCCCTCGTCCTCGGGCACGTCGGCGGGCTCCGTCTCGGGGGAGGGCGCACTGCCGTGGCTGCCCTCGCCGCCGTGCGCCACCGCGCTGGCGACCGGCCGGGGCCGGGCGGCGGCCGACCGGGCGCGCAGTTCCTCGCGCGCGCCGAGGAAGTCCTGGTATTCCGTCGCCGCGCACGCGCAGATGGCGGACATGGCGCTGAGTGCCATGGTGCGCAGTTGTTCGGTATTGAGCCGCTGTCCTATCGCGGCGGCCAGTGCGCTGATCTCAGGGTCTCGGTCCGCTGAACGCAACGCCTGGTCGAGAACCCGCTCGAATTCCGGGCGGTCCTCGGCCAACAGGTGCGGAGCGCTGTTCATGTGCATCCCCCGATGCTCCGTAGGGCCTTGATGCCGGCTGTACCACCGGGCAGTGGGCGGAAACGGAGGAGAGCCTGCTACGGATAAGCCGATGGTAGAGCCGCACGGGCGCGGGGTGACAGTGTGTTTCCCGAATTACCCCGCGCCGGTGGAACTCCTCATCTGCCCGTGGAGCGCCCCGCTGAACCCTCAGCCGGCCAGCGGAAGTTGCACGACCAGCAGTTTTCCGGCCATGGTGACGCCGCCGTCCATGGCGAGCGCCAGCCCGTCGGCGTAAAGATGCGGACCGTCCACCACCGGCGCGCCGCCGCCGTCCTCGTCCGCCTCCTCGGTACCGACCTCGCCCAGGAGGTAGGGGATGGGGCTGTGGCCGTGCACGATGCGGGCGCCGCCGTAGGTCTGCAGCAGCTCCCGTACGGCCATCGGGCCGGCGTCCTCGTCGCGGAAGGCGAACCGCTTGGTGAACTTGCGGAACAGGTCCCAGACCTCATCGGGGTCGTTGCGCTGCAGGGCCTCGGTGATCGCGTCGTTGACGTCCTCGATGGAGTCGCCGAATTCCAGGTAGGCGGTGGTGTCGGAGTGGACGAGCAGGTGCCCGTCCTCGCGCGCCATGGCGTCCAGGCGCGACATCCACTGCAGGTGGTGGTCCTCCAGGCGCTCCATGTCGGTGCGCTGGCCGCCGTTGAGGAGCCAGGCCGCCTGGAAGGAGGCGGTGCCGGCGCCGGAGTTGACCGGCGTGTCGGCGAACCGCTTGGCGCCGATGAGCAGCAGCTCGTGGTTGCCCATGAGGGCCTTGCAGTAGCCGCCGGCGGCGGCGGCCTCGGCGGACAGCCGCATGACGAGGTCGATCACGCCGACGCCGTCCGGGCCGCGGTCGGTGAAGTCGCCGAGGAACCACAGGCGGGCGTTGCCGGCGGCCCAGTGCCCCTGGGCGTCGATGAGCCCCTGGGCGGCGAGCGCCTCGTACAGCTCGTCGAGGTAGCCGTGGACGTCGCCCACGACGTACAGCGGGCCCGGGCCGGTGGGCAGGGGCTCGTGCTGGGGAGCGGCCAGGGGGGTCAGCTCGACGGTGGGCACGTCCTGGGGAGGAGCGCTCTGGGCGATGACCGGGAGGTCGCGCGCGGTGGGTGTGTACCCCTCGGGGTACTCCGGGTACTCGGGAGCCGCCTGCGGGGGCGGGACCGCCCGGTCGTAACCGGGCATGGGAGGGGGAGCGGCGTACCCGGGGAAGGGCGGCATCGCCGCCGCGGTCCGTGCCGCAGGTCCCTGACCGGCCCCCTGAGTCATCGACCCCTCCACCATCGCGCCGCCGTGCACCTTGTGGACCTTGCCTGGTCGACGGCGGTCCGTGGTGTCGTGCGCCCATCATAGGAATGACCGTCGCGGGTTGTGACGCACCAGGGGCTGTGAATCGGGGCGGGAGACCGGGATCGCCGGTCATTTCTCCCCAAATGAGCCGTTTGATGAGCCGTTCGCGCCGGTCAGACGGGCTCCGGGCGGCTCCCCGTGGTCGGTGACCCGCTTCCTCGTGCGCCGGACACCGGGTCCACTCCGGTTGACGCGGTCCGGGCGTGGCAGGTCCTGGTGGGTCGCGGCCCGGGCGCCGGCCGGGTCGCGGTCGGCCGGGGCGGGCAGCTGCGGGTCAGGTCGCGGCGGGTCCGCGCGGCGGGCTGACGGTGGTGCGCGGGTGACGTCGTTCGGAGGAGGTCCGGACGATCAGTTCGGTGGGTATGACCTGTTCCACCGGGCGGCCGGTGTCCAGGCCCTCGATCGCGTCGATCAGGAGCTGGACGACCGCGGTCCCGATGCGGCGCGGCTTGAGCGACAGCGTGGTGATGGGCGGCTCGGTCGTGGCGTAGACGGTGGACTCGCTGCAGCAGACGAGCAGCAGATCGTCGGGTACGCGCAGACCGTAGCGGCGGGCGGCCGCGAGCAGGTCGGTGCCGTTGGGGTCGAACAGCCCGTACACCGCGTCGGGCCGGTCCGGGCGGGCGAGCAGCCGGTCGGCCGCGACGGCGCCCGCGCAGGGGTCGTGGGCGGGGTACTCCTCGTAGACCGGGTCCTGGCCCACGCGCTCGCACCACCGCAGGTAGGCGGTGGTGGACAGCCGGGTGTAGGTGTCCGTGGTGGTGCCGGTGAGCAGGCCGATCCGGCGGGCGCCGGCGTCGGCGAGGTGGTCGAGGATGCCCAGCACGGCGGCCTCGTGGTCGTTGTCGACCCAGGCGGTGACCGGCAGGGAGCCCGCGGGCCGGCCGTCCGAGACGACGGGGATGCCCTGGCGGACCAGGTCGGAGACGACCGGATCGTGGTCGGAGGGGTCCACGACGACCGTGCCGTCGAGGGCGACGTTGGACCACACGTCGTGCCGGGAGGTGGCCGGGAGGATGACGAGGGCGTAGCCGCGGGCGAGCGCGGCGGAGGTGGCGGCCCTGGCCATCTCGGCGAAGTAGGCGAATTCGGTGAAGGTGAAAGGTTCATCCCCGTAGGTGGTCACGGTCAGGCCGATGAGCCCGGACTTTCCCGTACGGAGGGTGCGGGCCGCGGCGGACGGGCGGTAGCCCAGCCGGTCGGCGACCTCGCGGACATGGCGGCGGGTCGCGTCCGGTAGCCGGCCCTTGCCGTTGAGCGCGTCGGAGACGGTCGTGATCGAAACCCCGGCGGCGGCGGCCACGTCCCGAATGCCCGCCCGCCCCTGCCGACTGCCCCTGCGGGACGGTTCCGCCCGGCTCACCTGATGCTTCCCTGCTGCTGTCATGGCGAGCCGATAGTAGGGCTCGGGTGGTCCTTTGGCAGGGCGTCCTATTTGACTGTTGACAGGCACGTTTCTGCTGTGGCGATTCCCTTCAATGACCATGGAAACGCAGGCAGTTAAGGGTGGGTGTGCGGTGGCGTCGGGGCGTGGCATATCCACCCCTCATGATTGGTCCAGGTCTCGAAGAGGTCTCAACTCACCTTCACGGGGGATGCGCGCCACGGCGCCCGCCACGGCGTGCACCGGAAAGAGGAGCGCTCCCAAAGACCTGGACGCCGCCCGGGGCAATCCTCATAAGGTGTGCAGTATTCATGTCAGTGGTGGTGGAGGAGGATCTACGGTGACCGAGAAGACCCCCAAGCTGCGTGCGGCGCTCGACGGTGTGCCGACCTACAAGCCCGGCAAGCCGGCGGCGCCCGGCGGCCCGGTCGCGTACAAGCTGTCCTCCAACGAGAACCCGTATCCGCCGCTGCCCGGGGTCCTGGAGTCCGCCGTCGGCGCCGCCTCCTCGCTCAACCGCTACCCCGACATGGCCTGCACCGCCCTGATGGCCGAGCTGGCGGAGCACTTCGACGTGCCGCTGACGCACCTGGCCACCGGTACCGGCTCGGTCGGCGTCGCGCAGCAGCTGGTCCAGTCGACGGCGGGCCCGGGCGACGAGGTGATCTACGCCTGGCGCTCCTTCGAGGCGTACCCGATCATCACCCAGGTCTCGGGGGCCACGCCGGTGCCGGTGCCGCTGGCCGAGGGCGATGTGCACGACCTGGACGCCATGCTCGCCGCGATCACCGAGCGGACCCGGCTGATCTTCGTCTGCAACCCCAACAACCCCACGGGTACGGTCGTGCGCCGGGCGGAGCTGGAGTCCTTCCTGGACCGGGTGCCCTCCGACGTGCTGGTGGTCCTGGACGAGGCGTACCTGGAGTTCATCCGCGACGAGACCGTCCCCAACGGCATCGACCTCTACCGCACCCGGCCCAACGTCTGTGTGCTGCGGACCTTCTCCAAGGCGTACGGGCTCGCCGGACTGCGCATCGGCTTCGCGGTCGCGCACGAGCCGGTCGCGGCGGCGCTGCGCAAGACGGCGGTCCCCTTCGGCGTGAGCCAGGTGGCCCAGGACGCCGCGGTGGCCTCGCTACGCAGCGAGGAGGCGCTGCGCGAGCGGGTGGACGCGCTGGTGGCCGAGCGCACCCGGGTGGCTGGGGCCCTGGCCGGGCAGGGCTGGACGCTGCCGGAGTCGCAGGCCAACTTCGTCTGGCTGCCGCTGGGGGAGCGTTCCGTGGAGTTCGCGGCCCTGTGCGAGCAGGCGGGCGTGGTCGTACGGCCGTTCCCGGAGGGCGTGCGGGTGACGATCGGCGAGACCGAGGCGAACGACATCTTCCTGCGGACGGCGGAGGAGTTCCGCAAGAAGATGTAGCGAGCGAGTGGGCCGGGCGGCGCGAGCCGCGGCCTGGCGAGAGCGAGTGGACGCCGTGTGCCCCCGGTCGGGGCGCACGGCGTCTTCGCGTTCCTTGGGTCCTCCGGCCCGGCGCCAGGGCCGAAGGGGGTACCCCGCGTGCTTGTCCGAAAAAGTGGTGCGCAATAATGCTTGTGAATGTGAACGCGTTCACAAGCGCGTTCTTTATGCCCCTCTTTATCTGGGTCATACAGGGGCAAAAGCCTGGCGGCATGTGCCGCCGGTGACGCAAGAGGCAAGGAGAGACCCCAGTGGATCTGGCTCTGGCTCCCGAGACACTCGCCCGCTGGCAATTCGGCATCACGACCGTCTACCACTTCCTCTTCGTACCGCTCACGATCAGCCTCGCCGCGATCACGGCGGGCCTCCAGACGGCCTGGGTCCGAACGGGCAAGGAGAAGTACTTCCATGCCACGAAGTTCTGGGGAAAGCTCTTCCTGATCAACATCGCGATGGGCGTCGTCACGGGCATCGTCCAGGAGTTCCAGTTCGGCATGAACTGGTCGGACTACTCGCGCTTCGTCGGTGATGTCTTCGGGGCGCCGCTCGCGATGGAGGCGCTGCTGGCCTTCTTCTTCGAGTCCACCTTCATCGGACTGTGGATCTTCGGCTGGGACAAGCTGCCCAAGAAGATCCACTGCGCGTGCATCTGGATCGTGGCGGTCGGTACGGTCCTGTCCTCGTACTTCATCCTGGCCGCGAACTCCTGGATGCAGCACCCGGTCGGCTACACCCTCGACAAGGCGACCGGAAAGGCCCAGCTCACCGACATCTGGGCGGTGATGACGCAGAACACCACCCTGGTCGTCGTCTTTCACACCCTCACCGCCGCCTTCCTCACCGGAGGCGCCTTCATCGTCGGCATCGCCTCCTTCCACCTGTGGCGCGCCAAGCGCAAGCAGATCAAGGGCGAGGAGCTGGGCGAGAAGCAGCGGCACCAGATCGGCGCGATGCGGGCCTCGCTGCGCGTCGGGCTCGTCGTCGCGGTCATCGCCGGGCTCGGCACCGCGATCAGCGGTGACAGCCTCGGCAAGGTGATGTTCGAGCAGCAGCCGATGAAGATGGCCGCCGCCGAGGCGCTGTGGGACACCAAGGCACCGGCGCCGTTCTCGGTCTTCGCGGTCGGCGATGTCTCCAAGGGCCACAACAGTGTCGAGATAGAGATCCCCGGCCTGCTCTCCTTCCTCTCCCACAGCAACTTCACCGACGCGGTCCCCGGCATCAACGACATCGCCGCCCGGGAGGCGGCGGCCTACGGCGGTCAGCCGGAGGACTACATCCCCAGCATCTTCATGACCTTCTGGGGCTTCCGCCTCATGATCGGCTTCGGGATGACGTCGTTCGTGGCCGCGCTCATCGGGCTGTGGACCACGCGCAAGAAGTTCTGGCTCGCGCCGCGGTTCCGCACGGGGGAGAACGAGGTCCCGCGGCTGATGCTGACGCGGACCCGCGAGATGAGCCCGTTCTTCACCACCTGGTCCTGGCGCATCGGCATCCTCACCATGGGCTTTCCGCTGATCGCCAACTCCTTCGGCTGGATCTTCACCGAGATGGGCCGCCAGCCCTGGGCCGTCTACGGGCTGATGAAGACCGGCGACGCGGTCTCGCCCGGCGTCAGCCAGGCCGAAGTCCTCATCTCCATGGGCATCTTCACGCTGCTGTACGGGATCCTCGCCGTCGTCGAGGTGAAGCTGCTGGTGAAGTACGCCACGGCCGGCCCGGATACGGACGAGAAGCCGCCCACGAAGGACCCGAGGCTGCGGCTCCCCTCGCCGGGGGCCGGCGAGCCCGAGGACGCCGACAAGCCGATGACCTTCGCGTACTGACGCGGCGGAACGGAGACACCGACCATGCACCTCCACGACCTCTGGTTCCTGCTGATCGCCGTCCTGTGGACGGGCTATTTCTTCCTCGAGGGCTTCGACTTCGGCATCGGCGTCCTGACCAAGCTCCTCGCCAGGGACCGCACGGAACGCCGGGTGCTGATCAACACCATCGGACCCGTCTGGGACGGCAACGAGGTCTGGCTGATCACCGCGGCCGGCGCGACCTTCGCCGCCTTCCCCGACTGGTACGCCACCCTCTTCAGCGGCTTCTACCTGCCGTTCCTGCTCATCCTTGTCTGTCTGATCCTGCGCGGCGTCGCCTTCGAGTACCGCCACAAGCGCGCGGGCGAGCGCTGGCAGCTGAACTGGGAACACGCGATCTTCTGGTGCTCGCTGCTGCCCGCCTTCGTGTGGGGCGTCGTCTTCGCCAACATCGTGCGCGGGGTGCCGGTCGGGCGGGACAAGAACTTCGCCGGTGACGTGCTCGACCTGCTGAACCCGTACGCCCTGCTGGGCGGCGCCCTCACGCTCGTGCTCTTCACCTTCCACGGCGCGGTCTTCGCGACGCTGAAGACGGTCGGCGACATCCGCCACCGGGCGCGGTCCCGGGCGACCGTCCTCGGTATGACCTCCGGCGTCCTCGCCGTGACCTTCCTCGGCTGGACGCAGATCGAGTCCGGCAACGGCCGCAGCCTCGTCGCGCTGATCGTCGCCGGGGTGGCCCTGATCGCGGCACTGGCCATGAACCACTTCGGTCGGGAGGGCTGGACGTTCGCCTTCTCCGGGGTGACCGTCGCGGCCGTCTTCGCGCTGCTCTTCCTGGCGCTCTTCCCGGACGTCATGCCGTCGTCCCTCGACCCGGACTGGAACCTCACGGTGGCGAACGCAGCCTCCAGCCCCTACACCTTGAAGATCATGACGTGGGTCGCGGTGCCCATGACGCCGCTGATCATCGGCTACCAGGCGTGGACGTACTGGGTCTTCCGCAAGCGGATCGGCACCCAGCACATCCCGGCCGCCCACTGAGACGGCGGCGACATGAAGCCCGTCGACCCCCGCCTGCTGACCCACGCCTCCGCGACCCGCTTCTTCCTCGCCGCCTCCGTCGGCCTCGGACTGGCCGGGGCCGGCCTGGTCATCGGCCAGGCGATGCTGATCGCCGAGATCGTCACCGGGGCCTTCCAGGACGGGCGGACGGCCGGGGACCTGGGCACGCCCCTGGCGCTGCTGGCCGCCGTCGTCCTGGGCCGGGCGGCGGTGTCCTGGCTCACCGAGCTGGCCGCGCACCGCGCCAGCGCGGCGGTCAAGTCCGAGCTGCGCACGCGGCTGCTCGAACGCGCCACGCGGGGCGGGCCGGGCGCGCGGAGCACCGGCGAGCTGACCGCCCTCGCCACGCGCGGAATCGACGCGCTGGACGGCTACTTCGCCCGCTACCTGCCCCAGCTGGGTCTGGCGGCCGTGGTGCCCGTCGCCGTGCTCGCCCGTATCGTCACCGCCGACTGGCTCTCGGCGCTCGTCATCGTCCTCACCCTCCCCCTCATCCCGCTGTTCATGGCTCTCATCGGCTGGGCCACCCAGAGCCGCATGGACCGGCAGTGGCGGCTGCTGGCCCGGCTCTCCGGGCACTTCCTGGACGTCGTGGCGGGTCTGCCCACGCTCAAGGTCTTCGGCCGCGCCAAGGCGCAGGCCGAGTCGATCCGCGCCATCACCGCCGACTACCGGCGCGCGACGCTGCGGACACTGCGGCTGGCCTTCCTGTCCTCCTTCGCCCTCGAACTGCTGTCCACCGTGTCGGTGGCGCTGGTGGCGGTCGGCATCGGCATGCGGCTGGTGCACGGCGAACTCGACCTGTACACCGGCCTGATGGTGCTGGTCCTGGCGCCCGAGGCCTATCTGCCGCTGCGTCAGGTCGGTGCGCAGTACCACGCGGCGGCGGAGGGCCTCGCGGCCGCAGACGAGGTCTTCGCGGTGCTGGAGAGCGAGAGTGCCCCCGCCGGCACCCTTCCGGCCCCGGACGCCCGCAGTGCGGTGCTGACCGTCGACCGGCTCGTGGTGCGCCACCCGGGCCGGCCCGAACCCTCCCTGGCCGAGACGGCGTTCGAGGTGCGGCCGGGCGAGACGGTCGCGGTGACCGGCCCCAGCGGAGCCGGCAAGTCGACCCTGCTGAGGGCGCTGCTGGGCCTCGAGCGGCCCTCGGGCGGGCGCGTCCTCGTGGGCGGTACGGACCTGTCATCGCTCTCCCCCGAAAGCTGGCGGAACCAGGTGGCCTGGGTTCCGCAACGACCCCACCTCTTCGCCGGGACCGTCGCCGAGAACGTACGGCTGGCCCGGCCCGAGGCCACGGACGCGCAGGTGCGGGACGCCCTGCGGGCGGCCGGGGCGCTCGAGTTCGTCTCCATGCTGCCGCAGGGCACTGACACCCGCCTCGGCGAGGACGGCGGCGGGCTGTCGGCCGGGCAGCGCCAACGCCTCGCGCTGGCCCGCGCGTTCCTCGCGGACCGGCCGGTGCTGCTGCTCGACGAGCCGACCGCCGCCCTCGACGGCGAGACCGAGGCCGCCGTGGTGGCGGCCGTACGACGGCTGGCCGTGGGCCGGACCGTGGTGCTGGTCGTGCACCGGCCGGCCCTGCTCGCCGTCGCCGACCGGACGGTACGGCTCCCCGGCGGGGCGCCGGGGCAGGGGGGCGCGCCTGGTCGCTCGGCCGCCGGATCGCTCGGCCGTCCGTCTGCCGGGGCACCCGTCGGCCCGGCCTCCGGCAAGGCGCCGGAGGCGGCCGAGGGGACTCGCGGGGACGGACAGGCGCACGACGGTCCTGAGGCGCCCCACGGCGTGCGCGGCGGCTGGAACGACGTGGAGGGCGACCGCGTGCGCGGCGCCCGGGCGCTGGCCCGGGTGCGGGGTGCCGGACGGCCGTGGACGGGGCGGTTCGTGCTCGCCCTGGCGCTGGGGGCGCTGGCCCTCGGGAGCGCCGTCGGGCTGATGGGGGTCTCCGGATGGCTGATCTCGCGCGCCTCCCAACAGCCGCCCGTGCTCTATCTGATGGTCGCCGTCACCGCCACCCGCGCCTTCGGCATCGGAAGGTCCGTCCTCCGGTACGCCGAGCGCCTGGTCTCGCACGACGCCGTCCTGCGCGTCCTGGCCGGGCTTCGGGTCTCGGTCTACCGGCGCCTGGAGCGCCTCGCCCCCGCCGGGCTGCGCGACACCCGGCGCGGGGACCTGCTCTCGCGCCTCGTCGCGGACGTGGACGCGCTGCAGGACTACTTCCTGCGCTGGCTGCTGCCGGTCGGCTCCGCCGTGGTCGTCGGAGCGGCCTCCGTCGGCTTCACCGCCTGGCTGCTGCCGGAGGCGGGCGCGGTGCTCGCCGTCGGGCTGCTGGCCGCCGGTCTCGCCGTGTCCGCACTGTCGGGGGCGCTCGCCCGGCGCGCGGAGCGGCAGCTGGCGCCCGCGCGCGGGGAGTTGTCCACCCAGGTGGTCGAGGTGCTGACCGGGACGGCCGAGCTGACGGTCGCGGGCGCGCTGCCCGGCCGGCTGGAGCGGCTGCGCCGCACCGACGCCGAGCTCACCCGGATCGCGCGCCGGACGGCCGCCGCCACCGCGCTCGGCTCCGGGCTGTCGGCGCTGGCCTGCGGCCTGACCGTGGTCGGCACGGCCTGGGCCGGCGTGAGCGCCGTGCACGACGGACGGCTCGGCGGGGTGTGGCTGGCCGTGGTCGTGCTCATTCCGCTGGCGGCCTTCGAGGCGGTCACCGCGCTGCCGCTCGCGGTGCAGTACCGCCAGCGCGTCCGGCGCTCCGCGGAGCGGGTGTACGAGGTGCTGGACGCGCCCGAGCCCGTACGGGAGGGGACCGGCCGGGCGCCCGCCTCGCCGTTCCCGCTGCGCCTGACGGGGCTGACGGCGCGCTACCGGGGGCAGGACGCGCCCGCGCTGGACGGCTTCGACCTGGAGCTGACGGCGGGCCGCAGGGTCGCCGTGGTGGGGCGCTCCGGTGCGGGCAAGACCACGCTCGCCCAGGTGCTGCTGCGCTTCCTGGACGCGGAGGCGGGCTCGTACAGCCTCGGCGGCCGGGACGCGGCTCTGATGGACGGTGACGGCGTGCGGCGGCTGGTGGGGTTGTGCGCGCAGGACGCGCACCTCTTCGACAGCTCGGTGCGCGAAAACCTCCGCCTCGCCCGCACGGACGCGAGCGACGGCGAGCTGCGCGAGGCGCTGCGGCAGGCGCGGCTGCTGGAGTGGGTGGAGACGCTGCCGCAGGGCCTGGACACGCTCGTCGGCGAGCACGGGGCGCGGATGTCGGGCGGTCAGCGGCAGCGGCTGGCGCTGGCCCGCGCGCTGCTCGCGGACTTCCCGGTCCTGGTGCTGGACGAGCCCGCCGAGCATCTCGACCTGGCGACCGCCGACGCTCTGACGGCCGATCTGTTGACGGCCACGCGGGGACGTACGACCGTACTGATCACGCACCGGCTGGCGGGTCTCACGGCGGTGGACGAGGTGATCGTGCTGGAGGAGGGACGCGTGGCGCAGCGGGGCGCGTACGGGGAGCTGGCTCAGGCGCCGGGGCCGTTCCGGCGGATGCTGGAGCGGGAGGCCGCCGAGGGCGACGTTCTCGAGGACGCCGCGGACACCAGGCGTAAGGCGCTTTCCCTGGCAAATGGTACTTATTAGGCTCGGTGCATGGCAGCGACCGCATCCCCTTCCGAGCCCCGGGGCGACGCCCCGCGGGACCCCACGCGCGCGCCGGCCCCCGCGGCCTGCCCGGACTCGGTGGACGTCGCCACGGAGGCCGCGCGCAGCCTGCAGGGGCTGTCCGTGGAGCTGACCGGCCGCGTGCCGCAGCTGTTGGAGGCCATGCGGGCCGTCGGCACCGGTCTGGAGCTGCACACCACCCTCGACCGGATCGCCAGGACCGCCGCCGAACTCGCCGACGCGCGCTACGCCGCCATCGGCGTCATCGACCCCGGCGGCGAGGGACTGTCCGACTTCGTCACCTACGGGGTCAGCGAGGAGCAGTACGAGCACATCGCCGCCTTCCCCGACGGCCAGCACGCGCTGGGCGTGCCGATCCGCGTCGGGGGCGAGATCTTCGGCAACCTCTATCTGACGGGGAAGCGCGGGGGCGGCGAGTTCGGCATCGCGGACCTGCACATGGTGAAGATCCTCGCGACGGAGGCGGGCATCGCGATCGGCAACGCCCGCGTGTACGACGAGGGCCGTCAGCGCATGCGCTGGATCGACGGCTCGGTGGCCGTCACGACCGCGCTGCTGTCCGGCAGCGACGCCGAGGACGCCCTGTCCGTCGTCGCCGAACAGGCCCGCAGGCTCGCCGATTCGGACGCGGGCATCGTGCTGCTGCCGGACGGCGAGGGCGGCCTGGAGATAGTGGCCGTCTCCGCCGAGGACCCCACCGGACTGCTGGGGACGGTGATACCGCCGCACAGCCCGGTCGTCTCGCAGCTCCTCGCCGGGGAGCCGGTGTTCATCGACGACTCGGCCACCGACCCGCGCATGATCACAGAGGTCGCGCCCCGCTTCGGGCCGAGCATGCTGCTGCCGCTCAAGAGCGGCGACCGTGTGCTCGGCACCCTCGCCACGCCCCGCAAGCGCGGCGCCCGCAAGTACACCGCCACCGAGCGCACCCTGGCGGCGCAGTTCGCCGCACAGGCGGCGCTCGCGCTCGTCCTGGCGGAGGCACAGCGCGACCGGGAGCGGCTGGCCGTCTTCGAGGACCGCGACCGGATCGCCCGCGATCTGCACGACCTGGTCATCCAGCGGCTCTTCGCCACCGGTCTGCTGCTGGAGAGCGCCCAGCGCCTCGCCGTCGTGCCCGAGGTCGGCACGAAGATCGGCCAGGCGGTCGACGAGCTGGACGTGACCATCCAGGAGATCCGCACCGCCATCTTCGCCCTGCAGCAGGAGCCCGCGGAGGCGCCCGCGGGGCTGCGCACGCGCGTCCTGCGGGAGCTGGGCACGGCCGCCGTGCCGCTGGGCTTCCAGCCCTCCGCGGGCTTCGTCGGCCCGGTCGACGCGAAGGTCGGCGAGCTCACCGGGAAGAACCTCATCGCGGCCCTGCGCGAAGCGCTCTCCAACGCCTTCCGGCACGCCCGCGCCTCCCGCATCGAGGTCCTCGTCGACGCCACCGTCACCCTGCCCGACGGCCGGGAAGGCGTCCGTCTGACCGTGGCGGACGACGGCGTCGGCATCCCCGAGGGCGGCCGGCGCAGCGGACTGCGCAACCTCGCCAAGCGGGCGGAGTCCCTCGGCGGATCCAGCTCGTACGGGCCGGGGCTCGGCGAGGACGGCGGCGGCACGAAGGTGGTGTGGGAGGCGCCCCTGTAGAGCGAGGGGCGCTCGGCGGGGGCACAGAGGGGCGCTTTGGGGGGCACAGGAAGACCGCCCTATGGGCGTACCCGTAGCCCTATAGGTGCGCGCATTCCTCCGAACGCCCTCCTGCGGGCGCGCATGACGAACCATCAGGTCAGGATCGCGGGCATGCTCCATCCTTACCGTTCATATCGTCAGGTCCGTTCCTCCCGCCGTAGCTTGCGGGCCCTGCGGACCCGTCCCGTGCACCGGCCGGGCGGTGTGCTGCTGTGCGTGCTGTGCGTGGCGGTGGCGGCCCTGCCCGCCTCCGCGCAGTCGCGGGCGGCCGACTCCGACCGGCGGGAGCGGCTGGCCCGCATGGTGATCGAGGCCGACAACAGGAACAGGACGCTCGCCGCGAACCAGACGCCGGCATCCCCCTCCTGGCAGGCCCTCGACGCGGACGTCACCCAGGTGCGCATGGAGAAGAAGCTTCTGGAGGAGCGGCTCGCACAGGCGCGCGGCGACCTGAACCGCCTGGCGGACGCGGCCATCCGCAACCAGCGCTGCACACCGATCGACCTCGACGGCCTCCAGAGCGAAATCCAGGACGGCCGCAACGGCGCGGACCGCGGGGCCGCCGTCTCGCCGAGCGGCTGGACGCGTCCTGTGCTGTCGTACGAGCTCACCGCGGGCTTCGGAGGCGTGGGCGGGCACTGGGCGGGCGGGCACACCGGGCAGGACTTCGCCGTCCCCACCGGTACGACCGTGCGGTCGGTGGGTGCCGGGACGGTGACGTCCATCGGGTGCGGCGGGCCCTACGGCATCAGCATGGTGGTCCGGCACGAGGGCGGCTGGCACTCGCAGTACGCGCACCTGGCGGCTCCGCTGCTGGCGCCGGGGCGGCAGGTGCGCGCGGGCGAGTGGATCGGGCTGTCCGGGACCACCGGGAACTCCACGGGGCCGCATCTGCACTTCGAGATCCGCCGGTCGGCGGGGTCCGGGAGCGCGGTCGAACCCGTGGAGTGGCTGCGTGCGCGCGGAGTCCTGCTGTAGGCGGCTTCCGACGCCCGTCCTTTCACCGCCTACGGCAGCCCGTGCAGGATCTGCTCGATGACCGCCGCGACGCCGTCCTCGGTGTTGGCGGCGGTGCGGTGCGTGGTGGCCGCCAGCACCTCGGGGTGGGCGTTGGCCATGGCGTACGAGGTGCCGGCCCAGGTGAGCATCTCCAGGTCGTTGGGCATGTCGCCGAACGCCACGACGTGCTCCGGCCCGATGCCCCGCTCGGCGCAGCACCGGGCCAGGGTGCTGGCCTTGCTCACGCCGGGGCCGCTGATCTCCAGCAGCGCGGTGGGGCTCGAGCGGGTGAACGAACCGTGCTCGCCGGCCGCCATGCGGGCGACGTCCAGGAACTCGTCCGGGGCCAGTTCCGGGTGGAAGGCGAGCAGCTTGACGATGGCGTCGCCCTGCCCGTCGCCGTCCTCCAGGAGCTCCTCGGCGGAGGCTATCCGCGCGCAGGGGTCCAGCTGGAAGGGCGGGTAGTGCGGCTCGTAGTGGATGCCCGAGGTCCGCTCGACGGCGAAGGAGGCGCCGGGCGCCGCGGCGCGCACCGCGTGGACGATGGCGAGGGCGGCGGCGGCCTCCAGCGGGCGCACGTCGACGAACCGGCCGCCGTCGTGCAGATCGACCACGACGGCCCCGTTGGCGCAGATCGCGAGGCCGTGCCCGTGCACGTGGTCCCTGACCACGCCCATCCAGCGCACCGGGCGGCCGGTGACGAAGAAGACCTCGATGCCCGCCGCCTCCGCGGCGGCCAGCGCCGCGACCGTGCGGTCCGAGACCGTCTTGTCGTCGTGCAGCAGGGTGCCGTCGAGGTCGGTGGCGATCAGCCGGGGAGTGGCTGCTGTCCGGCCGGCTGCCGGGGTCTCGGGCTCGGTAGCTGAAGTCACGCTCTCATTCTCGTCGACAGCCGCCCGGTAGGCGTACAAACGTGCGGCCGGTATATGCGCTCCGGCCGGGAGCGGGCCGCCCGGGGCGCCCCGGGAGCCGGTTGTCGGACCCAGCGCCTAGGCTCGGTCCCATGCGACTGAGCACCGTGATCCTTCCCGACCGCCGCTGGTCCGAGGGCGGCCGTGAGACCTGGCAGCGAGCCGAGGAACTGGGCTTCGACACCGCTTACACCTACGACCACCTCTCCTGGCGCACCTTCCGGGACGGCCCGTGGTTCGGCGCGATACCGACCCTGACGGCGGCCGCGGGGGTGACCTCCCGCATGCGCCTGGGCACCCTGGTGACCTCCCCGAACTTCCGGCACCCGGTGACGCTCGCCAAGGAGCTCATCTCCCTGGACGACATCTCCGGCGGCCGCATCACCCTGGGCATCGGCGCCGGGGGCTCCGGATTCGACGCCACGGCGCTGCGCAAGGCCGGCGAGGAGCCGTGGACGCCGCGCGAGCGGGCGGACCGCTTCGGTGAGTTCGTACCGCTGCTGGACCGGCTGCTGAGCGAGCCCGTCGTCTCGTACGAGGGCGAGCACTACTCCGCCCACGAGGTGCGCAACATCCCCGGCTGTGTGCAGCGGCCCCGCCTGCCCTTCGCCGTGGCCGCCACCGGCCCGCGCGGCATGCGGCTCGCCGCGCGCCACGGCCAGGCGTGGGTGACCACCGGCGACCCGAAGCTGTACGAGACGGGCACCCCGGAGCAGTCCCTGGCGGCCATCGCGGGGCAGGTCGAGCGCCTCGGGGAGGTCTGCGCGAAGGCCGGCCGCGAGGTGTCGGAGCTGCGCAAGGTGCTGCTCACGGGCTTCACCCCGGACCGGCCGCTGGAGTCCTTCGACGCCTTCGTCGACTTCGCGGGCGCGCACGCGGAGCTGGGCATCGACGAGATCGTCGTGCACTGGCCGATAGCCGGCTCCATGTTCGAGGCCGACGTCAGCGTCTTCGAGAAGATCGCGACGGAGGGGCTGCGGCAGCTCTCCTGACGGTCCCGGCGGCGGAGAGGGAGAATCGGGACAGAGGTACCCGCTCAGGGCACGGTCCGCCGATCCTTGGAGGTACGCCGTGCGAGGCACCCGATTCTCCCCCGACCGGGGGCTGACCACCCGCATGGTCAGCACGATGTTCTTCATCGGGCTGCTCTACGTGGTCTTCGTGGGTGTGCTGGTGGCGCTGCTGCGCGGCGCCTGGCCGATCGTGCTGGTCCTGGCGGGCGGCTTGTTCATCGCCCAGTTCTGGTTCAGCGACCGCATCGCGGCGTTCGGCATGGGCGCCCGCGAGGTCACCCCGCAGCAGGCGCCCGAGCTGCACGGGGCCGTCGACCGGCTGTGCGCGCTGGCCGACATGCCCAAGCCCCGGGTGGCGCTCGCCGACAGCGATGTCCCGAACGCCTTCGCCACCGGGCGAAGCCGTCGCAATGCCCTGGTGTGCGCGACGACGGGCCTGATGCGCAGGCTGGAGCCCGAGGAGCTCGAGGGTGTGCTCGCGCACGAGCTCTCCCACGTCGCGCACCGCGACGTGGCGGTGATGACCATCGCGTCGTTCCTGGGCGTGCTGGCCGGGGTCGTCACCCGGGTGGGGCTGTGGGGCGGCTTCCGCCGCCTCGGCGGCCGCGACAGCAACACGGCGGTGCTGGTGGTGCTGATTCCGCTGGTCAGCGCGGTCGTCTACGCGATCAGCTTCCTGCTCACCCGGATGCTCTCCCGCTACCGCGAGCTGTCCGCCGACCGCGCGGCCGCGCTGCTGACCGGCCGGCCGTCCGCACTGGCGTCGGCGCTGACCAAGGTCACCGGGCAGATGGCCCGGATCCCCACCCGCGACCTGCGCCAGGCCGAGCCGTTCAACGCCTTTTACTTCGCGCCCGCCCTCTCCCGGGACGGCCTGAGCCGGCTGCTGTCCTCGCACCCGACGCTGGAACAGCGGCTGGAGCAGCTGGGCCGCATCTCGGCCGGCCTGGGCCGCGGCTGACGGCCCCGGCGCCGGCTCTCCGGAAAACGCCGCTGGAAGCACTGGAAGGAAACGTGCCCGTGGGTCTCCTGGACGTCATCCTCGGCCGCAGCAAGCCGGTCCGGCCCGATCTGGACCAGCTCTTCGCCCTGCCGTCCGCGGCCGTCACGCTGCAGGCGGGCGCGGGCTTCCACCCGACCGGGCTGGGCTCGGTGTGCTTCGCGAGCGTCGAGGGCGGCGCCTTCGACCGGCTGCGGGAGGACGTACGGGCCCTGCTGGACGCCGACACGGGGCGTGGCGGGATGCCCGTGGAGTTCAGCCGGGACCCCTACGGCTACACCTGGCTGCTCGCCCTGCACCCGGCGGAGGCCTCCGAGGACGCCGCCGCCCTCGTCAACGACCTGCACGCGGTGAACACCCTGCTCGAAGACGCCGGTTTCGGCCCGCAGCTGCTCTGCTCGCTGATGGGCTTCCGGGACGCCGGGCAGCGCTCCCTCGCGCTCGTCTACCTCTACAAGCGCGGCACGTTCTACCCGTTCGCCCCCGTGCCCGGCGGTGGCGACAAGCGGGACAACGCGCTGGAGCTGCAGGTGAGCGCGCTGCTGGAGAGCGACCTGCGGATCGAGAAGGACCTGAGCCGCTGGTTCCCGGTCTGGGGCGCCCCGGGGCTGTGAGGGAAGCCCTCACGTGTCGCTTCCGTCCGACGCCTCCCGCCCGTCCCGGGGCGCCGCCAGGAGCCCGTCCATGGTGCGGGCCTGGACCTCGCGTTCCGCGGCCGCGGTGATGAACGCCGCCACGTTCTGCGGCCCCACCAGCGCCCGTACCGCCCGTACGGTCGCGGCGGGCAGGGCCACCTGCTCGGCGTCGTCCTCGTCCTTCGGAGCGGCGGCCGGTGCGGGTGAGGTGAGGTGGTGGCGGAGGTAGCGGGTGGCCAAGGTGCGCATCGCGCGGGCCAGTTCGGCGTCGACGGTCTGCTGGGCGAGGGGGCGCAGGCGGCGGACGAGGGAGGCGGCCTCGGTGGCCTCCTCGTCGGTGGGGCGGTGGCCGAGGTAGGGGTGGAAGACGTGCTCGGTGGTGAAGTCGAGGAAACGGGTGGCTATGTGCTCGACCTGGGTGCGCAGTTCGCGCAGATGGCCGGAGATCGCGGGCAGGGGCACGCCGGCGGCGTGGAGCTCGGCGGCGACGGCCAGCTCCCGGGGGCTGGGCACGAGGAACTCGCCGGGCGAGGACGGCAGCCGCACCAGGACGCCGAGCCGCACCGCGTCCTCGACGGCCGCGTCGTCCCGTGCGCCGCCGAACCGTTCGTCCAGCTCCGCGCGGGTGATCCGGCCCGGCTCCTCGTCCGTCCACGGTCCGTCGACCTCTGCGGCCAGCCCCAGCACCCCGCCGAGCCCGCGACCCGCGTCCCAGGCCTCCAGCAGCTCCTTGATGCTGGCCAGGGTGTAGCCGCGGTCCAGGAGGCCGGAGATCTGGCCCAGCCGGGCGAGGTGGGCGTCGCCGTAGACGTTGGCCCGGCCGCGCCGCTCGGGCTTGGGCAGCAGCCCGCGGTCCTGGTAGGCGCGAATGGTGCGGACCGTGGCACCGCTGCGGTGGGCCAGGTCCTCGATGCGGTACTCGGCCGGCTGCGGTTGCCCGTGCGGCGGGCCGGAGGGGGCGTCGGACAAAGGCGTCGCTCCTTGGTCGCTCCTCAGGAGAGGGCCGCGCGGCCGATCGCGCCCGCCGCGGCCCGTGCCGCCGGCGAGGTCGACAGATAGTCGACGGCCCTGCGCAACGACCCCTCCTGCGAGGGGTGGTACGACCGGCGGAAGTAGCGGGGAACGGCCGAGCCCAGCTCCCGCCACGAGGGCAGCAGGCCCTTGGCGACGGCGCGGCGGTGCTCGCGCGCCGAATAGCGCGTGCGGCCCGCCAGCCGGGGGTCGTGCCGGATCAGATAGGCCGTGCCCCACACCCACAGGTAGAACAGCACGGGCGCCGTGACGGCCATGCCCAGCAGGCGGCGGGCGTAGCGCGCGGGGTCGTCGCCGCCGCAGTGCTCGTACATGTCGAAGGCGACCGATCTGTGCTCGACCTCCTCCGCGCCGTGCCAGCGCAGCAGGTCCAGCATCACCGGGTCCGCGTCGGCCCGGTCGAGGCCCTCCGCCCGCAGCACCCAGTCGCCCAGCACGGCCGTGAACTGCTCGGTCGCGGCGATCACCGCGAGGCGGTAGCGCAGCCACTCCCGCTCGCCGACCGGCAGCCCGAACGGGGGTCTGTCACCGAGCAGCACGTCGAGGAGGAAGTCCACGTGCCGGGTGTACACGGTGGTGTCCAGGCCCTGCCGGGCGAGGTGGTCCAGTACGTAGGAGTGCTGGACGCTGTGCGTGCCCTCCTGGCCCATGAAGCCCTTGACGTCCCTCAGCAGCGCCTCGTCCCGCACCAGCGGCAGCGCCTCCTTGAAGACCTTGACGAACCACCGCTCGCCCGCCGGGAGCAGCAGATGCAGGACGTTGATGACGTGCGTGGCGGTGGGCTCGTCCGGTATCCAGTGCAGCGGCGTTTCGTGCCAGTCGAAGGACACGCGCCGCGGTGCTATGCGATGGACGTGGCTCGGGCTCTGGCTCATGCGGTGGCTCCTCGCTCGGTGGGAAACGGCCCCCGGCGGCCTACAGCTTGGGGTCGATGCGGGCGACCGCGCGTCCCAGCCGCGGGGTGAAACGGGAGATGAAGTGCAGGCCGTACGCCTCGGGCGTCACCGGCACCACGGCCCGGTCGCGGACCACGGCCCGCAGGATCGCCTCGGCGACCTTCTCCGGCGGGTAGTTGCGCCGCCCATACAGCCGGCTGATCTTGTCCCGGCGTCGCTGCTGCTCCTTCTCGGAGACGCCGGCGAAGATCGTGGTGCCGGTGATCCCGGTGTTGACGATGCCGGGGCAGATCGCGCTGACGCCGATGCCCTTGCCCGCCAGCTCCGCGCGCAGGCACTCGCTCAGCATGAGCACCGCCGCCTTGGACGTGCTGTACGCGGTGAGGGACTTGGACGGCTGGAAGGCCGCCGCGGAGGCGGTGTTGACGATGTGACCGCCCTGGCCGCGCTCGGCCATCTGCCGGCCGAAGGCCCGGCAGCCGTGGACGACTCCCCCCAGGTTGATGTCGATGACCTTGCGCCAGTCCTCGGAGGTGGTGTCCAGAAAGCTGCCGCTCAGGCCGATGCCGGCGTTGTTGACCAGCACGTCCACCACGCCGTACTCGGCGGCGACCTTGGCGGCCAGCTTGTCCATCGCCCCCTCGTCCGAGACGTCGCAGCACTCGCCCCAGGCGGCCTGCGCCCCGCACAGCCGCGCCAGCTCGGCCGTACGGGCCGCCCCCTCCGCGTCCCGGTCGACCGCGACGACCCGCGCCCCGGCCTCGGCGAAGGCGAACGCCGTGGCCCGCCCGATGCCGCTGGCCGCTCCCGTCACCAGCACCAGGCGGCCGCCGAAGCGCTCCGCGTACGGGCCCGAGCCCACCGCCATCCGGGCGGGCGTGCCCTCCTGCCGCGCGGCCTCCTGGGCCGTGACGAACTCGGTGATCCAGGACGCCAGCTGGTCGGGGCGCGTCCGCGGCACCCAGTGCTTGGCGGCCAGGGTGCGCCGCAGCAGCTGCGGCACCCAGCGCTCCAGGTCGTCGTAGAGCCGCTCGGACAGGAAGGCGTCGCCGGCCGGGGTCACCAGCTGGACGGGCACGTGGGCGTACGCGTCGGTGCGGGGCCGGCGCAGCCTGGCCCGGACGTTGTCCCGGTACAGCCAGGCGCCGTGCGCGGCGTCGCCCGCCAGCGAGGCGGTGGGGTAGCCGCCGGAGGGCGGCCGCTCCGCCCGCTCCAGCATCTTCGGCCACCGCCTGCCCAGCGGCCCGCGCCACGCGGCCTCCGGGAGGGCGGGCATGTGCAGCGCGCCCACGTACCAGGATCTGGCGCCCTGCCCGAGGAGCTGGCCGACCCGGCGCGGGGTGGGCCGGGCCATCCGGTCCTTGATCCAGTGCCCGAAGTGGTCCAGGGACGGGCCCGAGACCGAGGTGAAGGACGCCACGCGGCCCTCGGTCCGTGCGACGGTGACGAACTCCCAGCCCTGCACCGATCCCCAGTCGTGCCCGACCAGATGCACCGGCGCGGCGGGGCTCACCGCGTCCGCGACCGCCAGGAAGTCGTCCGTGAGCTTCTCCAGCGTGAACCCGCCGCGCAGCGGCTCGGGGGCCGTGGAGCGGCCGTGGCCGCGCACGTCGTAGAGCACGACGTGGAAGCGGTCCCGCAGCCGCCGCGCGACCTCGGACCAGACCTCCTTGCTGTCGGGATAGCCGTGCAGCAGTACCACCGTGGGGTGCGCCGTGTCGCCCAGCTCGGCGACGCACAGCTCGACCCCGCCGGTGCGCACCCGGCGCTCCCGCGCCCCCTCGATCCCCGTGCCGTCCCCGCTCATGCGGCCGCCCTCTCTTCCTGCCAGCGCCGCACGTGCGGCAGATCGTCGTCGAGCCAGAACGCGCTCTCCTGCGGATCCCGGGAGTCGGTGACCACCAGGAGCTCCTCGAACTTCACGCCGACGCCCCGGAAGCCCAGGTGCGGCTCGACCGCCCACAGCCCCGGCCGCGGCGGGTGGTCGGAGAAGCGGTACGGGCTCCACAGCGGTGACCATCCCTCGCGGTGACCGTGCAGGGCGTCCGACGCCAGCCCCTTCAGGGACTGCGTACCGAACCCGAACAGCCGGGGTGACCAGCGACGCTCCCGTACCCGCCCGACCTTGTGCGCTATCACCCCGAAGGGATAGGCGCGGTGCCGGTTGGCGTAGCCCTGGCGGACCATGAGCCGGTCCACGCTCCCGTAGATCTCCCGCAGCGGCCGGCGCTCGCGCACCTCGCGCAGAATCAGTGCGCGATGGGCCTCGAGGTCGGCCAGCAGCCGGTCGTGCAGCGGGTCGGGCCCCAGGCAGCCCGCGTAGCCGACGTCCGCGCCGAAGCCGCGGTGGATGGGGGCGAGGTCGAGGATGAACGGCATCCCCGGCTCCAGCGGCCGGTCGGTGGGGAAGAACTGCAGCGGCACCCGGAAGCCCGTGAAGGCCGTGCGGTCGCCGAACCACGCGAAGGGCACATGGAACCAGTCCCGCACCCCGCGCTCGCGCAGCCACTCCCGCTGCATGCGCGCCGCCCCGCGCTCGGTCACGCCGGGCACGAGCTGCGCGGCGACCGCCTCCGCGCAGGCGTACGCAAGGCGCTGCACCGCCCGGAACCCGTCCAGATCCCCGTCCGACCGCCCTGCCATGCCGTCCTCCGACCAAGTCCGAAGCCGTGCCCGCAAGTTGACAGCAACGAATGTGACAATGTCCGGCGGCTGCGTCAAGGGCCCCGGCACGCCTGTGGAAAACCCCCGGCGCCCCGCCGGCCCCCGCCTCCGTCCACCTCCCGCCGGGGGCCCACCCCTACGGGGACGTCAGACCCGAGGACTACGCACAACCAGCCATCTGGTCTGACGACTGCTGTGGCCCGCGCCACTACCGTCGAATGTGTGACTGTGATCGCTACCGAAAGCCTCAGCAAGCGGTTCCCCCGGGTGACCGCTCTTGACCGGCTCTCCGTCGACATCACGCCGGGAGTGACCGGTCTGGTGGGTGCGAACGGGGCCGGCAAGTCCACGCTGATCAAGATCCTGCTCGGGCTCTCCCCGGCCACCGAGGGCCGCGCCGAGGTGCTCGGCCTCGACGTCGCCACCCAGGGCGCCGAGATCCGGGAGCGGGTCGGCTATATGCCCGAGCACGACTGCCTGCCGCCGGACGTGTCGGCGACGGAGTTCGTCGTCCACATGGCGCGGATGTCCGGCCTGCCGCCCACGGCCGCCCGTGAGCGCACCGCCGACACGCTGCGGCACGTGGGTCTGTACGAGGAGCGCTACCGCCCCATGGGCGGCTACTCCACGGGCATGAAGCAGCGGGTCAAGCTCGCCCAGGCCCTCGTCCACGACCCCCGGCTGGTGCTGCTGGACGAGCCGACCAACGGCCTCGACCCGGTCGGCCGGGACGAGATGCTGGGCCTCATCCGGCGCGTCCACACCGACTTCGGCATCTCGGTCCTGGTCACCTCGCACCTGCTCGGCGAGCTGGAGCGCACGTGCGACCACGTCGTCGTCATCGACGGCGGCAAGCTGCTGCGGTCCTCCTCGACGGACGAGTTCACCCAGGCCACGGGCTCCCTCGCCGTGGAGGTCACCGACACCGACGCCCACCCCGACGGCACCGCCGCCCTGCTCGCGGCCCTGTCCGGGGCGGGGCTGACGACCCGGCCCGCGGGCCTGGCCGCCGACGGCTCGCCCTCGTCCGGCCACGTCCTGCTGGTCGACGTCCTCGACGAAGGGACGTACGACATCGTCCGCGACGCCGTCGCCGACCTCGGCCTCGGCCTGGTCCGCATGGAACAGCGCCGCCACCGCATCGCGGAGGTCTTCAAGGACGGCGACGGCGCCGGGGGCGCGGGCGGCACCGGCCGGCCCGCCTGGGGCGCCGACTGGAACCGGAAGTCCGGCGACGAGCGCGAGAAGCAGAACGGAGGCGCCGCAGATGCCGCCTGAGACCCACGCCGTGACGACCGCCGGGCGCCCCGCCGCCCAGGACGTCATCCACAACATCGGCTACCGCAACTACGACGGCCCCCGCCTCGGCCGCGGCTACGCCCGCCGCTCGCTCTTCTCCCAGAGCCTGCGCGGCGCCTACGGCCTGGGCCGCTCGGCGAAGTCCAAGGTGCTGCCGATGACGCTGTTCGCGGTCATGTGCCTGCCCGCCGCCATCGTCGTGGCGGTCGCCGTCACCACGAAGATGAACCGCCTCCCCATGGAGTACACGCGGTACGCGATCTACCTCCAGGCGGTCATCGGCCTCTACATCGCCGCCCAGGCCCCGCAGTCGGTCTCCCGCGACCTGCGGTTCAAGACCGTTCCGCTGTACTTCTCCCGCCCGATCGAACGCGCCGACTACGTCCTGGCCAAGTTCGCCGCCATGGCCTCGGCCCTGTTCGTCCTCACCGCCACGCCCCTGCTGATCCTCTACGCGGGCGCCCTGCTCGCCAAGCTGGACTTCGCCGATCAGACGAAGGGCTTCGCGCAAGGACTGGTCTCCGTGGCTCTGCTCTCGCTGCTCTTCGCCGGCATCGGCCTGGTGGTCGCCGCCCTCACCCCGCGCCGCGGCTTCGGCGTCGCCGCCGTCATCGCCGTGCTGACCATCTCCTACGGCGCGGTCAGCACCCTCCAGGGCATCGCGCTGGACAACGACAACACCGACGCCATCGGCTGGCTGGGCCTGTTCTCCCCGATCACCCTGATCGACGGCGTGCAGACGGCGTTCCTGTCCGCCGGCACCGCCTTCCCCGGCGGCCACGGCCCCGGCACCGGCGCGGGAGTGGTCTACCTCCTCGCCGTCCTCGCCCTGATCGCCGGCTCGTACGGGCTGCTGATGCGCCGCTACCGAAAGGCCGGGCTGTGACCGCCCTCCCTCCCCCAGCTACCGCTGGGCGGTGCCCCCAGCCCGACCACCACCCCTCAAGGAATGGGCTGCGCCCATGAGCACTGTTCGCATCGACAACGTCTCCCGCTGGTTCGGCAATGTGGTCGCCGTCAACGACGTCTCCATGACCGTGGGCCCCGGTGTCACCGGCCTCCTCGGCCCCAACGGCGCCGGCAAGTCCACCCTCATCAACATGATGGGCGGCTTCCTCGCCCCCTCCACCGGCGCGGTCACCCTCGACGGCGAGACGATCTGGCGCAACGAGCGGATCTACCGCCACATCGGCATCGTCCCCGAGCGCGAGGCGATGTACGACTTCCTCACGGGCCAGGAGTTCGTCCGGGCCAACGCCGAGCTGCACGGACTGGGCGCGGCGGAGGCGCAACGCGCCCTCGCCACCGTCGAGATGGAGTACGCGCAGGACCGCAAGATCGCCACGTACAGCAAGGGCATGCGCCAGCGCGTGAAGATGGCCTCCGCCCTCGTCCACGAGCCGTCGGTGCTGCTGCTCGACGAGCCGTTCAACGGCATGGACCCGCGCCAGCGCATGCAGCTGATGGACCTCCTTCGGACCATGGGCGCCGAGGGCCGCACGGTGCTGTTCTCCTCCCACATCCTGGAGGAGGTCGAACAGCTCGCCGCCCACATCGAGGTCGTCGTCGCCGGCCGGCACGCGGCCTCCGGCGACTTCCGCAAGATCCGCCGGCTGATGACGGACCGGCCGCACCGCTACCTGGTGCGCTCCAGCGACGACCGCGCCCTCGCGGCCGCGCTCATCGCCGACCCGTCGACCGCGGGCATCGAAGTCGACCTCGGCGAGAAGGCGTTGCGCATCCAGGCCGTCGACTTCGGCCGCTTCACCGAACTCCTGCCGCGCGTCGCCCGGGCGCACGGCATCCGGCTCCTGACGGTCTCGCCCTCCGACGAGTCCCTGGAATCGGTCTTCTCCTACCTCGTCGCAGCCTGAAAGGAGGCCACCCATGTCGCTCTACCACCCGACCGTCGCCCGGCTCACCTACCGGGGCCTCCTCGGCCGCCGCCGCGCCCTGATCCTCTTCGCGCTGCCGGCCCTGCTGCTCGTCATCTCGGCCGTCGTGCGCGCCCTGATCGGCGCGGACGACCAGACGGCCACCAACGTCCTGGGGGGCTTCGCGCTCGCCACGATGGTGCCGCTGATCGGCGTCATCGCAGGTACGGGCGCGATCGGCCCGGAGATCGACGACGGCTCGGTCGTCTACCTCCTGGCCAAGCCCGTCAAGCGCCCCACCATCATCTTCACCAAGCTCGTCGTGGCGATCGGCGTGACCGTCGTCTTCTCGGCGGTGCCCACCCTTATCGCCGGCTTCCTGCTGAACGGCAACAGCCAGCAGATCGCCGTGGCCTACGCCCTCGCCGCGGCGGTCGCCTCCGTCGCCTACAGCGCGATCTTCCTCTTCCTGGGCACGGTCACCCGGCACGCGGTCGTCGCGGGCCTGATCTACGCCCTCGTCTGGGAGGCGCTGTTCGGCAGCCTCATCCCCGGCGCCCGCACGCTCAGCGTCCGGCAGTGGGCGCTGGCCCTCGCCCAGAAGGTCGGCGGCGAGGGTGCCATCACGGCGGAGGTGAGCCTCCCGCTGGCGCTGGCGCTGCTGACCGGTGCCACGGTGGCCGCCACGTACTACGCGGGCCGCAAGCTCCGCTCCCTGACGCTCGCCGGAGAGGAGTAGACGCCCCGGGCGGGCGGGGGACGGACGGGGAGGCGGCTCAGCGCAGCAGCACGCGCGCGATCGCGATGTGTCTGCGCTGCAGGGCGTGCTCCCCGTCCTCGATGTCCCACAGGGAGTCCTGCAGCACCCGCGCCAGCGTCCAGCACGCCGCCCGCCGCCGGTCCAGGCCCAGGACGTCCGTCATCAGGTCGAACCGGCGGCGTACGGCCCGCTCCACGTCGCCCGTGGCGACCACCTCGTCCCAGCGGTCGCCGACCGCGGGCATCAGGTCGAAGCCGGGGTCGCCGACCAGCGGCTTGGGGTCGATGGCGAGCCAGGGCTCGCGGCCCGAACCCGGCAGCGGGGCCAGCACGTTCTCGTAGTGCAGGTCCCAGTGCAGCAGCCGGTCGCCCGCTTCGCCGACGACGTCGGCGACGGCTGCCGCGCACGAGGCCAGCAGCCGTCGCTCGGCGGCGTCCGCCAGGGCCGGGAGCGCGCCCGGCACGTCGTCGAGCATCCGGCCCGCGACGTCCCCGAGACGGCGCAGTCCGGCCGGAGGGGGCGTCTCCTGCAGGCGCCCCAGCAACGTGGCGAGCGTCAGCAGCGCGGCCTCGGCATCCGGTACGTCCATGAGCGAACGGCCGCCGTCCAGCCGCTCCAGCAGCAGCGTGCCGGACGCGTCGTCCCGGTCGAGGAGGCGGACCGCCCCGTCGCCGCCCCACGCGTGCAGGGCGTGCGGCTCGCCGACGCTCTCCTCGGTGACCGGCTGCAGCTTCAGCGCTGCCGGTGAGCCGTCCTCGCGCAGCACGGGCAGGACGAGCGCCACCGCGCCGTGCGCGCCGGGCCCGTCGGGACGCAGCTTCCAGCGGTCGAGGAAGTGCGCCGCCAGCTCCGGCAGCGCGGCGATCCACTCGGGACCGCCCTCGCCCTCGGGCATGTCGTCGTGGTTGTCGACCAGGCCGGCCGGGACCGTGATCCGGGGGGCTGTGTGCATGGCGGCGGGCTCCTCCTGTGACGGGGGTGACGTCCTCATGGAGCCCAACGCCTCAGATCTTCCGATCGCGCCCGGCGCCCAGTCCCAGGAAGAGCAGCGCCGCGCAGGCGACGAGCAGCAGGGCGACGGGCAGCGTCCAGCCGTCCGTCGCCTGGTGCACGGCGCCGATGGCGAACGGGCCGACGGAGGCCAGCAGATAGCCCCAGGTCTGCGCCATGCCCGACAGCCGTGCCGCCGTGTGGGCGTCGCGCGTGCGCAGCACCATCAGCGTCAGCGCGAGGCCGAGGAGACCGCCCTGGGCCACGCCCATGAGCGTCGCCCAGACCCAGGCGCCGGCCACGGGAGCGGTCAGCAGGCCGGTGACGCCCGCCGCCATGAGGGCGACGACGGCGACCGCCAGCTTCCGCTGGTCGCGCATCCGTCCGGAGAGCAGCGGGACGACGAACGAACCGGCCATCTGCACGAGCGTGTAGAAGGCGTAGATGATGCCGGCCTGGCCCTTGCTCATGCCGTGGTCGGTGAAGATCGTCGGCATCCAGGCGATGCACACGTAGGCGATCAGCGACTGGGTGCCCATCATCAGCGTGACCTGCCAGGCCAGCGGAGACCGCGTCAGGCTCGGCTCGCCGGCGCCGCTCTTCCGGGCGGCCGGGGCGGCCGTGGCCGCCTTGCCGGCCGTATCGGCGGTCCGGGCTCCCCGGCGGCCGAGAACGGCCTGCGGCAGCCAGACGAGGGCCGCGACGGCCGCGAGCAGCGCCCAGGAGGCGAGGGAGCCCTGCCAGCCGCCGAGGGCGTTCTCCAGCGGTACGGACGAGGCGGCCGCGCCGGTGGCGCCGAGGATCAGCGTGGTGGAGTAGAGCGCCGTCATGCTCGCGGCCCGGTCCGGGAAGTCCCGCTTGACCAGGCCGGGCATCAGCACGTTGAGCAGGGCTATCGCGGTGCCGACGAGCGCGCAGCCGACGAAGAGGGCCACCACCGGGGGCGCGACGCGCAGCAGGATGCCGGCGGCCAGCAGGACGAGCGCGCCGCACAGCACGGCCTCGGTGCCCCAGCGCCGGGCGAGCCGGGGCGCGACGATCGAGCCCAGGCCCATGAAGACCAGCGGAATCGTGGTCACCAGGCTGCTCGCGGCCGCCGCGAGGTGGAAGTGGTCGCCGATCTCGCCCATCAGGGGCGAGACGCCGGCGAGCGCGGCCCGCATGTTGAGCGAGGCGAGGACGATGCCGAGCATCACGAGCGCGGGGTGGGCACGGGCGACGCGCGGTCCGGCGGAACGCGCCGCCGGCGCGGCCGTGGGCGGCAGGGCCTCTTCCGCGTCGATCAGTGGTGTCTGCGGCCTCGATTCCGACATGGGGGTGCCTCTCCAGGGGTGGTGCCGGGTGGTGCGGGGGTGAAGGTGCGCCGGCCGACTCCCGCGAGCGCCGTGGGGCGCCCGCGGGGCCGTGCCGTCAGCGCTCGGTGAGCAGCGACTCGACCGCCTGCTTGGGCCGCTCCAGCAGTACCCGGGCGGCCCGCCCGGCCGCTTCCGGGTCGCCGGAGGCGATGGCCTCCATGAGGGCGTGGTGGTCGCCGTGGATGATGCGCGGCATGTCGTGGTCGCCCAGCGCGGTGACCAGCGCCTCGCGGACCGAGCCGGCGAACCAGGCGTAGGTCGCGGTCAGCGCGGTGTTGTGCGCGGCCTCCACGACGGCCCGGTGGAACTCGACGTCGTGGTCGGCGTACAGCTCGAGGTTTCCGGAGTCGGGCTGGCCCTCGGCGTCCTCGAACGCCGTCTGCGCGTCCAGCGCGGCGCGCATCCGCTCCAGGTCGGCGGGCTCGTGCCGCAGCGCCGCCAGCCGGGCGGCCTCGGCCTCAAGGGCGATGCGCAGCTCCAGGACGTCGCGGACTCCGGCGCGCTGCAGGCCGCGCATGATCTCGCCCGGGTCGGCCGTGGAGACCACGAAGGTGCCCTCGCCCTGCCGGGAGCGCAGCATGCCGGCGTGGACGAGCACGCGAACGGCCTCGCGGACGGTGTTGCGGCCCACCTGCAGCTGCTCGGCGAGGGCGTGCTCGGTCGGGATGCGCTCGCCGACCGCCCACTCGCCGGCGGTGACCTGGGTGCGCAGCTGTTCCACCACGGTGTCCACGAGGGACTGGCGTCCCGCCGCTCGCAGTGCCATTTCTCCTCCGGACGGTGAGGCCGATTCAACCGGTTGCCCAGTCATCCTACAACTGCGGGGTCCGGCGTCCCGGGCTACCGTCGAATGGTGACAGTCGACGGGATCCGCGGCTGGGTCCGATCCTCGCCCGGCACTCACATCTGGCTGCTGATCATCGGGATCACCAGCCTCGTCATCGCGTCGGCGAGCGAAGGACTGGAGAGCTTCCTCCTCCACCGCAGCAGCAGCAACATCCACGAGCTCAACAGGCACCCGCTGCGGTCGCTGCTCATCAGCGGCTTCTGGATCGCGAACCCGTCCTCGTTCCTGCTCTACGCCGCCCTCTTCGAGCTGATCCACGCCAACGTGGAGCGCTGGCTCGGCACCCTGCGCTGGCTGGTGACGGTCGCCGTCGCGCACGTCGCGGCGACGCTGATCAGCCAGGAGGTCCTGCTGATGGCGATCGAGAGCCACTCGGCGCCGCGCTCGATGAAGCACGTCGTCGACATAGGGGTCTCCTACGGGCTCGCCGGGGCGTCCGGCGTCCTGACCTACCGCGTGCCCCGGCCCTGGCGCTGGCTCTATCTGGTGGGGGCCGTGCTCTTCTTCGCCGTGCCGCTGACGACGGGCGGCACGTTCACCGACATCGGGCACGCGATCGCGCTGGCGCTGGGGCTCGCGTGCTGGCCGCTGACGCGCGGACGGCCGACGTGGGCCCCTGCGGAGGCCCGGATCCCGGTGCCGGTGACCGTCCCCGAGGCCGTCAGGCAGCGCCTCAGCGGTAGAGACGCTCCAGGACGACGGCGATGCCGTCCTCGTCGTGAGAACTCGTCACCTCGTCCGCCACGGCCTTGAGCTCGTCGTGCGCGTTGGCCATGGCCACGCCGTGCGCCGCCCAGCCGAACATCGGCACGTCGTTGGGCATGTCGCCGAAGGCGATCGTCTCGGCCGCCTTGATCCCCAGGCGGCGGGCCGCCAGCGACAGGCCCGTGGCCTTGCTCAGGCCCAGCGGCAGCAGCTCGACTATGCCGGAACCCGCCATCGTCACGCCCACCAGACCGCCGGCGACCGTGCGCGCGACCTCCGCCAGGGCGTCGTCGTCGAGCTCCGGGTGCTGGAGGTAGAGCTTGTTCAGGGGCGCCGACCAGATCTCCCCCGGGTCCGTGATCGGCACCGCCGGCAGCGGCCCTTCCTGGACGCGGTAGCCGGGGCCGATCAGGACGTCGCCGTCCATGCCGTCACGGCTGGCGGCGAGGAACAGCGGGCCGACCTCGGCCTCGATCTTGGCGAGGGCGAGCCCGGCGAGCTGCCGGTCGAGCGTCACGGACGTCAGCAGTCTGTGCTCGCCCGCGTGGTAAACCTGCGCGCCCTGTCCGCAGACCGCCAGTCCCTGATAGTCCAGCGATTCCAGGATGTGCCGGGTCCAGGCGACGGTCCGCCCGGTGACGACGATGTGCGCGGCACCCGCCGCCGTGGCCAGCTTCAGGGCGGCGCGGGTGCGCTCCGAGACGGTGTCGTCGGAGCGCAGCAGCGTGCCGTCGAGATCGGTCGCGACGAGCCGGTACGGCAGCGGGGAGCTGGAACTCACTTGGCGAGGGGCTCCAGCAGCTCACGGCCGCCCAGGTACGGGCGGAGCGCCTCGGGCACCCGCACCGTGCCGTCGGCCTGCTGGTGGTTCTCCAGCAGCGCCACGATCGTGCGCGGCACCGCGCACAGCGTGCCGTTGAGGGTCGCCAGCGGCTTGACGTTCTTGCCGTCGCGCATGCGGACGGACAGGCGGCGGGCCTGGAACTCGTTGCAGTTGGAGGTGGAGGTGAGCTCGCGGTACTTGCCCTGGGTGGGGATCCACGCCTCGCAGTCGAACTTGCGGGAGGCGGAGGAGCCCAGGTCGCCCGTGGCGGTGTCGATGACCTGGAAGGGCAGCTCGAGGCTGGTCAGCCACTGCTTCTCCCACTCCAGCAGGCGCGCGTGCTCCGCCTCGGCGTCCTCCGGCGCGATGTAGGAGAACATCTCCACCTTGTCGAACTGGTGGACGCGGAAGATGCCGCGGGTGTCCTTGCCGTACGTACCGGCCTCGCGGCGGAAGCACGGGGAGAAGCCCGCGTAGCGCAGCGGCAGCTGGTCCGCCTCGATGATCTCGTCCATGTGGTACGCGGCGAGCGGGACCTCGGACGTGCCGACGAGGTAGAGGTCGTCGTTGTCGAGGTGGTAGACGTCCTGCGCGGCCTGGCCGAGGAAGCCGGTGCCCTCCATGGCGCGCGGCTTGACCAGCGCGGGGGTGAGCATCGGGGTGAAGCCGGCGGCGGTGGCCTGGGCGATGGCGGCGTTGACGAGGGCGAGCTCCAGCAGCGCGCCGATGCCCGTCAGGTAGTAGAAGCGCGAGCCGGAGACCTTGGCGCCGCGCTCGACGTCGATCGCGCCGAGGCTCTGGCCGAGCTCGAGGTGGTCCTTGGGCTCGAAGCCCTCCGCGGCGAAGTCGCGCGGGGTGCCCACGGTCTCCAGGACGACGAAGTCGTCCTCGCCGCCGCGCGGCACGTCGGGGTGGACGAGGTTGCCGATCCGCAGCAGCAGGCGCTGGGCCTCCTCGGCGGCCTCGTCCTGCTCGGCGTCGGCGGCTTTGACGGCGGCGGACAGCTCGCCGGCCTTCTTCAGCAGCGCGGCCTTCTCGTCGCCGGTGGCCTTGGGGATGAGCTTGCCGAGCGCCTTCTGCTCGGAGCGGAGCTCGTCGAAGCGGACGCTGGACGACCTGCGCCGCTCGTCGGCGGAGAGCAGTGCGTCGACGACGTCGACGTCCTCTCCACGGGCGCGCTGGGACGCGCGCACACGGTCGGGGTCCTCACGGAGCAGGCGAAGGTCAATCACCCCTCCAGGCTACCGTCGCGCACTGCCGTTGCTCGACGCGATATTCCTTTACGTGGCGATTTGCCCCGCTCTGGGGCTACCGAAAAGGCGGTGCGACGTCAGGGCCGGCGCGTACCGGAATTTCCGGAAAACCAGAACAAGGGGGACACGGGAGGCGGGAAGAGCCCATGTTCGCCGGCGATCATCCTTGTGGAGGACGGGAGTTGAAGGCGCTCGTTGTCCACAGGAACCAATCGTTCCGGTTCTTTGTCCACAGGGTGTGCGCGAAATCTGTGGATGCCGGAATCCTGGCTTCCGCCTCTTCTGTCATTCGTCAGAGTTTCTCCCGGCAAACATTGCCCGGACACTCTTTGGGGTGGGATTCACTCCCCCTAATGGGTTGTTCGAGGCTTTTCGGTAGACGGGCGGGGCAGGGGACCGCAGGTGCGGGCCTGTGGACGGTTTCCGGGGCGGGCGGGAGCGATATGTCGACCTTGACCGTTTCGCCGCACTTCTCGACAGCTCAATGTGTCGACTTATCCCCAGGTCGAGAGCTGCCTGTGGATAACTCTGTGGGTAAGTTCACGCGCCCCGTTTCCCGGGTCCGCCTCCACAGGCCGCCGCACGGGCCCCTCGCCAGGGGCGTTCCTCAGGCCCGGCCGTCCTGGCAGCGCGCCAGCCAGTCCGCCGCGGCCACGAAGTCGCCGTCCGACGTCCCCGGCCGCACCACGCCCGGGACACCCGACCGGTCGTCCGGGTCAACACCCGCACGCGGATACGAACCCAGGAACCGCACCTTCGCGCAGGTCCGCTTGAGCCCCATCAGCGCCTCGCCCACCCGGCGGTCGGTGATGTGCCCCTCGCAGTCGACGGAGAAGCAGTAGCGCCCCATGCCCTCGCCCGTCGGCCGCGACTCGATCCGCATGAGGTTGACGCCCCGGATCGCGAACTCCTGCAAGTACTCCAGCAGGGCGCCCGGGTGGTCGTCGCGCTGCCACATCACCAGGGACGTCCGGTCCGCGCCCGTGCGGGCCGCCGGCCGTGCCGGGCGGCCGGCCAGGACGAAGCGGGTCTGCGCGTTCTGCGCGTCGTGGATGTCGGTGACCAGCGGCTGCAGTCCGTACGTCGCCGCCGCGAACTCGCCCGCGAACGCGGCGTCGTAGCGGCCCTCGCGCACCAGTCGCGCACCGTCGGCGTTCGACGCCGACGACTCCCACACGGCGTCCGGCAGGTTCGCCGCGAGCCAGTTGCGCACCTGCGGCTGGGCGACCGGGTGCCCGGTCACTGTTTTGACGTCCTCCATCCGCGTGCCCGGCCGCACGAGCAGCGCGAAGGCGATCGGCAGCAGCACCTCGCGGTAGATCATCAACGGCTCGCCGGTGGCCAGTTCGTCGAGCGTCGCCGTGACGCCGCCCTCCACGGAGTTCTCGATCGGCACGAGCGCCGCGGCGGCTTCGCCGCCGCGCACGGCGTCGAGGGCGGCCGGCACGGACACCATGGGAACGAGCTCGCGGGTGGCCGCCTCCGGGAGCGTCCGCAGGGCGGCCTCGGTGAACGTGCCCTCGGGGCCGAGGTAGGTGTAGCGGCTGGCCGACGACATCACGCGCGTTCCTCCGGATCGATCACCATGGGCTTCGCCACCCTACCCATGGTGATGCGCAGGTGTTCGCGGATGCGTTCCCCGGTGCCGGGTCGCTGCAGGGCCTACCCCTCCAGCAACTTCTGCCCCACGTACTCGCCTTCCGCGCATCCGCCCGGTACCGCGAACAGGCCGCTGGCCTCGTGGCGCAGGAAGCGGGACAGGCCGTCGCCGCGGTCGAGCTTGCGCTGGACCGGGACGAAGCCCTTCATCGGGTCCGCCTGCCAGGCGATGAACAGCAGGCCCGCGTCCGGGGCGCCGTCGTCGCGGAAGCCGTCGTGGTAGGAGAAGGCGCGCCGCAGCATCGCCGCCCCGCGGTTGCTCGCGGGCGAGGCCACGCGCACGTGCGCGTCGCCCGCGATCGCCAAGGCGCCGTCGGGGCCGATCTTCTCGAGGTCCGCCCGGGTCTTCTCCGTACCGCCGGACAGCGGTGAGCCGTCCGACTTCCGGCGCCCGATGACCTTCTCCTGCTGGGCGACCGTCAGGTTGTCCCAGCTGTCGAGCAGCATCCGGATGCGCCGGAAGACGACGTACGAGCCGCCCGCCATCCACGCGTCGGCGCCGGTGCGGTCGTCGGGGACGAAGATGCGCTGGTTGAAGTTCCCGTCCGACGGCTTGGGGTTGTTCGTGCCGTCGATCTGGCCCATCAGATTGCGGCCGGTCATCGGCTGGTCCGTGGCGCCCGGCGTGCGGTTGAAGCCGTTCATCTGCCAGCGCAGCCGGGCCGTGCCCGCCGCCTGCTTCTGCAGCAGCCGCAGCGCGTTGAAGGCGACGAGCGCGTCGTCGGCGCCGATCTGCACCCACAGGTCGCCCTCGCTGCGCTTGGCGTCGAGCGCGTCGGCGCTGAAGGCGGGCAGCGGCTCGAGCGCGGCGGGCCGCTTGGCCACCAGCCCGGTCCGGTCGAAGAAGGTGCGGCCGAAGCCGAAGGTGACCGTCAGGGACGACGGCCCCGCGTCCAGCGCGATGCCCAGGTCGCCGCCCTGGGGCGTGGCGCCCGCCGTCATGGCCGCGGCCGTCGCCGACCAGCGGCGCAGCAGGGCCGCCGCCGCCTTCCGGTCGGCGCCGGGCGCGAGGTCGAAGGCGACCAGATGGCCGTGCGCCTGCGAGGGCTGGAGGATGCCCGCCTGGCGGGCCCCGTGGAACGGCACGACGGCCGCGCCGACGGAGGAGAGGGGTTCGGGTTTGCCGCCCACGGCCGAGGCGCCGGCCGCCCCGGCGACGCCGCCCACGACGAGCGCGGCGGCGCCGGCGGCGCCGGCGGTGCCCAGCAGCCGTCGTCTGGAGACGGTGGTGACGCCCTCGGGGGCGGAAGCGGTGCCGGCCTTCTCGGCGGGCTCGGTGTCAGTCTTGTCAGCCATCAATTGATCTTCACGTTTTCGATCTCGGTGACCTGGTCGATGTCCGAGGTCCGTACGGTCAGGGACAGCTGCCAGTCGCCTGCCATGGGCACCTGGAAACCGGTGGCCTGCCAATGGCCGGCGGACTGACGCTCCAGCGCGGCCCGCAGGGGACCGATCTGTTTGTTCTTCTCGGTCAAGGACAGTGTCAGCTCAGGTACGTCCACAGGGCGGCCGGAGGGGTCCGAGAGAGTGACGGAGAGGGTGTTGGCGCCCGTACGCGCCGGGTCCACGGTGACGCGGGCCGTGCCACGCCCGTTCGTGCCGCCCGTGTCGTAGGCGATCCGCACCTCGGCCGGTCCGGCGGCCGGTGCGGCCGGGGCCCCGGCGCGCTTCTGCCCGGCCTCCGCGCGGCCGGGCTGGGTGCCGGTGAGCAGGGTGGTGACGGCCAGCAGGACGACGGCGACCGCCGCCTCGGCGAGGACGGAGCGCCGCAGTCCGCCGCGGTTGCCGTCCGCGTCGCGCTCCCGCCTGCCGGCGGCCTTGTCCACCGCCGCCTGCTGGCGCGCGAGCTGGGCGGCCCGCACGGGATCCTTCGCGGCGGGCCTGCCGACGGGGCCCTTGGCCTTCTTCGCGGCGGCCGCCCCGCGGTCGGCCGCGCCCGGCGGACGCCCGGTGCCGGCGGACCCGGCGATCCGGGCCGTCCACCGGCGCGAGAAGAAGGCGGCGGCCAGCATGGCGGCCACCAGGGCCACCTTGAGCAGCAGCCAGCGCCCGTACTCCGTGCCCGTCAGGGTGCTCCACGAGAGGCCGACCTGCCGCCAGGACTGGTAGAGGCCGGTGACCACCAGCACGCACACGGACGCGAACGCCGTGCGCGAGAAGCGCTCCACCGCCGTCCGCGGCACGGTCCCGCCCGCGAAGAGCGAGGCCAGCAGCGCGGCCAGGCCGCCCAGCCAGAGGGCCGCGGCCAGCAGGTGGGCCACGTCGAGGGGCATGGCGAGCCAGGGCTGGATCCCGGCCGACGCGTGCTCGGCCATCGCCCAGGTCGCGGCCAGCCCGGCCGCGACGACGAAGCCGCCGATCCCGAGCCCGTACGCGAGGTTGCGGCGCTCGCCCGGGGACGCGCGATCGTCGTCCTCCCGCGCGTACGAACCGAACAGCACCGCCAGGAAGACGGCCGCCGCGCTCAGCAGGAGCAGCCGGGACAGCAGCGCCGCGCCCGGCTTGGTGGCCAGCGCGTCGCCGAGCAGCGTCAGGTCGGGCACGGCGCCCAGCCCCTTGCCGCTCGTATAGGCGCCCCGCAGCAGCAACAGCGCCACCGTCGAGACGAACAGCGCGACCCAGCCGGCCACCGCGACCCGCTGCACGGGTCGCGACGAGCGGCACACGCCCGCGAAGGCGCAGCCGCCCACGAGCAGGATGAAGCCCCCGTACGCCGCGTAGCGGCCGATGCCGTAGAAGGTGCCGACGGCCGGGTCGATCGCGGTGGCCGCCGACCGCACGGTCACCGTCGTCTTCGACGGCGCGCCGATCGAGAAGGTGAAGGCCCCGGCCACCGGGTGGCTGTCCGCCGAGACCGCCTGCCAGGCCACCGTGTAGGTGCCGTCGGCGATCCCGCCGCGCAGCGCGACCGCCGCCGTCTGCGACTTGCCGTCGACGTGCTCCGGCCTGCCCTCGTCGACGCGCTCGCCGCGCGGGTCCAGGACCCGCACCGAGTCGGCGCTGAGCAGCACCCCTTCGGAGAAGGTCAGCCGGACCTGCCGGGGTGCGGCGGGCACCACCGACCCGTCGGCGGGGTCGGTGGAGGTGAGCGCCGCGTGGGCCGACGCGGTGCCCGCGCCGAGGGTCAGCGAGCACAGCAGTGCCGCGAGCAGCGTGCCCAGCAGCGCCGCCAGTCGCCCGGCGGTCCGGGGCGGCGGCCCGGTGAACGGGGTCTTCATCGCACGTCAGTCCTTGGGACGGTAGGTCGCGCTCTCGACGGGCACCTTGATCTTGATGGGTGCCGAGGTGGCGAAGTGCAGCGTGAACTCGACCTTCTCGCCGGTCTTCGGCTTGTGGCCGAGCTTGCCCAGCATCAGGTGGGTGCCGCCGCGCGTGAGCGCCAGCTTGCCCTTGGCGGGCACCTCCAGCTGAGGCGCGTGCTTCATCTGCGAGCCCTCGGTGGTGTGCAGGGTGACGTCCGGCGAGAGCGGGCTGGTGACCTTGGTCAGCCGGTCGGGCTTGCCGCCGTCGTTGGTGACGGTGAAGTAGGCGGCGGCCATGTCGGTCATCGCCGGCTGCGGCAGGTAGGCGCCGCTGACGGACAGCGCGGGCTTGCCGGGGGAGAGGGCGTTCTTCTCCGACTGGCAGCCGGTGGTCAGCAGCAGGCCGCCGGCGACGACGAGGGGCAGGACGGCGGCGGTGGCGACGGTGGTCTTGTTCATCTTCCTGGCGTTCATCTTCTGGGCGCGCATCACGGGTTCTCCCCCTTGACGATCTTCGGGAGATCCTTGGCGTACTGCTCGGACGTGGTGGACGTGGTATAGATCCAGTGGCCGGCGTCGTCCTTCGGCGAGAAGCCGACGACCTCCGCGCCGTGGCTGACGGTCACGGAGCCGTCCTTCTCCTTCTTCGGCGGCTCGACGAGGATGCCGAGCGGCTTGGCGGCCGCCTGGATCGTGGCGAAGTCACCGGTCAGACCGACTATGTCCTGGCCGCCCTGGGCGTCCAGCCACTCGCGCATCCGCTTGGGGGTGTCGCGCTCGGGGTCGGTCGTGACGAAGACGACCTGGAGCTTGTCCTGCTCGGCCTTGGGCAGCTTCTTCTCGGCGGCCGCGACGTCGGAGACGACCGTCGAGCAGACGTCGGGGCAGTAGGTGTAGCCGAAGTAGAGCAGGACCGGCCGGCCCTTGGTCTCCTTGACCAGTTCGTAGGTCTTCTCCGAGGTGTCCTTAAGGACCAGGTCGGGCTTGGCCTTGGGGGAGTCCAGGACGATCGCCCCGGCCTTCGTGGGCTCGGCCGAGACGTCGGCCGCGGGCTTGTCGCCCGCCTCGCCCGAGCCGTCGCAGGCGGTCAGGGCGAGCGCGGCGGCCATGGCCAGGGCCGCGCCCAGGATCTTGGTGCGCATGGAGTGCTTCTTCTCCAGAAAGTGGGGTCGTTGCCGCCGGGCCGGCGGGCGTGCGGACGCCCGCCGGCCCGGCCTTACGGGCCTGCCGGAGCCGTACGGTCTCAGGCCGCGGAGCGGCGGCGGCCGGCGACCACGCCGAACGCCGCACCGGCCACGCCGACGACGATGCCGACGACGCCGAGGACGCGCGCGGTGGTGTCGGAGCCCGTGGACTCCGTCTTCGCGGCGGCCGCCTCGGCCTTGGCGTCCTTGGCGTCCTTGCCGTCCGTCTTGCCGGCCGGAGCGGCCGGGCCGGTGGAGCCCTTGGCGACGAGCTTGAGGACCGGGGCCGGGTGCTCGGCCTCGTGACCGCCCGGCGTGGAGGCGTCGATCCAGCGGACGACGTCGTCGTCGGAGTAGGTCTGCAGGGCCTTGAAGACCAGCTCGTCGGCGTCGGTGGGCAGCTTGCCGACCGACAGCGGGAACTGCTGGAACTGCCCCGGCTCGATCTTGCCGCCGGTCCAGGTGACCTTGCTGACGGCCTCGTTGATCTCCTTGCCGTGCATCTGCACCGGCTTGTCGAGCTTGGTCTTCTCGACCTTGACCTCCCAGCCCGGCACCGCCTGCGGCATCACGGAGACCAGCGGGTGCTTGGGGTCGAGGCTGAGCTCGAGCTTCACGGTCGAGGCGTTGTCCTTCTCGTTCGGCACCTTGATGTTGATGGTGCTGTAGCCGCCCTTCTCGGCGGTGCCGGGCTGCACGCTCACGTGCGCGAAGGCGGGGCCGGCGAGCAGCAGCAGGCTGCCGGCGGCGATGCCGCCGACAAGAGAGGTACGGACGGCGCGAAGACGCGATGCGGTCATGGGAAAACGCTCCACAGGCAGGAGGGAAGGAAGGGGATGGCGCGCGTGCGGCGGCAGCGCGACCGTCCTCCCGCCGTAAGCCGTAAAGCAGTGGGGAGTACGTCGCGTGTCAGGCCGCGAGGGCGAAGCGCGGCGGCCCCCGCCTGATCACCAGATGCCGCAGCTCCGGCTCCTGCGCCGGGCGCTCGTCCTGCCCGTACGCCGGGTGCGCGGCCGCGACGGGCGGCTCCACCGCCGGTACGCCGACGAGCACCAGCACGGCCCGCAGCGCCCGGACCAGCGCGGCCTCCGCGGCACCGCGGGCCGACCGCGCCGACAGCCGCACCGCACGCCACAGCGCGGCCTCGCCGCGCCGCAGCAGCCAGCCCAGGACCAGCGCGGCCAGCAGGTGGCCGAGCACCATGGGCAGCGAGGGCAGCAGCGTGTGCGCCAGCGACGCCCGTACGGGGGCCGGGACGCCGGCGGGCATGCCCATGGCCGCGGGGTGGACGGCCGGGTCGAGGCCGGCGTCGAGGACGATCCGGCGCGCCTGACCGGCGGACATCGGGGCCTGGTTGCAGGTGAGCTGGGCGGCGAAGCGGATCAATCCGCCCTCGTGCGCGGCCTGTCGGCCGGCCGCTCCGGCGCCCGAGAGGTGCTGCCCGAGTCCGAAGAGCGTGTGCAGCGCGAGCTGTCCGACGGCCAGGAAGAGCGCGATCCCCGGCAGCGAGCGTTCCCGCCCGGCCAGCAGCACGGCCACCCCGAAGACGGCCGCGAACCCGGCCGCCAGCGTCCACGGCGGAACGCTCGCGCAGGACGCCAGCACGTGCCCGCCCGCGGACAGCAGGACACAGACCGCGGTGAACACCGCGGCCCGTATCAGTCGCAGATCGGCGCCGGCGCGCGCGACGGGGTGAGGCATGGCTGCGCCATCATCCCACCGGCCTTACCGATTCCCTACGGCAGGGGTGCGGCCCGCCGTGAATCGGTAAGCCCGACTTGTCACCTTGTCCCATACACGTCCTCACCCACAGGGCGCGTCGGCCGAATGAGCGGACTCACACGACCCGCAGGCTTACGGGGCGCCTACGGCGGCTATACGTATCGGTATGTCGAGCCGCAGCCAGGAGGCTGAGCATGAGCATTTGGTGGTCACTCCACTTGCGGCGCGAGGCCGCGAGCGTTCCGCTCGCCCGGCGGCTTCTGATCGGCGCCATGGAGACGGCCGGCGTCGATCCCGAGACCTCCTACGACCTGGCGGTCGCGCTCAGTGAGGCGTGCGCGAACGCGGTCGAGCACGGCGGTGACGCCTCCACCGGTTACCGCGTCACCGCGCTCATCGACGGGGACACCTGTCGTATCGAGGTCACCGATTCCGGACCCGGATTCGCCGAACGGCCCCGGCGGGCCCGCCGCTACCCGGCCCGCACGCTGCACCCCAGGACCCCGGCCCCCGTCCACGACGAACACGGCCGGGGTCTCTTCTTGATCGAGTCCCTCACCGACCACGTCCGCGTCCGCAACCGCCCGGGCCGCCAGGGCGCCGTGGTCAGCTTCGACAAGATCCTCAAGTGGAGAGAGGGCGGCCCGCCCGCGGCGGCGCTGCTCCGGGCGTCGTGATGCCCGCCCCCGACCGCCGCGCTCCGTTCAGATCTCCAGCGGCACCTGGTGCACCTCGTCGGTCGGGTGTCCGGCCCGCTCGTGGATGCGCTTGACCGCGTCCGCCGAGGGCGCGTCGGAGAGGCAGTAGACGGTCCCCGACTTCGGGTCCGCCCACGCGTGCTCGAAGCGCACGCCTTCCTCGCGCTCTATCGCCTGGTCGGCGCGGTGCGCGGTGGCCAGCTGGTCCTTGGTGATGCCCTGCATGCCGTGATGGACGTCCATGAACTTCGTCATGGCCCGGCACCTCCCTCATCGGTGATGCCCCTGAGACCATCATGCGCCCGCGACCGCCGCGACGCCGCTCGCGCGCACGGCCCCGCGGCCCGCCGTGTGCGGGCCGCGGGGCCGTGCGTGCGCGGAAGGGGGGATCAGCCCTTCAGCCGGGCCATCCACGCCTCGACGTCCGAGGACGTCCGCGGCAGGCCGTCCGAGAGGTTCCGGTTGCCGTCCTCGGTGACCAGGATGTCGTCCTCGATCCGCACGCCGATGCCGCGGTACTCCTGCGGCACGGTCGTGTCGTCGGCCTGGAAGTACAGGCCGGGCTCGACGGTCAGGACCATGCCGGGCTCCAGGACGCCCTCGACGTAGGTCTCCGTGCGGGCGACCGCGCAGTCGTGGACGTCCAGGCCGAGCATGTGGCCGGTGCCGTGCAGGGTCCAGCGGCGCTGCAGGCCGAGATCCAGGACGCGCTCGACCGGGCCCTCGACCAGGCCCCACTCCACGAGGCGCTCGGCGAGGACCCGCTGCGCGGCGTCGTGGAAGTCGCGGTACTTGGCACCCGGCTTGACCGCCGCGATGCCGGCCTCCTGGGCGTCGTACACCGCGTCGTAGATCTTGCGCTGCAGCTCGGTGTACGTGCCGTTGATCGGCAGCGTGCGGGTCACGTCGGCGGTGTAGAGGGTGTGGGTCTCCACGCCGGCGTCGAGCAGCAGCAGCTCGCCGGAGCGGACCGGGCCGTCGTTGCGTACCCAGTGCAGGGTGGTGGCGTGCGGGCCGGCGGCGCAGATGGAGCCGTAGCCTATGTCGTTGCCCTCGACGCGGGCGCGCAGGAAGAACGTTCCTTCGATGTAGCGCTCGCTGGTGGCCTCGGCCTTGTCGAGGATCTTCACGACGTCCTCGAAGCCGCGGACGGTGGAGTCGACGGCCTTCTGCAGCTCGCCGATCTCGAAGGCGTCCTTCACCAGGCGCTGCTCGCTGATGAAGACGCGCAGCTCCTCGTCGCGCTCGGCGGTGACCTTGTCGGTCAGGGCCGCCTCGATGCCGGCGTCGTGGCCGCGGACGCCCCGGACCGGGCCGGTGGCCTCGCGCAGGGCGTCGGCCAGCTCGCGGACGTCCTTGCAGGGCATGCCGAAGAGCTGCTCGGCCTCGGAGAGGCTGTGGCGGCGGCCGACCCACAGCTCGCCCATGCCGTCGAGCCAGAACTCGCCGTTCCCGCGGTCGGAGCGCGGCAGCAGGTACAGCGTCGCCTCGTGGCCCTCGCCACCGGTGGGCTCGAGCACCAGGACGCCGTCCTGGGTCTGGTCGCCGGTGAGGTAGACGTACTCCGTCGAGGGGCGGAAGGCGTACTCGGTGTCGTTCGAGCGGGTCTTCAGGTTGCCCGCCGGGATCACCAGGCGCTCCCCGGGGAACCGGGCCGAGAGCTCGGCGCGGCGGCGGGCGGTCTCGGCGGCCTGGGCTATCGGGCGCAGGTCGTGCAGTTCGGTGTCGGCCCAGCCGGACTTCATGTTCTCGGCGAGCTCGTCGGAGACGGCCGGGTAGAGGCCGTTCTTCCGCTGCTTGATGGGCTCGTCACCTTCGGGGTTCTCGGGTGCGGGCTGCTGCTCGGTCACTGCGTTTCCTCCTCGAACGGGGCCGCTTTCCATCGTATGTGTGGGGGAAAGTGCCGGAGAAGGCTGTGACCGAACAGTCAGCGGCGGACCTGCGTGCATATGGAATGACCGCAGGTGGCGGGCCGGCGGGGTGGCGGTGCTCAGAAGGTCATTCGAAGTGGGCCACGAGGAGGATCACGTCCTCGCCACCCTCCGGAAGGCTGCCGTCCGGCAGCACCGTCCGCAGGACGTGGTCCGCGATGGCCTCCGGGTCGCGCCGGGCCGACCGGGGCACGCCCGCCGCGGCCGAGTGCAGCCGGGAGTAGGCCCGGTCCATGCTGTCGCCGCTGCGGTGCAGCAGGCCGTCGCTGTAGAAGAGGAGCGTTTCTCCGGGTGCCGGTTCGATCTCCACGCTGGGCGCCTCCCAGCACGCCAGCATCCCCAGCGGCGCGGAGAGCGAGGTCTCCACGTACGCGACCCGGTCCGCCCCGATGATCAGTGGTGAGCAGTGCCCGGCCCCGGCGACGACCACCTTGCGCTCGGCCGGCTCGCAGTAGGCGAAGAGGGCGGTCGCCGCACGGGCGGGCTCGGTCACCCTGAGCAGCAGCTCGAGGTCGGAGAGCACGGCGACCGGATCCTCGCCCTCCATGACGGCGTACGCGCGCAGGGAGGCCCGCAGCCGGCCCATCGCGGCGAGCGCACCGGGCCCGGAACCAGTGATTCCGCCGATGGCGAGGCCGAGCGCCCCCTCGGGGAGCGCGAGGGCGTCGTACCAGTCGCCGCCGCCCTGTGGCCCGACGCGGTGCCGGACGGCCAGGCGGACGCCGGGAACGCGCGGCAGCCGGCTGGGCAGCAGCTCCTCGCGCAGGGTGGCGAGGGTCTCGCGGGCGTGGGTCAGCTCCAGGAGGCGGGCGAGGTGCTCGGTGGCGTAACCGCAGTACAGGCCGGCCAGATCGCGCTGGCGCTCGGTGGGCTCGGCGGGCTCGTCGTACAGCCAGACGGCCGCGCCGATCCGCCCGGCGGCGGGCGGATCGCCGTGGTCCGTGGCCGGGCAGGCCGGCGATTCCAGCGGGACGGCGTAGCTGGCGGCGTAGCCCAGGCGGGCCGCGACCTCGCGGTGGCGGGGGTCGAGGCCGTGCTCGCCGGGGATGTCGGGGTGCGCCGTGCCGGAGCGGTCGCCGGCGGGCGGGAGGTCGTCGAGCAGCCGGACGTACGGGCTGTGGGCCGCGGCGTCGCCCTCGTGCGGGATCGTCTCGATGTGGCCGAGGTCGGCGGGGCCGAGCCCGAGACCGACGGTGACGGGCTGCCCGGGGCCGCCGTCGGGGCCGTCGGCGGGCCGGAGGGTGACGAGGCCGCGGCCGGCGCCCACGAGCGAGGCGCCGGCCCGCAGCACCTCGCGCAGGGCGTCGTCGAGCCGTGCGGTCCGGGCGAGCCGCTCGGTCAGTTCCTGGAGCGTGGTGAGGTCGGAGACCCAGCCCGCGAGGCGGTCCTGCACCAGGGCGCCCGGCGAGGGGGCCGAGGGGCCGGGTGGGTCGGACGGGGCCGCCGGGGCCGCCGGGGAGGGGGGAGCGGGAACTGCGGGGGCGGAAGTGTGCGCGGGGGCGGGGACCGGTGGGCTGATTCCGGCCACTTTCGGCAGGTGGGGGGCGTTCATGGCCGTCGGTTCCGGCCGGGCCGGGGGCGGCCGCCGTCCGGGCGCGTCGGGGACCCGGCCCGCGGCGCTCCGCCGCACCCGCCTGACCAGCTCCTTGGCCTGGGCTTTCTGCGCAATAGCATCGCAAACCCCCTGTCGTGTTGCGCGCTATCAGTGCTCCACATGTACACGCCCGGGCAAGGGAATGTCCAGCATTGGACCAGTGGGATTGGTGGTGTCTGGTGAGGTTCCATACCGCCTGGAAGTTTGGCCGGAAAGAAGTGCCGTGGGCCGCATTTTGCTGTCGACTGGCGTCGCTCCAACAACGCGTCACATCCACCACGGTGGGTACGTACTCGGAGAAGGGCAGCGGCAGTTGGGGCCGCCCCGCAACCCGGCGGCGGGCCCGAGCGTCTTAACGGTCGACGGCCACGCCCATCCCCGAGCGGCGTGGGGCAACCCATGCCGCAGGCGAGGGGCGCACCGGCTCAGCACGAAGCGCCATGCGCGCGCCACCCCCCGCCAGGTTTCACGCTCGGCCCGTGGCGTGATGCGCTGCGTTGTACGCGCAGCGACTCGTGATCCACCTGGTGTGCCGGTCCGAGGGGCGACGGCGCGTTGAGTACCGCGCCGAGCAGTGCCCGTAGTGCCATGTAGTCCCCGCACTCCCAGGGGCTATGCGTAGTCCGTGCAGTCCATGCGGTTCCCGCAGTCCATGCGGTTCATGCAGTTCCTGCCAACGTGTTCATGTATGTGCAAGACGGTCCCTGCCCGAAGGCAGGGACCCACCTTCGGCGTTCACGGAAAGGAACGAGCGCTCATGCGCGAGATCCTCGGAAGGCGACGCAAGCTCTCCCTCCGGCGGGCCGGCCGGTCCGCGGTGCTCACCGCGGCCCTGACCTACGCCACGGAGTGGCAGTGGCCCGTACTCCCCGGTGTGGGGCTGCGGCCCGGCATCGGCCGCGTACGCGAATGCGGCTGCCCCGACCCCGATTGCGTGGTCCCCGGCGCCCACCCCTTCGACCCGGGGCTGCTGGCCGCGACCACCGATGCCCGGATGGTCCGCTGGTGGTGGACCAACCGGCCCGAGGCGCCCGTCGTGCTCGCCACCGGCGGCCGGGCGCCCTGCGCCGTGAGCCTGCCGGCGGTCGCCGGGGCCCGGGCGCTGGCCGCCTTCGACCGTGCGGGCGTACGGCTCGGTCCGGTGGTGGCCACCCCCACCCGCTGGTCCCTGCTGGTGGCCCCCTATTCGCTCGAGGTCCTCGGCGAACTGCTGAACGACCAGGACTGGGTGCCCGGCTCGCTGCGCTTCCACGGCGAGGGCGGCTACGCGGTGCTGCCGCCCTCGCCCACGGGCGCCGGGCGGGTGCGCTGGGAGCGGGCGCCGCGGCCGGCGGGCGCCGCCTCCGGCCGCGGTGGAAGGGCGGCGTCCGGCCGCCGCGTGGACGGCCTGGCCCGGCCCTGGCTGCCGGACGTGGCCTCGGTCGTCGACGTCCTGGTGGAGCAGAGCGTACGGAGCACGGGTGCGCCCGGCGGCGGCAGCAGCCGGTTGACGTACTGACGCACGGGATGCCGGGCCGGCGTACGGGGCGGGGGCCGATGTGCCGGGCCGCCGCGCGGCGGGTGCGGTGGGGGCGCGTACGGACGGGAGACGCACGCGCTCTCACTCGTAAGGGTGTAAGCCGCCGAAAGAACTGCAGGAAACGGCCGTGCGAGGTCCTGAAGAACGCGGTCGTGCCCCTATGTTCGGGACCAGTGGCTGTGGCGGGCGCCGGGACATAGGGCGCCGCCGGCCCGGCGGGCGTGCGTCCGAATCCGTCCCCGCGATCAATTCCGGTCCGTCCCCGCGATCGAGCGAGTCAGCTTCCGCGGCGAATTGCAGGTGGTCCCATGGTGCGTGCGTCCCGTGTGCCCGTCGCGTCTTCGCGACGTGCGGCGAATTTCCGGCTGATCGCGCTGGCCGGCGCGGTGGCTGTCGCCGTCGTGCTGCCGCTGGCGGTCGCCACGGCGGGCCCGGTGAGCCTGAGCGGACGGGAAAAGCCACGGCAGAAGGCGGATACGGGAAAGGGCCGGAGCGCGGCCGGGGATCTGATGCGGCCGGCCGGATTCCGCGGCACGGGAGGCGCGGGCGCTCCGCACGGCCCGGACGGCGACCACACGGGCCCCGGTGACCTCCTGGGCCTCGGCGGTTCCTATGACCCCCACGACCCCTACGGTCCCTATGGGGCCGGCCCGGACGACCCGGACCGCGGCTCGGCCCGGTGCGGCCCCGAACTGGCCTCTCCCGAAGGCGTGGAGGCCCAGACGTGCGTTCTGGAGCAGTCGCGGGAGACCTGGGCCCGGACGTACTACCGCAACGCCACGGGTGCGCCGCTGACGGGCGTCCTGACGCTCATGGCCCCCGCCGGGCGGACCGTGCAGGTGCAGTGCCGGATGGCCGCAACCGACGATCCGGACATGTGCGAGACGCCGCACGAGAAGACCCTGCGCGGACATGGCTCGTATGCGGCGGTGGCGGAGATCGCCTCGACGGAGGGGAAGCTGCTGCTCCGCTCCGGCAGCAACTCACCGGAGCCGGACGAGGGTTAGCCCCGCGCCCGCGTGGGCGCCCCTGAAGGGGGCGCCCAGGGCGGCGTGCGCGCGGGCCTAGGAGCCGTCTGCGGGACGTCGGGGGCGGCCTGGGGGGACCGGGGCCGCCTGCGGGCGGTGCGGGCCCTCACGGGGCTTCCTGCGGGGCCGTGTGCGCTGTTCCGCGGCTTCCTCGGGGTTTCCCGGCGGGGCTCTGCGCGGGGCGTCCGTAGGGGATGTCCGGGAGTGGCTTTCGCCCGGGTGGCCCGCGCGTGCGGCCGAGAGGGCCGATCACTGTGTCCGGGCATGGAAACGCCCGGTCGCTGGCGACGGGGGATGCACCAGCGACCGGGCTTCTAGAACCGTAACAAGAGATCCGTGGTTCGCAAATTCGATCGCGGATTTCCGGACGCGGATTTCCGGCCTGAGAGCGGGAGTTGTGACAGGAGTCACGTAGTTTGACCCGCCATTTACCCGCATTTACCGGCGACGACCGCCGGAATCATGCATTCCGCCGGGCTGTGGCGGCGCGGCTGATTCCTGGCGGTTGTCCGAATGGATTTACGGATCAGTTCAGGGTGACCTGACGGCTGGTGAGACCGCCGCGGGCGCGGCGCTCCTCCGCCGTCAGCGGGCTGTCGTCCGCGAGCGCGGCGGCGAGCCGCTCGGCGAAGGCCGCGGCGGGCTTCTCCACGTCCTCGGCGCCCATGCCGCTCGGCAGGTCCCACACCGGCACGGTCAGGCCGTGCGCGCGGAACGAGCCGACCAGGCGGGTGCCCTCGCCGAGCGACGTGCCGCCCGTGGCGTGCAGCCGCGCGAGCGCGTCCAGGAGCTGCTCCTCCGGGTGCGTCATGACCCAGCGCAGGTGGTTCTTGTCCGGGGTCTCGCACCAGTACGCGGCGTCGAGGCCCGACAGCCGGACGGTCGGGATGGCGGCGGCGTTCGCCCGCTCCAGCGAGGCGGCGACCTCACCGGTGGCGTTCTCGGCGTTCTCGATCCAGAACTCGAAGCCCGTGTGGACGACCGGCTCGAACGGGCTGTCCAGGTCCAGCAGGTCCTGCAGGCGCGGACCTTCGGCGCCGATGCGCTCCGCGGTGACCGGGGTGCCGGGCTCGGCGGCCAGGGCGCGCTGCAGGGTGTCGGCGAGGTCGCGGCTGAGGTCGCCGGTGGGGGTGTCGTTCTGCAGGCCCAGCAGTACGGCGCCGCTGTCGCGGCGCAGCGCGGGCCAGGCCATCGGCAGCACGGTCGCCAGCGTCACGGAGGGCACGCCCTCGGGCAGCCCGCCCTTGAGCTTGAGCTCCACGGTCGCGGCGGGCACCAGCTCGCGCAGGGCGACCCAGTCGGCCTCGCCGGGCAGGCCCTCGAAGGGACGGTGCACCAGCTCGGCCACCGCGTGCGAGGCGGCGCGCCCGTGGCAGGCCTTGTAGCGCCTGCCCGAGCCGCAGGGGCAGGGCTCGCGGGCGCCGACGACAGGGATCGGCGCGTCGCCGGCCTGCGGCGTGGCGGCCTTGGTCTGGGGGCGGCGCTTCTTGGCCATGGTGTGCGTGTCTCCCGATCGTTGCGTCCGGCCCGGTGCCCGGTACCCCGGGGTGAACCCGTGGGGGTGCTCGTGTGCCGAACGGCATTGCTGCGTTGACGGCGCGAGCCTAGCGCCCGGTGTGTCGGCACAGCCGGGCACGCGCGGGAAGGGGGCGCCGAGGGCACGCGGACGGCAGGCGACGGTGCGTACGCCTGGGTGGTGATGGCGGCCGGCTCGGGTGAGGGGTGCGGGCGCGGGGCCCGACGGCCTGCGGCCGGCCGGTCCGGGCCCGGGACCCGTTTCTCCGCGTGCCGCCTGTTATGCGGCGTGGCAGGGGGTGCTTGAGCGCGGTGGGCAATCTACGCGCGTCATCACGCCAGCTCGTCGAGGTCGGAGAAGGACAGGACGGGGTCGGGGTCCATGCGCGTGGCGAAGCCGGCGCGTACGGAGAGCGCCGCCCATACGGTCACCTCGCCGAGGGAGTCCCGGACGCCCCAGTCCCGGGAGAGCGCGCTGATGATGTTCAGTCCGCGGCCGCCGCGCGCGGTGACCGATGGAGTGGCCGGAAAGGGCCGGGTGGGTCCGCCGCCGTCGGTGACCTCGACGGTGAGGCTGCCGCGTCCGTCGACCCGCCAGGCGGCGAGGATGCCGCCGTGTCCCTCGCGGCCTCTTGTGCCGTTCTCCCGGCTCAGCGGGCGACCGTGTCGGTACGCGTTGCTGAGCAGCTCCGAAAGGATCAGTACCGCGTCGTCGATGACCGATTCCGGTACCCCGCTGGTGCGCAAGTCCTTGCGCATCCGGTGTCTCGCTTCACCCACACCGGCTGGACCATGGGGTACGGCCATGATCGACGACGTGGGCACCTCCTGTGCCACCACCAACGCCACCCCCGAGACCTCCTTTGCCCCACGTCAGGGGATGGATGCCCCAATGGACTGGACCGGAAACCGGCCAACCTCGACGCGGTGGGGCACTCACGACGCTCGAATACGCACCGAACGCGCCGGTGCACTCCATGTAATGGCCGCTACCGTCGGCCGAGCTGGGTAAGCACTGCCTTGGGGCGGTTTGTAATGATCGCGTCCACGCCGAGGCGGGCGCACAATTCGACGTCCTCGGGCTCGTTCACGGTCCAGACGTGCACCTGGTTGCCGGCGCGGTGCAGCCGGGCCACGTAGTCGGGGTTGTTCCGGACGATCCGGATGCTCGGCCCGGCGATGCCGACGCCCACGGGCAGTCGTCCGTCGCGGTAGCGGGGGGAGAGGAACTGCATCAGATAGACGGTCGGCAACGCGGGCGCCGCCGCCCGCACCCGGTGCAGGGAGCGGGCCGAGAAGCTCATCACCCGTACGGGCGAGGGTTCGGCGGGCGGGGGTTCGGCGAGCCCAAAGCGGCCGAGCAGGGTCAGCAGCCTGTCCTCGACCTGGCCCGCCCAGCGGGTGGGGTGCTTGGTCTCGATGGCCAGCTCGACGCGGCGGCCGGAGTCGGCGACGAGTTCGAGGAGCCGTTCGAGGGTGAGGACGGAGGTGCGGTCGGGATCGGGGTCGGGGCCGGGTCCGTTCCCGGCTGCGGGGGCCGGCCCGGAGCGCGCACGTCCGGGCGGGAAGCGCACTCCACGGCCGCTCCTGCGGCCGGTGTCCGGGTCGAAGTACCCGCCGGGGTCCCGGTCCAGGGCCCGGTCAGGGGCCTCCGCGTCGCCGGCCTGCCCCTTCCAGGACCCGAAGTCGAGGGCCGCGAGGTCGGCCAGCTCGAGGGTGGAGACGGCGCCGCGGCCGTTGGACGTGCGGTTGATCCGGCGGTCGTGGACGCAGACGAGATGCCCGTCGGCGGTCAGCCGCACATCGCACTCCAGCGCGTCCGCGCCGTCCTCGATCGCCTTGCGGTACGCGGCCAGCGTGTGTTCCGGAGCGTCCTCGGAGGCTCCGCGGTGGGCGACGACGTCGAGGGGGTGGCGCTCGGGACGCATGTCCCCGGCCGGGTGTGCGTAGGTCACCGCGTTATGGTGCCACCGCCCGGCGCGATCGCGCAGGGAGTGTGATTTGTCCTGTAGTAAGGACTGGCGGCCGAGGTCACAGGCTCCGCTTACGGTGGTCTGACGCGTCATGGGAAAAGCTGGTGCGAGACACATGCGAGTGTGGCCGGAAGTCGCGACAACTGACGTGTACCTGATTGAGGAGACAACTGTGAGCACCGAGAACGAGGGCGCCGCCGTTCCGTCCGCGGCGGGGCCGCGCACGGCGTCTCCGGCATCGGAGGGGGCGTCGCCCGAGTCCACGCAGGTGCCCGCGCCCGCGCCCACGCACGCCGAGCCGGAGCATTCGGCTCCGGTGGCCCCGCCCGTACCCGCGGACCCACCGGCCATGGCCGACGCGGCCGACGCGGTGGCGCTGACGAAGGCCGAGGACCGGACCGCGCAGCTCCCGTCCGTACCGCCCGCGCACGGCCAGGAAGCGACGCAGCAGCCGAGCGCGCAGACGGCGCAGTTCCCGGCGACGGGTGCGGCCGCCGAGTCGGCGCAGACCGCGCAGTACCCGTCCGCGGCCCCCGTGGACGGCCAGGCGCAGACGGCGCAGACCGCGCAGTACCCGGCTTCGGCTCCGGCGGCTCCGGTGGACGGCCAGGGGCAGACGGCCCCGGCCGGTCAGTACCCGGCCTCGGCGCAGATGCCGCACGCGGCGTTCGCGGCGGCAGGGGCCCCCGGTTCCGGAGCTCCGGCGTCCGGTGGTTGGTACGGCGGCGCGGACGCGCCCCCGCCCTACGGCGTTGCCCCCGACGGCTCGGCGGGCGGCCACGGTGGCCCGGTCCCGATGTGGGGCGCCCCCACCCCGCCGCCGCGCAAGCGGGGCGGCGGCCTGGTGGCCGCCGTGCTCGCCGCGGCGCTGCTCGCGGGCGGAGTCGGCGGCGGCATCGGCTACTGGGCGGCCGATAGAAACGGAAGCGATACTTCCACCACGGTCTCGTCGTCCGGCGACCCGAAGACGGAGAGCCGTTCCCCCGGTTCGGTCGCGGACATCGCGAGCAAGGCGCTGCCGAGCGTCGTCACCATCGAGGCGCAGAGCGGCAGCGGCGAGGGCGGCACCGGCACCGGCTTCGTCTACGACCGGCAGGGCCACATCCTCACCAACAACCACGTCGTCGCCTCGGCCGCCGAGAGCGGCAAGCTCTCGGTGACGTTCTCCGACGGCAAGCAGTACGACGCCGAGGTGGTCGGCCGCGCCCAGGGTTACGACGTCGCGGTCATCAAGCTGAAGAACCCTTCCGGCGTCAAGCTCAACCCCCTCCCGCTCGGTGACTCCGACAAGGCGGCGGTGGGCGACGCGACCGTGGCGATCGGCGCGCCCTTCGGCCTGTCCGGCACCGTCACGACCGGCATCGTCAGCGCCAAGAAGCGCCCGGTGGCCTCCAGCGACGGCGGCGGCAGCGGCCAGGCCTCGTACATGAGCGCCCTCCAGACGGACGCCTCGATCAACCCGGGCAACTCCGGCGGCCCGCTGCTCAACGCCCAGGGCGCCGTCATCGGCGTCAACTCCGCCATCCAGTCCGCGGGCGGCGGTGGCGGCGGCTTCGGCGGCGGCAGCGGCCAGTCGGGCAGCATCGGCCTCGGCTTCGCGATCCCGATCAACCAGGCGAAGAACGTCGCCGAGCAGCTGATCAAGAACCGCACGCCGATCTACCCGGTCATCTCGGCCACGGTGAACATGAAGGAGGGTGGCAACGGCGCCAAGATCGCCCCCAGCGGCGCCAACAACACCCCCGCCGTCACCCCGGGCGGCCCCGCCGACAAGGCCGGCCTCAAGCCGGGCGACGTCATCACCAAGCTGGGCGACACCCAGATCGACAGCGGTCCCACCCTGATCAGCGAGATCTGGACCCACAAGCCGGGCGACAAGGTCAGCCTGACGTACACCCGCGACGGCAAGCAGAACACCGTGGACATCGTCCTGGGCGAGCGCAAGGGCGACAGCTGACCCGCGCCCCCGCCCGGCCGGACCGCCCCGCGCGGTCCGAAGTCCGTATCCCCGCCCGGGGCTCGGTCCCGCGGCGGCGTACCCGGTAGGCTGTCCCCGCGCCGCAACGGCTGTTGCGATGCGGGGAGGCTTGCCCGAGCGGCCTAAGGGAACGGTCTTGAAAACCGTCGTGGCAGCGATGTCACCGAGGGTTCAAATCCCTCAGCCTCCGCCAGTCCTGCTGTGACGCAGGCGAGAAGGGGCGCCCCGGATTCGGGGCGCCCCTTTCGCGTACGTCCCCTTCGGGTCGTCAGCGGTCGAGGGCCGACAGGTCGAGTGCGCGCAGCCGGTCGGGGTCGGAGAGGACGTCGATGGCGACGATCTTTCCGTCCACAACGGTGAAGGCCATGACGGAGATCCGCTGTCCGTGTGTGTCGACGACCGCGGCGCCGGCGATTCCGTTGATGAGCGCCGGTCGTGCGAACGGGGACAGCTTGCCGAAGGTGACCGCCTGGGACGCCACCGTCCGGGCGCTGTGGAGCACGACGCTGAGGGAGTGACCGACGCCGCCGTCGGAGCGCAGGACGACGTCGGGGTCGAGCACGGAGACGAGCGCGTCGAAGTCGCCGTCGCGGGCGGCGGCGAAGAACGCGTCGACGGCGACGCGTTGGCGGCTCAGGTCGGGGTCGGGGACCGGTGCCTGGCCCTGTACGCGGCGGCGGGCGCGGCTCGCGAGTTGCCGTGTGGTGGCCGGGGTGCGTTCGATGAGCGGGGCGATCGCGTCGAAGGGCACGGCGAACATGTCGTGCAGGACGAACGCGAGGCGCTCGGCCGGCGACAGCGAGTCCAGCACCACCAGCAGCGCCAGGCCGACCGAGTCGGCCAGCAACGCCTCCTGCTCGGGGTCGATCCCGCCCTCGTGGCTGATGACGGGGTCGGGCATGCGCAGCTCGAGGGGTTCCTCGCGCCGGCTCTCGCGCGATCGCAGCATGTTCAGGCACACGCGTCCCGCCACCGTGGTCAGCCAGCCGGCGAGGTTCTCCACGTCGCTGGTATCGGTGCGGTTGAAGCGCAGCCAGGTCTCCTGGACGGCGTCGTCGGCCTCGCTCAGCGAGCCGAGCATGCGGTAGGCCACGGCTCTCAGATGCGTCCGGTGCTCCTCGAAACGCAATATCAGCTCTGCACTCTCGTCCACCGTGTCACATTCCTTCGTCGCGGGGGGTCATGGCAGTAGACCCACGAAACGCAATGGTTGCAGCCGGGAGATCACTTCCGGACGGACGGATCGGAGATGGCCGTGACGACTTCCCCCCTTCTGGTCACCGGCGGTACGGGCACCCTCGGGAGCCTCGTCGTACCGCTCCTGCGGGACGCCGGCCACGACGTGCGGGTGCTCAGCCGGCGCGGCCGTGAGTCCGGGGACGGCATCGAGTACGTGACCGGTGATCTGCTCGGGAACGAGGGCGTCGAGCGCGCGGTGGACGGCGCCGGGACCGTACTGCACCTGGCCGGCGGCCCCAAGGGCGACGACGAGGCGACCCGCAACCTCGTGCGGGCGGCTTCGCGCGCCGGGGTGCGGCACCTGGTGTACATCTCGGTCATCGGGGCGGACAAGGTCCCGCTGGGCTACTTCCGGTCCAAGCTCGGCGCGGAGCGTGCGGTGGCGGAGTCCGGGCTGCCGTGGACGACGCTGCGTGCCGCGCAGTTCCACGACCTGGTCCTGACCGTGGTGCGGAAGATGGCGAAGTTGCCGGTGATTCCTGTCCCGGGCGGGCTCCGCTTCCAGCCGGTCGATGCGCGCGAGGTCGCCGAGCGGCTGGTGGAGCTGACTCTCGGTCAGCCTGCTGGCCTGGTGCCCGATCTGGCCGGGCCGACGGTGTACGGGATGGCCGAGCTGAGCCGCGGCTACCTGCGGGCGTGCGGCAAGAGCCGGTTGATGATGCCGGTCCGGATGCCGGGGGCCGCCGGCCGCGCGTACCGTGCCGGCGAGAACCTGACCCTCGAGGGTGCCGCCGTGGGCCGGCGGACCTGGGAGGACTTTCTGGCGGAGCGGGTGGGCTGACGGCCCGGGTCGAGTGCCGCCGGGGGTCTGCAGCCCCCCGGCAGTGCGATCCGGCGGTCAGGCCGGCAGTGCGATCCGGCGGTCAGCCGTAGGTGCGATCCGGCGGTCAGTCGCCGGTCAGCCGTCCTCAGCCGTCCGTCAGCTCAGCCGGGCGTCGGCGTAGGCGACCATCGCATCGCGCTGGTAGCCGGCCAGCCCGTCGGCGATCTTGTCGAAGTTCGCGCGGAACCGCGGGTCGTCCACGTAGGTCTGGCCCAGTCCCTTGTACGCGTCCGCGTTCGGCGTCCAGAACCGGCAGATGCCCTGGTAGTGGGCGTCCACTTCGGCCTGTACGGCAGGGTCGGCGACCGGCGTGCCGGCCACCATGAACTCCGCGAAGCGGATCATCTGCGCCGTCACCTCCCGCTGCCACTCCTCCGTGTCCTCGGCGGTCATCGTCTCGCGGGCCTGCTGGGCCTCCTCCCACGCCTGCGGCCACCGCTCGCGCACCTCGGCTTCGGCTTCGGCGTCGGCGGGGGAGGGCTCGAAGCCCTCGAACAGGTTCTCCGGCCGGTTGATCTTCGTCATGGCGTTGTCGTCCTTGCTTTCTTCCAGTTCGGCGATGGTGCGGCCGACGGTGCGGGCGAGCGTCTCCAGCCGGTTCCGCTCCGCCAGCAGCCGTCGGTGGTGTTCGCGGAGCACGGACACCTGGTCGACCTGGCTGTCCAGGACCCCCCTGATCTCCCGCAGTCCCAGGTCCAGCTCCCGCATCAGCAGGATCTGCTGCAGCCGCAGCAGATCTGCCTCCTCGTAGTAGCGGTGCCCGTTGCTCCCGATCCACGCGGGCGGCAGCAGCCCGACCTCGTCGTAATGCCGCAGCGTCCGGGCGGTCACCCCGGACATCCGCGCCACCTCCGCGATCGACCAGGCCATCGCCCGCCCCGCTTTCCCTTGCCGGGCCGGTCTTTCCGGCCACATGGAAGACGGTAGAAGTTGACGCAACGGAAGCCGCAAGCCGGAGCGGTGACCTATGGAGGGCGTCATCCACCCGGCGGGCTGATCCGGCAGCCTGGAGCATCGAGCCAGACCGTCTCCCCGTCAGCCGTCACGGTGACGCCGAACCGTGTGATCCCCGGCCGCCCCGCGTCCCGCCACCACCGGGCGGCACCGAGGAGTTCGGTGAAGAGGTCGCGTGGCCCCCAGCGTTTCACCCTGTACGTGCCGTCCGGGCCCGGCCGGGCGGCCGCCCACGATGTGGCATCGGCGGACGACAGCCACCAGGTGCCGATGTCGTTCCGGCTGACCCGCAGGTCCGGGCAGCGCATGGCCAGGGCGAACAGGGCGTCGGCGTCATCGGCCAGGTCCTCGGGGCCGGTTTCCCGGGTCACGGTCTCGGCCGCGTCCCACGTGGAGTCGCGCACAGTGGCGACCGTCGAGCCGTCGGCGAACCGACCGCGCAGCCGCATGAAGGAGACGGTGCCCAGGAAGCGTCCCGCTGCGCCTCCGTCACCATCCGCTCGCAGGAACAGGAGACCGTCGGCGCCGGTGGCGCAGGCCCGCGGGGCCAGGATCGCCCCACCGGCCTTGACCTGCTCGACCCACGGATAGGGGATCCGCCACGTGGAGGCCGTGGCGATGACCCTGTCGTACGGGTGTGAGCCTCCGCTGGGGCGCTCGCCGTCCGCGCACCGCACGTCGGGGCGGTATCCGGCGGACCGTAGGGCCTCTTCGGCGCGGTGCGCCAACTGCCGGTCGATCTCGACGGTGGTGACGTCGGACGGGCCCACTCGCTCGCACAAGAGCGCGGCGTTGTAGCCCGACCCCGTGCCGATTTCGAGGACCGTGTGTCCCTCCTCGAGCTGGAGGTGGCCGAGCATGTCGCACACGACGTCCGGCGCGGAGACCGAGGAACTGAACCGACCCCGTGCGGGGCCGGCCGCCGGCGTCAGGCGATCCTCCACCTGCGTGATCAGTGGACGATGTGGGTCGTAAACAGCCGCCAGCCAGGCCTCCGGTTCCGCCGTCCGGTCCAGGACGGGGAACATCCCGTCCTCACCTGATTCGGGCCACCACACCCTGTCGGGTACGAACGCCTCACGGTGCACGGCGTCGAAGGCGCGTGCCACCCATGCGGCCGCGAAGTGGCCGCGCTGTGCGAGGGCGTCGGCGCAGGTGCGCTTCGGTGTGCCGGGTGCGGTCCGCGCGATCATTTGACCCCCGTGGGGTATCCGTCGCCCGCATAGGGGCCCTCCGGGTCGCTGGCCTTGCCGAAGTCCTGGTCAGGGTCGTACTCGCGGTCGTCCAGACCCTGGTATTCCTCGTCGTTGTCCTGATCACCCACGACTGCCTCCTTGAGGACGATGGTGCGATGGGACTTCATGAGCCGACTGTGAGCACGTCTTGCGGTCGGTTCGATGGGCCTTGTCACCAGCGCGGGGCCGGTGCGCGGCGGTAACCGTTCGCGGGGCGGCCGTTGAGAGGGAAGAGACGGCCGACCTCGATGGGTTGGGAGCGAGGGAAGACGAAGACGTTTCCGTCCTCGAACTCCAGGCGTTGGCAGCCGGCTTGCACGCGACGCATATCGCGGACCGTATGAGGGATGCCGCCCACCGTGATCACGTCGCCGAGACGCACGCCGTCTCCAGTGACGGTGACGGTCGCAAGTCGCCGCGCTTCCAGCCTCTTTGAGGGGAACGTGATCTGCTCCGGAGCTCCCAACGGCCGTGGTGCTGCGCCGGGAGCTCGGCGGCTTGCCGGGAGAGGGGCTGTGACCCCGGATGCGGACGTACGAGGGTTGAGCATCGTTGAACTCCTCGAAGATGGAACGCGATGCCGGGCCCGTGGGCATTGAGCGGGTACGCCCCCGCAGTGCCGCAGGACCTCGCCGTACTGGGGGTGCGGTCCGCGGGCCTGTCGGCCGGGCGGTCGGGCACCCCATGAAAATGACCGTACTGCTATTCATGAAAAGCGGCGAGATACCCTCAAGGGTGACTGCCTCTCACCTGGTTGCCTACTGTGTAAGGCGGCAAGGTCCCCGAAGTCCGCGACCGGCAGGAGGCCGCTGTGATCAGCAGCGAGTGGATCAGCTCGTCGGTGCCCTATCTGGCACCGCGTACGGACGGCCAGCGTGACGCGTGGAGCGACGTGACCGCGACCCAGGGGCGCCGGGGGACCCAGCGGATCGTTCATGCCGGGGAGGTCGTGCCGCCCTCCGAGGTCGGTGAGCTGTTGCGGTCGCCGGCCGGGGAACAGGTCGTCGTCCGGCGGAGGGTCATCTACCTGGACGACCTGCCCGTGGAATTGACGGATACCTACTACCCGTTGGACATCGCGCGTGGCACTCCCCTCGCGGGGAGGGCCAAGATCCCCGGTGGTGCCGTGACGCTGCTGGCACGGCTCGGGCATCCCGGTGAGCATGTCCGTGAAGAGGTCCGGGCCCGCATGCCCGACGCAGTCGAGCGCGAGACGCTCGCCATGGAGGACGGCGAACCCGTGCTGTGCCTCACCCGCGTCACGCTGGACGGCGACAGCCGGCCTGTACAGGTGGACGTGATGACGATGCCCGCGCAGCGGCAGCGGCTGCAGTACGAGTTGAAGATCGGATGACTGTGCCCAAGGCGGACGACGACGCGCTGGACAGACGATCGTTGCATGAACGTATTGCGGCGGACCTGCGGGACGAGATCATGTCCGGCGATCTGCCGCCGGGCGGCAAACTGCCCTCCACCCAGCAGCTCAAGGACCGATTCAATGCCTCGAACGCGACAGTTCAGAAGGCGCTGCAGCTGCTGAAGGCCGAGGGGCTGGCGGTGGGGCGTGCGGGTGCGGCGGTCACGGTTCGCGAGCACCGTCAGCAGACCATTCGACCCGCCTCCTACATGGCACCGGCCGATACGGGCCGGTCCTACCGGTGGATCACGGAAGCCGAGAAGCGCGGGGTCAGCGGCAGCATCGACCTCTTGGAGGTCGCCGAGGTAAGGCCGCCCAGAGACGTCGCGGCGGCGATGAACCTGTCCGAGGGCGGCACGGCTCTGCTCCGCTCGCAGATCCTGCTGTTCGATGATGAGCCGGTTGAGCTGGTCAAGTCCTACTACCCGCTCGAGATCGCCCGGGGCACCGCGATGATGGAGCATCGCAAGATCCGTGGCGGTACGCCCACGCTGCTGGCCGAGCTGGGCTATCCGCCGCGCCACTGCGTGGATCAGGTTTCGGCGCGGGTGCCCACGCAGGAGCAGTACGCGGCGCTCAGGATGCCGAGTGACCTGCCGGTGCTGCGCACGTTCCGCGTGGTGTACAGCGATGACGAGCGACCCATTGAGGTGACCGTCATGGCCAAGGCAGGTCATCTCTACGAACTGCGGTACGAGTTCGGTCAGTAAGGCCGACTGTCTCATCTGGGCGTGGTCGGCCCGTATCTGTCCGGAACCGCGCTCTGGCGGCCTCCCGCCCGGCTCCCGCATAACTGGGGCATGTCGACGACGAGCGAGCAGACCACCGACCGGCGTCCCCCGCACGAGCGCGTCGCTGCGGACTTGCGGGACGAGATCCTGTCTGGGGCCGTTCCTCCGGGTGCCGTTCTGCCGATGGCGGAGCTCCAGCAGCGGTTCGGCGCGTCGCGCGCGACCGTGGAGCGGGCGCTGGACCTACTGCGCGAGGAGCGGCTGGTCGCCGCGTGCGCCGCGACGCCGGACATCGTCGTCCTCGCGCACCGGCAGCGGACCATGCGGCCCTCGCGGAGCCTGGCTCCGGCCGATCCGGGGCAGCCCTTCCGTTGGGTCACCGAGGCGCGTAAGCGCGGGGTGCGCGCCGAATGCGCGTTGCTTGAGGTCGAGGTCGTGCGCGAGCCCCCGGCGCATGTGGTTCGGGCGCTCGGGATGGGCGCGGGCAGTCCTCTCCTGCTGCGGTCCCAGGTCCTGACGTTCGACGACGAGCCGGCGGGGCTGGTCAAGGCCTACTTTCCGCTGGAGATGGTCCGCGGCACCGCGCTGATGGAGCGCCGCAAGATCCGTGGCGGCACCTCGACCCTCCTGGCCGAGCTGGGATATCCGCCGCTCCGGTGCGTGGACTCCGTGTCCGCCCGGATCCCCACCCAGGAGCAGCAGGCCCTCCTGAAACTGCCGCACGGCGTGCCGGTTCTGCGCACCTTCCGCGTCGTCTACAGCGACGGCGACCGTCCGGTCGAGGTCCACGACACCGTCGAGTCCGGGCATCTCTACGAGTTGCAGTACGAGTTCACCCAGGCCTAGCGCCCGAGGCGGACGTCAAGGAATTCTTGACAAGATCGCCGCGTCAAGGTTTCCTTGACGCATGTTGATCTTGAGTTCGAAGGACCGGCAGGACCGGCATCGGGACCTCTTTCCCGCCACCACATCCATGGCCGCCGTGCTGCCGCTCGCCGTGGGCCTGCCGGCCATGACGGTGCTGTTCGGCGACGGGCATGGCACCTTCGCCACCGTCGCCCTGATCGTGGTGGGCCTGGCGCTCATCGCCTGCACGGCCGGCCTGGCCGCCCGGGCGGCGGCCCGCGACACCGAGCAGGCGCGCCGCGACGAGGCGATCCTTGACGCCCTCGAGCCCCTTGCCGGAGTGCGCTGATGAGTGACGAACCGCTGCTGCACCCGGTGGAGATGGACCGGATCCGGGAAGGGATCGCCGCAGCCGTCCTCGGCGCCCCCGAGGGGCTGGCCGACTCGCTCGAACACGATGCCCACGGGTATCTGCGCCTGGTGGACGCCTCGCGCGTCGGCGCTGAGGAGGCGAGCCGGCTGCTGCGCGAGTCCGTCCAGGGCGCCAGGGCCGCCGGCCACAGCTGGGAGACGGTGGGCCGCGTCCTGGGGGTGAGCCGTCAGGCCGCCCAGCAGCGCTTCGCGGGCAAGGCCGCGGGCGCGGGCCCGTCGGCACCGCCCGCCGAGGGGCCGAACGCCCCGAAGCGCCGCAAGCTCAGCGGGTTGTCCGCGTTCAACGAGATGGCCGCCCTGGAGGAGGCCGGCCGCGACGGCTGGCACATGGTCGGCTACGGCCCCCTCTTCCACGAGGTGGAGGCATCCGGCCACCCCTGGGAGCACTGCCGCGTTGCGCTCCCCTCCGCCGCGCGACACCGGCGGCTGCAATCGGAAGGATGGATTCCGGTCGGCGCGGGATGGTTCCCCTGGCGGTACTACAAGCGGCCCGTCAACCCCGGCGCCTAGGTCGCGGACCTGCCTACTCGGAGGTCGTCCCGGGTTTCGTGTGGAGGATCTCGCGGGCCTGCTCCGCGGCGCGGGAGGTGCTCTCGGAGACGAAGTCGAGGAAGCGGGCGATGCCCTCGAGGCGGTTGGCGGCCGGGGTGTCGGAGCCGAGGACGCCGACGCCCTGCCGCGCGATCTCGACGACCTGGGCGATGGACCGGGCGGCGGCCACCATCGACTGGTACCAGACGTCGTCGTCGACGATGTAGCGCTCGCGGCGGCCTTCGTCGCGTTCCCGGCGGACGAAGGCCTGGCTCTCGAGGAACGTGATGGCCTTGGAGATGGACGCCGGGCTGACCTGGAGGCGCTGGGCGAGCTCGGACGCGGTGAGGCTGCCGGCGTCCGTGAGGGTGAGGCAGGCCATCACCCGGGAACACATCGCGGGCATGCCCGAGCCCATGAGGACGGTGGTGAACGTTTCCTCGTACTCGCGCACGGCCTCGGCGTCGCGTCCGTGGGGCTGCGCCGGCGCCTCCGCGCCCCGGGGCGCGGTCTGCTTGCGCCGCTGGGCGCGGCGTTCGGTGGCGCGGTGGGCCAGCTCGGCGCGGTAGGCGGTGGGGCCGCCGTTGCGCATCACCTCACGCGTGACCGTCGAGGTCGGGCGGTCGAGGCGTCTGGCGATCTCCGCGTAGGCGAGGCCGTCGGTCAGTCCCAGCGCGATCTGCTGGCGTTCCTGCTGGGTGAGTCTGCCTCCCGGCATCGCCGTCTCCTCCGTGCGTAGCCCCTTTGGTGCCGCCAGCATAGCGTTCACCTTCAATTCATTGCAACGAGCGAGTAGCTTTCGTTGCATTACCTGCCAAGATCGTTGCAATGATTATGCGGCTCTGACCTGCGGGAATGGCGATTCTGCGCAACGGGGGTGTTGCTGGGTCTGTGAAGGCAACGTAGCTTTTCGCCTGTCGGAAACGCCGACACCGCACCGAAGCAGAGGAAAAGAACGATGCAGAAGTTCGCCACCACCGCCCCGATCTCCGCCGTCCTGGACATCCCCGCGGGCCTCATCCGGTTCATCGCCGCCGACCGTGCCGACACCACGGTCGAGGTGCTGCCCGCGAACGCCTCCAAGAGCCGTGACGTGAAGGCGGCGGAGCAGATGACGGTCGCCTACGCCGACGGTGTCCTGCGGATCGAGGCCGCGCCGGCGAAGAACCGGGTCCTGGGCAACTCCGGTTCCGTCGAGGTGACCGTCCAGCTGCCCGCCGGCTCCCGCGTCGAGGCGAAGGCGGCCCTCGCCGAACTCCGGGGCGTCGGACGCCTCGGCGACGTCGCCTTCGAGGGCGCGCAGGCCACGGTCAAGCTCGACGAGAGCGCGAGCACCTGCATCGCCCTCCAGGCCGGCGACATCTCCCTCGGCCGCCTGAACGGCCCCGCGCAGATCAGCACCCAGAAGGGCGACCTGAACATCACCGAGGCCCTGCACGGCACGGTCGAACTGCGCACCGAGCACGGCGACATCTGCGTCGGCGCCGCCCGCGGAGTCTCCGCCACCCTCGACGCCGGCACCGCCTACGGCCGCATCCACAACACTCTCAACAACACCGACGGCGCCGCCGCCGGCCTGAACATCCACGCCACCACCTCCTACGGCAACATCACCGCCCGCAGCCTCTAAGACCGCCCGCAGCCTGTAAGGAAGAGCACCTCTCATGACCGACTTGGCCATCGCGGCGAACGGGCTGCGCAAGTCCTACGGAGACAAGACCGTCCTCGACGGCGTCGACCTGGCCGTCCCGGAAGGAACGATCTTCTCCTTGCTCGGCCCGAACGGCGCCGGCAAGACCACCGCCGTCAAGATCCTCTCCACGCTCATCTCCCCCGACCCCACCAGTGGCCGGATCCACGTCGGCGGCCACGACCTCGCCGCCGACCCGCAGGCGGTCCGCGCCGCGATCGGTGTCACCGGGCAGTTCTCCGCCGTCGACGGCCTGATCACCGGCGAGGAGAACATGCTCCTCATGGCGGACCTGCAGCACCTGTCCAGGCGCGAGGGACGGCGGGTCGCCGCCGAGCTGCTGGAGCGCTTCGACTTGGTGGAGGCCGCGAAGAAGCCCGCCTCCACCTACTCCGGCGGCATGAAGCGCCGCCTCGACATCGCCATGACCCTGGTCGGCGACCCCCGGATCATCTTCCTCGACGAGCCGACCACCGGCCTCGACCCCCGCAGCCGCCACAACATGTGGCAGATCATCCGCGAGCTCGTCTCCGACGGCGTCACCGTCTTCCTCACCACCCAGTACCTGGAGGAGGCCGACGAGCTCGCCGACCGCATCGCCGTGCTCAACGACGGGAAGATCGCGGCCGAGGGCACGGCCGAGGAGCTGAAGCGGATCGTCCCCGGCGGGCACGTCCGGCTCCGCTTCACCGACCCGGCCGCGTACCGGAGCGCCGCCTCCGCCCTGCGCGAGGCCTCCCGGGACGACGAATCCCTCGCGCTGCGGATCCCCGGCGACGGCAGCCAGCGCGAGCTGCGCTCCATCCTCGACCGGCTGGACTCGGCCGGCATCGAGGCCGACGAGCTGACCGTGCACACCCCCGACCTCGACGACGTCTTCTTCACCCTGACCGGCGGCGCCGGCATCCCCGACCAGCCCAAGGAGGCTGTCCGATGAGCACCCCCCTGGCTCCCGCCCGCCCGACCCGGCTCTCCCTCGCCGTGCGCGACTCCTCCACGATGCTGCGCCGCAACCTCCTGCACGCCCGGCGCTATCCGTCGCTCACCCTGAACCTGCTGCTCACGCCGATCATGATGCTGCTGCTCTTCGTCTACGTCTTCGGCGACACCATGAGCGCGGGCATCGGCGGCGGCGGTCCGGACCGCTCCGCGTACATCGCCTACATCGTCCCGGGACTCCTGCTGATGACCATCGGCAGCACCGTGGTCGGCACCGCGGTCTCGGTCTCCAACGACATGACCGAGGGCATCATCGCCCGCTTCCGCACGATGGCGATCCACCGTCCTTCGGTGCTCGTCGGGCACGTCGTCGGCAGCGTGCTGCAGTCGGTCGCGAGCGTGGTCCTCGTGGGCGCCGTCGCCGTGGCCATCGGCTTCCGCTCCACCGATGCCACCGTCCTGGAGTGGTTCGCGGCGTTCGGACTGCTCGTGCTCTTCGCCACGGCGATGACCTGGATCGCGGTCGGCATGGGCCTGATCAGCCCGAACGCCGAGGCCGCCAGCAACAACGCGATGCCCCTGATCCTGCTGCCGCTCCTGTCCAGCGCCTTCGTCCCCGTCGACGCGATGCCGGGCTGGTTCCAGCCGGTCGCCGAGTACCAGCCGTTCACGCCCGCCATCGAGACCCTGCGCGGTCTGCTGCTCGGCACCGGGATCGGCAACAACGGCTGGCTCGCCGTCGCCTGGTGCCTGGGCCTCGCGGTGCTCGGCTACTTCTGGTCGACCTCGAAGTTCAACCACGACCCGAAGTAATCGACCTGGCCCGCCTAGCCCTGCGGCAGCAACTCCCTGATCAGGCCCTCGACAAGGGCCTCGATCTCGTCGCGGATCGGGCGGACCGCGGCGACACCCTGGCCCGCCGGGTCGGCCAGCTTCCAGTCGAGGTAGCGCTTGCCGGGGAAGACGGGGCAGGCGTCGCCGCAGCCCATGGTGATGACGACGTCGGAGGCCCGGACCGCCTCGGTGGTCAGGAGCTTCGGCCGCTGGGCGGAAATGTCGACTCCGGCCTCGCGCATCGCCTCCACCACGGCCGGGTTGACCGTCCCGGCCGGGGCCGAGCCCGCCGAGCGGACCTCGACGCGGTCGCCCGCGAGGTGGGTGAGGAACGCGGCGGCCATCTGCGAGCGGCCGGCGTTGTGGACGCAGACGAAGAGCACAGACGGCTTGGTGCCAGGGGTGTCAGACACGGGCGGGGCCTTTCGGAGTGGCCGTCCCGGCCGGGGAACGGTCGGGGAAGAAGCGGCGGGTGGTCAGGGCCACGTGGACGAGGCCGATGAGGACCGGGACCTCGATCAAGGGGCCCACGACCCCCGCGAGGGCCTGGCCGGAGGAGGCGCCGAAGGTGGCGATGGCGACGGCGATGGCGAGCTCGAAGTTGTTGCCGGCGGCGGTGAAGGCCAGCGTGGTCGCACGTGGGTAGTCGAGGCCGGCCGCGCGGCCCAGGGCCATGGAACCGGCCCACATGACGGCGAAGTACACCAGCAGCGGCAGCGCGATGCGGGCCACGTCCCACGGCTGCGAGGTGATCGCCTCGCCCTGGAGGGCGAAGAGCACGACGATCGTGAACAGCAGGCCGTAGAGGGCGAACGGGCCGATGCGCGGGACGATCCGCGACTCGTACCACTCCCGGCCCCCGGCCCGCTCGCCGAGGCGGCGGGTGAGGAAACCGGCGGCCAGCGGGATGCCCAGGAAGATCAGGACCGAGCGGGCGATCTCCCACACGCTCACGTCCAGGCCGGTGGTCTCCAGGCCGAGCCGGCCGGGCAGGACGGAGAGGTAGAACCAGCCGAGCGCTGAGAAGGCGATCACCTGGAACACCGAGTTCAGGGCGACGAGGACGGCGGCGGCCTCGCGGTCGCCGCAGGCCAGGTCGTTCCAGATGACGACCATGGCGATGCAGCGCGCCAGGCCGACGATGATCAGTCCGGTCCGGTACTCCGGCAGGTCCGGCAGGAACAGCCAGGCGAGGGCGAACATCAGGGCGGGGCCCAGGACCCAGTTCAGCACCAGGGACGGGACCAGGAGGCGGCGGTCGCGGGTGACGGCGCCGAGGCGGTCGTAGCGGACCTTGGCGAGCACCGGGTACATCATCACCAGCAGGCCGAGCGCGATCGGCAGCGAGACCCCGGTGACGGTGACCTTCGCCAGCGCGTCGCCCAGCCCGGGTACGAGGCGGCCGAGGCCCAGGCCCGCGCCCATGGCGGCCAGGATCCACACCGCCAGGAAGCGGTCCAGGAAGGAGAGGCGGCCCGCGACCGGGGCCGTCGGCGCCGTGGTCACGACAGGGGCCCGGCGGGCTCGGGCAGCCGTTCCCCGGCGGGGCGGGTGAGGAGGGCGGCGAGCTTGTCGGTGGTCTCGGGCAGCAGCCAGTAGTACACCCACGTGCCACGGCGTTCGCAGTCGATGAGGCCGGCCTGCCGCAGCAGCTTGAGGTGGTGGGAGATCGTCGGCTGCGACAGCTCGAACGCCGGCGTCAGCTCGCACACGCACACCTCGCCGCCGTCGCGCGAGGCGATCATCGACAGCAGGCGCAGCCGGACCGGGTCGCCCAGCGCCTTGAAGACCTTCGCCAGCTCGACCGCCCGGTCGTCGTCCAGCGGGGCGGCGAGCAGACCGGTGCAGCAGGCGTCGTCCTGGCCGATACCGATGATCTCGAGGTCCTGTCCCTGTTTCGACATGTGTCTATCTTGACGTTCTTCGATGCAAGGCGCAACCTTGAATCGAAGGATATCGATACAGTGCCCACGGAAAGAGGCGCGATCATGAGCGAGAACCCCGCTGACCTGCGAGAAATCGTCCGAGAGCGCTACGCGGCCGCCGCCCTCCAAGCGGCCGGAGGAGGCAGCACGTGTTGCGGCGGGCCGCAGGCGATCGACGTCGACGAGAACTTCGGCGCCACCCTTTACGCCGCCCACGAGCGGGACGAGCTGCCCGCCGAGGCCGTCGCCGCCTCCCTCGGCTGCGGCAACCCCCTCGCCGTCGCCGACCTGCGCGAGGGCGAGCGCGTCCTCGACCTCGGCTCGGGCGGCGGCATCGACGTACTGCTCTCCGCCCGCCGCGTCGGCCCCGCCGGCAAGGCGTACGGGCTGGACATGACCGAGGAGATGCTCGCCCTCGCCCTGGCCAACGCCCGGAAAGCGGGCGTCGCCAACGTCGAGTTCCTCAAGGGCACCATCGAGGCCGTTCCGCTGCCCGCGCGGACCATCGACGTCGTCATCTCCAACTGCGTCGTCAACCTGTCGACCGACAAGCCCGCCGTCTTCGCCGAGGCCTTCCGCGTGCTCGTCCCCGGCGGCCGGATCGGCATCACCGACATCGTCGCCGACGACGCCCTGAGCCCCGCCGAGCGTGCCGGGCGCGGCGACTACGCCGGCTGCATCGCCGGGGCCCTGTCCTTCGCCGAGTACCGCGAAGGGCTCGAGGCCGCCGGGTTCACGGACGTGGAGATCACCCCCACCCACGCGGTCGCCGACGGCATGCACTCCGCCGTCGTCCGGGGCGTCAAACCGGCGGCGTAGCAGTCCCGTTGCCCCGGATCCGTCCTACGGGCCCGCGAGCCGTCGGTCGGCCCGCCGGCCCGCAGGACGGTCGTGGGTCAGCGGCGCGGGCCGAGTACGAGGGTGTAGGCGACCGCGTCCGCCATGGCGCGTTCGCCGGCGGCGTTGGGGTGGAAGGGGATGGCGGGCCGTGTCCAGGGGCGGGTGAAGAGGCCCTCCACGTAGCGCTTCTCGAAGGGCTGGCAGGCGTCGTGGCCGAAGGTGGTGGCGTTGGTGTTGACGTAGAGGTCGCCCCGCGCCGTGGCCTGGACGCGCAGCATCGCGTTGAGGCGGCGGAGCGTGCCGCGCAGGTAGGGGACGTCGCCGTCGGCGATCAGCATGGACTTGCGGCAGCCCTCGATGTCGTCGCCGAGGATCGCCGGGTAGCCGACGACGGCCACGCGGGCGTGCGGGGCCCGTTCGTGGACGGCCTTGAGCACGGCCGCGACCTTGGGCGCCGTCTCGTTGATGCGCCGGTCGAGCTCGTCGGTGCCGTTGCGCGTGAAGTAGCGCTGGCAGGGGTTGTCCCTGGGGACCTCGCCCACCGGGTTGATGCACCGGCCGATGATCTCGCTGAAGTTGATGTCGTTGCCGCCGATGCCCACCGTGACCAGGGTGGTGTCCTTGCCGAGGGCGTCGAGCTGCGGCGCGTTGCCGGTCGCGCCCTGCCGCTTCCACATGTCCTCGGTCGTCGCGCCGCCGCAGCTGACGTCCGTGAAGCCGGAGTAGGCCAGCTCGTTGCGGACGAGCGAGGGGTAGTTGGCGCTGGAGCGGCCGCACCGGGTGTCGAGCTGGCGGGGGATGCCGGGGCCGGAGGTGAAGGAGTCGCCGAGGGCGACGTAGCGCTCGGCCGCCCGTGGCCGCGACTCCGCCGCCGTGGCGGCCGCCGGGGTCACGACGCCGGCCGTCAGGGCGGCGACCGTTCCGAGGGCGGAGAGGGCTAATCGGGCTCTGGTCCGACCGGTGCGGGACATGTGTGCGCCTCCTGGTGTCGAAGGGAACAGCGGTCATGGTTTTCGTGCCGTGAACCCCCGGCAGACTCGGGCCGGGCGGGACGGGTCGTCAACCGAATGCCCGGAATATCCGCTGCAGATGACCGGATATCGGACCGCGGAGTCCGGTCGGCCGGGGTTGACGACGGTGGTAGGCCTCCGACGCCTCCCGTGACTCCCGCGCCGGAACGTCCCGCTCGCGTCACAGACTTCACGAGGCTGACCCGAACGCGCATCAGGGGCATTCCGGGACCCCTCGGTCGCTTCTGGCATGCCCCGATCACTGGTTAGCTCGCTTTCAAGATCGATCGCAGCGTTGCCGAACCACGGTGACCTGCGGCTTCGTCCCGACCCGGCTGCACTGCCGGGACGGGCGGGGCACCGGCGTCGTACGCCGGGCGGTGGCCAACCGCCCGGCACGCCGCGGCTGTTTGGGGACAGCCGTGACACCCACTACGACGCCTTCCGCCGCACCGGCGTCAGCAGGGTCAGATGCGGGCCCTGCCGGCCGGTGCGGCGGCTTCGAGCGGTGTGGTGGGCATCGGCGGCTCCGGCGGGCCGCCAGTGGTCGCCGCACCGCTTTGCCGCGTACATGGCCTCGTCCGCGCCGCGCAGCAGGTCCGAGAGGCCGGCCCCGGGGCGGTGGGCGGTGTGGCACAGGCCGATGGAGGCCCTGGGGGACAAGGTCACCCGGCCCGTGTCGAGGGGGGCCGACAGCCGGGCCGAGAGGTACGTCATCTCGGCGTCGGCGTCGGCCTCCGGCGCGAGGCGGACCAGAGCGGTGAACTCGTCGCCGCCCAGCCGCGCGGCGAAGCCGCCGCGCTCCCGGCACCACTGCGCGAGCCGGCGGCCGACGGCCGCGATCACCTGGTCGCCCACCTCGTGCCCGTGGGTGTCGTTGATCTGCTTGAAGCCGTTGAGGTCCAGCAGCAGGACGGCGGTGTGCGGGTGGCGCAGGGCGCGCGGGCCGCGGGCGGTGAACTCCTCGCGGCGCATGAGTCCGGTGAGGCGGTCGGTGCGTGCCGTACGGAGCCGACGGGCCAGGAAGAACGCGTGTGTGACCCAGCCGACGGTCGGAGCGGCGACGGGCAGAGCCTGGAGTATGAGGTTCATCGGGCACCTTCCTGTGATTTCGGTGAACTCGCGTTGCTGACGTGAGAAATGGGCCGCCTGTGGCGACCCGCCGAGCGGCGGCCCGATCGCGCCGCCATGGCCCCGGCGGCGGCTGGCCGGGCGGGACCGGGCGGTGGATCGGGCCGTCATGCAGGACGTCCCCGTTTCCGGTCGGAGGGAGCGGGAGGGACGTGCCGGTGTCGCGAAAGTCGCGAAAAATCGCGCAGATCTCGTGTGGGTCGGGGCGGTTGGCCACATTTCTGCCGAAACGGTTCGGCACTTGGGGCGTATGGGACGTGAGGGTGCCGAGTTAGGGCCGATACGCGGCTTTTTGGTGAGGTGGGGGTTTAATCACGGGGTGTCATGCTTGCGAGGGAATGAGGACAGCCTGGGGGTTCGGTGGAGATTCGGTGGGCAAATCTGGAGGCGCGACGTCGAAACAAGCCAGCGCCGGGGCGGTCGGCCAACCACCCGGCAAGGTCCCGTAGTTCCTGTTCCTGTGGAGGAATTGACATGGCAAGCACCCGCACTGCCGCCCGCGTCTTCGCCGCCCTCGTGGCTCTCCCGATGGCCGCCCTCTTCTTCGCCGGCACCGCTCAGGCCGACGACGGGGGCCAGCTGGCCAACCGCGGTTCCAACGCGGCCGCCGCCGGGGTCGTGGGGAGTGGCGTCGGGGGAAGCAACCACGGCAACAGCACGACCACCCAGCAGCAGGCCAACGGCCCCGGCGCCTCGAACCAGGCGAACACAGCGAGCGTCAACGGATCCGGCCATCACGGGCACACCGCGATCCAGCAGGAGAACGTGCGGATCACCTTCACCAACATCTGGTGACCCGGGAGGGCTCCCGGGGGTGACACCGGGAGCTCGCCCGGCGCCCCCCGCCCCCCGGGGTGACACAGGGTGATGTGGTGAGAGTTGGACAGGGTCTGTATGAACCGCGCGGCGGCACTCCGGTGCCGCCGCGCGGTCGTTCGCGCTCCCGGGCACGGCACCTTGACAGCCCCGACTCACCTGACGGACAGTCAGATAGGTGAGCGACCAGAGCGCCCAGAGCGAGTCGCAGCCCGAGCAGCGGTCCGAGTCGCAGTCCCGGCAACGGCCCGAGCTGCCGTACGAGCGGCTCAAGGCGTACGAAGGCCGCCCGGCCGTCTCCGGCCGTGGCCCGGACCCCGTCAACGTCCCCATGATCAGGCACTGGTGCGAGGCCATGGGCCACACCGGCCCGGACCGCGCGGGCGCGGACCCCGTCGCCCCGGCCACCATGCTCCAGGCCTGGACGCTGGGCGGCCTCTCCGGCGGCGCGGCCAAGCGGTCACGTGCGTACGAGGAGCTGCTGGCCCTGCTCGAGGGGGCCGGTTGTACCGCCGTCGTCGCGACCGACTGCGAGCAGGAGTATCTCCGGCCGCTGCGGCCCGGGGACGTGATCACCTTCGAGGAGGTGATCGAGTCCGTCTCGCCCCGCAAGACGACGGCGCTCGGCACCGGTCACTTCCTCACCACGCGGACCGAGATCAGGGCCGGTGGCGAGCTCGCCGGCATCCACCGCTTCCGGGTGCTGAGGTACGCGCCGCGCCCCCGGGCCACCGCGCCCCCGGACCCCGCTCCCGCCCCACGGCGCCCCCGCCCCGTGATCAACCGCGACAACGCCGGCTTCTGGGACGGCGTCGCGGCCCACCGGCTGCTCATCCAGCGCTGCGGGGGCTGCGGAAAGCTGCGTTTCCCCTGGTTGCCGGGGTGCGGGGACTGCGGGTCCGCGCGCTGGTCGGCCGTCGAGGCGGGCGGCGCCGGCACGGTCTTCTCGTACGTCGTGATGCACCACCCGCCGTTCCCGGCCTTCGAGCCGCCCTATGCCGTCGGGTTGATCGAACTCGCCGAGGGCGTACGGATGATCAGTAATGTCATCGGCGTGGAGCCGGAGCGGGTCCGCGTCGGGATGCCGGTCTCGCTGGAGTTCGTCCGCGTGGACGAGGACCTGGAGCTGCCGTTCTTCCGTGCGCGGGAAGCGGGCGGCGCCGAGGTCGCGAACGGGACCGGATCATGACGGCCCTCCCGCGCCCCGGCGAGGCGCTGCCCGCCCTCACCGTCCCCGTCACGCGCACGCTCATCGTCGCCGGCGCCCTCGCCTCCCGCGACTACCAGGACGTGCACCACGACGCCGAGGCGGCCCGGGCCAAGGGGGCCCCGGACATCTTCATGAACATCCTCACCACCAATGGCCTCGTCGGCCGCTACGTCACCGATTACGTCGCCGATCGCTTCGGCCCCGACGCCGTGCTGCGCAAGGTCGCCATCCGCCTGGGGGTGCCCAACTACCCGGGCGACACCCTCGTTTTGACCGGAACAATTAACTCCGTATGTGCGGACGAACGCATCGCCGAAGTCGGCATCACCGGCACCAACAGCCTCGGCCATCACGTCACGGGCACCGTCACCGTGGCCCTTCCCCGTCGCCCCGAGGAGGGCGCGTGAGCACCCGGCGCCCGGACGCCCTGGGCGGCAGGGCCGCCGTCGTCGGCATCGGGGCCACCGCCTTCACCAAGGACTCCGGCCGCAGCGAGCTCGCCCTGGCCGCCGAGGCCGTGCGGGCCGCCCTCGCGGACGCCGGGCTGGGCCCCGGCGACGTCGACGGCATGGTCACCTTCAGCATGGACACCAGCCCCGAGATCACGCTGGCCCGTGCGGTCGGCATCGGGGAGCTGTCCTTCTTCTCCCGCGTCCATTACGGCGGCGGTGCGGCCTGCGCCACCGTCCAGCAGGCGGCCCTCGCCGTCGCGACCGGGGTCGCCGAGGTCGTCGTCTGCTACCGCGCCTTCAACGAGCGCTCCGGGCGTCGCTTCGGCGCCGGGGTGCAGCACCGGCAACCGTCCGCCGAGGGGGTCGCGCTCGGCTGGGTGCTGCCCTTCGGTCTGCTCACCCCCGCCTCCTGGGTGGCCATGACCGCCCGCCGCTACCTCCACGCGTACGGGCTGACGCCCGAGGTGTTCGGCCACGTCGCGGTCGCCGGCCGGCGGCACGCGGCCCGCAATCCGGCCGCCCACTTCCACGGCAGGCCCATCACCCTCGCCGACCACGCGGCCTCCCGCTGGATCGCCGAGCCGCTGCGGCTGCTGGACTGCTGCCAGGAGACCGACGGGGGCCAGGCGCTCGTCGTCACCTCCCTCGAGAGGGCCCGTACGCTGCCGCACCCGCCCGCCGTGATCACCGCCGCCGCGCAGGGCGCCGCCCGGGGCCAGGAGCAGATGACCGGCTTCTACGGCGACGAACCGGCCGGACTGCCCGAGGCGGGCGTCGTCGCCCGGCAACTGTGGGCGGGCAGCGGACTGCGGCCGGCGGACGTCGACGCGGCGATCCTCTACGACCACTTCACGCCCTACGTACTTCTGCAACTGGAGGAGTTCGGCTTCTGCGGGCCCGGCGAGGGCGGCGCCTTCGTGGCGGCGGACGCGCTGCCGCTGAACACCCACGGCGGGCAGCTGGGGGAGGCCTATCTGCACGGCATGAACGGCGTCGCGGAGGCGGTCCGGCTGCTGCGCGGCACCTCGGTCAACCAGGTGCCGGGCGCCCGGCACGTGCTCGTCACCGCCGGGACGGGTGTTCCCACCTCGGGGCTGATTCTCGGCGCAGACGGATGAAACCAGGGCGTGTCGGAGCAGAAGGGTGGTCTTCGGGCCCCTTGACTCGGCCGTATGCACCGACGGAGAAAGATCATCGGATATCTCGTCGCCCTGATGGCGGCGCTGGCCCAGGTGGTCGCCCACGCCGTACCCGTGACGGCGGCACCGGCCGCCGGTCCCAGCATCTACCGGGGCCGCGGCTTCGACACCTGCCAGGCTCCGCCGCTGACCACCCTCAGCGCGTGGGGAGCGACCTCCGGCTACGGAGCCGTCGGCGTCTACTACGGCGGCCGGGCCCGCGCCTGCCCGAAGCAGAAGTACCTCAGCAAGAGGTGGCTGACCGGCGCCCGTGACCTGGGCTGGCGGATCCTGCCCGTCTTCGTCGGCTCCCAGTCGCCCTGCGTCCGCGCCAGCTCCAAGGCCGGCTACCCCATCGGCGACGACCCCGACGGCCAGGGCACCGACGAGGGCCGCGACGCCGTCCGCAGCGCCTCCGCGCTGGGCATCGCGGCCGGCAGCCCGCTCTACCTCGACATGGAGGCGTACGACTACGCCGACTACGACTGCGCCGACATCACCCTGTCCTTCATCCAGTCCTGGAGCCGCACCGTCAGCCGCCACGGCTACCTGCCCGGCTTCTACAGCAGCGCCGAGTCGGGCGTGCGGCACATGGAACTCGCCCGGCGGGCCGGCGTGGGCAACCTGCCGGAGATCCTGTGGTTCGCCCGCTGGCGGCTGCCCGCCTCCACGGAGAGCGAGCAGGTGCTCTCCGCCGCGGCCTGGCATCCGCACCGCCGCATCCACCAGTACGCGGGCAACGTGACCGAGACCCACGGCAGCCGGAAGCTGACCATCGACCGCAATCTCGTCGACGCGCCGGTGGCCGTCATCCAGTGACGGACGCCGTCGCACGGCACCCGGCCGGCACCCGCACCGGCGCACGACCCCTCAGACCACCCCTGGGGGGTCTCCCCCTCCAGGAGGTGGGCCCGTCCTTCCGGGTACGACCTGAGGGGGACCGTTCTTCGGCACCTCCGGCCGATCCGCAGCTATGCGCGCGCTCATAGCGTGGAGACATGACAGCTACTACGACGCCTGTGTGCACCCGCGCATCCACCGCCGCCGTGTACCCGTCGTTCTCTTCGTACGTACGGGTCCGGGGCGCGGTGCTGCAGCGCACCGCACGTTCACTGACCTCGAACCCGTGCGATGCCGAGGATCTGCTGCAGACGGCGCTCACCAAGACGTACCTGGCCTGGGACCGCATAGAGGACCACCGCGCCCTCGACGGCTACGTCCGGAGGGCGCTGGTGAACACGCGCACCTCGCAGTGGCGCAAGCGCAGGGTCGACGAGTTCCCCTGCGAGGAGCTGCCCGAGCGCGAGGAGAGCCCCGCCGCCGACCCCGCCGAGCAGCAGGCGCTGCGCGACGCGATGTGGCGCGCGGTGCGCCGGCTGCCGGAGCGGCAGCGGGCCATGGTCGTCCTCAGGTATTACGAGGACATGACCGAGGTGCAGACCGCCGAGCTCCTCGGGGTCTCCGTCGGCACGGTCAAGAGCGCGGTCTCCCGCGCGCTGGGCAAGCTCCGCGAGGACCCGGAACTGGCCGCGGCGGCGTAGCGTGCGCCGGGCCGCGGCCCGCTCCCGTCAGCCGAGCGTGGTGACGACCAGGTCGCCGTCCGCGTACTGCCTGCGCAGCACCTTCTTGTCGAACTTGCCCACCGAGGTCTTCGGCACGGACGGGACGAGCGCCCAGCGCTCCGGCAGCTGCCAGCGGGCGATGCGCTCGCCGAGGAAGCCGCGCAGGCCCTCGTAGTCGACGGCCGATCCGTTCCTGAGCACGACCACGGCCAGCGGCCGCTCGCCCCACTTGTCGTCCGGTACGGCCACGACGGCGGCCTCGGCGACCTGCGGGTGGGCCATCAGGTGGTTCTCCAGCTCGACCGAGGAGATCCACTCGCCGCCCGACTTGATGACGTCCTTCGCCCGGTCGGTGAGGGTGAGGAAGCCGTCCGGGGAGATCGTGCCGACGTCGCCCGTGCGCAGCCAGCCGTCCGGGCTGAACTTGTCCGCCGGGCGCTCGGGCTCCCCGCCCGCGCCACCGTGGTACGCGCCCGCGATCCAGGGGCCGCGGACCTCCAGCTCACCGGCCGACTCGCCGTCCCAGGGCAGGACGTCCCCGCCCGGCCCGACCAGCCGCGCCTCGACCCCGGCGGGCATGCGGCCCTGCGTGACGCGGTACGGCCACGCCTCCTCGGCGCTCAGCCCGGCCGGGGGGAAGGCCACGGAGCCCAGCGGCGAGGTCTCGGTCATGCCCCAGGCCTGGACGAGTGTGACGCCGTGCCGCTCCTCGAACGCCTTCATCAGCGAGGGCGGGCACGCCGAACCGCCGCTGATCACGGTGCGCAGCGAGGACATGTCGCGGGGCTTGGCGTCGAGTTCGGCCAGCAGCCCCTGCCAGATCGTCGGCACGCCGGCCGTCACGGTCGGGCGCTCGGACTCGATCATCTCGGCGAGCGGCGCGGGCTGCAGGAAGCGGTCCGGCATCAGCAGCGACGTGCCCGCCATGAACGCGGCGTGCGGCAGGCCCCAGGCGTTGACGTGGAACATCGGCACGACGGGCAGGCAGATCTCCGCGGGGGTCAGCCCGAAGGACGCCCCGGCGTTGACCTCCATCGCGTGCAGGTATATCGAACGGTGGCTGTAGACCACGCCCTTGGGGTCGCCGGTGGTGCCGGAGGTGTAGCACAGGGCGGCGGCCTGGCGCTCGTCGAGTTCGGGCCAGGGGTAGTGGTCGGCGGGGTGGCCCGCGATGAGCTCGTCGTACTCGTGCACCTGCGGGTGGGCGCCGGCCAGCGCGGACCGGTCGCCGGGGCCGGAGACCACGACGTGCTCCACGCAGTCCAGGTGCGGCAGCAGCGGCGCGAGCAGCGGCAGCAGGGAGCCGTTGACGATGACGACGCGGTCGGCGGCGTGCTTGACGATCCAGGCGAGCTGCTCGGGGGGCAGCCGGAGGTTGAGGGTGTGCAGCACCGCGCCCATGGAGGGGACGGCGAGGTAGGCCTCCACATGGTCGGCGTTGTTCCACATGAGGGTGGCCACGGGCTCGCCCTCGGCGACCCCCAGGCCCCGCAGGGCGTGGGCGAGTTGCGTGGCCCGGCCCCCGATCGCCGCGAAGCTGCGCCGGTGGGGCGCGCCCTCGCCTGTCCAGGTCGTGACCTGAGCGCTGCCGTGGACCCTCGACCCGTGGGCCAGGATTCGCGAGACGGTCAGCGGTACGTCCTGCATTGTGCTCTGCACCGGGGGCCTCCCCATTCTGCGCGTCGTTACGCGAGGGTAGTTCCCGGTGATTCTGCTGACGTATCCGTCGGTAAGTCACTACCCGGAGGAAACGAGTCCGCCACAATTGGCGGCACAATTCGGGGACGTGCACGCTGCGGGGCACGAGGGAACGGTCGCGGGGCGCGTGCGCCGGGGGGCGCACGCGGGTAGGCATGGTGCGAGACGAGACTCCGGGCGCCTGCGGCGACCGTTGCACTGCGTTCGCGTGACTACTTACCGTTATCGAAGTGCGGTGCCTTCGTCGTGCCGCCCGGAGCGGAAGGACCCCCATGGAGCTGCGCGCGGACACGACAGCGGAACGGGGCCGGGGTGCCGACGACCACGCCGCGCCGGCCTTCTGTCCGGCCGGCTGAGGGGCGCCGCCCATGTCCGCCGACATGGCGTTCGTCGTCCTGCCCGACAGCGACGCGGGCCGCGCCGCCCTCGCCCGCGCGGCCGCGCCCGGCCCGGAGCGGATCCCCCATGCCTCGGGCCGCCCCTGGCTCGTGGGCCACTGGCCCGCCGACGCGATGACCGTGGGCGCGGCGGGGCGGACCCGCCTCGTGGTGGCCGGGTTCTGCCCCGTCGCCCCCGCCGAACTGCACGCCGAGGCGGCGCGGTTGACCGATGTCGCCGGCCTCGACGACCTCGCCCGCAGGCTGCGCGGCAGCGCGCATCTGATCGCCTCGGTGGGAGGGCGGGTCCGGGTGCAGGGCGGCATCGCGGGCGTGTGCTGCGTCTACCGCGCGCGGCTGGCGGGCGTGACGGTCGCCGCCGACCGCCCCGACACCCTCGCCGCCATGACCGGCGCGCACGTCGACGAGCGGCTGCTCGCCCTGCGGCTGCTCAGACCGTGCGTCCCGCACCCGCTGCGGGAGCGGGCGCTGTGGCGCGGCGTGGACGCCGTCCCGCCCGGCAGCCATCTGGTGATCGAGCCCGACGGCACGGCGCGCACGGCCCGCTGGTGGCAGCCGCCCGAGCCGGTACAGCCCCTCCAGCAGGGCGCGTCGGCGGTCAGGGAAGCCCTCACCGATGCCGTGCGGTCCCGGATCCGTGCGACGGACGGCGTGGTCAGCACCGACCTCTCCGGAGGCATGGACTCCGGCATCCTGGCCCAGCTGGCCGCCACCCCGGACCGCCGGCTGGTCACCGTGCGCCGACCCCGGCCGGCAGCCGGCGGCGACGACGCGCTGTGGGCCCGCCGCATCGCCGACGGGCTGCCGCACGCCGAACACCTGCTGCCCGCCTACGGTCAGGTGCCGACCCTCTACGCCGAACTGGACCGGGGCACGGGCGTCCTGCCCGCCGAACCCGCCCACTGGATCAGGGACGCCGCCCGCTTCGTCGACAGCGCCCGGCGGGTGGCCGCCCAGGGCTCGCGGCTGCACTTGTGCGGTTACGGCGGGGACGAGCTGTTCTCCCCGTCCTCCTCCTATCTGCACACCCTCGCCCGGTCGCGGCCGCTGACGGCCGTGCGGCACATCCGCGACCGCCGCGCCCTCAAGCACTGGCCGCTCGCGGCCACCTGGCGGGCCGTCACGGACTCCAAGGACTTCCCGGCCTGGCTCACCCACAGCGCGGGGCGCCTGACGGCCGCGCCGCCGCGGCCCTTCCGCCCCCAGCTGGGCTGGACGCCCGAGCTCCGGATGCCCGCCTGGGTGACCGCCGACGCCGCCTACACCACCTGCGAACTGCTCACCGACGCCTCGTACGAACCGCTGGCCCCCGACCGCGGCACCCACCGGACGCTGGAGGCCATCCGCCAGGCCGGGGCCGCCGTCGCCTACGCGACGCGCCTCATGGCCGCGCACGGCGTGCGGCTGGCCGCCCCCTATCTGGACGACCGGGTGATCGAGGCCGCCCTCGCGGTACGCCCCGACGAGCGCGGTACGCCGCAGCGCTACAAACCCCTGCTCGCCGAGGCGATGCGCGGCATCGTCCCCGACGACCTCCTCGGCCGCGCCACCAAGGTCCGCCCCTACGGCGAGGACGTCATGGACGGCTTCCGCCGCCACCGCCCCGCCCTGCTCGCCCTCTTCGACGGCTCCGAACTGTCCCGGCTCGGCCTCGTCGACGACGCCGCCGTACGCGCCGAGCTGAGCGCCCCGCACCCCACGGCCGCCCCGCTGCTCGCCCTCGAACCGACCCTGGCCTGCGAGGTGTGGCTGCGCACGCCGGCCGTCGCCAGGAGCGAGCCCGGCGCGGTCATGCGCGCCCTGCCCAGTGGCTAGGCGCGGTGCGTGCGCGCGGAGAGGGCTCCGCCGGCCCAGCCGAGCAGCACCCAGGCCGCGGCGATGACGCAGACGCCGTTCCAGCCCCAGTGGCCGAAGGCCGGGCCCGCCAGGGCGGAGGCGGCGGCGCCGTTGAGGAAGCCGCAGACGACGTAGGCGGTGTTGGCGGCGGCGGGCTTGGCGGTGGCCGCCAGGGCGCCGGTCTGGTTGGCGACCTGACCGGCCATCAGGCCCGCGTGGATGAGGACGGCGCCGGCGCACAGGGCCCACAGGGCGTGCCCGCCCAGCCAGAAGAGGGGGACCGAAACGGCCGTCAGCGCGTAGGCGGTGGTGATCACGCGGCCGGGGCCGAGGCGGTCGATGAGGCTGCCGGAGACCGGGGCGACGACGGTGGAGACGAGGCCGAAGAGGCCGAAGAGGCCCGCCGTGCCGGGGGAGAGGTGGTAGGACCCGGACGTCGTCGTCAGGAGCAGGGTGAGCGTCGTCCACAGGGCGCTCCAGGCGCCGAAGAGGCCGCCCTGGCGCAGACAGGCGGTGCGCAGTGCGGGGGAGGAGGCGAGGAGGCCCGGCAGCCCGGCGATGGCCTTGAGCGGGTTGGCGCCGCCGCGCGGCCGGGTTTCGGCGGGCAGCAGGACGGCGGTGAGCAGGCCGACCGCGACCGTCAGGGCCGCGCCGCCGAAGAAGACCGCGCGCCAGCCGAACGCCTGGCCCGCGAGCCCGCCGACCACGCGTGCCGCGACGATGCCGGTGAACAGCCCGGCCACCACCGCGGCCACATGCCGGCCCCGCCGGTCGGCGGGCGCGCGCTCGGCGACGAACGGTACGAGCAGCTGCGGCACGACCGTGGCGGCGCAGGCCACCAGCACGGCCGCGGCCAGGGCGGGCAGCCCGGGGGCGAGCGCGGCGGCGACCAGGGCTGCGCCGGCGACTGCGGACAGGATGCCGACGAGGCGGCGGCGGTCGGCGGTGTCACCGAGCGGAGCGAAGATCAACAGGCCGGCCGCATAGCCGAGCTGGGCCACGGAGGCGATCCAGCCGGCCGCGGAGGCCGAGACGCCGAAGTCGCGGGCGATGAGGCCCAGGAGGGGGGCGGCGAGGTAGATGTTCGCCGCGGTGACCGCCGTGCAGAGGGCGATCACGGAGAGCAGGGCGCCGTCGCCCAGGCCGCGCGGGGCGGATTCGGGGGCGGGCGGGGTGTCGGTGCCGGGGCGTATGGAGGGAGGTGCGTCGTGGTGGGCGGTGTGGGTCATGGGTGTGCGGGTCCCCCTGCGTCTTACAACCAACTGGTTGGTTGAATCTTGCAAGCGCCCTGCACCTGCTGTCAACCAAATAGTTGGTTACGCTGGGTGGCATGGCATCAGTCAGGGATCCCGAGGCCACCAAGGCCCGCATCTTCGAGGCGGCCACCGCCGAGTTCGCCCGCTACGGCATCGCCGGCGCCCGCGTCGACCGCATCGCCCGCGAGGCCCGGGCGAACAAGCAGCTGATCTATGCCTACTTCGGCAACAAGGCCGAGCTCTTCTCACAGGTGCTCGAGAAGCGCCTCATGGAGCTGGCCGTCGCCTACCCCGTCGACGCCGAGGACGTCGACGGCTGGATCGACCGCCTCATGGACTACCACGCGGCCAACCCCGAACTGATCAGGCTGGTCTTCTGGGAGGGCCTGGAGTACGGCACCGGCGGCATCCCTCACGAGGAGGAGCGCCGGCGCCACTACGCCCGCAAGGTCGAGGCCTTCGCCGAGGCCCAGGACAAGGGCGTCATCGACTCCCGCATCCCCGCGCCCGACCTGCTCTTCATGCTGACCGCCCTGGCGTCGTGGTCGACCGTGCAGCCGCACATGCGGCGGATCCTCATCGGCGACACCGACGAGGACGACGCCCGGCTGCGCGCGTCCGTGCGCACGGCGGCCCTCCGCCTGACGGGGCGGGACACGGGTCCCGCCCCGGACGCCTCCGCCTAGTTGGTGCCGATCTTCGCCAGCAGGTCCACGATGCGGCCCTGCACCTCCGCGCTCGTCGAGCGCTCCGCGAGGAAGAGGACCGTCTCGCCGGAGGCCAGCCGCGGCAGCTGGGTCGCGTCGAGGTCGGCTGAGGTGTAGACGACCAGCGGCGTGCGGTTCAGCGCGCCGTTGCAGCGCAGCCAGTCGACGATGCCGGCGCGGCGGCGGCGCACCTGCATCAGGTCCATGACGACCAGGTTGGGGCGCGTCTGCGCGGCGAGCGTCACCGCCTCCGCGTCCGTCGCCCCGCACACGACGTGCATGCCGCGCCGCTCCAGCGTGGCCGTCAGCGCGTTCGCGATCGGCTCGTGCTCCTCGATCAGCAGCACGCGGGGCGGGTGCATCTCGCTGTCACGCGGCGCGAGGGCCTTGAGCAGTACGGCCGGGTCGGCGCCGTACGCCGCCTCCCGCGTCGCGTGCCCCAGGCCCGCCGTCACCAGCACCGGGACCTCGGCCGCGACCGCCGCCTCGCGCAACGACTGCAGCGCGGTACGGGTGATCGGGCCGGTCAGCGGGTCGACGAACAGGGCGGCCGGGTACGCGGCGATCTGCGCGTTCACCTCTTCGCGCGAGTGCACGATCACCGGGCGGTAGCCGCGCTCGGTCAGCGCCTGTTCCGTGGACGCGTCCGGTGCCGGCCAGACCAGCAGCCGGCGCGGGTTGTCCAGCGGCTCGGGCGGCAACTCGTCGTCCATCGGCGGACGCACGGCCTCCACGACCTCGACCGCACCGTTCGGTCCGTCGAGCGGCTCGGGCCCCTCGGCACCTTCGTCCGGTGCCCCTATGGCGAAGGCACGGCCTTCGGGGCGCGCGGCGCTGCCGGGGGTGGCGGCCGGTGCCGGTGCCGGCGTTGCCGGGGGCGTGGCCGTGGCGGGCGCGCCGACGGGGCGCGCCTGCGCCGCCTGGGCCTGCGCTGCCTGTGCCTGCGCCTGGGCCTCGCGTTCGCCGTCGGAGGGGTTCGCCAGCTTCCGGCGGCGGCCGGACCCGGGGGAGGGGGTCCCGTTCGGCGGGGTCTCGCCCGTGCCGGGCCCCTGCCCCAAGGGCCGCACACTGATCGCCCGCGCGGCGGGCGCCGCCTCGGCCCCACCCTGCCGGCCGGCCGCCCCCGGCTCCTCCGCGAGCGCGCGCCGCGCCCGACGACGCCCGGTGGGCGCCGGCGCGACCTGCGCCGCCTCGCCCTCGCCACCACCGGCGACGACCGCCTGCGGCTGCGCCACGGGCTCACCCTCGGCGGGCTTCGCGGAACGGTCCGCGTCAGCGACGTTGCCGCCGCGAGGACCGGGCAGTCCCTCGGGGGAACCGGAAGCGTTGGGTCCCTGCTGTCCGGGTGCGCCCTGGCCGGCGGGGCCGTCGCCCGGGATGCCTTCCGGGCCGTACGGGCCGGAAGGGCTGGGGCCTTGTGCCGCGGGGCCGTCGGAACCGGGGGTGCCGGCGGCGGCGTGGACCGCGGGACTGGCGGTGCCGCCACCCGGGATGCCTTCGGGCCCGTACGGGCCGGAGGCGTTCGGGGCTTGTGCGGTGGTGCCGTCGGGGTGGACGGGGCCGGGTGCGTTCGTGCCCTGCTGCGCGGGCGCGCCGTGCCCGGCGGTGCCGGGCATGCCCTCCGGGCCGTACGGGCCCTGGGCCGCGGGGCCGTCGAGGTTGACGGGGCCGCCCGCCGCTTCCGGCCCGTACGGGCCCTGCCCTGCAGGGCCGCTCCGGCCCGCGCGGCCGCTCGGCATGGCCGCAGGGGTGTTCGGCCCCTGTGCTGCTGCGTGGTTGCCCTGGCCGGCGCTGCCGCCCGGCATGCCTTCCGGGTTGAACTGCGCGGGTGCGTCGGGCCTCTGCTGTGCGGGTGCGCCCCGCCCCGTGCCGCCGCCCGGCATGCCCTCCGGGCTGAAGGGTGCGGGTGCGTTCGCGCCTTGCTGTCCGGGTGCGCCCCGGCCGGCGGAGCCGCCCGGCATGGCCGCGGGGCCCTGGCCCGCGCTCCCGCCCGGCATGCCCTCCGGGCTGAAGGGTGCGGGTGCGTTCGTGCCTTGCTGACCCGGTGCGCCCCGGCCGGCGGAGCTGCCCGGCACGGCCCCCGGGCCGTTCGGTCCCTGTGCCGCCGCGTGGTTGCCCTGGCCGGCGCCGCTGCCCGGCATGCCCTCCGGCCCAAAAGAGCCGGGCACGTTCGTGCCCTGCTGACCCGGTGCGCCCCGCCCCGCGCTCCCGCCCGGCATGCCTTCCGGGCTGAAGGGCGCGGGTGCGTCAGGTCCCTGCTGTCCGGGTGCGCCCTGGCCCGTGCGGCCGCCCTGCATGGTCTCCAGGCTGAAGGGCGCGGGTGCGTCGGGCCCCTGTACCCGGGTGCCCGGCATGCCCTCCTGGCCGTACGGGCCCGCAGTGGGCTCGGGCGGCGGGGTGGTGGCGTCGTGGGTGCCGGTCGGCTGTTCGGGGGCCGACGGGTTGGGGCGGGGGCGGGGGGTCTGGGGTGGGACGGAGGCCGCGTCGGGGGCCGGGGCCGGCTTGCGGTCGGCTTCGGCCGGGGGCAGGGCGAACGCCGTGCGGGGAGCGGACGGTTCGTCGGTGGCCTGGCCAGGGATCTGGTGCTCCGGCACCGCTTCCGCGACGCCGCGCCGCGCACGGCGCCCCGTCGGCTCGGCGGGGCGGTCCGTCTCCCCCGGCGGCAGGGCGAACGCGGTGCGCGGGGCCTCGGCCGCCGCCGTCTCCGTCGCTCCGCGGCGCGCCCGGCGCCCGGTCGGCGTGCTCGTGGCCTGCGAGGGGACCAGGCCGCCCGGGCCCGGGCGGTCACCCGGGCCGTCGGCGGAGTCCTCCGCGCGGGCCGGACCCCGGCGCCGCCCCGTCGGCTGCGGCGCCGCAGAGGTGTCGGCGGCCGCGGCCGCCTCCGGCTTCTCGGGGGCCTCGGCCGTCGCCGTCTCCGTCGCTCCACGGCGCGCCCGCCGGCCGCCGCCGGCAGGGGTGTCCGGGGTGGGAGCCTCGTCGCCGGCCGGGTCGGGGTTCATGCCCCGGCCGCGCTGCGTCGGCATCGGCATGACGGTCGTCAGATTCTCCGTGTCGGGCCCGCGCTGCTGCGCGGAGGCCGGCACCGGGCCGGCGTCGGCCGAGACCGGCACCTCCAGGACGTACGCCTTGCCGCCCGACGCACCCGGCAGGTCGTGCGTCTGCAGCACGCCGCCGTGGCGGCGGACGATGCCGCGCACCAGGGGGCCGTGCACCGGGTCACCGCCCGGGTAGGGGCCGCGCACCTCGACGCGGACGACCTCCCCGCGCTGGGCCGCCGCCACGACGATCGTCGAGTCGCCGACGGCGGTGGCCGGACCGGAGGCGGACGTGGCGGCGGACGGGGAACCGGTGGAGTCGACGCCGGCGACGTCCGCGATCAGGTGCGCCAGCGCCTGGGCGAACCGCTCCGCGTCCACCTCGGCCTCGATCGCCGGGGCGTGCACGGCGAACTGCGCCCGGCCGGGGCCGATCAGCTCGACCGCGCCCTCGACGCCCGCCGCGACGACCTCGTCGAGCGCGACCTTCTCCCGTACGAGCTTGTCCTGCCCGGCGTCCAGCCGCTGATAGGCCAGCACATTGTCGACAAGCGTGGTCATCCGGGCATAACCGGCGGCCAGATGGTGCAGGATCTGGTTGGCCTCGGGCCACAGCTGCCCGGCCGGGTCGTCGGCCAGGGTGCCGAGTTCGGCGCGGAGTTGGTCCAGGGGGCCGCGCAGGGACTCGTCCAGAACCGCCATCAGCTGCGCGTGGCGCGCGGCGAGGGCGTCGTAGGGGCGCCGGTCGGTGAAGGTCATCACGGCGCCGACGAGCTGGTCGCCGTCGCGCACGGGCGCGGTCGTCAGGTCGACCGGCACCGCGCGCCCGTCCTTGGCCCACAGCACCTGCCCGCGCACCCGGTGCTTGCGCCCGGAGCGCAGGGTGTCGGCGATGGGCGACTCCTCGTACGGGAAGGGCGTGCCGTCCGCGCGCGAGTGGTGGATGAGAGGGTGCAGCTCGCGGCCGCCGAGGTCGCTCGCGCGGTAGCCGAGGATCTGCGCGGCGGAGGGGTTGACGAGGACGACCTTGCCGGCGGTGTCGACGCCGACCACGCCCTCCGCCGCCGCGCGCAGGATCATCTCGGTCTGGCGCTGGGAGCGGGCGAGTTCGGCCTCGGTGTCGAGCGTGCCGGTCAGGTCGCGGACCACGAGCATGAGCAGCTCGTCGTCGTAGGAGGCGTGCGGCTCGGCGTACGGGGTGCGGCCGTCGAGGTTGGCGCTGGTCACCTCGACGGGGAACTGGGTGCCGTCCGTGCGCCGGGCGATCATCCGCGTGGGCTTGGTGCGCCCGCCGTCCGGCTCGTCCCGCAGCCGCAGCCCACCGGGGATGCGCCGCGAGTCGAACTCCGGCAGCAGATCGAGCAGACCGCGCCCGACGAGACCGGTGCCCGGCACCTCGAACGTCTCGAGCGCGATGTGGTTGGCGTTGACGACCGTGCCGTTGCAGTTGACGAGCAACAGGGCATCGGGCAGGGCGTCGAGTATGGCTGCGAGGCGAGCAGCGCCTCGGGATGGCCTGCTGCTCACGACGACGCTTCCTCCCTGGTTACCGCACCTTGCCGACCGCTCCGGGCGGTTTTGTACCGCCTCGGGGCTGTCATTGAGGGGAAGTCTACGGGCTGCCGTTGCGTGCGCTACTGCGGATGACACGTGTGCCGGGCCCCGTCACGGGGCCTCTTGCGGGCGTCTCGGGCAGGCCGGACATGCCCCTCGTGTCCGCCTTCGTGGTGACCTTCTGGTCAGCCCTGACCGGTTTCCACGGTCGTTTTCTTCGGCGAGCCCTTCGACTCCCCGAACACGGTGGAGAACTTGTTCCACCGTGCGGTCTCGCACCCGTTGGTCCGGTTGAAGTCGGCGTTCACCGGCCGGCCGGCCCAGGTTCCGGAGATGTGCGCCCGCTCCGGTCCGCCGTAGAGCATGGTGCACAGCTGGCCCTCGGGAACCGGCGCGAAGAGGTCCGTGCCCCACTTCATATGACTGTCGAGCTGGTCGCAGGCCGCCTGGGCCTGGGGGTGGGTGCCGCCCGTCGGGTGGCAGTACAGCTCGTACGTGCCGTCGTGGGCGCCGGTGTCCGTGATGGTGACCGTGAGGTGGTCGCCGCCGCGGTCCGCGCCGTCGAGCGGGATCGGGGCCGCGGTGGCGGCGGCGGAGGCGGCCAGCAGCGGGGCGGCCAGCGCGGCGGCCAGGGCGAGACGGCGGAGCGGCATGCGAATACTCCTGAGGTGCGAGCGGTACGGGGGCCGGGCGGCCGGGCTTCCGGCCAAACCCCTCGTCCGAACTAACGCGCCGGGGCGTTTCGCGTTGCGCGTCGGTAAGGCCTTTGCCCGAGGCACCTGTCTCCCGGTACCGTAGGCTGCGATTGGTGGCGAGCCGCAAGGCTGTGTCATCATCTGCACGCGACACCCGCGCCTGCGCGGTTGTAGCTGGAGGCGTCGCCTAGTCCGGTCTATGGCGCCGCACTGCTAATGCGGTTTGGGCCTTAAAGCCCATCGAGGGTTCAAATCCCTCCGCCTCCGCAGTCGCCGGAAGCCCCGGTCGTCCTCGTGACGACCGGGGCTTTCTGTTTTCCCGGGATCTTGTCCGGCGATCTTCGCCCGGGAGGCCATCCGGGGCTGTTTTCGCAGGTCAGGTGGGGTGCGGCTAATGGATTTCGTCTGGCGGCGAGGTTCATGTAATGTTGTCCACGCAACGCCGACCGGCAAGAAAGTCCGCCGGAAAGCCGAGCGCTCGTAGCTTAACGGATAGAGCACTTGACTACGGATCAAGAGGTTGCAGGTTCGAATCCTGCCGAGCGCACAGCCGAGAGTTTCGACTCTCGACCGTCGCGGGGTGGAGCAGCTCGGTAGCTCGCTGGGCTCATAACCCAGAGGTCGCAGGTTCAAATCCTGTCCCCGCTACTAAGACCGCAGGCCCGGTACCACTGGTACCGGGCCTGCGGCGTTTCCGGGGCGCGGTCCTACAGCGGCAGGGCCTGGGCCAGCTCGCGCCACTCGGGGCGGGCGAGGGTGCGGGCCTGCTGTCGGCCGTGCGGCAGGACGACCTGGACGGCGAGGTGGTCGGCGCCGGCCGCGAGGAACTCATTGACGCGGGCGCGGACCGCAGTGTCGTCGCCGAGGGCGAAGAGGGCGTCCACGAGCCGGTCGCTGCCGCCGTCCTCGAAGTCCTCCTCCGTGAAGCCGAGCCGGAGCAGGTTGTTGGTGTAGTTCGGCAGCGGCAGGTAGATGGCGAGGAATTCGCGGGCCGTGCGGCGGGCGCGGGACGGGTCGGTGTCGAGGACGACCTTCACCTCGGGGGCGAGGAAGGCGTCCGGCCCCAGCAGTTCGCGGGCCTTCGCGGTGTGCTCGGCGGTGACGAGGTAGGGGATCGCCCCGGCCGCGCGCTCGGCGGCGAGCCGGACCATCTTCGGCCCGAGCGCGGCCAGCACGCGCTGCCCGGCGGGCAGCGGGACGGGGGCGTCGTCCAGCGCCGTCAGATACGCCTGCATCGCGGAGTACGGGCGGGCGTACTGCTCGGCCAGCGCGGTGTGGCTCACGCCCAGGCCGAGGACGAAGCGCTCGCGCAGGCCGGGGGCGAGGGCGGCGTACTGGGCCGCGACGTCGGCCGCCTCGTGCTGCCAGATGCTGAGGATGCTGGTGCCCACGGCGACCCGGTCGGTGGCCGCCAGGACGTGGGCGGCCTGGGCCATGCTGGGGTTGCCGCCGATCCACAGGGCCGAGTAGCCGAGCTCGTCCAACTCCGCCGCCGCGTCGGCGATTTCGCCGAGCCGCGTGGGGTCGTCCGTGCGGAGGCCCGCGCTCCATAGGCCGATCGTGCCGAGGTGTGTGGTGAGTGCCATGATCCAAACAACCGGAGGGTTCATCCGGTTATTCCGCTGTCCGGCGCCTCGCGCCGGGTCGTCCGGGCGGCGATTCTCAGGCGATTCACAGGCGCGGGAAAGACCCCTCTCACCCTTCCTCCGCACCATCGTCACCATGACGACCACCGCCTCGCCCGAAGGGCGCACCCGACCGCCGCACGACGACACGGGCGCCGTGCGCGTACTGGTCGTCGGCGACGAGGCCCCCCTCGCCGGCCTGCTCTCCCTCGCCCTGCGCTCCGAGGGCTGGGAGGTGCGGTCGGCCGCCGACGGCGACGAAGCGGTCCGCCGCGCACGGGACTTCCGGCCGGACGCCGTCGTCCTGGACGTGGGGCTCCCCGGCATGGACGGGCTGGCGGTACTGGGCCGGCTGCGGCACGACCGGCCCGACGTGCCGGTGCTCTTCCTCGCCGCCAGGGATGCCGACGGGGACCGCATCGCCGGGCTCACCGCGGGCGGCGACGACTGCGTCGCCAAGCCGTTCGGTCTGGAGGAGGTCGTCGCCCGGCTGCGCGGGCTGCTGCGCAGGTCCCGGACGCCCGCGCCGTGTGCCGGCTCCGTGCTGACCGTGGGGGACCTGGTCCTGGACGAGGACAGCCGTGAGGTCTTCAGGGGCGGGGAGGAGATCCGCCTCACCGCCACCGAGTTCGAGCTGCTGCGCTTCCTGATGCGCAATCCGCGCCGCGTGCTCAGCAAGCCGCAGATCCTCGACCGGGTGTGGTCGTACGACTTCGGCGGACAGGTCAACGTCGTCGAGCTCTACATCTCCTACCTGCGCCGGAAGGTCGACGCCGGACGGCCGCCGATGATCCACACCCGGCGGGGGGCCGGCTACCTCCTCAAGCCCGCGACAGCCGGAAAGTAATGGCGCTTGTACGGCGTATAGCTGTTCCTGTACGGTGTAGAACGCAATCAGCCGTACACCGTACAAGGGGGCCCTCTCATGACGTCGACGACCACGGACTCACCGCCCGACACCGCCGCCGAGCCGCACCGCCATCCCACGCGCTGGCTGGTCCTCGCCGTCATCTGCCTCGCCCAGCTCACCGTGCTGCTGGACAACACCGTCCTCACGGTCGCCATCCCCTCCCTCACCGAGGACCTGGGCGCCGCGACCTCCGACATCCAGTGGATGATCAACGCCTATTCGCTGGTGCAGGCGGGCCTGCTGCTCACCGCGGGCAGCGCCGCCGACCGCTACGGGCGCAAGAAGCTGCTCGCGGCCGGCCTCGCCCTGTTCGGCATCGGCTCGCTCGCGGCGGCGCTCTCGCAGACCGCCGGCCAGCTGATCGCCGCCCGCGCGGGCATGGGCATCGGCGGCGCGCTGCTGATGACCACCACCCTGGCCGTCATCGTGCAGGTCTTCGACGCGGACGAGCGGCCCAAGGCCATCGGGCTCTGGGGTGCGGTCAGTTCGCTCGGCTTCGCCGCCGGGCCGCTCATCGGCGGCGCGCTGCTCAACCACTACTGGTGGGGCTCGATCTTCCTCATCAACCTGCCGGTCGCGCTGCTCGGCCTGCTGGCCGTGCTCAAGTGGGTGCCGGAGTCGAAGAACCCGTCGGGCGACCGGCCCGACCTGCTCGGCGCGCTGCTCTCCATGATCGGCATGACCGGCCTCGTCTTCGCGATCATCTCCGGCCCCGGCCACGGATGGACCTCCCAGCGGGTGCTGACCTCCGGCGCGGTCGGCCTGGTCACCCTGGCCTTCTTCGCCCTGTGGGAGCGCCGCTGCCCGTACCCGATGCTGGACATGCACTTCTTCCGCAACAGCCGCTTCGTCGGCGCGGTCTCCGGCGGCATCCTCGTCGCCTTCGGCATGGGCGGCTCGTTCTTCCTCCTCGGGCAGCACCTGCAGCTGGTCCTGCACTACGACCCGCTGGAGACCGGACTGCGCATGACGCCTCTGGCGCTGGTCATCGTCGTCCTCAACTTCACGGGCGTGGGCGCCCGGCTGCTGCCGAAGATCGGCACTCCCGGTGCCATCGTGGGCGGCATGGGCCTGCTGGCGGCGGGCCTGGCCTCGATCGCGGTGCTCGGCGCGGACGGCTACAGCGGCATGCTCCTGGGCCTCGTCCTCATGGGCGTCGGCATCGCCCTGTCGATGCCGGCCATGGCCAACGCGATCATGTCGGCGATCCCGCCGGAGAAGGCGGGCGTGGGCGCGGGCGTCAACGGCACGCTGCAGGAGTGCGGCAACGGACTCGGCGTCGCGGTGCTGGGCGCGGTCCTGAACTCGCGGTTCGCGGCGCTGCTGCCGGGCGTGGCGGCGGGTTCCCTGCCGGCGGCGCTGTCCCGGGCCCACACGGACGCGGAGCGCACGGAGATCTCGGACGCCTTCGCCTCCGGCGTCCAGGCCAGCCAGCTGGTCGGCGCGGGGGCCGTCATGGCGGGAGGCGTGCTGGCCGCGGTCCTGCTGTGGCGGGCGGAGCGGGCCGAGCGGGCCGGGAGCTGAGGCCGTCCGGGGGGCGGGGCCGTTGCCCCGCCCCCCTCTAGCATTTCGCATACGTACACAGCGGCGGAAAGAGAGAACGCACGATGGCAGGCACCCCGCACACGAGCGTGTGGCTGGCCGAGAAGGGGGAGGGGAAGGCCCCCAAGCGCAAGGCCGAGCCGGGGGGCGAGGGACTGGACCGGGACCGCATCGTCTCCACCACGGTCCGGCTGCTCGACGCCGACGGCCTGGCGAAGTTCTCCATGCGCCGCCTCGCCGCCGAGCTCGGCGTCACGGCCATGTCGGTCTACTGGTACGTCGACAACAAGGACGAGCTCCTCGAGCTGGCCCTGGACCGGGCGTCCGGTGACATGCGGACGCCCGACCTGTCCGACGAGAGCGCGGACTGGCGGGACCAGGTGCGGGAGCTGGCGACGGAGTACCGCAAGATGCTCGTCGCCCACCCCTGGGTGGCCCAGCTGGTGGGCAAGTACCTGAACATCGGCCCGCAGTCGATGGCCTTCGCCGACGCCGCGCTGAAGGTGGTGCAGCGCATCGGCGTCTCGCAGGACGGGACGACCGGGGTGCTCAACGTCGTCTTCCAGTTCGTCTACGGCTTCTCCACGATCGAGGTGCTCTTCAAGGAGCGCTGCCGGGCGGCCGGGATCACCGAGGACGAGTACTTCGCGCAGGTGATGGGCGTGGTCGCGAACCAGCCGGACTTCGCCGAGACGCACCGGGAGGCGGCCGAGCTCATGGAGGCGCGCATGACGAAGTCCGTCGCCGAGCAGCGGCAGCAGGACTTCGCGTACGCGCTGGAGATGATGATCGCCGGGATGGAGGTCATGCGTGACCGTTCCCGGGCCGGGGACGCCGCGGGCGCGCCCCCGCACGCTTAAGGCCCCGGTGGCGGTGCGCCGGCCGTCCCCTGCCGTTCGTGCGCACCCCCACCGGGGCCCAGGGTCCGGAACCGTCCATGCCGTTCAGGTTCCGGGCCGTCCGGCCGGGCAGCGCGACTCCGCTCGTAGCGCGCTGCCGGCCGGGGTTCGTCAGCCGGCCTGCCGAGCCGGCTCGGCGGCGTCCGTGGCCGCCGGGTCCGCGGAGGTGGCGGCCGCCGGGCCGCTGCCGCCCTTGAGGGCGACCTCCTTGATGAAGAGGGTCACGATGAAGGCGATCAGCGCGCACGGCGCGGCGTAGAGGAACACATCGCCGACCCCGTGCCCGTAGGCGCTCTCGACGACCGTGCGGATCGGCGCCGGCAGCGCGTCGAGGTCGGGGATGCCGCCCCCGCCCGTACCGCCGTGGCCCATCGCCGCCGCGGCCTTCGGGCCGAGCGCGGTGATGCCGTCCTTGACGTACTCGGGGACCCGGTTGGCGAGGACCGCGCCGAGCGCGGAGACGCCCACCGCGCCGCCGAGGGAGCGGAAGAAGGTCACGACGGAGCTGGCGGCGCCGAGGTCCTTCGGCTCGACCTGGTTCTGGGCGGCCAGCACGAGGTTCTGCATCATCATGCCGATGCCGAGACCCATGAGCGCCATGTAGATCGCCAGGTGCCAGTACGGGGTGTCGTACCGCATCGTGCCGAGCAGGCCCATGCCCGCGGTGACGAGGACGCCGCCGCTGAGCAGCCAGGCCTTCCAGCGGCCGGTCTTGGTGATGATCTGACCCGAGACGGTCGAGGAGACGAACAGGCCGGCGATCATCGGGATGGTCAGCACGCCGGACATCGTCGGCGACTCACCGCGCGCCAGCTGGAAGTACTGCGAGAAGAAGACCGTGCCGGCGAACATCGCGACGCCGACGAAGAGGCTCGCGAGCGAGGACAGGGCGATCGTCTTGTTGCGGAACAGCCGCAGCGGAATGATCGGTTCGGACGCCTTCGACTCCGTGAGGACGAAGAGCGCGGCGAGGAGCAGCGAGCCGCCGACCATGGCGCCGGTCTGCCAGGAGATCCAGTCGTAGTCCTTGCCCTTGCCGGCCCGGGTGACCCAGATCAGCAGCAGGGTGACGGAGGCGGTGATGAAGAACGCGCCCAGCCAGTCGACCTTGACCTTGCGCTTCACGACGGGCAGCTTCAGCGTCTTCTGCAGGACGACGAGCGCGATGATCGCGAACGGTACGCCGACGTAGAAGCACCAGCGCCAGCCGAGCCAGTCGGTGTCGGTGATGACGCCGCCCAGCAGCGGGCCGCCGACGGTGGCGACGGCGAAGGTCGCGCCGAGGTAGCCGCTGTAACGGCCGCGCTCACGCGGGGAGATCATCGCGGCCATGATGATCTGGGCGAGGGCGGAGAGGCCGCCGACGCCGATGCCCTGGAACACCCGGCAGGTGATCAGCATGCCGGTGTTCTGCGAGAGGCCGGCCACGACCGAGCCGGCCACGTAGATCACCAGGGCCAGCTGGACCAGCAGCTTCTTGCTGAAGAGGTCGGAGAGCTTGCCCCACAGCGGGGTGGACGCGGTCATCGCCAGGAGCGAGGCCGTGACGACCCAGGTGTAGGACGACTGGCTGCCGTGCAGATCGTGGATGATCTCCGGCAGCGCGTTGGAGACGATCGTCGAGGAGAGGATCGCCACGAACATGCCGAGGAGCAGGCCCGAGAGGGCCTCCATTATCTGGCGGTGCGTCATGGGTGCTGCGGTGTCTGTCGAGGCGTCCCGCACACCTGCCGGTGTGGTGTTGGCCATGGACTCCCTTTCTCGCTGCGGTACTTCAGGCGTGTGTACGGGTGGCGTGCTCGGCCGGGTGGTGCTGCGGCGCGAGGCGCGGTCGGCACTCGCCGAAGCTCTCGCGCAGGCGCGTCATCAGGCCGATGAGGTGGCCGACGTCGGCGTCGGACCAGTCCTGCAGGCAGGTCGCGAGCGCCTGGGTGTAGCGCGCCGAGACCTCCTCCAGCAGCGCCCCGCCGCTGGGGGTGAGGCTCAGCTGCCGCGACCGCTTGTCGAGCGGGTCGGGCTGCCGGTCGATCCAGCCGCGCTCGGCGGCGTACGCGACGTGCCGGCTGGTCACCGAGGCGTCGATGCCCAGCAGCTCGCCGAGCCGGCTCATCCGCATGTCGCCGTGCTGCTTGAGCAGGGCCAGCAGCATGGCGGTGGCGGGCGAGCAGTCCTGGGGGAGGGACCGGCTCAGGCCGCGCTTGACGGCGCCGAGGGCGCTGAGCTGCCGGGCCAGCTCTTCGTACTGCTCCTGTGCGGCCATGGGCTCGGCTCCTCGGATCCGAAAGGTTAGGTTGCTTCGGGCAACCATACGGACGTTTGGTTGCTGAAGGCAAACGAATAGCGCCCAAATCGGGTAAAGGAAGGCTCAAGCCTTGCCCGGCTGCCCGCAAAGCGGTGGCCCTGTGCACGGGAGGCCGGGGCGTTTCGCTAGGGTCCTGGCCCATGGCCAACCACCATCAGCAGAGCCCCGAAGGCAACTACGACCCTGCGGGCAGCACTCAGATGTTCCGCGCCTTCGTCGACGAGGGGGCGCCGGGCGGCGGGCGGTCCGCCGCGGCCGCGGGGCGCGGCCGCAAGTCCGGGCCGGGCGCCGGAGTGATCGTCGGTGTGGTCGTCGCGATCGCGGTGGTCGTGGGGGCCGTGCTCCTCGCGATGGCCTGACCGGTCGGCTCAGACCCAGTCCACCGAGACGTCGCGCGTCTCGATGCGCATTCCCGGCAGGACGCGCCAGGCGTCGACGCACACCGGGAAGGACTGCTCCACCGACCGCCCCGGGTCGATCGGCGCCGGGAGCGGGTGGGTGGACGTGAGTGTGGCCCAGTCCGTGCCGAACGCGCCGATGACGTGCGTGCCCAGGGTGACGGTGCCGCCGGTGACGGGGCTGCCGCCGGAGTTGGTGAACGTGAGGGTGACCTGCTCGCACCAGCGGTCCGTGCCGGGCTCGCGGCGCGGTTCGCCGACGTCGAGCGAGGCGGGCGCCGGGGCCGGGGTGCCGGGGCCGGTCGGGCCCGTGGGCCCCGGAGGTGCGGGGCGCGAGGGGCTTGAGGGGCGCGGCGTGCGGGTGGGTGTCGTACCGCCGCTGATGCCCGAGGGTCCCGTGGCCCCGCTCGTGGCGGGGAGGGGCCGTATGTCGTGGGGAGTGCGCGTCGTACGCGTGCCACCCGGGCTGCCGGTGGCCGTTCCGGGGCCGGGGTGTGCGGGAGCGGGGCTCCCGCTCCGTGTCGGTGCAGGTGAACGTCCGGGTGAACGCGCCGGTGCGGACGGAGCGCCGTCCAGCGGTACGAGCTCCACGCCGCCCTTCGGCGGCACGGCCCGGTCCGCCGGCCGGGACGCGCCGGGCCCGGCGGCCCCCGTGGCGACATAGCCGTCGCGATCGCTGCCGCCGCAGCCGGTGAGCGCCGCCCCCAGACAGAGGCAGAGCGCCGTGGCCGAAGCGGAGACGAGCGTCATCCGTCGCATCGGCCCAGTGTGGCTGACGGTGCGTCAGCTGTACATATGTCCGGGCCGGAGCGCGTCAGTCGGCGATGAGTCCCTCGCGCAGCTGTGCGAGCGTGCGTGTCAGCAGCCGGGAGACGTGCATCTGGGAGATGCCGACCTCCTCGCCGATCTGGGACTGCGTCATGTTGGCGAAGAAGCGCAGCATGATGATCTGGCGCTCGCGCGGGGGCAGCTTGGCCAGCAGCGGCTTGAGCGACTCGCGGTACTCCACGCCCTCCAGCGCCGTGTCCTCGTAGCCGAGCCGGTCGGCCAGGGAGCCCTCGCCGCCGTCGTCCTCGGGGGAGGGGGAGTCCAGCGAGCTGGCGGTGTAGGCGTTGCCGACCGCCAGGCCGTCGACCACGTCCTCCTCGGACACGCCCAGGCAGAGGGCGAGTTCGGGGACGGTCGGGGAGCGGTCGAGCTTCTGTGCGAGCTCGTCGCTGGCCTTGGTGAGGGCGAGCCGTAGCTCCTGGAGGCGGCGCGGCACGCGCACGGACCAGCTGGTGTCGCGGAAGAAGCGTTTGATCTCACCGACGACGGTCGGCATCGCGAACGTCGGGAATTCGACCCCGCGTTCGCAGTCGAAGCGGTCGATCGCCTTGATCAGGCCGATCGTGCCGACCTGGACGATGTCCTCCATCGGTTCGTTGCGGCTGCGGAAGCGGGCGGCCGCGTACCGCACGAGGGGGAGGTTGAGTTCGATGAGGGTGTCGCGGACGTACGTACGCTCGGCGCTGTCCCGCTCGAGCGTGGCGAGCCGCAGGAAGAGGGAGCGGGAGAGGGTGCGGGTGTCGATGGCTTCGCAGTCGTCGAGCACGGCGTGCGGTGCGTCGTTGGCGAGCACCTTCGCGCTGCCCAGGTCTACGGACATGCCACCCCCTTGAGGTCGCGGACGGGTCACAGCAACTCCCTCGGGTGAGGGCGTTCAGCCTCCACCTGAATACCGGAGGCTGCGCTGTGGCAAACGCAGTTCCTGCAGAATGTCACATGTCGGCAACACGCTGTAGCGTCAAGTCGACATATCTTCCCCATGACATCAGGGCAGGGGTCACCCGGGAGGGTTAGGCGTCGATTCGATTTGCGGACCTCAGCCGGGCGAAGCTCCGTGAGAGTAGCCGGGACACATGCATCTGCGACACCCCCAGCTCGGCGCTGATCTGCGACTGCGTCAGGTTGCTGTAGTAGCGCAGTAGAAGGATGCGTTGTTCGCGCTCCGGCAGCTGTACGAGCAGGTGACGTACGAGGTCGCGGTGCTCGACCCCCGCCAGCGCGGGGTCCTCGTAGCCGAGCCGGTCCAGCAGGCCGGGCAGGCCGTCGCCCTCCTGTGCCGCCTCCAGGGACGTGGCGTGGTACGAGCGGCCCGCCTCGATGCAGGCGAGCACCTCGTCCTCGGCGATCTTCAGCCGGTCGGCGATCTCGGCGGTCGTCGGGGACCGGCCGTGCAGCACCGTCAGGTCCTCGGTGGCGCCGTTGACCTGCACCCACAGCTCGTGGAGGCGGCGCGGGACGTGCACGGTGCGGACGTTGTCGCGGAAGTAGCGCTTGATCTCCCCGACGACGGTCGGCATGGCGAAGGTGGGGAACTGCACCCCGCGGTCGGGGTCGAAACGGTCGATGGCGTTGATGAGTCCGATGGTGCCGACCTGGACCACGTCCTCCATCGGCTCATTGCGACTGCGAAAACGCGCCGCGGCGTACCGCACGAGGGGGAGGTTGGCTTCGATCAGGGCGGCGCGCACGCGGGCGTGCTCGGGCGTGCCGGGCTCCAGGGAGGCGAACTCCTTGAAGAGCACCTGTGTCAGGGCCCGGGCGTCGGCCCCGCGGCTCTCGCGGGCCCGGGGGCCCTGCACGGTGCCGGTCTCGGTGTGGTCGGCGGGGCCGGGTTCGGCGATGTCGTCGCTCCGGTCCGGTTCGTCGGCGGAATTGTCGCGCCGGAGGGGGGCTTCGGGCGCTGTACGGGCCGGCACGGTCACCACCCCTTTGTGGTCATTTTCGATCAACTCATCCGGCAAAAGCGGTCATAGCATCACAAGACATGTGCACTGTGTGCAAGCACCGCATAACTCCGTGTTGACGACAAAAAATTCCCCTCACCGAGGTGGTGAGGGGAGGAGAGGCGTGCGGCGGACCGGCCGTCGCCGTGCGGCCGGGCCGGCTCAGAACGGGTAGTCGGCGATCACCCAGGTCGCGAATTCGCGCCACTGGCCGACGCCTGCCTGGTGGGCCGGGTGCTCCAGGTAACGGCGCAGCGCGTCGGTGTCCTCGACGGAGGAGTTGATGGCGTAGTCATAGGCGATGGGCCGGTCCGAGATGTTCCAGCCGCACTCCCAGGAGCGCAGATCGGGGATGAGCGCACCCAGCTCCTCGAACGCCCGCACACCGGCGACGACGCGGGGGTCGTCGCGCTCGACGCCCTCGTTGAGCTTGAACAGGACGAGGTGACGGATCACTGGCTGCCTTCTCCGCTCTTCGGCTCTCGCCGGTCTTCGCCGCCGGGCCGGCTGCTGCGGCCGGTCAGCTGATCAGCTGGGTCATGAACTCGCCGACGTTCTTGGCGGCGTCCGAGATCCCCTCGAACCCTATCTGGACGAGCTCGGCCGACCGTGCGGGGGAGTGGATGATCGTGTACGCCACGAAGATGCCGAGGGCCCAGAGAACGACCTTCTTTGTCTGCACCATGAGGCACTCACTCCCCTGCTGTCCCGAGTGCGGTCGCGAGAGTCTAACCGTGCGTGCGTGCGAATGGTCGGAGTCGGCGTGTCCGGGGCCGGCGGGGGTGGGGTGCGCGGTGTGGAGGGATTCACACCCCTCACGTCATCTTTAAGGACTTAAGACCCTGCAAAGCGGGCCCTTCGCCTGCCCGGCGGGCCCGCGCGGGGGCGGAGGATGGACGTGCGCCCGCGGATCTGGCAGGAATCCTGCGGGCCAGGGATACGGACCTCACTGCGGGGTCCGGCCGCGTCTTCCCCCCGACCGCGGCCCGGACTTGGAGCCCGTGTCCTCGTCGGGGGAGACGGCTTGTCCCCCCGACGCCGTCTCCCTCGTCCTGCGTTTGCCGGAAGCCCCGGCTCCGACACCGCGCACGGGTGACGGAGCCGGGGCTTTCGTGCAGGCCCCGCACGCCCGGGGCCCGGTCGGCGGCCCCGGCGGCGATGTCCGGGAGACGGGTGGGCGGCCGAGGTGAAATCGGCCCACTGCCGGGGCACCAGAAAGGCACACGGTGTGCCCGATGTGGGAGGGCGGTGAGGTTCGCCATGGGCGTGCACGAGCTCGCCTTCACCATGCGGGAGCGCGTGGTGGGGGGAGCGGTGGTCATGGAACTGCTGGGGGAGCTCGACATCTTGGCGGAGCAGGTGCTGGGCCCGCGCGTGGAGGCGCTGGCGGGGCGGTGCCTGGGAGATCTCGTCATCGACCTGCGCGGAGTGACGTTTCTGGACGCGAGCGGCGTGCGGCTGCTGCTGCGGGCGCGTGCCCGGGCGCTGCGCGGCGGGGCGCGGCTGCGCGTCGTGCGGGGCGGGGCGATGGTCTCGAAGGTGATCCGGATCGCCGGCGTCGAGCCGGCGTTCGCCTGGCTGGACGAGTTCCCGCCGACGGCCGTGGGCAGCGTGACGGGCTCGCGCCCTGCCTGAACCGGGCGTGCGCGGTGCCCGTACGGGCTTACGCCCTGCTCGAACCGGGCGTGCGGCGTGCCCGGACGGGCTCACGCCGCGTCAGGGCCCGGCCGTATGACCGGTGTCGGGAGTCGTCCGTGCGCCTCGCCGGGGCGGTGGCCCGTGTCGCGTCGCGACCGGGCGGGCCGTGTTCCGCCGGGCGCGGACCGTTCGTGTCCGGGTGGCAGGCGTATGCCTGGTGCCACGGGGCGTCCGTGCATTTCGTCGGGGCGGTGGCCCGTACGGCGTCGTGGCCGGGTGAGTGCGTCCCGCCCTCGTCCGCTCAGCCGGCCGGCTCGCGGTGGTGGGGGAACTCCTCGTCCAGCAGTCGTTCCACCTCTGCCGCCTCCGCGGCGCCGCGGCGCTTCAGGGTGTCGTGGGCCTCGCGCAGGGAGCCCAGCGCGAGTCGTGGTTCGCCGAGTGCCAGCTGGGCGCGGCCGCGGGCGGCCAGGGCCAGGCCGCGGCAGTACGCGTCGCCCAGGCCGGCCTCCATCGCCAGCGCCCGGTCGGCCGCGCCCACGGCCTCGCGGTGCTGGCGCGTCTCCAGCCGGCACCGGGCCAGGCGCGCCCACAGCAGGGCCTCCAGACGGGGCTCGACGCCCTCCGCGCCCAGCGCCTCCCGCAGCCGGTCCGCGGCCGTCGCCGAGCGGTCGGCCCGCAGGTGGACGAGGCCCGCCTCGTGGAGGACCAGGGCCAGCGTCGGTCCGTGGCCCAGCTCTCTGGCCCGCACGGCGGCGTCGTTGACGGCCGTGATGGCCTCGTCCGCCCGGCGCAGGGCGATGTACGCGCGGGCCGTGTGGGCCAGCGCCTCCAGGGCGTAACTCGTCGCGCCCTCCTGGCGGAAGCCCTCCTCGGCCCGGACGAGCTGCGGCAGGGCTTCCTCGGGCCGGCCCAGGGCCAGCAGGACGACGCCCAGTTCGTGGGAGGCCGTGGTCAGGACGTACGCGTCGGCGGCCGCTTCGGCCAGGCGCAGGCTCGCCCGCAGGTCGCGCTCGGCGCGTTCGTAGGTGTCGGTTCCGTAGCGCGGGGCGGCGATCAGCCGCAGCGCCCGGGCGGCGCTCGCGTCGTCCGCGTGCTGCCGCGCCCGTTCCAGCGCCTGTCCGGCGAGCGGGCCGAGGTCCTGGTGGCGTGGGGTGCCCGCGGTCAGCCGGCCCCAGACGGTCAGCAGGTCCACGGCGGGCCGCAGCGCGTCGGGGACGTCCAGGGCGAGGGCCTGGCGCACGGCGTCGGAGAGGTCCGGGTGCGCGTCCCGCAGCCAGGCGCGGGCGGCGTCCGCGTCGGCGAGGGGGCGGCCCGTGGTCGCCAGGTCGTGGTGCAGGTGGCGGGGTTCGGGGCTGTCGGGGCGGATGCGGCGCAACGCGGTGACGGCGGTGGCCAGGTGGAGGTCGAGCAGGCGCAGCAGTGCCGCGTCGCGTACGGGCGGGCTGTCGGTGCGTTCGCTCTGCCGCCGGGCGAACTCCTTGAGCAGGTCGTGACAGCGGTACCGGCCCTCGCCCAGGCCCTCCAGCAGGCCGGCGGCGGCGAGGCGGGCGGTGACGTCCGCGGCGTGCGCGCCGGCGTCCGCGGGCGCCGGTTCGGGGACGTCGAGGACGGCCGCGGCGCACTCGGCGTCGAGGTCGGTGGCGTCGGGCTGGGCCAGGAGGCGGGCGGCGCGGGCGGTTTCGGGGTCGAGGGCGTCGTAGGCGACACGGAAGGCGCACTCGGCGTCGAGGTCGGCGGCGTGGAGCTGCTCCAGCCGGTGCCGTTCGTCGTGGAGCCGGGCGGCGAGGTCGGCCGGCGTCCAGGACGCCTCGGCGAGCCGGGCCCCCGCGAGGCGCAGGGCGAGCGGCAGCCGCCCGCAGGCGGTGACCACCGCGCGCGCCGACGTCGCGGCGGCGCCCGCGCCGGTCGCCCCGGCGACCGCCTCCAGCATGGCGAGGGCCTCCTTCTCCTCCATCGCCTCCACGGCGACGTGCCGGGCGCCCGGCACGTCGAGCTCCGCCGACCGGGTGGTGACCAGCACCGCGGACCCCGGCGCGGCGGGCAGCAGCGGGAGCACCTGCGCGGCGTCCCGCGCGTCGTCGAGCAGCAGGAGCACGCGGCGCTCGGCGGTCAGGGAGCGGAAGAGCGCGGCCTGCCGCGCCGGTCCTTCCGGCAGGTCGCTGTCGGCGACGCCGAGCGTGGCCAGCAGCCGGGCCAGGGCCGCGTCGCCGGTCACGGGCGCGTCGCCGGTGCCGCGCAGGTCGAGGTGGAAGCGGCCGCCGGGGTAGGCGGCCCGTACGGCGCGGGCGACGTGGACGGCCAGCGCGCTCTTGCCGGCGCCGCCGGGCCCGGTCAGGACGGCCACGCCCACGGGCCGGCCGTCGCCGGTGATGAGCGCGGAGCGGACCTCGGCGACGAGGTCCTCGCGGTCGGTGAAGCCGGCGACGGCGGGCGGCAGCCGGTCGGGCCCGGTCGCGGTCCTGGTGGTGGTCGTGGCCCCGGTCGTGGGCGCGGTGGGCGCCGCCGACAGGGTGGGGTCGCCGGCCAGCACCTGTTGGTGCATGCGGGTGAGTTCCGGCCCCGGGGCGCCGCGGCGCTCCGCGGCCAGCAGGCGCTTGGCGTCGTCGAAGACCGCCAGCGCCTCCCCCTGCCGCCCGGCGCGGTGCAGGGCGACCATCAGCAGGGCCCGGGCCCGTTCGCGCAAGGGGTGTTCGGTGACCAGGGAGCGCAGTTCGCTCACCGCGTCGGTGTCCCGGCCCAGGGCGAGGGCGCAGCCGAAGAACTCCTCGCGGGCGAGGGCGCCCAGGTCGGTGAGCCGTTCGCGCTCGCGCGTCGCGTACGGGCCGGGCAGCGCGGCCAGGGGAGTGCCCTCCCAGAGGGCGAGGGCGGCGCTCAGCCGTTCGTACGCCCCGGCGACGTCGCCCGCGTCGCGGGCGGCCAGAGCGGCCGTCAGATGCTGTTCGAAGACGGTGGCGTCGAGCGTGGCGGCCGGGACCTGTGCGGAGTAGCCGCTGGGGGAGGAGACCAGCAGCCGGGCGGGCTCCCCGGGCGGGCGATCCGGCTCGAGCTCGGTGCGCAGCCGGGAGACGTAGCTGTGCACCGTGCCCGCCGCGCCCTGCGGCGGGTCGTCGCCCCACAGGCCCTCGACGAGCTCGGAGGCCGTGACGGACCGGCCGCCGCGCAGGAGGAGGAGCGCGAGCGCGGCCCGCTGCTGCGGGGAGCCGAGCCGCAGCGGTCTGCCGTCCCGCTCGGCCCGCACCGGGCCGAGCACATGGAACCGGAGACGCTCCTCGCCGTGCGTAGTGTTCATTTCAGCCCATTTCGGTCATTTCAGAGCTGATACGAACAATACCGTCGGATGCCCGGACCGCACCGGAAGCGCGGCGGTGCGGCCCGGGCCCGGCTCACGGCTGACGGGCGGTCTGCGCCGGCCGCTGTTCCTGCATCCGGCGCAGGGACGCCACCAGCTGGTCCACCTCCTCCGCGGTGTTGTAGAGGGCGAGGGAGGCGCGCGCCGCGCTCTCCACGCCGTAGTGGCGCAGCGAGGGCTGGGCGCAGTGGTGCCCGGCGCGGACGGCGATGCCGTCCTGGTCGAGCCAGTGGGCGATCTCCATCGGGTCGTGGCCGGCCAGGGTGAAGGTCAGCACCGCGATCTTCCCAGGCGCCGAGCCGAGAAGCCGCAGCCCCGGGAGTACGGACATGGCCTGTTCGGCGTAGGCCAGCAGCCCGTTCTCGTACGCGGCGACGGCGTCACGGTCGAAGCCGGTCAGCCAGTTGATCGCGGCCAGCAGCCCGGCCACCCCGGAGATGTGACCGGTGCCGGCCTCGAAGCGGTGCGGGACGGGCGCGTACGTACTGCCCGTGAAGTCGACCTGGTCGATCATGTTGCCGCCGCCCTGCCACGGCGGCATCCCGGCCAGTACCTCCGGCTTTCCGTACAGCGCGCCGATGCCCGTGGGGGCGAACAGCTTGTGCCCGGAGAAGACGTAGAAGTCCGCGTCCAGCTCCTGGACGTCCACGGGGAAGTGGGCCACCGCCTGCGCCCCGTCGACCAGGACCTTCGCCCCGTACCGGTGCGCGAGCGCCGTCATCTCCCTGACGGGCGGGACGGTGCCCAGCACGTTCGACGCGTGGCTGATCGCCACGAGCTGGGTGCGGAAGGACAGCAGGTGCGCGAAGGCCTCCTGGTCGATGCTGCCGTCCGGCAGGAGCGGGACCGGCACGAGCCGGGCGCGCTTCTCCTTGGCCAGCATCTGCCACGGGACGATGTCCGAGTGGTGTTCCAGCACCGGGACCAGGATCTCGTCGCCGGGGCCGATGTTGGCGCGCCCCCAGGTCTGGGCGACGAGGTTGATGGCCTCGGTGGTGCCTCGCGTGAAGACGACGCTGTCCGGGGTGCCGGCGCCGAGCAGGTCGGCGACCGCCTGGCGCCCCGCCTCGTACGTCTCGGTGGCCTCGCGGGCCATCGTGTGGGCGCCACGGTGGATGTTGGAGTTCGCCGCGCTGTAGTAGGCGGTGAGGGCCTCGATGACCTGGCGCGGCTTCTGCGTGGTGGCGCCGTTGTCCAGCCAGACGAGCGGATGGCCGTTGACGGTGCGGTGCAGGACGGGAATGTCGCGCCGGGCCGTCTCGGGGTCGAAGCCGCCGCCCGCGCGGGGCGGTGTGGTGGACGGCGGTGTGGTGCGGGCGGCTGTCTCCGGTGCCCCGTGCCCGTACGGCCGAACGTCAGGAATAGTCATGGAACTTGGACACCTCGACGTTCTGCAGGACGGCGACGGCGTCCTCGACGAGGACCGCGGCGTTGAAGTACGCCGTCAGCAGGTACGAGGTGATGGCCTTGCGGTCCGTGCCCATGTTGCGCATCGACAGGCCCGGCTCCACCTCGTCCGGCACGCCCGCCGGGCGCAGCCCGATCACGCCCTGCTCCGCCTCGCCCACGCGCATCAGCAGGATCTCGGTGAGCCCGGCGCCGCCCGAGCCGGTGAACCGCACCTTGTCGGAGGGCAGCAGCGGCACCCCGCGCCACGTCAGCAGCGGGCTGCCGAAGCGGGTGTCCACCACCGGCGGCACGCCGCGGCGCGTGCACTCGCGGCCGAAGGCGGCGATGGCCTTGGGATGGGCGAGGAAGTAGCCGGGCTGCTTCCACACGCGGGACAGCAGCTCGTCCAGGTCGTCCGGCGTCGGCGCGCCCGTGCGCGGCTGGACGCGCTGGCCGGGGGCGACGTTGTTGAACAGCCCGAACTCGGGGTGGTTGAGGATCAGCGACTCCTGGCGCTCGCGCAGCGCCTGGATGGTGAGGTCGGCCTGGACCCGGGTCTGGTCCATGGGCGCGTTGTACAGGTCGGAGACCCGGGTGTGGACGCGCAGCACGGTCTGGGCGAGGCTCATGTGGTACTCGCGGGGCGTGTCCTCGTACTCGACGTACGTCCCCGGCAGGTCGATCTCGCCGACGTGCCCGGCGGCGAGGTCCACCGGTGCCTCGGAGCCGGGCACCGGCCCGTCGCCGGCGATGTGCGCGTCGAGCGCGGCCCGCAGGTTCTCGTCCCGGTCGGCCAGGGCGTCCAGCGTGGCGCGCTCGACGGTCAGGGCGAGGCCCGGGGTGAGCGCCTTGACCCGGAACGGCAAGGGCTGACATCGGGCCCAGGAGTCCAGACAGAAGAACTGGCCGTCGCCGACCACCTCCAGCAGCGCGTCCTCCCCGTACCGCCCGGTCATCCGCTTCTCGGCCCGCCCGACGACGATCACCCAGAGCTTGTCGCAGGCCGCGCCCTCGTCGGCGATGACCTGCCCGGCCTCGAACGGCACCTCCGTGAAGGCGCCCGCCAGCTCGGCGAGTAACCCGTCCCCGGCCTCGCGCAGGAACGGCAGCTCCCGCAGGTCCTCCGGTACGACGCGGTGGCTGCCGCCCTCGTTGTAGCAGCTGATCCGGTCGTCGCCGAGGATGAACGTCCGTCGCCGGTTCACCCGGTAGACGCCGGATTCGACGTCCACCCAGGGCAGGGCCCGCAGCACGTACCGCGGCGTGATCCCGCGCATCTGCGGGGTGGTCTTGGTGGTGGTGGCCAACTGCCGTGCGGCATCGGGGCTGAGACTGAGGCGATCGTTCACGTGGTCCTCCTCGACGAGCGTCCCCGCGGAAAGCGACCGCGGGGGTGACGAGGACCGATCGTCCGGTCGGGTCCGCCCCGGCTACAAGGAGCCATTCTTTGCGGGCAGTCCTGAAATGATCGAATTCCTGAGCGCACGGGGTGGTGCGAAGATCAACCAACTCGGTGCGTATGCCTGTGACATGTATGTAAGTAGTACCGGCGGGGTCGGGTCGTGCTGTCGTTTGGACCCGCCGCCCCCAGGTCCGGACCATTACTCGACCGGATTCGATCCCCGGGGGCGCACGCGCAACGCAAAACACCCCTCCGTTCCGCAGAGGCGGATCGGAGGGGTGCTGCTGGCGGTAGCGGTGGGATTTGAACCCACGGTGGAGTTGCCCCCACACACGCTTTCGAGGCGTGCTCCTTAGGCCGCTCGGACACGCTACCGAGAGAGAGCTTAGCGGACGGTGGGCCGTGCTCTGAAATCGGTTCCGGGGCGAAGCGGTGTGACGCTCGTCAAACCGGGCTCAGCGGGCGCGGAAGAAGCGCGTGAGGAGGCCTGCGCACTCGTCGGCGAGGACGCCGGAGACGACCTCCGGGCGGTGGTTGAGGCGGCGGTCGCGGACGACGTCCCACAGGGAGCCGGCCGCGCCGGCCTTCTCGTCGACCGCGCCGTAGACGACGCGGTCCAGGCGGGAGAGGACGATGGCGCCCGCGCACATCGTGCAGGGCTCCAGCGTGACCACCAGCGTGCAGCCCGTCAGGCGCCACTCGCCGACGGCCCGCGCGGCCTCGCGGATGGCGAGGACCTCCGCGTGGCCGGTGGGGTCGCCGGTGGCCTCGCGCTCGTTGCGACCGCGGCCGATGACGGAGCCGTCCGGCGCCAGCACCACGGCGCCCACCGGCACGTCGCCGGTCCCGGGGGCCCGTACGGCCTCCTCCAGCGCGGCCCGCATGGGGTCGCGCCACGGATCGCGTACGGGGTCGTGGGTGCTGGTGGGGACGGCTTCGTTCATGGCACCAGTGTGGGCGAAGGCGGCCCGGGGGCCGTCAGCGGACGGCCTCCAGGACGTCCGGGCAGCCGAGGCGGTCGGTGATGGTGCTGAGCGCGTCGCGGTTGAGCGCCAGCAGCTCCTTCTCGCTCACGTCCAGGTCGCCGAGCAGCGCCGTGTCGCCCAGCGGCCCGGCGGGGACCCGCTCGGCGGCGGCCCCGTCGTCCTCCGGCTCCTCCGGCTCGCCGTCCTCCGTGCCGTCGAGGTCGAGGGTGTCCAGCTCGTCGCCCCCGTCCTCCTCGCGGCCGATCAGCTCGTCGACGAGCATCGCCCCGTACGAGCTGCGGCTCGCGGCGACGGCGTCGGAGACGTAGACGCGGGGGTCGTCCTCGCCGTCGACCCGGACGACGGCGAACCAGCTGTCCTCCTGCTCGATGAGGGCCAGGACCGTGTCGTCGTCCACCGAGTGCTCACGGGCGAGGTCGGCGAGATCGGTCAGGGTTTCCACGTTGTCGAGTTCTGTGTCGCTCGCTTCCCACCCGTCTTCGGTGCGCGCGAGCAATGCGGCGAAGTACACCGTGACTCTCCCACTGGTCATAGGCGGTGCCGGGTTGGACGGGGACCACCCCGCCCACTCGGAATCGTGGCAGAAACCGGAGCGTTGCGAGAGGTCTTCCGCGCTGCGTCGTGCAGCAGTCCGAAGAGATGTCGCTCACGTGGGGTCCGTACGGGCACCCGCCGGCACCGCCGTCGGCCTGCCGCGACGGGTGCCGCCCGCCCCCACGCGTCACCAGCGGAAGGTCCGCATCCTCATCTGCTGGCGCATCCGGGCCGCCCGGGCCCGGCGCGGCTGCACCCGGTCGCGCAGCTCCTTCGCCTCGTTCAGCTCACGGAGGAACTGCGCCCGCCGCCGGCGGCGGTCCTCGGCGCTCTCCGCGTCCGGTTCCGGCTCTATGGACTCCGCCGCCCGCTGGGGCCTCTCCCGGCGGCGCGGCTCCTGCCGGCGGCCGGGCTCCGCCCGTCTGCGGCGCTCTTCGGTCTCCGTGGCTTTGCGGGTATCCGCGCTCTCGCGGGGCGTCCGGGCAGCCGGTCCGGATGCCCGCCTGTCATGGCCGGCCATGGGCAGCACCACCTCGTGCCGAGGTCCTCGCCCGGCGACAGACCGGGCGTACGTGCCCACTTTCCCCCCAAGTGGTGGTTTGATGCCAGGGCGGCGACAGACTGCTCATGGACCGCCGGGAGGCACCGGGCGGGCGCTCGAGCCTTGAAGCTCGGTTAATGTCGATGTCATGCGGATCCACGTCGTCGACCACCCGCTGGTGGCGCACAAACTCACCACGCTGCGCGACAAGCGCACCGACTCCCCCACCTTCCGGCGCCTGTGCGACGAGCTGGTCACCCTGCTCGCGTACGAGGCCACGCGCGATGTGCGCACCGAGCAGGTGGACATCGAGTCCCCGGTCACGGCGACCACCGGCGTCAAGCTGTCCCACCCCCGCCCGCTGGTCGTGCCGATCCTGCGCGCCGGCCTCGGCATGCTCGACGGCATGGTCCGGCTGCTGCCGACGGCGGAGGTCGGGTTCCTGGGCATGATCCGCAACGAGGAGACCCTCAAGGCGGAGACGTACGCGACGCGCATGCCCGACGACCTCTCGGGCCGCCAGGTGTACGTCCTGGACCCGATGCTGGCCACGGGCGGCACGCTCGTCGCCGCGATCAACGAGCTCATCGCGCGCGGCGCGGACGACGTCACCGCGCTCTGCCTGCTGGCGGCGCCCGAGGGCGTCGAGGTCATGCAGCGCGAGCTCGAGGGCGCGCCGGTCACCGTCGTCACCGCGTCGGTGGACGAGCGCCTCAACGAGCAGGGCTACATCGTCCCGGGCCTCGGCGACGCGGGCGACCGCATGTACGGCTGCGCGGGCTAGTAGCGCCCCAGGGGCCGGCCGCCGCCGGCCCGTACGACCCGAAGGCCCGCCCCACCGGGGCGGGCCTTTTCAGCACTTCGTGGCGGACGGCACGGGCCGGGGCCGCTCCACGAGAGCGGCCATCGCCCGGTCGGCCTCCTCCTTCGGCGTCAGCGCCTTGTACGCCGTGCCGAGGACGAGGTCCACGTCCTGGCCCTCCCGGTCGTCGCCCTTGGTCTCGGTGCCCCCCAGCTGGGTGCCGAGCACCTTCAGGGCCCCGTCGAGGGCGTCGCGGTTGCCCAGCAGGATCCCCGGGCCGTCGACCTTCTTGTCGTAGTCCTCCTGGGCGTTGCCGACCTTGCCGATCTTGAAGCCGCGCCGTGCCAGCTCGTCCGCCGTGATCTTGGCGAGGCCGCCGCGCGGCGTGGCGTTGTAGACGTTGACGGTGATGTCACCGGGCTTGGGCGGCGCCTTGGGGGCCGTGCGCCCGGCGGTCTGCGTGTCGTCGTCGGCGCTCTTGCAGTCGCCGTCCTTCTTCTTCCCCCGCTGCTGCTGCGCCGCCGCCTGGGGTTTCTCCGCGCCGCCCGAGAAGACCTCGACGAGTTGGAGGGTCCCCCATCCGGCCAGCCCGAGCACGACGGCCGTGGCGGCGCCGACGAGCACGATCCTGCGGCGGTTCGGAGGGCGACGCATGTGCGGGAAGCGATTGCCCGTGATGCGGTACTTACCACCCATGCCGGGAGGGGTGAGCATGCTCATGAGCGCAGCGTAGTGCTGAGGGGAGCCGCTGCCTACTAGATGATCAATGGGTTGCGCGGACCCCTACCCAAAAGGGTCAATAGCCGTACGGATGGCGGGGTCCGCGGCGGACGCCCGGCCGGGCTCAGTCCAGCTCGAGGACGCGCGCGTGCAGCACCTGGCGCTGCTGGAGGGCCGCGCGCACCGCGCGGTGCAGGCCGTCCTCGAGGTAGAGGTCGCCCCGCCACTTCACGACATGGGCGAAGAGGTCGCCGTAGAACGTCGAGTCCTCCGCGAGCAGCGTCTCGAGGTCGAGCTGCTGCTTGGTGGTCACCAACTGGTCCAGGCGTACCGGGCGAGGGGCAACATCCGCCCACTGGCGGGTGCTTTCCCGGCCGTGGTCGGGGTACGGCCGCCCGTTTCCGATGCGCTTGAAGATCACACGGAAAGCCTACCGGGCCCGCGGCTCCGAGCGCAGCCATGGCGCGGTAGTGCGAAGGTGACAATCAGCCGCATACCGGGAGTGATGCATGGGACCTTCGAGCGACATTCCTTCCCCCGCGGACCCCGGTTCCGCCCTGCCGCCGCCCGCCGCGGAGATCGCCAAGGGGTATGCCTTCGGCGGCCCGGTCCTCGATCTCGGGGCTCTGATCTGGGACGACGCCGCTCACCCGGGCGCCGCCATCCGGATTCCGCTCGCCATGCTCAACCGGCACGGCCTGGTCGCGGGGGCGACCGGAACGGGAAAGACCAAAACTCTCCAGCTCATCGCCGAACAGCTGTCCGCGAACGGCGTGCCCGTCTTCCTCGCCGACGTCAAAGGCGACGTCTCGGGCATCTCCGCCCCCGGCACGGACGACGACCGGGTGCGCGGGCGCGCCGCGGAAGTGGGCCAGGAGTGGGCCCCGGCGGCCTTCCCCGCCGAGTTCTACGCCCTGGGCGGGCTGGGCCCGGGCATTCCGCTGCGGGCGACGGTCACCGACTTCGGCCCCGTCCTGCTGGCGAAGGTCCTCGGGCTGAACCGCACCCAGGAGCAGTCCCTGGGCCTGATCTTCCACTACGCCGACGCCAGGGGCCTGGAGCTGATCGACCTCAAGGACCTGCGGGCCGTCGTCGCCTTCCTCACCTCCGACGAGGGCCGCCCGGAGCTCACGGACATCGGCGGGCTCTCCGCCCAGACGGCCGGCGTCATCCTGCGCTCGCTGACGGCCTTCGAGCAGCAGGGGGCCGGGCCCTTCTTCGGCGAGCCCGAGTTCGACACCCAGGAGCTGCTGCGCACCGCGCCCGACGGCCGCGGCCTGGTGTCGGTGCTCGAGCTGCCCGCCGTCCAGGACAAGCCGCAGCTGTTCTCCACGTTCCTGATGTGGCTGCTCGCCGACCTCTTCCACGGTCTTCCGGAGGTCGGGGACGTCGCGAAGCCCAAGCTGGTCTTCTTCTTCGACGAGGCGCACCTGCTCTTCGCCGGCGCCTCGAAGGCGTTCCTGGAGTCGGTCACCCAGACCGTGCGGCTGATCCGTTCGAAGGGGGTGGGCATCTTCTTCGTCACCCAGACGCCCAAGGACGTCCCGTCCGACGTCCTGGGCCAGCTCGGCAACCGGGTGCAGCACGCGCTGCGCGCCTTCACACCGGACGACGCGAAGGCGCTCAAGGCCACGGTCAAGACCTTCCCGGCCTCGCCGTACGACCTCGAGGAGCTGCTGACGAACCTGGGTACGGGCGAGGCGGTGGTGACGGTCCTGAGCGAGCGGGGCGCGCCCACGCCGGTCGCGGCGACGCGGCTGCGGGCGCCGTGCTCGCTGATGGGGCCGGTCGACGCGGCGGCCATGGACGCGGCCGTACGGGCGTCCGGGCTGTACGAACGTTACGCACAGGCTGTGGACCGCGAGTCGGCCTACGAGAAGCTGGCCCGGCCCGCGGCGCAGGAGGCACCCGCGCCCGCCCGGGCCCCTGCGGAGAAGGCGGAGAAGCCGGAGAAGGCGGAGCCCTCGATCGTGGAGCAGGTCGTGGGCAGCGGCATCTTCAAGTCCCTGGCCCGTTCGGCGGGCACCCAGATCGGCCGCGAGATCACCCGCTCGCTCTTCGGCACGACGCGCCGGCGCCGGCGGTGAGCGCCCGGCGCGCTATTCGGCGATCTCGGTGCGCTCCCACCACTCGTAGACGGGCAGCCGCCCCACCTCGGTGTCCTGGTGCCGCGAGGTGACCTTGAAGTGCTCGTACCCGCCCCGGAACCGAATCTTCAGCTCGACTCCGGGAGGCGTGATCGGCACGATGCGCTCGGGCAGATCGTCCGGGCCGCCTTCGAGGACTGCTTTGGTGCCTGTCATGGCGACAGTCTCGCGGTGGTGCGATGCCGACGGCCCGACGACGCGCCGGATTCACGCTTTCCTGTCGGCCCCGGCGGCCTTGGCCGCTTTGGCGGCGCGTTTCGCCTCCTGCTTATATGCCCGTACTTTCTCCAGGGATTCGGGCCCGGTGATGTCGGCCACCGACCGGTGGGAACCCTCCTCGCCGTACGGGCCGGCCGCCTCGCGCCAGCCTTTCGGCGTCACGCCGAACTGCTTGCCCAGCAGGGCCAGGAAGATCTGGGACTTCTGCTTGCCGAATCCGGGCAGGGCGTTGAGCCGTTCCAGCAGTTCCCCGCCGTCCTCGACGTCGCGCCAGACGGCGCTCGCGTCGCCGTCGTAATGCTCGACGAGGTACTGGCACAACTGCTGCACCCGGGTGGCCATGGAGCCCGGATAGCGGTGCACGGCGGGCTTTTCCGAGAACAGCGCGACGAACGCCTCGGGGTCGTATTCCGCGATCTCGTGCGCGTCCAGGTCGTCGCGGCCCAGGCGCTGGGCGACGGTGTACGGGCCGGTGAAGGCCCATTCCATCGGGATCTGCTGGTCCAGCAGCATTCCGGTCAGGGCCGCGAGCGGGCTGCGCGTCAGCAGCGCGTCGGCCTCGGTCTGCTGGGCGAGCCGGAGAGGACGGTCCATAGGCCGATGATCTCTCCGGCCGGCCCCGCCCGCCACGCGTCCGCCCGCGGCTTTCAGGTGATACGGGCGATCCGCTCCGCCAAGGCCTGGGGATCGGCCAGCCATTCGGCCCGGATCTCGAGGGCGAAGGGGTCGGGAAAGATGTCCGGCTCGCCCTCCTGCAGGCCGTCGAGCGTCGCCCGGGCCACCTCGTCGGGGGTCGCCCGGGGGAAATCGCCGAAAGTCGGCTCGTGGCCGATCACGTAGTCCATCATCGCGGTGTCCACCGGGCCGGGGAAGACGGCGTGGACGCTGATGCCGCGCGGCGCGAGGTCCTGGCGGACGGCCTGGGTCATGGAGAGCAGGGCCGCCTTCGACGCCGGATAGCCGCCGAGGGCGGGCGTCCCGCCGAACGCGCCGACGCTGATGACGTTGATGACCGCGCCGCCGCCGTTCGCCTCCACGACCGGCGCGAACGCGCGCATGACCCGCAGCGTGCCCAGGACATTGGTGCTCAGCACCTGCTCGACGAGGCCGAAGTCCATGTCGAGCAGGTGCCCCACGCCGTGCGTGGCCGCGTTGTTGACCAGGACCGTCACGTCGGGGGCCGCTTCGGCCGCCGCGGTGACGGTGTCCGGGTCCATGAGGTCCAGCGCCAGCGGAATCACCCGTCCGGCCTCCTCCGCGGCCAGCCGCTCCAGCTCCGCCGGACGGCGCACGGCGGCGTAGACGCGGGCCGCGCCCCGTTCCAGGAACCCGGTGAGCAGCGCGCGTCCGATGCCGCGGTTGGCACCGGTCACGAGCACGACAGAACCCTCGATCCGCATGGTGGTTCCCTTCCGCGGCGGTGGACCGTTTCTCCCCCTCAGGGGGATTTCACCTGACCCCTACCCCTTTCGCGCGGCGGTCGCCGGGCGCGGCGCGTCCCCGCCCGGTCAGGGCCGGGTGCCGATGACGACGGTGGCGTCCAGCTCGTCGCAGGAGACGACGCGCGTGGTCAGACCGCTGCGGGTGAAGGCCTCGATGGTCCGCGGCGCCTGGCGCTCGCTCGTCTCGATCAGCAGATGGCCGCCCGGGGCCAGCCACCCGGGTGCCGCCTCTGTCACGCGCCGTTGGACCGCGAGGCCGTCCGCGCCGCCGTCGAGCGCCACCTGCGGCTCGTGGTCGCGGGCCTCGGGCGGCAGCAGCCCGATGGCCTCGGTGGGGACATAGGGGGCGTTGGCGACCAGTACGTCGACGCGGCCGCGCAGCGTGGCGGGCAGCGGGCCGTAGAGGTCGCCCTCGTACACCCGGCCCCCGGCGGCGGCGACGTTGCGGCGCGCGCACCGCACTGCGGCGGGGTCGATGTCGGCGGCGTGCAGCTCGACCCGGCCCAGGGCGGCGGCGAGCGCGGCGCCCACCGCGCCCGAGCCGCAGCACAGGTCGAGGACCACGGCCTCCGGCGCGGCGGGGTCCCGGCGGGCGAGGCCGGCGGCCTGGCGGGCCAGGAACTCGGTGCGGCGGCGGGGGACGAAGACCCCGGGGTCCACGGCTATGCGCAGGTCGCAGAACTCCGCCCAGCCGACGACGTGTTCGAGGGGCAGGCCGGCCACGCGCCGGTCCACCATCGCGGCGAGTTCGGCGGGCGTACGGGCGGTGGACAGCAGCACGCGGGCCTCGTCCTCGGCGAAGACACAGCCGACGGCGCGCAGCCGGGTGACGACGGCGGAGCGCAGGAGGGAAGAAGAGAAGACGGACACAGGGAAAGACCTTTCGGGAAGCCACTGGGGCTCCCTCCGGTCACCTATGCCGGATCGACCACATGGCCGCAGAAGGGGAGCACCCGACCGAATACAGCGGTAATGGGTCCCACCTCCTTAGCTACGCCCACTGTTGGGACCGGTCACATTACCCGATCGCTCACGCCGGCGATCAAGGCGCCACAAGGAAGAGGCAAGGCGGTGCAAGGAGGACGCAAGCGAGGGTCAAGACCGGGGGCGGGAACGGGCCAGCGGAACGTCAGACGGTCCGCAAGGGGGCGGCCTTACGTTCGGGGCGAGCCGATCTCATCCCCCCAATGGAGTTCCCATGCCCGCAGCGGTCCCCTCGTTCGGCGTGATATCCGGCGCCCAGGTGCAGGAAGTCCTGACCGGACAGGAAAGGAAGATCGTCGAGCTGGTCGAGTCCGCCTACCGGCTGCACGGCGCCGGCGACACGGTCAATCCGCCGTCGTACTTCCTGCGCTTTCCCGACCGCCCGACCTCCCGCATCATCGCGCTGCCCGCGTCCCTGGGCGGGCAGTCGCCGGTGGACGGCCTGAAGTGGATCTCCAGTTTTCCGGAGAACGTGAAGGCGGGGATTCCGCGCGCCTCGGCCGTGCTGATCCTCAACGACCACGAGAGCGGATATCCCCTGGCGTGCCTGGAGAGTTCCGTCATCAGCGCCGCCCGCACGGCGGCCTCGGCGGCGCTCGCCGCCGACTGGCTGAGCCGTGACCGGGACCGGCCCAAGCGGATCGGATTCATCGGCAGCGGTCTGATCGCGCGCTACATCCACACCTATCTGGCCGGCACCGGCTGGTCCTTCGACGAACTCGGCGTGTTCGACCTGTCCGCCGAATCCGCCGACGGTTTCCGCGGCTATCTCGAGACGTCCTCCGACGGCGGCCGGATCACCGTCCACCGCAACGCGGAGAGCCTGATCCGCTCCTCGGACCTCGTCGTGTTCGCGACCGTCGCCGGGACCCCGCACGTCACCGACCCGGCCTGGTTCGCGCACCACCCGCTCGTGCTGCACGTGTCCCTGCGCGACCTCTCCCCGGAGATCGTGCTGGACTCCGTCAACATCCTCGACGACGTCGAGCACTGCATGAAGGCCGACACCTCGCCGCACCTGGCCGAACAGCAGGTCGGCAACCGCGACTTCGTGAACGGGACGCTCTGCGACGTCATGAACGGCACCGTGGAGATCCCGGCGGACCGGACCGTCGTCTTCTCGCCCTTCGGCCTCGGCGTGCTGGACCTCGCCGTCGGCAAGCACGTCTACGACGAGACGCTGCGCGCCGGCCGGCTGAACGTCGTCGACGACTTCTTCTCGGAGCTGCGCCGGCACGGATAGCCGCCATTCGGACCCACAAGCCGTTTCGAATGGAGGTTTCCGTGCCGATCGTCTCCCGTCCCGACGACTTCAACGTCGAGGACCTCTACGTGGACCTGCGACCCGCGTTCGCGTCCCCGCTGTACCTCAAGTGCGAGGGGTTCAACTTCGCCGGGTCCGTCAAACTGAAGGCCGCGACCGAGATCGTGGACGCGGCCGAGCGGGACGGCCTGCTGGCGCCCGACTCCGTCATCGTGGAGTCCTCCTCGGGGAACCTCGGCGTGGCGCTGAGCATGATCGCGGCCAGCCGGGGCTACCGCTTCCTGTGCGTGACCGACACCCGCTGCAACCTGGCGACGCGGCAGCTGATGGAGGCGCTCGGGGCCCGGGTGCACACCGTCACCGAACCCGACCCCGAGGGCGGGTTCCTCGGCGCCCGGCTGGCGTACGTACGGCAGTTGTGCGCATCCGACAGCCGCTACGTCTGGATGAACCAGTACACCAACCCCAGCAACTGGAAGGCGCACTACCGGCGCACCGGGCCGGCCGTCGCCCAGCGGTTCCCGGAGCTCGACGTGCTGTTCGTGGGGGCCGGCACCACCGGCACGCTCATGGGCTGCGCCCGCTACTTCCGCGAGACGCGGCCGGAGGTCACGGTCGTGGCCGTCGACTCCGTCGGCTCGGTCTCCTTCGGCGGCCCGGCCGGACCGCGCATGATCCCCGGGCTCGGCGCGGGGGTGCGGCCGCAGATGCTCGACGAGTCCTACGTGGACGACGTGGTGCTCGTGCCGGAGGTCGACACGGTCCGCGCCTGCCACCGGCTGGCCTCCCAGGGGTATCTGTTCGGCGGCTCCACCGGGACCGTCGTCAGCGGCGCCGTGCGCTGGCTGGCCGAGCACCGCCCGGGCGGCGCCACCACGGCGGTGGCCATCGCGCCGGACCTCGGCGAGCGCTACCTCGACTCGGTGTACCAGCCCAGCTGGGTGCGGGAGATCTACGGCCCGGGCGCGCTGGAGGAGTCGCCGCTCCCGGAGCGGGTCGCCGCGGCTCGCGCGGCCGGGTGAGCCCGGCCGGCGAAGCGCCCGGCGGAGCCCCGTCCCCGCACGTTCCCGACCTACGAACCAGAAAGCCGAGTGTCCGCGATGTCTGATGCGCTCTCCAGCCCGCCGTGGCCCCGGCGCGCGCTCCACGAGCTGGTCGCCGAACAGGCGGACCGCACCCCCGACCGGGTGGCGGTGCGTTGCGGCGACCGCTCGCTGACCTACCGGGACCTGGCTGCGGCCGGCCGCCGGGCCGCCGCCCGTCTGGCGGCCCGCGGGGTGGGGCCGGGGCATACGGTCGCGGTGATGGTCGACCGTTCCGTGGAACTGCCGGTCGCCCTGCTGGCGGTGCTCGCCTCCGGCGCCGCGTTCGTGCCCGTCGACCCCGGCTACCCCCGGGAGCGGCAGGCGCACATGCTGGCCGACTCCGGGGCCACGACCACGCTCACGGTCGGCCGGCTCGCCGGCCGGGCCGGCACGGCGGACGTCGTGGTGCTGGACGCGCCGGACGAGGACGAGGCGACGGCGGCCGCCGCCGACGCGCTGCCCGCCGTCGCGTCCGGTGACCTCGCCTACATCATGTACACCTCCGGCTCCACCGGCCGCCCCAAGGGCGTGGCCGTCGACCACGGTTGCCTGGTCAAGGGCGTGCTGACGATGGGCGCCGCGGTGCGGCTCGAGCCGGGCGACGTCTGGCTGTCGGTGACCTCCGCCTCGTTCGACCCCGTCCTCATCGAACTGTTCCTGCCGCTGGTCCACGGCTCCACCATCGTGATCGCGTCCGAGCAGCAGGTGCTCGACGGCGAGGCGCTGCACGAGGTGCTGGCCGCGAGCGGGGCGAGCGTGCTCCAGGCCACGCCGCTGACCTGGCGGATGCTGCTGGACGCCGGATGGGCCGGCGGCCTGCGGGTGGGGCTGTGCGGCGGCGAGACGCTCGCGCCCTCGCTCGCGGCGCAACTGGCCGCGCGCTGCGGGCAGGTGTGGAACATCTACGGGCCCACCGAGACGACCGTCTGGTCCACCGCCCACCTCGTCACCGGCGACGAGCGGGACACCGTTCCCGTCGGGCGCCCGCTGCCGGACACCACCGTCCGCGTCCTGGACGCGGAGCGGCGTGCGGTCGCGGCGGGGGAGAGCGGCGAGGTGTGGATCGGCGGCGGCGGGGTGACGCGCGGCTACCACGGCCGGCCCGAACTGACCGACGAGTGCTTCGTGGCCGACCCCTTCGGCCCGCCCGGAGCCAGGCTCTACCGCACCGGCGACCTCGGGCGGCTCCGCGAGGACGGCGCGCTCGAACTGCTGGGCAGGGCCGACCACCAGGTGAAGATCCGCGGTCACCGCGTCGAACTCGGCGAGATCGAGAACTGGTTGCAGGAGCACCCCTCGGTGGCGGGTGCGGCGGTGGTGCCGCAGCCGGACGGCGAGGAGCAGCGCCTGGTGGCGTACGTGCGCCCCGGCCGGGAGCACCTCTTCGACGAGGCGGGGCTACGGGCCCACGCGGCGCTCCGGCTGCCGCGGCACATGGTGCCCGGCACGTTCGTCCGGGTCGACGTCTGGCCGCGCACCCCCAGCGGCAAGATCGACCGGCGGGCGCTGCCCGTGCCCGCCGCCCCGTCCGCGGAAGCCGCCGCGCCCGCCGCCACGGCCTGGGACGACGAGCTGACGGCCGCGCTGGCCGGCATCTGGCAGGACGTGCTGGGCGCCGCGCCGGACGGCGTGGAGGCCAACTTCTTCGGCCTGGGCGGGCATTCGCTGCAGGTCATGCAGATGGTCAAGCGCATCAAGGCCGCCTTCGGGGTCCGCATGAACGCGGCACGGCTGATGCAGGCCCCCACGCTCGGCGAGCAGGCCGCCCTGCTGAGGGCCGCCGTCATGACCACCGGCACCCCGGACCCCGTACCGGCCGCCGAGCGGTAGCGGACCCCCCACCCCCCACGCCCGTACGACCGCCGCCGAAAGGTGACTGACCATGGAAACGGACCAGGCGCTCTCCCCGCTGCCCGCGATCCAGCGCCCGATGTGGCTCGCCTGCGCGATGGCGCCGGACGTGCCCGTCTACAACGAGGCCGAGTCCTTCCGGCTGACCGGACCGCTGGACCGCGCCGCGCTGGCCGGGGCGCTGGACGAGCTGTACCGGCGCCACCCGGCGCTGCGCACGGTCATGGTGGAGGGCGACGACCACCTGCCCCGGGTGGCGACGCTGCCGGACGGTCCCTTCCCGCTGGAGGAGGTGGACGTACGGGCCCCGGGCCGTTCGCTCCAGGAGGCCCGCGACCTCGGTGAGCGGGCCGCGCAGGAGGCCGTGAGCCGCACCTTCGACCTGGCCGCCGGGCCGTCGGCGCGGGCGTGCCTGGTCCGCTGCGCGGACGAGGAGTGGATCCTCGTCCTGGCCCTGCACCACCTGGTGTCCGACGGCGACAGCTTCCGGGTGCTCCTCGACGAGCTGGGCGAGCTCTACGCGGGCACCCCCCTGCCCGCCCCCGAGGGCGATCCCCTCGCGGCCCAGCGCTCCCTGGAGGTCCCGGCCGCCGACCCGTCGGCCCAGGAGGACCTGGCGTACTGGCGCGAGCAGTTGGCCGGCCTGCCCGACCGGCTGACGATCCCCACCGACCGGCCGTTGTCCGCCTACCCCGACGACCTCGGGCGGCGGCACGACCTGCCCCTGGACGAGGACTGGTTCGCGGGCGTACGGGCCACCGCCTCGGCCCTGCACGCCTCGCCGTTCGCCGTGGTGGCCGCGGCCGTCTCGGCCGTCCTGGCGCGGCTGGCCCGCACCGACGACGTGGTGCTCGGCACCACGGTCAACATGCGCTCCGAGGCCGAGGCGGAGGACCTGGTCGGCTACTTCATGAAGACCGTGCCGCTGCGGCTGCGCGTCGAGGAGGGCGGCCCGGCGGCGGAGCTCGTGCGCCGCGCCCAGGCGACGGTCCTGGACGCCATGACGCACACCGCGGTGGAGTACGACGAGATCGTCTCCGCGCTCGGCCGGCCCGGCGCCGGGCACGCGCAGCTGTTCCAGGTCGCGCTCGAACTCCACTACGAGGCAGGGGATCTGGACCTGCCGGGCCTCGCGGCCACCCGGCTTCCGCTGCACCCCGGGACGTCCAAGTCCGACTTCACCTTCCACTTCAACGCCGCCGCCGGCGTGCCGAGCTTCGTGGAGTACCGCACCGAGCTGTACGACGCCTCGACCGCCCGCAACCTCGCCGACGCCGTCGTCGTCCTGCTGGAGCAGCTGTGCGCCGGTGCGGACCGCCCCCTGTCGCAGCTGGCGCTCGGCGAGGGGCCCGACGCGGCGCTCGTGCGGCAGTGGGAGAGCGGGCCCGCCCTCGCCGCGGGCGGGCCCGTGCCGCTGCCCGACGCGGTGCGCGACCGCGCCGCGCTGCATCCCGAGCGGCCGGCCGTGGTGCACGGCGACGACGTCCTCAGCTACGAGGGGCTCATCCGCCGGGCCGATCTGGTCGGCGCCGCCCTCGCGGACGCCGGGGTGGCACCCGGGGAGGTCGTCGGCGTGTCCATGCGCCGCTCCGCCGCGCAGACCGCCGCGCTGTTCGGGACCTGGTCGGCCGGCGCGGTGTGCGCGGCGCTCGACCCGGACCTGCCGGAGGACCGGCTGCGCCGCATGATGGGCACGGTCGGCATCCGCACGGTCCTCGTCGACGCGGACACCGGGCGCCTGCCCGCCTTCGCCGACGTGCGCCGGGTCCCCGCGGACCTCGCGGCGGCACCGGCCGACGGGCCCGCCGCGGCGGTCGCCAAGGTGGCCCCCGACGACGTCGCGTACCTCATCTTCACCTCGGGTACCAGCGGCGCCCCCAAGCCCGTCGCCGTGCGCCACCTGAGCCTGACGGCCTTCGGGCAGGCCATGGACCGGCTGGTCTACGACCGGCTGTCCGGGCACGCCCGGGTGGCGGTCAACGCGCCGTTCTCCTTCGACGCCTCGTGGCAGGGCACCATGCAGCTGCGCGCGGGCCACACCGTCCACCCGGTGCCCGACGCGGTGCGGGCCGACCCCGAGGCCATGGTCCGCTTCCTGCGCGAGAACGCGATCGACGCGCTCGACGGCACCCCCACCCACATGGCCGCCCTGGTGGACGCGGGCCTGCTCGACCCCAGCGAGCACCTGCCCCGGGTGCTGGTGGTGGGCGGCGAGGCCGTCCCGCCCGGCCTGTGGCGCGAGCTCGCCTGCTCGGACGTCCACGCGGTCAACGTCTACGGACCGACGGAGTTCACCGTCAACGCCACCGGCTGGCCCATCGAGGACGCCGACGCGCAACCGGTCATCGGCCGCCCGCTGGCCGGGGTGACCGCACAGATCCTCGACGCGGCGCTGCGCCCGGTGCCGGTCGGCTTCCCCGGCGAGCTGTACCTGTCCGGTGCCCAGCTCGCCGTCGGCTACGCCGGCCAGCCGGAGCGCACGGCCGAACGGTTCTCCGAGGCGCCGGACGGCACCCGCCGGTACGCCACCGGCGACGTGGTGCGCCGGCGCGGCGACGGCACGCTGGAGTTCCTCGGCCGCCGCGACGAGCAGGTCAAGCTGCGCGGCTACCGCATCGAGCCGGCGGAGATCGCCGGCGTGCTGCGCGACGCACCCGGCGTGAGCGACGCCGCCGTGGTCGTCCTCGGCCAGGGCACCCCCTCGGCCGTCCTGCACGCCGCCCTCGTCCTGGCCGACCCGGCGCCGCCCACCGCCGCGATCCGCGCCCACGCCGCCGGCCGGCTGCCCGGCTACATGGTCCCCGCCTCCTTCTCCGTCCTGCCCCAACTCCCGCGCACCGCCAGCGGAAAGCTCGACACGGCACGCATCGCGGCCCACGCGGCCGCCACGCGCACCGGCGACGGGGAGCGGCGGGAGGTCGTCCGCCCGTCGACGCCCGGCCGGCGCCGCATGGCGGACCTGTGGTCCCGGCTGCTGGAGCGCGACGACATCGGCGAGGACGACGACTTCTTCGCCCTCGGCGGCAACTCGCTCCTCGCGAGCAGGCTCGTACGGCAGGTGGAGGCGGAGTTCGGCACCCGGCTGCCGCTGCAGACCGTCTTCGGCCGCCGCACGCTGGCGGCGATGGCCGACGCGCTCACCCCGGCGGCCACCACGGCCGGACCCCACGACGCGGCGGACGACGCCCTGGTGGTGCCGCTGTCGGCGAGCGCGGAACGCACGGGCGAGGCCGCGGCGGCCACGGTGCCGCTGGTCGTCCTGCACCCGCTCGGCGGGCAGCTCTTCCCCTACGAGCCCCTGCTGCGGCTGCTCCCGCCGGAGCTGCCCGTGTGGGGCGTCCGCTCGCCCGCTGTGGCCGGCGCGGGCCCGGAGCCGGCCGACGTGGCGGCGCTGGCCGTGCGGTACGCCGACGAGCTGACGCGGCGGCTGCCCGTACGACGCCTCGCGCTGTTCGGCTGGTCGCTGGGCGGCCTGGTCGCCCTCGCCGTGGCCGCGGAGCTGGAGGCCCGCGGCGTCGCGATCGACTTCGTCGAGCTGTGGGACATCTGCGTGGACGCCGAAGAGCCGCCCGGCGACCGGGAGTCGGTACGGATGGCGCTGCGCGCCACCTACGGCCCCGACACCGAGCGGGACCACCCCGGGGCCCACGCCGCCGTCCTGGAGCTGGTGCCGCACGGCACGCACGTGGACGAGGAGCTGCTGGCGGCGCTGCGGGAGCGGGCCCGGCCGATGGGTACGGACGCGGACGCGGCCGCCTTCCCCGGCGCCTTCCACCTGCTGCGGCACCAGAGCGAGATGTTCCGCGCCTGGGTGCCGGCCCCCGTCCGCGCGCCCCTGCACGCCGTCTACGCCGAGCCCAGCCTGCTCGACGGCAGCGTCGTGCGCACCGACTGGCGGCGCTTCACCTCCGAGCCGTGCACCGAGTCCACGGTGGCGGCCGGCCACTACGCCATGATGCGCCCCGACGCCGTCGCCGAACCGGCGCGGGGCCTGCTCACCCGCCTTGCCGCCCGACCCCCCTTCAGTGAGTGAGGACCCCATGCAGCGATCCACGCCCGCCCGGCGCCATGTGCTGTCCCTGACCGACCTGACCGACGACGAGCTGTACGCGCTGGTGCGCCGCTCGTGCGACTTCGCGCGCGACGCCGTCCCCCTGACCGGGCAGCTCGCCGGCAAGGTGGTGGGCACGTACTTCCGCACCACCTCCACCCGCACCCGCACCGCGTTCTCCGTCGCGGCGCTGCGCCTGGGCGCGCAGGTCGTGGCCTACGGCCCGGGCGACCTGCAGGAGAACACGGGCGAGAGCGCCGACGACACCGGCCGGGTGCTCGGCCTGATGCTGGACGGCCTGGTCGCCCGCACCTCGGCGAGCGCCGGGGAGCTGCGTGCGATCGCCGCGTGGGACACCATGTCCGTCGTCAACGCGATGACCGAGGACGAGCACCCCACGCAGGGCGTCACCGACCTGTCGGCCATGCTCGAGGCCTTCGGCAAGCTGGAGGGCCTGCGCGTCCTGTACGTCGGCGAGGGCAACAACACCGCCGCCGCGCTGGCCCTGGCGCTGACCCGCTACGCCGGCGCCGAGCTGCACCTGCGCACGCCCGCCGGCTACGGCCTGCCCGAGGAGACGATGCGCCGGGCACGGGAGTACGCCGCCGCGCACGGCGCCCTCATCGAGGAGCGGCACGACATGGACGACCTGCCGGAGGCAGACGTCGTCTACACCGCCCGCTGGCAGACCACCGGAACCTCCAAGGCCGACCCCGAGTGGCGCACGGTGTTCGCCCCGTTCCAGGTGAACGCGGCGCTCATGGAGCGCTGCCCGTCGGCGACCTTCATGCACGACCTGCCCGCGCACCGGGGCGAGGAGGTGACCGCCGAGGTCCTCGACGGGGACCGCAGCATCGCCTTCCGGCAGGCCGCCCACAAGCTGTACGGCGCGATGGCGGTACTGGAGTGGTGCCTGGCCTGATCACGACTCCCGCCCCCTTCACCCGACGTCACCACCACCCCCACCTTCGCCAAGGAGCGACCCATGTACCTGACCATGCTCAAGTCCAAGATCCACCGCGCCACCGTCACGCAGGCCGACCTCCACTACGTCGGTTCCCTCACCCTCGACGGCGACCTGATGGACGCCGCCGGTCTGCTGGCGGGCGAGAAGGTCGACATCGTCGACATCAACAACGGCAACCGCCTGTCGACCTACATCATCGAGGGCCCGCGCGGCTCGGGCATCGTCGGCATCAACGGCGCCGCGGCCCGCCTGATCAACACCGGCGACCTGGTGATCATCATCGCCTACCGCATGGCCCCCGAGGGCGAGGCCCACAAGGCCGTGCCCCAGGTGGTGTTCGTCGACGAGCACAACCGGATCACGTCCATGGGCGGCGACCCGGCCGACACCGGCGAGGTGGCCGGCGTGCGCCGCGGCGACGAGGTCCACGCCGGCGCGTAAGGCACGGCCGTACGCACCTCGGGCGACCGGTCACCGGGCCGGTCGCCAGGGCCGTCCGGGCCGGTCGCCGGGGCCGCCCGGCCCACCGCCGAGGGCCGCTGCCGCGGCCGCCGGCCGTATACCACTGGTGACGTTTTTACCCTTTCCGTGGTAGACGGTTGAACCATTCGGATGTCCGTTATAGGTCATGTACAGGGAGAACATCCCTGGGGTGACCGAGCGGAACGTGGATGAGGTGCCGAATGGGCAGCTTGGCGGAAATTTCGTGCTGGCAACAGACGAGGCCCGCTGACGGCGGGCAGGAGCCGAGCCGTGAGCCGAGCGAGGACACCATGGAATTCCGCGTTCTGGGGAGCGTTTCGGCATTATTCGGCCGCCAGGCGCTGGACGTGGGGGCGCCGAAGCAACGCGCCGTCCTGGCCCTGCTGTTGATGAACCCGCGCCGCGTGGTTTCCCTCGACGACATCGTGCGCCGCGTCTGGGGCTCCTCCCCGCCCGACCGGGCCACCGCCACCCTGCAGTCCTACGTCTCCCGCCTGCGCAAGAAGCTGGCGGCGGGACGGCGGGCCGGAGACGGCGACATCCTGCGCTACCGGGCACCCGGATACGTCCTCGCCGTCGACGACCAGCAGGTCGACGCCTTCCGCTTCGCCGAGGCGGTGCGGGAGGGCCAACGGCTCCTGGGCAAGGGGGCCTTCGAGGCGGCACGGCGGCGCTTCGGCGAAGCCCTCGCCATGTGGCGGGGGGCGCCCTACGAGGACCTGGCCGACTACGACTTCGCCCGCGACGAGTCGGCCCGCCTCGTGCAGATGCAGATGGCCGCCGTGGAGGGCCGGGCCGAGGCCGGGCTGGCACTGGGGCTGCACGAGTGCGTGGTGCAGGAGCTCGACCACGAGGTGCGCACCAACCCCCTGCGGGAGCGTCTCATCGGACAGTTCATGCGCGCGCTGTACTGGTCCGGGCGCCAGGTGGACGCGCTGGCCGTGTACGAGCGCACCCGTGTCCGCCTCGACGAGGACCTGGGCGTGGAGGTCAGCAAGGAACTGCAGGACCTGCACCGCGACATCCTGCGCCAGGAGCTGACGCCGGCGGTGCCCCCCGCGGCCGCGGAGCCCGCCGCGTCCCCCGCGCCCGCCCGGCCCGCCGCGACGTCCTGCGGCACGCCGGCCCCCCGGGCGACCGCCCGGCGCCGGCCCGGCGACCTCATCCTGATGCGTCCCGCGGCCCGCGAGAAGCCCGCCGGCTGCGGGCCCTTCGTCGGGCGCGGCGAGGAGCTGGACCGGCTGGCCGCCGCGGCCCGCGCCGCGAAGGAGGGCCAGGGCCAACTGGCGCTGCTGCTCGGCGAACCCGGCATCGGAAAGACACGTTTACTCACGGAGTTCGGCAGAACAGTCGCAGGGGACGGCTGCGACGTCCTGTGGGCGAACTGCTTCCAGGGGGACGAGACACCGCCGTACTGGCCGTGGACACAGCTCCTGCGCCGGCTGTCCGCGGCCCGCCCCGAGGGCTTCCGCCGCGCCGCCCACCGCTTCGACTCCGTGATCGGCCCCCTGATGACGGGCTGCGAGGCGGACCCCGACCCGGCCGACGCGCCGTTCCGCACGTACGACGCGGTGTGCCAGATCGTGCTGGAGCTGGCCGCCGAACGGCCCCTGGTGCTCTTCCTGGAGGACCTGCACTGGGCCGACGCCGCCTCCCTCTCCCTGCTGCGGCTGCTGGCCAGCGGGCTGCGGGGCGCCCCCGTCCTGGTCGTCGCCACCAGCCGCGAGTCGGACTCCGAGCTCGGCGGTGAACTGCGCCGCACCCTGGGCCTGCTGCTGCGCGAACCGGTCGTCCAGGCCATCCAGTTGGGCGGCCTGCAGCCGACCGCCGTGATCGAGCTGATGCGGGCCTCGGAGGACGGCCACCGGCTGCCGGGGAGCGCCGCGCAGCTGCGCACCCGGACCGGCGGCAACCCCTTCTTCCTCACCCAGCTGCTGCGCACCGAGGCCGCCGGTGCGGTGCCGCTGGCCGTCCGCGAGGTCGTACGGCAGCGGCTGGACTCCCTGGGCGCGGAGACCGCCGAGGTGGTGCGGGTGTGCGCCGTCGCCGGCGAGGGCGTCACCGCCGACCTTCTGGACGCGGTCCTGCCGCCCGGAACGCCCGTGGGGCACCGGCTGGAGGCCGCCCTGGGCTCGGGCCTGCTCCGGGAGGCGCCCCGCAGCCCCGGCGCGTACGAATGCGCCCCGCCGCTGGTCCGCGAGGCCCTGTGCGAGGGCCTGGGGGCCGTGGAGCGCGCCCGCGTCCACGGCCGGGTCGCCCACGCGCGGCGGCAGACGAGGGATGTGAGCTGACGGCCGCCGTGGCGCACGTGCGGACCCAAGGCCGGAATCCGCCCGGGGAGCGACCCTGATTCCGACCGGCCGCCACGGTTGAATGGGACGGAGGGCGACAAGAGTTGTGACCTGCCCGGCAGGGTGACATTCTTCCGTCCATGCCGAACGGCCCCGCCCCCGACCATGCCGCGATCCTGGGGGAGGTGAAGGCCGTGAGGCGTGCGGGCATCGTGCGGCTGCGCGAGCTGGACCTGCCCCTGCTCTCCCGCCTCGCCTCCGGCCGGCAGCCGGGCCCCGGCGCCCCCGCGGTGGAACGATTACTCACCACCGCCGTGTCCCGGCTGGACGGCGGCACCCTCCGGGACGCCGCCGCCTACAGCCTCGGCCTCGCCCAGGGCACCCGCGACTGGTCCGCCGCCGGCCGGCGCCGCCGGGCCGCCGAGGTGTACGGAGTGAGCGTCGAGCGGTTCCGCAAGCACCACGAGCCCATGGTGCTCGGACAGGTGGCCGAACAGGTGGCGCACGCGGCCGCCGAGGCGCCGCACGGGGACGCACGCCCAGCGCCCCTGATCGGGGAGACGCACCGCGAACTGCGCGCCGGCCCGTACCGGCTGACGCTGCACGTCCATCCCGTCGACCTCCTCAGGGACGTCGACGTCATCGTGGCGCCGGCCAACGTCTACTTCGCGCTCCCCGAGCCGTACAAGTCGTCGATATCGGCGTCGCTGCGGCGGGCCGGGGCGCTGCGCGGCCCCACCGGGGAGCTCATCGAGGACCGCGTCCACGACGAACTGCGGGCGTGGACCGTCCGCCACGGCGCCGCGGGCCGGGCCGTCCAGCCCGGGACCGTGGCGGTCACGGGACCGGGCGCGCTGAGCGCCCAGGGCGTACGGCGGATCCACCACGCGGCGGTGGCGGTGCCCCGGGCGGGCACGAACGACTACGACGTCCTGCCGGCGGACGTCACCCGCGCCGTCACCCGGTCGTTCGCCCTGCTCGCGGAGGAGTCCCCGCACGTCGCGCCGCCCCTGCGGTCGGTGTGCCTGCCGCTGCTGGGCGCCGGCCGGGGCGGCCTGGCCCCCGAGGTGAGCTTCGCGGCGGTGTGGGCGGCCGTGGAGGCCGAGTTGGCGCGGGGCGCCGAGTGGGAGGTGCACCTGGTGGTGCGGGAGCCCACGAGCGCCGAAGTGATCGTGCGGATGCTGGAAGGAGGACGGGCGTGAATCCTCAGGGGCCGTACGACCCGTACGAGGTGCTGGCGGCGGCCGCCGCCGAGTGGGACGCCGTCGAGCCGCTGCTCTCCCCGCGGGCGCGGCAGGCGCTGGCCGCCGCCCTGCGGCGGTTGCGCGGGACCCCGGCCGGGCGGGAGGCGGCCGCCCGCGACGCGGCACGGCTGCTGACCGACGCGATGCCGGACGCGGAGGGCGGGCGGCTCGTCGCCGCCGCGCCGCGGACGGCCTCGTCCGCGGGGTTCCGGGCCGAGGACCTGGCCGCGCTGGTGCTGGACCGCACCCGCATGGTCGGCCCGGTGCTCGGACCCGTGCGCGAACGGCTGCTGGCCGTACCGGCGTTGTCGGACGAGGTGGTGATCCGGCAGGGCGGCGACCCGTACGCCGCCGGGCTGATCAGGCTGACCGGCGAGGGCGGTGCGGTGCGGCTGCCGCGGTTCCAGTTCTCCGAGGACGCGCTGCCCTGGCTGGTGGTGCTGGAGGTCAACGAGCTGCTCGCCGCGGGCGAGGACCCCTGGGGCGTGGCCGACTGGTGGCTGTCGGACAACGCCTGGCTGGCGGCGCCCCCGGCGTCCCTCCTCGGCACGGGCCGGGACCACGAGCTGGTGGCCGTGGCGCACGCGCTGACGGACGGGGAGTGACGCGGTGCCCAACACGCAGCCCCCGGCCGCCCCGCCGGGCACGCCCGCCAAGGTGACCCTCCCCGCCGGCACCCCGCTGTTCCGGGTGCACCGCGGCGAGTGGCCCGCGACGTCCTTCAACCCGGTGCCGACCGGCCGGCTCTACGGCGGCGGGCGCTTCGACGCCACGGAGGACGACGGCTACGCCTTCCTCTACGCGGGCCTCACAGCGGCGTCCGCGGTGTGCGAGACGCTGTTGCGGTCCATACCGTTCGACTCCGCGGGGCCGCGTACCGTGCCCCGGGCGGCGGTGCGGGGCAGGCGGCTGGCCTTCCTGCGGCTGACCGCCGACGTGGACGTCGTCTCGCTGATGTCGGGGCGGGACCTGGCGGCGATCGCACAGGACTCCTGGCTCGTCCAGGCCGAACCCCACGACTACCCCTTCACCCGCACCTGGGGGCACTGGATCCGCCGCCACACCGACCCGTGGGCCCAGGGTTTCGTCTGGCCGTCGAAGCGGGAGCCCGCGGACCGGGTGACGGTCCTCTTCGGCGACCGCTGCCCGCCGGACGTCGTCGAGGAGAGCGGCGCCCCGCCGGTCGACTTCTCCACACCCGGTGGACAGGAGTGGCTCGACACCGTCCTCGGCCTCTACTACGCACAGGTGGGCCCCGCGTGACGCACGACGACCCCGGCCGCCCGCAGCGGCTCCTGCGGCTCGCCCGCGCCGCCGTCGCCGGCTACGAGGAGCTCCGTACGCCGGAGGCCCTCGACACCGCCCTGCGCAGCCTGCGCGAGGCCCTCGGCGGCCAGGACCCGGAGGGCCCGGACGCGGCCCTGGTGCACGAGCTGATCGGCGACCTGTCGTACGAGCGCTACGAACTCGGCGGCCGGCCACAGGACATCGACGCCTGCGTCGACCACTACCGGGAGGCCCTGCGCACCGCGCCGCCCGGCAGCGACCTGCCCCTGCTGCGCTTCGCGCTCGGCAACGCGCTCATGGACCGCGGCCGCGCCGCCGCGGACCGCGACCAGCTCGCCCAGGCGCTGGAGATGTTCGGCCAGGCCCTGGCCGGGGCCGGGGCGGAGGAGGGCGAGGAACCCGGCTGGTGCCGGCACGCCCGGGTGCGCGGCGTCTTCGTCCGCGCCCTGCTGTGGTGGCACTTCGACGACCAGACCCAGCCCGGCCCCGCCGAGGCCGAACTCAAGCCGATCCTGGCCGGGCCCGACGCCCTCGACGACCTCACGCCCCAGCTGCTGGACGCCTTCGGACGGCTGCTGTACGAGCGGGCCGCCCAGCGCGACGACGACGCGGGCCGCGACCGTGCCATCGGCCTGCTGCGGGAGGCCTTCCGGCGCTGGGAACCCGAGCACGACGGCCCCGTCGGCCCTGCCGCGCTGCAACTCGCGCTCCTGGAGCAGGCCCGCTACCGGCAGGACAAGGACACCGACCGGCTCCCGGTCGTGGCGGAGGCGGCCGCGCTGGCCCGGGACGGCGGCCTCGTCCCGGACGCCCGGGGCATGGCCGTGGTGGTCCTGGCCTGGGCGCGCGGCGAAATGGTGCAGCGCGGCACGGCCGAGGAGGACGAGGGCCTCCAGGAGCTGTCCCGGGAGGCGCGCGACGCCTACATGGAGCTCGCCCGGGCCGTGCAGGAGGGCCGTACCTCACCCAATCTCGACGACTCGCAGTTCGGCGCCCTCGTCAACGATCTGGCCGGCGGGTCCCGGCTCACGGAGGGCCTGCACCAGCTCTTCGCGCAGTGGGAGGCCATGGAACCGGGCAGCCGGGAGCACGGCACCTTCGCCGGGCACCTGCTCGGCAACCTCCCGATGCTCGACCCGCACGGCACCCACGTCAGCGCGCGGCAGCGCCAGGCCCTCACCGAGGCGGCCCTGGCGGTCGACCAGGACAACGCCACCTGGCAGGCGGCCGTCCGCAGCATGGCCGCCGGGCAGCGGATCCAGAGCGAGGCGGCGGGCGACGGCGCCGGCCTCGACGAGGCGCTCCGGCAACTGGACGAGGCCCGCGCGCTCACCGGCGAGCATGCCGAGCTGCGCGACGGCACCGACATGTTCCGCTGGTTCGCCTCCTTCACCCGCGGCCAGCTCCACGACGGCAGGGACGACCTCGACTCCGCCGTCGACGACTGGGAGCGGATGCGGGACAGCCCCGTCCTCACCCCGTACATGCGGCGCATGATGGACGGCCAGAACGCCGGCCTGCAGGCGCACCGCGCGCACCAGCAGGGCGACCTGCCTGGAGTCGACCGGGGCCTGGCCGTCCTGCGGGAGCTGTACGCCTCGCTCCCGGACGACGACACCTCCCGCATCGAGGTGTGGACCATGCTGGACAGCCTGCACGTCAAGCGGTCCGACCTCGCCCGCCGGCTGGGCGCGGCGCCCGCCGCGCCGCTCACCGGCCGGCCCACCACCGCGGAGCTGCGCCGACAGGCCGCCGCGCTGCCGCGCGACCACCACGCCTGGGTGCTCGGCTCCAGCGGCATCTCCCTCTACCAACAGGCCGGACAGAGCGGCGACATGCGCCGGCTGGACGAGGCGATGGTCCTGGTGCAGGACGCGCTGAAGCTGGCCGAGGACGGCAGCGACGACTGGCTGCGGTACGCCTACGTCCTCGGGACCGGCCACTGCGCCCGCGCTTCGGTGCTGCCGCACGAGCGCCGGCGCTCCCTCGACACCGGGATCGGATGGCTGGAGAAGGCTCACCGCCTGGCGGCCGGCCCCGGGCACCGGCTGTGGGCGGTGCTGGGCGTGACGCTGGGCCGGGCCTACCGCGAGCGCGGCGGCGGGGGAGGCGAGGACCGGCGCCGCGGCCGGCACGTCGGCCTGGACGCCCTGCGCGGGCACGCGTGGGCGGTGCTGCTGCAGTCCGGCACCGGGCATGCCGCCGAGGCCGCGGCCCAGGCCACCGAGACCGCGCTGGAGGTCGCCGGGTGGTGCCTGGCGGACGGGGCTCCCGAGGAGGCCGTGGCCGCCCTGGACGCCTGCCGGGGGCTGGTGCTGCACGCCGCGACGACCTCCCGCTCGGTGCCCGACCTGCTGATCGCCGCCGGCCGGGGCGAGCTGGCCGAGCGCTGGCGCGCGGCGGGCGGCGAGAGCGCGCCCGACGCGGCCGCCTGGGACGGCGACGCCGCCACGGGCGTGCCGAGCGAGCTGCGCCGCGCGGTCCTGGCCGCCCTCACAGGCCCGGACGGGGCCGCCGCGGGGCTGCTCGAGCCGCCGGAGCCGGAGGGGATCGGCGAGGCCCTGCGCTCGGTGCGGGCCGACGTGCTCGCCTATCTGATGCCCGGGCAGGAGGGCCGGGGCGGCTGGGCGGTGCTGGTCGACGCCGGGGGTGGCGTCCACTCCGTGCCGCTGCCCGCGCTGCGCGAGGAGGCCCCGGCCCTGGCGGAGTACGCGGCCGTGCCGGGCGCCGGGGTGCGGGACATGGGCCCGGCCTGGACCGGCGCGGCGCCGGGGGTCTCCCTGCGCAAGCGGCTCGACCGGCTGTGCGGCTGGGCCTGGTACGCGGCGGTCAAGCCCCTGCTGGAGACCGTCGGACGGCCGCCCAGCGGGCGCCGGCCCCGTCTGGTGCTCGTCCCCATGGGGGCGCTGGGCGTGGTGCCCTGGCACGCCGCCTGGTCGCCCGGTGACGCGGAGGGCTCCGCCCGTGCCTACGCCGTGCAGGAGGCGGAGATCTCGTACGCCGCCTCGGCCCGGCTGCTGTGCGAGGTGGCGGCCCGGCCCGCCGTCACCCACGGCGGCGCCGCGCTGGTGGTCGGCGATCCCACCGGGGACCTGGCGTACGCGGGCGAGGAGGCCGCGGCCGTGCACGGGGCCTTCTACCGGCAGGGCGGCTTCCTCGGGCCCGGCCGGGCGGGCACGGCCGACGTCCTGGGCTGGCTGCGCGATCCGGGCAACGCCGGGGGAGTGCTGCACCTGGCCTGCCACGGCATGGTCGCCCCCAACAGCCGCCGCAGCGCCTATCTGAAGCTGTACGACGGGGAGTTGTCGGCCGAGGAGCTGACCGAGGCGACGGACGGCGGCGACCGGGGCCAGCTCGAGCTGGTGGTGCTGGCGGCCTGTCGCAGCCATGTCTCCGGGCGCGGCCACAACGAGGCGTACAGCCTGGCGACGGCGTTCCTGGTGGCCGGGGCCCGGTCCGTGCTGGGTTCGCTGTGGCCGGTGCCCGACGACGCCACGTCCGTGCTGATGTTCATGGCCCACCACTACCTGCGCCGCGAGGGCGAGCCGCCCGGGCGGGCGCTGCACCGGGCCCAGCTGTGGATGCTGGACCCGGCGCGGCGGCTGCCGGACGACATGCCCGCCGCCCTGCGGCAGCGGGCGGCCGTCATCGACCCCGACGACCTGGCGTCATGGGCGGGCTTCACGCACCTGGGCCGCTGACCGGGGGGATCACCGTGCGTACGGGCACGGTGAGCACCGCCCACTGGCCGGGGGCGGTGCGCCGGGACGCCACGGCGTCGCGGTGCCCGGCCGCACCCGGTGCGGCCAGGTGGAGCACGCCGTCGGCGGCCGGGCCGTGGCCGGCGGCCCGGAAGCCGGCCGCCGGGTCCCAGGCCGGCAGCCGGAAGGGCACGGTGTTCAGCTCCCCTTCGGCCACGATCAGCTTCAGCCAGTCGCGCACGAAGGCCCCGGGGACCTCGTCCCGGGAGGCGGGCAGGGACAGCTCCACCGGCTGTTCCCCGTCGAAGGCGTGGCCGGTGCCGCCGGGGCCGATGAAGTGGCCCTCGTAGAGGGCGGTGTCGCAGCCGTGGCTGTCGGTGAGGTCGAGCAGGACCGCCCACAGGGGGCGGCGCGAGCGGTTGCGGATGCGGATGGACACCTCCGGCCGCCGCCAGGCGCCGGGGCGCCCGGTGTAGCTGCAGACGATCTCGCCGTGGCCGTCGGGCGTCAGGGGGGAGGCGTCCCCGTAGGGCGTCCAGGGGGCGATCTCCAGGCGGAGCTGTCCGGCGAGGGGCGAGCCGGGGTTGTCCAGGTCGCGCAGCTGGTGCCAGCGGGCGAGGTGGACCAGGCAGCGGGCGACGCGGCGGGCGTCGTCGGGGCCGGTCAGCGGCAGGTCGGGCACGGCCGCCGAGCCGTCCCTGCGCATGACCCGCGCCCGCCCGGCCCCGGCCGCCACCCGCAGCAGCATGCCGTGCTCCCCGCCCGGTCCCAGGAGCGGCGAGGGCGCTCCCCCGGGGCCCGCGGTGGCCAGCGCTTCCGTCACGAGCGGCGCGTCCGGGCCTTCCAGGCGCACCGAGACCGGCGGCAGGGCCAGGGACGACAGGGCCACCGGGTAGGTCCTGGCGGGGTCCGGCTCCCACGCCCCGGGGTCGACGAGCGTGCGCTCGGCGCGCACCGACCGGGCGCGGACGACGGGGGAGGGCGGGGCCGGGTCGGTGTCGTCCGTGACGGTGAACTCGGTGGCCAGCGCCGGGCCTTCGCCTCCGCGCAGTCCGTGCGCGCTCCCGCAGTCGACCTCCCAGCCCTCCCGGCCGTGGCGCAGCAGGTGTGGGGCGGGCGGTCGCACCAGTCCGCCGAGGACGGGGGTGTCGGCGACGCCGCCGGGTTCGGCGGGGAAGAGCACCGGGTGCTGGTGCTCGCGCTCGCTCTGCACCCGGCCGTGGGCGCCGGCGAGCACCTCCCGGTACGTCGCCGTGGGCGGGGCGGCGCGCAGGGCGTCGAGCAGGGCGCGGGTGAAGATTCCGTGCCGTCTGTCGTCGAAGTCCCGTTCGTAGGCGACCTGGTCGAGGCGGCTGCCGGCCAGGAGCACGTGCCGGGGAGGGTGGGACGGCCCGGCCACGTCCTTGACGGCCGCGGACCACTCGGCGAGGGGCGGGGCGTAGCGGGCCGCGGCTCCCGGTTCGCGGGTCCCGCCGCCGGAGAAGCAGCAGTCGAGGACGGCGGCCACGTGGGCGCCGCGGGCGGCGACGGCGTCGAGCAGTGCCCCGAGGCGCTTGTCCGGTAACGCCTCGTCGGCGCAGACGATCGCCTGGCACCGCCCGGTGGCCTCGATCAGGAGGTCTTCCGGTCTGCTCACGGCGTATTCGGTGCCGTGGCCCGAGAACCAGAGCAGGGCGGTGTCGCCGGGCCCCGCCTGTCCCAGGTGCCAGGTGATCGCGTCGGCGACCGCCCCGGCCGTCGCCCCGCCGTCCGTCAACTCCTCGATGACGGGTGGCGCCCCCAGCCGCTCGCGCAGCCAACCGCGCGCCGCCGCGATGTCGTTGAGGCATCCGGCGAGCGGTGGAAGCGAGCGCTGGGCATAGTCGTTGATGCCCACCAGAAGTGCGTAGACCGTTCCCATGCGGCAGAGTCTGGCAGGCACGTCAGGGCGACGCCGGGTCGCCTTCGGGGCTTTCTCCGGGCGCATTCCGGTTCCGGCTCCCACGGTGGCCGATCTTTCGCCATACTGGCGATCCGTCAACGACCACTGTGGTCACCTGATTACCTTCTGCATCACGCGTACCCATGACATCGGGGGAACCATGGGATCCATCGAGCGACCGCGCCGGGTGGTCCGCCCGGCCTTCGGCGCCGCCGGCCCGAAGAGCCCCGCGACCGCGCGCACCACGGCTCCGGCCGCCGCCCCGCGCCCGGCGCGCGAGCGCTACGGACCGCGCGGCCAGGGGCTGCGCGACGCGGTGCGCCGGCTGGACGCGCGCCTCGACGCCGCCGCCTTCCGGGAGCTGACCGGCCGCATCCGCGACGAGTACGCCGACGCGTTCGGCGACGTACCGATCGGCTTCGTCGCCCAGTGCCACCTCGGCCCGCCCTACGTGGACCACAGGCTGAGCCTCCTGCACGAGATCATCGACCACTTCGCCCCCGGTCAGCCCATGCCGGACCCCTTCTCGGGGGCGCGGATGCTGGTGCGCACGGGCCATTACGCGTACGTCGAGGTCTACGCGAGCGGCACGCTCCTGCCCGTGCTCGAGGACGGCACCGTCGTCCGGCCCTGACGGCCGCGGACGGCAACACACCGCGCTCTCCCCGGAGCGCCACGCACTGACGAACGGAACGAGGAAGGGGGAGACATGTCCGAAGTGGACCACGTCCTGCGCTCCCAGGTGGACCGGGTCAATCGGCTCGTGGTGCAGCTGCAGGAGCAGGTCGGCGCCGTGTCCGGGCAGGTCAACGCCGTAGGAGCCGCCACCCAGCAGGCGCGCGGCGAACTCCAGCAGCTGCGGGACGAGTTCCTCGCCTTCGCGCGGCAGACGAAGCTGACGGCCAACGTCCAGCTGGCCCAGACGCGCGTCGGCGTCGTGCAGGACAAGATCCAGCACGAGTTCGGCCACCACAAGAAGGTCCGCCGCACGGCCGTGGGCATGCTCCAGGCGTTCGACACCGGGCTGGTCTCGGAGGAGGTCGTCCGCAACGTCAGCGACGAGCTGATGATCCAGTCGCCGCGGTACTGGCTCGCCCCCGCCCTGGTGGCGCTGGCCGCCTGGTCGGCGGACGACCGCTCGCTGTGCGACCGCGCGGTGGAGGAGGCGTTCCGCCGCTCCCCGGCGCGTACGTCGCTGCTCTTCGCGCTGGTCCTGCGCCGGCAGGGCCGGCAGGAGACGTCCGTGCGCTGGCTGCGGCACTACCTCCGCGCGCAGAACCCGGCCGAGCTCGGCCGCGAGTTCGCGGTGATCCTGGAGTCGATCTCCCAGGGCGCCTTCGGCGGCGCGGGCCGGGAGCTGCTGCGCACGACGCTGGCCCAGTGGCGCGAGGCGCTGCTCGACGACGAGTCGGCCGACGACGCACAGGTGGCCCGCTGGCGGGCCGAGGTCGAGTCGCTGCGGGGGCCGTCGGCCCAGCAGGAGTTCCCGCGGCTGGCGGCCGTCTCCCCGCAGTGGGCGCAGCTGGACGCCGCGCTCGGCGCCGCCCGGGCCCAGCGGGCGCTCCTCGACAAGTACAGCGCCATGCTGGCCCGCGAGGACCGTCCGTCGCAGCGGCTGGAGGACGCCGTCGACGACATCCTGGACCGGCTGGTCTCGGAGTACGACACCGAGGAGCTGCCGCACCGCCGCGAACTGGCCTACCAGGAAGCGGTGATCTCCCACGGCGGGGACGAGGACGCGGCCCGCAAGGCCGCGGACCTCGACCACGCGGCCCTGGAGGAGACGCTGGACTACCTCACCGTCCAGACGACCTCCGCCCTGACCCCGGCGGCGATCGGCGCCTCCCCGGCCACGCAGCGGCTGTCCGTCGCGGCCTGCGCCGACTGGTTCGCCCGGGCCCACGCGGGCTTCAGCCGTGACTACCAGGCGTCGGTGCCGGCCGACGTCCAGGCCCACTTCGCCACCCAGCACTCGCTGGGCGCCCAGACGTTCAACCTGCCGCCGTGGACCGGGTCGTTCACCACGCCCCCGGATCAGCTGGAGCACTCCCTGGTGGCCCACTGGGACCACCACACCGCCGCGCTGATCGCATCGCTGGCCTACCCGCTGAAGAGGAAGCTGATCGGCCCCGCGGCGGTGTCCGGGGCCGTGCTCCTGCTCTTCATGGGGCTGAACGCCTGGTTCGCGATCATCGCGGCGCTGATCGTCTTCGGTATCTGGGGCGGCGTCCTCTACCAGAACGCCGACCGGGCCCGGAAGCACCAGCACAACGTCCGCGTCACCCTCGAGGCCGCCAAGCACGACTCGGTCCTGCACCTGCGGGGCGCGTACGCCGAGCTGCGGGACTGGCAGAGCCGCTACCAGGAGGCGGACGCCCTGATGCCGAAGGCACGGGAGCTGATCAAGGAACTGGCGACCGCGCAGCACGGCGCGTCGCCGTACGACGGCCGCGTCGTGAGCGGCACCGCGGAGGGAAGCGCATGACGACGGACGGGTACGGGCAGGGCATCGGAGCGGTGCGGCGCCCCTCGGCGGGCAACCCTTGGTCCGCACCGGTGAAGCCGGCTGCCGAGCAGGTCACCTCCCGGCTGCGCCGGCTGGTGGCGGACCTCCCGGACTGGGAGCCCCTGCCTCCGGGGGAGATCGTGGTCCGCCGCCCGGGAAGCGGACTGTGACGTTCCTGTGGGGTGGCGGGGGCGGCGCCTACGACGTGTGGGCCGGCCACCTGGAGCGATGGGCGACGGGCGCCCCCGACACCGAAGCGGCCGCCCTCCCCGCGCTCCGGGCGGAGGACTTCCCCCCGGACGCCTGGGAGCGGCTCATGCGCCGGATCGGCGACGCCCTCCAGACGCGCCTGCAGTCATGGGCCGACGCGCTCACGGCGGCGCTGTCGGCGTGCGGCGACGAGTTCTCGGCCGGCAAGGCGCTGGCCCAGGCCCGTAGCGGCCTGCACGCCGTACGGGCCCTCGCCGCCCACCCGGGGCTGCCGGAGGAGGTGCGCGCCGGCCTGACCGACGTGGTGGACCGCCAGATCCGCACCCTCCAGCACGACCAGGAACGCGACGCACGGGAGCACCACGACCCGCGCCGCGGCGAGGCGCGCCTGCGCACCCTGCGCGACAACCCGCTGACCGCGGTCGTCGGTGAACCGCCGGCGGCCGCCGCCGGCGGGCAGGGCGGCGTGCGCACCTCCGGATGGGACCACGACCCCACGACGCCCGCCCGTCGCCGCGTCATCACCAACCTCTGAAGTCAGCGAAGGCCAGCCAGCAGATGTCGAACTATTCCGAGTGCCGGGACGACCTGGACAACTACCTGATCGCACGCGTCCCGGTGATCGCGCTGCGCACCATCGAGCAGCCGCGGGCGCTGCGCCTGGTGAAGGAAGTGGCGATGCAGCCGCGGCGGTCCGGAATGCCTTTCTGGATCTACACGCGCGCCACCGGCCTGCGGGAGCTGCGGTCCAACAGCACGGTGCAGGACGACCGTTCCCTGGTCGGCGCGATGGAGTACGCGGCCGCGCAGTTCACCAGCCGCCCCAACGCCACGCTGGTCCTCGTCGACCCCGACGACCTCGAGCAGGACACGGAGTTCACCCGCTACGTCGCCGAGCTGGCCCGGCTCGCCGACGCCAACGCCGGCAGCGTCGTGCTGATCACCGACAAGCCCATCTGGAGCGGGCTCCAGCGTCTGGGCATGAGCATGGCCCTGGACCTGCCGGACGCCGACGAGATGTACGCGACGATCCGTGGCTTCCTCGACGACCACGAGGGCGTCGTGCCCATCTCCTGGAACGAGGCCGACGCCCGGCGGGCCGCCGAGTTCCTGCTCGGGGTGACGGAGGGCGAGGCCGTCAACCTGCTGGCCACGCTGGTGGCGAAGGGCGCGGTGGGCCAGGAGGACATCCTGCGGCTGGCCCGTTCCAAGGACCGCATCTTCAGCGATCTCACCGGCCTGGAGAAGGTCGACCTCAAGGAGTCCGACTACGCGGTCGGGGGCCTGACGAACCTGCGGGACTGGCTGCGGCGCAAGCACGAACTCATGCACGCCGACCTGCGGGGCACGAACCTGCGCCCGCCGCGCGGCGTGCTCCTGGTCGGCGTGCCCGGCTGCGGCAAGTCGCTCTCGGCCAAGGCCATCGCCTCGCAGTGGCGGCTGCCGCTGTACCGGCTCGACATGGCCTCCATCCACGGCAAGTACCTGGGCGAGTCCGAGGGCCGGCTCCGGGAGGCGCTGCAGACCGCCGACCGCGTCGCCCCCTGCATCCTGTGGATCGACGAGATCGAGAAGGGGCTGGCGGGCCAGGGCGACCACTCGGGCGTCCAGCAGCGGGTCATCGGCCAGTTCCTGTTCTGGCTCCAGGAGTCCGGCTCCCGCGCCTTCGTCGTCGCCACGGCCAACGACGTCCGCAGCCTGCCGCCGGAGCTGCTGCGCAAGGGCCGGTTCGACGAGCTGTTCTTCGTCGACCTGCCCGACGCCCGGGACCGCAAGGAGATCATCGAGCTCTACTACCGCCGCTACGTCGGCACCGAGCCGTCCCCGGACCAGACCGACCAGCTCGTGGACCTCTCCGACGGCTTCGCGGGAGCGGACATCGAGGCGGCCCTCCACGAGGTCGGGGCGGAGGTGCACCTGGGCGGAGGGGTGGCGGCGCTGAAGCCGTCGTTCGTCCTCGACAAGTTCGCCAACACCGCCCCGCTGATCCGCACCAACCCCGAGCAGATCGAGGACATCCGCGCCTGGGGCCGCGAGCGCGCCATCCCCGCCGGCCGCACGGCGACCTCCTCCGCCGCCGCCCAGGGCGCGGCGGCGCCGTCCCGGCGCATCGTCTTCATGGGGGACTGACGTCGTGATGGGGGACTGACGTCTTCAGGGGCGTACTGGCGTCACAAACGCCTCGTTCGCACTCTGGCGTCCCGTCCCCCTCCGCCGTACCTTGAACCGCGGTGGGCCCGCCCACTCGAACGACTTGCCCTGCCCTCGTCCGATGCGTTCAGACAAGAGGTGAGTCTTGTTCCCCCGCCGCAGACGCGTCTCCCGATTACGCCGCCCAGCCGTCGTCGCCCTGCTGTTCGGCGTCCTGGCCGCCCTCGCCGCCGGGCCCGCCGGGGCGTTACCGGGCGCCGCGCAGCGGGGCCGGCCGCCGCTGGTGCAGCCGGTCGACCCGCAGCGCTGGCGCAACCCCGACGACATGACGTGGGCGGAGTACCGCCCCGTCCCCGGCACCGACTGGGCGAACCCGGCCGTCAAGCCCACGAAGCGCATGTTCAAGGGCGCCCTGGTGCTCCTGGACTACCCCGACGAGGAGTTCTCGGTCAGCAGGCCGCCGGGCTCGAGCATCTTCGGCAATCCGCTGCCCGCCGCTTCCCGTGTCCCCCGCGAGCGGCTGCCCGGGTTCTACCAGGACTTCCTGAACAAGCCCGGCACCCTCAACCACGGCCACACCATCAACGAGTACTGGATGGAGGACTCCGGCGGCCGCGTCGGCGTCGACCTGGCCGCCTTCGGCGTCTACCGCATGCCGTTCAAGTCCTACCAGTACGGCATCGAGCCCGACATGAACCCCGGCGCCTGCCCGAGCGGCGACGTCTGCGGCAAGAACATCCGCGCCGACGGCAAGGCGGCGTGGGTCGCCGACGTGGGGGCCGACAAGGCGGGCCGGTTCGACTTCGTCTTCTACCTGACCGCCGGTGTGGACGAGTCCTCCGCCTGGCAGGAGTTCGGGCAGATGAAGTTCGCGACCGCACAGGACGTGCCGGCCGCCTGGGGCCCGCCGTCCCCCACCCCCTCCGGGGGCAACGCCGCCAGGACCCGCTACGTACCGTGGACGTCCTGGCAGGCGGCCGCCCGCATCTGGCCGAACGCCGCGAACGGCTCGTCCACCCAGGCCGAGAGCTCCGGCATGGCCACGTTCGCCCATGAACTCAGCCACATCCTGGGCATCGGCGACAACTACAACAACCCCTACGGCACGCCCTTGAGCCGCGCCTACACCGGCATCTGGGGCATGCTCTCCCGCGGCTCGTTCAACGGCCCCGGAGGCCCGCACACCCGCTGGCAGGTCCCCGCGGCCGCCGGCGGCTCGATGGGCGCCCAGCACGTCCTGCGCGACAAGCTCAAGCTCGGCATCGTCGACGACAAGAACGTCCTGCGCCTCGACCGCGACGCCCTCAAGGGCTCCGGCCTCGTCGTCGCCCGCGTCACCGCCCGCTCGGCGCCCCCGGGCGAGAAGGGACTGGCCGGCGTCAACATCACCATGGGCCGCGACCTGTCCCCGGCCTGCGACCGGACGACCGACCCGCTGTGCGACGGCGGCGGCTACGAGAACTACACGCTCGAGGTCGTCGACCGCATGGGCATGGACTCCTTCACCCCGGACAACGGCGTGCTGATCGGCAAGACCAAGAACGCGGACCGCGCCCCGTTCGCCTGGGTGATCGACGCGCACCCCGAGGACATCGGCCTGACGGACTTCAAGCGCCCCGACGGCACCCCGCAGAAGATCACCATGGGGGACTACCGGCAGCTCAGCGACGCGCTCTTCCACGCGGGCGCCGACTCCGGCAGCTCGTACGAGTACGTCGACCGGGCCAACCGGCTGCACTTCTACGTCCTCGACGTACGCCGCGACGCCGCCGGAGTGCTCTCCTACAGCGTCGGCGTCAAGTCGCTGGACGGCGCGGGACCGCAGCGGCGCGGGCTCGCCCTCGGCCTGGGCACCGCGAAGGGCAAGCCCGCCGGCCGGGCCCTGTGCACCTTCGCGCTCGCCAACACCGGGCAGAACGCCCCGCCCGGCCGGGGCGGCCACCCCGGGACCGTCGCCCCGGACCTGTCCTCCGATGTCTACCGACTGTCGGCGACGGCCTCCGGGCGCGGCTGGTCCGCCTGGTTGCCCAGCAGGCTCACGGCCGCCGCGGCCGGCGCCACGGTCCCGGTCGACGTCGCCGTGACCGCGAAACCGGGCGCGGAGCGAAGCGGCAAGGTCACGCTGACCGCGCGCTCGGAGAGCGACCCGTCCAGGACGGCCGAGGCCACCTGCTCGCTGAAGAAGTAGGCCGGCCGCCGGGCCCCCGCCGGGGCCCGGCGCCGGTCAGGTCACGATGGTCGGCAGCCGGTCCTGTATGTGGTCGATCAGCGCCTCCGCCGAACGGTCGAGCTCGGCCCGTACGGCGGGGAGCCACCGAGACCCGGCCGACTCCACGGACTCCAGGGCCACCACGGTGCGCTCCAGCAGCTCCGTACGCCGCACGGGAGCGACCCGTATGTCGCAGCGCTCCTCCTCGACGCAGGTCACCGGCACGAGCGCCACGGCCTGGGTCGCACTGGCCATGCGCTGCACCAGCGACCAGTCGTCCGAGCGGGCCACCACCCTCGGCCTGATGCCGAGGCGGGCCAGGTGCCGGCCGACCATGAGGTCGCAGGCGGAACCGCGCCGGGGCAGCACCCACGGCACGTCCGCGTAGCTGCGGATGTGCGCCATCGGGTCGCCCGCCGCGGCGAAGGCCCGGGGCAGCACCAGACCGAAGGGCTCGCGCCACAGTTCGCGCACGGTCAGCCGGGGGTCGAGCGACTGGTCCACGTCGAGGATCTCGCCGAGGGTGAGCACCATGTCCAGTTCGGCGTGCTCCACCTGGCTGGCCGCCCCGCGCGGGTCCACTTCCAGCAGTTCCACCTGGAATTGGTTCTGTCCCCGCAGTCGCTCCGCGGCCGGCAGCACACAGCCGGTGAGCGCCGAGGGGAAGGCCCCTATGCTCACCGACCGGCGGGGCGCCTGGGCGATGCCGTTCCTGATGTTGACCATGCCTCGTTCCCACTGGTGTGTGATCTTTTCGGCGAGTTCCGCCACCGCCTCCCCGGTATCGGTCAACCGGCCGCCCCGGCCGCTGCGTTCGAAGAGAGGCATCCCGCATTCCTCCCCGAGTCCCTTGATGCGCTGGGACACCGAGGAGGGCGCCAGGTGCATGGCCTGCGCCACCGCGTGCACGGAACCGAGTCGGCGCAGCTCCCGCAGTGTCCGCAGAGCGGAAATACTGGTCATGCTCTATGCCTCTTCCGTCATACCTGTTTCCGGTGGCGCGACGGTAGCAGCGGGGGCGGGGCGGAACAGTCGTCTTCGCGTCAGTTCTCGTCGGGTCTCATCGAGGCTGCCTGCCGACTGTCGGCAACAGGCCCTCGTATTCGGGTTTCTGCTTCCACGCCGGCTCCGGTGGCCGGTAGTCGGGCCGGGGGCAGTGCGCGGAATGCGTACCCGCCGCCCGGTCGTGCAGATATCGGGGACAGTTCTCGAAGACCTCCCGGATCCGTACCCGCAGGACCGCCTCGGCCCCGGGGTGCGCGGCGAGGGAATCGGCGTCGGTGAGCACCTCGCCGTCGCCGTTCACCCGCAGTTTCGCGGGCAGTTCGGGGAAGAGGAAGAGCAGCCCCACCCCGGGCGCCGCCATGGCGTTGCCCAGGGTGCGGTACATGCCGTTCCCGTCGTAACTGGGAATCTCCAGCGTCCGGGAATCGGGCACCCGGAGGAATCCGGGCAGCCCTCCCTTGTACGAGCACTCCGGGCGGCCCGCGGGATCCACCGTGGCCAGATAGACCGCGTCGGCGCCACGGACCCACCCGATGTGTTCGTCCATGAGGTGAGCCGTCACATAGCGCTCGGCGATGTGCGTCGCCAGCGCTTCGGTGCCCAGCTGCCGCTGCAGCCGGCGGCTGCCCTCGTGGTAGAAGGAGTCGGCTTCCACGCTCACACCGCGCTGGGTTTGCGGGAGGCCAGTTCCTTCGCCACCGACCAGTAGAAGGCCGGGTAGCTGCGCACCACATAGGCGCCGCGGCGCTGTACCTCGTCGTGCCGGTCGCGCAGCCGGTTGATCGGTACGGACATCGCCGCGTGGTGCTCGACGTGGAAGTTGTTGCCGTTGGTGTACCAGGAGCTGATCCTGCTGCCCTTGATGGAACGGGTGTTGCGCAGGACGTCCAGGCTGTCGGTCTCGCACAGCAGGTGCTCGGGCAGCTCCACCAGGAAGTGCAGTGGCTGTCCCACGAGCATCGGCAGCACCCACAGGGTGAGCACGAGCGGCCACTCGCCCAGGGCGCACAGAACGGCGGCCGCCGCGATCAGGGCGCCCATCATCCGGTACTCGCCGATCACCGCCCGCTGGGCCTTCGGCGAGATCTGCCCGAACGCGTACGACCAGGTGCCCCGGTAGGCCCGCCAGATCTCCACGCCGGTCCGGGCGAGCCGCACCACGTCGAAGAGCCCGCGCAGCATGCCCTTCCATGTGACGCCCTGGCGGGTGTCGAAGCCGAAGAATTCGGTGTCCTCGGGCGTTCCGAGATTGCGGTGGTGCTGCAAGTGCCGCACGCGGTAATGGGAGTAGGACACGAGCATCGGGGCTCCCAGCACCACGCCCACCCAGCGGTGGGGGCCGGGGCGGCGGAACGCCGAGTGGTGCAGGGCCTGGTGCTGCAGTTCGACCGCGTGGGTGTACACGGCCGCCAGTACCAGGACCCCGGCCGCCACGGCGGGCCAGGAATCCCGTGTGGCCAGGAACGCGCCGCCCGCCACGAGCGCCGCGCACAGGGCCAGTTTGCCGATGAACACACGCTCGTCCCGGGCGGACACCCGGCCTCGCCTGAACAGCGGATCGGCCCCGCTGCCGGTGTGCTCCACGGTGGGGGTGGCCATGCTTAGCGCACGCCCTTCATCTGCTGCCATATGCGGTTGTAGTAGGCGTTGGCGACCCGGATGCGGGTGACGACGCCGAGGCTGATCTCGCGCAGCAGTTCCGGCGAGCGGTCCACCAGGGGCACGAACACGCCGTCGAACCATTCGGCGCCGTGGTCGGCGTCCACGTGGACGTGGATGCGCTGGTATTCGATGACGTCCTCGGGGACCCCGAGCCGTGTGCAGCCGTCGACCATCGCCTGGAAGCGCGGCGAGGCGCTCTGCTCCAGTACGCCCATCGCACCGAGTGCGCGCGGCACGAGGTGGCGGTGGATTCCGTACATCAGCAGCAGGCAGGCGTTCTCGTACACCTCGGTGGAGTGCAGTTCGGACATGGCGACGGAGCGCTCGGCGAGCTGCTTGCGCATGTACTGGGCGGAGTGCTCGAACATCCGCGTGTGCATCTGGTCGAGCTTGCCCTCGCCCATCTCGTCCCAGTAGTTCTCCGCGATGGTGAGCTTGGTGACGCCCGCGGTGCCGATCTGCACCATGGCCATCAGGTCGTCGAACTTGCTGTCGACGAGCTCCTCGGCCATGAAGAACAGGGCGATCTCGCTGAGGGTGGCCTCCTCGGCGAGGTACCGGCAGAACTCCGGCTGGACGTGGCGCTCGGCGACGTCCAGGAACCAGGTGCGGAACTCCGCAGCGGTCTTCGGCAGTTGTGCCTCGTCCACCTGGGAGTCCTCCCAGCGGAGCCAGGCCTCCTCGACGGCGGCGAGCTGGGGGTCGGCGTTCAGCCGCGGGACGTTGAGGAACGTCTCGGGGCCGCCCATGTAGGCGAGGTAGTGGTCGTGCAGCCGGCGCAGCAGGGCCAGCCTCGTGGGGAGGTCCGGTGCCTGCCCGTCCTGCGGGAAGGCGGCCGTGACATCGGCCTCCGTGATGGTCCGGCCGGCAGCCAGGCTCTCCGACGTCATCGTGGACATGAAGATCTCCTCGGTCGTCTGCACAGGTCAACACCCTGATCGGCGGAGCCGGGCGGGCGCTGGGTGATCACCCTCGCCCGCCCGGATGCCGTAGCCAACGAATGTTCGAAGAGATCGATAGCTCGATGGGGGATTGCCCCGGATGCCCGACCTTGCCCGTTCCGGTCCCTGAGACGGGCCCAGGGGATTCGGCTCTGCCGAAATGATGGTCGGGGCGGGTTCAGGGCCGTCTGCTCAGGACGGCGATGAAGGTGTCCCGGTACCCCTCGCTCTCCCCGTCGGCCGGGACCACGGGGGTCACTCCGTGCATCGTCCGCACGTCGTCGTTGAAGAGGAACCCGCCGGGCGGGGCCATCTCCACGCTGACGATCCGCTTGCCGTGCCGCCCGTCGGGCAGCGCCTCGTACAGCGAACTCGTCCCGCCCGTGATGCCCTTGCGGTCGATCACCACGGTGAAGACGTAGTCGACGCCGTCGTGGTGCACGCCCTCCGGCGTGGGCTTGCCGGCCGTGCCGGGCCGGGCGAGTATCCGGTTCTGGAAGACCTGGGCGTACCAGGTCCGCGGCCCCCGGTCCTCGGTCTCGTCCAGCTGCCGTGCGCACCAGGAGAGCAGGGTGTGGGCGACGGGGCCGTGGGCGACCCGGTCGGAGAAGGGCTCGAAGAGCCGCGGCACCCCGCCGTTGAGGCGGTTGATCTCCTTGGCCTGCTCGTAGGCCTTGTGGGGCAGCAGGCGCACCTCGTCGGCGGTGCAGTCGAACTCGGAGTAGCGCCGCAGCCGGTAGTCGCCGCCGTCCGCCATGAAGGGGTCCCGTGCGAGGTCCTCCCAGGAGGCGGTGAAGGCGTCCCACTCGGCGGTGCCGGTGACGGGCGTGCCGAGGGCGGTGTCGATGTCCCCGGCGGCCCAGCCCACGTCGCGCAGCCCGCTCACGACCGGGTTCGCGAGGCCTGGTGCCTCCGTGCGGTGTTCCTGAACGCTCATGGCTATCCCTTCGTCGCCGACTGCGGTCGCGCCGCCGGATCGTGTGTCTGGTGCTCCTGCTGAGGTGGTGAGCTACGGGAGAAGCGGCGCCCCAGGGCGCGGACGGCGTCCTGCCGGACGACGGCGACGACACCGGCGAGGATGAGCACGCCGCCCGCCCCTTCGGCGGCCGTCGGCACCTCGTCCTGGACCAGCCAGGCGGTGGCGACGCCCACGACCGGCACCAGCAGCGACAGCGACCCCACGCGCGCGGCCGGGTACGTCTTCAGCAGCGACGCCCAGATGCCGAAGGCGACGATCGTGGAGAGCACCACGGTGAAGGCCAGGGAGCCGATGCCCTGCCAGGTGAGGTGGGTGAGCGCGTGGGCGTCGCGCGAGGGCCCCTCGAAGACGAGGGAGAGCAGGGCCAGGGGCACGGGGGCCGCCAGCGCCGACCAGATGGTCAGCTTGAAGCCGCTGTCGGGCTGGGCGATCCGCGTGGTGATGTTGGCCGCCGCCCAGCAGGCGCCCGCGGCGATGACGACCAGCAGCGCCCCGGCCGGCGACGATCCGGAACCGAGCGCGATGACCGCGAGCCCGGCCACGCCGGCCAGCACGCCGGTCACCGGGATCCGCCCCGGCTTCTCGCGCAGCACCAGATAGGCGAAGAGCACGGTGAACGCGGCCTGTCCCTGCAGCACGAGCGAGGCGAGCCCCGGCGGGACTCCGAGGTTCATGCCGACGAAGAGCAGCCCGAACTGGCCGGCCCCCTGGAAGAGCCCGACGAGGGCCACCAGTTTCCAGGGAGCGCCCGGCGCCCCGATGAAGAACACTGCGGGAAGGGCTACGAACGTGAAGCGCAGGGCGGCGAAGAGCAGTGGTGGGAAGGACTCGAGGCCCGTATCGATCACCACGAAGTTCGCACCCCAGATGACCACGACGAACAACCCGAGGAGCGTATGGCGTCGGGACATGCTTCGTTCCTCTCTTCCGACGGCACGCCCAGTCTCGAAGCGGCCCGGCCGCAGCCCAAGGACTGTTCGAGAACTCCGCACACCGAGGTCGGAGGGGGTGCCGGCCTCTAGAGGGAGACGAGGGCCAGGGCGAGGGCGGAGCCGGCGAAGACGACGGTGTGGCGGACGTTCTGCAGGACGCGGGTCCAGGCGGGGAAGGCGCCCTCGGCGGCCTCGAGGAAGGCGGGGACGTCGACCCGCAGGAGCTCGGCGTCGCCCTTGCGCCGGAAGGCGGCCCGGACGGACTTCACGGCGCCGAGCTGGCTCTGCAGGATGGCGATGTTCGCCAGGAGCGCGATCGAGGAGAAGACCCAGGTCAGGGTGGTGCCCCAGGGGTTGCCGGCCAGGTTGAGGGCGGCGGCGGTGAGCATGGCGGCGGCGAAGCTCCCGGGCGCCCACCACTCGTGGCCGCTCGCGTCGAAGCGCAGCCCGTTCTCCTCCAGGACGGGCGGACGCACGCCCTGGCGCCGCAGCTCGGCGACGGCCGCGGCCTTGGCGGCGCCGCCGAAGCGGTGGCGCAGCAGGGGGATGCTCGCGAAGGCGGCGGCGACGAGGATCTGGGCGACGGCGGCGAGCGTGTTCACGGGGGCTTCTCCTTCTCAGGGCCGGTGGACGTTCCACCGAGGACTTGCACTTAGTTCAAGTCCCGACGTGAAGAACTGTAGAGGCCGACTTGAACACTGTGCAAGTGATCTCTTGAACTTTGTGCAAGACGGGGTCGCGGTGACCTATCGTGAGCGCATGCCACGCGACACGCTGACCCGGGAACAGATCGTCAGGACCGCCGTCGAACTCCTCGACGCGGACGGCCTGGAGGGCCTCAACATGCGCAGCCTCGGCCAGCGCCTGAACTCGGCCGCCACCGCCGTCTACTGGCACGTCAAGAACAAGGACAACCTGGTCACGCTCGCCGGCGACCAGGTCTGGGACGAGATCCGGCTGCCGGACCTCGACACCGTCGACTGGCGCACCGCGGCCACCGCCATGGCCACCGACCTGTACGCGATGTTCGCCCGGCACCCCTGGCTCGTGCAGGCCTTCGCGACCCACCTCTTCCACGGCGCCGGCAAGGCCCGCCACGACGACCACAACCTCGCCGTCTACGAGAAGGCCGGCTTCACCGGCCCCCAGGCCGACCTGGCCGCCGCCTCCGTCTTCACCTACGTCCTCGGCAACGCCTCCGGCGCGGCCGCCACCGCCTCGCTGACCCGCCGGATCGAGCGCGACGGCGGCGACGCGCAGGAGGTCTTCGCCGCCACGATGAAGGAGGCCGCCGAAACCGCCTCCCGCTTCCCGCGCCTGCGGTCCCGCATCGACTCCGCCGACTACGCGGAAGCCCCGGACGACACGTTCGGCTTCGGCCTCCAGTGCCTCCTCGACGGGCTGGAGGGGCGGCTGGTGTGATGGGGGTCGCGCGGGGCGAGATGGAGGTCTTGGCTTCGGAGCGCGGCGGCGTGACCCAAGGTCCACCTGGGTCAGTGAGGCTGGGCCCACCCACCGACGGTCACGGAACGCGGTCGAGCGCTTCATCGGCCGCCTAAAGCAGTGGCGCGGCCTGGCAATGCGCACCGACCAACTCGCCATCGCCTGCCAGGCTGCAGTCCACCTCACGGCCATCCTCATCTGGCTCCGCAAATAACCAAAGAGGCAGACCTTATGAGGCTCCGGTCATCTGCCCGGGCGCGGCGCCGCGCGAACTGCGTGTCACTGTGGTCGAGTTCAGCTCATCCAGACCCTCGGCTAGGTAGCCGATCCAGCCGGACGTCTCCTCCTGCATGGTCTCGTGCACCTTGCTGTGCAGGCGCTCGACCACGGCGAGAAGCTCCCGCAACTCCTCCTTCCTGGGCTGGGCGGGATCGAGCGTCACCAGCACGGTGACCCATTCGGACTGGGCGCGGGCCAGCGCGTGCTGGAGGGCGATCCCGGTCCGCGCGAACCGGCTCCAGGAGGTCGAGTGGCCGAAGACCCGGTCGAAGAGCACGCACCCGGCACCGATCGCGAGGAGGACGAATCCCCAGTCGGGAGTGATCAGGTCGGGTGACGCTCCGTGGACGAGCGGGATGATGCCGCCGAACACCGCGGCGCCGACGGCGACGCTCCGCAGCAGCCGCGACCACTGTGCGGGGCGCCTGCGCTTGGTGAGGTACCAGTCGATCGCCTCGATGGTGTAGCGCTCGGCGTGGGTGAACAGGGCGGTGACGGTGGCGAGCCGGTCCTCCGGCCGCACCCTGCCGACCGTGAGAGAGGAGAGCTTGAGGTCCTCGATCCGGCGTCCGAGGGGCATGGGTGATGCCTTCCGCTGTGTGGCCGCGCAGGCGGCCGGTTCCAGGGACGGTGAGGTGCGTGGGTGGTGCGCTGCCGCGCTGGCTCGGTGGGACGGCCCGGCAGGCGGGGCGGTCCCACCGGCGCTCAGAGGTCTTCGACGGCCAGGTGGGTGAAGTCGTCGCCAGTGAGGCGCGCTAGCTCCTCCTGGATCATGCGCCACCGGCTCCGCCTCACAGTGATGCGGGTCTCGTCGATGACCTGTTCGCAGAGGCTGTCCAGGATCGCGGTGACCGCCCGGTCGGCCGAGGGCTCGCCGTCACTGCGGCCCAAGGACGCCTCCAGCGCTCGGATGACCGGATGGGCGGAGTTGAGGAACACCCGGGGCCGTTCGGTCGTCGAGGTCTGGGCGCGGCGACGCTCGATGCCCTGGACCCGGGTGACCGACCTCGCACCGCGTAGCCGGGGCAGGGGAAGGGAGAGGGACGGGCCGAACGCTGTGCTCTCGGAGAGCGCATAGTCCGAACGCAGGAGCCTCCACAGGCTGCCGGTGCGGGACTCGGGCAAGACGGCCTGGAAGTTCTCGGTGAGGTGCGAGGCCGAGTAGACGGTCTTGAGCGAAGCGTCGTGCGGCCATGCCTGCTTGAGCAGGGCCAACTCACTGTCGTTCATCGCGACCAGCCACTCGTCGATCTGCTCGGCCCGGACGAAGGCGGGGAAGACCGGGGTTTCTGTGAGCCCCTTCGCCACGGCGATCGAGCAGACCTGCGGATCGACCTCTGACAGCGGCACGTGGCGCACGGTGCCGTCGGCTGAGTTGACCAGCACGGGGCAGTTCGCGAAGTACGCCTGGGCGCAGGCCCGGTTCAGCTTGGGGATCTGATGGAACGTGGTGTCCCACGGGTAGCCGGCCCTGGGCCGGAAGACGTCGGTGAGAGCTTGGATGATCGCGCGGCGGCGGTCCTCCGGCCCGCGGGCACTGGCGCCCGCCGCTCGGACCAAATCGGGGACGAGGTGGACGAGTTCCTTGACGAGGAGCTGCTCGATCTCGTCCTGGAGATCCTCAGCCGCCCCGAGTTCGTTCCGAGACGCCAGGACCGGCGCGTGATCGCGGGCGAAGTCGATGGTCAGGTAGAGACCGCTAAGATTCAGGTCCAGGCTGGTCGCGTAGTACCTGGATGAATCTCTGTCCTTCGATGGGCGCAGTCCCTTGCGCTCGCTGATGCGGACCCCGTCGGCGGAGAACGTCAGCGAGGTAAAGCCGATGGCACTGAACTCGGGCGTTTTCGCGTCGCGTCCGCTCTTACGGCAGTGCGGCTTGGGATCGTGCAGGAGCTCGACCTTGAAGCCGACCTCGTGGGTCCCGAGCTGGGCGCGGCCCTCGCGGGTGAGGACGTCCCAGTCGGCCAGCGCGCTTCCGTGCCGTCTGACGGCCGAGAACGTGGCCAAGGAGCTCGGAATGCCCGGCAAGGGCGAAGCGTGCAAGAATTCCGGCAGGTAGGCGAAGAGGTCCTGCAGTGCGGCTCTGAACTGAGACGCCTTGAGCGGCTCGGTCAGCGTGACGGTGATCTCGGTGCCGATGTCGCAGGTGGTGAAGTCCGTGTAGAACGGCCGGTCGGGGGCGGTGAACTGGACCAGAACGCCGTCGACGGGGCGGCTGCCCGATGTGCGGGTGCGGACGTCCACCGCCGCGGCGGCGCTGAAGACGGAGGCGAACCCGATCCCGAAGCGCCCGAAGAACGCTGGCATGTCGGCGGGCTGCTGGGCCTCCGCGGAGCTCCGCCAGCCGGAGCGCCCAAGCACCGAGAGCTGGTTCACCACCTGCTGGTAGGTCATCCCGATGCCGTTGTCGCGGATGACGACGACGTGCTCGCTCCGCCGCTCGACGTGGACAGCTGGGGTGTAGTCGGCCTCGCCGCTCTTCGCACGCATGGACGTGGCGTCCACGGCGTTCTGTATGAGCTCTCGAAGCCATACGTGCTGGCGGTCGCCGTAGAGCGCCTGACCCATCAAGATCTCCGTCACCGGGCGTGGGTCTACCCGGATCTCGTGGTGGTTCATGCTCCGGTCCACCCAGTTGGGCGTGTCCAGCTCAAACCGCAGCAGCGGGTGGATCAGCTGCCACTTGCGCCAGAGGTCGTCCAACTCGGTGAAGTAGCGACGGATGGAGTGCAGGGCCTCCGAGGCCAAGTGGAACGTGCGGCGCTCGGTGGCCGCGAGATCGAACACGAGGACGTCGCCGCCGTTCGGGGCCACGTGCACGGAGAGTATGTTGCGGCCGCGTTGGTCGGCTGCCCCGGTGCCGTCGATCAGACTGGGACTGTCCAGGAGTTGGGTCAGTCGGGCGAGGCCCCAAAGATAGGCGTATGCCTTCGCAGCCGGGTCGCGACGTAGGTCGCCGACGGTCCGAATTCGGCTTGGTTCCGCCACGCTGACGTGGTCGATCACCCGGAGCAGCTCTGCCAGGTCGGGCGCCCCGCCGGGCGTGGCGCCCACGAGCCGGGCCGCGTCCTCCTTGAGCCGGGAGGCAACGCTGAAGTCGGCCTGCGCCTGAACGCCCCAGCGGCGTGAGCTCGGACCACCGACAGCTCGGCGAGGACGTACGCGAACGCGAACGAGGGGCCGTCCAAGAGGTAGGGCGCCAGGCCGTCGTGGCGGTCCACGAGTTCGACGGCCGCCTGGAGCATGTCGAGGCTGTGGCGCACTTCGCGGTCGCAGTCGGTGAGCTCCGGCACCCGCTCGCGCAGGCGGGTGATCTCCGGCAGCGTGTCGCCGAACCGGGAGCGCGCCCCCGTCCCCGTTCGCGCCGCGGACTCCGCACCCGGTCGGCGTGACTTGAGGACGGCCGTTGGCGGCCTCCCATTGTCGGCGTAGACGTCCGTGAACTCCTTGAACGACTGTGAGTAGACGCTGTCGTACTTGAAGTACTGCACGCGGCACTCGCCGGTCGCGACGTCGATGGCACCGACGCTGTAACCACGGGGGTAGCGGGCAGAGTCGTCCCCGTGTGGCCGTCCGAACAGCAGCATCGAGGGAATGCGCAGGACGGTGGAGTGGGGCGAGCTGAGCTGTCCGAGCTCGCGCGGACTGTGGACGTGCCCGAAGAGCCCGATCTGGTAGTTCCGGCGCAGGCTCTGCATGGCCGGGTCGCAGACGTCCTCGTTCAGCCACTCGAACGGATGGTGCTGGGCGAAGAGGGTGAAGTCGGTGTCCTCGGCCGGCTCCGGGGCCTGGTCGATGGATAGCAGCAGCCGGCCGCGGTCGCTCTCCGTCGGGGCGTCTGCCTCGTGGTAGAAGCCGGCCCAGGCCGAATTCAGGCCCAGGACCGTGAGCTTGTGTCCCGCCGCGGTGATGGTGTGGGTCCAGCGGTAGGCGTCGTCGGTCCCTGTGGGGCCCCACTGCGCCACGAAGTCGGAGTAACTACGGAAAGGATCGGCGAAGTTCGCGCGGTTGCGCGAGTTGCTGAGAAAGGCATCGACAGCGGCCGGGTCCGCCAGGTCGGTGATCAGTCGGCTCTGCTTGATCAGCGCCTCGTCACGGTCCATGTCGTGGTTGCCCGGGACGAAGAGCAGCGGGACGTCTTCGCCGAGCAGGTCCCGCAGCGGTGCGATGAGGTGCTCGCCGGCCGAGTCGTACTGCTTCGACTGGCCCGAGTATGCGATGTCGCCGGTGAAGACGACGAAGTCGGGACGCCCCGAGACGGCCACGGACTCGCGGAGGTGCCGCAGCAGGTTGTCGATGTACCGCTTCAGCTCCGTGGACGGATCGGCCGGCCAGTGCAGGTCCGATAACTGCCACCACGTCAACCCACCCCGAACCACTGCTGGCTCCTTGCTCCCGACGGCTTGCGAATGCGCTGCCCCCCGTGCCTTCTCCGGGAGGGTACTCGACAGCCCGAACAAGAGCGGGTGTTGAGGCATGGATGGCCGTCGGGTGCGGGGGTCGGGGAGGGAGGGCGGACCTAAGGCCGACCGGAAGGCCGCTCGTATGCAACGGGGTTGCCAGCCCCTCACCGGGCGGGTGTTCCAGGACGTTGCCGACAAGATCAGCGGGCTCCTCTGGCCCGTACACGTCCTGGTCCTCTGCCGAAACCGGCAGCGGGTCGGTCCGCTTTTAGGACGCCGCCTGTGGGCGTATGCGGAGGCATCTCCGTGCCTTCCACGACCTGTTGAGTGTCAGTGCCCGCTTCTATCGTGGAGAGATGGCAAATGGGGTGTGGCACACCGGATATGGCATAGCGATCAATCTGTCACTGCCTGACCTCGGTCATCCGGGGCGTCCCGATCTGTTACGGGAGATCACTACGAGCGTCGCCGAGCGTGATCCGCAGCTGCTCGAATGCCTCGCGCATCACGACGGTCGCGAGTGTGTGTCCGAGGCGGGCGGGAAGTCGCCGTGGATGTTTATCCGCCGAGGGCGCGTCGGAGGCCGTCGTCCCCTGGTCGCTTCCCACCTGCCGGTCACGCACAGGGCGACAGCGGCCGAGAGCGAGCAGCACAAGGCGACCAAGGAGCGAATTGTGGAGACCGCCTCGCGCTACGGCCTGGAGGCCGACGCCGAGGTGCCCACAGCGAACCGTCGGAGCATCTCGGACGCGCTGGTCACCGGTCCGGGCGGAATTCGGATCGGCTGGGAGATCCAGTACCACCACCTCAGCCCCAGCAGTGTGCACCGCCGGTCGGTCAATGCGGTGCAGAACCAGATCACGCCTCTGTGGGTGGCGAAGGACCGCACGGCGTCCCTGATCGATCGCGCGCCCTGGGCGCGAGTGGACGATATGCCGTGGAAGGAGATCGCGGGCGGTAGGGAAATGGTGATCCGCGGCGGGTACCGATACCTCCAGACGTGGAAGTGCGTCCCCAGCAGCCCTCGCGTCTGTCCCGTCACCGACGGCGCCGGTCACTGTGAGCAGCTTCACTCCGAGTGGTTCCTGCCCGCGCTCTGTCACCCCGAGAAGAAGACGGTGCAGCTGGAAGACCTGGTGCTGTCGAGCGCAACGGGGGACAGCGTGCCGGTTTACGTGCCGAACCGGGGCGGCGGCCGTGCCGGGCGTCACATGTGGGTGCCTGCGGCCGACTGTCGGCTCTGGCAGGAGATGACCGGACAGACGGATCCCCTGCCCACGGCGGAGCCCCAGGAGCAGGACGATGAGATCACTTTCGCCGAACAGGAGATCGATCGGACGTGTCGGGCGGGCGAGGAGGGCTGGTTCGTTAGCGACGCACGGCCCGTCCGCGACCTGGGCCAGCCGACCGGAGGCTTCACCCTGGCCCGGATGCCGGCGCAGCGGATTATGAGTCCGCTGTTGATCACGCCGGTCGAGCGCGCTGCGGCCTCCGCCGCGCTGGCGTGCCCGCCGTGGGAGCTGGGGCCGTGTGCGGAGTGCGGACAACTGATGCGGCGGTACGGGCGTGACGCGGCCATGTTCTGCAGCGTCTGCCGCGCCGTTTTGAACGGCCGCTAGCAGCAACTGCAACCCGGGAACGCCGAAGGCCCCGGCCGGTTTCCCGGTCGGGGCCTTCGGTTCGTGCCCGGTGAGGCACTGGCGGAGGATACGAGATTCGAACTCGTGAGGGGTTGCCCCCAACACGCTTTCCAAGCGTGCGCCCTAGGCCTCTAGGCGAATCCTCCGCCGCAAACAATACAAGACGTCGAGGGGTGCTCGCGAACGCCTTCTCCGGAGGTGGGGGAGGCGGCGCGAGCACCGCCCCGGATCGGCTAGGGTGGGGGTAAGCCCCTCACGTGGCGCTATCTCACCCAACTCCCCCAGGGCCGGAAGGCAGCAAGGGTAAGTGGGCTCTGGCGGGTACGTGGGGGGCCCTTGTGTTTCCGGGCGGGTTTCCGGGGCCGGCGGGAGGCCGGAATCTGTGACCGAGGCCACTTGTCAGTGGGGCCCGATATCGTCGTAGGCGTGTCGTCCCTCGCGCTCTACCGCCGCTACCGCCCCGAGTCCTTCGCCGAGGTCATCGGGCAGGAGCATGTCACCACCCCGTTGCAGCAGGCGCTGCGCAACAACCGGGTCAATCACGCCTACCTGTTCAGCGGGCCGCGCGGCTGCGGCAAGACGACCAGCGCGCGCATCCTCGCGCGCTGCCTGAACTGCGAGAAGGGGCCGACGCCCACCCCCTGCGGGGAGTGCCAGTCCTGCCAGGACCTCGCGCGCAACGGCCGCGGCTCGATCGACGTCATCGAGATCGACGCCGCCTCCCACGGTGGTGTGGACGACGCCCGTGAGCTGCGCGAGAAGGCCTTCTTCGGGCCCGCCTCCAGCCGCTACAAGATCTACATCATCGACGAGGCGCACATGGTCACCTCGGCGGGCTTCAACGCCCTGCTGAAGGTGGTCGAGGAGCCGCCGGAGCACCTCAAGTTCATCTTCGCGACCACCGAGCCCGAGAAGGTCATCGGGACCATCCGGTCGCGGACCCATCACTATCCGTTCCGGCTCGTCCCGCCGGGCACCCTGCGCGAGTACCTGGGCCAGGTGTGCGAGCAGGAGGCCATCCCCGTCGAGGACGGGGTGCTGCCGCTGGTCGTGCGGGCCGGCGCGGGGTCCGTGCGTGACTCGATGTCCGTGATGGACCAGCTGCTCGCGGGCGCCACCGAGGACGGTGTGACGTATGCCATGGCGACGTCCCTCCTCGGCTACACGGACGGCTCGCTGCTCGACGCCGTCGTCGACGCCTTCGCGGCGGGCGACGGCGCCGCCGCCTTCGAGGTCGTCGACCGCGTCATCGAGGGCGGCAACGACCCCCGGCGCTTCGTGGCCGACCTGCTGGAGCGGCTGCGCGACCTGGTGATCCTCGCCGCCGTGCCGGACGCCGCCGAGAAGGGGCTCATCGACGCCCCCGTCGACGTCGTGGAGCGCATGCAGGCCCAGGCCTCCGTCTTCGGCCCCGGGGAGCTCAGCCGGGCCGCCGACCTCGTCAACGAGGGCCTGACGGAGATGCGCGGCGCCACCTCGCCCCGGCTCCAGCTGGAGCTGATCTGCGCCCGCGTGCTGCTGCCCGCCGCCTTCGACGACGAGCGCTCCGTCCGGGCCCGCCTCGACCGGCTCGAGCGCGGCGGATTCGCCGCCGCCGGCCCTGCGGGTGCTCCGGCCATGGGGTACGTCCCGGGGCCCGAGGCCCACGCGCCCGGCGGAGCCGGTGCAGGCCTGCCCGCGGGCCTGCCAGCGGGCCTTTCCGGGCCCGCCGCGGCCCGCGCGGCGGTCAACGGCGCCTCGGCGCCCACGCCTGCTCCTGCCGCGCCGCACGCCCCTGCCGCGCCGCAGGAGGCGTCGCCCGCCGCGCCCGGTGCCTGGCCCTCGGCGGCCGCCCCCGGGGCTCCCGCCCCCGCGCAGGCACCCTCCGCCCCCGCGGCTCCGGCCGCCGCCCCCGCGCCCCAGGCGGGCGCCTGGCCCACGGCCGCCAAGCCCGCCGCCTCAGCCCCCGCCGCGGCTCCCCAGGCCGGTGCCTGGCCCACCGCCGCCACGGCACCGCAGGCCCCGGCTCCCGCGCCCGCCGCTGCCCCGCACGCGGGCGGCCCGTCCGCCGCCCCGCAGCCGCAGGGCGACGCGACGCAGGCCCGGCAGATGTGGCCGAACATCCTGGAGGCGGTCAAGGGCCGCCGACGTTTCACGTGGATCCTGCTCAGCCAGAACGCCCAGGTCGCCGGCTTCGACGGCACCACCCTGCAGGTCGCCTTCTCCACCCCCGGAGCCCGCGACAGCTTCGTCAACAGCGGCAGCGAGGACGTCCTGCGGCAGGCTCTGGGCGACCTCGGCGTGCAGTGGAAGACCGAAACGGTCGTCGACCCCTCCGCGGGCGGCAATCCCGGCGGCGGTGGCTTCGGCGGCGGCGCCCCCGCTGCCTCCTCCTACGCCCCCCCGGCCTACTCCCCTCCGGCCCCGGCCCCCGCGGCCGCCCCCCGGCCCGCCGCGCCCCCCGCCCCCGGCCCGGAGCAGCGCCCGGCGCCGTCCGCACCCCCGGCCGGGCCCCCGCAGCAGCACCGCGAGCCGGAGCCGCCGCCGGTCGCCCCGGAGGACGACGTACCCGCCGAGGACGACCCCGACCTCGTCGACAGCGCCCTCACCGGCCATGACCTGATCGTCCGCGAACTGGGCGCGACGGTCATCGAAGAGATCGCCAACGAGTAGCGGACCGGTGCCGGACGGGGGAGCGCCTCCTACGCTCCAGGGCGCTCCCTTTCTCGTTCCTGCGGCGTAGGGCGCGCCGCGCGGGGAGCACGTAGGCTCGGGCTACCGAAGCAAATAGTTGTCGACAGCCAGGAGCGAATCCGTGATCCCCGGTGGTGGCCAGCCCAACATGCAGCAGCTGCTCCAGCAGGCCCAGAAGATGCAGCAGGACCTCGCCGCGGCCCAGGAAGAGCTGGCCCGCACGCTCGTCGACGGCACGGCCGGCGGCGGCCTGGTGAAGGCCACCGTCAGCGGCGCCGGCGAGCTGCAGGGCCTGGTCATCGACCCCAAGGCCGTCGACCCCGAGGACACCGAGACGCTCGCGGACCTCGTCCTCGCCGCCGTGCGCGACGCCAACGCCACCGCCCAGCAGCTGCAGCAGCAGAAGCTCGGCCCGCTCGCCCAGGGCCTGGGCGGCGGCATCCCCGGCCTGCCGTTCTGACCCGCGGCTGAGCCCCCGACAATCGCAGAAGGAGAACCCGATCCGTGTATGAAGGCGTAGTCCAGGACCTCATCGACGAACTGGGCAGGCTGCCCGGCGTCGGGCCCAAGAGCGCCCAGCGGATCGCGTTCCACATCCTCCAGGCGGAGCCGGCCGACGTCCGCCGGCTCGCCCACGCGCTGACCGAGGTGAAGGCCAAGGTCCGGTTCTGCGCGGTCTGCGGCAACGTGGCGCAGGAGGAGCGGTGCCGGGTCTGCCAGGACCCGCGCCGCGACCCCGCCGTCATCTGCGTCGTGGAGGAGCCCAAGGACGTCGTCGCCATTGAACGGACGCGAGAGTTCCGCGGCCGGTACCACGTGCTCGGCGGGGCGATCAGCCCCATCGAGGGCGTCGGCCCGGACGACCTGCGCATCCGTGAGCTGCTGGCGCGGCTCGCGGACGGCACGGTCACCGAGTTGATCCTGGCCACCGACCCCAACCTCGAGGGCGAGGCCACGGCCACGTACCTTGCGCGCATGGTGAAGCCGATGGGGATGAAGGTCACACGGCTGGCCAGTGGTCTGCCTGTTGGTGGAGATCTTGAATATGCCGACGAGGTCACGCTCGGGCGTGCCTTCGAAGGGAGAAGACTTCTCGATGTCTGACGCAACGCTGCATGACTCCAAGCGCGACCCGGGCGACTTCGCCGTGTCGGTCGCCGACTCGATCGAGAGTTTCATCGTGGCCGTCGCCGAGGTTTCCCGCGGCGACGCGGCCGACAGCGCCGTGCCCTTCCTGCTGCTGGAGGTCTCCCAGCTCCTCCTCACCGGCGGCCGGCTCGGCGCGCACGAGGACTTCCTGCCGGACGAGCGGTACGAGCCGGACGTCGGCCCCGAGCCGGACGTCGACGAGCTGCGCGAGCGGTTCGCGGCCATGCTCGATCCGGTGGACGTCTACTCCGAGGTCTTCGACCCCTACGTCCCGCGCAGCGCCCCCGTGGCGTCCCGCATCTCCGACGACCTCGCCGACATCATCACCGACCTGCGGCACGGCATGGCCCACTACCGCGACGGCCGCGTCAGCGAGGCCCTGTGGTGGTGGCAGTTCTCCTACCTCTCCAACTGGGGCCCCACCGCCTCCGCCTGTCTGCGCGCCCTGCAGTCCCTCGTCGCGCACGTACGGCTCGACCAGCCGCTGGACGAGCTCGACGGGCTCGACACGGACGCGGTGGCCGACGAGCAGCTGGCCGAGGAGGCCGGGCGGGTCATGGCGGCGGAGATCGCCGGTCCGCTGGGCCTCAGGTCCCTGGGGACCGGGTCCGGAACCGGCGCCTGAGCCCCCGGCCGGTGACGGTGCCGCCGGGGCGGTTCTCGGCGCGGCGGTGACCTAGCCCTCGCCGCCGTCGGCCTCGACGTCCGCTTCGGCCTCTTCGGCGGCCTCGTCATCGGCCCGGGCCCGGGCCTCCTCGGCCTCGCGACGCTTCTGCGCCAGCTCGGCCGCCTTCTTCTCCGAATACAGCCGCATGTCCGCCTCAGCCTTGCGGTCGTACATCATCGCTGCCTCCCTGAGCCGCCCCTCCTTCTACTGTCCGTGTCCGGCACGGAACGCGCGACGGCGTACGGACGCACGCGCCCGGATCGCGTGGTCATTCGCGGTTTAGGCCGAACACGATGCGTGATCGTGTCTAACCTGCGTGTGAGACGCGGCCGGCGGGGAAAGGCCCGGAGGGGAGAAACATGTCGGGCGACAGGCAAGCGCAGACCAGGTCCGCGACCATGCGGATGTTCGGTAGTCAGCTGATGGGCTGGCGCAAGCGGGCGGGGGTGAGCCGGGAGCAACTGGCCCAGGAGGCCGGGTACTCGGTGGAGCTGGTGAAGTCGGTGGAGCAGGGGCGGCGGAGCCCGTCCTTCCAACTGATCGACGCCGCCGAGTTGTTGTGCGATGCCGGTGGGCTGCTACGGGATGCGGCTACTCACATTGTGCAGAGCCGGTTCCCGGATTGGTTCGAGGAGTATGCGCGGTACGAGGCGGAGTGCGCCCAGCTCGGGGTCTACGAGAACCATGTGATCCCCGGTCTGTTCCAGACGGAGGACTACGCGAGAGTGGTGTTCCGGAGCAGCCGACCGATCCTCGACGAGGAGCAGATCGAGGAACGGGTGGCAGCTCGTATGGAACGCCAGCGGTTGCTGGACCGGAGCCCGATGCCGGTGATCAGCGCGGTGATCGAGCAGGTCGCGCTGGAACGGCCCATCGGCGGCAGGGAAATCATGCGCGGGCAGCTGCGACACCTGTTGCAGATTACCGAACGACGCAATGTGGACCTCCAGGTCATGCCGACGAAGCGCGAGACTCACGCCGGGCTCAATGGGGCCATGTGGCTGGTCGAGACGCAGGATCAGCAGAGGCTCGTCTACTTCGAGGGGCCGATGGGCAGCGTGCTGCACACGGGCCCCAAGGAGGTCTCTGCTCTGAACATGCGCTTTGCGATCCTGCGATCGCAGGCACTCACCCCTGAAGACTCGGTGGGTTTGATGGAGAAGATGCTGGGAGAGCTGTGAACAACGAACCCCGAATATCGGGTCATGAAGATCTGGACTGGTTCAAGTCCAGCTACAGCGGGGATGATGGCGGTGCCTGCGTCGAAGTTGCCACCTGCCCCCACACCGTCCACATACGTGACTCGAAGCTCGACCCCCGAGCTCCGAGACTCGACGTAACCCCCGCCGCCTGGGCGGCATTTCTGAGGTACGCCCCGAGCTCCGAGACCCGAGCGCTGCTTTCAAGGAATGGGCGGTAGAAGCTTTCTCCCACCCACCCACCCTCCCAAGTCGCCTTTACCACAAGCGCGGTGACTTTTCGTGATCGGGTTGCGACGCGGCGTGCGGACGCCCTAGCGTGCGAGCAACAAACAACCCCGGCCGGTGCTGCGAACACCGAACCGGGGTCTGACCCTCAAGATCGACAAGGACTCGATCCGTGGCTACTGCCAACCCTAGTGCCGTCCTGCCCGCCCCCGCACACCCCATGGCCAATCCCGGCTTCGGGAAGCGCAACGCCCCCGACCAGGCCCGGCCCACCGGCGACGACTTCGCACATCTGCCCAAGCGCGAGGCGTCGATCGCCGCGTTCCTCGACCGGCTGCCCGAAGGGGCGGCGATGGACGCGAAGACGCTGGCCAAGGTGCTACCGGACTACGGCCAGCGGGCGTGCCTGACGGCGCTGCAGCGCCTGAGGGATGCCGGGCACCTGCTCTCCCGTCCGGTGGCTGCCGCCACAGAGCGCGGCGTGCGCTGGGTGACGCGGACGTTCTTCTCCCGGACCGCCCGCTCGGGGGAGTGGTGGAAGCGGTTCGAGCGCGGCGAGGTGCCTGCGGAGGGCACCCCCGAGCCGGAACCCGAGCCCGAGCCCGTACCCGCCCCCACCCGTGCGGCCCCCGCGCCGCAGCGTTCCCGTGCGTACGGAGCCCTGGTCGCCCTCCGCCACTCCGACCCCCGGCTGACGCTCTCCGCCGCTGAGTGCGCGGCCCTTGAGCCGCTCGCCGAGGAGTGGCTGGCACGTGACACGACGGTCGAACAGATGACGGCGGCGGTGACGGCCGGGCTGCCGCCGGTGATCTTCAGCCCGGCCGGGTTCATTCGCAGACGACTGGAGGAAAAGATGCCCCCGATTCCCACGCGCTTGATCGCGGCGTACGACGACCGCTCCGTTTCCCGTCGGCCTCCCACCCTGAGCTTCTCGCCGTGCGGGGACTGCGGCGGGGTGGACCTCAACACGGAGCTGGGCGATTACTCGTGCGCGATCTGCGCGAGGGTCCCGGACGTGACGGACACGTTCCTCCCCGAGGACCCCTGGGGCGACCGGAGCGGGGAATGGGACGGCCTGTCGCCCGAAGAGGTCCGGCGCCGCACGGACGGCCTCCGGGTCGCCGCCCGCCAGGCCCGTAGGAGCCGTACATGACCGCGCCGCCCCTGGTAAGGGCACCATGGGGGGGAGGAGGCGACGCCATGACCCCGAGGATGACCGCCCAGCCACTGCTGTCCATCGAAGAGTTCGAGGAGCTTGCCCACAGGGCGCCGGAGACCGTCCGGCTTGAGTTCATCAACGGAAAGGTAGAGGTCAAGCCGGTGCCGGATGGTAACCACGGCACTGTTGCCGTGTGGCTGGCGAAGCAATGCATGCAGCAGCGGCCGGATCTCTCGCTCTACCAAGAGCAGGGGCTGAAGGTGGAGGCGTACCGCAAGGGCCGGGCGCGCCCGGACGGCGCCCTCGTGCCTGATGATCACTTCGCCGGGCAGGGGGAGTGGGCAGAGCCCGACGGCGTGCTGATGGCCGTCGAGATCACCTCGCACGATTCCGACACGAATCGTCGGGACCGGTTGGAGAAGCGCGACGGGTACGCGGCTGCGGACATTCCCGTCTATCTCCTCGTCGACCGCGAGCAGTGCGTGGTCATCGTGCACACGGAGCCGAAGCAGGGCGGGTACCGGAGCGTCATCACGCGTTCCTTCGGCGAGAAGGTCGAGATCCCCGCCCCCGTCGGCCTCGTGCTGGAGACCGAGAAGCTGAAGGATTACGTGGACTGACGGCCTACGGCCGGAAATCTCACCATGTGACACCGGCGTGGCCGGTTCCGGCCGCTCGTTAGACTCGGTCCCGACCGCATTACGCATATGTATAGCTGCGAGGAGCGCACGTGGGCCTTGTCGTGCAGAAGTACGGAGGCTCCTCCGTTGCCGATGCCGAAGGCATCAAGCGGGTCGCCAAGCGAGTCGTGGAAGCCAAGAAGAACGGCCACCAGGTGGTCGTCGTGGTTTCCGCGATGGGCGACACGACGGACGAGTTGATCGATCTCGCCGCGCAGGTTTCGCCGATCCCTGCCGGGCGTGAGTTCGACATGCTGCTGACCGCCGGAGAGCGGATCTCCATGGCGCTGCTGGCCATGGCGATCAAAAACCTCGGTCACGAGGCGCAGTCGTTCACCGGCAGCCAGGCCGGAGTCATCACCGACTCGGTCCACAACAAAGCGCGCATCATCGACGTCACGCCGGGCCGCATCCAGCAGTCCGTGGACGCGGGCAACATCGCGATCGTGGCCGGCTTCCAGGGTGTGTCCCAGGACAAGAAGGACATCACCACCCTGGGCCGGGGCGGCAGCGACACCACCGCCGTCGCTCTGGCGGCCGCGCTGGACGCCGAGGTGTGCGAGATCTACACCGACGTCGACGGTGTCTTCACCGCCGACCCGCGGGTCGTGAAGAAGGCCCGCAAGATCGAGTGGATCTCGTTCGAGGACATGCTGGAGCTGGCCGCGTCCGGTTCCAAGGTGCTGCTGCACCGCTGCGTCGAGTACGCACGCCGTTACAACATCCCGATCCACGTCCGCTCGTCCTTCTCCGGGCTGCGCGGCACCTGGGTCAGCAACGAACCGCAAGGGGACCAGCCGATGGAGCAGGCGATCATCTCGGGTGTCGCGCACGACACGTCCGAGGCGAAGGTCACGGTCGTCGGGGTGCCGGACAAGCCGGGCGAGGCCGCGACGATCTTCCGGGCGATCTCCGACGCCGAGATCAACATCGACATGATCGTGCAGAACGTCTCGGCGGCCTCCACGGGCCTGACGGACATCTCCTTCACCCTGCCGAAGACCGAGGGCCGCAAGGCGATCGAGGCGCTGGAGAAGACGAAGTCCCGCGTGGGCTTCGACTCGCTGCGCTACGACGACCAGATCGCCAAGATCTCGCTGGTCGGCGCGGGCATGAAGACCAACCCGGGCGTCACCGCGACGTTCTTCGAGGCGCTGTCGAACGCCGGCGTGAACATCGAGCTGATCTCGACCTCCGAGATCCGCATCTCGGTCGTCACGCGCGCCGACGACGTCAACGAGGCCGTACGGGCCGTCCACACCGCCTTCGGTCTGGACACCGAGAGCGACGAAGCGGTCGTGTACGGCGGCACCGGCCGATGACGTCCGTGGGCCCGGGCGGGGCGGGCGTCGTGCGTACGACTGCGGACGGCGCCCGCTCCACCCGGCCCACCCTCGCCGTCGTCGGCGCCACCGGCGCCGTCGGGACGGTCATGCTGGAGATCCTCTCCCGGCACGCGGACATCTGGGGCGAGATCCGTCTCGTCGCGTCCGCGCGCTCGGTGGGGCGGAAGCTGACCGTCCGTGGCGAGGAGGTCGAGGTCGTCGCGCTGAGCGAGGAGGCGTTCGAGGGCGTCGCCGTCGCGATGTTCGACGTGCCCGACGACGTGGCCGCGCGCTGGGCGCCGATCGCGGTGGCCAAGGGCGCGGTCGTCGTGGACAACTCGGCGGCGTTCCGGATGGACCCGGACGTTCCGCTGGTGGTCCCCGAGGTGAACGCGCACGCCGCCCGGGTCCGCCCGCGCGGCATCATCGCGAACCCCAACTGCACCACGCTCTCGATGATCGTCGCGGTGGGCGCGCTGCACGCGGAGTTCGGGCTGAGCGAGCTGGTCGTCTCCTCGTACCAGGCGGTCTCGGGCGCCGGCCAGGCCGGCGTGGACGCGCTGCGGGCGCAGCTGACGGCCGTGGCCGGTACGGACCTGGGCACGCGGCCCGGCGATGTGCGGCGCGCGGTCGGCGACGCGACGGGGCCGTTCCCGGCGCCGGTGGCGCTGAACGTGGTGCCGTGGGCCGGCTCGCTGATGGCGGACGGCTGGTCCTCCGAGGAGCTCAAGGTGCGCGCGGAGTCGCGCAAGATCCTCGGGCTGCCGGAGCTGAGGGTGAGCGCGACCTGTGTGCGCGTACCGGTGATCACGACGCACTCGCTGAGCGTGCACGCGCGCTTCGAGAACGAGGTGACCGTCGAGCGGGCGCACGAGATCCTGGCCAACGCGCCGGGGGTGGTGCTGTGCGACAGCCCGGCCGAGGGCGAGTTCCCCACACCGGCCGACGCCGTGGGCACCGACCCGACGTGGGTGGGGCGGGTGCGGCGCGCGTTGGACGACCCCCGTGCGCTGGAGCTGTTCGTGTGCGGCGACAATCTCCGCAAGGGCGCGGCGCTCAACACGGCACAGATCGCGGAAGTCGTGGCGGCGGAGCTGACCGCTCGGTGATACTGGGGAATACATGGGGGATGTGTGAAGGTTCTGTGATCAACTCGTTGGTCCAGACCTCTTGAACTGGGCAGATGATCTGTTCGACTATTCGCTCCCCGTCCCGCCGCAACCGCGGCCGAGGTGGGGAGCGTCTTTGTTGCCGTCTCTCGCGGCGGTACCAAAACCGGGGCATTAGGAAGAGCTGGTACGCATGAGGGCAAGGGGCGCGTCGTCCGGCGAAGCGTCGTCAATCGCAACCGCGATGCCTAGCGCGTACAACCCTGACGGGGGGAAGCGTGTCCAACAGGCGTGGCAGAGGTCATCAGCATCGCAACCGTCCCGCGGCGCGGCAGCGCCGCAGTGCGCCCGCGTTCCGGCACACCGGGCGGTATGCCGGTGATCGCTCCCTGGTCCCGGATCCCCCCGCAGGCGTCCCCGGCGTCCGCCACCCCGGCCACCTCGCCGGCGTCCGCTCCGATGGCCCCGCCGACGGCGTCGCCGTGGGGGGACGCTGACCAGGCGATGGCAGCGGGCACCACAGTCGACCACCTCACCGAGACCTACCGGGCGCACTACCGGTCGCTGCTCGGTCTCGCAGCCCTGCTCCTCGACGACACGGCCTCCTGCGAGGACGTGGTGCAGGAAGCCTTCATCCGGGTGCACTCCGCGCGCAACCGCGTGCGCGACCCGGAAAAGACCCTCGCCTATCTGCGGCAGACCGTCGTCAATCTGTCCCGCTCCGCGCTCCGTCGCCGCATCCTCGGGCTGAAGCTGCTGTCCAAGCCGATGCCCGACATGGCGAGCGCCGAGGAAGGGGCGTACGAACAGCTGGAGCGCGACCAATTGATCAAAGCCATGCGTGGACTTCAGCGCCGCCAGCGTGAAGTCCTCGTCCTGCGCTACTTCGCCGACATGACCGAGGCCCAGGTCGCCGAGACCCTGGGCCTCTCGCTCGGCTCGGTCAAGGCATACGGCTCCCGCGGCATCGCGGCGCTCCGGGTCGCCATGGAGGCGCCGGTATGAGCCACCCCCCCAGCCACGACGGTCACCGCGACGGCGACTGTCACTCGTCCCCCCTGCCCGGCGCCGACCTCGACGAGCAGGCGCTGCGCCGCCTGCTGCAGGGAGCCGTCGGCGATCTCGAACCCTCCACCGACGCGCTGGAGCAGCTGCGGCGCGCCGTGCCGGCCCGGCGCACCCGCCGACGGCAGGCCGCCGTCGGCGTCGCCGCCGCGGTGATCTTCGGGATCGCGGCCATGCCCGCGCTCATCCACGTCGCCACGACCGTCGGCACCGCCGACGACCGCCCGGCCAACGCGGCCAGCAGCCGCCAGCGCACGCACGAGATGTCCGACGGACGGCACGGCGGCCGCGACGAGGACGGCAGGCCCGGAGAGAACACCGCCGGGCCGGATGCCGGCAGGCACGAGGAGGACCGGCACGGCGAGGAGGGCAAGAAGGACGGCGGTACCGCCGGCCCCACGGGCTCCCCGGGCGCCGCCGCCCCGGCCCCCGGCCCCACGCTCGCCGCGTCCTCGCCCACCTGCGACCGCAAACAGCTCGGCAAGGGCGCCGGCAGCGTCGCCCCCGCGGACAAGGACGGCCGCGTCTACGGAGCCTTCCGCGTCGTCAACGTCTCCAGCACCGTCTGCGCCGTGGCCGGCAGCGCGGGCGTGGTGGCCGCCCAGGCCCAGGGCAGCGCCGAGAGCTCCCGCGTCACGGTCGTGGACCACACGGTCGGCGACGCGGCGACGGGCCTGCCCGACCCGGCCACCGAACCGACCCAGGTGATCCTCCAGCCGGGCCAGGCGTACGAGATCAAGTTCGCCTGGGTCCCGTCCGCCGACGGCGGCCCCAGCGGCTGCTCCAAGCCCACGGCCCCCTCGGCCGCCCCGCCGGCCAGCCCCTCCTCCCCGGAGTCCGGGACGGCCGCCAAGGCCGAGGAGGGCACGCAGACCACCCAGGACACCGCCCCGGCCAAGCCCCCGGCGAGCGTCGTGCTCAGCCACACCCCGGACGCGGGCGAGCCCAAGGCCGCCGACACGACGATCCCCGACGCCTGCGCCGGCACGATCTACCGCACCGGAGCCCTGGCCGCGAACCCGGCACCGTAGCCCCGCGCCGCCCCGCCGGACGGCGGCCGTGGCGTTGCCCGTACCGTGGTGGTGTGTATCGGTTCCTGCTGACTCCCCGCTGGTGGGGAATCAACGTCTTCGCGGTGCTGGCCATCCCCGTGTGCCTGTTCATGGGCAGCTGGCAGCTCAGCCGCTTCGAAACGCGCGTCGACTCCCATCGCGACCAGCAGACCCAGGCCGACGAGGCCCGCACGGCCGACTCCGCGCCGCTGGCCGATCTGCTGCCCGTGAGCACCGAGACCTCCGGCCGCCGGGCCACGGCGACCGGACGCTACGACACCGGGCACCAACTGCTCGTACCCGACCGGGACCTGGACGCCCGCAAGGGCTTCTACGTCCTGACCCTGCTGCGCACCGACGCGGGCAAGGCCCTGCCCGTCGTCCGCGGCTGGCTGCCCGGCGACGCCGGCTCGAAGGACGACACCGCGAAGATCCCGGCCCCGCCGTCCGGCCGGGTCACCGTGGCCGGCGCCCTCCAGGCCTCGGAGAGCCCCTCCTCCAAGGGCGTGCGGACCTCCGGCGGGCTGCCGCAGGGGCAGCTCGGCGTGATCAGCGCCGCTTCGCTGGTGAACCTCGTGCCGTACGGGGTGTACGACGCGTGGATCACCGTGACCGAGGCGGCCGCCCCCCTGACCGCGGTGCCCGCGGCCGCCGCCCCCAACAGCGGCCTGGACCTCAAGGCCTTCCAGAACCTCGGCTACACCGGCGAGTGGTTCGTCTTCGCGGGCTTCGTCGCCTTCATGTGGGTCCGGCTCTACCGCCGCGAGGCCGAGGCCGCCAGGGACCTGGCGATGGGCATCACGCCCGGTCCGGACGGCCCAGATGACGCTCCGCAAAAGCGATCTCCAGCCGAAGCTGCTTGATCCGCTCCTCCACCACCAGCGAGCCGTGCCCCGCGTCGTAGCGGTACACCTCGTGCGGATGCCCGCGCCGCTCCAGCCGCTCCACGTAGTTCTCCACCTGACGGATCGGGCAGCGCGGGTCGTTCATCCCGGCGGAGATGTAGACCGGCGCCCGCACCTGGTCGACGTACGTCAGCGGTGACGAGGCCGCGAACCGCTCCGGCACCTCCTCCGGGGTCCCGCCGAGCAGCGTGCGGTCCAGGGCCTTCAGCACCTCCATCTCGTCGTGGTACGCCGTCACGTAGTCGGCGACCGGCACGGCCGCAAGCCCCAGCGTCCACGCCCCGGGCTGCGTGCCCAGACCGAGCAGCGTCAGATAGCCGCCCCACGACCCGCCGGCCAGCACCAGCCGCCGCGGGTCCGCGAGCCCCGACGCCACGGCCCACTCCCGCACCGCCCCGATGTCCTCCAGCTCGATGAGCCCGACCCGGTGCTTGAGCGCGTCCGTCCAGGCCCGCCCGTAGCCCGTGGAGCCGCGGTAGTTGACGCGCACGACCGCGAACCCGTGGTCCACCCAGGCCGCCGGCCCGGCGGCGAACGCGTCGCTGTCGTGCCACGTCGGACCGCCGTGGATGTCGAAGACCGTCGGGAACGGCCCTTCGCCCGCGGGCTTCTGCACCAGCGCGTGGACCGTGCCGCCCGGGCCCTCGACCCATACGTCGGAGACCGGCACCGAGTCCGGGGCCTGCGCTATGCCGTGGGAGACCGCGGGCGCGCTCAGCACCGTGTGCCCGGCCGTGGACCGCACCACCGGAGGCTTGGCGGCCGAGGACCAGAGGAACTCCACCGTCCCGTCGGGCCGCGGCAGCGCCCCCGACACCGTCCCGGCCGGGGTCTCCAGGCGGGTCAGCCGGCCGTCCGACAGTTCGTAGCGCCACAGCTCGCTGCGCGCCTGGTAGCTGTGGTCGATCAGCAGGGCGCTGCCGTCGGGGAACCAGGTCGCGTCCAGGTCGCCCGGCAGGTCGACGGTGAGCACCGTCTCCTCGCCCGTGACGGCGTCCCACAGCATCGGCTCCCAGCGGCCGCGCCGCTGGTGGCCGACGAGCAGCCGGGAGTCCCCGTCGACGGGCGCGAACCCCATCACGGCCAGGCCCAGCTCCTCGGTGCCGCCCCGGGTGTCGTCCAGCTCGCCGACGACCGAGCCGTCCGTCGTGACGACCCGGATCGCGTAGTGCATGGCGTCGCCGTGCTCGGTGTGCTCGACGGCGATCAGAGAACCGTCGTGGGACAGGTCCCCCACGCCCGCCGACTGCTGGTGCCGGTAGATCTCCACCGGCTCGCCGCCCGGACGCACGACGTGGACCGTCGAGCCGCCCTTGTCCGTGGACCGGCCGATGACCGCCGTGCCGTCGCGGCCCAGCGCCAGCCCGTCCGGGTACGAGGGCTCGAGGCCCGGCGCGGCGGGCTCGTCCGGCCCGCCGTGGAAGGGCTGGCGCACCCATACGCCGAACTCGTCGCCGTCGGTGTCGGAGAACCACCAGATCCACTCGCCGTCCGGCGACAGCTTCCCGCCCGACGTCCCGTTCGGCCGGTCCGTGACCTGCCGCTGCTCGCCCGTGGCCCGGTCCCAGGCGTACAGCTCGTAGGTCCCGGTGGCGTTGGAGGTGAACAGCGACCGGTCCGGAGCGCCCTTGGCCCACTTCGGCAGCCCCACCCGCGGCGCCCGGAAGCGCTTCTCCCAGTCAGGCATCTTGCTCTCAGTCATGCCCCCCATTCTGCGCCGCCGGGACCGCGACCCGGCGGGGCGGAGCTCACTCCTTGCGGGCGGCGACGTACTGCGTGACGGCCGTGAACGCGGCCAGGATCGCGGCGGCGATCGCGAGCATGCCGCCCGCGGGCGCCAGCAGCTCTGCCGAGTCCGACGTCGTCGCCATCAGGTTGAACAGCCGGTTGACCGGCGGCATCCCCTTGGCGAAGAGCGCGCCCATCACCAGGGCGAGGGCGGCCACCAGCGCGTACCCCTGCCGCCGGAAGACCAGCCGTGAGCACAGCACGCCGATGGCGATGCCCACCAGCGCGCAGGTGAGCTGCGCTTCCATGCCCAGCAGCAGGTCGACCGGCGTGACGTCGTAACTGCCCACCCACAGCGGGAAGAACAGTCCGAAGACCATCAGGGCCAGACAGCTCAGCAGAGCCGTACCGATCACCGCCAGCAGGACCTTGAGGGACCGGCCGGAACTGATGACGACGATCGCCCGCTGCGTCGCGTCGTCCAGGCTCATCAGCGCGATGGTCAGCCACGTCGAGCAGACGAACAGCGCGCCGGCGGAGGAGGCGTAGGCCGGGGGAAGCGGGCCGCTGCCGTTGACGGTCAGCACGCCCATCAGCCCCGTGAACAGGAGCACCGGGGCGAGATAGCGCTGCGTGTGCAGCACGGTGGAGAAGGTGTAGCGGATGAGCGCGATCACCGCAGGCCTCCGTTCATGGTGGCGTCGGTCGTGCGGTCGTCGTGGGCCGTGCCCGTCACCTGCAGGACGGACCAGCCGTGCTGCAGGGCGGTGTACAGCAGGGAGTCGGTGGCCTCGCGGGCCACGGTCATCGTGATCCGCGTGGCCCGGCGGCTCACCGCCAGCACGCCGTCCAGCGCCTCCCAGGGGAGGTCCTGGGGCGCGGGTCCCGTCTGCGGGCCGGACAGGACGACCTCGGCGGCGGGCCGGTACGCGGCCGCCGCAGGTTCCGGACCGCGCAGGGAGACCCGCCCCTTGGTGACGGTGTAGGTCCGGGAGGCGCGGGCCCGGGTGACCGACTCGCGGTGGTCGGTGAACAGCACCGTGCCCCCGCCGTCGGACACCTCGGTCATGATCTCGGCCAGGACGCCGTGGGCGTCGGCGTCCAGGCCCGACCACGGCTCGTCCAGGACGAGCAACCCGGGCTCGACCAGCAGGGCCTGGGCGAGCGCGACCTTCTGCGCGTTGCCCTTCGACAGGCTCCGCAGCGGCGCGTCCTTGCCGCCCACCAGCGCCAGCCGGTCCAGCAGCCGGTGGGCCCGCGAGGAGGCCGCCGACGTGGTCAGCCCCCGGACGCGGCCCATGTGCGTCAGATACGCCGCGGCCGACATGCGCTCGTTGGGGGAGAAGCGGTCGGGGACGTAGCCGATGACCGGGGGCCGCCCGGCCACCGCGCCGCGCGTCGGCCGGGACAGCCCGACCGCTATGCGCAGCAGCGTCGACTTTCCCGAACCGTTTCCGCCCGCGAACGCCACGACTTCGCCGGCGGGGGCCTCGACATCGACGTCCCTGAGAATCCAATCGCCTCTGCCGTAGCGCTTGCTCACCGCTTCAAGACGCAACAAGTGGACTCCTCGCCGGACGCGCTGATCTCCAGATGCGTGCAGGCTACAACGCCTGTTGTTCGGGCCGTGTCAACTCCGGGGCGGGAACGCATGGGTCCGCGTCCTCTCCGTGCGCAGACCGGCCGCCGCGGTGGTGTCGGCGCAGCCGGCCAGCGTCATGTTCGCGCCCAACTCGGTGCGCAGCAGGTCCAGTACGCGCTCCACGCCGTGCTCCCCGCCCGCCGCCAGGCCCCACAGGACCGGTCGGCCGAGGAGGACGCCGCGTGCGCCCAGGGCCAGTGCCTTGAGGACGTCCGTGCCGTCGCGCACGCCGCTGTCCAGCAGGACCTCGCAGTCGCCGGAGACGGCCTCGGCCACGGCGGGCAGCGCGCGGAGGCTGGGCACGGCACCGTCCAGCTGGCGGCCACCGTGGTTGGAGACCACGATGCCGTCGGCGCCGGCGTCCACCGCCGCACGGGCGTCCCGCGGGTCCAGGACGCCCTTGACCACCAGTGGCAGCGACGTCCTGGCGCGCAGTTCCGCCAGGTCCCGCCAGGACAGGCCCGGTGCGAACGCCGCGCTGGTGTGCACGGCGAGCGCCGAGGCGCCGCCGAAGCCGCGGTGCGCCTCGGTCCCCGGGCCGGTGTCGAGGTTGGCGGCCCGCACGTGCTCCGGGAGCGCGAAGCCGTTGCGCACGTCCCGCAGCCTGCGGCCCATCACCGGCACGTCGACGGTGACCATCAGCGCCTCGCAGCCGGCGGCCTCGGCCCGGGCGACGAGTTCGTGGTTCTTGCCCCGGTCGCGCAGGCAGTACAGCTGGAACCAGGTGGTCGCTCCGGTGGCGGCGATGTCCTCCACCCGGTGGCTGCTCAGCGTGCTCACGACGTAGGGGACGCCCGCCGTGCGCGCCGCCCGCGCGGCGGCGAGCTCGCCGTCCTCGTGGAACAGGCGCTGGTACGCCATGGGGGCGACGGCGACGGGCATGGCGGCGTCGCTGCCGAGCAGCTTGGCGCCGGTGTCGGCGGCGGTGACACCGGTGAGCACCCGGGGCACGAGCGCGACGTCGGCGAAGGCGGCGCGGTTCGCGGCGAGCACCGCCTCCGTACCGCTGCCGCCCTCGGCGAAGTCCCGGACGGCGGGCTCGAGCACGGCCTCGGCGGCCGCCCGGACGTCGTCCAGGCACACCGCCGTCAGGGCCCGTCCCGACTCGGCGGCGGTCATCCCAGCTGCTCCGCTTCGACCGCTTCGTACAGGGCCTTGATGTTGCCGCTGCCGAAGGTCGTGGCCCCGGCGCGCTCGATGACCTCGAAGAAGAGCGTCCTGCGGGGGTGCACCGACCTGGTGAAGATCTGGAAGAGCTGTCCCGCGTAGTCCTCGTCGGCCAGGATGTTCAGGGCGGCGAGTTCGTCGGTGGAGTGCCGGACCAGCCGCAGGCGGTCGCCCAGCATCCGGTAGTAGGCGGCCGGGGTGTTCAGGAACTCCACGCCCCGGGCGTGCATCGTGCCCACCGAGCGCACGACGTCCTCGGTCCGGAAGGCGATGTGCTGGACGCCCGCGCCGCCGTGGTTCTTGACGAAGTGGTCGATCTGCCCGGGCTCCCGGGAGGTGTCGGGCTCGATGAGGGTGAGCGTCACGGTGCCGGAGGGATTCTGCACCACCTCCGAGTCCATCGCCTGCGCACCGACGACGATCTTCTCCGTGAAGGTGTTGCGGAAGCCCAGGACCTCTTCGTAGAACGCGACGGCGGGCCGGAGCCCGCCGGGCTCGAGGCACACCGCGAAGTGGTCGATCTCCAGCAGCCCGGTCGGTGCGGCGGGCTCCTGGCCGTGCGCGGGCACGAACCCCGGGAGCCGGTCCTGCGGGATCCCCTCCCGGCGCTGCACGAAGGTGTGCAGCACGTCGCCGAAGGCCCGCACCGAGGCCGTGATCACGCCCTCGTGCTCGACCGGCTCCGCGACGGGCACCGCGCCCCGGTGGACGGCCCCGGCGAAGGCGGCAGCGGCGTCGGCCACCGTCAGGGCGATGTCGGCGACGCCCTCGCCGTGCCGGCGCGTGTACACGGCGGCGGGGTGGTCCTCGGCCGAGGCCTCGGTGAGCACCAGGCGTATCCGCTCACGGCCGACCGCGGCCGAACGCGCCCCGTCCCGCGCCGCGGCCGTGGCGTACACCTCGAAGCCGTAGGTGCGCGCGAGCTCGCCCACCTTCGCGTCGAGGTCCTCGACGTACAGCGTCACATGGTCGATGGACAGTTCTTGGAAGTCGGTCTTCGGTCGTGCGTTCACAGCCGCGTTCTCCTGAGTGCCTTTTCGTTCCCCGCCGGTGCGCGTGCGCTACGCCGCGCCGGCGTCCATCGCCGTGACCAGGCTGGTGGGGCGCATGTCCGTCCAGTGCTCGCCCACGTAGTCCAGGCACGCCTGGCGGCTGTCCTTGCCGAACACCGTCGTCCAGCCGGCCGGTACCTCGGCGAAGGCCGGCCAGAGGGAGTGCTGTCCCTCGTCGTTGCGCAGCACGAAGTAGCTGCCGTTCTCGTCGTCGAAGGGGTTGGTCGCCATGTGTTCTCCGTGTCCTTTCGTGATCACGAGCCGTCGGCCCGCGGTTCCCGGTCGTCCGCCAGGCGGGCGCCGGCCATCTTCCGGGCCAGTACCGGGCCGATGTCGGCCAGCGGCCCGGGCCGGGTCATCTCCTCGTGGCCGCAGGCCACGCGGTGTCGTTCCACCTGTCCGCCGACGTGCGGCAGCCACAGCCGGGGCGTCAGCGTCGAGGTGGCGTCCTGTTCGGCGGCGAAGTGCACGAGGTCGCCCTCGAAGACGCCCGGGGTGAACGCGCGCGCCGCCCGGGTGTTGCCGAGGTAGACCGAGACGAGCCTGTCCGCCGTCGCGTCGTCGAGGTCGTGTCCGCCGGCCTGGCCGCGGACCGCCTCGGCGACCTCCGCCCGGTGCGGCGGCGCCACGACAGTGCCCGCCAGCGGGTAGGCGTCCAGGACGGCCAGCAGCGCGACCTCGGCGCCCGCGGCCCGCAGGCGCACGGCCATCTCGTGGGCGATCAGGCCGCCGACCGACCAGCCGACGAGGTGGTACGGGCCGTCCGGCTGCACCTCGCGGATCCGGTCCACGTACAGCGCGGCCGTCTCCTCGACCGTGGCGGGAAGGTCCCGCGGGTCCGACAGGCCCGGTGACTGCAGCGCGTACAGCGGGTGCCGGTCGGGGATGTGCCGGGCGAGTCCGGCGAACGACCAGCCCACGCCGCCGGCCGCGGGGACGCAGAACAGCGCCGGCCCCCCGCTCCCGCGCCGCAGCGGCAGCAACCCGTCGAAGGCGCCCGCCTCGTCGGCCGTGCCCGCGTCCCGGCCGGGGCCGGCCTCCAGCCGTTCGGCGAGCTCGGCGACCGTCGGGGCCTCGAACAGGCTGCGCAGCCCGATCTCGACGCCGAGCGCCTCGTGCAGCCGGCCGATGAGTCCGGCCGCCAGCAGCGAGTGGCCGCCCAGGGCGAAGAAGCCGTCGTCGATCCCGACTTCGGGCACGCCGAGCGCCTCCGCGAACAGCTCGCACAGCAGTTCCTCGCGCGCAGTGCGCGGCCCGCGGCCGGACGGCGCGGCGAACTCCGGGGCGGGCAGCGCCTTGCGGTCGAGCTTGCCGTTGGGCGTGAGGGGGAAGCGCTCCAGCGGTACGACGGCCGCCGGCACCATGTGACCGGGCAGCGCCGCGGCGACGTGGCGGCGCAGCGCCCCGGCGTCCACGATGCGCCCGGCGTCGGGCACGACGTAGCCGGTCAGCGTCCGTCCGCCGCGCCCGTCGTCGTGGAGGGTCACGGCGGCCTGTGCCACGTCCGGGTGCGCGAGGAGCACCGCCTCGATCTCGCCCGGCTCCACGCGGAAGCCGCGCACCGAGAGTTGGTGGTCCGCGCGGCCGGCGAAGTGCAGCCGGCCGTCCCGGTCCCAGTGCACGAGGTCGCCCGTGCGGTACATGCGGGCCCCCGCCGGGCCGTGCGGGTCGGCGACGAACCGCCCGGCGGTCAGCCCCGGCCGCCCCGCGTACCCGCGGGCCAGACCGGGCCCGCCGACGTACAGTTCGCCGGTCACGCCGGGCGGCACGGGGCGCAGCCGGTCGTCCAGGACGTAGGCGCGGGCCCCGTCCAGGGGCCGGCCGATCGACGGTGCGTCGGCACCGGAGAGCGGCTCGCTCATCGTGGCGCAGACGGTGGCCTCGGTCGGCCCGTAGGCGTTGACGAGCCGGCGGCCCGTTCCCCACCGGCCCACCGCGTCCCGGGGCAGCGCGTCGCCCGCCGTGATCAGCGTGGTCACGGACGCCAGGGCGTGCGGGGGCAGCAGCGGCAGGGCGACGGGCGGCAGCGTCACATGGGTGATCGCGTGCCGGGTGAGCACCTCGGCCAGCGGCCGGCCCGGGGTCAGCTCGTCCTTGTCGGCCAGCACCAGTTCCGCGCCGGAGAGCAGCGCCATGCACACCTCGGAGAAGGCCGCGTCGAAGCTCGGGGACGCGAACTGCAGCACGCGGTCCCCCGGCCGGACCCGGAACCGCTCGATCTGCCGGGCCGCGAGGTTGGCGGTGCCGGAGTGGGTGACGAGCACGCCGTTGGGGCGTCCGGTGGAGCCCGAGGTGTAGATGAGGTAGGCCGGGTGGTCCCGCAGCAGGGGCGCGGTCCGGTCGGCGTCCACCGGGTCGGTGGACGGCGCGGCGGCGATCCGGGCGGCGGCCTGCGGGCTGTCCACCGTCAGGACGGCCGTGTGCTCGGGCAGTTCTCCCACGAGCTCGTCGTGGATCTCCTGGAGTGTGAGCACCAGGGCCGGGCGGGCGTCGCCGAGCATGGTCCGGATCCGCTCGGCGGGGTAGCCGGGGTCGACCGGAAGGTAGGCGGCGCCCGACTTGAGCACCCCGAGCAGGGCGGTGATCTGCTCGGCCGAGCGGGGCAGCGCGAGCGCCACCACGCTCTCCGGCCCGAGGCCGAGGCCGATCAGCGTGTGCGCCAGCCGGTTCGCCCGCCGGTTCAGCTCCGCGTACGACACGGTCGTCGCGCCGGAGCGCAGCGCCACGGCGTCCGGGGAGCTCGCCGCCCGGTTCCGGAACAGCTCGGTGACGGTGCCCTCCGGCACGCGCGCCCCCGTTCCGCTCCAGTCGGCGACGGCCCGCTGCTCGTCCGGCAGCAGGACGTCCGCGGCGCTGATCGGCTTGTGCGGGGCGGCGGAGAGGTCCTCCAGGAGGCGTGCCAGGCGGGCCACGATCCCCGTCGCGGTGGCCTCGTCGAAGAGGTCCGCGCTGTAGCGCAGCTCGATGCCGATACCGGCGGGCTCCGTGGCGTCGTCGAAGGCCTCGCCGAAGGTGAACTCCAGGTCGAACTTGGCGACGCCCGGGTCCACGCCGGCCTCGGCCATGGTCAGGCCGGTCAGGTCGGCGCGCGGCGGCCGGTAGTCGCGCATCGTCGCCAGCACCTGGAACAGCGGGTGCCGGGACATGCTGCGCTCGGGGTTGAGCGCCTCCACCAGCCGCTCGAACGGCACGTCCTGGTGGGCGTAGGCCGCCAGCGCGGTCTGCCGCACCCGCCGGACGAGGTCGCCGAAGGCGGGGTCGCCGGAGGTGTCGGTGCGCAGCACCAGGGTGTTGACGAAGAAGCCGACGAGGTCGTCGAGCGCCTCGTCGTCGCGTCCGGCGACGGGGGTGCCGACGGGGATGTCGGTGCCCGCGCCGAGCCGGGTGAGCAGGGCGGAGAGCCCCGCCTGCAGCACCATGAAGGGGGTGGCGTCGCTTTCCCGGGCCAGCTCGCGCAGCCGGCGGTGCAGGCGCGCGTCCAGGTCCGCCGTCACCGTGCCGCCGCGGTGGCCGGCCACCGCAGGGCGCGGCCGGTCGGCCGGCAGCGCCAGCTCCTGCGGCATCCCGGCCAGGGCCGAGCGCCAGAAGGCCAGCTGGCGGGCGCCGAGGCCCTGCGGGTCGTCCTCCTCGCCCAGCACCTCGCGCTGCCACAGGGCGTAGTCGGCGTATTGGACGGGCAGCGGACGCCAGTCGGGGGCCGCGCCGGAGCGCCGCGCCCGGTAGGCCGTCGCGAGCTCCCGGGCCAGCGGGGCGAGCGAGGTGCCGTCGCACGCGATGTGGTGCAGCACCAGCAGGAGCACGTGCTCGGTGGGACCGAGCCGGAACACGGTGGCCCGCAGCGGGAGGTCACGGGTCAGGTCGAAGCCGCGCCCCGCCGCCTCGGCGAGCGCGCCGGGCAGCCGGTCCTCGGCGGTGTCGACCAGGGCCGGCCGGGGGGCGGCCCCGGCGGTCTCCCGCACCAGCTGGTGGGGGACCCCGCGGACCTCCGGGTAGACCGTGCGCAGCGTCTCGTGCCGGCCGACCACGTCGGCCAGGGCGGCCCGCAGGGCGTCCAGGTCGAGGTCTCCGGTCAGCCGCAGCGCCATCGGCACGTTGTAGGTGGCGCCCGTGCCGTCCAGCCGGTTCAGCAGCCACAGTCGCTGCTGGGCGTACGAGAGCGGGATCCGCTCCGGCCGTTCGGCCCGGCCCAGGGGTGCGCGGGCCGCACCAGCCCCGGCGAGCCGCTCGGCGAGCCCGGCGGGCGTGGGCGTCTCGAAGACGGCCCGCAGGGCCAGTTCGGCGCCGAAGGCCGTACGGACGGCGTTGACCAGCCGGGTGGCCAGCAGGCTGTGTCCGCCGTGGTCGAAGAAGCTGTCGTCGGGGCCGACGGAGGGCACGCCGAGGACGTCCGCGAAGAGCGCGCACATGAGCTCTTCCGCGGGGGTGCGCGGGGCGCGTGCCGTCTCGGAGGCCTGGAAGTCGGGTGCGGGCAGGGCCTTCCTGTCGAGCTTGCCGTTGGCGTTGACGGGGAGGGTGTCCAGGACCACGGTCGCGGCCGGTGCCATGTAGTCGGGCAGCGTGGCGGTGATGTGGCGGGTCAGTTCCTCGTGGGAGGGGTGGGGGTCCGCTGTCGTGGTGACGTAGGCGACGAGTTTGTGGTCGCCGGCAGGGGTGGTGTGGGTGGTGACGGTGGCGTGGGTGATGGCGGGGTGCCGGGAGAGAACGCTCTCGATCTCCCCGAGCTCGATACGGAACCCACGGACCTTGACCTGGTGGTCGGCGCGGCCCAGGTAGTGCAGCACGCCGTTCTCGTCCCAGCGGGCCAGGTCACCCGTGCGGTACATCCGCGAGCCCGCCGGACCATAAGGATCGGCCACGAAGTGACGGGCGGTCAGGCCCGGTCGGCGCAGGTAGCCGTCGGCGACCTTGGGCCCGGCCAGGTACAGCTCGCCGGCGACCCCGGCCGGGACCGGGAGCAGCCGCCCGTCGAGGACGTAGGCGCGGGTGCCGGGCAGGGGCTGCCCGATCGGCGGAGCCAGCACCTCGCCCGCATCGCTCTCGTACCAGCCGGTGGCGTAGACGGTGGACTCGGTCGGCCCGTACAGGTTGGCTATCCGCACCCCGGGTGCGTGGTGCCGCAGCCGGCGCACCAGCTGCTCGGGCAGTGCCTCGCCCGCGAGCACGATCTGGTCGCAGTCCAGGGGCGTGCCGGCGTCCAGCAGGGCCGAGAAGACCGAGGGCACACCGCTGATCAGCGTTCCCGACCACGGCCGTTCGGCCAGTGCCAGCAGGTCGGTCACCACCTCGATGCGGCCACCGGCCAGCAGGGGCGCGAAGATCTCGAACACCGACACGTCGAAGGACAACGACGTCGACGCCGGGACCCTCGCCAGGTCCCGTTCGCCGAAGCGCTCCACCGCCCAGGACAGGAACACCGACATGGACCGGCGGGAGACCACCACGCCCTTCGGCTTCCCCGTCGACCCCGACGTGTAGATCACGTAGGCGGGGGAGGCGGCCGTGGCCGGCCCGTGGGGGGCGAGCGGCGCGTCGGGCAGTTCCGCGAGCTCGGCGGCGGTGCGCGGGTCGTCCAGGACGAGGGCCGGCGTCCCGTCGGCGGGCAGGCGGTCGGCGACCGACCGCTCCGTCAGCACCAGGCCCGGGGCGGCGTCGGCCAGCATGAACGCGATGCGGTCCGCCGGGTATCCCGGGTCGACCGGCACGTAGCCCGCGCCGGCCTTCAGCACCGCCCATACGGCCACGACCATCTCGGCGGACCGCGGCACCGCCACGGCCACCAGATCGCCGGGGCGCACTCCGCGCGCCCGCAGGAGCCGCGCGAGCCTGTCGGCCCGGCCGTTCAGCTCCGCGAAGGACAGTGTGACGTCGCCACAGACCACCGCCGTGGCCATCGGTGAGCGCGCGGCCTGCGCCTCGAACGCCGTCACCACGTCCACGACGGGCTCCGGGTCGGCCGTGCCGCCCCACACCTCGACGATCCGCTGCCGCTCGTCCGGCGAGAGGACGTCGACGGCGCCGAGGGGCAGGTGCGGGTCGGCGGCGACGGCTTCCAGCAGGCGGACGAGCCTGCGCGTCATCAGGGCGACCGTGTCCCGGTCGAAGAGGTCGGCGCTGTAGGCGACCTGCCCGGCGATGCCGGCCGGGGCGCCGCGCTCGTCGAAGCGCTCGCCCAGCTGGAAGTCGAGGTCGAACTTCACCGAGGTGGACTCGAGGTCGGGCACGCTCACCCGCAGCCCGGGCAGGCGCAGTTCGGGCTCCGCGGTGTTCCGCAGCGCGAGCATGACCTGGAAGAGGGGGTGCCGGCCCAGGGAACGGGCCGGGTTGAGCACCTCGACCAGCCGCTCGAAGGGCACGTCGGGGTTGGCGTAGGCCGCCAGGTCCGCTTCGGTCACGCGGCCGACGAGCCCGGCGAAGTCCGGGTTCCCGGAGGTGTCGGTGCGCAGCACCAGGGTGTTGACGAAGAAGCCGACGAGGTCGTCGAGGGCCTTGTCGTCCCGGCCGGCGATCGGGGTGCCGATGGGGATGTCCGTACCGGCGCCGAGCTTGGTCAGCAGGGCGGCGAGGCCGGCCTGCAGCACCATGAACAGGCTCGCGCCGTGCTCCCGCGCCAGGCGGGAGAGGCGGTCGTGGAGGGCGGGAGCGATCTCGAAGGGCACCGCTCCGCCGCGGTAGCTGAATTCCGCCGGCCGGGGCCGGTCCGTGAGCAGGGCCAGCTCCTCGGGCAGCCCGGCGAGGGCCTCGCGCCAGTGGGCCAACTGTCCGGAGATCCGGCTGTCCGGGTCCTGTTCGTCGCCGAGCACCTCGCGCTGCCACAGGGCGTAGTCGGGGTACTGGACGGCCAGCGGTGCGAAGTCCGGTGCGCGGTGCGCGGCGCGGGCGGCGTAGGCCGTGGCGACGTCGCCCGCGAGCGGTGCCATGGACCAGCCGTCGCCCGCGATGTGGTGCAGCACGACCAGGAGGATGTGCTCGTCCGGTGCGGTCGCGAACAGGGTGGCGCGCAGGGGTGGTTCGGCGGTGAGGTCGAAGCCGCGCCGGCATGCCTCGGCCAGGGCGTGGTGGGCGTCCTTCTCGTCGACCTCAACCACGTCGAGGCCGACCGTGGCGGCGGACGGGTCGTGCACGAGCTGGCTCGGCTCGTCCCCGGCCTCGGGGAACGTGGTGCGCAGGCTCTCGTGCCGGGCCACCACGTCCCGCAGCGCGGCGGTCAGGGCCCGTCGGTCCAGTGCGCCGGAGAGGCGCAGCGCCACGGGGATGTTGTAGGCGCCGCTCGGTTCCCCGAGGCGGTTGAGGAACCACAGGCGTCGCTGGGCGTACGACAGTGGCACCACGTCCGGCCGGTCCACCGGGACCAGCGGGGGCCGGCCGTGGCCGGCGTCGCCCAGGCGCTGGGCCAGCTCCGCGACGGTCGGCGCCTCGAAGACCGCTCGCACGGTCAGCTCGACGCCCAGGGCGGCGCGAACGGCGTTGACCAGGCGGATCGCCAGCAGCGAATGGCCGCCCAGCTCGAAGAAGCCGTCGTCGATCCCGACGCCGGGCACCCCCAGCACTTCGGCGAACAGGCCGCAGAGGGTCTCCTCCCGCAGGGTGCGGGGGGCGCCGCCGCGTACCTCACCGATCAGGTCCGGCATCGGCAGCAGGGCGCGGTCGAGCTTGCCGTTCTCGGTGACGGGCAGGGAGTCGAGCACCACGAACGCGGCGGGGATCATGTAGTCGGGCAGCCACTCGCGCAGGTGGTCGCGCAGGGAGGCGTTCAACTGCCCGGACTCGCGGAAGGCGACCGGGTCGTTGGTGAGGCCGCCCGCGTACGTCTTCTCGTCGTCACCGGCGGCGTGCGTGGACAGGGGGTCGGACGCGGAGGCGGCCGAGGCGGCCACGAACAGTGCGTCCAGCCGGCCGTCGGCGTCGCCCTCGGTCCAGGTCAGTACGGTCCGGTAGCCGAGTTCCGTGCCCAGCGCGACGAGGTCCTCGGGGTCCACTCCGCGGGCACTGTCGTACGCCTCCCGCACGCGGGCGAGGTCCTCGCCCGCCACCAGGGACCGGGCGGCCGCCGCCTCGGCGGCGGTGCGGGCGTTCGGCACGCCCGTCACCCGGACGCTCTCCGGCCGGTCGCGGTCGAGTCGGGCCCGCAGCGCGGGCAGGCCCGCGACGTCGTCGGCCCAGCTCCACACGGGTCCCGCGGCGAAGGTGACCAGGTCCTCGGGCCGCTTGCGGTGCAGGACGACGTCGTAGCGGTACCGGCTGAGCTCGTTGTGGTGCCGGCCGCTCTTGACCCGGACGTCCACGCCGCCCACGTGGGGGTTGCCGGCGCGCAGGCGGTGGAAGAAGGCGGGGGCGACGAGGAGTTCCTTCTCCTTCAGCACACGCCGGTCGACGTCCCGGCGCAGCGCGTCCGCGCTCTCGGGGTCCGGCGTGCGCGCGAGGGCGACCGCCGTGTGGAAGCCGCGCAGGAGCGTGAGGTTGCGTACGTCGCCGACGAACACCGCGCCGCCGGGGACGACCAGGTCGACGGCCTTGGCCAGCACGGACTCCAGATATCCGGCGTGCGGGAAGTACTGGGTGACCGAGTTGATCACGACGGTGTCGAAGTGGCCCTGGGGGAGCCCGTCGAAATCGTCGGCGGCCTGGACGCGCAGTTCGACGCGGTCGTCGAGCGCGGGGTGGCGGCCGAGCTCGTCGCGGAGCGAGGCGATGGCCTCGGCGGAGAAGTCGGTCGCCCAGTAGGACTCGCAGTCCCCGGCGAGCCGGCTCAGGATGAGCCCGCTGCCGACGCCGATCTCCAGGACGCGGCGGGGGCGCAGCGCACGGACGCGCTCCACGATGGACTCGCGCCACTCGTGCATCTGCTCCAGGGGGAGCGGTTCGCCGTCGTAGCTGCTGTCCCAGCCGGAGAAGTCCTCGCCGAACCCGGCGTCGGAGGTGCGGCCGTACATGCCGTCGTAGATCTGCCGCCACTCGGTGACCTGCTCGCGGGTGCCCGTCTCGAGGCGGTCGGTCAGCCGCTGCCAGTCGGCGACCACATAGCCGACGAGCTGCGTCTCGCCCCGGTGGTCGGGGCGGGCGAGCACCTCGGCCTCGCGGACGTCCGGGTGCTTGGCGACGGCCGCGGCGATCTCGCCCGGCTCGATGCGGAAGCCGCGGATCTTGACCTGGTGGTCGGCGCGTCCGGCGAACTCCAGCTGCCAGTCGGCGTTCCACCGTGCCAGGTCGCCGGTGCGGTACATCCGGGCCCCGGGCGGGCCGAAGGGGTCGGCGACGAACTGTTCGGCGGTGCGGCCGGGGAGGTTGAGGTAGCCGCGGGCGAGGCCGGCGCCGGCGAGGTAGACCTCTCCCGTCACGCCCTGGGGAACGGGCCGCAGGTGCGCGTCCAGGATGTAGATCCGGGTGTCGGCGAGCGGGCGCCCGATGGGCACGGCCGCGCCGGCGGTGTAGGGGGCGCGCACCTCGTGCTGGGTCGCGCAGAGGGTGGCCTCGGTGGGCCCGTACAGCTGCCGGACGACCGCGCCGGGGGCGTGTTCGAGGACGCGCTGCACCGCGACCGGCGAGACGACGTCGCCGCCGGTGAGGACTTCCCGCACGCCCGCGAGGGCGCCGGGCGCGTCCTCGGCGAGCACCCGGAAGAGGCCCGCGGTGAAGTGCACCGCGGTGATCTCCTCCTGTCGGATCAGGCGGGTGAGCGCGGCGGTGTCCAGGCGGCCGGGCGGGGCGAGCACGACCAGCCCGCCGGCCAGGAGGGTCACCCACAGCTCGTAGTCGGAGATGTCGAAGGCGTACGGCGCGTGCAGCAGGACGCGCTCGTGGTGTCCGGTGTCCCAGCACGGGTCGCAGGCCAGCGCGAGGAGCTCGCGGTGCGCGACGGCCACGCCCTTGGGGGTGCCCGTGGAGCCGGAGGTGTACATGATGTAGGCGAGCTGGTCCGGGTGGACCGGTACCGCCGGGTCGTGGGAGGGCTCGTGGGCCAGGGCGGGGTCGTCGTCGAGGACGACCACCGTCGCGTCGTGCTCGAAGCCGCGCGCGAGCATGGCCCGGTCGGTGAGCAGCACGCTCGACCGGGTGTCGGCCATGACCCACTCGAGCCGCTCGGCGGGGAACGCCTCGTGCAGCGGTACGTAGGCGCCGCCGGCCTTGAGCACGGCGAGGACGGCCACCGCCAGCTCCGGCGAGCGCTCCAGGAACACGGCGACCCGGGTCTCCGGGCCGACGCCGAGCCCGATGAGGCGGTGGGCCAGCCGGTTGGCGCGCTCGTCCAGCTCGCGGCGGGTCAGTTCGCGGTCGCCCGCGCGGACGGCGGGGGCGTCGGGTCCGGCGGCGGTGACCTCGGCGAGCCGCCGGTGCACGGTGGTGGTGGGGCGGCCCTGCTCGCTCCAGGTGCCCAGCAGCCGCTCGCGCTCCTCGGCGGCCAGGACGTCGATGGCGCCGAGGTGCTGGCGGGGGTCGCGGGCGACGGAGGCCAGCAGCCGGGTGAATCGTTCCGCCATTGCCTCGGCGGTGTCCCGGTCGAAGAGGTCGGTGCTGAACTCCAGGACGCCGGTGACCCCGCCCGGGGTGTGCCCGGCGCCGAAGGTCTCCGTGATGTTGAACGCCAGGTCGAACTTGGCGGGCCGCAGCGCGTCCGGCTCCACCGCCACGCTCAGGCCGGGGAGCGTCAGCTGGGCCTCGGCGTTGTTCTGCAGCGCGAGGAAGACCTGGAACAGGGGGTGCTGGGAGAGCGAGCGCACCGGGTTGAGCAGCTCCACCAGCCGCTCGAAGGGCACGTCCTGGTGGCTGTAGGCCGCGAGGGCGGTCTCGCGGACCCGCCGCAGCAGGTCGCTGAAGCGCGGGTCGCCGGAGGTGTCGGTGCGCAGCACGAGGGTGTTGACGAAGAAGCCGACCTGCTCGTCGAGCGCGGCGTCCGTGCGGCCCGAGATGGGGCTTCCGACGGGGATGTCGGTGCCCGCGCCCAGCCGGGTGCACAAGGTGGCCACGGCGGCCTGGAGCACCATGAACAGGCTGACGTTGTGGCGCTGGGCGAGGTCGAGGAGGCGTGCGTGCAGCGCGGCGTCGAGCTCGATGTCCACGGTGTCGCCGCGGAAGCTGAGCTTGCGCGGCCGCGGCCGGTCGGTGGGCAGGGCCAGCTGCTCGGGCAGAGCGCGCAGCGTGCGGCGCCAGAAGTCGGTCTGGGCGCTCAGGGCGCTGTCCGGGTCGTCCTCGTCGCCCAGCACCTCACGCTGCCACAGCGTGTAGTCCGCGTACTGGACGGGCAGCGGCGCCCAGTCGGGGTCCGCTCCGCCGAGCCGGGCCGCGTAGGCGGTCCCCAGGTCACGGGCGAGCGGTGCCATGGACCAGCCGTCGCCGGCGATGTGGTGCAGGACCAGCAGCAGGACGTGCTCGTCCGGGCCGAGCGGGAAGAGGTGGGCCCGCAGGGGGAGTTCGGTGGTGAGGTCGAAGCCGAGCGCCGAGGCGGCCGCGAGGGCTTCGGGGAGCTTGTCCTCGGTCGTGGGCGTGACGGTCAGCGTGGGGCGGGCGGTGGCGGTGTCGAGGATCCGCTGGCGGGGTTCGCCGCCGGCCTCGGGATAGACGGTGCGCAGCGATTCGTGCCGGGCCGTCAGGTCGGCCAGGGCCGCGTCGAGCGCGGCGCGGTCGAGCCGGCCGGTGAGCCGCAGCGTCGCCTGGATGTTGTAGGCGGCCCCGCCGTCCTCCATCCGGTTGAGGAACCACAGGCGCCGCTGGCCGTGGGAGAGGGGGAGTTCGGCGGGCCGGTCGGCGGGGGCGAGGGCCGGGCGGGCCCGGTCGCCGCCGGCGAGGCGGGCCGCGAGCTCCTGCACGGTGGGCGCCTCGAAGACGGTGCGCACCGGAAGCTCGACCCCGAGCCGGGAGCGGATGCCGTTGGTCAGACGGGTGGCCAGCAGTGAATGGCCGCCGGTGTCGAAGAAGTTGTCGTCGACGCCGACGGTGGGCACCCCGAGCACCTCGGCGAACAGGCCGCAGAGGATCTCCTCCTGCGGCGTGCGCGGCCCGCGGCCGGTGGTCGTGGCGGCGAAGTCGGGGGCGGGCAGGGCCCTGCGGTCGAGCTTGCCGTTGGGGGTCAGGGGCAGCGCGTCCAGCCCGACGATCGCGGCCGGCATCATGTACGAGGGGAGCCGTTCGGCGAGGTGGGCGCGGAGCACGGCCGGATCGGCGGCGTCCGGGCCGGGCACCACGTAGGTGACCAGCCGCTTCTCGCCGGCCGGGTCCTCGTGCACCACGACGGCGGCTCGGTGGACGGACGGGTGCCCGTTCAAGGCGCCCTCGATCTCGCCGAGTTCGATGCGGAAGCCGCGGATCTTGACCTGGTGGTCGACCCGGTCGAGGAATTCCAGCTGTCCGTCGGGGCGGCGGCGCACGAGGTCGCCGGTGCGGTACATCCGGGCGCCCGCCGGGCCGTAGGGGTCGGCCACGAAGCGCTGGGCGGTGAGCCCGGGCCGGTTCAGGTAGCCGCGGGCGACGCCGGAACCGGAGAGGTAGAGCTCGCCCGCCACGCCGTCGGGCACCGGCCGCAGGCCGCTGTCGAGTACGTACGCACGGGTGTTGGCGAGCGGCAGGCCGATGGGCGGCCGTCCGGTGTCCTCCTCGCCCAGGGGCGCCGCGGTGGACCAGATCGTCGTCTCGGTCGGCCCGTAGACGTTGGTGACCTCCCGCGCGGACGCCCGCAGCGCGCGCGAGAGCGGCTCGGGCAGCGCCTCGCCGCCGACCAGGACCCTGAGCTGTCCGGCGTCCTCGGGGTGCCCGGCGGCCAGCAGGCTCTGCCACAGCGCGGGGGTCGCCTGCATCACGGTGGCGCCCGAGGCGGAGATGAGCTTGCCCAGGGCGTACGGGTCCCCGCTCGCCTCCTTCGGCGCGAGCACGAGCCGCCCACCGCTGACGAGCGGCAGGAGCAGCTCGAGGTTGGCGATGTCGAAGCCGAACGTCGTCACCGCCAGCAGTCCGTCCCCGGGCCCGAAGGAGAGCCGGTCCCGGAAGTCCGAGAGCAGGTTGACGAGGTTCTCGCCGGTGACGACGGTTCCCTTGGGCGCCCCGGTGGACCCGGAGGTGTAGATGACGTAGGCGGGACGGGCGCTATTGCTCTGCTCGAGCGGCATTCTTCAAATCCTCGTCGCGATGCGTGCGATGCGCTGCTTGCTCAGCCGGGCGGTTCGCTGGTTCAGCGGCGGGTGAAAAGGGTGGCGGGCAGCCGCACGGGGCCCAGCACGCCAATCGACTCATGGAACTCCACGGAACTGTCCCGGGCGATTTCCACGCGCGCGGAGCGGCGCAGCAGCGTTTCCATGGCGATACGGGTTTCCAGCCTGGCCAGTGGTGCGCCCAGGCAGTAGTGGATTCCCTTTCCGAACGCAAGGTGACGTCCGGAATTACGGCGGATGTCGAATGTGTCGGGATTTTCGAAACGCAGGGGGTCGCGATGCGCCGAGGCCAGCCACACGCAGACCATGGAACCGGCGGGGATGGTGCGTCCGCCCAGTTCCGCATCGCATGTGGTGAGGCGCTGGTCGCGGACCAGCGGCGGCCGCCAGCGCAGTACTTCCTCAATCGCCCCGGGCAGGAGTTCCGGATCCCGGCGTACTTCGGCCAGCGCGGCGGGGTGCTCGTCGAGCGCCATCACGGTATTCGCGGTCAATACGGATGCGGGCAGATATCCGGCGATCAGGAACATGCCGATGACGCCGACGATCTCCTCGTCGTCCAGGGTCTGGCCGTCGACCTCGGCCGTCGCGAGCCTGCTGGTGAGGTCGTCCTGGGGCCGGGCGCGCCGCTCGCGGATGTGGTGCACCAGGTACTCGCTCGCCCGCCGCACGAGGTCGGCCACGTTCCGCATGGCGGCCTCGTCGGCGACGCTCAGCTCTCCCGCGGGGCGCGAACCCAGCAGGGCCCTGGCCCACTCCGAGATCATCGGGTGGTCGTCCTCGGGGATGCCGAACAGCTCCGCGATGACGATCGCGCTCAGCGGTCCGGCGAACTCGCCGACCAGGTCGAGGGGGGCCGCGGGGCCGCGCTCCTCGACGACGGCGTCCAGGAGCCGCTCGGCGATCAGCGCGATACGGGGCTCCAGCGCCGCGGTGACCCGCGGCGAGAAGGCCTGGCTGACGATGGCGCGCAGCTGGGTGTGGTCCGGCGGGTCGATCCCGACGAAGTTGCCCCGGGCCGCGCGCGCCAGCTGGCGCTGCTCCTCGGGGATGAAGTGGTTCATGTCGCTGGAGAAGGTCCGGAAGTCGCCCAGGACCTGCACCGCCTCGTCGTGGCGGAAGACCTCCCAGACGCCCGGCTCCCGGCTCTCGCCGACCGCCTCGACCTCGCGCCGGCCGCCCAGATACGCGAAGAATTCTTCGATGCGCCTGTCGAACGGCAGGCGGGTCAGTGCCGCGAAATCGGTCAACGGAATCCCCCAGAATGCGCGCGCAAAACCGGCGCCATTAATGGCGGCGCGAAAAGGGATATCCCAAGCTGAAGCACCCCCCGGTACGCCCCGCCCGAACTTGTAGCCTTCAGCAATGACGGAACGTCCGGGACGCTACCTTGATCATTTTGTGGCTGTCAAGGAGGTGATCGACTGCTTGTCGGCGGCCGCCGCGAGAGGGGGGCGGTGACCGGCGGGTGCGCCGCGGTCCGGGGCGCGGGTGATCGTCGTCACAGGTAAAGGGGGCGGCAAAATTCCTTCTGGCGCGCGCAGTTGGTTCGTGTATTGTCGCCCAGACGCTCGACCATGCTTGGGCGTCCAACGGGGGGAACCGGGGGGTTGTAATCGTTTTGCAGTATTCGGGGGGAATCTGCCTGCGGGCTTCCTCCTGCCCTTCCGCGGCCACTGATGTGGGCGCCGCATCCCTTACGTATTCATTCTGAATGGTCGGCGCCGATTCGGCTCCGCTACGTGACGGAACCGGCGCGCCGGCAGCGACCGCGAAGGAACGATCATGTCCGCTTCTCCGGACCGGCAGCTCGCCCTGACCTCGGCTCAGAGCGGGATGTGGCTCGCGCAGCGCTTTGCCGCCGGCCGCCTCGACTACAGCATCGCCCAGTACGTCGAGATCCGGGGCGCGCTGGACACCGGCCTGTTCCTGCAGGCGGCACGGCGCGCCTTCGACGAGGCCGACGCCTCCCACGTGCGATTCGCCGAGACCAGCGGCGACCCCGTGCAGATCCTCGGCGCCGACCGGGCGTGCGCGGTGCCGTACCTGGACCTCACCGACCGGCCCCGGCCGGAGCAGGCGGCACGGCAGTGGATGGACGAGGAGCTCGACCGGCCGCTCTCGCTGGAGGACGGCCGCATCCTCTCCCTCGCCCTGCTCAAGGTCTCCGACGAGATCCACTACTGGTACCTGCGCGCCCACCACGCGGTGTACGACGGCTTCAGCGGCTCGGTCGTCGTGCGACGGGCCGCCGACATCTACACCGCCCTCGTCGAGGGCCGCCCCGTCGGGGAATCCCCCTACGGAAGCCTCGAGGACCTGCTGGAGTACGACCGCGACTACCGCGACTCCGCCGCCTTCGCCGCCGACCGCGCCCACTGGGCCACCACGCTGACGGACCGTCCGGCCCCCGTCTCCTTCGGGCAGGCCGGCTCCGGCCGGACCCCCGGCCGCATCCGGGTGTCGGCCCACCTGGAACCGGAGCGGATCGACGCCCTGCGGCGCGTGGCCCAGAGCTGCGGCGTGCCCCTGCCGGCCCTGTTCGTCGTCGTCGAGCTGCTCCACGTCGCCCGCCTGACCGGGGAACGGGACATCATCCTGGGCCTGCCCGTCACGGCCCGCTCCAAGGCCGTGCGCCGCACCCCCGGCATGGTCTCCAACGTCGTGCCGCTGCGTCTGACGGTCGACCCGGACGAGAGCCTGTCCGGCCTTCTGGCCCGGACCTCCGCCGCGATGCAGCACGCCCTCGGCCACCAGCGCTACCGCTACGAGGACATACGCCGCGACCTGAAGCTGAGCGAGGCCGGCGAGCCGCTGGTGGGACCGCACGTGAACCTGCAGATCTTCGACTACGCACTGGACTTCGCCGGCTCCCGGGCGAGCGTCCACAACCTCACCAACGGCCCCGTCGAGGACCTGGCGTTCATCGTCTACAGCGGAACCGAGGACACGCCCTGGCGCGTGGACCTCGACGCCAACGCGGAGCTGTACACCACGGCGGACCTGGCCGTTCACCAGGAGGCCGTGCTGCGGATCATCGACGGCCTCGCCGGCGCGGACGCCGGCCGGGCCGTCGGAGCCTTCGACGTCCTCGCCCCCGAGGAGGGGCGACGCCTGCTCACGGAGTGGAACGACACCGCACGCCCGTACCCCGGGGCGACCCTGCCCGAGCTCTTCGAGGCCCAGGCGGCGCGCACACCCGCCGGCCCCGCCGTCGTCCACCAGGGCGAAGCGCTCTCGTACGGCGAACTCGACGCCCGCGCCGACGCCCTGGCGCACGTGCTGCGCGGGCTGGGCGCCGGACCCGAGCGCCTGGTGGCCCTCGCCGTCCCCCGCTCCGCCGAGTTGATCGTCTCGCTGCTCGCGGTGCTCAAGACCGGCGCGGCCTATCTGCCGATCGACCCCGACTACCCAGCCGACCGCATCGCCGCCATGCTCGCCGACGCCCGGCCGGCGGCGCTGATCAGCACCGCCGACACCGTCGGCCACCTGCCGGGCACCGACGGCATGCCGCTGCTGCTGCTCGACGACCCCACGACGGCGGCCGCCCTGCGCGAGGCGCCCGGCCCCCGCCCGTACGCCGACGGCGCCCGGCCCGTTCTGCCCCGCAACCCCGCCAACGTCATCTACACCTCGGGTTCGACGGGCACCCCCAAGGGCGTCGTCAACACGCACGAGGGCCTGGTCAACCGCCTGCTGTGGATGCAGGACCAGTACGGGCTCGACGCCACCGACCGCGTCCTGCAGAAGACCTCGTGCGGCTTCGACGTCTCCGGCTGGGAGTTCTTCTGGCCGCTCATCACCGGGGCCACCCTGGTGGTCGCCGAGCCGGAGCGCCACAAGGACCCCGCCTACATCGCCGAGCTCATCGCCGAGCAGGACGTCACCACCGTGCACTTCGTGCCGTCCATGCTCAAGGGCTTCCTCGCGGAACCCTCCGCCGGCCGGTGCCGCTCCCTGCGCCGGGTGATCTGCAGCGGCGAGGCGCTCCCGGCCGAGCTGGCGGCCCGCTTCCACACCGTCCTGACCTGCGAACTGCACAACCTCTACGGGCCGACCGAAGCGGCCATCGACGTCACCGCGTTCGCCTGCCCGCCCGACGCCCCGGCGGACTTTGCCCCGCCGATCGGCGCCCCCATCGCCAACACCCGGGTCTACGTCCTCAACCGCGCCCTGCAGCCGGTGCCCGTGGGCGTGATGGGCGAGCTCTACCTCGCCGGCACCGGCCTGGCGCGCGGCTACCTCGACCGCGCCCCGCTCACCGCCGAGCGCTTCGTGGCCTGCCCCTACGGCCCGGCCGGCTCCCGCATGTACCGCACCGGCGACCTCGCCCGCTGGAACGCCGACGGCCGGCTGGTCTACATGGGCCGCGGCGACGACCAGGTGAAGATCCGCGGCGTGCGCATCGAGCCCGCCGAGGTCGCCTCCGCACTCGGCCGGCACCCGGACGTGGGCGAAGCGGAAGTGATCACACGCGACGACGGCCCGGGCGGAAAACACCTGGTGGGCTATGTGGTGCCGGACTGGCGGTCGCTCTCCGACCGCCTCGAACGGGGCCGGCGCGAACAGGTCGAGCAGTGGGAACAGCTCTACCAGACCATGTACGACTCCACGCCGGTGACCGAATTCGGCGAGGACTTCACCGGCTGGGACAGCAGCTACGACGGCGAGCCGATCCCCCTGGACGCCATGCGCCACTGGCGCGCGGACGCCGTGGAGCGCATCCAGGCCCTGGAGCCCCGCCGGATCCTGGAGATCGGCGTCGGCAGCGGCCTGCTGCTGTCCCGGCTCGCCGGCACCACCGAGGCCTACTGGGCGACCGACTTCTCCGCCGCGGTCATCGACAGGCTCCGCCGGCAGACGGCGGCCCGGCCGGAGCTCGCGGACCGGGTCGAGCTGCGCGCCCGGCCCGCCCACGACTTCGACGACCTGCCCACGGGATTCTTCGACACCGTCGTCATCAACTCCGTGGTGCAGTACTTCCCCAACGCCGACTACCTCACCTCCGTGCTCCGGGGCGCCCTCGACCTGCTGGCGCCGGGCGGCGCCCTGTTCGTCGGCGACGTACGGAACCTGCGGCTGAAGCGGGCGCTGGACACCGCCGTGCAGCTGGCCCGCAGCGGCACGGAAGCCGACTCCGCGGCCGTCCGCCGTGCGGTGGACCAGCGGGCGACCCAGGAGAACGAACTGCTGGTCGACCCCGCGTTCTTCCACGCCCTCGCCGAGGCGGACGACGCCGTCGACATCCGGGTCAAGTCCGGCCCGTACGACAACGAGTTGAGCCGCTACCGCTACGACGTGGTCATCCGCAAGCAGCCCGCGCGGACACCCGTCTCCGCGGCCGGGACGCCGCACTGGCAGTGGGGCGAGGACGTCACCACCGCCCGCGACCTCGCCGACCGGCTCGCCGCCGAGCGCCCGGCCCGGCTGCGCGTGACGGGCGTGCCCAACGCCCGTATGGCACACGAGGCCGCGGCCGCGCGCGCCCTGTTCGCCGGCGGCTCCCTCGCCGAGGTCCGGGCCGAACTGCGCCGCACCGCCGGCCCGGCCCCGACCCCCGACGCGCTCCACGACCTGGGCGAAGCGCTCGGCTACCGGGTGGCCGTCACCTGGTCGTCCGAAGGGGCGGACGGAGAGCTGGACGCCCTCTTCCTCCCGGGCGGCACCGGCGCCCTGACCGACGTGTTCCTGCCCCGGGACGCACAGTCCGCCGACCGGCCGCTCACCAACAACCCCGCCCTCGGCCGCATGGCCGGCGAGCTCGGCGCCGCTCTGCGCGGCCACCTGCGCGACGTCCTGCCGGACTACATGGTGCCGTCGGCGGTCGTGGTGCTGGACTCCCTGCCGGTGAACGCGAACGGCAAGCTGGACAGGAAGGCCCTGCCCGCACCCGACTTCCAGGCCGAGGTGACGGGCCGCGCCCCGCGCACCGCCCCCGAAGAAGTGCTGTGCGGCCTGTTCGCCGAGGTGCTGGGCCTGCCGGCGGTCGGCATCGACGACAGCTTCTTCGACCTCGGCGGCGACAGCATCAGCTCCATCCAGCTCGTCAGCCGCGCCCGCAAGGCGGGCCTGGCCATCTCGCCCCGCGACGTCTTCCGCCACAAGACCGTCACCGCGCTGGCCGAGGTCGCCCAGCCCGTCACCACGGCCGCGGCCGAGCACCACGCGGCCGGCGTCGGCGAGGTGCAGCCGACACCGATCGTGCACCACCTGCACGGGCTGAACGGCCCGGTGCGGCGCTTCCACCAGTCCATGGCCCTCCGCGCACCGGCCGGCCTGCGCGAAACCCTGCTCGTCGACGCGCTGCAGTCGGTCGTCGATCACCATGGCGCGCTGCGGATGCGGCTGCGGCTGCGGGACGGTGGGGACTGGACGTTCGAGGTCACCGCGCCGGGAACGGTCGTCGCCCGGGACCTCGTGCGCCGCGTCGACGTGTCCGCACTGAGCGGCGACGAACGCAAGGCTGTGATCGACGAGGAGACCGCACGGGCGGTGGACGGGCTCGATCCCGAAGCGGGGGTCGTGCTGCAGGCCGTGTGGTGCGACGCCGGGCCGAAGGAGTCCGGCCATCTGCTGCTGGTGATCCACCACTTCGCCGTCGACGGCGTCTCCTGGCGCCTGATCGTCCCCGACCTCGCCCAGGCGTACGAGGCCCACGCCGCCGGACAGCGCCCCGCACTCCAGCCCGTGGGCACCTCGGTGCTCCAGTGGGCCGAGTCACTGCACGAGCTGGCCCACGCCCCGGAGCGCGTAGCCGAACTGCCACTGTGGTCACGCCCGTTCGTGGGGCCTGATCCGCTGCTGGGACGGCGGGCGCTCGACCCGGAGCGGGATCTCGTATCCGGTCGCCGCACGCTGTCGTCGGCGTTGTCGGGTGCGCGGACGACTGAGGTGCTGACGGGGGTGACCAAGGCCTTCCACGCCGAGGTCAACGACGTGTTGCTGACCGCGATGGGGCTGGCCGTGGAGGACTGGCGGCGCCGCCGTGGTCTGCGGGGCGGTTCGGTCGTCCTCGACGTGGAGGGCCACGGCCGCGAGGACGTGGTGGAAGGGGCCGACCTGTCCCGTACCGTCGGCTGGTTCACCAGCCTGTTCCCGGTGCGCGTCGAGCCGGGCGTGAGCGACTGGGACGAGGTCTGGGCCGCCGGACCGGCCGCCGGGTCGGCGCTGAAGCGGGTGAAGGAACAGATACGGGCCATCCCCGATCACGGCATCGGCTACGGCCTGCTGCGCTACCTCAACCAGGCCACGGCGGCGGAGCTCGCCACGCACCCCACGCCGCAGATCGGGTTCAACTACCTGGGCCGGTTCGCGGCGTCGGGTGGTGCGGCGGACTGGGAGCCGGACCACGAGTTCGGCGACTTCGGTGGTTTCTCGGGCGGGGCCGATCCCGGTCTGCCGTTGGCTCATGCGTTGGAGCTCAACGCGTTGACGGAGGACGGTCCGCAGGGTCCGCGGCTGGTCGCGCACTGGTCGTGGGCGGACGGGATCTTCACCGAGGAGGAGGTCCAGGACCTGGCCGATACGTGGTTCAGGGCCCTGGAGGCGCTGGCCACCCATGCGCAGAACCCCGGCACCGGCGGCCGTACCCCCTCCGACCTGCCCTTCGTGACCCTGACCCAGGAAGAGGTCGACCAGCTGGAGGGCGCCACCCCCGGCCTCGTCGACGTGCTGCCGCTGACGGCGTTGCAGCAGGGGCTGGTGTTCCACGCGGCCTACGACGAGCAGTCGCCGGACGTGTACAACGTGCAGCTGGGCATCGACCTCGACGGCGCGCTGGACGCCGAGGCGCTGCGGCTGGCCGCCGAAACGCTCCTGCAGCGCCACGGCAACCTGCGGACCGGCGTCCGGCAGGCCGACCGGGCGGGCGCGGTCCAGGTCGTCCAGTCCCACGTCCCGCTGCCCTGGACCGTGATCGACGTCGCCGACGAGGCGGAGGCCGACCGGATCGCCGACGAAGACCGCTCCCGCCGCTTCGACCTGGCGGCGGCACCGCTCCTGCGCTTCACTCTCCTGCGGCTCGGTGCCGAGCGGCACCGTTTCCTGTTCACCACCCACCACCTGCTGCTGGACGGCTGGTCCATGCCGCTCGTGATGCAGGAGCTCTTCACGCTCTACGGCAGCCGCGGCGACACCCGGGCCCTGCCGCCGGCGGTGCCGTACGAGGACTACTTCCGGTGGCTCACCGCGCAGGACGACGACGCGGCGAAGGAGGCGTGGCGGGCCGCCCTGTCGGGACTGGAGGAACCCACCCGGCTGGCCCCCCAGGCCGACGGCCACGCGTCGGTGACCCCCCACCACCGCGTCGAGCGCGTGCCGCGCGAGCTGACCGATGCCGTCACGCGTCAGGCACGCCGTCACGGCCTCACCCTGAACACCGTCGTGCAGGCGACGTGGGGCCTGCTGCTGGCACGGCTCACGGGCCGGGAGGACGTGGTCTTCGGCACCACGGTGGCGGGCCGCTCCCCGGAGGTCCCGGGCGTCGAGACGATGGTCGGTCTGTTCATCAACACCCTGCCGGTACGGGTGCGGCTGGAGCCCTCCGAGCCCCTGCTGGGCCTTGCGGCCCGGCTGCAGCAGGAGCAGGCGGAACTCTCCGCCCACCAGCACCTGGGCATCGCCGACATCCAGCGGCTGACGGACGTCGACGGCGAACTCTTCGACACCCTCACCGTCTTCGAGAACTACCCCCTCGACCCCGGTGCCCTCTCCGGGGCGCACGGACTGCGCGTCGCCGGTCTGCGAACCCACAACGACGTCCACTACCCGCTGGCCCTGATCGCCCTGCCCGGCGACGAGCTGACCCTGGACTTCGGCTACCGCCCGGACCTGTTCTCCCCGGACGACGTCGAGCGCCTCACCGAGCGCTTCCTCCACCTCCTGCGGACCTTCGCCGGGGCGAGCCCGCACCTCCTCGCCCACGAGGTCGACGTCCTGTCGGACGGTGAGCGGGAGCACGTGCTCGAGGGGTGGAACGCGTCCGCGCGGGCGGTGCCCGTGACGGGTGTCGTCGAGGGCTTCGAGGACGTGGTGGCCGCTTCGCCGGACGCCACCGCCGTGGTGTGCGGCGATACGGAGCTCTCGTTCGCGGAGCTGAACGCCCGGGCCAACCGCCTGGCGAGGGTCCTGCGTTCGCGGGGCGTCGGACGTGGCGATCTGGTGGCCGTGGCGGTGCCGCGGTCGGCGGACATGGTCGTGGCCGTATGGGCGGTGCTGAAGGCCGGCGCGGGCTACGTGCCGGTCGACCCGGGGTACCCGGCGGACCGGATCACGTTCATGCTGGCCGACGCCTCACCGCGCCTGGTGGTGACCACGGAGGCGGTGGCCGGCGCCCTGCCCGGCACCGGCGTCGCGGTCCTCGTCCTGGACGACCCGCGGTGCGCGGACGAGCTGGTGCGTGCGGGCGATGCCTCGTTGACGGCCGGCGAGCCGGTGCCCGACAGCGCGCCGGCGTATGTGATCTACACGTCGGGGTCGACGGGGAAGCCGAAGGGTGTGGTGGTCTCCCGCCGGTCCATGTCGGTGTTCCTGTCCTGGGCGGTGGAACGTTTCGGTTCCGGGGGCGGCCTGTCGAAGGTGCTGGCGTCGACGTCGTTGTCCTTCGACGTGTCGGTGTTCGAGATCTTCGCGCCCCTGCTGGCCGGTGGCCGCATCGAGGTGGTGCCCGACCTGCTGGCACTGGCCGAACGGCCGTGGTCCGGGTCGTTGATCAGCGGCGTGCCCTCGGTCTTCTCGGCCCTGCTGGAGGCCGGCGCACCGCTGGACTGCGAGCGGATCGTGCTCGCGGGCGAGGCACTGCCCGAGCAGCTGGTGCGCCGGCTGCGGGCGGACGCGCCGGGTGTGCGCGTGGCGAACCTGTACGGGCCGACCGAGTCCACTGTCTACGCCACCGGCTGGTACGAGAGCGATCCGGGCGAGGTGCTGGCTCCGCCGATCGGGCAGCCCCTGCCCGGTACGCGGGCGTACGTGCTCGACGGGCGGCTGCGGCCGGTGCCGGCCGGGGTGACGGGCGAGCTGTACCTGGCCGGTCCCAAGGTCGCCGACGGCTACCTGCGCCGACCCGGCCTGACCGCCCGTCACTTCGTGGCCGATCCTTATGGGCCGGCGGGCTCGCGGATGTACCGCACGGGTGACCTGGCCCGCTGGGACGAGAACGGCGTGCTGCACTACCTGGGCCGCGCCGACCACCAGGTCAAGGTCCGTGGGTTCCGTATCGAGCTCGGGGAGATCGAGAGCGTTCTCTCCCGGCACCCCGCCATCACCCACGCCACCGTCACCACCCACACCACCCCTGCCGGCGACCACAAACTCGTCGCCTACGTCACCACGACAGCGGACCCCCACCCCTCCCACGAAGAGCTGACCCGCCACGTCACCGCCACGCTGCCCGACTACATGGCACCGGCCGCGACCGTGGTCCTGGACACCCTCCCCGTCAACGCCAACGGCAAGCTCGACAGGAAGGCCCTGCCCGCACCCGACTTCCAGGCCGGAACGTCCGGGCGGGCGGCCCGCACCGTTCGCGAAGAGGTGCTGTGCGGCCTGTTCGCCGAGGTGCTGGGCCTGAGCGCGGTCGGCGTCGACGACAGCTTCTTCGACCTCGGCGGCGACAGCATCAGCTCGATCCAGCTCGTCAGCCGGGCCCGCAAGGCGGGACTGGTCATCACTCCGAAGGACGTCTTCCACCGCAGGACCGTGGCAGGGCTGGCCGAGGTCGCCGACGCCACCGCCCTCGCGACCGCCGAGCGCCCCGAGGACGGGGTGGGCGACGTGGAGCCGACGCCGATCGTGCACCACCTGAGGGACCTGGGCGGGCCGGTGCGCGGGTTCCACCAGTCGATGGTGGCCCGGGTCCCGGCCGGCCTGCGCGAACCCCTGCTCGCCGACGCGCTGCAGTCGGTCGTCGATCACCACGGCGCGCTGCGGATGCGACTGCGCGAGGACGGAGAGTGGACGCTCGAGGTCACCGCGCCGGGAACGGTGCCGGCCGGGCACCTGCTGGGCCGGGTGGACGTGGCGGGGCTGGGCCCCGCCGCGCGCAAGGCCGTGCTGGAGGAGGAGACCGCCCGTGCGGTGGACCGGCTCGATCCCGGGGCGGGGGTCGTGCTGCAGGCCGTGTGGTGCGACGCCGGTCCGCTGGAGTCCGGTCATCTGCTGCTGGTGATCCACCACCTGGCCGTCGACGGCGTCTCCTGGCGCGTCCTGCTGCCGGACCTCGCCCAGGCGTACGCGGCCCACGCCGCGGACCGGCAGCCGGACCTGGAACCGGTCGGCACCTCACTGCGCCAGTGGGCCCTGCGGCTCGGGGAACTCGCCCGGAGCCCCCAGCGGACGGGCGAGCTGAGCCTGTGGTCCTCGATGCTCGAGGGCCCGGATCCGCTGCTGGGACGACGGGCGCTCGACCCGGAGCGGGACGTGTTCGCGCGGCGCCGCACGTTGTCGTCGGCGTTGTCGGGTGCGTGGACGACTGAGGTGCTGACGGGGGTGACCAAGGTCTTCCACGCCGAGGTCAACGACGTGTTGCTGACCGCGATGGGGCTGGCCGTGGAGGACTGGCGGCGGCGCCGTGGTCTGCAGGGTGGTGCGGTCGTCCTCGACGTGGAGGGCCACGGCCGCGAGGAGATCGTGCCGGGCACGGACCTGTCCCGCACCGTCGGCTGGTTCACCAGCCTCTTCCCCGTCCGGATCGAGCCCGGGGTCTGGGACTGGGACGAGGTCTGGGCCGCGGGCCCCGTCGTCGGGGCGGCGCTGAAGCGGGTGAAGGAGCAGGTGCGGGCCATTCCCGATCACGGCATCGGCTACGGCCTGCTGCGCTACCTCAACCCGGCCACGGCCCCGGCACTCGCCCGGGCCGACCGCCCGCAGATCGGGTTCAACTACCTGGGCCGGTTCACGGCGTCGGGTGGTGCGGGGGACTGGGAGCCGGACCATGAGTTCGGTGGTTTCTCGGGCGGTGCGGATCCGGGTCTGCCGTTGGCTCATGCGCTGGAGCTCAACGCGTTGACGGAGGACGGCCCGCAGGGGCCGCGGCTGGTCGCGCACTGGTCCTGGGCGGACGGGATCTTCACCGAGGAGGAGGTCCAGGACCTGGCCGATACGTGGTTCAGGGCCCTGGAGGCGCTGGCCACCCACGCGCAGAACCCCGACACCGGCGGCCACACCCCCTCCGACCTGCCCTTCGTGGCCCTCACCCAAGACGACATAGACCAGTTCCAAGAGGAGCTCGACGAAGAGTGGGAGATCTGACGGTGCGGAAGACGGTACGGAACAAGCCCAGGATCGAGAACGTCCTGCCGTTGACGGCGCTGCAGGAAGGGCTGGTGTTCCACGCGGCCTACGACGAGCAGTCGCCGGACGTGTACAACGTGCAGCTGGGCATCGACCTCGACGGCGCGCTGGACGCCGAGGCGCTGCGGCTGGCCGCCGAAACGCTCCTGCAGCGCCACGGCAACCTGCGCATCAGCGTGCGCCGCCGCGCCCAGGGCGACAGCGTCCAGGTCGTCCAGTCCCACGTCCCCCTGCCCTGGACCTTCGCCGAGGTCGCCGGCGAGGCGGAAGCGGACGAGATCGCTCTCCAGGACCGCTCCCGCCGCTTCGACCTGGCGGCGGCGCCGCTCCTGCGCTTCACCCTGCTGCGGCTGGGTGCGGAGCGGCACCGTTTCCTGTTCACCACCCACCATCTGCTGCTGGACGGCTGGTCCATGCCGCTGGTGATGCAGGAGCTGTTCACGCTCTACGGCAGCCGAGGCGACGCGCGCGTCCTGCCACCGCCCGTTCCCTACGAGAACTACTTCCGCTGGCTCGCCGCGCAGGACGACGACGCGGCGAAGGAGGCGTGGCGGGCGGCCCTGTCGGGTCTGGAGGAACCGACGCGCATGGCCCCCCAGGCCGACAGCCACCGGTCGGTCACCCCCCGGCACCGCGTCGTACGCCTGTCGCGGGAACTGACCGAGGCCCTCACCCGCCAGGCGCGCGGCCATGGGCTGACGCTGAGCACCGCGGTGCAGACGACGTGGGGCCTGCTGCTGGCACGGCTCACGGGCCGGGAGGACGTGGTCTTCGGCACCACGGTGGCGGGCCGGCCTCCGGAGGTCCCCGGCATCGAGTCCATGGTGGGCCTCTTCATCAACACCGTGCCCGTACGGGTGCGGCTGGAGCCCTCCGAGCCCCTGCTGGGCCTTGCGGCCCGGCTGCAGCGGGAGCAGGCCGAACTCGCCCCGCACCAGCACCTGGGCATGGCCGACATCCAGCGGCTGACCGATGTCGGCGGCGAACTCTTCGACACCCTCACCGTCTTCGAGAACTACCCCCTGGACGCGGACGGCCTCTCGGAGGCGCACGGACTGCGCGTCGCCGGTCTGCACTCCCACAACGACGTCCACTACCCGCTCGCCCTGATGATCCTCCCCGGCGACGAGCTGACGCTGGACTTCGGCTACCGCCCCGACCTCTTCACCGAGCCCGACGTCGACCTCCTCGTCCAGCGCTGCGTCCGGCTCTTCACCGCCTTCGCCGAGGCCACTCCGCAGCTGCTCACCCACGACGTCGCCGTCCTCACCCCCGAGGAGCGGCACCGGGCGCTGGAGGGATGGAACGACACCGCCCGCCCGGTGCCCGCCGCCGGAGTCGCCGAGCTGTTCGAGGCACAGGTGAAACGTTCGCCCGGGTCCACCGCGGTGGTCTTCGAGGACGAGGAGATCTCGTACGCCGAACTGAACGAGAAGGCGGACACGCTGGCCCACACGCTGCGCACCCGGGGCATCGGCCCCGAAGGGATCGTGGCGCTGGCCGTCCCCCGCTCCGTGGAGATGGTGACGTCCATGCTCGCGGTACTCAAGACCGGCGCGGCCTACCTGCCGATCGACCCCGACTACCCCTCCGACCGCGTCGCCTACATGCTCGCCGACGCCCGCCCGCAGCTACTGATCGCCACCGAAGCCACCCGGCACCTGACGGAGGCGAAGGACACGGAGTGCCTGGTGTTGTGATCGACCCGGCCGCATTGCGGCGACCCCGGGCGATGCGGAGTGTGCATGACGGATGATCGATGGGTGATGCACCAATCAAGGCCCGGGTGGGCCGTTCAAGAAGCCGCGGCGTCCGCGGCGCCGCAGGCGGCCGTCTTATGGCCCTTCGCCGAGATCGCGCTCGTGCTGTCCTTGTTCTTCGCCGTGCTGGCCGTCAAACGCGGCTGGCGCGGTGAGGACCGCATCCGGCGCGCCGGGTCATGGATCAAGGCGTGGGCCCTGGCGGCCCCGGCCACCGCGGCGCTCTGGGTCTTCCTCACCCTCCACTCGCTCACCCTGGGCGAGTTGACGTCGGACGTGCGCACCGAGGTCCTGCGCACGCACAGCACCAACCTCACCCAGCTCGCCGAGCACCCCGTCTCGGCGCTGGTCGGCTCCGCGCTGTGGATCGAGATACCGGACCTGCCGATGGTCGCCCTGCTGGCCGTCGCCGTCCTCGCACCCGCCGAGCGCTGGCTGGGCACCTTCCGTGCCGTCGTGGCGTTCTTCCTCGGCCATGTGCTGGCGACGCTGATCACCGCGGGAGTGCTGACCACCCTGCTCAGGGTGGAGACAGAGCGCTACGTGGACCGTGGCTTCGGCAGCGTGATCGACGTCGGCGTCAGCTACGGCAGCCTCTGCGTGGCCGGGCTGCTCACCTACCGCGTACGCAACCTCCCGCTGCGCCTCCTCGTCATGGCCGCCCTGATGGCCGGGGTGATCGCGTCGGGCACCTTCTTCGAGGACTACACCGCGTTCGGCCACAACACCGCCGTCGCCCTCGGCTTCCTCCTCCGCCCACTCGCCACGCGCAGTCCCTCGCGGAAACCCCCGAACCCGCACAGCCACTGGCAGCCTCCTGCAGAGGCAACTTCCTGACCCCGTCGGCCGCCGGGTCAGGGGCTTCGCCGTGCTGACAATGACTGGGCCGGGGGTGATTCCGGCAATTCGATGTCCTGGGGGAGTCATGGAATTCCAGCTGCTCGGAAATGTGGTCGCCAGTAACAGAAGAGGCCAAGTAGCGCTCGCCGGAGCGAAGATCCACACAGTCCTCGCTGCGTTGGTCCTGGCACATGGCCGAATGGTCTCGGACAGCCGGCTGAGCAGATCGTTGTGGGGGGCGAATCCGCCGGTGACGATGAATGCCCAGATCTATACGTACATCTCCCGGCTGCGAGGCGTGCTCGGGGACGAGGCGGACCTGACGCGCGGGCAGGCGGGATACGCGCTGCAGACCGACAGCCCGGTGATCGACGTGCTGGACTTCGAGCGATTGGCGAAGACCGGGGGCGAGGCGCTGAGGAAACGCCGGTACGCCGACGCCGACCGCGATCTGCGGGCGGCACTGGCGCTGTGGCGGGGGCCCGCGCTGGGGAACGTCACCGAATTCCTGGCCGGCGAGCAGCGGCCCCGGCTGGAGGAGGCCAGGGCCGGGGCGCTGGAGGACCGGATCGAGACCGACCTGGCCCTCGGGCGCCACCGGCAGCTGGTTCCCGAGCTGACGGGGCTGGTCAACAACCATCCGGTGCGCGAGCGGCTGCGGGCGCAGCTGATGACCGCGCTCTACCGCTGCGACCGGCAGGGCGACGCGTTGGCCGTCTACCACTGCGGTCGCAAGGTCCTGTCGGACGAGCTGGGGGTGGACCCGGGGGCCATGCTGCACAAGACGTACCTCGCCGTCCTGAAGGGCGAGTTGGAGCTTGCCGCCGCCCCGGAGGCAGTGTCGGCCGGCTCGTCGTCCGCCCGGCCGCCGGTGCCCGGCATGCTGCCGCCCGACAGTCACGACTTCACCGGCCGGCAGCGGGAGCTGGGCGCCCTGCTCGACGCCCTCGCCCCGGGCGGGTCGGGTCGGCCCCGGCTGCTGCAGGTCACCGGGATGGCCGGGGCCGGGAAGTCCGCGCTGGCCGTGCGGGCCGCGCACTGCGCCCGGCCGCACTTTCCCGACGGGCAGCTCCACGTCGACCTCATGCGCCGGGACGGCTCACCGAAGAGCCCGGACGACGTCCTGTCACTGTTCCTGCGGGCCCTGGGCGACACGGAGTTGCGGGGTCAGGGGCCGGACGACCTCGTACAGCGCTACCGCACGCTCACCGCGGGCAAGCGGCTGCTGGTGGTGCTGGACAACGCGGGACCGGACCTCCAGATCGACAAGCTGCTGCCCACGGGGGAGGAGTCGGCCGTGATCATCACTGGCCGCGCCCACCTCGCCATCGCCTGCGGGGTTCGGACCGTCTTCCTGGGGCCGATGTCCGAGGACGAGTCGCTGGCGCTGCTCGCGGCGGTGGCCGGCCCCGAACGGATCGCGGCCGAACCGGAGGCGGCACGGGACGTCACAGCCCACTGCGCCGGGCTCCCGCTCGCCCTGCGGATCGCCGGGACGAAGCTGGCCGCACGGCCGCACTGGTCGGTGCGCCGGCTGGAGCGGAAGTTCGCCGAACCGGCGGCCCGGCTGCGGGAACTGGCCGTCGGCGAGCTCTCCGTGTCCGGCAGCCTGCGACCGTCGCTGGAGCGGCTCACGGCCGGCGGCCGGGCCGCCCTGGACGTGCTGCCGCTGCTCGGCGAGGGCCCCTTCCGGGCCGACGAGGCAGCGGCACTGCTCGGCTGGCACGAAGCGGATGCCGAGGAGGCGCTCGAAGAGCTGGCGGACGCCCGGCTGCTGGAGTTGCCGGGCGCGGACGGCCAGGGGTGCCCGCTCTACCGCTGCCACGCGCTGGTCCGGCTGTTCGCGGCCTCGCTGCGAGCCGTCGAGGACCGGCTGCCGACGACGGAGGTGCGGGCGGTCGCCCGGATCCCCGCCCGTTCCGCGCGGGTGCTGCGGCGCAGCATCCCCGCCTGAGCCCAAGAAATCCGAGTTCCGATGTACCAGGAGAAGAAATGACCACCAGCTTCCGCACCAGGGCCGCCCTCGGGCTCGTCACCGCCGCCGTCGGCGGGACGCTCCTCACCGGCTGCGGCAAGACCAGCGAGGACACCGCCTCCTACACCGTCGAGGGGCAGGTCGCCTCCCTCAGGGTCAAGAGCGCGGGCGGCTCCATAGAACTCGTCGGCGGCAGTGGCAACGAGGTCAAGGTGACCGAGAAGCTCCGTTACAGCGACGACAAGCCGAAGACCAAGCACCACGTGGACAACGGCGTGCTCACGCTGACCGCCCCTGACGACTGCGGCGGCGGGGGCGGCTTCGGGGGCAGTACGTGCGAGGTCAGCTACCGCGTGGAGATCCCGAAGGCTCTGGCGGCCAACCTCAGGAGCGACGGCGGTGGCATCACCGTGTCGGGCGGAGTGGCCGGGCGGCTCACCGCGCGCTCGGACGGCGGCAGCATCACCGTCGGCGGCTTCCCGGCCGCACCGGAGTCGGTGGACGTCAGCTCCTCGGGTGGTGACGTGACGCTGCGGATGCCCGCCGAGGCGTACGCGGTCGACGCGGCGACGGACGGCGGCAGCCAGAAGGTGGACGTCAAGACCGACCCCGCCTCCGGCCACAGGATCAAGGCGCGGTCCGACGGCGGCCGGGTGTCCGTGATCTCCGTGGGCTGACGGGTCCGGAACACGACGAAGGGCCGGCCACCGCAGCGTGCGGTGGCCGGCCCTTCGTCCATGCGGGGGTCAGGACTCCAGGAAGCCTTCCACGCGCACGCCCAGCCCGGCGCGCTCGGCCTGCTCCCGTACGTACTCCGCGAGCGCGATGTCGAGCACGCCCAGGCCGAACGGGGAGTAGATCACGTGCTGCCCCGGAGCGCGCTCGACGCGCTCGGTGCCGCGCAGCAGGGCGCCGATCGGGGCGGCGATGAAGTCCCGGCTTCCGGTGCGCTGTTCGGCCAGGTGCAAAGAGGTGCGCTCGCGGCATACGTGGTCGGCGTCGTCCACGACGTTGACCGCGCCCAGGATCGTCTCCACGGTCAGGTCCCGCAGCGAGACGTGCAGCACGGTCGTGCCCGGGGCGCAGGCCGACAGGTCCAGGTGGGGTTCGGCCGCCGTGGTGGCGAGCGCGAGGAGCGGGTGCGCGGCGAGGGCCTCGTCGAGACCGCCGGCCACGCTCACCCGCACCCCGGGGACGGCTTCGGCGCAGGTGCGGGCGAAGGCCTCGGCGCGCGCCGGGTCCATGTCGTGGAGCGTGGCCTCACGCAGGCCGGGCAGGGCCGCCTTCACGAAGCGCAGGACCTCGAGGTTGATCACGCCGCAGCCGACGAGCGTCATGCCGGTGGGCGGTGCCTGCTCGGTGAGGACGCGCGCGGCCAGGGCGGCGCTGGCCGCCGTGCGCTTGGCGGAGATGACCGAGCCCTCCAGGAAGGCCGTGGGGCGGCCGGTCTCCAGGGAGTTGAGGACCACGGTGGCGCTGGCGCGCTCCATGCCGGCCGCGACATTTCCGGGGAAGGAGGCGATCCATTTCATCCCGGCGACGGGTGACTCGCCACCCCGGTAGGCGGGCAGGCCGATAATGCGGTCGCGCCGGTGCTCCTCCTCCGGGAAGCGCAGGAAGATCGAGTGCGGCAGTGCCGTCCGGCCCTCGTCGTGCAGCCGGTACGCCTCGGCGACGAGGTCGATGATTTCCTGTTCCCGGCCCGCCAAGGTCTCCGCCACGTCCGGCCGCCGAAGGATGAGCATCCCGATTCGTTCCTTTCGATGGAAGCATTCCTGTGGTGAACCTGGGACCGCCGCCTATATCGGATCTCTAATAGAAGAACCGTAGAGGCGCCCCCGACGCTGAAGGCCGCAATGTCGATCTCCAGTGAAGGGCAACCGCATGAGCCGTCCTGTACTCAAGGGCATTCTGGACGCCATCGGGAACACCCCGCTGGTCGAACTGGGCAACATCGCGCCGGAGTTCGGTTTTCGGGTGTTCGCCAAGATGGAGAAGTTCAACCCGGGCGGCAGTATCAAGGACAGGTCGGCGCTCGGCATGCTGCTGGAGCGGATCCGTGACGGCCGGCTCGTCCCGGGCCGCTCGGTGGTCGTCGAGTCCAGCTCGGGCAACCTCGCCATCGGAACAGCCCAGATCTGCCGGTACTTCGGGATCGAGTTCATCTGCGTCGTCGACGCGAAGACCACCCGGCAGAACCTGGCCCTGCTCGGCGCGTACGGCGCCCGGGTCGAGGTCGTACGGACGCCTCACCCGGAGTCCGGCGAGTACCTCGACGCCCGGCTCGACCGGGTCCGTGAGCTGGTCGCGACGGTCCCCGGCGCGTACTGGCCCAACCAGTACGGCAATCCGCTCAACCCCCGCGCCCACCGGGAGACGATGCGCGAGATCGCCGAGGCCCTGGACGGCCGGGTCGACTATCTCTTCTCTCCGGTGAGCACCTTCGGCACCCTGCGCGGTTGCGCCGAATACATCGCGCAGCACTCCCTGGACACCACCGTCGTCGCGGTGGACGCCGTCGGCAGCGCCATCTTCGGCCAGCCGCCCGCCCGCCGTCTCATTCCCGGCCACGGCGCCTCGTTGGCACCGGCCCTGCTGGACCCCGCCTGTGCCGACGAGGTCGTCCACGTCGACGACCTGGAGTGCGTCGTCGCCTGCCGACAACTGGTGCGGACCGAGGGCATCCTTGCCGGCGGCTCCTCCGGCGCGGCCGCCGCGGCGCTGTGGAAGATCGCCGAACGGATCCCGGACGGCTCGAACTGCGTCCTCGTCTTTCCCGACGGAGGGGACCGGTACGTCGACACGATCTACTCCGACGACTGGGTCGGCGAGCACTTCGGGGAGGTCTCGCACCTCTGGAAGAGCACCCCGGCAGGTGTTCCGTCCGCTCTCGCCGCCGCGATCTGACCGCGCGGACCGGCAGCACAGGAGAGGCGGCACCCATGGACGCCGAGGACCTCGCGGATGTGTTCACCGACGGAGCGACGCATGTGTGGTGGGGCACCGTCAGCGGCCCGCTCGCCCTGAGCGAGACGGCCGTGCTGCCCCCGGCCGAACGGGAGCGGGCGCATGCCATGACCGCCGAGGCGGGACTGCACTACATGGGCGCGCGGGTGGCGGTGCGCCGCATCCTCGCCTGCTACCTGGGTGTGGACCCCGCGCTGATCCGGCTCGGCCGACTGCGCTGTCCGCGGTGCGCGGGCGACGACCACGGCGCGCCGAGCGTGGTGTGGCCGCCCACCGGCCTGAGCCACAGCCTGTCCCGGGCAGGGCCGCACTGGCTGCTCGGAGTCACGGGCGGCCGCCGCCGGATAGGGACCGGCCTCGAGGAGTCCTTGCCCCTGGACGTCGACGCGGTGGCGCCGGCGGTGCTGTCCGCGCGCGAGCTCGGCGGGCTGTGGGAGCAGCCGGCCCCCGAAGCACGGCTGGCGGGCTTCCTGCGCTACTGGGCCCGCAAGGAAGCGGTGCGCGAGGCCTGTGGTGCCGGTCCGACGGCCGATCCGCGCGCCGTCGACGTGTGCGACGCGCCGCCCGGCGAACGCCTCGTCGTACGGCGCCCCACGGGCGCTGTAGCGGGCTCGTGGGTCGTCGAGGACATCACCATCGGGCCCGGCCGGTACGCGGCCGTCGCCCGCGAGACGGCCGCCGCGGGTCCGCTGCGGCTGATCGGGAACACACATCCGGCGGTCGGTCTGCCGGCGCACGGGCGGAGGCCGACGGGACGGACGCAAACGCTGCAGACAAGGAGCACGCCGTGGCCATCCGCCACCTCATCTCTCTCGACGACCTGACCGACGCCGACCTGCGGTCCATCGTGGCCAGGGGCGCCGCATTCGCCTCGGGCGGACCGGGCGCCGCACGGCCGCTGGAGGGGACGGTCGCCGGGATCTACTTCCGCAAGACCTCCACCCGGACCCGTACCGCCTTCTCCTCCGGCGCCCTGCGGCTCGGCGCGCAGATCATCGCGTACAACGCCGGTGATCTGCAGATCAACACCGGGGAGAGCAGCCAGGACACGGGCCGGGTCTTCTCGCGGATGCTCGACACCCTGGTGGCCCGGACCGCCGGCGACCCGGCGGAGCTGCGGGCCTGGGCCGCCCAGGACCGCATGTCGGTGGTGAACGCGATGAGCGCGGACGAGCACCCCACCCAGGGACTCACCGATCTCACCACGCTGCTGCGGCACTTCGGCCGGATCGAGGGGCTGCGCGTCCTCTACGTCGGCGAGGGCAACAACACGGCGGCCGCGCTCGCCCTGGGGCTGACCCGGTTCCCGGGCACCGAACTGGAACTGCGGACCCCGCAGGGCTACGGGCTCGACGAGGACGTGCGCGTGCGGGCTGCGGCGCTGGCCGCCGCCCATGGATCGGTGATCAGCGAGCGGCACGACATGACGGACCTGCCGGCCGGCGTCGACGCCGTCTACACCTCGCGCTGGCAGACCACCGGCACCAGCAAGCCCGACCCCGGCTGGCGCCGGGCGTTCACGCCGTTCCAGGTCACCGAGGCGCTGTGGGAGACCAGTCCCGAGGCCGTCTTCCTGCACGACCTGCCCGCCCACCGCGGTGAGGAGGTCACGGCCCGGGTGCTGGACGGTCCCCGCAGCGTCGCCTTCGAGCAGGCCGGGAACAAGATGCACAGCGCCATGGCGGTGCTGGAGTGGTGCCGGGTCGGCATCGTCGCGGACGCCGCCGCCGGCGGCTGCTGGTGAGCGTGCTCGACGGGCGCGTCACGGACGCCGGGCAGGCGGACCCCGTCCCCCTGCGTCGCAACCGCGACTTCCTCCTGCTGTGGACCGGCGCCGGCGTCTCGCTCCTCGGCCTGCGCGCGAGCGTGGCCGCCTATCCCCTGCTCATGCTCTGGTACGGGGACAGCCCCGCCGGAGCCGGGATGGTCGGTTTCGCGGTCCTGCTGCCCCAGCTGGTGGTGCAGCTGCCCGCCGGTGCCCTGGTCGACCGGTGGGACCGGCGCCGGCTGCTGATCGGCTGCGACGCCGCCGGGCTGCTGGCGATGGGCGCTGTCGTGGCGATGCTGGTCATGGGGCGGCTGTGGCTGCCGGGGCTGATGGTGGCGGCGTTCGTCGACGGCACGGCGGGGCTGTGCTACCGGCTCGCCGAGCGGGCGGCCATCGGCCATGTCGTCCCCCGGCCTCAACTGTCCCAGGCCCTGGGGCAGAACGAGGCGCGCGGGCAGGCGGCCGGTCTGCTCGGTCAGCCCGCGGGCAGCGCTCTGTTCGCGCTGGGGCCCTGGCTGCCGTTCGGCTTCACGGCGCTGACCCACCTCGTCGCGCTCGGCACCCTGCTGTTCATCCGCAAGGACCTCCAGGGCCCTCGTACCGATGCCGCACGGAGCATCCGCACGGAAGTGGCCGAGGGGGTGCGGTGGGTGTGGCGGCAGCGGTTCATGCGGGCCGCGGCCGGGCTGCTCGCCGGGAGCAACCTGCTCTTCCAGGTCTTGATGCTGACCCTCGCCCTCATCGTCAAGGAGCACGGCGGATCGGTGCTGGCCGTCGGGCTCATCGGGCTGGTGGCCGGGCTGGGCGGGGTGGCGGGGGCGCTGGCGGGCTCGCGGGCGGCGGGGCGGCTGCGGCCGTTCACCGTGCTCACCGGGGCGCTGGCCGTGTGGACGGCACTGATGGTGCCGGTCGCCTTCACGAGCGATCCCTTCGCCCTCGGCGCCCTGCTGGCCGGGATGAGCTTCGCCGGCGCGCTGATGAACGTGGTGGCGGGCGTGCACCAGGTGCGCATCACCCCGGATGCCCTGCAGGGGCGGGTCACGAGCGTCTTCGCCCTGTTCGGTTCCGGGATGGGCTCGGCGGGAGCGCTCGCCGGCGGACTGCTGCTCGCCGCCTTCGGCTCCCGCACCACGGCGCTGGGCATCGCGGCGGGGATGGGGCTGCTGGCCCTGGCCGCCGTCACCGCCCCGGCCCTGCGCGACGACGCCGTCCCGCCCCCGTCGACCGTCGATAGCCCGATTTAGCGAAGAAATATAGGACCGCTGACCAGAGTGGCGACACAGGGTCAACGGGCCTGTGCGGAAGGAGAGATCACTCATGGATACAGACGTCGACGGTGCCCTGTGGGCCCCCGCCGAGATCACCCCGGCGGCCGTCGGCGCCGAGGCGAGCCCCCGCGGGCTGGTGGAGTACCTCGGTTCGCTGCCGGACCTCGCTGCCCTGCTGACCCGCGAGAAGGCCCTGGTCTTCCGCGGCTTCGGGGTCGAGGCGGCCGGGCTGGACGAGGTGATGGACCTGTTGTTGCCCCACCGGCTGGCCTACGTGCACGGCAACTCCCCGCGCACCAAGGTGGGCGCCAACGTCTACACCTCGACCGAGTACCCGGCCGAGTACGCCATCTCCATGCACAACGAGATGAGCTACGCCCACCAGTGGCCGGCCCGGCTGCTGTTCTTCTGCGAGACCGCGCCACAGACCGGCGGCGCCACCCCTGTCATCGACGGCACGCGCTGGCTGGCCTGCCTCGACGCCGAGGTGCGCGAGGCGTTCCGCGACGGTGTGCGGTACACGCAGAACCTGCACGGCGGCCTGGGCCTCGGCAAGAGCTGGCAGGCGACCTTCGAGACCGAGGACCGGGGACGCGTCGAGACGTTCCTGAGCGAGTCGGGCGCCGCCTGGCAGTGGCTGGCGGACGGCGGGCTGCGCATCTCCCAGGTGCGGCCCGCCGTGGTCCGGCACCCGGTCACCGGCGACGAGGTCTGGTTCAACCAGGCCGACCAGTGGCACCCCGCGGCCCTCGGCGACGACACCGCCGCGGCGCTCGCCGCGATCATGCCCGCCGAGGAGCTGCCGCAGTCCGTGGCCTTCGCCGACGGTTCGCCCATCCCGGACGCGTACGCCGTCCAGGTGCGCGACCGGGGCCTGGCCAACGCCGTGGACGTCGACTGGCACGCCGGCGACCTGCTGCTGATCGACAACGTGCTGGTCGGACACGGCCGGCGGCCCTTCACCGGTCCGCGGCGTGTCCTCGTGGCGATGTCGGACTGAGCCGTCCCGCCACCCGCTCCACATCACACCCTTCACCCACGTCAGGAGAGCTTCATGTCCGCTGTCGCGAACGCCGCGCCCACCCACCGTGTCGTGCTCAACCACGAGGAGCAGTACTCGATCTGGTGGACCGACCGTGACCTGCCCGCCGGCTGGCGCGCCGAGGGCACCGAGGGCACCCGCGAGGAGTGCCTGGCCCACATCGGAGAGGTCTGGACGGACATGCGTCCGCTGAGCCTGCGCCGCCGCATGGACCCCGTCGCGGACTGATCCCGCAGCCGCGCACGCAACGATCGCCGCCGACCGTCAACGAGGAGCACCAGCCACATGAGTCCCGAGTCGCGAAAGGGCGCCTCCACCCACGAGCCCCACCTGGCCCACGAACTCGTCGCGCGCCGCGCGGCGACGACTCCGGGGGCTGTCGCCGTCGTCGAAGGCCGGCACGAGATCACCTACGCCGAGCTCGACCGCCGGGCCAACCGCCTCGCCCACCACCTCCGGGACCTGGGCGCCGGGCCGGGTTCGGTGGTCGGCGTCTGCCTGCCCCGCACTGCCGAGCTGGTCACCACGCTGCTCGCGGTCTGGCGGGCCGGGGCCGGCTATCTGCCGCTCGACCCCGCACAGCCCCGGCAGCGCTCGGCGTGGATGCTGGGCGCGGCGGGCGCCGGCATCGTCGTCACGGACGCCGGTTCGGCCGCCGTGGCCGACGGCTCCGGCGCCCGGGCGCTCGTACTGTCCGCCCTGGCGGACGAGTCGGCCGCCTACCCCGCGCACGCGCCCCGCGGCGGCCCCGGTCCGCAGGACACCGCGTACGTCATCTTCACCTCGGGCTCCACCGGCACCCCCAAGGGCGTGGTGATCAGCCACGAGGGCATCGCCAACCGCATCGCCTGGGCCACCGGCACCCACCACCTCGGCGCCGGCGACCGCGTCCTGCACAAGACCGCGGTCACCTTCGACGCCCACGTCTGGGAGGTCTTCGCCCCACTCGTCTGCGGCGCGTCCGTCGTCCTCGCCCCGGCGGGTGCCGAGCGCGATGCCGCGCTCATGCTGCGCACGGTCGCCGAGCAGCAGGTCACCGTCCTGCAGGTGGTGCCGTCCGTGCTGCGGGTGCTGGCCGAGGAGGAGGGCTGGCGCCACTGCGACCGGCTGCGGCTGGTGTTCTCCGCCGGTGAGCCGCTCCAGGCGGAACTGGCCCAGCGCGTGCTGCGCCGGCTCTCCGAGGGCGCCGCCCCCGGCCGCCCCGAGCCGGAGATCTGGAACACCTACGGTCCCACCGAGTGCTCCATCGACGTCACCGCCCACCGCTTCGACCCCGCGCAGACCTCCGGGCCGGTGCCGATCGGCCGGCCGATCCCGGGCATGCGCGCGCTGGTCGCCGACGCCTTCGGCAAGCCGGTCGCCGTCGGCACGCCCGGCGAGCTGTACGCGGGCGGCGTGGGCGTGGCCCGCGGCTACCTCGGCAGCCCGGAGCTGACCGCGGAGCGGTTCGTGCCCGACCCGTTCGCCAAGGACGGCTCCCGGCTCTACCGCACCGGGGACAAGGTGCGCTGGCGCCGCGACGGCGTCCTGGAGTACCTGGGCCGCATCGACCACCAGGTGAAGATCAACGGTGTCCGCATCGAACCGGGCGAGGTGGAGAGCGCCCTGTCCGCGCACCCGCGCGTCAGCGGCGCCGTCGTCACCGCCTTCACCGGACCGGACGGCGGGAAGCGGCTGGCGGGCTACGTCATCGCGGACTCCGACGAGATCCTCGCAGGGCTGCGTGCCTTCCTGCTGGAGCGGCTGCCCGACACCCACGTTCCCGCGGTCTTCCTGCGCCTGGACGCCTTCCCGCTGACCGTCAACGGCAAGGTCGACCGTGCCGCGCTGCCGTCGCCCGAGGCCGGCGGCTCCGGCCGCCCCGCCCACCGCGCGCCGCGCACCGACGCCGAGAAGCTGGTCGCCAAGGCATGGCAGGACCTGCTGGACGTCGAGGACGCCGGCCTGGACGACGACTTCTTCCAGCTCGGCGGTACTTCCCTGCAGCTGACGCGGCTGGCTCACCAGCTGCAGAGCGCCTCCGGGCGACAGGTCGGGCTGCGCGGCCTCTTCACCGCGTCCACGGTTCAGGCCCAGGCCCGGCTGCTCGCCCCCGAGGAGGCGGCCGGGGGCGTGGCCGAGGCCCCCGTGGTCCGCGTGCCGCGCGACGGCAGGCCCCTGCCGCTGTCCTTCGGCCAGCGCCGGCTGTGGTTCCTGGACCGGATGAACCCGCAGAGCGCCGAGTGGGTGGCGGGCATGTTCCTCAAGGTGCCGGACGGCACGCGGACCAACCACGTCCAGCGTGCCCTCGACACCCTCGTCGCACGGCACGAGGCGCTGCGCACCCGCTACGCCGTCGTGGACGGCGAGTCCGTGCAGTTCGTGGCCGAGCCCCACCGCGTGGAGCTGCGGCATCTGCACGCTGATCGCGAGGAGTTCACGGCCCTGCTCAAGGAGGAGTTCGAGCGCGGCTTCGACCTGGAGAACGGGCCGCTGCTGCGCGCCCTGTTCGTCCGCCTCCACGGCGGCGACCAGATCGTCACCGTCGCCCTGCACCACATCGCCACCGACGGCTGGTCCTCGACCATCCTCGAGCGTGAGTTCTACGCGCTGCTCGACGCCTACCGGGCCGGCCTGCCGGGTGACGTCCTGCCCGAGGTGAAGCTGGACTACGCCGACTACGCGGCCTGGCAGCGCGAGCAGCTGACCGAGGAAGTGATGGCTGCCGAACTCGACCACTGGCGCGGCGTCCTGGCCGGCAGCGAGCCCCTGGAGTTGCCCACGGACCGGCCGCGTGCGGCCGTGCGCGACGGACGCGGCTCTGTGGTCCACTTCTCCGTGCCCGAGCCGGTCGTGAGCGCCCTCACCGACCTCGGCAGGAGGCACGGGGCCACCCCCTTCGTCACCCTGCTGACGGCCTTCGCGACGCTGCTCGCCGCGCACGGCGGCCGGTGGGACGTGCCGGTGGGCACTCCGGTGGCCGGGCGGGACCGCGCCGAGACCAAGGACATCGTCGGATTCTTCCTCAACAGCCTGGTCATGCGCTGCGAGCTGGCGGGCGGGCTGTCCTTCGAGCAGGCGCTGGAGCGGGTGAAGGAGACCACCCGCCAGGCGTTCGCACACCAGGCGCTGCCCTTCGAGCGGCTGGTGGAGGACCTGGCCCCCGAACGCGATCTGTCGCGCACACCGCTGTACCAGGTGGCGTTCGACCTGCACGACGAGTCGTTCAACGGCGCGGTCGAGCAGCCGGAGGACGTCAGGACGCTCCAGGAGATGTGGGGGCTGGCCCACAACGACCTGACGCTCTACATGCGCCGCCACGACGACGGCACGATGTTCGGCAGCTTCGAGTACGCGACCGCGCTGTTCGACGCCGCCACCGTCGAGGGGCTCACCGATCGCTTCCAGCGTCTGCTGGCGGCCGTCGCCGCCGAGCCGCGGACCCGGCTGGAGGAAGTGGAGCTGCTCTCCGCGCACGAGCTGCGGCTGGTGCTGGACGAGGCGACCGCCCCGGCCGAGCCGGTCACGGCCGCGGTGCACGAGGTGTTCGCACGCCAGGCGCGGGCCACTCCCGACGCCGTGGCCGTCGCCGAGGACGCCGGCCGGACGACCTACGCCGAGCTGGAGGAGCGCTCCAACCGGCTGGCACACCACCTGCGGTCGCTGGGCGTGGGCCCCGAGACCCGGGTCGGGGTGCTGCTGGACCGCGGCGCCGAGCTGATCGCCGTACTGCTCGCGGTCTGGAAGGCGGGCGGCGCCTACATCCCGATGGACCCGGCCTGGCCCGCCGAGCGGGTGGCCGGCATGGCCGCCGATGCCTCGGCTCCCGTCGTGGTGACGTCGTCGGCGTACGCCGGCCGGTTCGCGGCGGGCTACGACGGCACGCTCGTCGTGACCGACACCGTCGACGCCGCGGCGATCGCCGGCCGCCCCGCCGGTGCGCCAGGAGTCCCCGCCGACCTGGACCGGCTCGCGTACGTCATCTACACCTCGGGTTCCACCGGCCGCCCCAAGGGCGTCGCCGTGCCGCACCGGGGCCTGAAGAACCACCTCCGGTGGGCCGTCTCCGAGCTGGTCTCCCGTGGCGGCGGGGGCAGCGCCGTCTTCTCCTCCGTCGCCTTCGACCTGGCGGTGCCCAACGTGTGGGCGCCGCTGCTGGCCGGGCAGCGGGTGGTGGTCCTGCCGCAGGAGACGGACCTGTCCGAGCTGGGGGCGCGGCTGACCGCGGCCGGCCCGTACAGCTTCCTCAAGCTCACCCCCGGCCACCTCGACATCCTCACCCAGCAGGTCACGCCCGAGCGGGCGGCGGCCCTCGCCGGAGTGATCGTGGTGGCGGGCGAGGCGCTGCCCGGCCCGCTCGCCCGGCAGTGGGCGGCCTGGCTGGGCGACGGCAGGCTCGTCAACGAGTACGGCCCCACCGAGGCGTCCGTCGGCACCTGCACCTACCCGGTGACGGCCGACGGGACCGCCGCGGTGGTGCCCATCGGGCGCCCGCTGCCCGGCATGGCGATGTACGTGCTCGACGAGGGCCTGCGACCGGTGCCGCCAGGTGCCGTCGGCGAGCTGTACGTCGGCGGGACCGGGGTGGCCCGCGGCTACGCGGACCGTCCGGACCTCACCGCGGAGCGCTTCGTGCCCGACCCGTTCGCCGTGGTGCCGGGTGCCCGCCTCTACCGTTCCGGCGACCTGGTGCGCCGGGCCGCCGGAGGGGACGTGGAGTTCCTGGGCCGCACGGACCATCAGGTGAAGATCCGGGGCTACCGGGTCGAGCCCGGCGAGGCCCAGGCCGCGCTCCTGGCGCACCCCGGCGTCCGGGAGGCCGTGGTCGTCGCCCGCACGGAGGGCTCCGGCGCCGTGCGTCTGGCCGCCTATGTGGTGCCCGCCGGTGCCGCGGTCCCCGCGTCCGGCCTGGCCGCCCACTGCGCGGAGCGGCTGCCCGACTACCTCGTCCCCGCCACGTTCACGACCCTGGACGCCATCCCGCTCAACGCGAACGGCAAGGTCGACCGGGCCGCGCTGCCGGCGCCGCAGGCCGCCGCGGACGAGGGCGGCGAGCCCGAGGGCGCGCTGCAGGAGAGCATCGCCGCTCTCTGGGCCGAGCTGCTCGGCACCCGGGTCGGCGCCCACGACAACTTCTTCGACACCGGCGGCAACTCGATCCTCGCGATCCGTCTGATCGCGGCGATCCAGGCGGAGTACGCGATCGCCCTACCGGTCCGCGAGGTCTTCGCCCACCCGACCGTCGCGGGTCTCGCCGACGCCGTCGAATCCCGAATCCGAGCCGAGATCGAGCAGATGTCGGAATCCGAACTGCTGGAGGAGCAGAGCGCATGAGCATCCAGGAGACCACCCCGGCCGCACGGTCCGGAGCGCCGAGCGCCGACGCGCTCCGCGCCGAGCTCCTGCGCCGCCGCCTCGCGGGCCGCCGCGGCCCGCGGCAGGACGCCCGCCCCGACGGCATCCCGCTCGTCGACCGGACCGCGCCCCTGCCCCTGTCCGCCGGCCAGCAGCAGATGTGGTTCCTCAACCGTCTGGAGCCCGACAGCTGCGAATACCTGGTCCCGATGGTGCTGCGGCTACGCGGCGACCTCGACGCCGCCGCCCTGGAGTCGGCCTGGCGCCGGGTGCTCGACCGGCACGAGATACTGCGCACCCGGTACGCGCTGAACGGCCATGAGCCCGTTCAGATCGTGGACCCGGCCGGTGAGGGCGAACTGCCCATCGCCCTGGACGACCTGATCGGTGACCCCCGGCCCGACCGGGAGCGGCTGGCCGCCGAGCTGGTCGAGCGGGAGGCCACCACCCCCTTCGACCTGGCCGTCCAATGGCCGGTCCGGGCCCGGCTGATCAGGCTGGCGGCCGACGACCACGTGCTGTCCGTGGTCTTCCACCACATCGCCTGCGACGCGTGGTCCACCCGGATCTTCGCCACCGAGCTCAGCCAGGTCTACACCGCCTTCGTCCAGGGTGCCCCCGACGGTCTGGCCCCGCTGCCGGTCCAGTACGCCGACTTCGCCGCCTGGCAGCGGCAGCGGCTGACCGGACCCGCCCTGGAGGGCCATCTGGCGCATTGGCGCGAGGCGCTGGCCGGTGCCCTGCCCACCGAGCTGCCCACCGACCGGCCCCGGCCCGCCACCCGCGACGTCACCGGCTCCGACGTGCCCTTCCAGTTCCCCGAGGAGCTCTCGGGCCGGGTCCGCGAGCTGGCCACCGCGCACGGCACCACCCCCTTCGCCGTTCTGCTGACCGCCTTCCAGGTGCTGATCTCCCGCTACACGGGCCAGCCCGACGTCTCGGTCGGCACGGTCGTCTCCGGCCGCATCCGCCCCGAGCTCCAGCAGCTCGTCGGCTACGGCATCAACACGCTCGTGCTGCGCGGCGCATGGGACGGCGACCCGGGCTTCGCCGGGCTGCTGGAGCGCACGAAGGACACCGTGCTCGACTCCTTCGACCACCAGGAGGTGCCCTTCGCCCGCCTGGTGGACGAGCTGCAGCCCGAGCGGGACATGTCCCGGACACCGCTGCACCAGGTCGCCTTCACCATGCACGAGCAGCGCCTGGACGCCTTCGCCCTGCCGGGCCTGATCGTGGAGCAGTACCCGCGCAAGGACGCCATCGCCAAGTACGACCTCACCCTCCAGATCGAGGAGGGCGCCGACGGCTCCTTCGGCGGCGCCCTCAACTACGCCACCGCCCTCTTCGACCACGACACCGTCCGCCGCATGGTGGGCCATCTGCTGCGGCTCCTCGACGGCGCCACGGCCACGCCCGACATGCCGGTCTCCCGGCTGCCGCTGATGGACGACGCCGAGTACGCGGTCGTCACCGGCGCCCTGGACGGCCACCGGCCGGGCGACCCCGTGGACCGCTGCGTCCACCAGGTGTTCGAGGAGCGGGCCGCCGCCACCCCCGACGCCGTCGCCGTGACGGCGGGCGGCTCCTCCCTCACCTACCGGGAGGTCAACGAGCGCGCCAACCGGCTCGCGCACCACCTGCGCGACCTGGGCGCCGGGCCGGAGACCCTCGTCGGCCTCTGCCTCGAACGCGGCATCGAGCTGCTGCCCGCACTGCTCGGCATCCTCAAGTCCGGCGCCGGCTACCTCCCGCTGGACCCGGCCAACCCCGTCGACCGGCTCGGGTACGTCATCGCCGACGCCGGGGCCCGCATCGTCGTGGCCTCCCGCGCCACCGCCCCCGCGCTGGACGGCGCCCACGCCGGCGAAGTCGTCCTCCTCGACGACGAGGCGGACGCCGCCCTGATCGCCGCACGACCGGCCGCCGACCCGACCCCGCTCGCCGGGCCCGACGCCACCGTCTACGTCATCTACACCTCGGGCTCGACCGGCCGCCCCAAGGGCGTCGTCCTCTCGCACGCCAACGTGCTGCGCCTGATGACGACCGCCCACGAGCACTACGGCTTCGGCCCGGGCGACGTGTGGACGATGTTCCACTCCTACGCCTTCGACGTCTCCGTCTTCGAGATGTGGGGCGCCCTGCTGCACGGCGGCCGGCTCGTGGTCGTCGGGCAGGACGTCACCCGCTCCCCGTCCGACTTCCTCGACCTGCTCGTCGAGGAGCGCGTGACCGTCCTCTCCCAGACGCCCACCGCCTTCCGCTCCCTGGTGGTGGCGGCGGGCTCCGGCGACCCCCGGATCGACCGGCTCGCACTGCGCGCCGTGGTCTTCGCGGGCGAGAAGCTGGAGGTTCCCGAGCTGCGCCCCTGGCTGGAGCGGGTCGGGCAGGCCGGCCCGGACCTGGTCAACATGTACGGGATCACCGAGACCACCGTGCACACCACCTACCACCGCATCGAGGCGGAGGACTTCGCCCCGCTCTCGGGCAACCGGGTGGGCCGTCCGCTCGGCGACCTCTCGGTGTACCTCCTGGACGAGGCGGGCAACCCCGTTCCCGTCGGAGTGCCCGGCGAGATCCACGTGGGCGGCCCGGGAGTCGCCCGCGGCTATCTGAACCGCCCCGCCCTGACCGCCGAGCGGTTCGTGCCGAACCCCTTCGCCCAGGACGGTTCCCGCCTCTACCGCAGCGGCGACGCCGCCCGGCGCCGGCCCGACGGCAGCCTGGAGTTCATCGGGCGCATCGACAACCAGGTCAAGATCCGCGGCTACCGCATCGAACTCGGCGAGATCGCGGGCGCCCTGCTCCGGCACCCCGCCGTCGCCGAGGCTGTCGTCCGGGTGCGCGAGGACGGCCCTGGCGACAAGCAGCTCGTCGGCTATCTCGTCGCCGCCCCCGGCCACCCGGCGCCGCAGGCGGGCGAGTTGCGCGCGATGCTGCGCCTGACCCTGCCGGAGTACATGCTGCCGGCCGCCTTCGTCGCCCTCGACCGCATCCCGCTGACCGTCAACGGCAAGCTCGACCACCGGGCCCTGCCCGCCCCCGACCTGACGGCGCTGCGCGGCGACGGTGCGTACACCGCCCCCCGCACTCCCGAGGAGGAGCGGATCGCGGCCGTGTGGAGCGAAGTGCTCGGCGTCGACCGGGTCGGTGTCGAGGACTCCTTCTTCGACCTCGGCGGCGACTCCATCCGCGCCATCGCCCTGGTGGGCGAGATGCGTGCCGCGGGTTACGACGTGGCGGTCCGCGACGTCTTCGACTTCCGTACGGTCGCCCAGCTCACCGAGTCGGTCACCGGTCGCCCGGCGCTCGCCGCCGACCGGGGCACGGTCGAACCCTTCGCCCTGATCGGCGAGGAGGACCGGGCCGCCCTGCCCACCGGGGTCGTCGACGCGTACCCGCTGTCCCAGATGCAGCTGGGCATGGTCGTCGAGATGCTCTCCGACACCAGCCGTAACCTCTACCACAACGTCTCCACCTTCCGGATCCGCGACGACAAGCCCTTCGACACAGAGGCGTTCCTCGCGGCCGGCCGGCTCGTCACGGCCCGCCACGAAATCCTGCGAACCTCACTGCGGCTGACCGGCCACTCCCGTCCCCTGCAGCTGGTGCACGACACCGCTCACCTGCCGCTGGGCACGCAGGACCTGAGCGGTCTCGACGCGACGGCCGTGCACGCTGCGCTGCGCGAGTACACCGCCCGCGAGCGCGCGAACGTCTTCGACCTGTCCGTCCCCGGTCTGATGCGATTCTTCGCGCACCTGACGGACGACACCGACGGCTGGTGGATCTCGGTCACCGAATGTCACCCCATCCTGGAAGGCTGGGGCCACCACTCACTGCTTATGGAGCTGGTGGAGTGCTACCGGGCGCTGCGCGACGGCCGCGAGCCCGAGCCCTTCGACGCCCCCGACGTGCGCTTCGCCGACTTCATCGCCGGTGAGCTTCAGGCCTTGGACTCGGCCGAGGACCGCGCCTATTGGCAGGGCGTCGTCGAGGAACACGCCCCGCTGCGGCTGCCGGACGGCTGGGGCGACGACCCCGGGGTGCCCCGGGAGACCGTCCAGGCGGCCGTCGCCTGGACCGACCTGGAGGACGGGCTGCGGTCGCTGGCCACCCGGACGAAGACCTCGCTGAAGAGCGTCATGGTCGCCGCCCACCTGACCGTCATGGGCCGGATCACCGGCGAACGGGCCTTCCACACCGGCCTGGTGTGCGACGCCCGCCCCGAGATGCTGGGCGCCGACCGGGTGCTGGGCATGTACCTCAACACGCTGCCCTTCGCGCACGACCGCTCCGCCCGCACCTGGCGTGAGCTGGTGCAGCAGGTCTTCACCCGCGAGGTGGGCCTGTGGCCGCACCGCCGGTACCCGATGGCCGCGATCCAGCGCGAGTGGGGCGGCTCGCGACGGCTGCTCGACGTCTACTTCAACTATCAGGACTTCCGGCAGGTCGACACCGACCTCGTGGACCACGAGGGAGGCATCGACGACAGCCCGTCGGAGTTCCCCCTCACCGTCTCCTCCCGCGTCGGCCACATCATCGTGACCGCCGACTCCCACCACGTGAACCGGGCCAACGCCGAGCGTCTCGTGGCGATGTACCGCGCGGTCCTGGAGTCGATGGCCGCCGACCCCGACGGCGACGCCACGGCGGACCTGCTGGCCGACGGCGAACGCGCCCTGCTGCTCCGCACGTGGAACGACACGGCCGTGGAGCGCGGCCCCGCCACCGCCCACGAGCTGTTCGAGGCGCGCGCCGCGGCCACCCCGCACGCCACCGCCCTCGTCCACGGCGGGAGAACGCTGAGTTACACATGGCTGAAGGAGCGTTCCGACGCCTACGCGGCACAGCTGCACGCCATGGGCGCGGGCGGCGAGTCGGCGGTCGGCCTGTTGCTGGACCGTACGCCGGAGCTGGTCGCGGCGATGCTCGGAGTGTGGAAGGCGGGTGGCTCGTACGTCCCGCTGGACCCGGCCGTTCCGGCCGAGCGCCTTGGTCACATGCTCTCGGACGCCCAGGCGTCCCTGGTCGTCACCGATTCCCCGCACGCCGCCGCCCTGGACGGCGTGTACGACGGACAGCGGCTCGTGGTGGACCTGCCCTGGCCGCGGAACGCGGCCGCCCACCCGGTCGCGGCCGGCGCCGGCGACCTGGCCTACACCCTCTACACCTCCGGCTCCACCGGCCGCCCGAAGGGCGTCGGCGTGGAGCACCGGGCTCTGGCCAACCTGCTGCTGTCGATGAGCGAGGAGCTCGGCTCCGCCGAGACCGACGCCTGGCTCTCCCTGACGTCGGTCTCCTTCGACATCTCCGGCCTGGAGCTGTTCCTGCCGCTGGTCACCGGCGGCCGGCTGGTGCTGGCGGACGGCCTGGAGACCAAGGACGGCGCGGTGCTGGCCGGGGTCGTCGCCGAGCACGGCGTCACCCACGTCCAGGCCACGCCCTCCGGCTGGAACCTGCTGCTGCGCTCGGGCTTCGGCGAGGCGGTCCCCCACCTGACCGCCCTGACCGGCGGCGAGGCGCTGCCCGCCGAGCTGGCCCACCGCCTGAGGTCGGCCGTCGGACGGCTGGTCAACGTCTACGGGCCGACCGAGACCACGATCTGGTCGATGCTGTGGGAGGTGCCGGGGGACGTCGCGGCCGTCTCCATCGGCTGGCCGATCGCGAACACGGCCACCTATGTGCTGGACGAGCGGATGCGCCCGGTGCCCCTGGGCGTCCCCGGCGAGCTCTACATCGGCGGTGCGGGCCTGGCCCGGGGCTACCGCGGCATGCCGGAGCGGACCGCCGCACACTTCGTACCCGACCCCTTCGGCACCGCCCCGGGCGCCCGCCTCTACCGGACCGGCGACATCGTCTCCGTCCGCCCCGACGGCAGCCATCTCTACACCGGCCGCGCCGACGACCAGGTCAAGATCCGCGGGGTCAGGATCGAGCCCGGCGAGATCGAGGCCGCCCTGACCGGACTGGAGCAGGTCGCCCAGGGCGCCGTGACCGTCCGCGAGGACGTCCCCGGCGACAAGCGGCTCGTGGCGTACGTCGTGCCGGCCGGGGGCAGCGCCCTCGAACCCCGGACGCTGCGCACCGCGCTGGCCGGGATCCTGCCCGACGTCATGCTGCCGTCCGCGTTCGTCGTCCTCGACGCACTGCCGCTGAACACCGCGGGCAAGGTCGACCGCCGGGCCCTGCCCGCCCCCGCCCAGGACGCGCTGGCCACGACGGGCTACCTCGCCCCCCGCACCCCGGCGGAGGAGCGTGTGGCCGCGATCTGGGCCGAGGTGCTCGGCGTGGACCGCGTCGGGATCGAGGACTCCTTCTTCGACCTCGCCGGGGACTCGCTGCGGGCCATCAACCTGGTCGGCACGCTGCGTGCGGCCGGGTACGACGTCGCGGTCCGCGACGTCTTCGAACAGCGCACCGTGGCCGGGCTTACCGAGGTGGCCACCGCGCGCCCCGCGCTGAGCGGCAGCGTGCCGGCCGTCGAGCCCTTCGCCCTCCTGCCGGCGGAGGACCGGGCCGCGCTGCCCGCCGGTCTGGCCGACGCCTACCCCGCCTCGCAGCTGCAGCTCGGAATGCTGGTCGAGATGCTCGCCGACGCCGGCGGCGGCAATTACCACCAGGCCGTCGCCATCCGGGTCCGGGACGACGGCCCGTTCTCCGAGGCGGCGTTGCGCGCGGCCGTCGGTGTGGTCACCGCCCGCCACGACGTGTTGCGGACCTCCTTCGACCTGACCGGATGTTCGGTGCCGATGCAGCTGGTGCACCGGAGCGTCGACGTGCCGGTGCGGGTCACCGACCTGCGCGGCCTCGGCGAGGCGGAGCAGGCCGCAGCGCTGGACGCGCACCTGGCCGCCGAGCGTGCGGACCGCTTCGACCCCGCCGCGGCCCCGCTGCTGAGAGTGTCGGCACACCTGGAGAGCGACACGGCCTGGCGGGTCACCTTCAGCCAGCCGCACGCGATCACGCAGGGCTGGGGGCAGTTCGCGCTGGTGACCGAGCTGGTCGACTGCTACCGACGGCTGCGCGAGGGCCTGGAGCCGGAGCCGTACCAGGCGCCGCCGGTGCGCTACGCCGACTTCGTGGCCGGGGAGCTGCGGTCGCTCGAGGCGGGCGAGGACCGCGCCTACTGGCGGTCCGTCACCCAGCGGTACGCGCCGCTGTCGCTCCCCGCGGGCTGGGGGGAGGAGGACGGGCCGGGCGCCCACGTGGTGACGGTCCGGCTCACCGACCTGGAGGAGCCGCTGCGCGCCTTCGCCTCCCGCAACCGGGTCTCGCTGAAGAGCGTGCTGCTGGCCGCCCACCTGAAGGTGATGAGCCAGATCACCGAGGAGGAGACCTTCCACACCGGACTGGTCTGCGACGCCCGCCCCGAAGTGCTGGGCGCCGACCGGGTGCTGGGCATGTACCTCAACACCGTGCCCTTCCCGCACGACCGTACCGCCCGTACCTGGGACGGGCTGGTGCAGCAGGTCTTCGCCCGGGAGACCGGGCTGTGGCCGCACCGCCGCTATCCGATGGCGGCCATCCAGCGCGACTCCGGCAGCGCCCGCCGCCAGATCGACGTGCTGTTCAACTACCACGACCTGCGGGTCTTCGACAGCGAGCACATCGATGTGGCATCGAGCATCGGCCGGGCCACCACGGAGTTCGCGCTGAGCGTCGCCACCGGCGGCGAGGGGCTCAACCTCACCGCGGACTCCCGGGTGCTCAGCCGTGAGCACACCGAGCGGCTGGCCGGCATGTACCGGCAGGTGCTCGTCGCGATGGTCCGCGACCACCGGGGCGACCCGAGGCCGGCCTGCCTGCCGGAGCGCGACCGGGAGCTCATGCGGGGCTGGACCCGGACCCAGCGGCAACCGGAGACCATATCCGTCGAGACGGTGTTCGAGCGGTACGCCGCGCAGTACCCCGACCGCTCGGCGATCACCGACGACGTCGTGGACCTGAGCTACGCGCGGGTCAACGAGGACGTCAACCGGCTCGCGCACCACTTGCGGGCGCTGGGCGTGGGCCCCGACACGGTGGTCGGCATCTGTGCCGAGCGCTCGCAGGCCACCGTCACGGCCGTGCTGGCCGTCCTCAAGGCGGGCGGCGCCTACCTGCCGCTCGACCCGGGGTACCCGGCCGACCGCCTCGCCTACATGATCCAGGACGCCGGTGCCGCGGTGCTGCTGACCGAACAGCAGCTGTGGGAACCGTTGCTGGACGCAGCACCGGGCCTGCGCGCGGAGACCGTGCTGCTCGACTGGCCCGAGGTGTGGGCCGACCGGCCGGCCACCGACCCGGAGCCGGTCGCGGCGCCGGAGAACCTCGCCTACGTCATCTACACCTCGGGTTCCACCGGCCGTCCCAAGGGCGTGTTGGTCGACCGGCGGGGCATGGGCAACCACCTGCTGGCCAAGATCGAGGACCTGGGGATCACCGAGGCCGACTCGGTGGTGCAGAACGCCTCCCTGTCCTTCGACATCTCCGTGTGGCAGATGCTCTCCGCCCTGGCCGTCGCCGGCCGGGTCCGGGTGGTCTCCGCCGAGGCGGCGGTCGATCCGGCGGAGCTCTTCGGCCGGGTCTCCCGGGAGCGGCTGACCGTCCTGGAGGTCGTCCCCTCGCTGCTCCGGGCGGCCCTGGACGCCTGGGACGCGGGAACCCTGACCTGCGAACTTCCCGCCCTGCGTTGGATGGTGGTGACCGGCGAGGCGCTGCCGCCGGACCTGTGCCGCCGCTGGTTCGCCCGCTTCCCGCACATCCCGATGGTCAACGCCTACGGGCCCACCGAGTGCTCCGACGACGTCACGCACGCCGTGATCCGGGACGGCGACCCGGTCGGCGGGACGCGGGTGACCATCGGGCGCACGGTCCGCAACACCCGTCTGTACATCCTCGACGAGAACATGGAACCCGTCCCGGTCGGCGTCCCGGGCGAGCTGTACGTGGGCGGCTCCGGCGTCTCGCGCGGTTACGGCGGGCGGCCGGCGCTGACCGCCGAGCGGTTCCTGCCCGACCCCTTCGGCCCGGCCGGCTCCCGGCTCTACCGCACCGGCGACGTCACCGCGTGGAACGAGGACGGCAGCGTCGAATTCCTCGGCCGCGTGGATCACCAGGTCAAGGTGCGCGGCGTCCGCATCGAGCTGGGCGAGATCGAGGCGGCCCTGACCGGGCTGGAGCAGATCGCGGACGCGGCCGTGGCCGTCAGGAGCGGACCGCAGGGCCGGGAAAGCCTGATCGGGTACGTCGTCCCGGCCGACGGCCGGGAGCCCGACGCGGCCGCGCTGCGCGCCCTGCTGGCCCGCTCGCTGCCCGAGACGATGATCCCGGCCGTGTACGTACCGCTGGAGGCCCTGCCGCTGACCGCCAACGGCAAGGTCGACCGGAAGGCACTGCCCGACCCTGGCAGCCGGTACGCCGAGGACCGTCCGTACACCGCCCCCGCCACGCCCACCGAGGAGGCCGTCGCCGGCCTCTGGGCCCAGGTGCTGGGGGTCGGCCGGATCGGCCGCGAGGACGGCTTCTTCCGGCTCGGAGGCGACTCGATCCTGGTGATCCAGGTGATCGCGGCCGCCCGGCGCGCCCGTCTGCCGCTGTCGCTCTTCCTGATCTACCAGCACGAGACGCTCGCCGAGGTGGCGGCCGCCGTCGACGCGGAGCTCGCCGCGACGGCGCGCCCCGCACCGGGCGGTGCGGCAAAGGCCGTGGCCGAGGGCGCGGTGGACGTGCGCGCGGTCCTCGACGCCCTGGCCGGGTGCGGTGTACCCGGCGCGAGCCTCGCGGTGATCGAGGGCGGCGAGCTGGTCGCCCTGGAGGGCATCGGAACGCTGCGTGCAGACTCCACGGAGAAGGTCACCGAGCGGACCGTCTTCCAGGCCGGTTCCTGGGGCAAGCACGTCACGGCCGTCGCGGTGCTGCGGCTGGTGGACGAGGGCCTGATCGACCTGGACGCGGACGCCAACACGTATCTGCGCTCCTGGCGGGTTCCGGAGGCCGCGGCCGGTCCGGTGACGGTGCGTCAACTGCTGAGTCATCTGGCCGGGTTCGCGGAGACGCCGCGCCGGGGCGTACGGCGGGGCGCGCCCGTACCGCGCCTGGTGGACCTGCTGCGGGAGAGCGCGGTACGCGAGAGCGCGCCCGGCGCGCGGTTCCACAAGTCCAACGCGCACTACTCGGTACTGGAGCAGCTCCTGACCGACCTGACCGGCGAGTCCTTCGAGGCCCTGACGCGGCGCCTGGTGTTCGGCCCGCTGGGCATGGACGGCAGCAGCTTCGACCAGTCGTTCCCGCAGACCTGCGGCCGCCCGGTCGCCCTGGGCCACGACGAGGACGGCGGCACGCTCGAAGGGGGCTGGCTGATCCACCCCGAGCAGGCCGCCGCGGGGCTGTGGAGCACGGCCGCCGACATGGCCCGGCTGGAGCTGGAGATCCGCCGCAGCGCCCTGGGCCGCCCGCTGGCACTGCTGTCCAAGGAGAGCGCCGGGCAGCTGCTGACGCCGCACAGCGACAGCTTCTACGGCCTGGGCACGATCGTGGACGACGGCGGGCAGGACGTCGAGTACGGGCACGGCGGCTCGCCGGGCGGCTATCAGGCGGTGTCCATGTCGTCCCTGCACCGCGGCAGCGGCCTGGTCGTGCTCACCAACGGGGAGTTCAGCGCCCAGGTGCTGAAGGCGGTCGGTATCGACCGCTGAGCCCCTGCCGCACCGTATGGAGACGAAATATAGCCCCCGGCCGGAGAGTGATCCGGCCGGGGGTTTTCCCTTTCCGCCGCGCGGCTCAGCCGCGCGGGCCCCGGCGCATTCCCATGACGTCCGCCCGAGGAAGGCAGATCCGATGGCCGCACAGAACCCGGAGTCCGAGTGGCGCGAGGGCGGCGACCCGCGCCCCCGCGGTGCGTGGGCCGCATGAGCACCGCTGCTCCCACCCGTTCCGCCTGGTTCCGGACCTTCACCCCGCGCCCCGCGGCCAGGATCCGCCTGATCTGCTTCCCGCACGCCGGCGGCGCGGCCAGCGCCTTCCGGGGGTGGGCGGCCGGGCTGCCCGCCTCCGTGGAGGTCACCGCCGTCCAGTTCCCCGGGCGGCAGGACCGCTACGACGAGACCCCGCCCTCCGACATGGCCGCCCTCGTGGCCGCGATCACCGAGGAGATCGGCCCGCTCCTCGACCGTCCCGTGGCCTTCTTCGGCCACAGCATGGGCGCCACGGTCGCCTACGAGGTCGCCCGCGCCCTGCCCCGCGAACTGCGCCCGGCCCTTGTCCACCTGTTCGCCTCGGCGCGCAGGGCGCCCGCCGAATGCCGGCCGCTCGCCCCCGAGTTCCAGGGCGACGAGGGCGTACTCCGCTACGTCCGCGGACTCGGTGGCACCGGGGCCGCGCTGCTCGCCGACCCCGCGCTGCTGGACGTCGCCCTGCCCGTCCTGCGCACCGACTTCGGCCTGATCGACACCTACCGGCACCAACCCGGCGCCCCGCTGATGTGCCCCGTCACCGCGATCGTCGGTTCGGACGACACGTACAACACCCCCGCCGAGGCCCAGGCGTGGTCGCACTACACCACCGCCGCCTTCGGCCTGCACGTTCTGCCCGGCGGTCACTTCTACACCGAGACCGCGACCGAGGAGTTGCTCGAGGTCGTGACCGAACGGCTCGCCCCCGCCGTCCGACCGTAAGTCCTGCCGCACTTCCCTAGGAGCTTCCCATGGCGAACAATCCCTTCGACGACCAGGAGGGCACGTTCCTCGTCCTGGTCAACGACGAGGAGCAGTACTCTCTTTGGCCCGCGTTCGCCGAGGTGCCCCGGGGATGGGCGGTGGCGCTGACGGAGACCACGCGCGCCGCCTGCGTGGACTTCGTCACCACCCGGTGGACGGACATGCGGCCGCGCAGCCTGCGCGAGGCCGCCGTCCGGCACGAGGCCGCGGCGGTGCGCGCCGATGTCTGAGAGCACCCGGCTCCCCCTCTCGGCGGCCCAGGCCGGCATCTGGTTCGCCCACGACCTGGACCCCACCGGTCGCCGCTACAACATCGGTGAGTACAAGGAGATCCTCGGCCCCGTCGATCCCGAACGGATGGCCGCCGCCTGGTACCGGCTCGCGCGGGAGACCGACGTGCTGCGCATCAGCCGCATCGAGCGTGACGAGGACGGCCTGTGGCAGGTCCTCGACGCCGAACCGGGCGAGCGCCGACTGGAGATCGTCGACGTCTGCGCCGAGCCCGACCCCGCCGCCGCGGCGCGCGCCTGGATGACCGCCGACATGCGGACCCCGATGGATCTCACCGCGGGCGGGCTGAGCCACTTCGCCCTGCTCAAGCTGGCCGACGACCACTTCTTCTACTACCAGCGCTACCACCACATCGTCATCGACGGCTTCGGCCTCGCCCTGCTGGACGCCCGGATCACCCAGCTCTACGAGCAGTCGGTCGCCGGCGTCCCGTGGGAGCCGGGCACCTTCGGCACCCTGGCCGAGGTGCTCGCCGAGGACGCGGCCTACCGCGATTCGCAGGCCGCCGCCGACGACCGGGCGCACTGGAAGGAGCACCTGGCCGGGCTGCCGGAGACCCCGCGCCTGGCCGAGCGCGACCGGCCGGAGCCGGTCACCGCGGACAGTGAGCTGTTCGTTCGGCGCAGCGTGATGCTGTCCGCCGCCGACGCGGCCCGGCTGCGGACGGCCGCCCGCGAGGCCCGCACCCGCTGGTCGATGCTGCTCATCGCGCTGATCGCGGCCTATCTGCACCGGGTCACCGGCCGCGACGAGCTGGTGCTCGGCCTGCCGGTGACCGGCCGCCCCACGGCCTCGTCCCGCCGGACGCCGGGCATGGCCTCCAACATCCTGCCGCTGCGTGTCGGGGTGCGCCCGTGGACCACCCTCGGCGAGCTCGTCGCCTCCGTCACCGCCGAGGTGCGCGGAGCGCTGGGGCACCAGCTTCCGCGGTACGAGGACCTGTGCCGCGAAGCCGGCGGCGACGGTACGGCGCGGCGGATCGCCTCACCGATGGTCAACATCATGGCGTTCGACCCCGGGCTGCGCTTCTGCGGCCACTACACGATCCAGCACAACATGAGCAACGGGCCCGTGGACGACCTGTCCATCGGCGTCTACGACCTCGGCGACGACCAGGGCCTGCGCGTCACCTTCGACGCCGCGCCCGGCAGTTGCGACCCGGATGCCGTCGCCACCCACCAGGACCGGTTCCTGCGCTTCGTCTCCGGTGCTCTGGACGACCTGGAACAACCCGTCGGCCGTGTGGAGCTGCTGTCGGCCGAGGAGAGGCGACAGCTCCTCGTCGACTGGACCGCCCCCGCCGCCGGGGTGCCCGCCGACGGCCGTACCCTCGCCGCCTGCTTCGAGGAGCAGGCGGCCCTGCGCCCAGGGGCGATCGCCCTGACCGACGGCACCGAGGAGCTGACCTACGCCGAGCTGGAGGCGCGCGCCAACCGCCTCGCCCGGCTGCTGGCCGCCCGCGGCGCCGGCCCCGAGCGCTATGTGGCCATCGCCCTCGAACGATCGAACGACCTGGTCACCGCCCTGCTCGCCGTGGTCAAGGCGGGCGCCGCCTACGTCCCCCTGGACCCGCACTACCCCGCCGACCGGCTCGCGTACATGCTGGCGGACGCCCGGCCCGAGATCGTCGTGGCCGCCACCGCGACCGCGGACAAGGTCCCGGCCACGGACATCCCCGTGCTCGTCCTCGACGACCCGCGGACCGCCGCCGCGCTCGCGGACGCGGGCACCGCCCCTCTCACCGATGCCGAGCGCACCGCGCCGCTGTCGCCGGACCACCCCGCGTACGTCATCTACACCTCCGGCTCCACCGGCCGCCCCAAGGGCGTCGTCGTCCCGCACCGCAACGTGGTGCGCCTGTTCACCGCCACGGAGGCATGGTTCGGCTTCGGGCCGGACGACGTGTGGACGCTCTTCCACTCCTACGCCTTCGACTTCTCCGTGTGGGAGCTGTGGGGGCCGCTGCTGTACGGCGGCCGCCTGATCGTGGTGCCGCACACGGTCAGCCGTTCGCCGGAGGAGTTCCTCGCCCTGCTCGCCCGGGAGCGGGTCACGGTCCTGAACCAGACGCCGTCGGCCTTCTACCAGCTGATGCAGGCGGACGAGGAACGCCCGTCCGGCGAACTCGCGCTGCGTTACGTCGTCTTCGGCGGCGAGGCCCTCGACCTCGGCCGCCTGGCGCCCTGGTACGCCCGCCACCCCGGGGGCGTGCTGGTCAACATGTACGGGATCACCGAGACCACCGTGCACGTCAGCCACCTCGCCCTCGACCCGGCCGCGACCGCGGGCCAGACCCGCAGCCTGATCGGCCGCGCCATCCCGGACCTGAAGATCTACGTCCTCGACGCGAGCCTGCGGCCCGTGCCGGTGGGGGAGCGCGGCGAGATGTACGTCGCCGGGGCCGGGCTCGCCCGCGGCTACCTCGGCCGCCCCGACCTGTCCGCGGACCGCTTCGTCGCCGACCCGTACGGCGAGAGCGGCACCCGGATGTACCGCACCGGCGACCTGGCCCGGTGGCAGCCCGACGGCGGCCTGGAGTACCTGGGCCGCGGCGATCACCAGGTGAAGATCCGCGGCTTCCGCATCGAACTCGGCGAGATCGAGAGCGTGCTGCTCGGCCTGCCCGGCGTCGCGAGCGGTGCGGTCGTCGTCCGCGAGGACTGCCCGGGCGACAAGCGGCTGGTGGCCTACGCCGTCCCGGCGGCCGGAGCCGTCCTCGACGCGGCCACGCTGCGCGCCGGCCTCGGCGGGGTCCTGCCCGGGCACATGGTCCCGTCGGCCTTCGTCACCCTGGACGCCCTGCCGCTGACCGCCAACGGAAAGCTGGACACCAGGGCCCTTCCGGCACCGGAGATCACCGGTTCCGCCACCACCGGGGGCGCCCCGCGCACCCGGCGCGAGGACGTGCTGTGCGGGCTCTTCACGGACGTGCTGGGCGCCGCACGGGTCGGGGTCGAGGACTCCTTCTTCGACCTCGGCGGCGACAGCATCATGTCCATCCAGCTCGTCTCGGCCGCACGCCGGGCCGGCCTGGGCATCACCCCGCGCGACATCTTCCGGCTCAAGACGCCCGCCGCGCTGGCCGAGGCCGCCACCGCCCTCGACGCGGACGGGCGGTGCCCGGCCGAACCCGAGGGCGCGGGCACCGGCACCCTGCCGCTCACCCCGGTGATGCGCTGGGCCCTGGAGCTCGGCGGGCCGGTCGACGGCTACAACCAGTCGATGGTGCTGCGCGTGCCCGGCACGCTGACCGAACCCCACCTCGTCGCCGCCGTGCAGGCGCTGCTCGACCACCACGACGCGCTGCGCGCCCGGCTGCTCGACGACGCCCTGGAGACCGGCCCGGCCGGCTCGGTGGACGCCGCCGCCCTCGTCCGGCGCGTGGACGCGAGCGGCCTCGACGACGGCGAGCTGGACGCGCTCGCCGGCCGGGAGGGCCGGGCGGCGCTCGCCCGCCTGGCACCGCGCGACGGGACCGTCCTCCAGGCCGTGTGGTGCGACCGCGGACCGCAACGCTCCGGCCGACTGCTGCTGGTCGCCCACCACCTGGTGATCGACGGGGTGTCCTGGCGCGTGCTCGCCCCCGACCTCGCCCAGGCATGGGAAGCGGTGGCCCAGGGCCGCACACCCCGGCTCGAACCCGTGGGCACGTCGCTGCGCACCTGGGCGCGCCGCCTCGCCGAGGCGGCCGCCGAGCCGCGGACCGCCACCGAACTCCCGTACTGGCAGGACGTGCTGGCCGACCCCGGGCCGCTCCTGGGTTCACGCCCGCTCGACCCGGCCCGCGACGTGGTGGAGACGGCCGGACAGCTGACGCTGCGGCTGCCCGCCGAGGTGACCGAGGCGCTGCTGACCACCGTGCCCACGGCCTTCCACGCCGAGGTCAACGATGTGCTGCTGGCCGCCTTCGCGCTCGCCTACGAGCAGTGGCGCGGCGGCCCGGCCCTCGTCGACCTGGAGGGTCACGGCCGGGAGGAGGAGGCCGTGCCGGGCAGCGACCTGTCCCGTACGGTCGGCTGGTTCACCAGCATCCACCCGGTGCGGCTGGACGCGGGCCGGCACGACGTCTTCGACGGGGCCGCGGTGGGCGCCGCCCTCAAGCGGATCAAGGAGCAGCTGCGGGCCGTGCCCGGCAAGGGCATCGGCTACGGACTGCTGCGTCACCTCGACGCGCAGGGCGCGGCACGGCTGGCCGGACTCGCGGCCCCGCAGATCGGCTTCAACTACCTCGGCCGCTTCGCGGCGCCCGTCGGCCGGGATGCCGACTGGACGGTCGTGCCCCGGATCGAGGACGGCATCCCCGGCGGCGGACCCCGCATGCCGCTCGGTCACGCGCTGGAGCTCAACGCCCTCACCCAGGACGGCCCGCAGGGGCCCGAACTCGTGGCGAGCTGGACGTGGGCCACCGGCCTGCTCGACGGCGCGGACGTCGAGGCGCTGGCCACCGCGTGGTTCGCGGCGCTCGCCGCGCTCGCCGCGCACGGCTCCCGGCCAGGTGCGGGCGGCCGCACCCCCTCGGACGTCCCCCTGGCCGGGCTCACCCAGCAGGAGCTCGAGCTGCTGGAGGAGCGCAGGCCCGGCCTCACCGGCATCCTGCCGCTCTCCCCGCTGCAGGAGGGCCTGCTCTTCCACGGCCTCTACGACGGCCACGCGGCGGACGTCTACACCGCGCAGATCCAGCTCGACCTGGAAGGCCCGCTGGACGCGGCCGTGCTGCGCGCCGCCGCCCAGACGCTGCTGGACCGGCATCCGGGCCTGCGCGCCGAGTTCCACCACGCGGGCCTGTCCCACCCGGTGCAGGTGATCCCCGGGCACGTCGGACTGCCGTGGACGGAGACGGATCTGAGCGGCCTGGAAGGCGCTGCCCGGGAGGAGCGGGCCGAGGCGCTCGCCGCCGCCGAGCGCGCCCGTGGCTTCGTGCTCGACCGTGCGCCGCTGCTGTGCTGCGTGCTCCTGCGCCTGGGGGCCGGCAGCCACCGGCTGGTGCTCACCAATCACCACCTGCTGCTCGACGGCTGGTCGATGCCCGTGCTGATCCGGGAGCTGCTGACGCTGTACTCGGCTGCCGCCGACCCCGGCGCGCTGCCCCGCGTCCGCCCGTACCGGGACTTCCTGGAGCACCTGGCCGGTACGGACCGGCAGGCCGCGCGTGCCGTGTGGGCGGAGGCACTGGCGGGCCTGGAGGAGCCCACATGCGTCGCGGAGGGCGCGCCCGGCCGTACACCGATGGTGCCCGAGCGGCTGGAGTTCACCCTGCCCGAGCCGGAGTCGGCCGCGCTGGCGGGCTGGGCCAAGGCCGCCGGGCTGACCGTGAACACGGTGCTCCAGGGCGCGTGGGCCCTGGTGCTGGCCCGGCTGACGGGCAAGGACGACGTGGTCTTCGGGGCCACCGTCTCCGGCCGCCCGCCGGAGCTGGCGGGCATCGAGGAGATGGTGGGGCTGTTCATCAACACCGTGCCGGTGCGGGTGCGGCTGGACGCCGCCGAGCCGGTGGCCGGCCTGTTCGCCCGGATGCAGAAGGAGCAGTCGGCACTGCTGGGCCACCAGCACCTCGGTCTCGCCGAGCTCCAGCAACTGACCGGACTCGGCCAACTGTTCGATACCGCGATGGTCTTCGAGAACTACCCGCTCGACCTGGAAGCCCTGGGCGGCCACGCCTCCGGCACGGGCCTGCGGCTCGCCGGGCTGCGGGGTCACGACGCGGTGCACTACACCCTGGGCCTGGTCGCCCAGCCCGGCGACGGGCTGGACTTCCGCCTCGACTACCAGCCGGACCTGCTCGACCGTGAGCAGGCACGGGCGATCGCCGGCCGGCTGCTGACCGTCCTGAAGGCGGTCGTGGACCGGCCCGGCACGCCCGTCGGCCGCCTCGACCTGCTCGCGCCCGCCGAGCGCGCACAGCTGCTGACCGGCTGGAACGCCAGTGACGTGCCCGAGGCCTCCCGCGAATCGACGCTCGCAGGCCTCTTCGAGGCGCAGGTCGCGAGCACCCCGCACGCACCCGCCCTGGTGTTCGGGACCACGACGCTGACGTACGCGGAGCTCAACGCCCGCGCCAACCGGCTGGCCCGGCTGCTGATCGGGCGCGGCGCCGGACCCGAGCGGTTCGTCGCCATCGCCCTGGAGCGGTCGGTGGACCTCGTGGTGGCCCAGCTGGCCGTGGTCAAGGCGGGTGCCGCCTTCGTACCGCTGGACCCTGGCTACCCGGCCGACCGGCTCGCCTACATGCTGGCCGACGCCGCCCCCGCGCTGGTCATCACCAGCAGCGCGGTCGCCGGCGGGCTGCCGCGGACGGCCGTGCCCCGGCTGCTGCTGGACCGGACCGTGACATCGAGCCTCGCGGCCACGGACCTCACGGACGCCGAGTGCGCCGCGCCACGGCGGGCCGGGCACCCCGCCTACGTCATCTACACCTCCGGGTCGACCGGGCGCCCCAAGGGCGTCGTGGTCACCCACACGGGCATCTCCAGCATGGTCGCGGGGCAGGCCGAGGGCCTGGCCGTGGTCCCCGGCAGCCGGGTGCTGCTCTTCGCGTCGCCGAGCTTCGACGCGTCGGTATGGGAGCTGTGCATGGCGCTGCTGACCGGCTCCTGCGCGGTCCTGGCGGACGCCGACCGGCTGTTGCCCGGCCCGTCGCTGGCCGCGCTGATCGCCGAGCACCGCGTCACGCACCTCACCCTGCCGCCCTCGGCGCTGCCCGTGATGCCCGAGGACGGCCTGCCGCCCGGCAGCACGCTGGTGGTGGCGGGCGAGGCCACCGCCCCGGACCTGGTCGACACCTGGTCGCGGGGGCGCCGCATGGTCAACGCCTACGGCCCGACGGAGTCCACGGTCTGCGCCAGCATGAGCGCGCCGCTGTCCGGCGCGGTGGTGGCCCCCATCGGCCGGCCGATCGCCAACACCCGGCTGTACGTGCTCGACGCACACCTCCAGCCGGTGCCGGCCGGGGTGGCGGGCGAGCTGTACCTGGCAGGCGCGGGCCTGGCCCGCGGCTATCTGAACCGTCCGGACCTGTCGGCGGACCGCTTCGTCGCCAGTCCCTTCGGCGAGCCCGGCTCGCGGATGTACCGCACGGGCGACCTGGCGCGGTGGCGGCCCGACGGCGACCTCGAGTACCTCGGCCGCACCGACCACCAGGTGAAGGTCCGAGGCTTCCGCATCGAGCCCGGCGAGGTCGAGTCGGCGGTGGCCGCCCACCCGGAGGTCGACCGGGCGGCGGTCATGGTCCGTGAGGACCGGCCCGGCGCCAAGCGGCTGGTGGCCTACGTCGTGGGCACGGCGGGTGCGGCGGTGCTGCGGCCGTTCCTCGCCGAGTCGCTGCCGGACTACATGGTCCCGTCCGCGTTCGTCACGCTCGACGCGCTGCCGCTGACCGCCAACGGAAAGGTGGACCGCAAGGCCCTGCCCGTACCCGATGTCGGCGGCGCCGACGCGGGCCGGGAGCCCGTGACGGCCCACGAGGCGCTGCTGTGCGAGCTGTTCGCCGCGGTGCTCGGAGTCGGGCGGGCGGGAGCCGACGACTCCTTCTTCGACCTCGGCGGCGACAGCATTCTGGCGATCCAGCTGGTCGCCCGGGCGCGTGAGGCCGGGTTGGCCTTCACAGTACGGGAGGTCTTCCGGCACCGTACGGCGGCCGCGCTGGCGACGGTGGCCGAGGCCGTGGCCGACGGCCCCGCGGCCGTCCTGGACGGGCCCTTCCCGGGGCTCGAGGAGGAGACGCGGCTGCTGCTGGACGCGGAACCGGGGCTGACGGCGGTGTTGCCGCTGACCCCGCTCCAGGAGGGCTTCCTCTTCCACGCCTTGCTGTCGGCGGGCGAGGCCGACGTCTACACCACCCAGCTCACCCTCGACCTGGAAGGGGAGCTGGACGCCGCCGCCCTGCGCGCCGCCGCCGGGCGACTGCTGGCCCGGCACCCCGCCCTGCGGGTGGCGTTCCGGCACGATGTGGCGGAACGCCCGGTCCAGGTGGTGCACCGCGAAGTGGGCCTGCCCTGGCTGCATGTGGACCTCTCCACGGCCGAGGAGCCCGGCCTGGTTGCCGAGACGGCCCGCCTCGCCGACGAGCAGCGGCTGCTTCCGTTCGACCTGGCGAGCCCGCCCCTGCTTCGGCTGATGCTGATCTCGCTGCCGGGCGACCGCTCCCGACTCGTACTGACGGGTCATCACATCCTGTGGGACGGCTGGTCGCTACCGGTTCTCCTGGAGGAGCTGTTCGCCCTGTACGCCCGCGGCGAGGGCGCGTTGCCGCCGGCGCCCCCGCTGCGCTCGTACCTGACCTGGCTCGCCGGGCAGGACCGCGACGAGGCGCTGCGGGCGTGGGCGGAGGCCCTGGCCGGGCAGGTGACGCCCACCCTGGTGGCCCCGCAGGCATCGCAGGGCGAGCCGGCCGCCCAGGAGTCGGTACGCACGGAGCTGTCGGCGGACCTCACCGCACGGCTCGGGGCCCGGCTGCGCGGGCACGGCATCACGCTCAACACGGCGGTCCAGGCAGCCTGGGGCGTGCTGCTGTCCCGGCTGACCGGCAAGGACGACGTGGTCTTCGGCTCGACCGTCTCCGGGCGGCCCGCGGAGCTGCCCGGCATCGAGCGGATGGTCGGCAACTTCCTCAACACCCTGCCGGTGCGGGTCCGTATCCACGCCGACGAGACGTTCCTGGAGCTGCTGGAACGGCTGCAGGAGGAGCAGACCCGCCTGATGCCCCACCATCACCTGGGTCTGAGCGACGTTCAGCAACTGGCGGGCTCCGGTGCGCTCTTCGACACCACGACCGTGGTGCAGAACACGCCCCTGGACGCGGGAACCCTGCTCGGCGGCGCCGGCGGGCTCCGGCTGGCCGGCGGCGACAGCGTGGACGCCACCCACTATCCGCTGCGCCTCCAGGCGGTACCCGGCCTGGACGCCTCCACCCTGGGCCTGCGCGTGGGCTACCGCCCGGACGTGTACGAACCCGCCGAGGCGCAGCGGCTGTTGGATCAGGTGGTCCGGTTGCTGGAGGCCCTGGCCGACGATCCGGCGGTCCCGGTCGGCACGCTCGACCTGCTGTCGGCGGACGAGGATCAGCAGGCCATGCTCGCGCAGTGGGGCGGGTACTGAGGTTCATGGCATGCACCGAACAAGCTCCCCCCGCCCGGCACCGCGACGTTTGATAGGCGTTGACTCATGAAGAACCATCAAGCAGTGCGACTCGAACAGGTCTCCAGGACCTACGCGTCGGACACCTCGGCGGCGGTACGCGCCCTCGACGAGGTCTCCATCGACTTCGAGCGCTCCACCTTCACCGCCATCATGGGCCCCTCGGGTTCGGGCAAGAGCACCCTGCTGCAGTGCGCGGCCGGACTCGACCGCCCCGACGCCGGGCGGGTCGTCGTGGACGGCGTCGACCTCGGCCCGCTGAGCGAGAAGGCGCTGACCGAACTGCGCCGGGAGCGCATCGGCTTCGTCTTCCAGTCCTTCAACCTCCTCGGTGCGCTGACCGCCGAGCAGAATGTCGGACTGCCGCTGCGGCTGGCCGGTTCCCGGCCGGACCGCGGCGCCGTGCGCGCCGCGCTCGCCCAGGTCGGCCTGGGCGAGCGCGGCGGACACCTGCCCTCGCAGATGTCCGGCGGCCAGCAGCAGCGGGTGGCCATCGCCCGGGCCCTGATCAGCCGCCCCCAGGTGCTCTTCGCCGACGAGCCCACCGGCGCCCTCGACAGCAGCAGCAGCCGGACCGTCCTGGAACTGCTGCGCACGCTGGTCGACGAACAGGGCCAGACGACGATCATGGTCACCCACGACCCGGTGGCCGCCTCCTACGCGGACCGGGTGGTCTTCCTCGCCGACGGGCGGCTGATGGACGAACTGCACCGGCCCGGCGCCCAGCGGATCGCCGAGCGCATGACCCGGCTGGAAGCCGGCACCGCACAGGCGGCACGCACGGCCGGCGGTGCCCTGTGAGGGGAACTCTCACCCTGCTGCCCGTGGCCGCGGCCACCCTGCGCAAGCGGTGGCCCGGCTTAGCCGGCTCCTTCGTCGCCCTCGCGCTGGGCGTCGCCCTGATATCCGCCTGCGGGCTGCTGATCGGGACGACGACGGGACTGGACAATCCGGATCCGGCGGCGCCCTCGGCGAAGAAGCTGCTCAGCTTCATGGCGGGCATGGCCGGTTTCGTCTCGGTCTTCGTCGTCGCCTCAACCTTCGCCTTCGCCGTGGCCGGCCGACGCCGGGAATCCGCCCTGCTGCGGGCCGTAGGTGCCACGCCCCGGCAGGTCAGGGTGCTGATCCTCGGCGAGGCGCTGGTCGTCGCCGTCGCCGCCTCCGCCTGCGGCAGCCTGCTCGGCCTGGCCATAGCCCCCCTCATGGCCCGCTGGCTGGTCTCGCACGAGGTGGCCCCCGAGGGCTTCGGCATCCACCCGGCGCCGGGCCCCCTGCTGATCGCCGCGGGCATCGGCGTGGTGGTGGCCCTGCTGGGCGCGTACGCCGCCGCCCGCCGCGCCGGACGGGTGCGCCCCGTCGAGGCGCTGAACGACGCCGTGGTGGACCGCAAGGTCATGACACTGGGTCGCTGGCTGTTCGCCCTCGCCTTCCTCGCCGTCTTCGTCACGGTCCTGCTGATCCTCATCACCATGCCGGCCTCGATGCAGAAGGACCCGCAACTGCGCGACCCGCGGAACATGCCCGTCTGGGCGCTGCTCATCGACATCCTCGCGATCCCGGCCGTCGCTCTCTTCGCCCCCCTCCTCGTCCCCCCGCTGGTACGGCTGCTGACCCTGCCCGTCCCGCTGGCCTCCGGCGCGGTGGGCCTGCTGGCCCGGCAGAACGCCCTCGCCGCGGTGCGCCGTACGGTCTCCACCGCCACCCCGGTGTTCCTGGTGGTCGGGCTGACCGCGAGCGTCGTCGGCTCGACCGCCGCCTTCGGCGACGCCCGGGCGGCCCAGACCCGGGCCGCGCTGCGCGCCCAGTACGTGGTGGAGCCCAAGGGCTCCGGCAGCCTGTCGGAACCGGCACTGCGGCATGTGAAGGAGCTGCCCGGCGCCCGCGTCACCGCCCTGGGCTCCGCTCTGCTCACCGACCTGGGTGGCGGCGTGGCCTCCGGCGGTGCCGAGGCGGCCACTACGTCCGCCACGGTCGTCGACGGGGATCTCACGGCGGCCTGGAAGGTGAAGACGGAGGCGGGTTCGCTCGCGGACCTCAAGGGCCCCTCCGTCGCCGTCTCGACGGACCTCGCCAACGCCAACGGCTGGCAGCGCGGCGACCGGCTGTCCGCCGGACTGCCCGACGGCACCTCGGTCACCCTGCGCGTGGTCGCCGTGGTCACCCCCCTGCTCAGCCTGTCCGAAGTCCTGCTGCCGTACGACGTGGTGGCCGCCCATCTCACCGACCGCGCCCCCGCCACGGCCTACGTCACCACGGAGCCGGGTGCCCCCGCCCCCGTTCTCCCGGACGCCGACCGGGCCACGGTCACGGCGGCGGCGACCTGGGGGGCCGCGGGCGACGACCCGCGGGCCCGCTACGACTGGATCGCCATGCTCGCCATCCTCGGCCCGGCCGTGCTCTACGCCCTGATCGCGATCGTCAACACCATGATGATGTCCACCGGCGACCGGCTGCGGGACTTCGCCACGCTGCGGCTCACCGGCGGCAACGACCGCCAAGTGCTGTCCATGGTCGGTGTGGAGGCCCTGCTGACCGTGGCCACCGCGACCGCGCTCGCCCTCCTGGTCACCGTCGGGACCCAGCTCAGCACCATGTCGCTCATCAACCACCGGATCCTGACCGACGGGACCGTCCTGCCCTTCCGGCTCCCTTGGAGCGTCATCGCCGGCAGCGCCGCCGTCGGGCTCGCCCTCGCGCTGGCCTCCAGCCTCCTGCCGGCCCGGCTCGCCCTGCGCGCCCGGGCCCTGGACCTGGCGGGCACCAGGCAGTAGCGCCGCCGAGGCCCCGGCCCCTCCGCCGCACCCACCGAGAGAAGGAACCATGACCGCCGAACCGGTCCGCCCCGTCGTGCTGCTCACCGAAGAGCTGTCCCCGGCAGCCGTCGAATCCCTGGGCACCGACGTCGACATCCGCCGCTGCGACGGCACCGACCGCCCCGCCCTGCTGGCCTCGCTCGCCGAGGCCGACGCGGTGCTGATCAGGAGCGCCACCGCCATGGACGCCGAGGCCGTAGCGGCCGGCCGACGGCTGAAGGTGATCGCCCGGGCCGGCATCGGCCTGGACAACGTCGACGTGGCCGCGGCCACCGCGGCGTCCGTCCTCGTCGTCAACGCGCCGGCCTCCAACATCGTCAGCGCTGCCGAGCACGCGGTGGCGCTGCTGCTGGCGGTCGCCCGCAACGTGCCCGCGGCGGACGCCTCGTTGCGCGCCGGACAGTGGCAGCGGTCCCGCTTCACCGGAGTGGAACTGTCCGGCAAAGTGCTGGGCGTGGTCGGCCTGGGCCGGATCGGGGCACTCGTCGCACGCCGGATGGCCGCCTTCGGCATGCGCGTCGTCTGCTACGACCCGTACATCGACAGGGCGGCCGCGGCCCGGGTGGGGGCGGAACCGGTCGGCCTGGACGAGCTGCTGGAGCGCTCCGACTTCATCACCGTGCATCTGCCGAAGACCCCCGAGACCCTCGGGCTGCTCGGCCCCGGGGCGTTCGCCCGGATGAAGCCGTCCGTGCGGATCGTCAACGCGGCCAGGGGCGGCATCGTCGACGAGAGCGCGCTGTACGAGGCGCTGAAGGAGGGCCGGGTCGCCGGTGCCGGGCTGGACGTGTTCGCCGTCGAACCCTGCACCGGCTCACCGCTGTTGGAGCTCGGGAACGTCGTCGCCACCCCGCACCTCGGAGCCAGTACCCATGAGGCCCAGGAGAAGGCGGGCACGGCCGTGGCGGCCTCCGTGCGCCTCGCTCTCGCCGGCGAACCGGTGCCGGACGCGGTCAACGCCCCGGCCGTGGCCACGGTGCTGGCTGCCTAGGCGGGCCTGCCCCGAACTGGCCGAATATCGTGTATGGGGCACTTTGGTTGAAAGGTCACCGTGTCCGCCTACAGATCGGACAGTTGCTCCACAAGCGGCATCAGCCACCCCCGGGCCGTAGCCAGCGCCCCCGCCTGGAAACGGCTGCGCGCCTGGAGCCGGTTCATCAGCTCCGCCGTGATCCGGCGTCCGGTGCGCACCGAGACGCCGAGCTTGCGGGCCACCGCCTCATCGGTGTGCCCGGCCCCGAGCAGTTCCAGGACGGCTCGTTCCTGAGTGGTCAGGTCCTCCCCGCCGGAGCGGGGGCGCCTGACGCGGGTCCGCAGCGGCTCCGCCTGCTGCCACACCTGGTCGAACAGGGTGCACAGGGCGGTCACCACGCCGGTGCCGTTGAGGATCAGCACACCCTTGGCCGCCGCCTCCGGATCGATCGGCACGATGGCGGTGCGCCTGTCGTAGATGATCATCCGGAGCGGTAACTGGGGCACGGTGCGGACATGGCCGCCGTTCTCGTCCAGCCAATGGGCGTACGAGAGGGTGGGCGGGTCGTTGTGCAGGCTCTCCAGGTAGACGTAGCGCAGCTGGACCCCGCGCGAGAGGGCCGCCCGGTCCAATGGCCGGGCCGCCTCCAGCGCCTCCTCGGTCTGGGCACCGCGGGGGGCGAAGACCGACACTTCGTCGGTGCAGCTGTGGGCGTACCGCTCGATCTGCGAGCCGATGGCGTCCATGCCCATGAACTGCCGGGCGCCGGGCGGCTCGGAACCGGCGTCCTCCTCGCCGTATTCGGCCAGCATCCGGGTGATCGACAGCCGCGTGGCCGCCATGGCCTCCTGGCGCTCCAGTAACGCGCGCTCCTTGCGCAGCAGCAGGGCCTCCAGGCCCAGTTCCGGGTTGACCAGGCGCATCTCGCGGGGATCCTCGGTGGACGGCCGGACGAGCTCCAGCCGCTCCAACTCCGCGACGGCCACCGCCACCCGGTCGACGGGCCAACCCAGTGCGGCGGCGACCTCTTCGGCCGGAATCCGGGGTCTTCTGAGCATGACCCGGTAGACCGACTCCCCATCGGAGTCGAGACCCAATTCCTTGAGCACGAACACTCCCCCCTGGCACCGCAGAACGTGAAATCTCTGGTCGGACCCCCTGCGGCCCTGGCAATTGTTCACGACCGGAAAGGAGGCGCGCAAAGTCCTTAGCTGCCCGGTTGGCCAAATAGTTGCGTTGGCCACGTGTTGGCAGCCTTGTGCCACCGCAGGACCCTGACAGCCCATGGTGCTGACGGGGTCGGAGGTAGCGACGAGACTCATGGTGTCGGCAGGGAGCGCGCAGCGCCGCCGGCGGTCCACTCCGTCACGATCCTTCGGGAGACCTCGTCATGCCTCAGTCCACCATCGCGTCCGTCCTCGTCCGCCGGGTCGCCGTCCTGGCCGGTGTCGCCGCGGCCGGACTGATCGGCTGCGCGGAGGCATCCGCGCAGCACGCCCCGCCGGCCCACGTCCGCGCGGACAACACCTGGGGCAACGCCCCGACTCCCGTCGCCGCGATGCCCGCCGCCTCTGTCCTCTCCATGAACACCTGGGGCAACTGAGTCCTCGTCCCGGCCACCCCGGGGCGAGGATGTGTCGTAGCTCACCCCTACCGTGAGGGCGGTATCGACGCCGGCTCCCGAAAACCCCGGAAACGCGTCAGGGCCTTGATCCACTGAGTGGATCAAGGCCCTGACCTGGTGCAACCAGTCGGGGTGGCGGGATTTGAACCCACGACCTCTTCGTCCCGAACGAAGCGCGCTGCCAAGCTGCGCTACACCCCGGTGCAACGAGCTCTACTTTAGCGGACTGGAGCCGGGAGGTGAAATCCGCTTCCCGGGGAGGCGCAGGTGAGGGGCGGGCAGCCCCCCGTCCGCGCCTCTCCAGGCCGCCGCCCGAGGATCAGTCGCGGGCGACGAGGGTGAGCAGGGTGGCCTCGGGCGGGCAGGCGAAGCGGACCGGGGTGTAGCGGTTGGTGCCGCAGCCCGCGGAGACGTGGAGGTAGGACCGGTGGCCGCCGGCCTCGTGGGTGGAGAGGCCCTTCACGCGCCGGGTGTCGATGTCGCAGTTGGTGACCAGCGCCCCGTAGAAGGGGATGCAGAGCTGGCCGCCGTGGGTGTGCCCGGCGAGGATCAGCGGGTAGCGGTCGGCGGTGAAGGCGTCGAGCACCCGCAGGTACGGGGCGTGGACGACGCCGAGGGAGAAGTCGGCGCTCTCCTGCGGGCCGCCGGTGACCTGCTCGTACCGGTCGCGCTTGATGTGCGGGTCGTCGAGGCCGGTGAGGGCGATCTCCATGCCGTCGATCTTGAGCGAGCCGCGCGTGTTGGTGAGGTTGACCCAGCCCGCCGCGTCGAAGCCGTCGCGCAGCTCCTCCCACGGGTTGTGGATCGCGCCGACGACCGGGGCGTTGCCGTTCAGGCCGTGCCGCCCGCTGGCCTTCTCCAGGAGGTAGCGGGCGGGGTTGCGCAGCTTGGGGCCGTAGTAGTCGTTGGAGCCGAAGACGTAGGCGCCGGGGAAGCGCATCAGCGGGCCGAGCGCGTCGAGCGTCTCGGGCACGCCCTCCGGGTCGGAGAGGTTGTCACCGGTGTTGATCACGAAGTCGGGGCGCAGCCCGGCGAGCGACTGGAGCCAGCGCTGCTTCTTGCGCTGTCCGCCGACCATGTGGATGTCGGAGACCTGGAGCACCCGCAGTGGCCGCATGCCCTGCGGCAGCACGGGCACGGTGACCCGCCGCAGCCGGAAGGAGCGGACTTCGAAGCCGGCGGCATAGGCGAGGCCTGCCGCGCCGACCGCGGTGATTCCCAGGGGTACTCCGTATCGCGCACGCATGGTGCCCATCGTCGCAGACCGCGACGGGTGCGCTGTCACGGGCCGGGGAACGCAAGGGAGTTACCGGTGAGTGGGCGTCGTCGGGGCCTCGTGGGCCCCGTGCGCGGCCGTCGCCGGGCGGCGCCCGGCGGTTAATCCGGGGCGCGCGCCGGGGTGGGATGCGAAGATTGCGGCATGACCACGCTGAAGTCCAAGCTCCACGACGACCTCACGGCCGCCATCAAGGCGCGCGACGAGCTGCGCTCCTCCACCCTTCGCCTCACCCTCTCCGCCGTCGCCTACGAGGAGACCGCCGGCAAGGTCGCCCGTGAGCTCTCCGACGACGAGGTGCTGACGGTGATCACTCGCGAGGCGAAGAAGCGCCGCGAGGCCGCGGACGCCTTCGACAAGGGCGGCCGGGCCGAGTCGGCGCAGCGCGAGCTCGCCGAGGGCGAGGTGCTCGCCGAGTACCTGCCGAAGCAGCTGTCGGACGAGGAGCTCGCCGCGATCGTCGCCGAGGCGGTGGCCGAGGCCACGGCAGGTGGTGCGGAGGGCCCGAAGGCCCTGGGCGCCGTCATGAAGATCGTGAAGCCGAAGGTGGCGGGCCGCGCCGAGGGCGGCCGGGTGGCCGCCGCGGTGAAGGCCGCGCTCGCGGGCTGAGCACGGGTACGTACGTAAAAAGGGGCGCCCGGACCGCTACGGTCCGGGCGCCCCTTTCTGTACGGGCCAGGAGCCCTCGGGCTCCCGTGAGGGCTACTGCTGGTCTTCGGTGGGGGCGCCTTCCGCGCCGCCGATGAATCCGGGCGGGATGATGCCGCCGGGCACCGCGGCGTCGGGCTTGGCGTCGCCCGGCTTGTTGCCGGGCTTGGTGTTGCCCGGCTTGGTGTTCCCCGGCTTGTTCGTGCCGGGCTTGCTGGTGCCGGGCTTGCGGGGGTTGCGGCCGGGCTTGTCGCCCTTGTTGCCCGAGCCCTTGTCGGCGTCCGCGATGGGGGAGCCGCCGAAGGTCGGCGCGTCGTGGCCCTCGAGGGCACCGGTCATGGCGTCGCGCCAGATGGGGCCGGGGGTGTCGGCGCCGTAGACCTTGTCGTGGTAGACGCCGCCGATGGTGATGTTCTCCATCTCGACGCCCTTGGCGCCCGGGCCGCCGACCCAGACGGCGCCGGCGAGGTTGGGGGTGTAGCCGACGAACCAGGCGGCCTTGCGCTCGTCCGTCGTACCCGTCTTGCCCGCGCTGTCGCGGCCGGAGAGCCCGGCCTCCTTGCCCGTACCGTCCTCGACGACGCCCTGGAGCAGGGCGTTGACGGTGTCGGCGGTCTGCTCGGACATCGCCCGCGAGCACTTCGTCTTGGGCACCCGCAGCTTCTCGCCGTTGGGCCCGACGGCCGACTCGACGATGACGGGGGTGCAGTACGTGCCCTTGTTGGCGAACGTGGCGTAGGCGGAGGCCATGGTGAGCGGCGACATGCCCTCGGTGCCGAGCGCGATCGACGGCATCTGCTTGATCTTGCCGCCACCGGCGGGCTCGATGCCCATCTTGGCCGCCATCTTCGTCACGGGGCAGACGCCGATGTCCTCGATCATCTGGACGAAGTAGGTGTTGACCGACTTCGCGGTCGCCTCCTTCATGCCGTACGGGCCGTTCTCGCTGCGGTTCTCGTTCTGGACCGTGTCCCCGCTGTTCTTCCAGGGCTTGCCGCAGGTCTCCACCTCGTCCGGATAGGGCATCCGGTACGGCGAGGAGTAGGTCTTGTACGGCGAGACGCCCTCTTCGAGGGCCGCGGCGGCGACGATCGGCTTGAAGGTCGAGCCGACCTGGAAGCCGAAGTTCGAGCCGCCCATGTCGTGGTCCGCGGAGAGGTTGATCTGCGTCTGGTACTCGCCGAAGCCGTACGGGCGGGACTGGCCCATGCCGAGGACCTTGCCGCTGCCGGGCTGGACGATGGACACGGCGGTGGCCACCGAGTCCTTCTGGTAGACGTGATCGGTGATCGACTTCTGGACGGACTTCTGGGTCTGCGGGTCGAGGGTGGTGCGGATGGTCATGCCGCCCTCGTTCCACCGCTTGGCCCGGGCTTCCTTCGTCTTGCCGAAGACCGGGTCGTTGAGGAAGGTCTCGCGGACGTAGTCGCAGAAGAAGCCGGCGCCGTTGACGGCGGTGATGCAGCCGCTCTTGGGCCTGCTGACGTTCAGCTTGAGCGGCTTGGCCTGCTCGGCGGCGGCCTCGGCCGGGGTGATGTGCTTCAGCTCGGCCATGCGCTGCAGCACGGTGTTGCGCCGCTTGGTGGCCTCCTTGGGAGCGTTGACCGGGTCGTAGCGGCTGGGGGACTGGACGAGGCCGGCCATCAGGGCGGACTCGCCGAGGGTGAGGTCCTTGGCGTGCTTGCTGAAGTAGCGCTGGGAGGCGGCTTCGACGCCGTAGGCCTGCTGCCCGAAGAAGGTGATGTTCAGATAGTTGTTGAGGATCCGCTCCTTGCCGAGTTCCTTCTCGACCTGGATGGCGTACTTCAGCTCCTTGACCTTGCGGCCGAGGGTCTGCTGCGTGGCCACGGCGACCTTGTCCGGGTCGTCGCCGGCCTCCTCGACGAAGACGTTCTTGACGTACTGCTGCGTGAGGGTGGAGGCGCCTTCCGAGACGCCGCCGGACTGGGCGTTCTTGTTGACCGCGCGGAGCACGCCCTTGAGGTCGATCGCGCCGTGCTCGTAGAAGCGCGAGTCCTCGATGTCGACGATCGCCTTGCGCAGGTAGGGAGAGATCTCGTTCAGCGGCACCACGGTGCGGTCGCGGGAGTAGACCTTCGCGATCTCGCCGCCCTCGGAGTCGAGGATGGTGGTGCGCTGGCTGAGGGGCGGTGTCTTGAGGTTTGCGGGGATCTCGTCGAAGCCCTCGACCGAGCCCTTGGCCACTAGGCCGAATGCGCCGATGCCCGGTAGGGCCAGACCCGCCAGGACGACTCCGGAGAGCACGCTGACGCCGAGGAATTTCGCGGCCTGCCGGGTCACGTTGGGACCCTCGCCCGAGGACTTCATAGCCATGGGAGGAAGCCTACGTTCTCATTCGGCGGACAGACGCAGGTGTGTTCGCCTACGCTGTTTCACGCCAGTCACAGCGATGCCATTCAGCATCACCTCTGACCTCACTCTTGTGAGTGATGAGACGTGTCCGTATTGCCGTCTGTGTCACCGGCTGCCCGTCGCGACACGGGCGAATCGCCACCATGTGGGCGAAAAGTCCGTAATGTCGCCAGCTCACTCCGTTGGGTGATCTGCCGCGTACGCATAGTCCGTTCGGGCCATCCAAGATTGGGCCCGAAGGGGGTGTTGCCCCCTGCCCGCCTTCCGTAACGTCCTCAACTGGCAACGGTGAATATGCCGCTGCCGCCGTGGGGGAGCCTCGATTCGGGAGAGGACGGCGCCAGCATGGGCTGGGTAACCGACTGGAGTGCGCAGGCCGCCTGCCGCACTACCGATCCGGATGAACTATTCGTTCAGGGCGCAGCGCAGAACAGGGCGAAGGCGGTCTGCACAGGCTGCCCGGTACGGACCGAGTGTCTGGCTGACGCGCTGGACAACCGCGTCGAGTTCGGCGTGTGGGGCGGAATGACCGAGCGCGAGCGGCGGGCCCTGCTCCGGCGCAGGCCGACGGTCACCTCGTGGCGCAGGCTCCTGGAGACGGCTCGTACGGAATACGAGCGCGGCGCCGGCATCCTGCCGCTGGGCGACCCGGAGTACGACGAGTACGCGGCCGTGGGTTAGCCACCGGCTCCGCCTCCGCGACGGGGCTTTGACGACAGGGTTTTGACGACAGGGTTTTGACGACGAGGCCTTGACGACGGGCACCGTCCGTACGGTTCTCCACGGCCCACTGTGGCGACCGCTCGTAGTGCTGCTCTGCGCGGCTGCGTACGGGCCTGCCTACGGGCCGCGCAGGGGCTCGGCACGGCTCTCCGCGGCGAGGCCGGTCACGTCTCCATGGAGGCGTCCTCGGCGCCCTTCGCGGGTGCGGGCACGGCCGCTCGGTCCGCCGGGCGGGTCCGGTCCCGGTGAGCCGACTGATCGGCGAGGCGCTCGGCGATCGCCCGCAGTCCCGCCAGGTCGTGCACATCGCCGGGCAGTGCGGCCACCTCCGCCACCCGCACCTCGGGGTGCAGAGCGGTGAAGCGATCACGCGTGCGCTGCTCGCGCGCGAGCACCTGCATGCGCTCGGCGTGCAGCCGCAGCAGCCCGGCGGCGAGCTGTGCAGAGGATTCCCCGACCCGTGCTGAAGGTCCTTCCATCGACACGGATCGTTCCGCCGAGGCGCCCGGGGTCGTCGCTCCTGAGGACGCGGGCTGGGGGAAGCCGCTCTCGGGAGAGGATGTGTCCGTGGGAGTGAGGGTGCCAGGGTCGTCAGCGGTACGTGAGCCAGCCTGCCCGCTGTCACGATCCACAATGCCGGCACCGTCAAGATTTTCTGCGTATTCGGATGTTCCGCTCGTGAGGGCCTCGGCGGCGGCCAGAGCCCGCTCCGCGGAGAGCCGCGCCGCCCCGCTGCCGTGCACCCGGTTCAGTACGAGACCGGCCAGCGGCATCCGCTCCGCTGCCAGCCGTTCCACGAAGTAGGCGGCCTCCCGCAGGGCGTCCCGCTCGGGCGCCGCGACGACGAGGAAGGCCGTTCCCGGCGCCTGGAGCAGCCGGTAGGTCGCATCGGCGCGGGTACGGAAGCCGCCGAACATGGTGTCCATCGCGGCGACGAACGTCTGTACGTCCCGCAGGAGCTGTGCCCCCATCAGTTTGTTCAGGGGGCCGCTCATCACGGACATGCCAACGCCCAGGAACTTCATCCCCGCCCGGCCGCCGATCTTCGCCGGCGCCATCAGCAGCTTGATGAACTTCCCGTCGAGGAAGGAACCCAGCCGGCTCGGCGCGTCGAGGAAGTCCAGCGCGGACCGGCTCGGTGGGGTGTCCACGACGATGAGGTCCCAGTCGTCGCCGGCGCGGAGCTGGCCGAGCTTCTCCATGGCCATGTACTCCTGCGTGCCCGCGAAGCCGGCCGACAGGGACTGGTAGAAGGGGTTCTCCAGGATCGCGCGGGCGCGGTCCCCGTCGGCGTGCGCCTCGACGATCTCGTCGAAGGTGCGCTTCATGTCGAGCATCATGGCGTGCAGTTCGCCGCCGGCCGAGTCGTCGATGCCGTGGACGCGCCGCGGGACGTTGTCGAGCTCGTCGATGCCCATCGACTGGGCGAGGCGGCGGGCGGGGTCGATGGTCAGGACGACGACCCGGCGCCCGCGCTCGGCGGCCCGTACGCCCAGGGCGGCCGCGGTCGTGGTCTTGCCGACGCCCCCCGATCCGCAGCACACCACGATGCGGGTGCGCGGATCGTCCAGGACGGGGTCTATCTCGAGCGGTTCCGCCGAATCCAGGCTCACCCTGCCACTCCTTGCTTCCGCAGTTCGCGCGCCATGCGGTAGAGACCCGCCAGGTCGACGCCGTCCCCGAGCAGCCGGAGTTCGTACGTGGGCAGACCGAGCCGGGCCACGTCGGCGCGGCCGCGGTGCTCGAGCGCGAGCCGCTCGGTGTGCTCGCGCGCCTCCTGCAGCAGGGGTTCGACGAGCGGCTCCGCGAGCCCCGTGCGCCGTGCGCCGCCGGAGCCGGTGCGCTCCAGGGCGTGCGCGAGCGAGCGCGCCACCTCCTCGCGCCGGCCGTTGGCGGCGGCCTCCACGGCCGCCTCGTCGAGTATCGCGGGCCGCACCATGTTGATGACGACGCTGCCCACCGGCAGCCCCGCGGCCCGCAGGTCCGCGATGCCGTCGGCGGTCTCCTGGACGGGCATCTCCTCCAGCAGCGTGACGAAGTGCACCGCGGTCTCCGGCGACTTGAGCACCCGCATCACCGCCTGCGCCTGATTGTGGATCGGGCCGATCCGGGCCAGCCCCGCCACCTCGTCGTTCACATTGAGGAAGCGCGTGACCCGCCCGGTGGGAGGCGCGTCCATGACGACGTAGTCGTAGACGAAGCGACCCGTACGGTCCTTCCTGCGCACCGCCTCGCACGCCTTGCCCGTCAGCAGGACGTCCCGCAGACCCGGTGCGATGGTCGTCGCGAAGTCGATCGCGCCGAGCTTCTTCAGGGCCCGCCCCGCGCTGCCGAGCTTGTAGAACATGTGGAGGTAGTCGAGAAGCGCCTGCTCGGCGTCGATGGCGAGCGCGAACACCTCGCCCCCGCCCGGAGCCACAGCGATCTTCCGTTCCTCATAGGGCAACGCCTCCGTCTCGAAGAGCTGCGCGATGCCCTGCCGGCCTTCGACCTCGACCAGCAGAGCGCGCTTTCCCTCGGCGGCGAGGGCGAGCGCGAGGGCCGCGGCGACGGTGGTCTTGCCGGTACCGCCCTTGCCGCTGACGACATGGAGCCTGCTCATGGCTCGGAGCCTAACCAGTCGCCCCGCGGGCTACGCACGAGGCTGTCGGTGTGAGGCATTACAGTCGGGCCCATGACCAAGTGGGAATACGCGACCGTGCCGCTTCTGGTGCACGCGACCAAGCAGATTCTGGACACCTGGGGCGAGGACGGCTGGGAGCTCGTCCAGGTCGTGCCGGGCCCCAACGACCCGTCGCAGCTCGTGGCGTACCTCAAGCGGGAGAAGCCGTGAGCGCCGTCGAGGACAAGCTCGCCTCGCTGGGCCTGACCCTGCCGGAGGTCGTGCCTCCGCTGGCCGCGTACCAGCCGGCCGTGCGCAGCGGTGCCTACGTGTACACCGCCGGCCAGCTGCCCATGGTCAAGGGTGCCGTTCCGGCCACCGGCAAGGTCGGTGCCGAGGTCAGCCCGGAGCAGGCCAAGGAGCTGGCGGGCATCTGCGCGCTCAACGGCCTGGCCGCGGTGAAGTCCGTCATCGGCGACCTCGACAAGATCGTGCGGGTCGTGAAGGTCGTGGGCTTCGTGGCCTCCGCGCAGGACTTCACCGGTCAGCCGGGCGTCCTCAACGGCGCGAGCGAGCTGCTGGGCGAGGTCCTGGGCGAGAAGGGCGTGCACGCCCGCTCGGCCGTCGGCGTGGCCGTGCTGCCGCTGGACGCACCGGTCGAGGTCGAGTTCCTCGTGGAGGTCCGGGACTGACCGCCTCCCGGTCGATCCCGTCGTGAGGGCCCGTCCCCGGGTCCTCTCGAACATCCGCGCGTGAGCGCATAGCATCCGGCCATGTCGACTTCGAACGGCCAGTGGTACCCGCCGGAGTGGCCGGACCGGATCAGAGCGCTCGCCCGCGGCGAGCTCCGGCCCGTGGCGCCCCGGCGCGCCGCGACCGTCCTGCTGCTGCGCACGACGGCGGGCGGGCTCGCCGTTCACATGCTGCGCAGACGCGCCTCCATGGCCTTCGCCGGAGGCGCGTACGCGTATCCGGGCGGCTCGGTGGACCCGCGCGACGAGCGGGACGTGCCCTGGGCCGGCCCCTCACGCACGGACTGGGCGACGCGGCTGGGGACGGACGCCGCCACCGCCCAGGCCATCGTCTGCGCCGCCGTCCGCGAGACCTTCGAGGAGTCGGGCGTCCTGCTGGCGGGCCCGGCGCCGGACACGGTCGTCGCGGACACCACGGGCGAGCGGTGGGAGGCCGACCGGGCCGCGCTCGTCAGCCGCGAGCTGTCCTTCGCCGACTTCCTCGAGCGGCGCGGCCTGCTGCTGCGCAGCGACCTCCTGGGCCCCTGGGCGCGCTGGATCACACCCGAGTTCGAGCCCCGTCGCTACGACACCTGGTTCTTCGTCGCAGCCCTGCCCGAGGGCCAGCGCACCCGCAACGCCTCCACGGAGGCCGACCGCACGGTGTGGACCGCACCCGCCGCCGCGGCCGCCGGCTACGACCGGGGCGATCTGCTGATGATGCCTCCGACCATCTCCACGCTGCGCTCGCTGCTGCCGTACGCCGGGCCCGCCGAGGCTCTCGCGGCCGCGCGTGAGCGGGATCTCACGCCCGTACTGGCGCAGGCGCGGCTCGACGGGGAAGAGATCGTGCTGAGCTGGCCGGGGCACGACGAGTTCACCAAGCACATCGCCCAGCACCTCACTCCAGGAAACCCGAGCACCACAGGACCCGCGGGAGCCGACGCATGACGCACGCAACCGACCTGCCCGGACGGCCGCGCCCAGGCGCCCTCGGCGGCCCCGCGACCACCCGTGCGACCTGTGTCCTCGCGCCCAACCCGTCCGCGATGACGCTGCAGGGCACCAACACCTGGATCCTGGCCGAGCCGGACTCCGACCTCGCCGTCGTCGTCGACCCCGGCCCGCTGGACGAGGCCCATCTGGGCAACGTCGTCGCCACGGCCGAGGCGGCGGGCAAGCGCGTCGCCCTGACCCTCCTCACCCACGGCCACCCCGACCACTCCGACGGCGCGGCCCGCTTCGCCGAGCTGACGGGTACGCACGTACGGGCGCTGGACCCCGCGCTGCGGCTGGGCGGGGAGGGGCTCGGGGTGGGCGACGTCGTCACCACCGGAGGCCTGGAGCTGCACGTCGTCCCGGCCCCCGGGCACACCGCCGACTCCCTGTGCTTCCACCTCCCGGCGGACCGCGCGCTCCTGACCGGTGACACGGTGCTGGGGCACGGCACCACGATCGTCGCCCACCCCGACGGGCGGCTCGGCGACTACCTCGACTCGCTGCGCCGGCTGCGCGCGCTCACGGTCGAGGAGGGCGTGGACACGCTGCTGCCGGGCCACGGCCCCGTACTGGACGACGCGAAGGGCGCGATCGAGTACTACCTGGCCCACCGGGCCAAGCGGCTGGCCCAGGTCGAGACGGCGGTCGAGAACGGTCACCGCACGCCGTCCGAGGTCGTGGCGGCCGTCTACGCGGACGTCGACCCCCGCCTGTGGCCCGCGGCCGAGCTCTCGGTGCGCGCGCAGCTGGACTACCTGGACGAGCACGGGCTGATCTGAGCCGGCCCGTCCTCGCGGGCGGCACGACCGAGGGCCCCGGCGTGTGCCGGGGCCCTCGGTGCGGGTGCGGTGCGTGCGCGTCAGCGGGAGCGCTTGGCCAGCCGCTCGACGTCCAGCAGGATGACGGCGCGGGCCTCCAGGCGGAGCCAGCCGCGGCCGGCGAAGTCCGCCAGCGCCTTGTTGACGGTCTCGCGGGAGGCGCCGACCAGCTGGGCCAGCTCCTCCTGGGTGAGGTCGTGCACGACGTGGATGCCCTCTTCGGACTGCACGCCGAAGCGGCGCGACAGGTCCAGCAGGGCCTTGGCGACACGGCCGGGAACGTCCGAGAAGACGAGGTCCGACATCGAGTCGTTGGTGCGGCGCAGCCGGCGTGCGACGGCGCGCAGCAGGGCGGTGGCCACCTCCGGGCGGGCGTTGAGCCAGGGCTGGAGGTCGCCGTGGCCGAGGCCGAGCAGCTTGACCTCGGTGAGCGCGGTCGCGGTGGCGGTGCGCGGTCCCGGGTCGAAGAGGGACAGCTCGCCGATGAGCTCGCCGGGGCCCAGGACCGCCAGCATGTTCTCGCGGCCGTCGGGGGAGGTGCGGTGGAGCTTCACCTTGCCCTCGGTCACCACGTAGAGGCGGTCGCCCGGGTCGCCTTCGTGGAACAGGGCGTCGCCCCTTGCGAGGGTGACCTCGCCCATGGAGGCGCGCAGCTCAGCGGCCTGCTCGTCATCGAGCGCCGCGAAAAGCGGGGCGCGCCGCAGAACGTCGTCCACGAGTTCTCTCCTTGTCGACATGCACAGAGGACCGTGGTCCCCATGATGCCCGTCGGTAAAACTGTGTGATCAAACACAAGTGTGGCGCATCGTCGCCCGAAGCCCTACGGCAGGGGTCCGATTGGGCTGTGGTTTTCCTGCGGCCGGGGCGGATGTCAGTGCCGGGCTTTAGTCTGGCCGGGTGTCCAATACGCCGGTGAGAGCACAGGGCAAGGGGGCTGGGAGGGTGACGTCGGCCCGTAATTCCGCTGTGGGCGAACGCCCCGCAGCGAAGAAGGCAAAAGCGGCAAATAGGAAAGAATCCTCGGTCGGGGCGGGGGCCGCCGCCGGGGTCGCAGCCGCGAAGCCCGAGTCACGGACCGCGCTCGTCCGCCGTGCGCGCCGGATCAACCGCGAGCTCGCCGAGGTCTACCACTACGCCCACCCCGAGCTGGACTTCGAGAACCCCTTCCAGCTCCTGGTCGCCACGGTCCTCTCCGCCCAGACCACCGACCTGCGGGTCAACCAGACCACCCCCGCCCTCTTCGACGCCTACCCCACCCCGGAGGACATGGCGGCGGCCGACCCCGAGACGCTGGAGCAGCTGATCCGGCCGACCGGCTTCTTCCGGGCCAAGACCAGGTCCCTGATCGGCTTGTCCGCCGCCCTGCGCGACCGCTTCGACGGTGAGGTGCCGGGGCGCATAGAAGACCTGGTCACTCTTCCGGGCGTCGGCCGGAAGACCGCCAACGTCGTGCTGGGCAACGCCTTCGGCGTCCCGGGGATCACCGTCGACACCCACTTCAGCCGTCTCGTGCGGCGTTGGAAGTGGACCCAGGCGGAGGACGCGGAGAAGATCGAGGCCGACGTCTGTGCCCTGTTCCCCAAGAGCGAGTGGACGATGCTCTCGCACCGCGTGATCTTCCACGGCCGCCGGGTCTGCCACTCCCGCAGGCCCGCCTGCGGCGCGTGCCCCATCGCCCCGCTCTGCCCGTCCTTCGGCGAGGGCGAGACGGATCCGGAGAAGGCCAAGAAGCTGCTCAAGTACGAGATGGGCGGCCGGCCCGGCCAGCGGCTGAAGCCTCCGCCGGACTATCCGGGCCTGCCCGCGAGCCCACTGGGAGCCGAGTGAGCGAGCGCACGCCCGACGAGAGCCGCACCGACGCCGAGGAAGACCGGGGGAAGCGCATGGCCGGCACGTACGGCGAAGAGATGAAAGAGATCACGGTCAGCGCGGAGGGGCTGCCCGAGTGGCTCGAGCCGGTGGCGCGCGCCGCCCTGACCATCGAGCCGCACCAGCTCAGCCGCTTCCTCCCGCCGGAGACCGGCGGCCGCCAGTCCGCCGTGCTCGTCCTCTTCGGCGAGGGCGAGCAGGGCCCTGAGCTGCTGCTTCTGGAGCGCGCCGGAACGTTGCGCTCGCACGCCGGCCAGCCGTCCTTCCCCGGCGGCGCCCTCGATCCGGAGGACGGCGATCCGGAGGACGGCGGCCCGGTGCGGGCCGCGCTGCGCGAGGCCGAGGAGGAGACCGGGCTCGACCCGTCCGGCGTCCAGGTCTTCGGCGTGCTGCCCCGGCTCTACATCCCCGTGAGCAGCTTCGTCGTGACGCCCGTGCTCGGCTGGTGGCGCAAGCCCAGCCCCGTCTCGCCGGTCTCCCCGCAGGAGACGGCCCGGGTGTTCACCGTCCCCGTCACGGAGCTGACCGCCGCGGAGAACCGCGCCATGGCCGTCCACCCCAGCGGTCACCGGGGTCCGGCGTTCCGGGTCGGCCCGGCGCTGGTGTGGGGATTCACCGCCGGGGTAATCGACCGGATCCTGCACTACGCCGGATGGGAGCGGCCCTGGGACCGCGAGCGGGAGGTCCCACTGGACTGGCGCTCCTGACGGGCATGAGACGGTGGCCCCCGCTGGCCACGACAACTGCAATGCGAGGCATCTTTCGGTGAACGTGCTGGACATCGTGCTGCTGATCGCCGCCGTGTGGTTCGCGGTCGTCGGCTATCGCCAGGGCTTCGTCGTCGGCGTGCTCTCGGTGATCGGTTTTCTCGGCGGCGGCCTCGCTGCGCTCTACGCGCTGCCCGTGATCTGGGACAGCGCCACCGACGACGCCGAGCCGGGCACGGTCGCGGCCATCGCGGCCGTCGCCATCATCATCCTGTGCGCCTCCGTGGGCCAGGCCGCCACCACCCACCTCGGCAACAAGCTGCGCCGTCACATCACGTGGTCCCCGGCGCGGGCGCTGGACGCCACGGGCGGCGCGCTCGTCAACGTCGTGGCGATGCTGCTGGTCGCCTGGCTGATCGGCTCCGCCCTCGCCGGGACGACGCTGCCGACGCTGGGCAAGGAGGTCCGCAGCTCCAAGGTGCTGCTCGGCGTCGCCCGGGTGGTCCCGGCACAGGCCAACACCTGGTTCGCGGACTTCAGCACGATCCTCGCGCAGAACGGCTTCCCGCAGGTCTTCGCGCCCTTCTCCACCGAGCCCATCACCTCCGTGCCCGCCCCCGACCCCGAGCTCGCGGGCAGCCCGGTCGCCGTGGCCGCCCAGCGCAGCATCGTCAAGGTCGTCGGCAACGCCCCCAGCTGCGGCAAGGTGCTGGAAGGCACCGGCTTCGTCTTCGCCCCCCACCGGGTGATGACCAACGCCCACGTCGTCGGCGGCGTGGACGAGCCCACCGTGCAGATCGGCGGCCAGGGCCGGCTCCACGACGCCAAGGTCGTGCTCTACGACTGGAAGCGCGACATCGCCGTCCTCGACGTGCCGTCGCTCGACGCCCCCGTGCTGCGGTTCGCGGGGGACGACGCGGAGACCGGCAAGAGCGCCATCGTCGCCGGCTTCCCCGAGAACGGTTCGTACGACGTGCGCGCCGCCCGCGTCCGCAGCCGCGTCCAGGCCAACGGGCCGGACATCTACCACCGCGGCAACGTCCGGCGCGACGTCTACTCCCTCTACGCCACCGTGCGGCAGGGCAACTCCGGCGGGCCCCTGCTCACCCCCGACGGCAAGGTCTACGGAGTGGTCTTCGCCAAGTCCCTCGACGACGCCGAGACGGGGTACGCCCTGACGGCCGACGAGGTGCGTGAGGACGCCACGAACGGCCGTACGGCCTCGGGCAGGGCGGACACCCAGGAGTGCGCGCTCTGATCCACCCTGCGGGGCTCAGGCGGCCGTACGGACGGCATCCCGGGTGCGTGCGGGCGTTCGATGCGGGGTGTGGGGCGGGGACGGTCAGCGGCTGCGGGGATGCCGCAGCCGCGCCGACACCCAGCGGGCACGGCGCCGGATGATCCGGGGAATGCCGATACGGGGGTCGGGTCCGGCCCCCGGCCGGTGTTCGCCCCACTCGGGTGCCTCCGTCACGGCAAGCGCGGCATCACCCTCGGTGCCGTGCTCCTGAGTCACGTCGGTCACGTCACGGTAGTCGTGCGTCCAGCCCATACCAAAAGCTCTGCCCGGGCCCAAAGGTCGGTAATCGCCTATGGGTCCGGCAATTGGCCTATGCGCGCGGCAATTGGCCGTTCGGGTGAACGGACGTTCCCTTCCGCGCCCGTGGGCCCTAGCGGTCCGGCTCGGGATCCTTCAGCCAGCCGATGAGCTCCGCCGAGAACGCCGCCGGGTCCTCCTCGTGCGGGAAGTGCCCCAGGCCGTCGAAGAGCCGCCAGCGGTAGGGCGCTTCCACGTACTCCCCGGAGCCCGCGGCGCTGCGCGTGCGCATCACCGGATCGAGCGAACCGTGCAGGTGCAGCGTCGGCACGCGGACCGGCCGCTTCATGCGGCGGTTGAACTGGATGCCGTCGGGGCGGGCCAGCGAGCGCACCATCCAGCGGTACGGCTCGATGGAGCAGTGCGCCGTGGAGGGGATCGACATGGCCTGCCGGTAGACGTCCACGTCCTCGTCGTCGGGCAGCCGGGGCCCGGACCAGTCCCGGATCAGCCGGCCCACCAGCGCCGCGTCGTCCGCGACCAGCCGCCGCTCGGGCAGCCACGGACGCTGGAAGCCCCAGATGTGCGAGCCCGCGGCGCTCTGCTTGAGGTCGGCGAGCATCGCCGAGCGCCAGCGGCGCGGGTGGGGCATCGAGGACACGGCGAGCCGGCGCACCAGCTTGGGCCGCATGACGGCCGCCGTCCAGGCGAGGTAGCCGCCCAGGTCGTGGCCGACCAGCGCGGCGTCCGGCTCGCCCAGGGAGCGGATGACACCGGTGATGTCGAGGGCGAGGTTCGCCGGGTCGTAGCCCCGCGGCGTACGGTCGCTGCCGCCGACCCCGCGCAGGTCCATCGCCACCGCACGGAACCCCGCGTCGGCGAGCGCCGGCAGCTGATGCCGCCACGTCCACCAGAACTGCGGGAAGCCGTGCAACAGCAGCACCAGCGGTCCCTCGCCCATCTCGGCGATGTGGAACCGAGCCCCGTTCGCCGCGACCTCCCGGTGGGTCCAGGGGCCGTCCGGCCGTACGACCCCGGCGGGCGAGGCGCCCGACAGGCCCGCCGGCGCGGCCGGTGCCTTCCCGCTCACGGGCTTGCCGGGCTCGGGGGACGCGGGCGCTTCGGGGGTATCGGGCACCGTCATACGGACGAGCGTGTCACAGATGCGTCGACGGGGCTCGTGCCGGCCACCGGCCGGGGGTGCGGCTTGACGGTGCCCAGCACGGCCGCCGTCTCCTTCGCCGACGCGATGCTCTTCTCGGGCTTCGAGATCTTCTTGAACTTGGCGACCGCCAGCAGGCCGAGCACCGCCGCGAGCAGCAGGAACGCGGCGCCGGTGATCAGGAACGACCAGGCGAGGCCGAGGCCGAGGTTATGGATGCCATACGCCGCCGCGAAGCTCAGGACGGGCAGGGAGAAGAGCGCCAGGACACCCGCGGCGGCGATGGCGCCGCCGCCGATGCCCAGCCGCCGGGCGTCCTGCCGCAGCTCGGCCTTGGCCAGCGCGATCTCGTCGTGCACCAGCGCGGACAGCTCCGTGGTGGCCGTCGCCACCAGCTGGCCGAGGCTGCGGTTCGCGCCGTCGTCGGCTGCGCTCATCGCCTGCTCCCTCATCGTCATCAGCTTCGTCGTCCGCGGAACGCTCCCCTCCGGGGTCCGGTCGCCCGGTTTTCCCGCTCTTTGGGGGCGGTACCGCAGGGGTAAAGACTCTCAGATCATGCCGGACCGTCGCCCTGGGTGGTGCGCTCCGAGGCGACTTCCGCCAATTTGCGGTGTGCGGCTGCCTTTGCTTCGTACCTGGCGGCCATACGCAGGTGGTAGTCGGGGTTGTCCTGTTCGTAGACGTCCGGGATGCCGTCCTCGTCGTCGTCCCGGTCCTCCTCCTCGCAGAGCTTCTTGTACTTGTTGTCGCGGAGCTTGAGGAGGGTGCTCGCCAGGATCGCCGCGATCAGCGAGCCGACCAGGACGGCGGCCTTGACCTCGCCGACGAGCACCGCGTCGTCGGCGAACGCGAGCTCACCGATCAGCAGGGACACGGTGAAGCCGATGCCGGCCAGCGAGGCGACAGCCAGGACGTCGGGCCATTCGAGGTCCGGATTGAGCTCCGCCCGGGTGAAGCGGGCCGCCAGCCACGTACCGCCGAACACGCCGATCGCCTTGCCCAGTACGAGGCCGAGGACGACGCCGAGCGTCTCGGGCCTGCTGAAGACGTCCGACAGAGCCCCTCCGGAGAGCGCTACGCCCGCCGAGAAGAGCGCGAACAGGGGGACCGCCAGCCCCGCCGACAGGGGGCGGACGAGGTGCTCGATGTGCTCGCCGGGGGAGGACTTCTCGTCGTCGCGGCGGGTGCAGCGCAGCATCAGGCCCATGGCGACGCCGGCGATGGTCGCGTGGACGCCGCTGTTGTACATCAGCGCCCAGTTGACGAAGGCGAGCGGTACGTAGAAGTACCACCCGCGCACGCCCTTGCGCAGCAGCAGCCAGAAGACCGCCAGGCCCAGCACGGCGAAGCCGAGGGCGGCGAAGTTCAGGGTGGAGGTGAAGAAGATCGCGATGATCAGGATCGCGAAGAGGTCGTCGACGACGGCCAGCGTCAGCAGGAACGCGCGCAGCGCGGACGGCAGGGACGTGCCGATGACGGCGAGCACGGCGAGCGCGAAGGCGATGTCGGTGGCAGTGGGCACGGCCCAGCCGGCGAGCGAACCGTGGCCGGCGGAGGCGACGGTGAAGTAGACGAGCGCGGGGACGGCCATGCCGCAGACCGCGGCGACGACGGGGAGGATCGCGGCCTTGGGGTCACGCAGCTCGCCCGCCACGAGCTCGCGCTTGAGCTCGATGCCGGCGACGAAGAAGAAGACGGCGAGCAGTCCGTCGGCCGCCCAGTGCTGGAGCGAGAGGTTCAGACCGAGGCCGGAGGGGCCGATGTGGAAGGAGCGGACGGTCTCGTAGCTCTCGCGGATCGGGGTGTTGGCCCACAGCAGCGCGGCCACGGCCGCGACGAGCAGGAGCACGCCGCCGACGGTCTCGGTACGCAGCGCGTCCGCGAGGTAGTTCCGCTCGGGCAGCGGAAGTCTGCCGAGGAAGACGGAACGGCGGTTCTTGGGCGCGGCCACGGTGGTGGACCTCCTGGGCTCGACTGTCGACTGCGTGCACGTGCGTACACGTGTCCTGTGTGCCGACCAGACTTCCCGGCGCGCCCTTGATTCTTGTCGCGATCTTTACGCGACGGGTACTTACTGTAGCCGGAAAGAGTGAAGGGCACCCGGCGGGAGCCGGGTGCCCTTCATCGGCAGCCACCCCAGCGGGCCTGCCGCGGAGCGGTCAGTCCTCGCTCGAGGAGGCCGGGAGCTGGGTCTGGATGAGGTCCATGACCGAGGAGTCGGTCAGGGTCGTGACGTCCCCGAGGGCGCGGTTTTCGGCCACGTCGCGCAGGAGCCGGCGCATGATCTTGCCGGAGCGGGTCTTGGGCAGTTCGGCGACCGGCAGGATCCGCTTGGGCTTGGCGATCGGGCCGAGCTGCTTGGCCACGTGGGCCCGCAGCTCCTCGACCAGGCCCTCCTCCTCGCTGTTCACATTGCCGCGCAGGATGACGAAGGCGCAGATGGCCTGGGTGGTCTGCGGGTCGTTGGCGCCGACCACCGCCGCCTCGGCGACCTTGGGGTGCGAGACGAGCGCGGACTCGACCTCGGTGGTGGAGATGTTGTGGCCGGAGACGAGCATGACGTCGTCGACGCGGCCGAGCAGCCAGATGTCGCCGTCCTCGTCCTTCTTGGCGCCGTCGCCCGCGAAGTAGCGGCCCTCGAAGCGGGACCAGTAGGTGTCGAGGTAGCGCTGGTCGTCGCCCCAGATGGTGCGGAGCATGGACGGCCACGGCTCGGTCAGCACGAGATAGCCGCCGTGGCCGTCGGGCACCTCGTGTCCCTCGTCGTCGACCACGGTCGCGGCGATGCCGGGCAGCGGAGTCTGGGCCGAGCCCGGTTTCGTCTCGGTCACGCCCGGCAGCGGGCTGATCATCATGGCGCCGGTCTCGGTCTGCCACCAGGTGTCGACGACGGGGGTGGCGTCGGCGCCGATGTGCTTGCGGTACCAGATCCATGCCTCGGGGTTGATGGGCTCGCCGACCGAGCCCAGGATGCGCAGGCTGGAGAGGTCGAACTTCGCCGGGATGTCGTCGCCCCACTTCATGGCGGCCCGGATCGCGGTGGGCGCGGTGTAGAGGATCGTGACGCCGTACTTCTGCACGATCTCCCACCAGCGGCCCTGGTGCGGGGAGTCGGGGGTGCCCTCGTAGAGCACTTCGGTCGCGCCGTTGCTCAGCGGTCCGTAGACGATGTACGAGTGCCCGGTGACCCAGCCGACGTCGGCGGTGCACCAGAAGACGTCCGTCTCGGGCTTGAGGTCGAAGACGGCGTGGTGGGTGTACGAGGCCTGGGTGAGGTAGCCGCCGGTGGTGTGCAGGATGCCCTTCGGCTTACCCGTGGTGCCCGAGGTGTAGAGGATGAACAGCGGGTGCTCGGCGTCGAACGCCTGGGGGGTGTGCTGGTCGGACTGGCGCTCGACCAGGTCGTGCCACCACACGTCGCGGCCCTCGGTCCAGGCGATGTCCTCCTGGCCGGTGCGGCGGACGACGAGGACGCTGCGGACGTTCTCGGTGCCGGGGCGGGTGAGGGCCTCGTCGACGGCCGGCTTGAGCGCGGAGGGCTTGCCGCGCCGGTAGCCGCCGTCGGCGGTGATGACGACGCGGGCGTCGGCGTCGTTGATGCGGGTGGCGAGGGCGTCGGCGGAGAAGCCGCCGAAGACGAGGGAGTGCGGGGCGCCGATGCGGGCGCAGGCCAGCATCGAGACGACCGCTTCGGGGATCATCGGCAGGTAGATGGCGACCCGGTCGCCGGCCTGAACGCCCAGCTCGGTCAGGGCGTTGGCGGCCCGGGAGACCTCGCGCTGCAGCTCGGCGTAGGTGATCGAGCGGGTGTCGCCCGGCTCGCCCTCGAAGTGCAGGGCCACCCGGTCGCCCAGGCCGTTCTCCACATGGCGGTCGACGCAGTTGTACGCCACGTTGAGCTTGCCGTCGGCGAACCACTTGGCGAACGGCGGGTTCGACCAGTCCAGGGTCTCGGTCGGCTCGGTCTCCCAGCTCAGGCGGCGGGCCTGTGCGGCCCAGAAGCCCAGCCGATCAGCCTTCGCCTGCTCGTACGCCTCCGCGGTGACGTTGGCCTCGGCGGCCAGGCCCGCAGGCGGTGCGAAGCGGCGTTCCTCCTTCAGGAGGTTGGCCAGGCTTTCGTTGCTCACGACATCTCCCTTTCCCAGGGGCCTCGTTGCGTCCCGGTGCCATAGCTCATCAGCCCGGGGCACACCCTGACAAGGGGTGTGGACAATTATTGGTTTAGACCTGTCCTTTTCATGGGTCGGCCGAGGTCAGAGGGGTAGTGCTGCCCCGCCGGGCGTGCCGGGGCAGCCGGGTCGTCGGAGGGCGGGCGGGGCGTCACACCGCGTCGAGGACCTCCGGGCGGACGGCGGTGAAGGTCCGCGAGCGAGCGTCCAGGACGTAGGCCTGGGCCTCGGCGACGTGGAAGTACATCCCCTGCAGATGGAGCGAGCCTTCGGCCACCCGCCGGGCGACGCAGGCGTGGGCCATGAGGTGGTCGAGCTGCTGCAGTACGTTGACGAGCGCCAGCCGCTCGACGTCGTCCGCCACGGGCCGCTCGGCCAGCGCGACCTCGCCGCGCCCCAGCCGGCCGATCCGCTGCATACGGGCCAGGCTGGGCCGCCCGTGCCGCAGCCAGCGGGTGAGCGGCGTCTGGCCGTCCGGCGCGAGACCCTGGCCGGCGGGGGAGGCGGCGATGTCCAGAAGTGCCTGCATGGCACCGCACCCCGAATGTCCGCACACGGTGATGCTGGCGACCTTCAGGACCTCCACCGCGTATTCCACGGCCGCGGCCACGGAGTCGCAGCCGCCCTCGTTGTCGGGTGGCGGCATCAGATTGCCGACATTGCGCACGGTGAACAGGTCGCCCGGCCCACTGGAGGTGATCATGCTGGTGACCAGCCGGGAGTCGGCGCAGGTCAGGAAGAGCTGGCTGGGCCGCTGGCCCTCCCGGGCGAGCCGTGCCAGCTCGTCGCGGACGAGCGGTGCGGTGTTGCGCTGGAAGGCGCTGACCCCGCCGAGCAGCTGACGCCCGCCGACCGGATCGGCGCCGGTCTCGGCCGGCCGGGTGCAGTGGTGGTTGCGCCAGGGCGTCCAGGGGCGGCAGGCATGGGTGCTGACGGGCTCGGCGATCGGGCGCCCGTGGCGGCCCCGCAGGGTGACCCATCCGCCGCGTGCCCGGTGTGCGTTGGACCAGGAGTGCAGCGCGTCGTAGGCGGCGTGGTCCATGAACGAGCCGCCCAGCTCGACCACGGCGTTCGCCTCGTCCGGCACTTGCCCGAGTGCCCGGCTCAGCCGGGGCACCGCCAGGAACGTCAGCTGTCCATTGACCCGCACCCGGTGGCAGGCCTGCTCCTCGGTGACGGTGATCCGGGTGTGGGTGAGCCGGCGCAGCGAGAGGAGGGCGGCGACCGCGACGCCCACCGCGACCCCCTGGAGCACGCCGAGCAGGACCACGGAGGCGAGCGTGGCGGCGTACATCGGGAACTCCCGGTGCCGCTGGACATGCTTGATGTGGGCGAAGCTCACCATCCGCACACCGACCGCCATGACGAGCGCGGCCAGGGCGGCCAGCGGGATCACCTCGAGCGTGGCCGTGAGCAGGCCCGCGCAGACCAGCACCCAGACGCCGTGCAGCACGGCGGACTTGCGGGACGTGGCACCGGCCGCGATGTTGGCGGAGCCGCGGATCGCCCCGCCGGCGATCGGCAGGCCGCCCAGCAGCCCGGACACCACGTTCGCCGCGCCCTGCCCGGCGAGCTCTCGGTCCAGCTCGGTGGCGGCGGCCGCCTGCTCGTCGGACCGCTCGGCGCGCAGCCGCTCCATCGCGACGGCGGACAGCAGGGACTCCATGCTCGCCACGAGCGTGACCGTCAGAACGGCCGCGAAGATCCCGAGCACCGGCCCGTCGGGCAGCGTGGGCAGCGCCTGCACCTCCCAGTCGGGCAGCGAGACCCTGGGCAGCTCCATGCCCAGGCTCGCCGCGGTGGCGAGTGCCACGGCCGCCAACGGCGCCGGAAGCAGGCGCGCCCAGCGTCCCGCCTGCCCGGGCAGACGCGGCCAGGCGAGCAGCACTCCCACCGTGACCGCGCCGATCAGCAGCGCGGGCGGGTGCGGATGCATGACCTGGGAGGGCAGCGCCCCGAGATTCTCCAGCGCCGAGAGGCTCGGGCTGTCGCCCAGGACGACATGCAGCTGGCCCAGCGCGATGGTGACGCCGATGCCGGCGAGCATCCCGTGCATGATCGCCGGGCTGATGGCCAGCGCCGCACGGGCCACACGCGCGGCGCCGAGCGCGAGTTGGGCCAGGCCGGCGAGCGCGGTGATCGCGCAGGTGGCCCGCCAGCCGTAACGCTGCACCAGCTCGGCCGTCACGACCACCAGGCCCGTGGCGGCCCCGCTGACCTGCAGTGGGGCGCCGCCCAGCAGGCCGGCGACGATGCCGCCGACCGCTGCCGCGATCAGGCCCGCCTGGAGCGGAGCCCCCGTGGCGAGCGCGATCCCCAGGGAGAGGGGAATGGCGATCAGGAAGACGACGAAGGAGGCGGACAGGTCCCGCCGCCAGCCCGATCGCGGGCGCCCGCCCGGCTCGGGCGGTGCGTCCTGTCCTGGCGCGGAAGACGGTGGATACGTCTGAGTCGGCTGAGCGTGCATGGTCGTTCCCGTCTTCGTCGGGCAGCGCGGGCGCGTGGAACGCGCACGTGGGTCACGGCGGGCAGCGGCGGGAGCGGCTGCGATGGCGGGGCATTTCTCAACTCTCGGTAAACGAATCGTAATGGAGAGTAAAGGGATGGCGAAGGGGTGCGGGCGGGCTTCGCTCGATCGAGTGAATAGGTATTTCACTGCGCTTGTCCCGTATTGCCCTGCGGCTTTGCGGCCCTGAGCGCCCCGGCTCCGGGCCGCAAAGCCGCAGGCGCGACGCGGCCGACCGGGTAGGGCGCCGCCCGAACGTTCAAGGCCCCGCCCAACGCGCCGAGTTGTGAACACGGCGGTTGGGCGGGGCCCTGGGAGAGGTGGTGCGGGGTTCGCCGGGGTCAGGCGGGCTGGGGGGCGGCCAGGAGCCGCTCGTCCAGAACGAAGGCCGGGTCGACCTGAGCCGCCAGGTCGGCGCCGGTCTTGGCGTTGCCCCAGCTCTCCGCGTTCTTGAGGTGGAAGTGCACCATCTGGCGGGTGTAGCGCTGCCAGTCGCGCTCCTCGTAGGCGCCGTCCGCCGTCTCGCGCAGGGTGCGCAGGGCCTGGCGGTTGGACTCCTCCAGCAACTCGAAGCGGGGCGGGCGGCCCTTCTCCATGGCGCGCACCCAGTCCGAGTGCCCGACCGTGGTGAGCAGGTCGTCGCCGACCTCGGCACGCAGGAAGTCGAGGTCGTCGGCGCCGTGCACCTTGTTGCCCACGACCTTCAGGCCGATGCCGAAGTCCCGCGCGTACTCCTTGTACTGGCGGTAGACCGAGACGCCCTTGCGGGTGGGTTCGGCGATCAGGAAGGTCATGTCGAAGCGGGTGAACATCCCGGACGCGAAGGAGTCGCTGCCCGCCGTCATGTCGACCACGACGTACTCGCCGGGGCCGTCGACGAGGTGGTTCAGGCACAGCTCGACCGCTCCGACCTTGGAGTGGTAGCAGGCCACGCCGAGGTCGGAGTCGGTGAACGGGCCGGTCGCCATCAGCCGAACGGCCGCGTCGTCGTCCAGAGGGACGGTGCGGGCGCAGGCGTCGTAGACCGGATTGTCCTCGTCGACGCGCAGCAGCCGGGAGCCCTCGCCCGGCGGGGTCGTCTTGATCATGGTCTCCGCGGAGGCGATGCGCGGGTTGGTGCCGCGCAGATAGTCCTTGATCAAGGGTAGCTGCGCACCCATCGCGGGCAGCCCGGCGCTCTCCGCCTCGTCGAGCCCGAGCGCCGCGCCCAGATGCTGGTTGATGTCCGCGTCCACGGCGATGACGGGGGCCTGGGCGGCGGCGAGATGGCGGATGAACAGAGAGGACAGCGTGGTCTTTCCGCTGCCGCCCTTCCCTACGAAAGCGATCTTCATGTTCACCAAGAGTAGGTGCGAGGGTGCGCTGAGTGAGAGCGGTGAGTGAAGAGGACCACTCTTTCGGGGGGTGTAGAGCCGAAGTGCGTAGTGTCGTACCCATGAGTACGACAGCCGATCCGCTTGCCGTTCTGGGCTCCCTCCCGGGGGTGGCCGACTCCGTGGACTCCGTACGCAAGGCGGTGGACCGGGTGTACGGCCACCGGGTGATGCGCCGCCGCAGCAATGAGGTCACCTCCGAGGCCGCCCTGCGCGGCGCGCGGGGCTCGGCCGCGCTCTCCGGCGCCGACTGGGCGCTCGAGGAGGTGCGCCGCCGCTCCGACTTCGGCAGCGAGGGCGAGCCGCGCACGGTGGGCGCGGCCCTGCGGCTGACCGCGGAGGCCGGCCAGTTGCTGAGCGTGTGGCGGCAGTCGCCGCTGCGGGTCCTGGCCCGGCTGCATCTGGTGGCCGCCGGCCGGGACCGTCCGGACGAGTCGGTGGGGCGCCCGCGGCTGCCGGGCGAGCCGGTGGTGGAACCGTTGATCGAACTGCCGGTTCCGGCGGCGGACGAGGTGTCGGGGCGGCTCGAAGGGCTGGCCGGGCTCCTGATCGCGGGCAGCGAGGCGCCCGCGCTGGTGACGGCGGCCGTGGTGCACGGCGAGCTGCTGGCCCTGCGGCCGTTCGGGTCGTACAACGGCCTTGTCGCCCGCACCGCCGAGCGGATCGTGCTGGTGGGCAGCGGGCTGGACCCGAAGTCGATCTGCCCGGCCGAGGTGGGTCACGCGGAACTGGGACGGGTGGCCTATCTGGCGGCGCTCGAAGGCTATGTGTCCGGGACGCCGGAAGGGGTGGCCGCCTGGATCGCGCACTGCGGCCGCGCCGTCGAACTCGGCGTGCGCGAGAGCACCGCGGTGTGTGAGGCCCTCCAGCGAGGCGCCGCCTGACGTGGGCCGTCGCGCCTGAAGTCGCCCCGCGTCACGCCGCCTGAAATGCGGTGGGGAGCGACTTCGCGCGGACAAGGGTTGCGGCGGTACCCATACTGCTCAGGTACCGCCGCTGGCACGTCCGCCGGGTTACCATGCGTGCACGAAATTTGCCCATCAGGCCGGGACTTCGCCCGCCACCTGGTGCGGCTGGCCCGTAATCGACGGGTCGGCGTCGCGTGGGTGCCCGACTTTCATGCTGCGGTCCGTGGGGCCTTGGTGCGTGAAGGGCTTCCTCTCGGATGTCCCTGGTCTCGCGGGCCGTTAAGTCCTTTCTACTCCTGTCGCGGCGGAAGCGGAAGTCCAGCCCGCAGTTCTTTGCTTTTAGCTGCAAATGTGGACAAGGCGGACGCGGTGCCACGGCGGCGGCTGGCGAGCCACAGCAGACCCGCGGTAGCGGCGGCAGCGCCGACCGCGGCGGCCGTGACCAGCGCCGGGCGCGAGGGCATGGACAGCGAAGAAATGCGTTGTTTAAGCCGAACGGGTCGACTGAAGGAGAGAACGGGCCACTCGCGGGCGATCGCCTCGCGTCGCAGCGCCCGGTCGGGGTTGACGGCATGGGGGTGGCCGACCGCCTCCAGCATCGGGATATCGGTCGCCGAGTCGCTGTAGGCGTAGCAGCGGGCCAGGTCGTACCCCTCCGAGGCGGCGAGTTCCCTGACTGCCTCCGCCTTGGTCGGGCCGTAGGCGTAGTACTCGATTTCTCCGGTGAAGACTCCGTTCTCGACCACCATGCGGGTGGCGACGACGCGGTCGGCGCCCAGCAGTTCGCCGATCGGTTCGACCACTTCGGCGCCCGAGGTGCTGACGATGACCACGTCGCGCCCGGCGGCGTGGTGCTCCTCGATGAGCGAGGCGGCCTCGTCGTAAATGATCGGGTCGATGAGCTCGTGCAGGGTTTCGGCGACGATCTCGCGCACCTGCTGGACATTCCAGCCCCGGCAGAGTGCGGAGAGATACTGGCGCATCCGCTCCATCTGATCGTGGTCGGCTCCGCCGGCCAGGAAGACGAACTGCGTATAGGCGGTGCGCAACGCGGCACGCCTGTTGATCAAGCCGCCTTGGTAGAAGGACTTGCTGAAGGTGAGCGTGCTCGACTTCGCAATGACCGTCTTGTCCAGATCAAAGAAGGCGGCTGTCCGAGGCAAGGAGTGGTTTTCCACTCCGCCGAGCATAGGGGCCCTCCATTCGGCGTAAGCTGAGGCGTGTGGGTTTGCCTGAGAAGGCTCTCGGGTACACCATGGAAGTCACGGATCGTTCGCGACCGTGTCTAACCCGGCCCGACTCCTCCCCCCCCGAGTCGGCCGTGGGGACGACCCCCGCTCTCCCCCCCGGCGGGGGTCGTCGCATGTCCGGATGCGTTTCGGGCATCGCCATCGGGCCTTCCCCTCGCTTGTGAGCCCCCTCGGGCGTGGCTCCTCACCCCTTGATACCTGTTACGCAGGGTAATCGGTGCGCTGCTCTCCGGAAGTCACCGGTATAGGTGAGCGGGATATTCACAACCGTTGAGTTGTCCACAGTTTTTGACCAAGATCCACACGATTTCCCAGTTCGCTGCACGGTGATTCCCCGCGAGTTCCGCGATGTTCGCGGATGCGAGAGCGCGTAGTGAGAGGGGAGGAGACCGTGACCGGATCCAATACATCCGATTGGCCCACTTCCGGGGAGCCGAGGCAGCGCGGTCCGCTGATCGTCACGGAGGACGAGGGACTGCTCGACGATCTGTTGCGGCTGTGTGCCGCTGCCGGAGCCGTGCCCGAGGTCGTCCACGGCACACCCGCGCGCAGGGGCGGCTGGGACAGCGCACCCCTCGTCCTCGTCGGCGACGACTGCGCGATGCGCATGGGCGGCGCCGCCCGCAGGGAGGGGGTGGTGCTCGTCGGCAAGGACCTCGACGATCCCGGCGTCTGGCGGCGGGCCGTAGGGATCGGCGCGCGCAACGTGGCGCTGCTCCCCGACAGCGAGAGTTGGCTCGTCGACCGGATCGCCGACGCCGTGGAGGGCGTGGGACGGCCGGCCCTGACCGTCGGGGTGATCGGCGGCCGCGGCGGTGCCGGAGCCAGCACCCTGGCCTGCGCCCTGGCCGTCGCGGCGGCGCGCACCGGGCGGCGCACGATGCTGATCGACGGCGACCCGCTGGGCGGGGGCCTCGACGTGATGCTGGGCGGGGAACGGGCCGAGGGGCTGCGCTGGCCCGCCTTCGCCGACTCTCGGGGCCGCGTGGCGGGCCGCGCGCTGGAGGAGGCGCTGCCCGAACTGCACTCCCTGCGCGTCCTGAGCTGGGACCGGGGCGAATGCACGGCCGTTCCGCCCGAAGCGATGCGCGCCGTGCTGGCCGCCGCCCGCAGACGCGGCGGCGTGGTGGTGCTGGACCTTCCGCGGCGACTCGACGAAACCGCCATGGAAGCCCTCGAACAGCTCGACGTGGGCCTGCTGGTGGTGCCCGCCGAGCTGCGCGCGGTCGCGGCGGCCCACCGGGTCGCCTCGATGCTGGGAATGCTGCTGGGCGACCTCCGGGCGGTGGTGCGGGGCCCCTTCGGCTCCGGGCTCGGCGGGGAGGAGATCTCCCGGCTCCTCGGGCTGCCCCTGGCCGGCGAACTGCCGCTCGAGCCCGGCCTGCCGGACGCGTTGAACTCCGGGCGGCCGCCGGGCGGTGGCGAGCGTGGACCGCTGGCCCGGTTCAGCACGGAGTTCTGGGCACACGCACTGGCCGACGGCGGAGGTGTGCCGGTATGAGCGCGGTGTTGCTGGACGCCGTGCGGCTGCGGCTGGCGGAAAGCGGAGCGGACCCCACGCCCGCGCGCGTGGCGGAGGCGCTGCGCCGGGAAGGGCGGCTGCTCGGGGACGCCGAAGTGCTCGGTGTGGCGGCCAGGCTGCGCTCCGAGCTGATCGGCACCGGCCCGCTGGAACCCCTGCTCGCGGAACCGGACGTCACCGACGTCCTGGTCACCGCGCCCGACCAGGTGTGGGTGGACCGCGGAGCGGGCCTGCAGCGCACGGAGGTGTCCTTCCCCGACGCGGCGGCGGTGCGCCGGCTCGCTCAGCGGCTCGCCGCCATCGCCGGTCGCCGACTGGACGACGCGCGGCCCTGGGTGGACGCCCGGCTGCCGGACGGTACGCGGCTGCACGCGGTGCTGCCTCCGGTAGCCGTCGGCTCGACGTGCCTGTCGCTCCGGGTGGTGCGGCCCCGTGCCTTCGCCCTGGAGGAGCTGGTGGCTGCGGGGACCGTGCCGCCCGGCGGCCAGCGGCTGCTGCGGGCGGTACTGGACGCGCGGCTGTCGTTCCTCATCAGTGGCGGTACGGGCTCGGGCAAGACCACCTTGTTGTCGAGTCTGCTGGGGCTGGTCGCGCCCGATGAGCGGATCGTGCTCGCCGAGGACTCCGCGGAGTTGCGCCCGGACCACCCCCATGTGGTCCGGCTGGAGACGCGTCCGGCCAATCAGGAAGGGACCGGCCTGGTCACCCTGCGGGATCTGGTGCGGCAGGCGCTGCGCATGCGCCCGGACCGGCTGGTCGTGGGCGAAGTGCGCGGGCCCGAGGTCACCGATCTCCTGGCGGCTCTCAATACGGGGCACGAGGGCGGCTCCGGCACGGTGCACGCGAACGCCGCGGCGGACGTGCCGGCCCGGCTGGAGGCGCTGGGCTCCTCGGCGGGCCTCGACCGGACGGCGCTGCACAGCCAGTTGGCGGCCGCGCTGTCGATCGTGATTCACCTGGTGCGCGACCACGGCGGACGACGGCGCATCGCGGAAGTGCACGTGCTGGACCGGGATCCGGCCGGATTCGTGACGACCGTGCCGGCGGCCGTCTGGGGCGCGGAGGGCTTCGAGCGGGCCCCTGGGTGGGCACGGCTGGCGGCGCTGTGCGAGCGCGGCGGGGGTGCCTCATGACCGGCTGGGTACCGGCTCCGTTGCCGCAGACGGTGACCTGGGGTGCGGCGCTGCTGTGCGCCTTGGTGGCGGCGGGGCTGCGGGCGAGGCCGGGGCCGCAGGTGCGGCGGGCCCGGCTGCTGTTGGCCGGTGGCGGCGGTGGCCCTGCCGGGCTTGGAGCCGGTCCTGGCGGTGGCCCCGCGTGGGTGGCCCGGGCCGGGGAGTGGGCCGGGTGCCTGCGGCGGTGGGGACGGGAGAGGCGTGAGCTGCTCTGCCTGCCGCTCGCCTGTGGGGTGGTCCTGGTGGGTGAGTCGGTACTGCCGCTGATCGCGGGGGCGTTGGCTGTGCCGCTCGTACGGCGCTGGCTCGGGGTCCGGCGGCGGGAGCGCGAGCGGGAGCGACGGGAAGCCGCAGTGATCGAGATGTGTGGCACCGTCGCGGGCGATCTCAGGGCCGGGAGACAGCCCGGCGAGGCGATGGCCGGCCTGACGCGGATGGAGTTGGGGCCGGGCTGGCCCGCCGTGCCCGCTGCGGCGCGGTTCGGCGGGGACGTGCCGGGGGCGCTGCGGAAGGCCGGACTGCAGCCGGGAGCCGAAGGGCTCAACGGTGTGGCCGCCTGCTGGCAGGTGGCTGTCGACGGAGGCGCGGGGCTTGCCTCGGGGCTGGAGCGGGTGGCGGCGGCCCTGAGCGCCGAGCGGGACCAGCGGGACGAGCTGCGTGCCCAGTTGGCGGGCACGAGATCCACCGCCGCCATGCTCGCGCTCCTCCCCGTGCTCGCCCTCCTGATGGGCAGCGCGCTCGGCGCGGCACCACTGCGGGTTCTGCTGCACACCCCGGCCGGGATCGGCTGCCTGGTCCTCGGCGGGCTGCTCGAGTGCGCGGGAATCGCGTGGACGCGACGGATCGTGCGGGCCGCCGAGGCGCCCGGGAGAGGACGGAAGGCGTGAGCGGGGAGCTTGTCCACAGCCTGTGGGCGTCGGCCCTGGCGGTGGTCGCGGGGCTGTGTGTGGTGGCCGTCGGCGGCGCGTCCCGGCGGAAGAGATCGATGCGGCGCCGGGTGGCCTCACTGTTCGCACGACCGGTGGCGGACGGACCCAGGGGCGGCCCCAGGGGGTGGTTACGGGCCGCTGTGGCCGCCCGGGGCGGAGGGCCCGTTGTCGTGGCGGGGATCGCCGGGCTGGTCCTCGTCGGGCTCGTCGGAGGGGCCGTGGGATGTCTGCTGGCGGTGGCCGCCGCATACGGCGTGTGGCACCGGCGGCGGAAGGCGGAGCAGGCGGGCGCCGAGGTCTCGGCGGAGGAGGTCGGGTGCCAACTGCCGTTGGCGGCGGATCTGCTGGCCGCTTGCCTGGCCGCCGGTGCGGGGCCCCGGGAGGCCGCCGAGGCGGTCGGTGGGTCGCTGGGCGGCCCGGTGGGCGACCGTCTGGCCCAAGCCGCGGCGGAGGTGCGGCTCGGGGGCGAGCCCGGCACGGCATGGGGGCGGCTGGGGAGCCTCCCGGGTGCCGCCAGTACGGCTCGCTGCCTGGAGAGGGCCCAGGCGACCGGGGTTCCGGCGGTGGAGCCCATGGGGCGGCTCGCGGCGCAGTTGCGCGCCACGCAGGCCAGGGCCGCGGGCGCCCGGGCACGACGAGCGGGCGTCCTGGCGACGGCCCCGCTCGGGCTGTGCTTCCTGCCCGCGTTCCTGACGGTCGGAGTGGTTCCGGTGGTGATCGGCCTGGCCGGCGGGCTCGTGCAGGGCGAATGACGGCCGTGACAGCCGTGACGGCGACCTACGAAAGAGGAGGGCAGTGATGGCGACTACGGCCATGACGACGACAGCGAAGACGACAGCGAAGACGACAACGATGGCGAGGGCGGCAATGACGGCAACAGCGACAGCAACGGCACGGGCAACGAGGGCAGGTCTGCGGCTTCGAGGCCGCTGGAGGGCCGATGACGCCGGTATGACCACGGCTGAGTACGCCGTGGGGACGCTCGCGGCGGGTGCTCTGGCGGCGGTGCTCTACAAGGTCGTCACCAGTGGGCCCGTCAGCGCGGCGCTGCAGCAGCTGATCGTGAAGGCGCTCCATGCGACGTTTTGACGGCGGCTATGTGACCGCCGAGGCCGCGGTGGTGCTGCCGACGCTGGTGCTCCTCACCATGACCCTGCTCTGGTCCCTGATGGCGGCCGCCGCGCAGATCCAGTGTGTGGACGCGGCGCGGGCGGGGGCGCGGGCGGCGGCTCGGTCGGACCCGCCGGCGGCGGCCGTCGCGGCGGCCCGGTCGGCGGCCCCGCGAGGGGCCGAGGTCGGGCTGGCGCGGGAGGGGGACCTGGTGCGGGTGCGGGTCGAGGCCCGCTCGGCGGGGCCGGGGCCGCTGGCCGTGCGGCTGAGCGGGGAGGCGGTGGCCCTTGCGGAGGAGACCGTGCGGTGAGTCGGGTTCCGCGACGGTGTGGACGGCGGTCGTGGCGATGGCGTTCTGCGTCGTGCTGGCGGCGCTGCTGGCGATGGGTCAGGCGGTGGTGGCCCGTCACCGTGCCGGTGGGGCGGCGGATCTGGCCGTGCTGGCCGCGGCCGACCACGCCCTTCACGGCGAGGACGCCGCCTGCCGCCTCGCCCGCGAGGTCGCCGCGGCCCAGGGGGCACGCGTGATGCGGTGTGTGGTGAAGGGAGAGTTCGCGGAGGTGGCGGCCGAGGCGCGGGCCGGGCCGTACTCCGTGCGGGTGCGGTCACGCGCGGGGCCCGGCGCCGTTCAGGGACCGCCGGGGGTGCCGTCCGGGGCCCCGTCGGCGGGGGCGCCGGAGAGGAGGCGGGTCAGCAGCCGGATGGCGCCTCTCTTGTCCAGCGGGTCGTTGCCGTTGCCGCACTTGGGGGACTGGATGCAGGAGGGGCAGCCGGTGTCGCACTCGCAGGCGGCGATCGCCTCACGGGTGGCGTTGAGCCAGCGGGCGGCGGTGTGGAAGGCCCGCTCGGCGAAGCCGGCGCCGCCGGGGTGGCCGTCGTAGACGAAGACGGTCGGCAGGAGCGTGTCGGGATGGAGGGGGACGGAGACGCCGCCGATGTCCCAGCGGTCACAGGTGGCGAAGAGCGGGAGCATGCCGATGGAGGCGTGTTCGGCGGCGTGCAGGGCACCGCCGAGGATCTCCGGGTCGATGCGGGCGGCGTCGAGCTGGTCCTCGGTGACGGTCCACCACACGGCGCGGGTGCGCAGGGTGCGGGGCGGCAGGTCCAGCTTGGACTCGCCGAGCACCTCGCCGGTGATGAGTTTGCGGCGGAGGAAGGAGACGACCTGGTTGGTGACTTCGACGGAGCCGAAGCACAGGCGCGCGTCCCCCCAGGGGATTTCGGTGGTGGTCTCCAGGATGGAGATGGCGGTGGTGTCGCGGGCCGTCGTCGAGTAGGGCGGATCGGCCTGCTCGACCAGGGCTACGGACTCCTCCAGGTCGAGGTGGCGCACGAGGTAGCTGCGGCCCTGGTGGAGGTGGACGGCGCCCTCGTGGACGGTGGTGTGGGCGGCGGAGGCGTCCACCGTGCCCAGCAGCCTGCCGGTGCCCTCCTCCACGACCTGGACGGGGCGGCCGCCCCCGCCCCGGATGTCGGCGAAGTCGGCGGCCCGCTCGCGGCGGGTCCAGTGCCAGGCGGAGGCCCGGCGGCGGAGCAGCTTGCGGGCCTCGAGCCGGGTGATCACGACCATGGCCTCGGGGCCGAAGAGGGACAGGTCGGCCTCGGTGAGCGGTAGCTCTTCGGCGGCGGCGCACAGGTGGGGGGCGAGGACGTAGGGGTTGTCGGGGTCGAGGACGGTGGATTCCACGGGCCGCTGGAAGAGCGCTTCGGGGTGGTGGACGAGGTAGGTGTCCAGCGGGTCGTCGCGGGCGATGAGGATGGCCAGGGCGCCCCGGCCGGTGCGTCCGGCGCGGCCGGCCTGCTGCCACAGCGAGGCGCGGGTGCCGGGGTAGCCGGAGAGGAGGACGGCGTCGAGGCCGGCGACGTCGACACCCAGTTCGAGGGCGGAGGTGGCGGACAGGCCGAGCAGTTCGCCGGTGTGCAGGGAGCGCTCGATGGCGCGGCGCTCCTCGGGGAGGTAGCCGCCGCGGTAGGCGGCGACGCGGGAGGGGAGGGAGCGGTCCACGGCGGCGAGGCGTTCCTGGGCGATCAGGGCCACCAGTTCGGCGCCGCGCCGGGAGCGGACGAAGGCGACGGTGCGCACGCCCTGGACGGCGAGATCGGTGAGGAGGTCCGCGGTCTCGGCGGTGGCGGTGCGGCGGACGGGGGCGCCCCGCTCACCGTGGAGCTCGGTGAGCGGGGGCTCCCAGAGGGCGAAGACGAGTTCGCCGCGCGGGGAGGCGTCCTCGGTGATCTCCACGACCGGTACGCCGGTGAGCCGGCTCGCGGCGGTGGCGGGGTCGGAGGCGGTGGCGGAGGCGAGGAGGAAGACGGGGTCGGAGCCGTAGCGGGCGCAGATGCGCCGCAGGCGGCGCAGGACCTGGGCGACGTGGGAGCCGAAGACGCCCCGGTAGGTGTGGCACTCGTCGATGACGACAAAGCGCAGGGCGCGCAGGAAGGAGGCCCATTTGGGGTGGCCGGGCAGGATGGAGAGGTGGAGCATGTCGGGGTTGGTCAGCGCGTAATTGGCGTACTGGCGCACCCACTCCCGTTCCTCTATCGGCGTGTCCCCGTCATAGACGGCGGGCCGGATGCTCTTGCCGAGGGGTGCGGCCAGTTCCCGTACGGCGCGGCGCTGGTCGGCGGCCAGGGCCTTGGTGGGGGCGATGTAGAGGGCGGTCGCGCCGCGGCCGTTGGGGGCCTCGGAGCCGTCCAGCAGGGTGCTCAGCACGGGGGCGAGGTAGGCGAGCGACTTGCCGGAGGCGGTGCCGGTGGCGACCACGGCCGACTCGCCGCGCAGCGCGTGTTCGGCGGTGCGGGCCTGGTGCGCCCAGGGCCGCTCGATGCCGGCCGCCCGGATGGCGTCGATCACTTCCGGCCGGATCTTCTCCGGCCAGGGGGCATGACGTCCGGGACGAGGGGGCAAGTGCTCCGTATGAGTGATGCGTGCAGCCCGGCCCGGCCCGGTGGCGAGTCGGTCGAGGACCGTCCGGGGAGAGGGGTGCACGCCCGCCTCCGGCGGGAGTTGATCGTTGGCCATCGACACCGAGTGTGTCACTGGCGTGACGGACAATGGCGCCAAGGCGTCGTGCGCGCCTGCCGGTAAGTGATTGAATGCCATCGCGGCTGCCGATCCATGGGGGGCGACCGCTCGATGCAAGGTGCTGGAGGATCCGTGGACCTGTCCCTGTCGACCGAGACCGTAGGCGACCGTACGGTTGTCCGGGTCGGTGGCGAGATTGATGTGTACACCGCGCCCAAGCTGCGTGAGCAGCTGGTCGAGCTTGTCAACGACGGCAGCTATCACCTCGTCGTCGACATGGAGGGCGTCGACTTCCTCGACTCCACCGGGCTCGGCGTCCTGGTCGGCGGACTCAAGCGTGTGCGTGCCCATGAGGGCTCGCTGCGGCTGGTCTGCAACCAGGAGCGCATTCTCAAGATTTTCCGTATCACCGGCCTGACCAAGGTGTTCCCGATCCACACCTCGGTCGAGGACGCGGTGCAGGCGACCGACTGACGCCGCCGGGCGGCACGGCGGCCGGTGTCCGGCCGGCCGCGGTCGCCGTCCGACGGACAACCGCACAGGCGAACAGCCGCACAGCCACGCCGGGGGGTAACGGGCTCGAGGGCCCGTCCCCTCTGCGAGTTCGCCCTTTTCCCGATGAGGGAGAGGCGCCGGCAGGTAACACCGAGGGGGATGGCATGGCCACCGTCGAACTGCTCTTCAGTGCCCTTCCCGAGCATGTCCGTACGGCCAGGCTCGTGGCGGCCGCGGTGGCGCGCCGGGCCGGGGTCGACGAGGCCGTGCTGGACGAGGTCCGGCTCGCGGTCGGCGAGGCGTGCTCGCGCGCGGTCGGCCTGCACAACAGCCAGGGGATCTCCACCCCGGTTCGGGTCGTGCTGACCGAGGACGAGAAGAAGTTCTCCATCGAGGTCGCCGACGACGCGCCGCGCCCCGCCGCCGTGGCGGCGGCGGTGACCGCCGCGGCCAGAGCCGCGTCGGGTGCCGCGGCGTCCGGTGGCGCCGTGCCCGCGCCCCCGATGGAGGAGAGCGAGGACGATATGGGCCTCGCCGTCATCAGCGGGCTCGTCGACGACGTCGAGGTGACGGCCGACGAGAGCGGGGGCCTGATCCGTATGAGCTGGCCGACGACGCCCGCGTCCCCGCAGCCGTAGCTCGCCTGCCCCCACTGCTGTAGTCCACCGCGCCTCACGTGCCGTAATGGCGATGAGTGAAGGCCCGGGACCGGCAGGGGCCGGGGAAAGCCCCTGCGGAGGCGGCACGGAATGCCGTCGGCGGCTTCCGCTTCGATCGAACGGGCTGTCGATCTTCGGCGGCGACCCCGGTGACTCCCCTCGAATGGATCATTGCGTCGGCCGGATTTTCCCGTCGTCAGGTGCCGATCAGGTGCGAGGCCTGCGGGAGCGTGTCCGCGAAGCCTTCGCGACTCGCCCGCAGGGTATTCGCGGATCATCTCTGCGATCTTCACCTGGGAAGTCTTATTCCGTTTCCCGTGCTCTGTTTTGATCTCGCCATGCTCCCTACAATCCGTCCATCTTGAGCTCAGGACGCCTGAGCGTGGCGGCTGTTCCCGCGGTTGTCCTTCCGCCGCTGGTCGGCTACGCGCCCATGTGCCAAACGTCAAGGAGGACGAATGGCGGGGCCCCTTACCCCTGAACAGGTGGACTTCACTCAGAAACTCGCGGTCGAGCTGACCGACGGCAATCGCACCCTGGTGATGGTGATCGCCGCAGTGGCGATCGCGGCACTCGCGGTGGCCGTGGTGCTGGTGCGTCAGGTGCTCGCGGCAGGCGAGGGCACCGAGAACATGAAGAGAATCGCCGCGGCGGTGCAGGAAGGCGCGAACGCCTATCTCGCCCGGCAGTTGCGCACGCTTGGCGTCTTCGCCGTGATCGTGTTCTTTCTGCTCATGCTGTTGCCGGCGGACAACGGCTCGCAGCGCATCGGACGTTCGCTCTTCTTCCTGGTCGGCGCCCTGTTCTCGGCGGCCACCGGCTATATCGGCATGTGGCTGGCGGTGCGCAGCAATGTGCGTGTGGCGGCCGCGGCACGGGAGGCGACGCCTGCCGAGGGCGAGCCCGAGAAGGATCTGACGGCGGTCTCGCACAAGGCCATGAAGATCGCGTTCCGGACGGGTGGGGTCGTCGGCATGTTCACGGTGGGCCTCGGCCTGCTGGGCGCCTCCTGCGTCGTCCTGGTGTACGCGGCCGACGCGCCCAAGGTGCTGGAGGGATTCGGCTTCGGGGCGGCGCTGCTGGCGATGTTCATGAGGGTCGGCGGTGGCATCTTCACCAAGGCCGCGGACGTCGGCGCCGACCTCGTCGGCAAGGTCGAGAAGGGCATCCCCGAGGACGACCCGCGCAATGCCGCCACGATCGCGGACAACGTGGGCGACAACGTCGGGGACTGCGCGGGGATGGCGGCCGACCTGTTCGAGTCGTACGCGGTGACGCTCGTCGCGGCGCTGATCCTGGGCAAGGCAGCGTTCGGCGACGCCGGTCTGGCGTTTCCGCTGCTCGTGCCCGCCATCGGCGTGCTCACCGCGATGATCGGCATCTTCGCGGTGGCGCCGCGGCGCAGCGACCGCAGTGGGATGACCGCGATCAACCGGGGCTTCTTCATCTCCGCGGTGATCTCGCTGGTCCTGGTGGCGGTGGCGGTCTTCGCGTATCTGCCCTCCAGCTACGCGGACTTGGAGGGCATTGCGGACGCCGCGATCCGGGCGCACGACGGTGACCCGCGCGTTCTGGCGCTCGTGGCCGTCGCCATCGGCATCGTCCTCGCCGCGCTCATCCAGCAGCTCACCGGCTACTTCACCGAGACCAGCCGGCGGCCCGTGCGGGACATCGGCAAGACGTCCCTGACCGGCCCCGCGACCGTCGTCCTCGCCGGCATCTCCATCGGCCTGGAGTCCGCGGTCTACTCGGCGGTGCTGATCGCCCTGGGCGTGTACGGGGCGTTCCTGCTGGGCGGCACGTCGATCATGCTGGCGCTGTTCGCCGTCGCGCTCGCCGGCACCGGGCTGCTGACCACCGTCGGCGTCATCGTCGCGATGGACACCTTCGGGCCGGTCTCCGACAACGCGCAGGGCATCGCCGAGATGTCCGGTGACGTCCAGGGCGCGGGCGCGCAGGTGCTCACCGACCTCGACGCCGTGGGCAACACCACCAAGGCGATCACCAAGGGCATCGCCATCGCCACGGCCGTACTGGCGGCGTCCGCGCTGTTCGGTTCGTACCGGGACGCGATCGCCACGGCCGTCGGGGAGGTGCGTGCCGACCCCGGGGAGCTGGGGCTGAGCCTGGACATCTCGCAGCCCAACAACCTGGTGGGGCTGGTCCTGGGCGCGGCCGTGGTCTTCCTCTTCTCGGGGCTGGCCATCAACGCGGTCTCGCGCTCGGCGGGCGCGGTGGTCTACGAGGTGCGGCGGCAGTTCCGCGAGCATCCCGGAATCATGGATTACAGCGAGAAGCCGGAGTACGGCCGGGTGGTGGACATCTGCACCAAGGACGCGCTGCGCGAACTGGCCACGCCCGGTCTGCTCGCTGTCATGGCCCCCATAGCCGTCGGCTTCTCGCTCGGCGTCGGCGCGCTCGGTTCGTACCTGGCCGGCGCGATCGGTACCGGCACGCTGATGGCGGTCTTCCTCGCCAACTCCGGTGGCGCCTGGGACAACGCGAAGAAGCTGGTCGAGGACGGCCACCACGGCGGCAAGGGCAGCGAGGCGCACGCGGCGACGGTCATCGGCGACACGGTCGGCGACCCGTTCAAGGACACCGCGGGCCCCGCGATCAACCCGCTGCTGAAGGTGATGAACCTGGTGGCGCTGCTCATCGCGCCGGCGGTGGTGAAGTTCAGTTACGGGGCCGACGCCAACCGGGGCCTGAGAATCGGCGTCGCGGTGCTGGCCGTTGTCGTCATCGTGGGCGCGGTGTACGTCTCCAAGCGGCGCGGCGTCGCCGTGGACGGTGACGACGGCAATGCCGAGCGGGCGGCGAAGCCCGTGGACCCGGCGGTGGTGTCCTGACGGCGTCTCAGCGTGAGGGACGACAGCACGGGAGCGCACCGCAGGCACCCGCTCCGGTACGGCCGGGCACCGGCGTCAGGTGCGGCGAACGCCACGCCTAGCTTGGTGCAAATGGCTTTAAAAGGGTGCGTAATGGGTGCATGCGGTGTGCTCGGCTCCTGGCCCCTCTCGCCTGGACGTGTAAGTTCCGGGGCCGAGAGCCATTGAAGGGACCAATCCGGTGAACAAGAAGCTTGTGGCGGCACTGTCCGGCGGGGCGGCACTTGTCCTGGCGCTGACGGGCTGCGGCGGCGGTGACGACGACGGCAAGAAGAAGCTCGACGACTGGGCCAAGAGTGTCTGCGACCAGATGCAGCCTCAAGTGAAGAAGATCCAGGACGCCAACTCCTCGATCGCCAACGTCCAGAACGAGGAGGACTCGAAGAAGATCCAGCAGACCGACTCGACGGCCTTCCAGGCCAACGCCGACGCCTACAAGGCGCTCGCCACCTCCGTGGACCGCGCGGGAGCGCCGCCCGTCAAGGACGGCGAGGCGAGCCAGAAGAACGCCGTCAAGGCGCTCAACGACCTCTCGGGCGCGTACGCCGGGCTGAAGAAGCGGATCGACGAGCTGGACACCGGCGACAAGGCCAAGTTCGCCGAGGGCCTCAAGAGCATCGCCGGGGACATCGGCAAGCTCAGCAGCCGCAGCGACGAGGCGCTCAAGAAGCTGCAGTCCGGAGACGTCGGCAAGGCGATGGCGAAGCAGCCGGGCTGCCAGAAGACGTCGTCGGTCGGCCCCACGCCGACGAAGAAGTGACACCGGCGGAGAAGTAAGGCCGACGGAGCCGGGATTGGTTCCGGCCCGGCGCCGCGCCCGGGGGCGCGGCGCCGGGCTTTCGCCATTTGCCGCCGGCGCCCCCGACAATGGCCTGGTGAGTACGACGCACCTCCCCACCGCCGACCCGGCGCGCACCGCCCGACTGCGCGAGGCCCTGCTGGCCGCGGCCTTCACGGCCGACGGCCTCCTCGACCTGCTCGGCGCCTCCGCCTACGCCGCCCTCGCCCGCAGCGAGACCGTCCCCGCCCTGCGGGCCACCCGCGGCGACGGCCCGCTGGAGACGCTGGTCCGGCTCTTCCTGCTGCAGCGGCCCGTGCCGTATGCCCGCGCCGCCGCCGCGCTCCCCGTCGACGACTGCCTGGCCGACGGCTGGCTGGTGCGGGAGGGGGCGGACGAGGGCCTCGTACGGGCCGGCGTGGACGTACGCCCCTACGGCGGCCCCGAGGGGCAGGACTGGTGGATCGTCTCCGACCTGGGCTGCGCCGTCGGCGGTGCCGGCGGCATCGCCGGGGGCACCGGCGGTCCGGCCGGGGTGGAGCGCTCGGAGCTCGTGCTCGGCGTGGGCGGCGCGTCCACCACGCTCGCCGGGATCACGGTCCGCACTCCCGTCGGGAGCGCCCTCGACCTGGGCACGGGATCGGGCATCCAGGCGCTGCACGCCGCCCAGCACGCGGGCCGGGTCACGGCCACCGATCTGAACCCGCGCGCGCTGCACATCACGCGGCTCACACTCGCACTCTCCGGCGCACCGGAGGCCGACCTGCGCCAGGGCTCGCTCTTCGAGCCGGTCGCCGGGGAGACCTTCGACCTGATCGTCTCGAATCCGCCGTTCGTCATCTCGCCCGGCGCACGTCTGACCTACCGCGACGGCGGCATGGGCGGCGACGACCTGTGCCGCACGCTGGTGCGGCAGGCGGCCGACCGGCTCAACGACGGCGGCTACTGCCAGCTGCTGGCCAACTGGCAGCACGTCGAGGGCGAGGACTGGCGGGAGCGGATCTCCTCCTGGGTGCCGAGCGGCTGTGACGCGTGGATCGTCCAGCGCGAGGTGCAGGACGTCGCGCAGTACGCCGAGCTGTGGCTGCGCGACGCCGGCGATCACCGCACCGCTCCGCAGGAGTACGCGGCGCGCTATGACGCCTGGCTGGAGGAGTTCGAGGCCCGCAAGACCAAGGGCGTCGGATTTGGCTGGATCACGCTGCGTAAGTCTGGCTCGGACCGGCCGTCGGTGGTCGCCGAGGAGTGGCCGCACCCGATCGAGCAGCCGCTGGGTGCGACCGTACGGGCGCATTTCGAGCGGCAGGACTTCCTGCGCACCCACGACGACGCGGCGCTGCTGGCCGCGCGCTTCAAGCTGGCCGACGAGGTCGTGCAGGAACAGGTCGGGCTGCCGGGCGCCGAGGACCCCGAGCACGTGGTGCTGCGCCAGAACCGCGGCATGCGCCGGGCCACCAAGGTGGACACGGTCGGTGCGGGCTTCGCGGGCGTCTGCGACGGGTCCCTGCCCGCCGGCCGCATCCTCGACGCGATCGCCCAGCTCCTCGGGGAGGACCCGGTGCTGCTGCGCGACCGTACGCCGGAGGCCATCCGCATGCTCGTCGAGCAGGGCTTTCTCACTCCGGTGGCCGGCTGACGCGACCGGCGGGGAGCGCGGGGGACGGGGGAACAAGGGGTGGGCAGACCCATGAGAAGGGGAAAAGGAGGGGTCGTGATCGCGTCACATTCCTCTTTCCCCGGTCACCGGCCCCCTCCCGACCCGGCGTCCCACCAGGCGCCCCATACGGCCCACCGCTATGCCGCCACCCCGCCCCGCCCGTCCTGTGACCGCACGTGTCAGGGCCGTCACACGCATGGTGTGACGGTCCGGGCGGCAGACAGGACGCTTGTCGGGTTACCGTTCGAGTGGCGTTGCGGGCTTTTTCCGTTTGACACGGGGGCGGGATGTACCGTCACACTCCGCAGCGTCACCGCAACGCCCACACCGAGTGTCGACCGGAAGAAGAGCGAAGTTGTCCCCGACCAGCGAGACCGCACAGGGCGGCCGCCGACTCGTCATCGTCGAGTCGCCTGCCAAGGCGAAGACGATCAAGGGCTACCTCGGCCCCGGATACGTCGTCGAGGCGAGCGTCGGGCACATCCGTGACCTGCCGAACGGGGCCGCCGAGGTCCCGGCCAAGTACAAGGGCGAGCCGTGGGCCCGTCTCGGCGTGAACGTCGACGCCGACTTCCAGCCCATCTACGTCGTCAACACCGACAAGAAGGACCAGGTCAAGAAGCTCAAGGAGCTGCTGGCCGAGTCCGACGAACTCTTCCTGGCCACCGATGAGGACCGCGAGGGCGAGGCCATCGCCTGGCACCTGCAGGAAGTCCTCAAGCCCAAGGTCCCGGTCCGCCGGATGGTCTTCCACGAGATCACCAAGGACGCGATCCAGGCCGCCGTCGCCAGCCCCCGCGAGCTGAACAAGAAGCTGGTCGACGCCCAGGAGACCCGCCGCATCCTCGACCGCCTCTACGGCTACGAGGTCTCGCCGGTGCTCTGGAAGAAGGTCATGCCCCGGCTGTCCGCCGGCCGGGTGCAGTCCGTGGCCACCCGTCTCGTCGTCGAGCGCGAGCGCGAGCGCATCGCCTTCCGCTCCGCCGAGTACTGGGACCTGACCGGCACCTTCGACACGGGCCGCGGCGGCGACGCCGGCGACCCCGCCACCTTCACCGCCCGTCTGACCTCGGTCGACGGCCGCCGGGTCGCACAGGGCCGCGACTTCGGCTCGACCGGGCGGCTCAAGGACGGCGCTCCGGTGCTGCACCTGGACGAGGCCAACGCCCGTGCGCTGGCCGCCGCCCTGGAGCAGTCGTCGTTCTCCGTGCGGTCCGTCGAGTCCAAGCCGTACCGCCGCTCGCCGTACGCCCCGTTCCGCACCACGACGCTGCAGCAGGAGGCCTCGCGCAAGCTGGGCTTCGGCGCCAAGGCGACGATGCAGGTGGCCCAGAAGCTGTACGAGAACGGCTTCATCACCTATATGCGTACGGACTCCACGACGCTGTCCGACACGGCGGTGAACGCGGCCCGCACCCAGGTCACCCAGCTGTACGGCGCCGACTACCTGCCGGAGAAGCCGCGCACGTACGCCGGGAAGGTCAAGAACGCCCAGGAGGCGCACGAGGCGATCCGTCCTTCGGGTGATCGTTTCCGCACTCCCGCGGAGACCGGTCTGACCGGCGACCAGTTCCGCCTCTACGAGCTGATCTGGAAGCGGACCGTCGCCTCCCAGATGAAGGACGCGACCGGCAACTCCGTCACCGTGCGCATCGCCGGCCGGGCGAGCGACGGCCGCGACGCCGAGTTCAGCGCGTCCGGCAAGACGATCACCTTCCACGGCTTCATGAAGGCCTACGTCGAGGGCGCCGACGACCCGAACGCCGAGCTCGACGACCGCGAGCGCCGTCTGCCGCAGGTCGGCGAGGGCGACCCGCTGACGGCCCAGGAGATCACCGCCGACGGCCACGCGACCAAGCCCCCGGCCCGCTACACCGAGGCTTCGCTGGTCAAGGAGCTCGAGGAGCGGGAGATCGGTCGCCCGTCGACATACGCGTCGATCATCGGCACGATCCTCGACCGCGGCTACGTCTTCAAGAAGGGCACGGCGCTCGTGCCGTCCTTCCTGAGCTTCGCCGTGGTCAACCTGCTGGAGAAGCACTTCGGCCGGCTCGTCGACTACGACTTCACCGCCTCCATGGAGGAGGACCTCGACCGCATCGCCCGCGGCGAGGCCCAGGCCGTGCCGTGGCTGCGCCGGTTCTACTTCGGCGAGGGGCCGGAGGGCGGCGCCGCCGACGCCGGCAACGGCGACGGCGACCACCTCGGCGGTCTGAAGGAGCTCGTCACCGACCTGGGCGCGATCGACGCCCGTGAGGTGTCGTCGTTCCCGGTGGGCGAGGGCATCGTGCTGCGCGTCGGCCGCTACGGCCCGTACGTGGAGCGCGGCGAGAAGGACGCCGAGGGGCACCAGCGTGCCGATGTGCCGGAGGATCTCGCTCCGGACGAGCTGACGGTGGAGTACGCCGAGGAGCTGCTGGCCAAGCCGAGCGGCGACTTCGAGCTGGGCACCGACCCGGTCTCCGGTCACCCGGTCGTCGCCCGGGACGGCCGCTACGGCCCGTACGTCACCGAGGTGCTGCCCGAGGGCACCCCGAAGACCGGCAAGAACGCGGTCAAGCCGCGGACGGCCTCGCTCTTCAAGTCCATGTCCCTCGACACGGTCACCCTCGACGACGCCCTCAAGCTGATGTCGCTGCCGCGCGTCGTCGGCAAGGACGCCGAAGGCGTGGAGATCACCGCCCAGAACGGCCGCTACGGCCCGTACCTGAAGAAGGGCACGGACTCGCGGTCGCTGGAGACCGAGGACCAGATCTTCAACGTCACCCTCGACGAGGCCCTCGCGATCTACGCGCAGCCCAAGCAGCGCGGCCGTGCCGCGGCCAAGCCGCCGCTGAAGGAGCTGGGCACCGACCCGGTCAGCGAGCGTCCGGTCGTGGTCAAGGACGGCCGCTTCGGCCCGTACGTCACCGACGGCGAGACGAACGCGACCCTGCGCCGCGACGACGACGTCGAGACGATCACGCCCGAGCGCGGCTACGAGCTGCTGGCGGAGAAGCGCGCCAAGGGCCCGGCCAAGAAGACGGCGAAGAAGGCCACGGCCAAGAAGACGGCGGCCAAGAAGGCCCCCGCCAAGAAGACCGCGGCGAAGAAGACGGCCGCCAAGAAGACGACCGCGACGAAGAAGACCGCCGCGGCGAAGAAGACGACGGCCACGAAGACGGCCGCCAAGAAGACGACGGCGAAGAAGACCGCGGCGGCCAACTCCGCCGCGGCTGCCGACGCCGAGTGAGTCGGCGGACGCCGGGTTAGTCGGTACGCCGGGTTAGTCGGTACGTCGGGTAGGACAAATGGGGCGGTGGGCCGGATTCCGGCCCACCGCCCCGGCCTTTTGTCCCGCTCGGTCGTTCGTCTTCCGTTCGCGCGCATGTTCGTGCATGTGTTCGGGGAGGCGTCTCGTATCGGGGCACTCCGGATAGGCTGGCAGGATGACGCGAGCCGAGCAGCCAACAGTGGACACCCCCACATCCGGCGCCCTAGCCGCGGACTCCCGCGAGCGTGCCGTACGAGCCCTGCTGCGCTTCCGTCCGCTCCGGCGGTTGTGGAGCGCCCAGTTCGCCGGCGGGGTCGGTGACGCCCTCGCCCTCCTCGTGCTCCTGCTGCTGGCGCTGCAGGCGGCGGTCGCATCGGGGTCGTTCGGCGGTGGTTACCGGGGCGCGGCCCTCGCCGTCGCCGCAGTCATCGGCGCGCGACTGGTCGCCACGCTGCTCTCCGGCGCGGTCCTGCTGGGCCCGCTGTCCTCGCTCTTCGCGCCGGCCGGTCCGCTCGACCGCCGCTGGACGATGATCGGCGCGGACGGCGTCCGGCTCGCGCTGCTCGCCGTCGCGCCCACCTGGATCGTGTGGACCCCGGGCACGGCCCTCACCTGGCTGCTGGTCACGGCCTTCGTCCTCGGCGTCGCCGAGCGCGTCTGGACGGTGGCGAAGGACCAGGCGGTGCCCGCGCTGCTGCCCACGGCACCGCCGGAGGGCGCGGCCGTGCGACCGCTGCCGGACCACTACGAGGCCCTGCGGCGCCTGTCGCTGCGCACGACTTTCGTCGCGCTGCCCGTCGGCGCCGCGGCGCTCGTCGCCATCACGCTCGTGAGCAACCTCCTGGGCTCCGGGATCGACTGGTTCCACCAGCACCAGGCCGCCCTCGGCTCGTACCTCGCCGCCGGGCTCTTCGCGACGTCGCTCGCGATCCTGTACTTCCTCCACCTGCCCGGCCTGCCCAAGGGCGTGCAGGTCCCGCGCGTGCGCTCCCCGCTGGAGGGGATGCGCCGCCCCAAGAACGCCCAGGGTGCGCCCGACAAGGGCCGTACGGGCGCGATCCCGCTGCTCGTCCTGGCGTGCGCGGCCATCGCGGGCGCGATCGCCGCGGGCGTCGGCGTCGCCACGCTGCAGGCCATGGACCTGGGCGGCGGCCCGGTGAGCTTCGGCCTGCTGGTCCTCGCGCTCTCCGGCGGCCCCGTCGTGGGCATCCGCGGCGCCCGGAAGGTGCTGCCCGGCTTCTCGCGGCGCCGCCTGCTCGCGCTGGCCCTCGCCCTGACGGGCCTCGCGCTGCTCGCCGCCGGCCTGGTGAACGACGCCACGACCGTGCTGCTGCTCGTCGTCCTGGCGGGTGTGTCCGCCGGCGTCGTCGCCAACACCGGTCACTGTCTGCTCGACCAGGAGACCGAGGAGGACCGCCGGGCCCGTACGACCGACCACCTGCACGCGGTCGTCCGCGTCACGGTCGCCGTGGGCGCCGTCGCGGCGCCGCTGCTGGCCGCGGCCATCGGCCCGCACCGGATCGGGGACGGCAGCTTCGTCTTCGCGCACGGCGGGGCGGCGTTCACGCTGATGCTCGTCGGCGCGCTCCTGCTGCCCGTCGGCGCGCTGGTCCTGGGCCGGACGGACGACCGGCACGGCGTGCCGTTCCACAAGGACCTGCTGGACTCTCTGCGCGGTGGCGACCCGGTGGAGGGCGTCAGCGGCACCGGTTTCTTCATCGCCTTCGAGGGCGGCGACGGCGCCGGCAAGTCCACGCAGGTCCAGGCGATCGCGGAGTGGATCCGCGCCAAGGGCCACGAGGTCGTCGTCACCCGGGAGCCGGGCGCCACGGCCATCGGCAAGCGGCTGCGCGCGATCCTGCTGGACGTGGCGTCCGCCGGCCTGTCGGACCGCGCGGAGGCGCTGCTGTATGCGGCCGACCGCGCCGAGCACGTCGCCTCCGTCGTACGGCCCGCCCTGGAGCGCGGCGCGGTCGTCATCACGGACCGCTACATCGACTCCTCCGTCGCCTATCAGGGCGCCGGGCGCGACCTCTCGCCGACCGAGATCGCCCGCATCTCGCGCTGGGCGACGGACGGGCTCGTGCCGAACCTGACGGTGCTGCTCGACGTCTCGCCCGAGACCGCGCGCGAACGTTTCACCGAGGCGCCGGACCGGCTGGAGTCCGAGCCGGCGGAGTTCCACCAGCGCGTACGGGCCGGGTTCCTGACCCTGGCCGCCGCCGACCCCGCCCGCTACCTCGTCGTGGACGCCGGCCAGGCGCCGGAGGCCGTCACCACGCCCGTACGCCACCGCCTCGACCAGCTCCTTCCGCTCTCCGCGGCCGAGATCAAGGCCCGCGAGGAGGCCCGTGAGGCGGCCCGCAAGGCCGCCGAGGAGGAGGCCCGGCGCAAGGCCGAGGAGGAGGCCGCCCGCAAGGCGGAGGAGGCCCGGCTGGAGCGCGAGCGCCAGGAGCAGCTCGCCCGCCTGCGGGCGGAGGAAGAGGAGCGCAAGCGGCGCGAGGCCGAGGAGGCCCGCCGGCTCGAGGCCGAGCGCCAGGCGGAGGAGGCCCGTCAGCGGGCCGAGGAAGCCCGCCGCCAGGCCGAGGAGGAGCGCCGCCGCCGCGAGGCGGAGGAGCGCGCCCGGGCCGCCGAGCAGGAACGTCTGCGCAAGCAGGCGGCCGAGGAGGCGCGCCTGCGCGCCGAGGCCGAGGAACGGCGCCTGGAGAAGCAGCGCAAGGCCGAGGAGGCCCTGCTGCGCGCCGAGCGCGCCCGACTGGCGGCGGAGGCCGCTGCGGCCGCTGCCGCAGATTCGGTTGCGGATGCGGTGCGTGGGGCTGCCGGCGGTGACGCGCCGACCGTGGAGACGCCGGCGCCGCGTGGGGCGGGCGGGGCTTCCGCCGGTGCCGCCGGCGGCGATGCGGCGACTGTCGAGACGCCGGCGCCGCGTGGGGGTGCCGCTGACGCGGCCGACGCGGCGGAGGCGCCGACGGTCGAGAGGCCGTCGCTGCGCAAGGACGCCGCGCGGGATGCGGAAGCGCGGGACGCCGAGGCGGGTGCGGGGCGGGACCGGGCCGCGGCCGCTCGTGACGCCGCGGATGCGTGGACGGTGGAGACGCCGGCGCCGCGTGCGGGTGACGAGGACGGTGCGGGGCGGGCTCCCGTGGTCGGGACGGCTTCGTTCCGTAAGCAGGCGCCGCGTGGTGCCGGGGCGCCGGATCCGCGAGCCTCCCTCGCGGCCGACTCGGCCACCCGGACGGCTGCCGGTGCGCCCGCGCCGCGTGCCGGGGACGACCTCGGCGCCGGGGACGCGCCGACCGTGGAGACCCCCTCGCCGCGCCGCCCGGAGCGGGGCGAGGCCGAGGAGACCCAGACCGTTCAGACGCCGGTGGTGCACCGGCCCGACCCGCGTGACGCGGCTGCGGGTGCCGAGGACCGGACGGCATTGCTGCCGCCCGTGCCCGCGAGCGCCGAGGACGAGACGGCGCTGCTCCCGCCCGTGTCGCCCGCGGCGCCGGGTGCCGAGGACCAGACGGCGCTCCTTCCGCCCGTGCCGTCCGAGCCCCGGGCCGAGGACGAGACGGCCGTGCTGCCGCCCGTGCCGGTCCTCGGGCCGCTGGACCGGCAGCGCGTCACCTGGGGCGTCACCCCGCCGGAGGCCGAGGAGACCGCGGTGCTGCCCAAGCCGCCCGTGCGGCGGGAGCCGCCCGCGCGGGCGGAGAACCCGGCGGACCGGGTGCCGGACTGGCTGTTCCGGCCCGAGGACGAGGCGCCCGCCGAGCCGGAGGCCGAGCGCACGCGCGAGCTGCCGCCCGTCGCGGCGGACGGGACGGACGAGCAGGACCAGCCCGTACGGCGGCCGCGCCGCAGGCCCGAGTGGGCCGACGACGCGCCGACCCTCGCGGACGACCTCCTCGGCCGGCGCGACCGCGAGACCGGTCGTGAGAACGACGGTGAGGACGGTCCTCGCGACGGTCGGGGGCGCGGGCGCCGGTAGGGGCGCCGGACGACCGGACGCGGGCCGCGCTGTCAGTGGCGTGTCCCACAATGGGTAACCGCAGGACCGGACAGCGCGGAGGACAGCCATGGCGGTGTGGGACGACCTGGTCGGCCAGGACCGGGTGATCGAGCAGCTCTCCGCTGCCGCGCGCGACGCGGACGTACTGGTCACGGCCGACGCGGCGACCGCGGCGGCAGCCGTCGGCGCGTCCAAGATGACGCACGCGTGGCTGTTCACCGGCCCGCCCGGCTCCGGCCGGGCCACCGCCGCCCGGGCCTTCGCGGCCGCGCTGCAGTGCGTCAGCCCGGACCGGACGTTCGGCGCCGCCCCGGGCTGCGGTTTCTGCGAGGGCTGCCACACGACGCTGGTGGGGACGCACGCCGACGTCGAGATCGTCCGTACGGACGTGCTGTCCATCGGCGTCAAGGAGACGCGTGACCTCGTCCGGCGTGCCCAGCTGTCCCCGGCGGGCGGCCGCTGGCAGGTGATCGTCCTGGAGGACGCGGACCGGCTCACCGAAGGCGCCGGCAACGTCCTGCTGAAGGCCGTGGAGGAGCCCGCTCCGCGCACGGTGTGGCTGCTGTGCGCGCCGTCCCTGGAGGACGTGCTGCCCACGATCCGGTCCCGCTGTCGGTCGCTGACCCTGCGGACGCCGCCCGTCGCCGCGGTCGCGGACCTCCTCGTCCGCCGGGACGGCATCGAGCCGGAGCTCGCCGCACAGGCCGCCCAGGCCACCCAGGGGCACATCGGGCGCGCCCGCCGCCTCGCCACCGACGAGCGCGCCCGGGCCCGCCGGGAGACCGTCCTGAAGATGCCGCTGCGCGTCGCGGACATGGGCGGCGCCCTCAAGGCGGCCCAGGAGCTCATCGACGCCGCCGCCGAGGACGCCAAGCAGGTCGCCGAGGAGGTCGACACCAAGGAGACCGAGGAGCTGCGCGCCGCCCTCGGTGCCGCGGCCGGCACCGGCGGCCGTCTCCCGCGCGGCACCGCCGGCGCGATGAAGGAGCTCCAGGACCGGCAGAAGCGCCGAGCGACCCGTACGCAGCGCGACAGCCTCGACCTGGCCCTCACCGACCTCACGGGCTTCTACCGCGACGTCCTGGCGATACAGCTCGGCTCGCGCGTGGCCCTCGCCAACCCGGACGTCCGGGCCGCGCTGGAGCGCATCGCCTCCGGCTCCCGGCCGGAGGGGACGCTGCGCCGCATCGAGGCGATCTCCGCCTGCCGGCAGGCCCTCGACCGGAACGTGGCGCCGCTGCTCGCGGTCGAAGCGATGGCCGTCGCCCTGCGGGCCGGCTGATCGGGAGCCCGGCCGCGAGTAGTACGGGTGAGGGTGGGCACACCGCAGGTTGGGTGATTCCTCACTCGTACGAGGACTAGTGGCCGGTAAGGCTGGCCAAGGCAGGTATCCGTCCGGATACGCTCCGTATGCCGTGTAAGTCCTGCGCATTTACGTATGTACGACCGCCGTACGAGTGTGCGAGCGTGCGACATGCGTCCGCGTACGCATCAGTGCCTCATGCCTGTCTGCCCACCTGTCTCCCACCCAGAGGGACCAGCCTATGGACACCCGCCGCCTGCTCCGCACCTCCGGCACGCTGGCCGCGACCGCGGCCCTGCTGATCTCGGCCGCGGTCTCGGGAGGCGCGGCGCCGAGCGCGGCCGCGTCGGGCAGAGCGGGGGAGGAGGCGGTGCCCACCGCCCTGAAGCCGTACTACGAACAGAAGCTCCGCTGGCACGCCTGCGCGGGCAAGCACCCCGGCTTCGAGTGCGCCACGCTGCGGGCGCCGCTGGACTACGACCGGCCCTCCGCCGGCGACGACCTCAAGCTCGCCGTATCCCGCAAGAAGGCGACCGGCCCCGGCAGGCACCTGGGCTCGCTCATGGTCAACCCCGGCGGCCCGGGCGGCTCGGCCATCAGCTTCCTCCAGGGCTACGCGGGCGTCGCCTACCCCGCCCCCGTCCGCGCCCGCTACGACATGGTGGCGATGGACCCGCGCGGCGTGGCCGCGAGCGAGCCCGTCACCTGCCTGAGCGACGCGGAGATGGACGCCTTCACCAAGGTCGACGCGACCCCGGACAACGAGCGGGAGGTCGGCGAACTCACCGCCGCCTTCAAGAAGTTCGCGGGCGCCTGCGCGTCCCGCTCCGGGAAGCTGCTCCAGCATGTCTCCACCGTCGAGGCCGCCCGCGACATGGACGTCTTCCGGGCCGCCCTGGGCGACGACAGGCTGCACTACGTCGGCGCCTCGTACGGCACCTTCCTCGGCGCCACGTACGCCGGGCTGTTCCCCTCGCGGGTCGGCCGGCTCGTCCTCGACGGCGCGCTCGACCCCTCGCTCAGCGCGGAGCGGGTCAACCGCGAACAGGCGGCGGGCTTCCAGACCGCCTTCGCCTCCTTCGTGGCGGACTGCGCCCGGCACGACGACTGCCCGATCGAGGGCGGCGGCCGGGCCGACGTCGCCGGCGCCCGGCTCAAGTCGTTCTTCGCCACCCTCGACCGCCGCCCGATTCCCACCGGCAAATCCCGCGAGCTCACCGAAAGCCTCGCCACCACCGGTGTGATTTCCGCCATGTACGACGAGGCGTCCTGGCCCCTCCTGCGCAAGGCCCTGCGCAACGCGCAGAACGGCGACGGCGCCCTGCTGCTGAGCCTGTCCGACGCCTACTACGAGCGCAGCGACCGCGGCGTCTACACCAACCTCATGCCGGCCAACTCGGCCGTGAACTGCCTCGACCTCCCGCCCGCCTTCCGCGGCCCGGCCGGCGTCCGCCGCGCCCTCTCCGACTTCGAGAAGGCCTCCCCGGCGCTCGGCACGAGCTTCGCCTGGGCCGCTCTGAGCTGCGGATACTGGCCCGTCCCCGCCGTCGGCGCCCCCCACCGCATCACGGCGCCGGGCGCGGCCCCCATCCTCGTCGTCGGCACCACCCGCGACCCGGCCACCCCCTACCCCTGGGCCCGCTCACTGGCCGCACAGCTCTCCTCGGGCCGTCTGCTCACCTACGACGGCGACGGGCACACCGCCTACAACCGGGGCAGCGCCTGCGTGGACTCCGCGATCAACGACTACCTCCTCACCGCCACCCCGCCCCCCGCCTCCCGCAGGTGCTCCTGACCCGGCCCCTGACCTGCGCGATCCCCTCCCGGAGCACCGTGTACGGAGCACCCCCGGAAACTGTGTAGACTTGGGCCCGCTGCTGATGCCAACCTTGGTTTCCGGCAGCGCGCCGCCTTAGCTCAGTTGGCCAGAGCAACGCACTCGTAATGCGTAGGTCTCGGGTTCGAATCCCGAAGGCGGCTCCGGTGAAGCCCAGGTCAGTTCCTTACTGACCTGGGCTTTTCGGTGTTCCGGAACAGTGGACGGATCGCCGGACGCGGCACCGCCCGGGGTGCGACCCCGGGCGGCGGGTCGGGCGCGGTCGATCAGGCCTGGTGGGCCGCTTCCGGGGCCTCCGCGCGCAGGCGCAGGGGGCGGTCCGGGGAGATGTCGAGGCGGGCCAGCACGGTGGGGACGGCGATGTTCGGCAGCAGGAGCTGGTAGAGCAGCGAGATCTCGCGGACCAGCTCGGGGGGCTCCGGCATGGCCTCGGAGATCAGCTGGACGCCCGTCCAGGCGCCCACGAGCAGGCGGGCGGTCTCCACCGGGTCGACGTGCGGCAGCGTCTCGCCCCGGCCCTTGGCGTCGGAGAGGAGCTCCGCCGCGACCGTGATCCAGTCGGGCCAGCTGGTGCCGAAGAGGGCACGCGCCCGCTGGTCGACGGAGAGCCGTATCGAGGCGCGCAGCATCGGCTCGCGGGGCAGCCGGTAGGCCAGGAGCAGTGAGGCGTCGAGCAGTTCCTGCAACTTGAACTGCTGCGGCACTACGCCTTCCATCGTCACGGCCTGGCCGAGGACTCCGCGCGCCAGGTCCTCCTTGGAACTGAAATGGAAGTACAGGGCACCGCGCGTGACATCGGCCCGCGCAAGGATCTGGGAAATGGTGGCCGCTTCGTAGCCGCACTCGTCGAAGACCATTCCGGCGGCTTCCAGAATCACCTGCCGGGTCCGGATTGCGCGCTCCTGCTGCGCCACGGATACCCCTCCTTCGTTTCAGCGGCCCCCGGTTGAAATGTACCAATAGGTAGGTATCTTTGGCGGCCAGTGTCTGTCTCGCTCAGTCCTACGCCTTGGCGCCCCAGGGGGGATCATGTCCGCAACTGTGCAGCAATCCTGCACGCTGACGCCCGGAATTCCGAAATCGGTGGGCTTCCCCGACCCGCTGGCAGTGCCGGCGCCCGTGCCGGACTCCGGGCGGGTGCTCGTGGATTCGCCTGCCAAAGCGCCTGTGCCGCCCTCCGTACCGGCCCCTGGCCTGGGCGGGACGCGGGTTGCCAAGGAGCTCGTCCACTTCCGCGACGAGGAATCCGTGCTCGTCACCGACTGGGTCCGCCGGGGCCCCGCCGAATTCACGCTCGCCGTCGAGTGGCCGGGCAGCACATCGGGCAGCCGGCCCGATCCCGTGCTGGCCGCACAGACGGTCCGGCAGTGCGGACTTGCCATTTCCCATGCCGAGTTCGGGGTTCCTCTTGATCATCAGTCGCTGTTGCGGAACCTTAACTACAGCATTGACCCGACCCTGTCCACGGCCGGGAATGGGCCGTTGCGTCTCACCGTGGATCTGAGGTGTTCAACGGCGCGGAATGGGTGCGGTGATCGCCCGCTCGGGGCCGAAACGATGGATTTCACCGTCCGGCAGGGCGACCATACGGTGATCCGCGCGCACTCGCGTTCGTCCTGGATTTCCCCCGGCGTCTATCGGAGGCTGCGCGGGGCGTATCTGTCGCCCGCCTGGGGCGAGTGGGAGGTGCCGCCGCCGGTGCCGGCGGCGAGCGTCGGCTGCCTGACGGCCTCGGAGGTCGTGCTGGCGGCCGCCGGGCGGCCCGGGAGCTGGCTGCTGCGCAACGACGTGGGGAACAAGGTCATGTTCGACCATCCCGTCGACCATGTGCCGGGGCTGGCCCTGCTCACCGCCGCCGGCCAGGCCGCCCAGGCGGTCGTCTCGCCCGGGATCCTGGTGCCGACCGCCGTGACCACGTCCTACAGCCGGTACGTGGAGTTCGACGCGCCCTGCAGGCTGGACGCGGTCGTGCTGCCCGCCGGCGCCCCCGGCCACGCCGCCGTCGAGGTCACCGGGGTGCAGAACGCGGAGGTGGCCTTCCGGATAGGCGTGCGGGGGCTGTTGCGCTGAGCGGTGGGCCGGCGCGGACGGGCCGCGCCGCGCGTCACTGGTTGACGAAGCCGCCGTCCACGGGCATCACCACGCCGGTGAGGAAGGGCGAGCGGTCGCTGAGCAGCCAGGCCGCCGCCTCGGCGATCTCCTCCGGGTCGGCCGTGCGGGCCTGCGGCGTCATCGCGTTGACCATGTCCTCCAGGCCCGGGTTGCGCGCGAACCAGTCGGCGGTGATCTCGCTGCGCGTGGTGCCGGGCGCCACCGCGTTGACCCTGATGCCCTGCTTGGCGTACTCGTCGGCCGCGGCCCGGGTCAGCCCGACGACGGCGTGCTTGGAGGCGATGTAGGGCGCGGCGGAGGGGATGGCGACGAGGCCGGCGACGCTGCTGTTGTTGACGATGGCGCCGCCCCCGCTCGCGAGCATCGCGGCCAGCTCGGGGCGCATGCAGTTCCACATGCCGCGGACGTTGGTCTCCATGATCGTGTCGTAGACGTCGTCGCCCATGAGGTGCATGGGGGTGCGGTCGCCGCCGATGCCGGCGTTGTTGAAGGCCGCGTCCAGCCGTCCGTACCGCTCGACCGCGAACTCCACCGCCCGCCGGGCGTCTTCGGCCTTGGTGACGTCGGCGACGACGTACGCGGCCTCGGCGCCCGCGGCGGTCAGCTCCTCGGTGAGGGCGGTCAGCCGGTCCTCCCGGCGGGCGGCCAGGACGACCGTCGCGCCCTCCCGTGCGAACACGCGGGCCGCGGCGGCGCCTATGCCGCTGCTGGCGCCGCTGATAAAGGTCACTTTGCCGGAAAGGAGATGATTTCTCGTGCTGGTCATGACTGTGCAGTGTGCCAGCACGGCGCGCGCCCGGGGAGCGCGGGGCGGCGCCCGGCGCGGGGGTGGCCGCGGGGTCGCGAGGAGCGCTTGCGAGGGGCCCTCCGGGCCGGTTCCGTCCGCGGGGGACGAAAGCGTGCATTCCGTCCCGTATGTGCCGCAACCATGTGCTTTCCATGGCATTCCTGGGGATTTCCTGTGGACTTTCCATGGCGTTCGACGGACGTCAGTTCAGTTTGAGGGGAAAAGTCCGCTCTTCGGGTGAACTTTCCGAGCATAGGTGTGGCGCGCTTCCCAATGCGGCATGCACTGGACATAAGCTGGCGCGCCTTTTCGGCGGCCCTGGGCATCGAGAACCGACGCGACTGGGAGGCCGTCATGGCGACACTGTGCAGACCGGCCATCGCCGTCCCGGAGCATGTGATCACGAGGGAAGAGACTCTCCACCTCGCACGCACGCTCCACGGCGATCATCCTCAGCTGGAGCTCGCGCTCCGGCTGATCGGCAACACCGGGGTGCAGAAACGACACCTCGTTCAACCGATCGAAGACACGCTCAAGCATCCCGGCTTCACCGTACGGAACGCCCGTTACGAACGCGAGGCCAAGGCACGGGTGCCCGACGTCGTCCGGCGGGCGCTGGACCACGCCGAGCTGACGCCGCGCGACATCGACCTCATCGTCTATGTGTCGTGCACGGGCTTCATGATGCCGTCGATGACCGCGTGGCTGATCAACACCATGGACTTCCGCAACGAGACCCGGCAGTTGCCGATCGCACAGCTCGGCTGTGCGGCCGGCGGTGCGGCCATCAACCGGGCGCACGACTTCTGTCAGGCCTACCCGGAGTCCAATGTGCTGATCGTGGCGTGCGAATTCTGCTCGCTGCTCTACCAGCCCACCGACCTGGGCGTGGGCAACCTGCTCTCCAACGGGCTCTTCGGCGACGCCCTGGCCGCCGCCGTGGTGCGTGGCGAGGGCGGGACGGGCGTGCGGATCGAGCGCAACGGCTCGCACCTGGTGCCCGACACCGAGGAGTGGATCTCCTACGGGGTCCGGGAGACCGGCTTCCACTTCATCCTGGACAAGCGCGTCCCGGGGACGATGGCGATGCTCGCGCCCGCCATGCGCGACATGGCGGAGCCGTACCAGTGGGACGTCTCCGAGCTCGACTTCTACATCGTGCACGCCGGTGGCCCGCGCATCCTGGACGACCTCAGCCGCTATCTGGGGCTGGCGCCGGAGACGTTCCGCTACAGCAGGGAGACGCTGACCGAGCGCGGCAACATCGCCAGCGCGGTCATCTTCGACGCCCTCGAGCGGCTCTTCGTGGACGGCGGCGCCGACCACGACGCCCGCGGCATCATCGCCGGGTTCGGTCCGGGCATCACCGCCGAGATCGCCCTCGGCCGGTGGACGGGCCCGGGCCCCGGCCGCGACCGCGCGGCCCGCGAGTCGGTTCCGCTGCCCGCCTGAGGGCCGCCACCCGCTCCCGGGAGCCGCTGCGGGCACGGGCGGGCTCCCGGGGTACGGGCCCGCCCTGTGGCGGCCCGTACGGCGGCGGTCCGCCCCGTAGCGGCCGCCGCCGGGCCGCGCGCCCACCCTCGCCGGCCGCCCGCTACGGGCTGTCGGTGACGACCAGGCCCACGACCCGGTCGTCCGCGTACCAGACCCGTACGCTCCCGGCGGCCCGGCCGCCCGCGAAGGCGGTGTGCACCGCCTGCCGTACGGCCGGGTCCGGGCTGTCGAGGCCGCGCCAGGCGCCGGCCACGAACAGCCGGAGCTGGGGCGGGCGCTCGGGCGGGTACGGGATGAGCTCGTCCCACAGGCGTTCGGCGGTGCCGGAGGCGACCGGTGAGGGCAGCAGCCGGCCGACGGCCGCGCGGACGTCCGGGCGGTTGCCGATCCGCTGGGACGCGGGGCGGCCCGGTGCGCCCTGCTGCGGCGTGCCGGTCGTCCGCAGCACCTCGCGGGCCCGTTCGGCGGTCAGCGGCTCCCGGCCGGCCGCCCTGAGCGCCCCCTGGACCGATGCCAGCGCCCCCACCACGATTGCCGAGGCCGCCGATGTGCCGCAGAAGACGTCCGTGTACCAGGCGTCCTCCTCGGCGCCGCCCTGGAGGTCGCCGGCCCCCTCCCCGTACCCGCCCGCCGTCGTGACCTCCACGCCCCAGCCCTGGGCGTCCAGCCGCGCCCCGAAGTTGGAGAAGGCGAGCCGCGAGCGGTCGGGGCCGTGGTCCCGCCCGTGCGTGCCCGGCGGCGGGGCGCCCGCGCCCACGAGGACCGCGCCGGAGGACGGGCCGCCGGGGCCGAACGGGTTGCGCCACCAGGACGGGAAGCCGTCCGGCCGCGCCTCGTACAGGGGGTCGTCCAGGCACTCCCCGCCGTTGCCGGCGGCCGCCACGACCACGACGCCCCTGGCCGTGGCGTAGCGGACGGCCGCGAAGTCGTCCGGCCACCATTCGAGGGGGACGCAGCCGCGCTGGTCGTCGCGGTCGCAGTAGCCGAACCGGGGGCCGGGCCGGTGCAGTGCGAGCAGGACGAGCCCGCCCGGCGGGAGCCGGTCGGCCGCGGCCCGCAGGGCGCGGGCGGAGCCGATGCCGGGGAAGGCCGCGGCGGCGGTCAGCGCGCCGGGGGCGATGCCGGTGATGCCGCGGCCGGTGCGGTCGCCGCCGACGACCCCGAGGGCGTTCGTGCCGTGATTGCGCCACGCCGGGTCCTCCAGCGGGGTGCCGGCGACGATGCCCGCGAGTTTGCGCCCCAGGTCCGCGTGGCCGAGCCGCCAGGCGCCCTCCACGGCGACGACGCCCACGCCCTCGCCCGTGCCGCCCGGCTGCGCCCAGGCCCAGCGTGCGTCGACGCCCTCCGGCGCGGGGGCCAGATAGCCCTGGCGGGGTGTGAAGTCCGGGGTGCGGCGGGCCGCGGGGGCGTCGGCCGCGGCGGTCGCCGTGGCACGGCGGGGACGGCCGGGAGGGTGGGTGTGGGGATGCGGGTGGCCGGGGACGTCGGGGCCGTGGGCGGGCAGGGCCCCGGGTTTGACGTACGCGCCGTCGACGCCGGGCAGTGCGGTCAGCCGGGCGGCGAGCTCGTCGTGGTGGCGTTCCACGCCCCGTACGCGGTGGAACAACGCCAGGTGCCGCCGGAGTTCGTCGCCCGCGGCGCCCCCGGGCCCGTACCCGAAGAGGGGCTCCAGCGTGAGCCGTTCGTCGGTCAGGAAGCGGTTCAGCGGCGAGGTGTCGGTGCCGGTCGCGGAGCGTACGCCCGCGGGGTCCGCGCGCAGTGCGGCGTCGGGATGCGCGACCACGATCAGTTCACGGTCCGCCGGGAGATAGGTGAAGCCGCCCGCAACGGGGCGATGCCCTTGCCCTTGCCCGTCAATCATGGGCCCACAATCTGCTGTGGGACCGCGGCGCGTGGCAAGGCGGTCGCCTCGGACACGGCGGTCCGCGGACGCGCCGGGGGGCCCGCGGGGGCGGGCGCAGGTCACCTCGTACGGACCGGGGTGACCTGCGCCCGCCGCGCCGCCCGGGCAGACGATTACCGGCCGGTTCCGAAAGGATCGGTGGCCTGATCAATGGCTTGATCAGTCAGTCGGCCGATGACGTCGCCGGGGGAACTCACAGATCGAATTCGGCCGGGTTGATGCCGAGGGCGAAGCAGGCCTCGCGGACGACGGCCTGTTCGGTCTTGTCGAAGTCGCCGTCGGCGCCGCCGATGACAATGCCGATCTGGATGACGGCACGCGCCTCGGTCGGCTTCTTCTGCACCTTGCCGATGGTCTGCAGGATGCTGACCTTGCCGAAGGCGAAATCGGTCGTCAACTTCTGGCAATAGTCGTTGAAACGCGCCTGCAGGTCGTCGGCGGGGAAGTTCTGCAGAACGTCGTTGGTGGCGATCAGCGCGGCGACGCGCTGCCGCTCGGAGGCGTCGATCGAACCGTCAGCCGCCGCGACCAGAGCGCACATTGCCATGCTCGCGTCACGGAATCCGCCGCTCTTCAGGTCGTTCTTCTTGGCTACCAGCTGGCCCTGCATCGTCGTCGCCGAATCCTTGAGCCGGTCCCAGAGCGCCATGTGCGTGTATCTCCTTGGTGAAATAGGGGTGCACCGGGAGAACTGTTCCGGGGGGTAAAGAAGTTCCCAAGGTGTCGGCCGACCTGATGCAGACCTGATTCAGCTCGCCATCGGATCCAGATGAAGTGGCTTGATCTTTCCCTCGATCATTGCGCCCAGCCCGATCACGGAACAGACATCGGGCTGTTCGGCGATGCGCACGAACATGCCGGTGCCTTCTTCGATCATCGTGTCCAGGCCGGGCAGCATCGCGGAGCCGCCCGCCAGCATGACCCCGCGCTCCGCGAGATCGGCCACCAGGTCGGGCGGGCACTCGCGCAGCACGCGCCCGATGGCGTCGAGCACGGCGGTGAGCGGGGTGTGGATGGCCTCGCGGACGTGGGCGGTGTTCACCAGGACCGTACGGGACAGGCCCGTCGCCACGTCCCGGCCGCGCACCTCCGCCTCCGTGCCGCTACCGGAGCGGTCGAAGAGGGCCAGGTGCAGGGGGTGCAGGCCCTGGGAGGGCAGCATCAGTTCGTACTCGCTGCGCAGGTGCTGGATGACGGCGTAGTCGATGGCGTCGCCGCCGACCTGCACCTTCTCCGCCGCGACGATCGAGCCGATCGACAGGACCGCGACCTGTGTGGACGCCGCCCCGCACACCACGATCATCGTCGCCTCCGGCTGCTCGACCGGCAGTCCGCAGCCGACGGCGGCCGCGATGAGGGTGTCGACCAGCTCGACGCGGCGCGCGCCGAGCGCGCTGAGCACCTCGACGGCGGCGCGCTGGGCGATCGGCTCCGCGTCGTGCGGCAGGCAGACGGCGGCGCGCAGCAGCGGCTTGCGCCGCCAGGCCCGGCGGATCTTGTCGTCGACGAGGAAGCGCAGCATGCGCTGGGCCATCTCGATGTCGACGACCGTGCCGCCGGAGATGGGGCGTACGACGCGGATGTGGCCCGGCGTACGGCCGGCCATGCCTCCCGCGAGCTCACCGACCGCGATCAGCGAGCCCGTGCGGGTATTGACCGCGGCCAGACTCGGTTCGTCCACGACCAGGCCCGTGTCCTTCAGATAGACGCGCGTCCTGGCCGCTCCGAGGTCGACGGCGACGGTGCAGCGGCTCAGCTGATCGAGATTGAGGGTCATGGTGGTCCCTGCCCTGGGGGGTGCGGCGGAAGGACCGTCCACTGGCGGTCCTTCCGCCATCGTGCAAGGAGGCGCGCCGTGCTGCCCGCTGGAATGCGCCGCACGAGGGAGTGCCGACATGACGCTGCGTCAGGGCTCGGGCCGCCGCTGCCCGCCGCCGCCCGGCGCGCCCGGCCGATTCGTGCTCCGGGGCGGAGACGAACACCCCCGTCGCCCGTCTCCGCTCCCCGGATCACGGAAGTGAGTCTGCCATCAGGGTCTGACAATCGCGCTGACCTCGGCTTTCGGCGCGCGTGCGGGCGTTCGCGGGCCTACGCTCGAAGGTATGAGCGAGCCACTGACCTGGCAGGTCGCCGCCGACGTCGAGGGCCGTCCGGCCGATCGCGGCTGCGCCCATCTGGGCGAAGCGCGCGAGGTGACGCCGAGCACGACGGAAGGCTGCGAGGACTGCCTGCGGATCGGGTCCACCTGGGTGCACCTGCGCGAGTGCCTGGTGTGCGGCCACGTGGGCTGCTGCGACAGCTCCCCGAACCGGCACGCGAGCGCGCACGCGAAGGCCGAGCCCGGCCACGATCTCGCCCGGTCCTTCGAACCGGGCGAGGACTGGGCGTGGTGCTACGCGGACGACCTCCTCCTGGTCCCGGCCTAGCGGCCCGGGGCCGCCAGGCGCTGAGCCCGGCCCGGCACCGCCGGGACGGGCCGTGGGGCTTGTGCGCCCTCGCGGCGGGGTCCGGCGGTGCCGGCGGCAGGCGTAAGGGCTACCAGCTCGACTTCCGGACCCCCGGCAGACAGCCCGCGTGTGCCTGTTCGCGGAGGTTGACGCGGGAGAGGCCGAACGCGCGGAAGTAGCCGCGCGGGCGGCCGTCCACGGTGTCGCGGTTGCGGACGCGCGTGGCGCTGGCGTCGCGCGGCTGGCGGCACAGCTCGCGCTGGGCGGCCTCGCGCTCGGCGTGGGGGGTGTGCGGGTCGCGGACGATCGCCTTGAGCAGGGCCCGGCGGGCCGCGTAGCGGGCGACCGTCAGACGGCGCTGCTCGTTCTTCGCGATCTTGCTCTTCTTCGCCATCAGACGTTCCCCCCTCGGGCGCGGATGCGGGCCACCGCGGCCTCGATGCCGATCCGGTCCACGGTCTTGATCCCCTTCGCGCTCAGCCTGAGGCGGACGTGGCGCCCCTCGCTCGGGAGCCAGTAGCGCTTGCGCTGGACGTTGGGGTCGAAGCGGCGGCTGGTACGCCGGTGCGAGTGGGAGACGGTGTTGCCGAAGCCCGGCTCGCGGCCGGTCAGTTGGCAGTGGGCGCTCATGCCGTGCACCTCCTAATGAAAATGGAAACCATTTCTGTATAGTAGCCCCCATGGCTCGCAACGAACTACGTCCCGTCGTCAAGCTCCGGTCCACCGCCGGGACCGGATACACCTACGTGACCCGCAAGAACCGCCGTAACGACCCCGACCGAATGGAACTGCGCAAGTACGACCCGGTCGTCGCGCGCCACGTGGTCTTCCGAGAGGAGCGCTGACCGTCATGAAGCCCGGAATCCACCCGCCGTACGGCCCCGTCGTCTTCCGCGACCGCGCCGCCGGGTTCGCCTTCCTCACCCGCTCGACCGCCACCAGTGACAAGACGGTCGAGTGGGAGGACGGCAACACCTATCCCGTCATCGACGTCGAGATCTCCTCGGCGAGCCACCCCTTCTACACGGGCACCGCCCGCGTCATGGACACCGCGGGCCGCGTGGAGCGCTTCGAACGGCGCTACGGCAAGCGCGAGGGCGGCCGCTGATGTCCGCGACGCGCGCCCTGCCCGTCGTCCTCGTCGGCGGACTGCACGCCGACGCCCGCAGGGCCGCCGTCGAGCGGCTGCTGCACACCGTGCCGGGCAGCGTCGCGCTGCACCACGACCTGTCCACCGCCACCGCCGGTACGGTCCGCCGGACCGTATGGGACGCCTCCGGCCTCCTCGACCAGGGCGAGGCGCCCCTGGTCAACGACTGCGCCTGCTGCGCGCTGCGCGAGGACCTGGTGCCCGAGCTGGAGCGGCTCGCCGCGTCCGGGCTGTGCCGGCTCGCCGTCGTCGAGCTCTGGGACTCCGTCGAGCCCAAGGCCATGGCCGAGGTCGTGACCGCCCACTGCGGCGACGAGGCCACGCTGACGGGCGTGTTCACGGCCGTCGACCCGGTGCTGGTCCTGCCGGTGCTCGCCAACGGCGACGACCTCGCCGAGGCCGGCCTGGCGGCCGCCGTGACCGACCAGCGCACGGTCGGGGACACCTTCGCCCGGCAGTTGGAGTACGCCTCCGTCCTGGCCGTGGCCGAAGCCGCGGAGGCCGAGGGGGCCGGGCGGGCCGACGCCGCCGACCACGCGCTGCTCGCCCAGCTCACCCCGGGCGCCCGGCAGGTCTCGGTCGACTCCGTCGACCTGGCGGCCGCAGCCGTCGCCGGCTTCGACGTCGAGGCGGCCGCGGCGCGGCAGCACCCCGCCTGCGCGCTGCTGCCGCAGGAGGCGGACGCGGACGGCGTCGCCACGCTCGTATGGCGCGGCAGGCGCCCGTTCCACCCCGGGCGGCTGTACGCGGCCCTGGAGGACCTGACGTGCGCGGCGGCGCGCAGCAGGGGCCGCTTCTGGCTCGCGGACCGGCCGGACACGCTGCTGTCCTGGGACGCGGCGGGCGGCGCCCTGTGCGTGGAGAACGCCGGCCCGTGGCTGGCCGCGCTGCCGGACGCGGCCTGGGAGATGGTGCCCGCGGAGCGCCGCGTGGCCGCGGCGCTGGACTGGCACCCGGAGCACGGTGACCGCGGTCAGTACCTGACCTTCACCTCGCCCGGGCTGGACGCCCGGGGGCTGCGCACGCTCCTGGAATCGTGCCTGCTCACCGACGCCGAATACGAGGGCGGGCCGGACTCCTGGCGACGGCTGTCCACCGCATTCGACGTACTTCTCGATCCGGTTTCCTGACGCCCCGAAAGGATTTTTGGCCCATGAGCCGCCGCCCCGATCACCGCAAGAACCTCAAGCCGCGACCGAATCCCCTGGACGCGGCGGGAATCACCGTCATCGACTACAAGGACACCGACCTGCTGCGGAAGTTCATTTCCGACCGGGGGAAGATCCGCAGCCGCCGGGTGACACGGGTCTCCGTGCAGCAGCAGCGGCAGCTGACGCGGGCGATCAAGAATGCCCGGGAGATGGCCCTGCTGCCCTATTCCTCTGGAGGTTCCCCTTCCGGGAAGAAGTCGTGATGTAGTGGCGGGAACACCCTGAGTGCACGTGCATCGGCTCATGCAGAGGCACATGAACGCGGCTATGATCCGGAGCAGTTGCCATCCTCGAAACCGTGTTCTGGGAGAGGATGCCCCCTGCAATGATCCGGGAGAGTCCAGTGCCCCAGGCGTACAACGGCATGGCCGCCTCGGACATCGATGATGTCGTCTGGCGAAAGAGCCGGCACTCCAACTCCCAGGGCTCCTGCGTGGAGTTCGCGAAGCTGCCGGGAGGTGGGGTCGCCGTGCGCAACTCCCGTCATCCCGACGGTCCGGCGCTGGTGTACACCCCCGCCGAGATCGAGGCGATGCTCCTGGGAATCAAGGACGGCGAATTCGACTACCTGATCTGCGAATAGTCCGATGGTCGGGGCGCGACTCGCGCGTAGGTACGGGCTGTCGTGCGGGCGCGGGCTGTCGTCCCCGGCGGTGTCGTCAGTCGCGCGGCAGGCGGAACAGCGCCCAGACGACCTTGCCGTGCAGCGCACCCGCCAGGGGGTGCCAGCCCCACGCGTCGCTGAACGACTCCACCAGGAACAGCCCGCGCCCGCACTCATCCCCCGCGGCGGCCTCCCCCGAGACCGGCCCCGCCTCACTTGGGTCGCGTACCGCACACACCAACCGCGACGTCCAGCGCATCAGGTGCAGACGTACGGATGGTTCGTACTCCGTGCCGACGAGCTCCGTCGGTACGGCGTAGCGCATCGAGTTCGTCACCAGTTCGGAGACGACCAGCGCGACGTCGTCGAAGAGTCCTCCCAGATCCCACTGATGGAGCGTGGTGCTGGTGAACTTCCGGGCGCTCCTGACCGCTTCGAAGCGCGGCGGCAGCGCACAGGACGCGGAGTGGGGGACGGTGGATGAGTCGATCGGGGACAACCCTCTCCATAAGGGAGAGAGCACAGTCGATCCTTCGGTACCCATCCGAGGCACTCCTGGCAATCGAGGACGTGACGTGCACGTGTGCGAGCTCCATGGTTGCCAATGCGCGGGGCGGATGCAAGGGCAGATGCACGTGCACGGGGGGGATTTGGGGGCGCACAAGGTGGTTGGGGAGCAATTCTCCCTACGCCCTCTGCCGTAGCGCTCCGGCAGTTGGCTTGTCTGCGTAACCGGACATGCACTCAACGGAGCCCGAAGATGGCAGACTTCGGCGCCGGGGGTAGCGGGGGTCGCCCTCAGAAGGGTGCGGAACAGACAAGACCGGAACAGGACCGGAAGAGGAAGGGTCGCAGAGATGGCCACGAACGAGTCGAGCGGTTCGGTGGTGCGACGCATACTCCTGGGCTCGCAGCTCAGGCGGCTGCGCGAGTCGCGTGGCATCACGCGCGAGGCAGCCGGGTACTCGATCCGTGCGTCCGAGTCGAAGATCAGCCGTATGGAGTTGGGCCGCGTGAGCTTCAAGGCGCGTGATGTGGAGGACCTCCTCACGCTCTACGGAGTCACCGACGGCGCCGAGCGCGAGGCGCTGCTCGGTCTGGCCCGCGAGGCCAATGTCGCGGGCTGGTGGCACAGCTACGGCGACGTGCTGCCCAGCTGGTTCCAGACCTATGTGGGCCTGGAGGGCGCCGCCTCGCACATCTCGATCTACGAGGTGCAGTTCGTGCACGGCCTGCTCCAGACCGAGGGCTACGCCCACGCCGTCGTCGTGCGCGGCCAGCCCCAGGCGGACGAGGCCGAGGTCGAGCGGCGCGTCTCGCTGCGCATGGAGCGCCAGAAGCTGCTGTTCTCCGAGCGTGCGCCACGGTTCCACGCCGTCCTGGACGAGGCGGCACTGCACCGCCCGTACGGTGGCGAAACGGTCATGCGCGATCAGCTCCAGCACCTCATCGACATCTCCGAGCAGGCCAACGTCACGCTGCAGGTGATGCCCTTCGCGCACGGCGGACACGCGGGCGAGAGCGGCGCCTTCACCATGCTGCGCTTCCCCGAGTCGGACCTGTCCGACGTGGTGTACCTGGAGCAGCTCACCAGCGCCCTCTACCTGGACAAATCCGAGGACGTCGCGCAGTACGAGCGGGTCATGGAGCGGCTGCACGCCGACAGCCTGTCCCCGGCCAGGAGCCGCGATCTCATCGTGCGCCTCCTTCAACTCCGCTGACACATCAGTACGATGACGTCGCATCAGGAGTAAGCACGCGCACCCACATCATTACGGGCGCCACGGGCGCCCCGCCTTTCGCAGACAGGATGGCGCAGCATGTCCTACGGCACCGGACCGGGCAGCGGCCCCGGCACATACGACTCCCTCTTCAGCGAGCTCGCCCACCAGTACATCGACGGTGAGTGGCGGGCCGGCAGCGGCTCCTGGGACATCGTGGACTTCAACCCCTACGACGGGGAGAAGCTCGCCTCCATCACCGTGGCCAGCGCGAAGGAGATCGACGACGCCTACCGCGCCGCCGAGCGCGCCCAGCCCGCGTGGGCCGCCACCAACCCGTACACCCGCCGGCTCGTCTTCGAGCGGGCGGTGCGCATCATCGACGACCGCGAGGCCGAGCTGACGGCCGCCATCACGGCGGAGTGCGGCGGCACGGCGCTCAAGGCCGCCTTCGAGCTGCACCTGGCCCGTGAGTTCCTGCGGGAGGCGATCCACCTCGCGCTGCGCGCCGAGGGGCGGATCCTGCCCTCCCCGGACGACACCAAGGAGAACCGTCTCTACCGGGTGCCGGTCGGGGTCGTCGGAGTGATCAGCCCGTTCAACTTCCCCTTCTTACTGTCGATCAAGTCCGTCGCGCCGGCGCTCGCCCTCGGCAACGCCGTCGTCCTCAAGCCGCACCAGAACACCCCGATATGCGGCGGCGGGCTGGTGGCGAAGGTGCTGGAGGAGGCGGGGCTGCCCGGCGGGCTGCTGAACGTCGTCGTCACCGACATAGCCGAGATCGGCGACGCGCTCATCGAGCACCCCGTGCCGAAGGTGATCTCCTTCACCGGCTCCGACAAGGTCGGCCGCCACGTCGCCACCGTCGCCGCCTCCCACTTCAAGCGCACCATCCTCGAGCTCGGCGGCAACAGCGCGCTGATCGTCCTCGACGACGCCGACCTCGACTACGCCGTGGACGCCGCGGTTTTCAGCCGTTTCATCCACCAAGGCCAGGTCTGCATGGCCGCCAACCGCGTGCTGGTCGACCGGTCGGTGGAGCGTGAATTCACGGAGAAGTTCGTCGCCAAGGTGCGCACCCTGAAGGTCGGCGACCCCGGTGACCCGGCTACGCACATCGGCCCCCTCATCAACGCCGGCCAGGCGGAGGCGATCACCACGCTCGTGGAGCAGACCGTCGCGGACGGCGCCACCGCGCTCGTACGCGGCCGGACGGAGGGCACCCTGGTCGGCCCGTCCGTGCTCACCGGCCTGGCGGACGACTCGCCGATCCTGGGCCAGGAGATCTTCGGCCCGGTCGCGCTGATCATCCCCTTCGACGGCGAGGAGGAGGCGATCCGGCTCGCCAACGGCACGCCGTACGGCCTGAGCGGCGCCGTGCACACCGGCGACGTGGAGCGGGGCGTACGCGTCGCCAAGCGCATCGAGACGGGGATGGTGCACGTCAACGACGGGACGGTGCACGACGAGGCCATCGTGCCGTTCGGGGGCGAGAAGCACTCGGGGGTGGGCCGGCTGAACGGCGATTCGATGGTGGAGGCGTTCACCACGACCAAGTGGATATCTATCCAGCACGGGCGGAGCAGATTTCCCTTCTGAGGACGCGATTCCGGAGGGATATAGGACAGCAATTGACCTACCCCCGTCCTACCGTTGGACGTGTTCGGACGACGACGGCGAAAGGCGGATCCCATGCCCATCCACGTGATCGAGAAGAGCACCTCCGACGAGCGCGGCACCCTGCTGGACTTCCTGGAGGCGCAGCGCGGTGCGATCCGCCGGTCCGTCCTCGGCCTGACGGAGGAGCAGGTGCGGCGGAAGCCGAGCGCGAGCGAGCTGTCGCTGGGCGGGCTGCTCAAGCACGTGGCGGACGCCGAGCTCACCTGGCTGCGCCTGGCCCAGGGGCGGCCGGAGGACACCGACCGCACGCCCGAAAGCTGGGGTGAAAGCTTTCTGCTGCTGGAGGGCGAGAGCGTCGCCGGGCAGCTCGCCCTCTGGGAGAAGACCGCCGCCGAGACGGAGGAGTTCATCCGTTCGGTCCCCAGCCTGGAGGACACCTTCGCGCTGCCCGAGGCGCCCTGGTTCCCGCCGTCCTCGCGGGTGTCGATGCGCTGGGTGCTGCTGCACCTCATCGAGGAGATCGCCCGGCACGCGGGCCACGCCGACGTCATCCGCGAGTCGCTCGACGGCAGGACCGCCTTCGGGCTGGTGGACGAGGAGCGCGGCACCGGCGCCTAGGCTTGACAGCCTCAGCAAGGTCATGGCTAGAGGAGGCTGAGGCAGAAGATGTCGGCCATCCGGCTGCTGGTGCTGGGCGCGGTCCGCCGGCACGGGCGGGCCCACGGGTACCAGGTCCGCGGCGACCTGGAGTTCTGGGGCGCGGACGAGTGGTCCAACGCCAAGCCGGGGTCGATCTACCACGCGCTCAAGGCCATGGCCGGGCAAGGCCTGCTCATCGCGCACGACGTCGCGCCGAGCGAGGCGGGCGGCCCGCCGCGTACGGAGTACGAGCTGACCGGGGCGGGGGAGCGGGAGTATCTGCGGCTGCTGCGGGAGGCGCTCTCCTCCGTCGACCAGAAGGTCGACGTCCTCACGGCCGGCGTCGGCTTCATCGTCGACCTGCCGCGCGCGGAGGCGATCGCCCTGCTCAAGGAGCGGCTGGCCGGGCTGGAGGAGTGGCGCGACGACATCCGCCGGCGCTGGACCCCGGCGGAGGGCGAGGACTGGGGCCACATCGGCGAGATCATGGGGATGTGGCTGCACACCGCGGACAGCGGCGCGCAGTGGACGCGCGGGCTGGTCGAGCGGCTCGAAGGCGGTGCCTACGTCATGGCGGGCGAGGGCGACCAGCCCGGGCGCCCTTCCTGAACGCCCACCCCTGCCGGCCGCTTTTTGCGGAAACCGCAAGAACCTTTGGCAGCCGCCCCCGTCCGGGCGCATCGTCGGCTCACAGCAGGCGACGAGCGACTGGAACGGGAACAGGTGCGATGAACGATTTCGACTGGGCCGCGATGGCCGACATGCTCGAGCGCGAGGGCGAGACCCACAGCCCCTACGTGCGGCAGGCCTTCGAGGAGCTGGCCCACCTCACCCCCCGGCGGATCCTGGACATCGGCAGCGGCCCGGGCGTCGCGGCCTGCCGCCTGGCGCAGACGTTCCCGCAGGCCGAGGTCACCGCGGTGGACGGCTCGCCCGAGCTGCTGGAGCGGGCCGGGCGGCGGGCCCACCGGCTCGGCGTCCGGCTGCGGACCCACGTGGCCGAATTCCCGGAGGGGCTCGCGGACCTGGGCCCGGCGGACCTGATCTGGTCGGGGCAGGTCGTGCACCACGTGGGCGACCAGCAGGACGCGCTGGACCGGCTGGCCGGGCTGCTGGAGCCCGGCGGTCACCTGGCGATCGTCGAGGGCGGCCTGCCGCCCCACTGGCTGCCCCGTGACCTGGGCTTCGGGCGGCCCGGACTGCAGGACCGGCTGGCCGCGGCGATGGCGGAGCGCTTCAGCCGGATGCGGGCCGAACTGCCCGGGACCGTGGCGGTGGTCGAGGACTGGCCCGGCATGCTGCGCGCCGCGGGCCTCACCGACGTACGCAGCCGGACCTTCCTCGTGGACCACCCCGCTCCGCTGGCGGACGGCCCCCGGCAGTCGGTGCGGCAGGCGCTGGAGCGGCACCGCAAGACGCTCACCGAGGACCTGGACGCCGAGGACCTGGCGACGCTGGACCGGCTGCTCGACCCGGCCGACCCGGCGGGGGTCGACCGGCGGGCGGACCTGTTCCTGCTGACGGCGAAGACCGTGCACTTCGGCCGCCGGGGAGACAGCCGGACAGATAGCCGGACAGACAGCCGGACGGACAGCTGACGGGTCAGCCCGAGGCCGGCAGCGTGAGCGGGGTGCGGGCGCGCCACTGGGCCACGGCGGGTTCGAGCATCGGCCCCAGCTCGGGCATCAGCGGCACGGCGGCCAGCGCGCTCACCACCTGCAGCAGCCGCGCTCCCTCCATGACCTCCAGGAGGGCGCGGTCGACCCGGGTGCCGCAGGCGCGCTCGTACTCCTCGACGGCGCGCGGGCCGACGAGGGTCAGGTCCCACTCGACCGGGCCGCGCGTGACGTCCTCGAAGTCGCTGAAGAGGTGCCCGGTGGCGGTGCGCAGGAGGTTGTACGCGGGGGAGTCGCCGTGCAGGGCCTGCAGCCGGGCCCCGGGGAAGTACGCGGGGAAGTCGCGCACGAGGGCTTCGAGGGCCGCGTACTCGCGCCCGGCCCGGTCGAGGTCCTCGGCGGTGAGGAACTCGGGCCGCTGCCGGGCCAGTTCGGTCAGCGCTTCGCCTATGGCGGGCACCAGCGGGGAGAGCGTCGGCAGCTCGCCGGGGTAGCCGGCGAGCGCGGCGTGCAGGCCGGCGGCCCAGCCGGTCTGTTCGGTGAAGCGGTCCTCGAGGGCCTGCGGGTCGGACGCGATCGCCTCCGCGATGGGGTCGACCTCGTCGACGAACTCCCAGAACGTCAGCGAGCGGCCCTCGCACTCCACCGGCTCCCGCGGCACCAGCGGGCTCGGCCCCACCACCGGCGCCCCCGCGTCCGCCAGCCAGCCCGCCACGGCGAGCTCGCGCCGCTGCTTCGCCACCAGAGCGTCGGCGCCCATGAGGGTCAGGGACGGTACGCGCACGACGACCGGGTCGGGCGCGAGATGGACCAGGACGTTGAAGACGTCGTGCAGCACCCGGGGCTCGTCGGCGCGCAGCCCCAGCCGCCGGCCCGCCTCGACGGCGATGCGGACGGCTTGCTCGGCGCGGTTGCTCAGGCTCGTCATGGAGTGATCGTGACCCGGCGCGCGGGGAGTTGTCGAAGCCATTTCGGGCGGGCAGGCGGGCGGATCGGAAGCGGATCAGAAGCGGATCAGAAGCGGATCAGAAGCGGACGCAGCGGAGTTCGTTGTTCCCGCCACGGACGCTGCGGCGGCCCGTCAGACAGAAGTCGTGGCTGCCGCGCATGATGGCGCGCATGTCGGCGATGTGCTGGTAGACGCGGGCGCGTTCGCGCTGGGGTACGGACAGGCGGTCGCACAGGCGGGGGATGTGGGCCTCTTCCGTCAGGAAGGTCGCGGTCTGTTCGCGGAGGACGGCGTGGACGTGGTTGATCGCCTGCTCGCGGGTGAGGCCCTGGGCCTGGAGGACGAGGACCATGTTGTCCGGGTCGCCGGCCGCCTCCTCCTCGGGGAGGGAGCGGACGTCCTGGGTGAGGCCGGTGACGCGGGCCGTGATGCGGCGCATGGCCTGCATGGGGGCGCTCTCCAGGATGTCCGGCGGGACCTCGTAGTGGCCGACGCGCTCGGCGAAGTCCAGGATCACCCACACCACGCCCGAGATGGCGCGCAGTTGCAGATAGTCCTCGATGCCCAGGGCGGTGCGCCGGCCGGGCCGGTGGCGGTGGTGGCGGTGGTCGGAGGCGATGGCGCACGTATGGAGGAAGCCCGCCCAGTGGCCGACCGCGCGGGCCCGCCAGGCCGGTGACATGCCCTGGCGCTCCCTCGCCCACAGGTCGGCGAGCGCGGCCACCACGGGCTCGGCGGCGGGTACGGCGCCTCCCGGTACCCCGCCGGTCACCACGGCGACCAGGTCCGCGACCAGGCGCCGCACCCGTACCGCGTCGTGCCCGACGGGACCGTCGAGCAGCTCGTCCAGGTGCGCCCACCAGCAGGCGTGGTCGGAGCAGAGGTCGAGGTCGGGGCCGGTGGCGTCGCCGAAGACGGAGGCGGCCCACAGCGGCATGTCGGGCCGGTCGTGGCGGTCGTCGCGGTGCCGGGCGCGCCCGTCGGGCAGCAGGCCCATCCGGTGCATCCAGGAGCGGGAGTGCGCGGCGGCGCGGTGCCGTTCGACGTCGGTCCTCGCTGCGAAGGGCAGGTCGAAGGGGCGCGTCACCCGGCGGGGGAGGAGAGGAGGGGGAAGGTTGGCCTCGCACCCCATGGCGATCACTGTCCCGTTCTGTGGCCAGGGCGAGCTCTCCCGCCCATCCCACACGCCGGGCCGGTGCGGCGCAGCCCCTGCGCCTTCGAACGGGTGACGGCGGCCGCCCGGGCCTCAGCCGGCGGGCGTGAACTGCTCGGTGCCGACGACCCGGAGCAGCGCGAGGCGGTCGGCCGTGTCCGTGCCGGGCGGCGGGGTGAGCAGGACGACGCGCTGGTCGCCCTCCGGGGCGAGGAGCACCTGGCAGTCGAGGTCCACCGGGCCGATCACCGAGTGGAGCACGCGCATGCGACTGCGGCGGCGCACGGCGACCTCGTGCAGCTCCCACAGGGCCGCGAACTCCTCGCTGGCGCCCCGCAGCCGCTCCACCAGCCGGGTGGCGGCCGGGTCCCCGGCCCGGCGGCCCACGGCGGCCCGCAGGTCCGCGACGTGGACGCGGCTGTAGTGGTCGTGTTCCTCGGCCGGGTACGCGTCGCGGGCGGCCGGGTCGGCGAACCAGCGCCAGACGACGTTGCGGCCGTGCTCGGACACCGTGCACACCCCGCCCAGCAGCGACCGGGCCATGTCGTTCTGGGCCAGGACGTCGCCCAGGTCACTGATCACCTGGGCCGGGGTGCCGGGCAACTGGTCCAGCAGGTGCAGCAGGCCGGCGCTGACCTGGTCGCCCGCGACGCGCCCGGCGGGCGGGCGGTGCCCGGCGAGCAGGTGGAGGTGGTCGCGCTCGTCGTCGCTGAGCCGCAGGGCCCGGGCGAGCGCGGCGAGCATCTGCGGCGACGGCTGCGGGCCCCGGGCCTGCTCCAGCCTGATCAGGTAGTCGGCCGACATGCCCGCGAGGTGGGCGACCTCCTCGCGCCGCAGCCCCGGTGTGCGCCGCCTGGGCCCCGCGACGAGCCCCGCGTCCTGCGGGCGCACCCGCTCGCGCGAACGGCGGAGGAAGTCGGCGAGCTCACGGCGGTCGATCGTCATGGAGATCATCCTGCCGGAGGGGTACGCGACGTATCCAGGGACTCCCGGTCCCAGGGTCGACGGGGCTCTCCCGCCCCCGCTGACCAGGCGGAAGTGTGGGCGTTGCCGGAGCGGACGCCCCGGCGCCCACCACCTCAGGAGGAGAAGAAGCCATGTCCGCCACCACGTCCACCCCGTCCGCCGCCGTGTCCGCCACCGTGACCGTCGCCGACGCCCGCGTCCACTACGAGCGCACCGGCTCGGGCCCCGCCCTCGTCCTCGTCCACGGCACCGGCTCCGGCGGCGCCGCGGTGAACTGGGGCAGCACCGTCCCCCGTTTCACCGCCGGCCACACGGTGATCACCCCCGACCTGTCCGGCACCGAGCGCACCACGGACGACGGCGCCCCGCTGACCGTGGAGGGCCTGGCCGCGCAGGTCATCGCCGTCATCGAGGACGCGGGCGAGGGCCCGGTGGACCTGCTGGGCTTCTCCATGGGCGCCACGGTCTCCGCGGCCGTCGCCGCCCTCCGTCCCGACCTCGTGCGCCGGCTGATCCTGCTCGCCGGATGGGCCCACACCGACGGCGACGAGTACCTGCGCAACTTCTTCACCCTGTGGCAGCGGATCGGCACCTCCGACCCGGCCGCCTTCGGCCGCCACGTCGCCATGACCGGCTTCAGCCGCGGCTTCCTCAACGCGATCGGCCGCGACCAGGTCGAACTCCTCATCCCCAACATGCCGCCCACCCCCGGCACCCTGCGCCACGTCGACCTCGACCTCCGCGTCGACATCCGCGACCTCCTGCCGCGGGTGAAGGCCCCGACCCTCGTCATCGGCTGCACCCAGGACGTCACCGTTCCGGTCGAGAACAGCCGCCTCCTGCACGCCGCGATCGAGAACAGCACGTACGCCGAGATCGACGCCGGGCACGTCGCGTTCTTCGAGAAGGAGGACGAATTCGTCAAGCTGGTCGAGGAGTTCACGCTCACCGCATGAGGCGGCGAGCGCGGGCGGGCTCCGTTGTCAGTGGCGGGTGCCAGACTGCGGCCATGACTGAAACCGTGAAGGGCCCCGCCAGCTATTTCCCGTCGATCGAGAAGAAGTACGGCCGGCCGATAGCGGAGTGGAAGGACCTCATCCGTGCGTCGCCTCTGGCCAAGCACATGGAGCTGGTCGCCTGGCTCAAGACCGAGCACGGCCTGGGGCACGGTCACGCCAACGCCCTTGTCGCCCACACCCTGGCGGAGGGCGGCGGTGAGTAGGAACTCCCCCTGGCCCGGGTGATCCCGCGTGGTGCGCGCGGACACCGGCGGCCTCTCTCAGCCGACCGTATCGAGCAGCAGCTTCGCGGCCACCTCCGCCCCGTCGGTGCGGATCGTGCCGGCCACGGCGGCCGCCCGTGCGCGGGTCTCGGAGGTCAGGGCCGTCTTGAGCGCGACCGACAGGGACTCCGTGGTCGGAACCGGACCGTCGTGCGCCGCGCCGATGCCCAGCTCAGCCACGCGGCCGGCCCAGTACGGCTGGTCACCCATCTGGGGGACCACCACCTGCGGCGCACCCGCACGCGCGGCCGTCGTCGTGGTGCCCGCGCCGCCGTGGTGCACGACGGCGGCCACCCTCGGGAACAGCGCCTGCTGGTTGACCTCGCCGATGGCCAAGCAGTCGTCCTGGTCGTCGATCAGGGCCAGGTCGGCCCAGCCGCGGGAGAGGAGTACGCGGCAGCCCTGTGCGCGGACCGCCTCGACGGCCGCCCGGGTGACGTCCTCCGAGTCGCGCATGGGCGTGCTGCCGAAGCCCACGTACACCGGCGGTGTGCCGGAGCCCAGGAACGCCTCCACCTCGGCCGGGAGCGGGCGTTCGTCCTCCCGGATCCACGCGCCGGTCTGTACGACCTCGAGGTCCGCCGGCTCCTGCCACGGGCCGAGAACCGGGTCCGCCGCCAGCCACGGGCGGCCGGTCAGGACGTAGTCGCGGAAGTCGTCCACCGGCGGCAGGCCGATCGACGCCCGGTGGGCGTTGAGACCCGTACCGAACACCACGTTCATGGTCTCGACGTCCAGGTCCCACAGCGCCCGGTTGTCGGTCACGCCCGGCGGGAACGGCCGGCCCGGCAGCTCGAACGGCGGGTGGTGCGGCGACGGCAGGTAGGTCGGGAAGTAGGCCACGAACACATAGGGGATGCCCAGTCCCTCCGCCACCGTCCGCGCGGCGGCCGGAGCCGGGAAGATGCCGGTCCCCACCACCGCGTCACATCCCTCGGCCACCGAGGCGACCGCGTCGTACGCCATGGCGGTCAACGCGGCCGCGAGCGGGGGCAGGCTCTCCGCCAGCGGCGGAATCTCTCCCGTCGCCTCCGCGGTCGCCAGCTCGCGTATCGACGGGCCGAGCGGCACCAGCGGCAGACCGGCCCCGTCCAGCAACTCCGCGAAGTCCGGCGGCGCGCACACCTGCACCTCCGCGCCAAGTGCCCGCAACCGCACCGCGAGTCCCACCAACGGTTCTACGTCCCCGCGCGACCCGTACGCCACCAATAAAACGCGCATCTCACGACTCTCAGTCTGTAGATCCGGCTTGGTGCCGCCGATTCTGCGGGACGACCCGGCACTTGCCGCAAGTCCGGTTTCACCGTCTTTTCATCGTGAGGAACGCATCCCGGCCAGCCCGGCTGGCCGCCCGTACGGCCGCCGCGCGGGAACGGACGTCGACTGGTGGTGGCTCGGCGGCCTGGCGGTGCGCGGTGTGTTCGCCGTGGCAGGGGCGGCACAGGCCGCCGGAGAGCGCTTCCGGGAGACCCGGTGTGCCGCAGTTGGTGCACTCCATCATGCGGCGCCGGATCGGGGTGGGGGCCTGCTCGGGCAGCGGTTCCGGTGGCATCTTGTCCCTCAGGCGCCTACGGGCGAAGGCCCCCGGGACGTGGACGTTCTCCGGCAAGTCCGTCGTGAGGGCCCGGACGATGTGCTCTCGCGGTACGCCCCGCGCCAGCCACTCCGCCGCGAGCGGTTCCAGCTCCTCGCACTCGGATGCCGAGAGCGTCATACGGGCGTCCGTGCGGCCGAGGGCGGCGAGCGTCTCGTACGCCTCGGAACGGGGGGCTCGGGTGCGGGGCTGCGCGGGGGGCTTCGGGGTGTCTGCTTTCTGCGGGACGTCGCCCTTCAGGTGCTGCGCCCACCAGGCGTCGCTGCGAGGCGTGCGGGAGAAGTACGAGCGGAACACCCACTGCGTACGGCCGTCGCCGACCGTTTCGCGCTCACGGCGCAGGTGCCCGGCTGCGGAGAGCGTGTTGAGCGCCGTGCCGATGGCTTGCTGGCCGTACGGCAGCTCCTTGGCCAGCGTCTTCACGTCCATGGCCGCGCCCTCGGGCAGACGGTCGATGTGGGAAGCGATGTACGCCTCGCGCGCGGGCAGATGGGCGAAGGTGTCGGCTTTGCGCGGCGCCTGGTCCGGTGCGGGTTTCTTTCCGTAGCCGGGTGAGGCCATTGGGGGGTCGTAGGGGCGCGGGGCAGCGATAGTGTTGGCGTCAGCCACTGGATCGTCCTCGTTCATCAGCGATCTTGGTGGTCAGACCCCCGTTTCGGTGTTGGCGCACCGGCGGGGGTTGCTTGTTGCTGCGCACGCTACAGGGCGAGTGCGCGGTGTGGCGACTCGGTTGCGGAAAGTCATCCGCGTGTGCTTACGCGGGAGTTGGGAGGGTGGGTGGGGTTGAACCAACCCACCATTCATTACATAGGGGGCTCGACGCCCGAACCCCGAAGCTCGGCTGTGAAGGCGGCCCAGGTGGAGGGCGAGATTGTTATTCGGGGATGGCCCGGCGTCGACCCGAGCTTCGAGTCCCGGACGTGGACGGTGCCTTGTGGGGTGGCGACTTCGACGCAGTTGCCGATGGAGTTGTCGCTGTAGCTGGACTTGAACCATGCCAGCTGGTTGCTCATAGCTCTGCCATTGCCTTTCCGATGAACGCGGCCGATTCCTCATCGCTCAGTGCTTGCCTGCTGATCATGCCGAAGCACTTGATGAGATCGCTTACCGTCTCCGCGTCTGTGTGCAGGACGCGAGTGCTATGGCCTTCTACGTAGGCGTAGTGCTCGTGCTGGGGCGTCTCCAACAGCAGGAGAGGGCCGTTGAGGTGGGCTGGGGCGTACCGGTCCACGGGCAGGACCTGTAGGGATACGTTCCGCAGCTTTGCCGCGTCGAGCAGGTGGGCCAATTGGCCCTTCATGACGTTGGGCCCGCCGACGCCGCCGCGCAGGGCCGCCTCGTAGAGCACGTACGTGAACAGCGCGGCCGGCTTCCGTGTCAGCTTCTCCTGTCGCTTCAGGCGATTGGAGACACGCTCTTCGAGCGTGTCCTCATCGATGGGCGGCCAGTGGCTGCTCATCAGGGCTGTGGCGTACTCCTTGGTCTGCAGCAGGCCTGGAATCAGGAGGGATTCGTACGAGGACAAGGCGATGGCCTCGGTCTCGATGGACAAGAACTCCCGGACATGCGAGGGCACCCGCTCCGGCTGCAGATAGTCCCGCGCCGCCAGCAGCAAGCCCTTCGCCCCGCACATCTCGTCCGCGATCTGCAACAGCCGTAGGCTCGGTCGGCGCCGACCCTGCTCCATGGACTTGAGGCTCTCGTACCCGTAATTGGCCTCTTTCGCCAACTCCTCCCGACTCACGCCCGCCTGCGTGCGCCAGAGCTTGATCTGGTTGCCGCAATAGCGCCAGGCCATCGGCGGTTGTGAGCTCTCGGTCGACACCGCGCTGCCCCTTCCCGAGCCCATGCCGGGGACGGCAGGGCCCCGTACCCACGTCGATACTGCCGATTCTGCTCCCGCAACAGCACCCTTTGAGCCTTGAACGCCGAAAACTCCCCGCTCACGAGCGACGCTCGCGCACCAAGGACACCGATGACAGCCGTGCGACTCGACGCCCTGCCCACATACGTCTGGTGGCGGTTCACCCGCCACCCCCGCAGTGTCGGCGCAGCCCGGCGGCTGCTGCGCGAGCAGGCCCGCTCGTGGCGGGCGCCGGAGGAGGCGGCGGAGACGGCGGTGCTGCTGCTCAGCGAGTTGATGACGAACGCGTGCAGGCACGGGCGGGTGTCGCCGGGACGGGAGATCCACGTGCTGTGCATCGTGGCCGACGGAAACCTGCGCATCGAGGTGTCGGACGCGGGCGACGGGATCCCCCGGCGCTGCCGGGCGTCGGTCGACGAGGAGGCGGGCCGGGGCCTGAGGCTCGTAGCCGCCCTTGCCGAAAGGTGGGGCTTCTGTCCGCGCCCGCACGGCATCGGCAAGACGGTGTGGTGCGAGCTGCCGCTTATGGCGAGCCGCTGAGAGGGGGCGTGGAGGTCAGACCTAGATCAGGCTGCGGAGATCGATCTCGACCGGGAAGGGCACGTCGGTCTTGAGGGTGCCGATGTGTGTGGGGCGGTCGGGGCTTGGCGCATAGACGCCTGCCTCCGGGTGCAGCCAGAATTCGTGCACCACAGGGACGTCTTCCTCGCCCCGTTCAACGCGCCAGAAGTAACGGATTCCGGCGTCGGCGTACATGCCGGGCTTGCGGAACCGGTCGTCGGTACGTGACCCCTTGGAGACGACCTCGACAGCGAGGACGACCCGCTCGACGGGTACGCATTCCATGCTCCGCCGGTCGAGATCCCTCGCATCGAAGACGATGACGTCGGGCTTTGCCGGGTTGGCTTCGTCGACGAGGACGCAGCGCTCCGAGTTGACCCGGTAGGGCGGCCGGTTGGCAAGACGCAATGCGACCAGGATTCCGTCGCGTACATCGTCGTGCCACTGATTCGCCATCCCGCGTACCACGATCGCCCCATCCAGCAGTTCCCAGTCGAACGGCAGGACCAGCTCCTTGACCTGGTCGTACGTCCAGCCGTCTGCCGGCGGGTACATCCAGTTCTCCGGGGTGGCCCGCTCACGCCGACCGTGTTCGTGCCTGGCTTCTGCGGCCATTGCTGCTCCCATGGACCGGATCGTGAGCGAAAGCGTGGACGGGCGTCCCGTGTCCGACGGTAGCGCCACCCGACCGGGTGAGGAGGGACCGTTTCTCCGACGCGCTGCTGCCACTTACAGGCTGCGGGCGGTGATGTTGCCGTAGGAGGTGGTGGCGTGGATGTTCAGGCCGGCGGCGGCGCCGTCGGTGTTATTGAGGGTGTTGTGGATGCGGCCGTAGGCGGTGCCGGCGTCGAGGGTGGCGGAGACGCCGCGGGCGGCGCCGACGGCGATGTCGCCGTGCTCGGTGCGCAGTTCGACCGTGCCGTGGACGGCTTCGGTGATGTTCAGGTCGCCCTTCTGGGTGCTGATCTGGGCGGGGCCGCCCAGGCGGCCGACGGTGATGTCGCCGGCCTGGAGGGTGAGGTGGGCGCCGGCGCTCTCGTCGAGCTTGACGGTGGCCTGCGCGCCCTCGAAGGCGACGTCGCCGAGGCGTCCGACGCCGCGGAGTTCGGCGAGGGCCGCCTTCGCCTCGACGCGGGAGCCGGCGGGCAGCTGGACGGTCACCTCGACGGAACCGGAGTTGCCGAAGGCCCGGTTCTTCGCCGGCGCGGCCTCGATCCGCAGGACACCGTCGGCGTACGCGACCGTGATCTGCTCCGCCGCCTTCACGTCACGGCTCTTCGAGGCGTCCGCGGGCAGGACCTCGACCGTGGCGTCGGCACGGTCGGCGGCGATGAACCGGATGAGGCCCGCGGGGATGTCGAGGACGGCGGAGATCGGGGCGGTGGTGGCGAACTTCTGCATTGTTCTTTTCCTCTGCTTCGGCGCGGTGTCGGCGTTTTCCGACAGGCGAAAAGCTACGTTGCCTTCACGGACCCAGCAACACCCCCGTTGCACAGAATCATCATTTCCGCAGGTCGGAGCCGCATAATCATTGCAACGATCTTGGCAGGTAATGCAACGAAAGCTACTCGCTCGTTGCAATGAAATGAAGGTGAACGCTATGCCGGGCGCCGACGGTCGTCACGTACGAGTGACACGGCGTTAGCCCGTACGGCAAGCAGGAAAGCCTCTTAGCGGATCGGTCCACCGCACCTCAGGGCGCCCTGCCCGCTCATGGACAGAAAGGGCCTGCCTTGTCGCACATTCGCCGCACCCTCACGACCGCCGCCCTGCTGACCCTGTTCACCGTCGCCCTCGCGGCCCCCGCCCAAGCCGACCCCATCGCCGACACCGTGAACGGCGCTGTCGATACCGTCACCGGCACCGTCGGTAGCCTGCCCGGCACCGTCACCGGCACGGTCGGCGGCGTCACCGACCAGCTCAACAACGCCCTCAATGGCATCGTCGGCGGAGGCCAGTAGCTCCAGCCGCACCGGCCGGGTCCCTTTCCGGGCCCGGCCGGCCCGACGTGGTCAGACCTCGATCAGACTCCGGAGGTCGATCTCCACGGGGAAGGGGACGTCGGTCTTGAGGGTGCCGATGTGCACGGGACGGTCAGGGCTCGGGACGTAGAAGCCCGCTTCCTTGTGCCGCCAGCACTCGTGCACTTCGGGAACGTCGGCTTCCCCCCGCTCGACACGCCAGTAGTGGCCGATCCCCGCCTGTGCGTACATGCCGGGCTTGAAGAAGCGATCTTCCGTGCAGGAGCCGGGGGAGACGACTTCGATGGCGAGCACCACGTTCTCGACGGGAATGCAGTCCGCGGTGGCCACGTCGAGTTCCCCCTTGTCGAAGACGACGATGTCGGGCTTCGGAACGTTGTTGTCGTTGAACACGACTGACTGCTCGCTGTTGATCACGTATCCCTCCGGCCTGACACTCCGCAGGCGGAAGTACAGCTCGTCCCGGACCAGGTTGTGCCACCACTTGGCCGCGCCACGTACCACGATCTTCCCGCCCAGTAGTTCCCACTCGAAGGGCAGGACCAGGTCCTTCACCTGGTCCCACGTCCAGCCGCCACCAGCTGGGGGGTACATCCAGTTGTCTCGCGTGGCGCACTCGTCCCGTGCGGGGCGAGCGGGTTGATGCTTGGCTTCTCGGGCCATCGCTACTCCCATGGGCGGGATCGTGGTGCGGGGCATGGGCGTGATGCCCTGGAAACGACCGTAGCGCCACCCGGTCGGGTGAGGGGGGACCGTTTCTCCGACTTCTCCGACGCGTCTTCCGGGCCCGCGACTCAGGACGCCACGGAGAGCACGATCTTTCCGGTCGTCCGTCCGGTCTCGCCCAGCGCGTGGGCCTTCGCCGCGTCCTCGAGGGCGAACACCGCGTCCACCCGCACCCGCAGGCGTCCGCTCTCCACGAGCGCGGCGATCTCCCGCAGACCCGCGTGGTCCGGCTCGACGAGCACGAAGACGGCCCGTACGTCCGCCGCGCGGGCATCCGCCTCCGGGAAGGACTCCTCCAGCGGGAGGACGGACACCAGCGTGCCGCCCCTGCGCAAGGCGCGCAGGGAGCGGGGGCCGTAGTCGCCGCCGATGGTGTCGAGGACGACGTCGACGTCCCGTACGGCCTCCGCGAAGTCGACCGCTGTGTAGTCGACGACCTCGTCGGCGCCCAGGTCGCGCAGGAAGTCGTGCTTGGCGGCGCTCGCGGTGCCGATGACGTACGCGCCGCGCGCCTTGGCGATCTGGACGGCGAGGTGGCCGACTCCGCCGGCGGCGGCGTGGATCAGTACGCGGTCGCCCGGCCGGACGGCGGCGGTGTCGACGAGGGCCTGCCAGGCGGTGAGGGCGGCCAGCGGGATCGCGGCGCCGTGGACGTGGTCCAGGCCCGCCGGGAGCGGGGCGAAGTGGCGGGCGGGGGCGGTGACGTACTCGGCGTAGGCGCCGGCCTGGTGGGGGAAGTGCGGCATGCCGAAGACCTCGTCGCCCGGGGCGAAGAGGGTGACGCCGCGGCCGACGGCCTCGACCACGCCGGACACGTCCCAGCCCAGTGTGAACGGCGGCCGCGTGCCGTCGGCGAGGGCGCCGCGCTCCCGGGTCTTCCAGTCGGCGGGGTTGACCCCGGCCGCGTGGACGCGGACGAGGATCTCCGTCGGACCGGGCTCCGGCCGCTCGGTCTCGATGACTTCGAGGACTTCCGGGCCGCCGGGTCGGGTCTGGCTGATGGCGCGCACTGGCGTCTCCTTCATGTGACTTCATGTGACTTCATATGGCTGGAATCAGGTGGTTCGAGACTGCGGGTCCGGCGGAACGCCCAGTAGTGGCCCGATGGCCAAGGTCTGAAAGGATCGGGCCATGCACAGCGTGGGAGTCCTGGCCCTGGACGGCGTCGTCCCCTTCGAACTGGGCATCCCGGGGCGGATCCTCGGCGCCGCCCGCGGCCCGGCCGGCGAACGGCTGTACTCCGTGGCGACGTGCAGCCTGGACGGGCGCCCGGTGCGGGCCGAGGCGGACTACGACCTCGCCGTCCGCCATGACGCGTCCCTGCTGGCCGAGGTCGACACCGTCGTCGTCCCGCCGTCGCACGCGCTGGGGCGGATCCGGGAGGAGGGGCGGCTGCCCGACGCGCTGCGGGACGCCCTGGCGGCCGTCCGGCCCGGTACGCGCATGGTGGCGATCTGCTCGGGCTCGTACGTCCTGGCCGCGGCCGGCCTGCTCGACCGCCGCCGCGCCACGACGCACTGGCGGGACGCGGAGCGGATGCAGCGGCTGTTCACGTCGGTGCGGATCGACCCGAACGTGCTCTTCGTCGACGACGGCGACGTCCTGACCTCGGCCGGGGTGGCAGCCGGAGTGGACCTGTGCCTGCACATCGTCCGCCGGGACCACGGCAGCGAGGTCGCCAACGACGTCGCCCGCGCCTGCGTCGTACCGCCCTGGCGCGACGGCGGCCAGGCGCAGTACATCCCCCGGCCGGTCCCCGCCCCCGCCACCACCGGCGGCACGGCCGCCACCCGGGCCTGGGCCCTGGAACGCCTCGACGAGCCCGTGACCCTCGCCGAGTTGGCCGCGCACGCACAGGTCAGCGTGCGCACGTTCACGCGGCGCTTCCGCGACGAGACCGGCACCAGCCCCGGCCGCTGGCTGCTCCGCCAGCGCGTCGACCGGGCCCGCCAGCTACTGGAGAGCACCGACTGGCCCGTCGACCTGGTGGCCCACCGCGCGGGCTTCGGCACCGGCACGTCGCTGCGACAGCACCTGCACGCCGCGATCGGCGTCTCCCCGCAGGCCTACCGGCGGACCTTCCGGCCCACGGCGCGGGGTGGCGAGGGGGCCTGAGGCGATCCCGGCATCTCCCTCCGCCCGATAGGAACTTGTGCGAGATGGCCGGGTTTCGACGTGGCTCCGGGGGCGGATCGCTCTCCAGAAAAGATTGACTGGTTCCATGAACACAACGCAGCCGCCCCACATCGTCTACAAGCCCGTGACCGGCAGGAGCATCGCGGTCGACCTGAGGTCCCTGCGCAAGGTGCACGGGCGGGGCGAGCGCGCGGTCACCGCACTGCACGACGTCGACCACGGCTTCGTCAGCGGGACGTTCACGGCGGTGATGGGCCCCTCCGGCTCCGGAAAGTCCACGCTGCTGCACTGCGCAGCCGGCCTGGAGCGCCCGACCTCGGGAACGGTCTCGCTCGCCGGGCGTGAGCTCGGGGGCTTATCCGAGCGGCAGTTGACGCTGCTGCGGCGGGACCGCATCGGCTTCGTCTTCCAGGACTTCCACCTCGTGCCCGCCCTGAGCGTCGCCGCCAACGTGGCCCTGCCGCTGCGGCTGGCGGGGCGCAGGCCGAACGCGGCCCGGCTGGACGAACTGCTCGCGACCGTCGGCCTGTTCGACAAACGCGACCGCCGCCCAGCCGAGCTGTCGGGCGGCCAGCAGCAGCGGGCCGCCGTGGCCCGGGCGCTCGTCACCGACCCCGACGTGGTCTTCGCGGACGAGCCGACCGGAGCGCTGGACCGTGCCTCGGGCCGGGACGTGCTCGCCCTGCTGAGGGGCGCCGTGGACGGCATGGGCACCACCGTCGTCATGGTGACGCACGACCCGCAGGCGGCCGCCTGGGCGGACGAAGTGCTGATCCTGGCCGACGGGCGGGTGGTCGACCGCCTCACCGGGCACGACGCCGCCGCCGACACGATCGCGGCCCGCATGGCCGCCCTGGGGGTCTGAGGTGTTCTCCCTCGTCCTGGCCTCCGCGCGCACCCGTCTGTGGCAGTACGCCGGAGTGCTCGTCGTGGTCGTCATGAGCTCGGCCCTGGTCACCGTCCTGGCCACCGTGCTGGACCGGGTGCACCGGGCGGACACCGGACAGGCGGCCATGAAGTCGGCCGAATCGCTGCTGGGCCTGGTCGGCGGCACCTCGGGACTCACCGCCTGGCTGCTCGTGGTGAACACCATGTCCCTGGTCGTGCAGCAGCGCCGCCGCGAGATCGGAGCGCTGCGCACCATCGGCGCGACGGCGCGGCAACTGCGCCTCCAGATCACCGGCGAGGCCCTGGTGATCTCCCTCGTGGGCGCGACGGCCGGCGCCGGCGTCGGGCTGGCCGCGGCGGGCCCGGCCCTTGAGTGGCTCGTCCGCAACGACGTCCTGGACGCCGGCCCGACGGCCGGCCTGTCCCTGCCGGGCTTCGCCGCGGGCGTGCTGTGCACCACGGCCATCGCCCTGCTCGCCGCCTGGACCGCCGCCAACGGCCCGATGCGCACCTCCCCGATCGCCGCCCTGCGGGAGGCGGAGGCCGAGCGGCGCGCGATGCCGCCCGGGCGGGCCGTCGGCGCGCTCGCCATGCTCGGTCTGACCTGGGCGGCCTGGGATTGGTACGGGCACCGCGACGGCCCGCACGAGGCCGTCAACGGGGCCATGGCACTGTGCCTCCTGCTGATCCTCTCCGTCTGGCTGCTCATCCCCCTCCTGGTGCGCCCCATCGCCGCGCTGTGCGCCGTACCCGGCCGGCTGCTGTCCCGCTACTCGGGCACGCTCGCGGCGGCCAACAGCACGGCCGCCACGCGGCGCGTGGCGGCCATGGCGGGACCCGTGCTGATCGCGGCGGGCCTCAGCGCGATGCTGCTGTGCGGCAACGCCGTCTCGGGCGAGGTGGAGTCCCGGCCGGCGGCCCGGACGACGGCGATGGCGGCGGTTGCGGTGGCGGACCGGGCGGAGGCGCCGGAGTCCGTTCAGGCGGCGCCGGTGCGGCCGGCGGCGGCCGACGGGGGCCGCGCCGAGCGGCAGCGGGACCGCAACGCGGTGGGCATGCGCATCCTGATGACCCCCCTCATCACCTTCTCCGCCATCGGCATCCTGAACACGCTGCTGCTGGCCACCCGCCGGCGCCGCCAGGAATTCGCCGTCCTGCGGCTGACCGGGAGCACCCGGGGCCAGATGCTGCGCATGCTCGGCTGGGAGTCCGCCGTGGTCGTGCTGAGCGGCCTGATCGCGGCCGCCGCGGTGGTGGCCGTCTCCCTGGGCGGGCTCTGCGCGCGCGCCGACCTGCCCGCAGCCGACCTGCTGGAGCTCCTGCCCTGGGGAGCGCTCGCCCAGGTCGCCGCCGGCTGCGCCGGGCTGGGGCTGCTGGGCGTCGTCGTCCCCGGCCTGCTCGTCATGCGCGTCCAGCCCTCACAGACCGCTCGCGACGTCGGCTGAGCGCGCGGCCGGGACGGCCGGGCTTGCACCTCACGTCGCGTGAGCCCCCACTGTGGAGCGTGCACACAGAAGGGAGCGGAGACGTGAGCCACTCCGTAGGACAGGTCGCGGCGATCGCCGGCGTGACCGTACGGACCCTGCACCACTACGACGAGATCGGCCTGCTCGTGCCGTCCGGGCGCAGCCACGCGGGGCACCGGCGGTACGAGGACGCGGATCTCGACCGGCTGCAGCAGATCCTGTTCTACCGGGAGCTCGGGTTCCCGCTCGAGGAGGTGGCGGCCCTCCTGGACGACCCGGGTGCCGATCCGATGGCGCACCTGCGCCGTCAGCACACGCTGCTGGCCGACCGGATCGACCGGCTCCAGCGCATGGCCGCCGCCGTCGAGCACGCCATGGAGGCACGGAAGATGGGCATCAGGCTCACGCCGGAGGAGAAGTTCGAGGTGTTCGGGGACTTCGACCCCGACGAGCACGCTGAGGAGGCCGAGCGGCGGTGGGGCGACACCGACGCCTACCGCGAGTCGCGGCGCCGCACGGCCTCGTACACGAAGGAGGACTGGCTGCGGATCCGCGCCGCGGCGGACGACCTGAACGCGCGCATCGCGGCGCTCATGGCCTCCGGCGCGGCGCCGGAGTCCCAGGAGGCGATGGACCTCGCTGAGGAGCACCGGCAGCAGATCTGCTCGTTCTACTACGCGTGCTCGTACGAGATCCACACCGGGCTCGGCGAGATGTACGTGGCGGACGAGCGCTTCACGGCCACGTACGAGGCGGTGCGGCCGGGCACGGCCGCGTACCTGCGGGACGCGATCATGGCGAACGCGGCGCGGAACGCTTAGCGGCGCGCGGGGCTGGGGGCTCCGGAGCCCCCAGCCGACGTCACTGCTGCGGCGCGATCACCACGGCCGTGCCGTACGCGCAGACCTCCGTGCCGACGTCCGCCGCCTCCGTCACGTCGAAGCGGAACATGAGCACCGCGTTGGCGCCACGGGCCTTGGCCTGCTGGACCAGGCGCTCCATGGCCTGGTTGCGGGTCTCCACGAGGGTCTTGGTCAGGCCCTTGAGCTCGCCGCCGACGAGGGACTTCAGACCCGCACCGATCTGGCTGCCGATGTGGCGGGAGCGCACCGTGAGGCCGAAGACCTCGCCGATGACCCGCTCCACCCGGTATCCGGGAACATCGTTGGTCGTGACCACGAGCACATCGGCCTTCTCGTGCTGGCCGCCGCCGAACTCCTCGATGCCCATCGCATCCACCTCCGTCTGTGCAGTTTTGCCGGTCGCCGTCGTTGACGCACTCTGGAGGGGTGCGGTTGCTCCGGCCGGGCGTACGGGCCCGGTCCTCTTCTGGAACCGGGAGGGCGTCGAACGCGTTGATAGCTTTGGGCCGCACATCGCCTCCCCCGCCTTGCGGCCGGGCCTCGCACGAGCCTGCGCCCTCGACCCAGGAGCCTCACACTCGTGACCCCGACCACCCTCGCGCTCGGCCCCCAGTGGCTGGACTCGGACTATCTGATCAACCAATTCGGGTTGATCGGCGTCCTGGCCATCGTCTTCGCCGAGTCGGGCCTCCTCATCGGCTTCTTCCTGCCGGGCGACTCCCTCCTCTTCACCACCGGCCTCCTGGTCACGACGGGACAGCTGGACTACCCGCTGTGGGCGGTGTGCGGACTCGTCGTGCTCGCCGCGGTCCTCGGTGACCAGGCGGGCTACCTCTTCGGCCGGAAGGTGGGCCCGGCGCTGTTCCGGCGCCCGGACTCGAAGCTCTTCAAGCAGGAGAACGTCGAGAAGGCCCACGAATTCTTCGAGAAGTACGGCCCGAAGTCGCTGGTCCTGGCCCGCTTCGTCCCGGTGATCCGCACGTTCACGCCGATCATCGCCGGCGTGAGCCGGATGAACTACCGCTCCTTCCTCACCTTCAACATCATCGGTGGCGCCCTGTGGGGCGGCGGCGTGACCGCGCTGGGCGCGGCGCTCGGCAAGGTGGAGTTCGTCCACAAGAACATCGAGGCGATGCTGATCGCGATCGTGCTGATCTCGGTCCTGCCAATCGCCATCGAGTTCCTGCGCGCCCGTTCCAAGGCGAAGAAGGCCGAGGCGGAGGCCCCGGCCGCCGCCCCCGCCCCCTCCCCGGCCGCCCCGCCGGCCGCGGCCGGTTTCCCGGAGGAGGACGAGTACGGCTTTCCCCTCGTGACCCCGCGGCAGGGCGGCGGCTACGGTGCCCCGCAGCAGGGGTACCAGGCGCCGCAGCAGGGCGGCGGTGCGCAGGGAAGCCAGCGCGCCGATGTGTTCGGGGGGCCGCGAGGCGGCGGTTACGGTGCGCCCCAGCAGGGTGGCGGTTACGGTGCGCCCCAGCAGGGTGGTGGTGCGCAGGGTCAGCGCGCCGATGTGTTCGGCGCCCCGCAGCAGGGCGGCGGTTACGGCGCCCCCCAGCAGGGGTACGCGGCGCCGCAGCAGGGTGGCGGCTACGGCGCGCAGCAGCAGCCCGGCCTGTACGGCGCGCAGCAGCAGCCCGGCACGTACGGCGCGCCCCAGCAGGCCGGTGGCTACAGCACCCCCCAGCAGGGGTACGCGGCGCCGCAGCAGGGCGGCGGCTACGGCGCCCCCCAGCAGGGCGGTGGCTACGGTGCCCCCCAGCCCGGCGGCTACGACGCCCATGGCGGCTACGACGCCCACGGCGGCTACGACCCCCACGGCGGCGGCGACTACGACCACGGCCACGACGAGCACGGCGGCGGCCACGGTGGCCCCCACGACCCGCCCCCGCACCACGGGCGTCACGCCCGTCGCTGACCCACACTCCGAGTCCACCCGTCCGTTTCCCGGCCCCCCAGTGCGCGCCCGTACGTCCCATCAGGCATGGTGGCCGTAACTGGAGGGCGTAACGAGGAGCACGTGGTGGCTGATCGGCAGCGGGGCGGTCGTGGCGCTCCGGACCCGGAGCCCGGCGAGGACCGCAAGCCGCACTCCGACGAGGCGCACAGCGCCTTCACCCCGCCGCTGGGGGTGCCGCTGCCACCCCCGCCGGAGGATGAGCACCCCACATCGGAGTTCGCGCTTCCGGAAGGGGTCTCGCCCGAGCCGGACACAGGCCCGGAGGGCTCGGCGTTCGCCCTGCCCGAGGGCGCGGCCCCGGCCGGCTTCCACCCGGCCTTCACCCCGCCCTACGGCATCCCCAAGGTCTCCCTCGTCAAGGAGGCCCCCTGGCAGGACCGCATGCGCACCATGCTGCGCATGCCGCTGGGGGAGCGGCCGGTGCCGGACCGCCCGGAGAAGCCCGAGGAGCCCGGCCCGCCCGTACCGCGCGTGCTGGACCTGACGCTGCGCATCGGCGAGCTGCTACTGGCGGGCGGTGAGGGCGCCGAGGACGTCGAGGCGGCGATGTTCGGCGTCGCGCACGCCTACGGGCTGGCGCGCTGCGAGCCGACCGTCACCTTCACCCTGCTGACCGTCAGCTACCAGCCGTCCCTCGTCGACGACCCGGTCACCGCCAACCGCACCGTGCGGCGGCGCGGCACCGACTACACCCGTCTGAACGCCGTCTACCGGCTGCTGCACGACATCACCTCGCAGGGGCTCACCCTGGAGGAGGCCTACGGACGGCTGGCCGAGATACGCCGCAACCGCCACCCCTACCCGGGCTGGGAGCTCACCCTCGCCTCGGGGCTGCTCGCCGGGGCGGCGAGCCTGCTCGTGGGCGGCGGCGTCGTGGTGTTCCTCGCGGCGGCGGCCGGGGCGATGCTGGGCGACCGGCTGGCGTGGCTGGCGGCGGGGCGCGGGCTGCCGGAGTTCTACCAGTTCGTGGCGGCCGCGATGCCGCCCGCCGTGATGGGCGTGGCGCTGAGCACCGCCCATGAGTACGTGCACGTACAGGCCTCCGCCGTGATCACCGGCGGGCTGTTCGCGCTGATCCCCGGGCGGGCCCTGGTCGCGGGCGTGCAGGACGGCCTGACGGGCTACTACATCACCGCCGCGGCCCGCCTGCTGGAGGTCGGCTACCTCATCGTCGGCATCGTCTGCGGCGTGCTCGTGGTCCTCTACGGGGGCGTGCACTTCGGCGGCGGGACGCTCAACCCCGAGGCCGCGCTGGAGCGGGTGGAACGGCCCGTCACCCAGACCGTCGCGGCCATGATCCTGGCCTTCGCCTTCGCGGTGCTGCTCCAGCAGGAACGTCACACCGTATGGCTGGCCATGCTCAACGGCGGTGTCGCCTGGGTGGTCTACGGGGCGCTCGCCGACACCATCGGGGTCGACCCGGTGCCCGCCACGGCCGTCGCCGCGGGGCTCGTGGGCCTCTTCGGGCAGCTCTTCGCGCGCTACCGGCACGCCTCCGCGCTGCCGTACGTCACGGCGGCGATCGGGCCGCTGCTGCCCGGTAGCGCGGTGTACTTCGCCCTGCTGAACTTCGCGAAGAACGAGCTCAACACCGGCATCTCCAGCCTCACCAAGGCGGCGGCCCTGGCGCTGGCGATCGCCATCGGGGTGAATCTCGGGTCCGAGATGGCCCGGATGTTCCTGAAGGTGCCCGGCGCCGCGGCGCGCCGGGCGGCAAAGCGGACGCGCGGCTTCTAGTCGTACGAAGCCGCGCGTGCCGGTTGCCTCAGGGTGCTGCTCAGTGGTGCGAGCCGCCCGCGGCCTCGAGGCGCTTGTAGGAGGCCTCGATCTCGGCCTCGGCCTCGGCGCGGCCGACCCAGTCGGCGCCCTCGACGGACTTGCCCGGCTCGAGGTCCTTGTAGACCTCGAAGAAGTGCTGGATCTCCAGGCGGTCGAACTCCGACACGTGGTGGATGTCGCGCAGGTGCTCCACGCGCGGGTCGTTCGCCGGGACGCACAGCAGCTTGTCGTCGCCGCCGGCCTCGTCCGTCATGCGGAACATGCCGATGGCGCGGCACTTGATGAGGCAGCCGGGGAACGTCGGCTCGTCGAGAATGACCATCGCGTCCAGCGGGTCGCCGTCCTCGCCGAGGGTGTTCTCGACGAAGCCGTAGTCGGCCGGGTACGAGGTCGAGGTGAAGAGTCGGCGGTCCAGACGGATGCGACCGGTCTCGTGGTCCACCTCGTACTTGTTCCGCGAACCCTTCGGGATCTCGATGGTGACGTCGAACTCCACGGGTGGCTCCTTCATGATCAACACATACGTCTGGTGATTAAGTGTCCCCCACGCAGGTGTGTGGTGGCGAAAGGGGCTGGTCCGTGGTGCCTGAAGCCGGACGCTGGCAGGTCAGGTGGTGGCGGGACGCCCCCGTGGCGCGGCGCCGAACCGTGCAGTTCGCCGCCACGTCCGCCGTGGCCGGTTTCGTGATCGCGACCGGTGCGGTGGCGGCCGCCGGCCCCTGGGACGGAGGTCAGCGTAAGGCCGAACGGGTGCGTGCCGTGACCGCCGGGCGAGTGGGTGGCGAGGGTCACTCGGCCGCCGGCCGGGTTCCGGCCGCCGCGCCGCCGGTGCTGGGCGCGCTGCGCGCCGGGCGGCCGTCCGCGCGCGAGGGCCTCGCGGCCGCCCTGGAGCCGCTCCTGCAGGACCCCGCGCTCGGCCCGGACCGCGCGGCGTCGGTCGTCGACGTGGCGAGCGGGGAGCCGCTCTTCGGCGCCGGGCAGGACGTCGCCTACACGCCTGCCTCCACCATCAAGCTGGCCACGTCGGCCGCGGCGCTCGCCGCGCTGGGACCCGAGCACCGCATCGAGACGACCGTCGTCGACGGGGGCGCCGGCCGCATCGTGCTGGTCGGCGGGGGAGACCCCACGCTCACGGCCCGCCCCGCGCAGGGCCCCGGCCCGCGCTTCGCGAGCCTGTCCGAGCTGGCCGACGCCACGGCGCGCGCGCTCAAGGCGCGCGGAACGGCCCGTACCGCCCTCGCCTACGACGCCTCGCGCTACACCGGGCCCGTCCAGCACGGGCCCAACGAGAACCTCGCGCCCGTCAGCGCCCTCATGGTCGACGAGGGCCGGCTGGACGACTCCTCCCGCGGGCCCGCCGACCGTACGGCCGAGCCGGCGGCGGACGCGGCCCGCAAGTTCGCCGCGATGCTGCGGGAGCGGGGCGTGGAGGTCGAGGGCGAGCCCACCGAGGGCGGGGCGGCACCGGACGCGGCCCGCCTCGCCGCGGTCGCCTCCGCGCCGCTGGCCGATCTGGTCGAGCGGACGCTGACCAACAGCGACAACGACATCGCCGAGGCGCTGGCGCGGCAGACGGCGCTGGCGTCCGGGCAGCCGGCGAGCGTCGAGGGCGCGGCGAAGGCCGTCACCGACCGGCTCTCGGCCATGGGCCTGCCGATGGGGGCCGTCCGCATCGCCGACGGCAGCGGCCTGGACCGTGCCGACCAGGCCTCCGCGGAGTTCCTGGCCCGGCTGCTGGCCCGGGCCGCCGACCCGGCGGCGCCCCGGCTCCGCCCGGTCCTGACCGGACTGCCGGTGGCCGGCTTCACCGGCACCCTGCGCGAGCGCTACGGCCGCGACACGGCGGGCCGCGCGACCGTCCGGGCCAAGACCGGCACCCTCACCGGGGTCAACACCCTCGCCGGCACCGCGCTCACGCCCAGCGGCCGGCTGCTGGCCTTCGCCTTCCTGGCCTCGAACACGCCCTCGGCCGACGGCGCCCAGCAGGCGCTGGACCGCCTCGCCTCGGCGGTGGCCTCGACGCTCGACTGAACCGGCCCCCGGCGGGCCCGTGCCGGGACCGGGCAAGGCCTCTCCCCGAGCCCGGCGCAGCACGTACGGTGAAGTCATGACGAGCGTCGGTGGTACGGAGATGGTCGACTGGAAGCTCGCGGTGGCGACGGCGACTCGGCTCGTACGGCCGGGGCCGGAGGTCAGCCGGGAAGAGGCGCGTGCGGTGGTCGCCGAGCTGCGGCGGCACGCACGCTCCTCCGAGGAGCACGTACGGGCGTTCACACGGATGGCGCCCCCGGCGGGCGGGGGCGCGGACACTCCCGTCCTCGTCGTGGACCGGGCCGGGTGGATCAAGGCGAACGTCGCCGGTTTCCGGGCGCTGCTGGGGCCGCTGCTGGAGAAGATGCAGGGCAAGCGCGGCAATCCCCCCGGAGGCGCGGTCCTGGGGGCCGTCGGCGGCAAGGTGACCGGCGTCGAGCTGGGGATGCTGCTGTCGTTCCTGGCGTCCCGGGTGCTGGGGCAGTACGAGACGTTCGCGCCGGTCAGTCGTGACCTGCCGGGCTCGCCCGACGGAGGCGGCCGGCTGCTGCTGGTGGCGCCCAACATCGTCCAGGTCGAGCGCGAGCTCGAGGTCGACCCGCACGACTTCCGCCTGTGGGTGTGCCTGCACGAGGAGACGCACCGCACGCAGTTCACGGCGGTGCCCTGGCTCCGCGACCACATCGAGGGCGAGATCCAGACGTTCCTCGGTGAGACGGAGGTCGACCCCGCCACCCTGCTGGAACGCGTGCGCGAGGCCGCCCAGTCGCTGGCGGGCGGCCGGCCCCCGGAGGGCCGCAGCATCGTGGAGCTGGTGCAGACCCCCGCCCAGCGGGAGGTCCTCGCCCGGCTGACGGCCGTGATGTCCCTGCTGGAGGGGCATGCGGACTACGTGATGGACGGAGTCGGTCCGCAGGTCGTACCGACCGTGGCCGAGATCCGGGAGAAGTTCCAGAAGCGGCGGGCCAGCGGTGCCGGACGGCTGGACGCCGCGCTGCGCAAACTGCTGGGTCTGGACGCCAAGCTGCGGCAGTACCGTGATGGCGAGCGGTTCGTACGGGCCGTCGTGGACGAGGTCGGCATGGACGGGTTCAACCGGGTCTGGACGTCGCCGAACACGCTCCCGACCAAATCGGAGATCGCCAAACCGGCGGACTGGGTCGCACGGGTGCACGGACGAACCGACGGGTGATGCCGGCACGCCCCGTGCCGGATGAACGCTCCCGTAATCACCCGTCCGAGGGACCGTTTGCCGAGGGTGGGCGTGCGATGCTCGGGTAAAGGCTCGTCTCTGTCACCATCGACGCACACAGCGTGACCGAGGCTCGAAGTCGCAAGGCTACGGCCCTCTCCCAAATGGCCCCCCGAATGGAACGATTGGACACACGGACATGGGTCCACACCCCGCGGTCGCGGCGATACGCCTGGCGGTCCGCCGCGTACTCCACGACGTCCTCACCCTGGCTCCGCCCGCCTCCGTACCCAGCGCCGCGCCCTCGGCGGCCTCCCCCGGCACGCCCCCGCTCGTCCTGGTCGCCTGCTCCGGCGGCGCCGACTCCATGGCGCTCGCCTCCGCCCTCGCCTTCGAGGCCCCCAGGCTCGGGGTCCGGGCCGGCGGGGTCACCGTCGACCACGGCCTCCAGCCGGGCTCCGACCTGCGCGCCGCCGAGGTCGTCGGCCGCCTCGCCGCCTTCGGCCTGGACCCCGTCGAGGCCGTCCGGGTGGACGTCGGCCGGGAGGGCGGCCCCGAGGCCGCGGCCCGCGACGCCCGCTACGCCGCGCTGGACGCCGTCGCCGACCGGCACGGCGCCGCCGCGATCCTGCTCGGCCACACCCGTGACGACCAGGCCGAGACGGTTCTGCTGGGGCTCGCCCGCGGCTCCGGCATCCGCTCGCTCTCCGGCATGGCCACCGCCTCCGGCGTCGGCGGCCGCTACCGCCGGCCCTTCCTGGGCCTGGACCGGCAGACCGCCCGCAAGGCGTGCATGGTCCAGTCGCTGCCCGTCTGGGACGACCCGCACAACGCCGACCCCGCCTACACCCGCTCCCGGGTCCGCCACGAGGCGCTGCCCGTCCTGGAGAAGGCCCTCGGCAAGGGCGTCGTGGAGGCCCTCGCCCGCACCGCCCAGCTCTCCCGGGACGACGCGGACGCCCTCGACTCCTGGGCCGCCGCCGTGGAGACGTCCGTCCGGGACGACTCCGGCGACCTGGAGGTCGCCAAGCTCTTCGCCCTGCCCCCCGCGGTCCGCCGCCGAGTGCTGCGCCGCGCGGCCATCGCGGCGGGCTCCCCGGCCGGTTCGCTCTTCGCCCGCCACCTGGAGGAAGTCGACCGGCTGATCACCGGCTGGCGCGGCCAGGGGGCCATCAACCTGCCCGGGCGCGTCGCGGTTCGCAGGCAGGGTGGCAGACTGGTCCTCCGGCAGGGCTGATTCGAACGGGGCGACACCGCCCCGTAGGCCGGACGAGTCTTGAACGAGCGAGAGTGGCGCGGGTGGACGACAAGGACATGGGCACCGATCTGAAGTCGGTGCTCATCACCAAGGAAGAGATCGACGCGAAGCTGGCCGAGCTGGCCGCGAAGATCGACGCGGAGTACGCGGGCAAGGACCTGCTCATCGTCGGCGTCCTCAAGGGCGCCGTGATGGTGATGGCGGACCTGGCGCGTGCGCTGTCCAACCCCGTCACCATGGACTGGATGGCCGTGTCCTCCTACGGCGCGGGCACCCAGTCCTCCGGCGTGGTGCGGATCCTCAAGGACCTGGACACCGACATCAAGGGCAAGCACGTCCTGATCGTCGAGGACATCATCGACTCCGGCCTCACCCTGTCGTGGCTGCTGTCGAACCTCGGCTCCCGCGAGCCGGCGTCGCTCAATGTCGTGACGCTGCTGCGCAAGCCGGAGGCGGCGAAGGTCGCCATCGACGTGAAGTGGGTCGGTTTCGACATTCCGAACGAGTTCGTCGTCGGTTACGGCCTCGACTTCGCCGAGAAGTACCGCAATCTGCCCTTCGTGGGCACGCTCGCGCCGCACGTCTACGGCGGCTGAGCACGCCCCGCTTCCGGAGCGGGTACCCCGGCGCGCGGGAACCGTACCCGGTTTCCCGCCGTTGGAGCAGGGTGAGGGCGGGTTTGTTGACCGTCCGCAGCGGCGTCGGGTGACAATGCTGGGGTACCGTCCGAAGGTCAGCCTTTTCAGGCTTTCAAAGTCAAGCTTTCAAGGTCGAGCAGGACACCGCACGCACAGGCACCCCAATCCGGGGTGACCGTGCCTCACTGTGGCAGGAGGGACGGGGCGCTCGCGCCCCGTATGGATGGACGTGAAGCGCTACTTCCGTGGGCCGGTCATGTGGATCGTGCTGGCCGTCCTCGCCGTGGTCGTGTTGATGCAGGTCGTCGGCTCGTCCGGCGGCTACAAGTCGGTGGACACCAGCCAGGTCGTGCATGCGATCGACAAGAATCTGGTGAAATCGGCCGAGCTGACGACCGGCGACGAGAACAAGATCAAGGTCGAGCTGATCAACGGCCAGAAGATCAAGGGCTCCAGCAAGGTCCAGGCCAATTACATCGGCGACCAGGGCGTGGAGATCTCCAAGGATCTGCAGGCCAAGGCCGATGACGACGACCAGAAGACACTGCCCGAGGGCTACAACGTCTCGACGTCGAAGCAGAACCCCCTCGTCGGGGTGCTGCTCTCGCTGCTGCCCTTCGTACTGATCGTCGTGGTCTTCCTGTTCCTGATGAATCAGATGCAGGGCGGCGGCTCCCGAGTCATGAACTTCGGGAAGTCCAAGGCCAAGCTGATCACCAAGGACACCCCGAAGACGACCTTCGCCGACGTGGCGGGGTCCGACGAGGCCGTCGAGGAGCTCCACGAGATCAAGGAGTTCCTGCAGGAGCCGGCGAAGTTCCAGGCCGTCGGCGCCAAGATTCCCAAGGGCGTGCTGCTGTACGGCCCGCCCGGTACGGGCAAGACCCTGCTCGCGCGCGCCGTCGCCGGCGAGGCGGGCGTGCCGTTCTACTCGATCTCCGGCTCCGACTTCGTCGAGATGTTCGTCGGTGTGGGTGCCTCCCGGGTCCGTGACCTGTTCGAGCAGGCCAAGGCCAATGCCCCGGCCATCGTCTTCGTCGACGAGATCGACGCCGTCGGCCGGCACCGCGGCGCGGGCCTCGGCGGCGGCCACGACGAGCGCGAGCAGACGCTGAACCAGCTGCTCGTCGAGATGGACGGCTTCGACGTCAAGGGCGGCGTCATCCTGATCGCCGCCACGAACCGCCCGGACATCCTCGACCCGGCGCTGCTGCGCCCGGGCCGCTTCGACCGGCAGATCGCCGTCGACCGTCCGGACATGCAGGGCCGTCTGGAGATCCTCAAGGTTCACCAGAAGGGCAAGCCGGTCGCCCCGGACGTCGACCTCGCGGCCGTCGCCCGTCGTACCCCCGGCTTCACCGGTGCCGATCTGTCGAACGTCCTGAACGAGGCCGCCCTGCTGACGGCCCGCAGCGACCGCAAGCTGATCGACAACCACATGCTGGACGAGGCGATCGACCGTGTCGTGGCCGGACCGCAGAAGCGGACCCGGATCATGAGCGACAAGGAGAAGAAGATCACCGCGTACCACGAGGGCGGACACGCCCTGGTCGCGGCGGCCTCCCCGAACTCCGACCCGGTCCACAAGATCACGATCCTGTCCCGGGGCCGTGCGCTCGGCTACACCATGGTCCTCCCCGACGAGGACAAGTACTCCACCACGCGCAACGAGATGCTCGACCAGCTGGCCTACATGCTGGGCGGCCGCGCGGCGGAGGAGCTCGTCTTCCACGACCCGACCACGGGTGCCGCGAACGACATCGAGAAGGCCACGGCCACGGCCCGCGCGATGGTCACGCAGTACGGCATGACCGAGCGCCTCGGCGCGATCAAGTTCGGCTCCGACAACTCCGAGCCCTTCCTGGGCCGCGAGATGGCGCACCAGCGGGACTACTCCGAAGAGGTCGCCGCGCTGGTCGACGAAGAGGTCAAGAAGCTCATCGAGACCGCGCACAACGAGGCGTGGGAGATCCTGGTCGAGAACCGCGACGTCCTCGACAACCTGGTTCTGGCGCTCCTGGAGAAGGAGACGCTGAACAAGGAGGAGATCGCCGAGATCTTCAAGCACATCGTGAAGCGCCCGGCCCGCCCGGCGTGGACCGGCTCCTCGCGCCGCACCCCCTCCACCCGCCCGCCGGTGCTCTCCCCCAAGGAGCTCGCCCCGGCCAACAACAACGGAGTGAACACCGTCGAGACGGTCGAGCTCCCGAAGGACAGCTCCGGTACGCCGGAGAGCTGATCCTGCTCCACGCGATCCGGCCCGGACAGGGCCCGGAATGGATGCCGCGTCCCCCAGGTTTTAGCCTTGGGGACGCGGCATCGCGCATATGCGCGCCCCTGAGAGGCCGCACTGGCGCGTACACGTACGAGAGAACGAGGCAAGCCCATGACCGACCCGGTGACGCTGGACGCCGAGGGTTCCATCGGCGAGTTCGACGAGAAGCGGGCCGAGAACGCCGTCCGGGAGCTGCTGATCGCGGTCGGTGAGGACCCGGACCGGGAGGGCCTGCGGGAGACCCCGGCGCGCGTGGCACGGGCGTACAAGGAGATCTTCGCCGGCCTCTGGCAGGAGCCGGTGGACGTGCTGACCACGACGTTCGACCTCGGGCACGACGAGATGGTGCTGGTCCGGGACATCGAGGTGTACAGCACGTGCGAGCACCACCTGGTGCCCTTCCACGGCGTGGCGCACGTCGGCTACATCCCGTCGACGAGCGGCAAGATCACCGGTCTGTCGAAGCTGGCCCGGCTGGTGGACGTCTACGCCCGCCGGCCGCAGGTCCAGGAGCGACTCACCACGCAGATAGCGGACTCCCTGATGGAGATCCTGGAGCCGCGCGGCGTGGTCGTGGTGATCGAGTGCGAGCACATGTGCATGTCCATGCGCGGCATCCGCAAGCCCGGCGCCAAGACGCTGACCTCCGCGGTGCGGGGCCAGCTGCGCGACCCCGCGACGCGTGCCGAGGCGATGAGCCTGATCATGGCCCGCTAGCCGGGAGCGGCTGGAGGAACGGAAAAGGGCCCGCTCAGGCGGGCCCTTTCTTGTGGTGCGGCGCGGTCAGGCGCTGAGGCGGCTGCCCATCCACTTCAGGGTGGGGTTCAGCTCGCGGCGCCAGGTGTTGAAGTTGTGGCCGCCGCTGTCGAGGATGATCGAGGAGACCCGGGCGGGGGACTTCGCCGCCATGTCGATGAACTTCAGGGTGTCCTTGTAGTTGTGCTCGCCCTTCTTGCTGGAGGTGACCAGCAGGGAGACGGGCGGCAGCTCCTTGTTCTTCAGGCGCCACAGCAGGTCGTTCTCGTTCTCCAGCTGCTTGCTGCCGCCGAAGAGGGAACCGGTGGTCGCGTCCTGCGGGGCCTTGTAGTAGCCGGACAGGGAGGCGGCGGCGGAGTACGCGTCCGGGTGGCGCATGGCGAACTTCAGGGCGCAGTAGCCACCGGTGGAGTCACCGATGATGCCCCAGTTCGCGGCCTTGGTGCCGACGCGGTACTGCTCCGAGATGGCCTTGCGCAGGTCCTTGGTGAAGAAGGTCTCGGTCTGGGGGCCGTTGGGTATGTCGATGCACTCGGTGTCGCGCGGCGGGGCGACGGTGGGCCGCATCATCACGAGGATGGTGGGCTGCATCTTCTTGTCCTTGGCCAGCTTGTGCGCGCGGACCGGGTAGTCCAGGCCCTTGATCAGGGCCTCGGCGGTGCCCGGGTAGCCGGTCAGGGCGACGGAGGCCGGAAAGGTCTTGTTCGCGTACTGCGGCTGGAAGTACTCCGGCGGCAGGTAGACGTAGGCCGGGCTGGTGATCTTGGACTCGGGCCCGACGATGTTGATCTTTTCTATCTTGCCGCCGACGCGCGGGACGTCGCCCCGCGGCACCTTGACCGCCTGAGCGCTCACGACCTGCACCCGCTTGGCGCCGGCGCTGTGGTCGACGACCACGCCCTCGTTCTTGACCTGGCCGAAGAGGTCGGCCCACGAGCCGTAGAAGCCGAAGGACTGGTTCGCCCACAGGCCGATGGCGGCGAACAGCGACAGCTGGGTGGCGAGCATCATGCCGACCCGGGCGAAGACGGAGCCGACGCCCTTCTTGCCCAGGCGGGGCCAGAGCCAAATGGTCAATGCGAAGAGCACTACCGCCGCCACGATGGCAAGCAGGAGTACTGCCATGCTGGTGAGACCCATGAGGTGCTTTCTGCCGAGCGACCCGGCGCCGAGTCGCGGAATGGTTACTTCTTTCCGGGCTCGGCCCCCCACGGAACCTCAACCCCGAAACCGTCGTCCTACAGGGCGCACATTGCACGGGTGCTGCCGCCAGATGGCGCAGGCCCACTCGACAGGACGACGGGAAGAGATGTCTGTCAGGGTAGATGGCAAAAAGTCCGACGAGGTTCCCCAGGGGCCGAAGTGGCTGTCGGTGCTTGCGCGTCTCGCGAAGGGACCGAAGCCCGAGCGCGTGCCTGCCGTCGTAGGTACGGTCGGTGCCCTCATCGGCCTGGCGGACATCGTGGCGGGGGTCGTCCCGAGGTTCCGCTTCAGCAAGGTCCACTCCCTTGCCGAGGTACTGCCCGGAACGGTCTCGCAGCTGGCCGCCGCCGGCTCGATCGTCGTGGGCATCCTGCTGCTCATGCTCGCCCACGGCCTCAAGCGGGCCAAGAAGCGCGCCTGGCTCGCCGCCGTGGTGGTCCTGCCGATCGGCGCGGCCGCACAGCTGATCTACCGGCACTCGATCGTCGGTACGGTCTTCTCCCTGCTGCTCTTCGTGTACCTCCTGCGGCACAAGAGCGCCTTCCCGGCCCTGCCGGACCCGCGCAGCCGCTGGAAGGCGGCGGCCAACTTCATCCTCCTGGGCGGCGTCAGCTTCGCCCTCGGCTGGGTGATCGTCGGCTCGCACCCCAAGCAGATGATCGGCGACCCGCCGGTGCTGGAGCAGATCGAGCACGTCATCTGGGGTCTGTTCGGCTTTGAAGGATCGATCCGCTACACCGGCGGCGTCGACTACACCGTCGGCTACTCCCTTGGTGCCCTCGGCCTGCTGACCGTCGCCACCACCGCCTTCCTGGCCTTCCAGCCGGCGTACCCGGCCCCCCTCCTCACCGAGGAGGCCGAGGACAAGCTGCGCGAGCTGCTCGACAAGCACGGCGAGCGCGACTCGCTCGGCCACTTCGCGCTGCGCCGCGACAAGAGCGTCGTCTTCTCCCCCAGCGGCAAGGCCGCCGTCTCCTACCGCGTCGTCTCCGGCGTGATGCTCGCCAGCGGCGACCCCATCGGTGACGTCGAGGCCTGGCCGGGCGCGATCGAGCAGTTCATGGAGCTGGCCAAGCGCCACTCCTGGACCCCCGCGGTCGCCGGCTGCAGCGAGACCGGTGGCGAGGTGTGGACCCGTGAGACCGGTCTGGACGCCCTGGAGATGGGCGACGAGGCCATCGTCGACGTCGCCGACTTCAGCCTGACCGGCCGCTCCATGCGCAACGTCCGGCAGATGGTCAAGCGCATCGAGCGCAACGGCTACTCCACCAAGACGCGCCGCGTCGGGGACCTGAGCCCCGAGGAGCTCGAGGTCGTCCAGAAGGCCGCCAACGCCTGGCGCGACACCGAGGACGAGCGCGGCTTCTCCATGGCCCTGGGCCGCATCGGCGACCCCAAGGACCTGGACGCGATCATCGCGACCGCCCACAAGGACCCGGAGGAGGGCGAGGACCTCCCCTTCGGCGACCTCCGCGCCATGCAGCACTACGTGCCGTGGGGCAAGGACGGCAGCTCGCTGGAGCTGATGCGCCGTGACCGCAGCGCCGACCCGGGCATGAACGAGCTGCTGATCGTCGCCTTCCTGCAGGCCGCGCCCGAGCTCAAGATCAAGCGTCTGTCGCTGAACTTCGCGTTCTTCCGCTCCGCCCTCGAGCGCGGCGGCAAGCTGGGCGCGGGCCCGGTGGTCCGCATCCAGCGCTCGGTGCTGATCTTCCTCTCGCGCTGGTTCCAGATCGAGTCGCTGTACAAGTTCAACGAGAAGTTCCGCCCCCGCTGGGAGCCGCGCTTCATCGTCTTCCCGAACAGCCGCGACCTGCCCCGCATCGGCTTCGCGATGATGCAGGCGGAGGGCTTCCTGGAGCTGCCGCGGCTGCTGCGCCGCCGCCCGGCCGAGCCGAAGCACTTCCCGCACGACGAGGAGAGCGCACCCGAGCAGAGCGAGGTCACGCGCGCGGCCTGACGCGCCTGGCGCGAGCCGCCCTGCGGCCTTGCGGAAGCCCTCCCCGGACACCGTCCGGGGAGGGCTTCCGCTTTTCCGCCCCCCGTGCGGTGCGGTGCCGCGTCCTCCGCACGCCCTAGGCTGGACGGTATGAGTACGCTGCGCGGCCGTGTGGGGCCGGTCGGACTGCCCGAATGGGACCGCTGTGCGGTGATGGGCGTGGTCAACGTCACCCCTGATTCGTTCTCGGACGGCGGGCACTGGTTCGACACCGCCCTGGCGGTCAAGCACGGCCTCGACCTGGCCGCCGCCGGCGCGGACCTGGTCGACGTGGGCGGGGAGTCCACCCGTCCGGGCGCCTCCCGGGTGGACGAGGACGAGGAGCTGCGCCGGGTGGTCCCGGTCGTCCGCGAGCTGGCGGGCGAGGGCGTGGTGGTGTCCGTGGACACCATGCGCGCCTCGGTGGCCGAGGCCGCGGTCGAGGCGGGCGCGGCGCTGGTCAACGACGTGAGCGGCGGGCTCGCGGACCGGGCGATGGTGCCGGTGGTAGCGGCCGCCCGGGTGCCGTTCGTGGTGATGCACTGGCGCGGCTTCAGCGCCGACATGAACAGCCGGGCCGTCTACGGGCCCGATGTGACCGGTGAGGTCCTCGGGGAGCTGCGGCAGCGCGTGGACGAGGTGATCGCCGGCGGCATCGAGCCGGAGCGCCTCGTGCTGGACCCGGGCCTGGGCTTCGCCAAGAACGCCGAGCACGACCTGGCCCTGGTGGCCGGGCTGGCCCGGATCCGCCGGGAGACCGGGCTGCCGCTGCTGGTGGCCGCCTCCCGCAAGCGGTTCCTGGGCCGGGTGCTGGCCGGGCCCGACGGCGACCCGCCGCCGGCCCGTGAGCGCGATGCCGCGACGGCGGCCGTGTCGACACTGGCGGCGCGGGAGGGAGCGTGGGCGGTGCGGGTGCACGAGGTGCGGGCGAGCGCGGACGCGGTGCGGGTCGTACGGGCGGTGCAGGGCGCCGAGGGGGCGGTGTGAGCGCCGCCCGCACGGACAGCGAGCGGGTCGAGCTGGCCAACACGGCCCTGTACGAGGCCGTGGAGCGGGGCGACACGGCGGCCATGGACCGGCTCTGGCTGAATGTGCCGGGCACCGAGGTCTCGTGCGTCCACCCGGGGTGGCCGGTGCTGCGCGGGCGGAACGAGGTGCTGCGCTCGTACGCCCTGATCATGGCCAGCACCGACTACATCCAGTTCTTCCTGACCGACGTCGAGGTGACGGTCGCGGGGGACACCGCGATGGTGACCTGCACGGAGAACATCCTCAGCGGCGCCCCGGCCGAGAACGAGGGCGAGCTGGGTCCGCTCGTGGGGCAGCTGGTCGTGGCCACCAATGTGTTCCGGCGGTCGGGTGACGAGTGGAAGGTGTGGTCGCACCACGGCTCGCCGGTCCTCGCGGGCCGGGACGAGGAAGATGAGGACGAACAGGGCAATTCCGGCGGACCGGGCCCGGCTGAGCCGACGGGGTGACGTGGCGTAGGACACGTCAGTGTGAGGGGTATGTGACCACTCGTTCGAGCTGCTCGCCGGGCGGGTAGGGGTGGATCGCGGGTCCGCGGGGTAGGCGCGGCGGGTGCCGGATAGCACCGTATGCGCTCCTTGTCCATAGCACCCGCGGGCGGGCGCTGTCGGTGTCCGCAGGTAGATTCGATGGTGGGCAACCCGGCCGACGGCAGGGACGGGGGCCGCGCCGGCGACGACCGGTGGGCTTCCAAACCGGCCCATACCGACAACCAGCAGGAGTGATTCGGGTGGATCGTGTCGCGCTGCGCGGCTTGAAGGCTCGCGGGCACCACGGGGTGTTCCCCCGGGAGCGCGAGGAAGGGCAGACCTTCGTCGTGGACCTGGTGCTGAGCCTGGACACCCGGCCTGCCGCGGCCGATGACGACCTCGCGAAGACCGTGCACTACGGCATCGTGGCGGAGGAGGTCGTCGACATCGTCCAGGGCGAGCCGGTCGACCTCATCGAGACGCTCGCCGAGCGCATCGCCGAGCAGTGCCTCAAGCACGAACCGGTGCGGGAGGTGGAGGTCGTCGTGCACAAGCCCGACGCCCCGATCACCGTTCCTTTCGACGACGTGACGATCACTATTACCCGGAGCCGAGTATGAGCAGCAGCGACCCGACCGTGCAGCCGGTGCCCGCCTCCGTGGTGGAGCGGGTGGACGCCGCCGATGTGACGCTGAGCAACCCCAAGCGAGCCGTGATCTCGATCGGCAGCAACCTGGGCAACCGCCTGGAGATCCTGCAGGGTGCGATCGACGCGCTGGAGGACACACCCGGCCTGCGGGTCAAGGCCGTGTCCCCGGTCTACGAGACCGAGCCCTGGGGCGTCGAGCCCGGCTCCCAGCCCTCGTACTTCAACGCGGTCGTGCTGGTGAAGACCACGCTCCCGCCGGACTCCCTCCTGGAGCGCGGCCACGCGATCGAGGAGGCCTTCGAGCGGGTGCGCGAGGAGCGCTGGGGCTCGCGCACGCTCGACGTCGACATCGTCACCTATCAGGACGTCGTCTCCGACGATCCGGTGCTGACGCTGCCGCACCCGCGCGTGCATGAGCGCGCCTTCGTGCTCGTGCCGTGGTACGACGTGGAGCCTGAAGCCGTGGTTCCGGGGCATGGTCCGGTCGCCGAGCTGCTGGCCGGTATCGACCGTGGCGGCGTCGAACCGCGGGCCGACCTGGAACTGCGACTGCCCGAGTAGCCGTTGGGGCAGTGTGGTTTCGTGTGCGCTGAGGACGATTGACGATGAGGGGCGACGGCTCGGTGAAGCAACTTCGGATCGGGGTCCTGGTCGGCCTGTTCGCCGTGGCCGGGGTGCTCTCGTGGGCCGCCGCCCGGCTGTGGGACTCCCTCGGCACGCTGCCGGGCGTCCCGGTGGCGGCGCCGATCGTGCTGGCGGTCATCGCGGTGGTCCTCGCCGCGACGGCGCTCTCCCTGCGGGCCCGGCTGCGGGCCCAGCGTGAGCGCCGGCCCGGCGCCAAGGGGGTCGACCCCCTGCTGGCGGCGCGGGCCGTGGTCTTCGGCCAGGCCAGCGCGCTCGTCGCGGCGCTGGTCGCGGGGATGTACGGCGGCGTCGGCGTCTTCCTGTTCCTCGACGGCCTCGACGTGCCCGCCCGGCGCGACCAGGCGATCTACGCCGCGGCGTCGGTCCTGGCGGGCGCGTGCGTGATAGCGGCGGCCTTCTTCATGGAGCGCGTGTGCAAGCTCCCGGAGGACGACGACGAAAACGACGGCACGGGCGCGGCGCGGGCGTGACTCCCGGGGCTCCGCCCCGGACCCCGGTCCTCAAACTCCCCCGGCTACCGCTGGGAGGTGCCCCCCGGACGGGCTGGATTTTCCAGCCCGTCCGGCGTTTGACCTACACGCCCGCGATCGTCTCCACGACGGCCTCGCTGCGCTCGCTACCGCGAGCATCGGCCTCGATCGACCGCCGCAGCGCCTCATGCAGCCGTGCCGGCGTCAGCACCCCCAAGAAGTGGTCCGCGGCCTCCCCGTCGAGCACCGCGATCCACCCGGCGTCGTGCTGCAGCATCGTGCTGAACGCCTGCTTGAGCGACGCCCCCAGCGGAAGCCACGCGTCCATGCGCCGTGCCCGCGAACGGACCCGTATCGTGCCGTCGCCGGAGGCCACCGCGTCCGCGGAGATCCAGCCGTGCAGGCGGTCGGCGTCGTCCAGGACGACGGCCCAGCGCGCGTCGTCCCGGGCGAGCCGGGCGCGCGCGGACGACAGCGGGTCGTCGAGGTGGACGACGGGCGGCTGCTCGAGGTCCCCGGCCTCGATCGGCGTCACAGACAGCCGCTTCAGACCCCGGTCGGCCCCGACGAAGTCGGCGACGTACGGCGTGGCGGGGGCGCCGAGCACGGCGGCCGGCGCGTCGAACTGTTCGATGCGACCGCTGCCGTACACCGCGATCCGGTCGCCGAGCCGCACGGCCTCCTCGATGTCGTGGGTCACGAACAGCACCGTCTTGCGGACCTGCGACTGCAGGCGCAGGAACTCGCTCTGGAGCCGCTCCCGCACGACCGGGTCGACCGCGCCGAAGGGTTCGTCCATCAGGAGTACGGGCGGGTCGGCGGCGAGCGCCCGCGCCACCCCGACCCGCTGGCGCTGACCGCCCGAGAGCTGGTCGGGGTAGCGGTCCCCGTAGACGGACGGGTCGAGTCCGACGAGGTCCAGGAGCTCGGCCGCCCGGGCGCGCGCCTTCTTGCGCTGCCAGCCCAGCAGATGGGGCACGGTCGCCGTGTTCTCCAGAACCGTCTTGTGCGGGAAGAGCCCGACCTGCTGGATGACGTAGCCGATGCGGCGGCGCAGTTCGACGGGGTCGACCGTCGCGATGTCCTCGCCGTTCACGCTGATGCGGCCGCTCGTGGGCTCGATCAGCCGGTTGACCATCTTCATCGTGGTCGTCTTGCCGCAGCCGGACGGTCCGACGAGCGTGACCAGCTCGCCCTCCGCCACCTCGAAGGACAGGTCGTCCACGGCGGTCGTACCGTCGGCGTAGCGCTTGGTGACGTGCTCGAAACGGATCATGGGTCCCCATTGTGGCCGTACTTCTGCTCGAACAATGGTGCAACCGCATGGCCGTCGGAGGCGAATGTCAGTAGGCCGAGTTAGGGTCGCCAGTGACCGACCGTGAAGGCCGAGGGGGAGGTGAGGGCGCGGATGGCGGGTCAGAACTGCTTGATCGCCAACGACTGGATCTGCGGCGAGTACGTACGTACGCGCGGCCCCGAACTGACGGACGCCACGCTCCAGCACGTCGGCATCACGCTCGCGTCGGTGGTCATAGGGCTCCTCGTCGCCTTCCCGCTCGCCCTGGTCGCCCGCAGATGGCGGGCCGTCGCGGGGCCGGTGCTCGGGGCCACCACGATCCTCTACACCGTGCCGTCGCTGGCCATGTTCTCGCTGCTGGTACCGGTGTTCGGGCTGTCGGCGGCCGTGGTGGTGACGGGCCTGGTGCTGTATTCGCTGACGATCCTCGTGCGGAACATCCTGGCCGGCCTCGCCTCGGTGCCGCAGGAGGCGCGCGAGGCGGCGCGCGGCATGGGGTACGGCCCGCTGCGCCTGCTGTTCGCCGTCGAACTGCCGCTGGCGGTACCGGCTTTGATGGCGGGTCTGCGCATCGCCACGGTCTCCACCGTTTCGCTGACGACCGTGGGGGCGATCATCGGCTACGGCGGGCTGGGCAATCTCATCTACGAAGGCATGCACAGCTACTTCAAGGCCCAAGTGCTCACCGCCTCCGTGCTGTGCGTGGTGCTGGCGGTCGCGGCGGATCTGCTGTTGCTGCTCGTCCAGCGGATGCTGACGCCGTGGGCGCGCCCGAAGCGCCGCGCGAAGTCCCGGATGTCCCGTAGGTTCGCGGAAAAGGCGGTGGCCTGATGGGAGTCGTCGAGCGCACCTGGCAGTGGCTGGCCGACGCCGCCCACTGGTCCGGCACGAACGGCGTCTGGCACCGGCTCGGCGAGCACCTCTTCCTCACCGTCGTCTGCCTGTTGATCTCCTGCGCGATCGCGCTTCCCGTCGCCGTGCTGCTGGGCCATGTGGGCAAGGGCGGCGCGCTGGCGGTGAACATCTCCAACATGGGCCGTGCGGTACCGACGTTCGCGGTGCTGGTGCTGCTGTTGCTCAGCCCGCTCGGTACGCACGGCTCGTGGCCCACGATCATCGCGCTGGTCCTCTTCGCGATACCCCCGCTGCTGACCAACGCCTATGTGGGGATGCGCGAGGTGGACCGGGACATGGTCGAGGCCGCGCGGGGCATGGGGATGACGGGCGGTCAGGTGATCGCCCGGGTCGAACTGCCGCTGGCCTTCCCGCTGATCCTCACCGGGGTGCGCTCGGCCGCGGTGCAGGTCGTGGCGACCACCACGCTTGCCGCGCTGCCCGGCGGCGGTGGCCTGGGCCGGATCATCACCGCCGGCTTCCGGCTCACCGACACCGCGCAGGTGGTGGCCGGGGCGCTGCTGGTGGCGGTGCTCGCGCTGCTGGTCGAGGGCGCCTTCGTGCTCCTGCAGCGGTTGCTGGACCCGATGCGCGGACATGTGAAGACCGTTCAAGCCTGACCTAGAGCCCGACTGGATGGAGTTTTCGAATGACCAGGACACCGCGTCGAGCGCGGACCGCCCGCGCCCTGCTGGCGGTGGCCGGCATCACCGCCCTGACGGCGGGGCTCGCCGCCTGCGGCGGCGACAGCCTGGAGAAATCCGGCGGAGGCGATAGTTCCACAAAGCCCGGCCAGGAATCCCTGGTCATCGGTTCGGCCTCCTTCACCGAGTCGAAGGTGCTGGCGGAGATATACGCCGGCCTGCTGAAGGACGCCGGATATTCGACGTCGATCAAGACCGTCGACGCGCGTGAGCTGTATGAGCCCGCGCTGGAGAAGGGCCAGATCGATGTGGTCCCCGAGTATGCGGCGACGCTCGCCGAATTCCTGAACAAGAAGCAGAATGGCAAGGACGCGCCCCCGGTGGCCTCCGCCGATGCCGAGGCCACCGTGAAGGCCCTGCGCAAACTCGCCGAGCCGCGCGGTCTCACCGTCCTCGACCCGGGCCGGGCGGTCGATCAGAACGCGTTCGCCGTCACCGCCGAGTTCGCGAAGAAACACCAGCTCAAGACCCTTTCCGATCTTGGAAAGTCCCAGGAGGCGGTGAAGCTCGCGGCCGGTGACGAGTGCTCCCAGCGGCCCTTCTGCCAGCCGGGGCTGGAGAAGACCTACGGCATACGCGTCGCGGGCATCGACCCGCTGGAGGTCGGCAGCACCCAGGCCAAGCAGGCGGTCAAGGAGGGCAAGGACCAGCTGCTGCTGACCACCACCACGGACGCCACGCTCGAACAGTTCGGTCTTGTACTTCTTGAGGACGACAAGAAGCTGCAGAACTCCGACAACGTGTTGCCGGTGGTGAATAAGGAGAAGGCGGGTTCGCAGAAGATCGCCGAGGCGCTCGGCGGGCTCAGCAGGGTGCTGACCACGGCGGATCTCACCGAACTCAACAAGAAGGTGGACGCGGAGCGCCTCAAGCCCGCCGATGTGGCCGCGCGCTACCTGAAGGAGAAGAAGCTTCTGACGAAGTGAAGGAGGAGGGGAGAAGTAAGATCAAGGGAAGAGTTTGGTGGTGGAGTCACACTCTCGTGGCGACGCACGGTAAGTTTCAGGCCATGCCACGAGGACGCCACCGCCATTCCGCACCCCTGCACCGGCTTCTTCCACCGTTGACGGTCGCCGCGACATCGGTCGCCTGCGCCGCCGGTGCCCTGGCGGTGGGCGAAACAGCCGTCATACGCGGCCTCGCCGTGGCCGCCGCGGCGGCCACCGTGGTCGGTTCCGTGCTGATGCGCCGCTGGGACCGTGCGGCGGGCAAGCGCGTCGCCCAGCTCACCGCCGCCCGCACCCGCGACGAGTGGAAGACCGAGGAGCGCATAGCCGAGCTGGAGACGGACCTCGAGGAGACCCGTCTGCTGCGCACCCGGCTCGAGGTCAAGCTCCGTGCCAAGCGCGGGGAGCTGGCCCGCCTGCGCACCGAGCACGCCGACCTGCTGCGGCGTTACGCCGCGGCCGAGACCGGACGCGCCAGCGCCCTGGAGCGCCGCCGCCTGCTCGAGAAGAGCGGCGCGCCCGGTGCGGCCAAGGCGCTGGAGGCCGCGGCCCCGGACCGTACACAGAGCACGTCCGGCCTGGACGCCTCCGCCTACCGCAAGGCCGCCGACGCCCTGCGCGACCTGAACAGCAACGCCGCGGACCAGCGTGCGGCGACGGCGAAGCCGGCCCCCGAGGTGCCGTCCGCGGCACCGGCACCGGCGTCCCCGGCCGGGGCCCCGGTGAAGCCGGGCGGCAAGAAGCAGGCGGCGAAGGCCTCCAAGCCCGCCGCCTCCAAGCCCGCCGCTGCCAAGTCCGCTGACCCGGAGTCCGTCGCCTCGAAGCCCGTCGCCCCCACGGCGGCCACGCCGTCCGACGTCCCGGCCGCCCGCCGGCCCGCGTCCCGCGCGCAGGGCGGCTTCGACTTCTTCGGCAACGCCGGTGACAAGAGCAAGGCCGGCAAGAAGGGCAAGGACGGCGCGAAGCAGTCCCAGCCCGCCACGCCCGTCGAGGAGCAGGACCTCGCGGACGTCGTCGGCGAGGAGGCCCTCGCCGAGGCGGAGGCGGACGGCGCCGTCATCGATCTCACCGCGCACGACGAGACCGAGCAGATCGACGTCGCGGAGCTGCGCACCGCGATCTCGTAGCGCGGGGCGGTCCGGGCCGGTGGCCCGGACCGCGTCGCCTACTTGTCGATGTCTCCGACGACGAAGAACAGCGAGCCCAGGATCGCGACCATGTCGGCGACCAGCGTCCCCGGCAGCAGCTCGGTCAGCGCCTGGATGTTGTTGAACGAGGCCGAGCGCAGCTTGAGCCGGTAGGGCGTCTTCTCGCCCTTGGAGACGAGGTAGTAGCCGTTGAGGCCCAGCGGGTTCTCGGTCCAGACGTAGGTCGAGCCCTCCGGGGCCTTGAGGACCTTGGGCAGCCGCTGGTTGATCGGGCCGGGCGCCAGCTCCTCCATCCGGTCCAGACAGGCGTCGGCCAGCTCCAGCGCATTGTGGGTCTGCTCCAGCAGGCACTCGAAGCGGGCCAGGCAGTCGCCGTCCTCGCGGGTGACGACCTTCAGGGTCTCCGCCAGCTCCCCGTACGCGAGGTACGGCTCGTCGCGCCGCAGGTCGAAGTCGACGCCGGAGGCCCGGGCGATCGGCCCGCTCACCCCGTAGGCGTGCACGGTCTCGCGGGAGAGGACGCCGACGCCGCGCGTACGGCCCCGGAAGATCTCGTTGCCGAGCACCAGCCGGTCGTAGACGTCCATCCGGGACCGCACCTCGGCCACCGCGTGCCGGGCCCGGCCGAGCCAGCCCGCGGGCAGGTCCTCCTTCAGGCCGCCGACGCGGTTGAACATGTAGTGCATGCGGCCGCCGGAGATCTCCTCCATCACCGCCTGCAACTCCTCGCGCTCGTGGAAGGCGTGGAAGACGGGCGTGATGCCGCCGAGCTCCAGCGGGTAGGAGCCGAGGAACATCAGGTGGTTGAGGACGCGGTTCAGCTCGGCCAGCAGCGTGCGCGTCCACACGGCACGCTCGGGGACCTCCATGCCGAGCATCCGCTCCACGGCGATGACGACGCCGAGCTCGTTGGAGAACGCCGACAGCCAGTCGTGGCGGTTGGCGAGCATGATGATCTGCCGGTAGTCGCGGGCCTCGAACAGCTTCTCCGCGCCGCGGTGCATGTAGCCGATGACCGGCTCGGCGTGCTGGACCCGCTCGCCGTCGAGGACGAGGCGCAGCCGCAGCACGCCGTGGGTGGACGGGTGCTGAGGCCCGATGTTGAGCACCATGTCGGTGCTCTCCGCCGCGCCGCCGATGCCGACTGTCGTCTCCGTCATGGGGACAGTTTCTCCCCTGACCCGCCCCTACCCGAAACCGGGGCCGCGCCCCGGGCCCCCTTTTGTCCTCAAACGCCGGACAGGCTGAAATGCAGCCCCACCGGCTGGAGCAGCCAGCCGAAGGCGCCCAGGCCGCCCGGAGCGGTCAGTTCGGCCGCTTCGCCCGCCGTGCCGAGGGCACGTACGTACGCGGCCGGGTCGGTCGAGGCCAGCGAGAGCGGCGGGCGGCTGCCGTCGACGCCCAGGGCGCGCAGCGCCTCGCGCTGGCTGATCAACGAGCTGCCCGGGCCCGCGCACGCGTCCAGGGCCACGTGCGCGGTGATGTCGCAGGAGCCGTCCGGCACGGGCCGTACCTCGCGGCCGTCGCGGAAGCCGGTCAGGGTGCCGAAGGGCGGCCGGGAGGCCCGCTCGTGGGCGTAGTCCACCGCCACGGCCAGGCCGGCCCGCAGTCCGGCGACCGCCTTGGACCAGGCGGCGTCGCGCGGATGGCCGATCTCCGCGCGGGACCCGGGGGGCGCGCCCTCCAGGGGCCACCAGCGGGCGAGCCAGTCGGCGTCCTCGCCGACGACCGGGTCGCCGAGCAGCTCCTCGCCGTCCGGCTGGACGAGCACCTGGCGCGGCGTGCCCGCGCCGTCGGCCTCGGCGACGTCCAGCGGCACGTTGTCCAGCCACTCGTTGGCGAACAGCAGGCCCTCGATCCCGGCCGGGGGAGCGTCCGTCCACTCGATGCGCGGATCGAGGCCCTCCGGGCGGTCCGCGAGCTCCACGGCGTACGGGCGCAGCCGCCCGGCCAGCTCCGGGGGGCACCGGTCGAGGACCGCGGTGACGAGTTCGCCGCGGCCCGCGCCGACATCGGCGAACGCCAGCTCCGCCGGGTGTCCGAGGGCGGCGTCGACGCGGCGCAGCAGTTCCTCGACGGCCCCGGCGTACAGCGGAGAGGCGTGCACGGAGGTGCGGAAGTGCCCCGCGGGGCCTTCGGGGCGGCGGTAGAAGCCGCCGGGACCGTACAGGGCGGCCTCGGTCGCCGCCCGCCAGGTTCTCGTTCCGCTTGCCATACGCACACGGTATGCGCGCGGCGTGCGCACGGGGCCTCCACCTTGGGGAGTAGACGGGAAGCGGTCGGATCGATCGCCGGGCTGACCCCGGCACCGCCTCGGCGTGCCTACGCTGGGTGACGTGCACCGCCTCTACGACTTTCTTCGCAGGCACCCCACCGGTGTGGACAGCTTCTGGGCTCTCCTGCTGCTGGGGCTGAGCGGCCTGGCCGTGGTCGAGGGAAGTGGGGAGGGACCGGCGGTCGTCCAGGCCGGCACGGCCCTCGCGCTGTGCGTGGTCATCGCGCTGCGTCGCAAGGCCCCCGAACGGATGATGCTGCTGGCGACCGCGGCAGGGGTGGCGCAGCTGGCGTTCGACGTGGGCCCGAACATCTGGGACTTCGCGATGCTGGTGATCATCTACACGGTGGCGTCCGGCAACACCCGCTGGGCCTCCCGCTACGCACTGGTCGCCTGTGTGGCCGCGCCCGTGCTCGCCACGCTCCGCTGGCCGGATCCGCCCGAGTACTCCTCCACGGGCAAGAGCATCATGGGGATCGTCTTCCTGACCGTCCCCTTCGTCCTGGCCTGGGTGCTGGGCGACTCGGTCCGTACCCGCCGCGCCTACTGGGCGCAGCTGGAGGAGCGGGCCACGCGCCTGGAGAAGGAGCGCGAGCAGCAGGCGCAGATCGCGGTCACCGCCGAGCGGGCCCGCATCGCCCGCGAGCTGCACGACGTCGTGGCGCACAACGTCTCGGTGATGGTCGTGCAGGCGGACGGGGCCGCGTACGTCCTGGACGCCTCGCCCGAGCAGGCCAAGCAGGCCCTGGAGACGATCTCCGGCACCGGCCGCCAGGCGCTGGCCGAGATGCGCCGGCTGCTGGGCGTGCTGCGCACGGACGACAGCGGCGAGGGCGGCGAGTACGTCCCGCAGCCCGACGTGGAGCAGATCGGCGATCTGGTCGAGCAGGTCCGCGGTGCGGGGCTGCCGGTGGAGTTCCGCATCGAGGGCGCGCCGCGGCCGCTGCCGAGCGGTGTGGAGCTGACCGCGTACCGCATCGTGCAGGAGGCGCTGACGAACACGCGCAAGCACGGCGGCCCGGACGTCGGCGCCAGCGTCCGGCTGACCTATTTCGACGACGGGCTGGGGCTGCTGGTCGAGGACGACGGCCGGGGCGCGCAGCACGAGCTGTACGAGGCGGGCGGCGCGGACGGCATGGGGCATGGTCTGATCGGGATGCGCGAGCGCGTCGGCATGGTCGGGGGCACCCTGGACGCGGGGCCCCGGCCCGGCGGGGGCTTCCGGATCAGCGTGCTGCTGCCGATCAAGTCCGGCCGCTGAACTCCGTTGCGTTCGTACGCTGACCGCACCACTACTTCCGAGAGGGACCCCGTATGTCCATCCGCGTGATGCTCGTCGACGACCAGGTGCTGCTGCGCACCGGTTTCCGCATGGTGCTGGCCGCCCAGCCCGACATGGAGGTCGTCGCCGAGGCCGGGGACGGCGCGGAGGCGCTGGAGGTGCTGGCCCGCAGCGAGGTGGACGTCGTCCTGATGGACGTCCGCATGCCGCGGATGGACGGGGTGGAGGCCACCGGCCGCATCTGCGCCCAGGACAATCCGCCGAAGGTGCTGATCCTGACCACCTTCGACCTCGACGAGTACGCCTTCTCCGCGCTGAAGGTCGGCGCGAGCGGCTTCATGCTCAAGGACGTGCCGCCCGCCGAGCTGCTGGGCGCCATCCGGGCCGTGCACAGCGGCGACGCGGTGGTCGCGCCCAGCACCACGCGCCGGCTGCTCGACCGCTTCACCCCGATGCTGCCGAGCGCGGCCAACGAGCCGACCAGCACGGAGCTGGGCCGGCTCACCGACCGCGAGCGCGAGGTGATGCTGCTGGTGGCCCAGGGGCTGTCCAACGGCGAGATCGCGGCGCGGCTGGTGCTCTCGGAGGCGACGGTCAAGACCCACGTGGGCCGCATCCTGACCAAGCTCGGCCTGCGGGACCGGGTGCAGGTGGTGGTGATGGCGTACGAGAGCGGGCTCGTACGGGCCGGTGGCGGCGGCCCGGCGGCGCACTAGCGCCCGCCCCCCCCGCTCAGCGGAGCACGCCCTCCACGAAGTCGCTGCCGAGCCGGGCCACCACCGTCAGGTCGAGCTGGTGCAGGACGTACCGGCCGCGGCGGCGGGTGGTGATCAGGCCGGCCTTCTTCAGCACCGCGATATGCCGGGAGACCTCCGGCGCGCTGATGTCGAGCGCGGTCGCCAGCTCGCCCGTGCTGAAGGCGGACCGTGCCAGATAGCGGCACATCCGCATCCGCATGTGGTGGGACAGGGCCTCCAGGCGCAGCTTGAGCAGGTCCAGGGAGGCGGGGCCGGGCAGCTCGGGCGCGGCCACGGGGTAGTGGATCACCGGGCGCCAGCCGGGGGCGTGGCCCACCCACACATGGGGCCAGCCGATGGCGGACGGGACGAAGGTGACGCCCGCGCCGACCGCGGGGTCGAGCGCGCTCGCCCGGCCGGTGCCGAGCTTGTCGACGACGATCCTGGTGCCGTCCTCCGTCAGTGTCACGGCGGGTGACACCTCGGCCAGCGCCTCGGCGAGCCCCTTGCGCCGCAGCACCTCCGTCTTGTGCCGGGCGTCGGCGGCCAGCTGGACGCGCACCCGCTGCCAGAGGTCGTTGAAGAAGGCCTCCGCGCAGTCCTCGAAGAGGCGGCGCAGCCAGGCCCGTACGGCCGGCGGGTCGTCCAGCAGCCGCTTGGCGAAGTCCAGCTGCCGGGGGCCGCGCGCGGTGGCGCGTTCGAGGGCCAGCTCGCGGGCCCTGGCGTTGACCAGCGGCGACGGGCCCTCCTGGCTGTAGTGCCGGGAGCAGGAGATCTCCAGGGCGGCGTCGACGAACAGGTCGTCGTTCAGCCGGTCCAGCTGGTCGAGGTCCTCGGCGAGCGTGGCTCCCGGCTGGCCGTGGGTGTCCGGCAGCGCCGCGAACGGCATGTTGATGTCCGAGAACGTCGAGGTCCACAGGAAGTCCGCCTCGCACAGCCGGTCCGCGAGGTCCGGCTTGAGGGAGGAGTTCGTCGCCGTCGTCCAGCCGTGCAGGCCCGGGTGGTGCCCGGGCTCGGCCAGGGCGTGCAGCGCGGTGCACAGCTCGGCGAGGGGCGCGGGGCGGAACACCAGGCGCTCGGTGGGCAGGCCCGCGATGTCGATCATCACGCTCATGGGGCCATCGTGCCTCTCTTTCCGCAGGTCGGGGCGTCATTTGACGTTCCTTGTCAATCCATGGGGCAACCTCTCGCCAAGCGGCGCACCGTGGAGACATGAACGCCAACCAGCAGCACATGCTCGACCTCTACCGCTTCGCACAGCACGACGAGCCGGCCCCGCCGGCGCCGGGTACCGGCGATCTCCGGGCCCTCCGCGCGTTCCGCACCTGGCGCCGGTTCCAGGCCGTCGTCGACGAGCGCACCGCCGCCCGGCGCGGCCGGTGGGCGGTCCTGTTCGGCCGCCCGAGGACCTCAGCCGCCCCCGCGGCCGGTACGTCCCGGCCCGTACCCGCGGCGGCTCCCGTGGTCCCCGCCGCCGCCCGGCCGGCCGGGCGGTCGGCGGACCCGCGCTGCCGCGCCTGACCCGCCCCGGGCCCGGCGCCGGCCCGTCGGCCACCGTTGTCCACAGCCCTGGGGACGGCCAGGGAGCCCTCCGCCCGCCTCGCGTAGCATGACAAGGGAATCGTCCGGTACCCCCGCGGACTGGAACGGAAGGCATCCCGCCGCGTGAACGCACACCTCTCGCCCGAGCATGCGAGCCCTCAGGACCGCCCTGCCCGGCTCACCGTCGGCGTGGTCGGCGCGGGCCGCGTAGGCCCCGCCCTGGCCGCGTCGCTGCAGCTCGCCGGGCACCGCCCGGCCGCCGTCTCCGGCGTCTCCGACGCCTCCCTGCGACGGGCGGCCACCATGCTCCCGGACGTGCCGGTCATGGCCCCCGCCGACGTGCTCGCCCACGCCGAACTGGTCCTGCTGACGGTGCCCGACGACGCCCTGCCCGGGCTCGTCGCGGGCCTCGCCGAGACCGGTGCCGTGCGCCCCGGGCAGCTCCTCGTGCACACCTCCGGCCGGCACGGCACCGCCGTGCTCGACCCGGCCACCCGCGCCGGCGCCCTGCCGCTGGCCCTGCACCCGGCGATGACGTTCACCGGCACCCCCGTCGACGTCCAGCGCCTGGCCGGCTGCTCCTTCGGCGTCACCGCCCCCGAGGAGCTGCGCCTGGCGGCCGAGGCCCTCGTCATCGAGATGGGCGGCGAACCCGAGTGGATCGAGGAGAGCGCCCGCCCGCTCTACCACGCGGCCCTCGCCATCGGCGCGAACCACCTGGTCACGCTCGTCGCCCAGAGCATGGACCTGCTGCGCACCGCCGGGGTCGAGCACCCCGCCCGGATGCTCGGCCCCCTCCTGGGCGCGGCCCTCGACAACGCCCTGCGCAGCGGCGACGCCGCCCTCACCGGCCCGGTGGCCCGCGGCGACGCCGGCACGGTCGCCGCGCACGTCGCCGAGCTGCGCGCCCACGCCCCCCAGGCCGTCGCCGGCTACCTGGCGATGGCCCGCACGACCGCGGACCGCGCCCTCGCGCACGGCCTGCTCAAGCCCGAACTGGCGGAGGACCTGCTCGGCGTCCTCGCGGACGGAGGCAACCAGTGACCACCCAGCTCGCCCGCACCGCCGAGGAGCTGCACGCCCTCCCGCGCGCGGGCCGCCGCGCCGTCGTGATGACGATGGGCGCCCTGCACGAAGGGCACGCCACCCTCGTCCGCGAGGCCCGCCGGCTGGCCGGACCCGACGGGCAGGTCGTGGTCACCGTCTTCGTCAACCCCCTGCAGTTCGGGCCCGGCGAGGACCTCGACCGCTACCCGCGCACCCTGGACGCCGACGTCCTGCTCGCCGGGCAGGCCGGTGCCGACGTCGTCCTCGCCCCCGCCGTCGACGAGGTCTACCCCGGAGGCGAACCCCAGGTCCGTATCACCGCGGGCCCCATGGGCGAGCGCCTCGAAGGCGCGTCCCGCCCCGGGCACTTCGACGGCATGCTCACCGTCGTCGCCAAGCTCCTGCACCTGACCGGGCCCGACCTGGCGCTCTTCGGCCAGAAGGACGCCCAGCAGCTGGCCCTGATCCGCCGCATGGTGCGCGACCTCAACTTCCCCGTCGAGATCGTCGGCGTCCCCACGGTCCGCGAGGGCGACAACCTCGCGCTCTCCAGCCGCAACCGCTACCTCTCCGACGCCGACCGGGCCACGGCGCTGGAGATCTCCCGCGCCCTGCTGACCGCCGGGCAGGCCGCCGGGCTCGGCGCGGCCGCCGTCCGGCGCTCCGCCCGCGCGGTCCTCGACGGCGCGGCGGGGATGGAACCACCGCTGCGCCTGGACTACGTGGCCCTCGTCGACCCCGCCGACTTCACCGAGGTCCCCGACGACCACACCGGCGAGGCCGTCCTCGCCGTGGCCGCCAAGGTCGGCACCACCCGTCTGATCGACAACCTCCCCCTGACCGTCGGAGCGGCACGATGACCGGCATACGACTGCACGCACCCCGCCCCGGCTGGGTCGTCGACGCCGACGTCGTCGTCATCGGCTCCGGCGTCGCCGGCCTCACCGTCGCGCTGCGCTGCGCCGCCTCCGGCCAGAAGGTCACCGTCGTCACCAAGGCCCGCCTCGACGCCGGCTCCACCCGCTGGGCCCAGGGCGGCATAGCCGCCGCGCTCGGCGAGGGCGACACCCCCGAACAGCACCTGGACGACACCCTCGTCGCCGGCGCCGGCCTCTGCTCCGACGAGGCCGTGCACACCCTGGTCACCGAGGGCCCCGACGCGGTGCGCCGCCTCATCGCCACCGGCGCCCGCTTCGACACCGACGCCGAGTCCGGCGAGATCCTGCTGACCCGTGAGGGCGGACACCACCGCAGCCGCATCGCCCATGCGGGTGGTGACGCCACCGGCGCCGAGATCTCCCGCGCCCTGGTCGAGGCCGTGCGCGCGGCCGGCATCGAGACGATCGAGCACGCCCTCGTCCTGGACCTCCTCAAGGACGCCGACGGCCGTGCGGCGGGCGTCTCGCTGCACGTCATGGGCGAAGGCCGGCACGACGGCGTCGGCGCGGTACGGGCCGGGGCCGTCGTCCTGGCCACCGGCGGCATGGGCCAGGTGTTCTCCGCGACCACCAACCCCGCCGTCTCCACCGGCGACGGCGTCGCCCTCGCCCTGCGGGCCGGCGCCGAGGTCTCCGACCTGGAGTTCGTCCAGTTCCACCCCACCGTGCTCTGGCTCGGCCCCGACGCGGAGGGCCAGCAGCCGCTGGTGTCGGAGGCGGTGCGCGGCGAGGGCGCCCACCTCGTCGACGCCGACGGCCACCGCTTCATGGTCGGCGCGCACGAACTGGCCGAACTCGCCCCGCGCGACATCGTCGCCAAGGGCATCCTGCGGCGCATGCGCGAACAGGACGCCGAGCACATGTACCTCGACGCCCGGCACTTCGGCGCGCAGATGTGGGAGCACCGCTTCCCCACGATCCTGGCCGCCTGCCGGGCGCACGGCATCGACCCGGTGACCGAGCCGATCCCCGTGGCACCGGCCGCGCACTACGCCTCGGGCGGAGTGCGCACGGACCTGTACGGACGCACGACCGTGCCGGGGCTGTACGCGTGCGGCGAGGTCGCCTGCACCGGCGTGCACGGCGCGAACCGGCTGGCGTCCAACTCGCTCCTCGAAGGCCTCGTCTTCGCCGAGCGCATCGCCGCCGACCTCGCCGGCGCCACCGTCCCCGCCGGCCACCCGCCCCTGACGGACGAGCCCGCGGCGCCCCTCATCGCGCCCGCGGACCGCGCCGCGATCCAGCGCACCATGACGCTGGGCGCCGGAGTGCTGCGCTCCCGGCAGAGCCTGGAGCGCGCGGCGGCGGAGCTCGCCCGCATCCGCGAGGAGGCCGCCGACAGGACCGTCGAGCCCGGCACCGAGGCGTGGGAGACCACCAACCTCCTCCTCGTCGCGCAAGTACTTGTCGCGGCCGCCCTCCGCCGCGAGGAGACCCGCGGCTGCCACTGGCGCGAGGACCACCCCGACCGTGCGGACGCCACGTGGCGCCGGCACCTCCTCGTGACCCTGCGCCCGGACCGTACCCTTGCGGTCTCCACCACCGAATCGGCCGCCTTCCCGTCTGTTGCAACTCCCGCCGCCCTCAAGGAGAACCGCGTGAGCACCCACGACGACCGTCCCCTGCACCAGCTCGGCCGTCCCGGCCAGGAGAGCGCCGAGGCCGCCGCCGGTGGCTGCGGCGACGCCTGCGGCTGCGCCGCCGGCGAGTACGACGCGGACGCCTTCGAGTGCGGGCTCGACCCCGAGCTCGCCCGCCTGATCGCCGAGGCCGGGCTGGACCCGCTGCAGATCGAGGACCTCGCCCACCTGGCCATCGAGGAGGACCTCGACGGCGGCAAGGACATCACGACCTTCGCGACCGTCGCCGAGGACGCCGTCGCCACCGGTGACTTCACCGCCCGCGAGGCCGGCACCGTCGCGGGGCTGCGCGTCGCCGAGGCCATCCTCTCCGTGGTCTGCACGGACGAGTTCGAGGTCGAGCGGCACGTCGAGGACGGCGACCGGGTGGAGGCGGGCCAGAAGCTGCTGACCGTCCGCACCCTCACCCGCGACCTGCTCACCGGCGAGCGCAGCATGCTCAACATCCTGTGCCACCTCTCCGGCATCGCCACCGCGACCCGCGCGTGGTCCGACGCGCTGGAGGGCACCGGCGCCGCCGTCCGCGACACCCGCAAGACCACGGTCGGACTGCGGGCCCTGGAGAAGTACGCGGTGCGCTGCGGCGGCGGCGTCAACCACCGCATGTCGCTGTCGGACGCGGCGCTGGTGAAGGACAACCACGTCATCGCCGCCGGCGGCGTCGCCGAGGCGTTCAAGGCCGTACGGGAGGAGTTCCCGGACGTGCCGATCGAGATCGAGGTCGACCGCATCGACCAGATCCCGCCGGTCCTCGAGGCGGGTGCCGACCTGATCATGCTCGACAACTTCACCCCCGAGCAGACCCGCGAGGCCGTCGAGCTCGTCGCGGGCCGGGCGCGGCTGGAGTCCTCGGGCCGTCTGACGCTGGCCAACGCCCGCAGCTACGCCGAGACCGGCGTCGACTACCTGGCCGTCGGCGCGCTGACCCACTCCTCCCCGATCCTGGACATCGGGCTGGACCTGCGGGAGGTCTGATGCTGCTCACCATCGATGTCGGCAACACCCAGACGGTTCTCGGCCTGTTCGACGGCGAGGACATCGTCGAGCACTGGCGCATCTCCACCGACCCGCGCCGCACCGCCGACGAACTGGCGGTGCTCCTGCAGGGCCTGATGGGCCGCCATCCGCTGCTCGGTGACGAACTGGGCGACGGCATCGAGGGCATCTGCATCTGCTCGACGGTCCCCTCGGTGCTGCACGAGATGCGCGAGGTGACCCGCCGCTACTACGGCGACGTGCCGGCCATCCTGGTCGAGCCGGGCGTGAAGACCGGCGTGCCGATCCTCATGGACAACCCCAAGGAGGTCGGCGCGGACCGCATCATCAACGCGGTCGCCGCCGTCGAGCTCTACGGCGGCCCGTGCGTCGTCGTCGACTTCGGCACGGCCACCACGTTCGACGCGGTCAGCGCGCGCGGGGAGTACGTCGGCGGCGTGATCGCCCCCGGCATCGAGATCTCGACCGAGGCGCTGGGGGTCAGGGGCGCCCAGCTCCGCAAGATCGAGATCGCCCGGCCGCGCAGCGTCATCGGCAAGAACACGGTCGAGGCCATGCAGTCCGGCATCCTCTACGGCTTCGCGGGCCAGGTCGACGGCGTCGTCAACCGCATGGCCCGCGAGCTGGCCGAGGACCCGGACGACGTCACGGTCATCGCCACGGGTGGTCTGGCTCCCCTGGTCCTGGGAGAGGCCTCGGTCATCGACGAACACGAACCCTGGCTGACCCTGATCGGCCTCCGCCTCGTCTACGAACGCAACACCCCCCGCCCCTGACCCGGGGCTCCGCCCCGGACCCCGGTCCTCAAGCGCCGGACGGGCTGGTTTGTTGCCCGGCACGGGGGCGTTGGGCCGCTGGGGGCCCCTGCTCCCGGGGCTCCGCCCCGGGCCCGGGTCCTCAAGTGCCGGACGGGCTGGATTGTCGCCTGGCACGGGGGCGTTGGGCCGCTGGGGGCCCCTGCTCCCGGGGCTCCGCCCCGGGCCCGGGTCCTCAAGTGCCGGACGGGCTGGTTTGTCGCCCGGCCCGGGGCGGCGGGTCGCCGGGCGCGGGGCGGGTGAGCGGGTCGGTGCAGGGCGTCGGGCGGGGGACTGTTCCCGGGCCTTTGCCCCGGACCCCGGTCCTCAAGTGCCGGACGGGCTGGTTTGTCGCCCGGCGCGGGTCGGCGGGTCGCCGGGCGCGGGGGCGGGTGAGCGGGCCGGTGCAGGGCGTCGGGCGGGGGACTGTTCGCGGGCCTTTGCCCCGGGCCCGGGTCCTCAAGTGCCGGACGGGCTGGTTTGCTGCTCAGCACGCGCCAAGCCAGCCCGATTCCCGGCGCCGAATCGCCCGCCCCGGGAGGCGGCAGCAACCCGGCCCACCTCACGGGCGCTAATCCGGCCCCGTCCCATAGACACCAATCAAGCCCTCCCCCCCCCCGGGCAGGAATCCGGCCCTGCCCCACGGACACCAATCCGGCCCGCCCCCGGGGCGCGCCAATCCACCCTCCCCAGCACCCGCGGCACCTTTCCAGCCAGTTCCGGGCAACAATCCAGCCCGTCCGGCGATTGAGGACAAGAAACGGTGAAAGGGCGGGATCGGGGAAAGCCCCACCCGAGCAACCAACCACCGACCCCGACTGTCCTGACTGCTGTGAGGGCGGACCGGACGGACAGACAGACAGGCTGGGGCGAATGAGCGGCGGCGGCAACAGCAACGGCAACAGCAGCAGCACCGGCACCGGCATCAGCCGAATACGGCGAACCCTGAGACGGACGGCGGCGACCGCCGTCGTCGTCGTGGCCGCCGGCCTCGGCCTCGGGGCCGCCCACGCGGGCGCCCAGGCGCAGCCCCGCGCCGACTACCAGGCCGTCGCCCACCCCGTCACCGGCCACGTCGGCCAGACCGTCGAGGTCGAGCTCGGCGTGCGCAACGGCGGCCCGGGCGGTGGCGGCGGCCGGGCCTACGAAGTCGTCGCCCCCGAAGGCACCACCATCGTCGCGACCGCCACGACCGCGAACGGCACACCCCCCTGCCGCCCGAAAGGCTCCGACACCAGCCGCACCTACCTGTGTGCCATCGGCGAGGACTTCCCCGCCGGCGACCGCGAAACGCTCCGCTTCCGCGTCCGCATCGACGAGAAGGTCGACGGCGCCGAGGGCCGCGTACGGATCGTCGGCCGCGACGAGGACCCCGAACCCGACCCGGACCCCGGCAACGACTCCGCGCCGATCCCCGTCGAGGTGACCGACGCGCCACCCGCCCCGGCCCCGAAGACCGCCCACGCGGGCAACCCTCACGCGCTGCTGATCGCCACCACCTCCGGCACCGCCCTCTCGGCCGGTGTCCTCGTCCTGGGAGCCGTCCGCCGCCGGGCGCACTGACCCCGTCCATGCCACGCCCGAGATGGTGTGCTAAGCGAATTTTGTCCACTTAGCACTTAAAGTCGGCCCATGCCCACGCCCTATGGATCCCGCGGCGGCATGGCGTTCAGCGCGGACGAGCTGCGCGTGCTGCGCCGTGCCCTCGACATCGCACTCCGTCCCCACTCCGTGCCCACGAGTCCCGGGCCCGCCCGGGAGGCCGAAGCCAAGGACTGCCTCCTGCTCGCCGAGGCCGTGGACGAGGCCGTCCGCGAAGGCGACCGGCTGCGCGCCTTCCTCCTCCAGGACCTCGCCCGCTACCGCGCCGCCCTGCCGGGCGCGGCGCCCGGCTACGTGCTGCGGCTGCGGGACGCCCTCCTGGACGGCTACCGCCCCGGCGCCGAGGACCTCGCCGCGCTGCGCGCGCTGTGCGCGGAGCCCGCGGGGGAGGCGGAGGCCACCCGCCGGCACACACTGCTGGCGCGCTGCGAGCACCTCGCCGAGCAGGCGGTACGGGCCAGGCTGGCCGCCCGCGCCGCCGCAGCCGCCGCCCCGGCCGTCCCGACGGCCCGCCCCCCAGCAGCCCCGCGAACACCCCCACCACCCGCCGCCCGCCCGCACCTGCAGCCCCCGCCGGCCGCCAGTACGCACGTACAGGCCCCGCCCGCCGCCCACCCCCACCCGCAGTCCCCGCCTCCGCATGCCGGCACCCGACTCCAGGCCCTCCCCGGCGGCCGGGCCCCGCGCGCGGCCGAGCCCGAGCCGAGGCCGGGGCCCAAGCCGGGGGAGAGTCCCGCGCCGCCGAATCGGCCGGCGCCCGGGCCGCCGCCGGAGGCGCCGCGGCCCAAGCCTCCGGCGGCGCCGCGCCCGGGGCGGCCCATTCCGACCCCCGGCGAGGTGTTCCCGCCGCGCCGCAAGCCCGTGCCGCCCCTCGGCGCCCGCGCGCTCGCGGCGGCCCGGCCCGCCTGACCCGGGCGGCCGGAGGGAAGGGGCGGGCGCGTAATCTGGACGGGTCGCTCAAGCGCAGAACCCCCGATTCCAGAAGGAGCCGACGGCCATGGACTATGTCGCCGCGCTGGTCCCGCCCATGGTGATGGCGGTGGCTTTCACCGCGCTGGTCGTGACGATCATCAAGAGCCAGGGTGGTGCGAACAAGGCCAAGGAAGACGCCATCGTCGACGCCGCACTGGCCCGCGCCGAGGCCGCCCAGCAGGCGGCAAAGCCCACCGAGGCCTGACAAAACGACCACATCGGGAGCCGGGAGAAAGCGCCGGCGGCCCGGGCAGGGCGTACGAGCCGAGCCAATTCGCTCCGGCACGTGCGCCCTTTTTGCTGCGGGGATTGCCGCGCCGATAAACCGGCATTCAAGACATCTCCCACTATTATTCACGTGTGGTCCGACGCCTGGGTGAACTGGAAGACGCCGTGATGACGCGCGTGTGGGAGTGGAACCGACCGGTCACCGTTCGGGAAGTCCTGGAAGACCTTCAGCAGGAACGGTCCATCGCCTACACCACCGTGATGACCGTAATGGACAACCTGTATCAGAAGGGCTGGGTGCGGCGGGAAGCCGAAGGCCGCGCCTATCGATATGAGGCGGTCTCCAACCGCGCCGCCTACTCGGCCGCACTGATGAACGAAGCCTGGTCCCTCAGCGACAACCCCGCGGCCGCTCTCGTCGCCTTCTTCGGCATGATGTCGGCCGAACAACGGGAAGCCCTCCGCGACGCCATCAGGGTCGCCCAACTCGACGGGCCCGACGAGACCCCGGGCCCCCCGGGACGATAGCGTCCGGCCATGTCCGCTCTAACTAAAGTCGTCACTGTCCGCAGGGCCCGCACCAGCGATGTGCCCGCGGTCCGCCGGCTCATCAACGCCTACGTTCGCGACCGCATCCTGCTCGACAAAGCCACGGTGACGCTTTACGAGGACATCCAGGAGTTCTGGGTGGCGGAGCGGGACGAGGACGGTACCGTCATCGGATGCGGTGCGCTGCATGTGATGTGGGAAGACCTCGCGGAGGTACGCACTCTCGCCGTGGACCCCGATGTCAGGGGCGGTGGAGTGGGCCACCAGGTACTGGACAAGCTGCTGCAGACGGCGCGCTGGCTCGGCGTGCGGCGCATTTTCTGCCTCACCTTCGAAGTCGACTTCTTCGCGAAGCACGGCTTCGTGGAGATCGGAGAGACCCCCGTCGACGGGGATGTCTACAGCGAGCTGCTGCGTTCCTATGACGAGGGCGTTGCCGAGTTCCTGGGTCTCGAACGAGTGAAGCCGAACACCCTTGGCAACAGCCGGATGCTTCTGCATCTGTGACCGCGGTCCCTATGTCCGAATCGCGCCCCTATCGTGCGGGCCCGGAAGCCATGGTTCCCATGCTGAAGGCGGACTGAACCTTCCCGGGGGGTTTGTGTTTTTCCGAGAAAGGCGGTTTGCTATTCCTCCGTAATCCCTTTTCCGCTGATGAAAGGAATCCCCCGTGGCGCAGAAGGTTCAGGTCCTTCTTGTCGATGACCTCGACGGCGGCGAGGCCGACGAGACCGTGACGTTCGCCCTGGATGGCAAGTCCTACGAGATCGACCTCACCACGGCCAACGCGGACAAGCTGCGCGAGGCGCTCGCGGACTACGTGAAGTCGGCCCGTCGTACCGGCGGCCGTGCCGCGGCCGGCCGCGGTAAGGCCCGCGCCGGTGCCGCCGCCGGCGGCAGCCCGGACACCGCGAAGATCCGCGCCTGGGCCAAGGAGAACGGCTACAACGTCAACGACCGCGGCCGTGTCCCGGCCGAGATCCGTGAGGCGTACGAGAAGGCCAACGCCTGATCTCCTGCCGGATCCCTCGCCTGATCCCCCGGCCTTTCCGGCCGACATCCCGGCGGCTGATCCCTGCGCGCCTCGCCGGCGCGCAGCAGTCGGGCCCGGTGGCACTCCGTGGCCGCCGCACCCACCAGCCGTACGAGATCGGGGGCGCCGCCGTCGCCCCCGAGGCCGGCCGCCGGCAGGGTGGGCTCGACCGGGCGCCCCGGTTCGGGGGGCCGCACCCAGACGGCCGCCTCCGCCTCCTCCCGGCGGCCGTACGGCCGCTGCGGGGCCGACCACCGGCCCACGGGCTCCGGGGCCACGATCCGGCCGCCCGGGCCCAGCGCGGTCAGCTCCAGGGCGATGCCGCCCCACTCCAGCCAGCCGAGTAGCCCCGGCACCTCCTCGGCGCTGCCCACGGCCGTCAGGAACCACATCTTCCGGGCCCGGCCGTCCAGCGCGACCGGCCCGGTCACGGGCACCCGCCCGAGCACGGCGAAGCCGGCCTCCGCGGGCACGCCCAGCGCGTCGAACCGCACCCCCGTGAGCAGCTCCACCGGCCGCCCGGCCGCCGTCGAGGCCGTCGGCCAGCCGAGCACGCACTCGTACCACTGGCGCCGCCGGCGCCGTGCGTGCGGGTCCGTGAGCGGGGGCGATTCGCCCGAGGGGCGGCACGGGCACGGGAGGACTACCGTCATGAACGGTGCAACTGTGGAAAACCCAAGAGGTTACGCAGGGTGGATAGTTGGGCACGCTCCGTATAAGACGTAAGGGGCGCACAGGGGCTCCTCATGGCGCGAGGGTGTTCGCCCGTAGCGGAGGGAAAGGACCCGCGCCGCATGGAGTGTCGGTGCTTGCGGGTAGGACTTTCCCCGTGGGGAGAGGCGATATAGCAAGCCCAGTAGGCCGTCACCGGGGGTGGTGGCGGGCCTGTGGGCGGGCGTGTCGGGGCAAGCGGGCGTTCGCCGTGGGCGTAGTGGAGGTGGGCGTATATGCCTGGCCTGCGGGAACATCGTCTCCCACCATCGGGTTGGAGGAGATGTCGGCTGTTCGGCAGTAGGTTTCCCCGCCGACGCGGGGGTGATCCGGACGGATGTCGGCAGTTGGAATGAGCTGTCCCGTCCCACGGGACTAGCATGCGGAAGGACAGGGAGGGGACCGACCCCTAACTGCCTGACCGCTCTGAGGAGCGATTAACGATGTTCGAGAGGTTCACCGACCGCGCGCGGCGGGTTGTCGTCCTGGCTCAGGAAGAAGCCCGGATGCTCAACCACAACTACATCGGCACCGAGCACATCCTCCTGGGCCTGATCCACGAGGGTGAGGGTGTCGCCGCTAAGGCCCTGGAGAGCCTCGGGATTTCGCTCGAGGCGGTCCGCCAGCAGGTGGAGGAGATCATCGGGCAGGGGCAGCAGGCTCCGTCCGGCCACATCCCCTTCACCCCCCGTGCCAAGAAGGTCCTGGAGCTCTCGCTCCGCGAGGCCCTTCAGCTGGGCCACAACTACATCGGCACCGAGCACATCCTGCTCGGCCTGATCCGCGAGGGCGAGGGCGTCGCCGCGCAGGTCCTGGTCAAGCTGGGTGCCGATCTGAACCGGGTCCGGCAGCAGGTCATCCAGCTGCTCTCCGGCTACCAGGGCAAGGAAGCCGCCACCGCCGGCGGCCCCGCCGAGGGCACCCCCTCGACGTCGCTCGTCCTGGACCAGTTCGGCCGCAACCTCACGCAGGCCGCTCGCGAATCCAAGCTCGACCCGGTCATCGGGCGCGAGAAGGAGATCGAGCGGGTCATGCAGGTGCTGTCCCGCCGTACCAAGAACAACCCGGTGCTCATCGGCGAGCCCGGTGTCGGCAAGACCGCCGTCGTCGAGGGCCTGGCCCAGGCCATCGTCAAGGGCGAGGTGCCCGAGACCCTCAAGGACAAGCACCTCTACACCCTCGACCTCGGCGCCCTGGTCGCCGGCTCCCGCTACCGCGGTGACTTCGAGGAGCGCCTGAAGAAGGTCCTCAAGGAGATCCGCACCCGCGGCGACATCATCCTGTTCATCGACGAGCTCCACACCCTGGTGGGTGCGGGCGCCGCCGAGGGCGCGATCGACGCCGCCAGCATCCTCAAGCCGATGCTCGCCCGCGGCGAGCTGCAGACCATCGGCGCCACGACGCTGGACGAGTACCGCAAGCACCTGGAGAAGGACGCCGCCCTCGAGCGCCGCTTCCAGCCCATCCAGGTCGCCGAGCCGTCGCTGCCGCACACCATCGAGATCCTCAAGGGCCTCCGCGACCGCTACGAGGCGCACCACCGCGTCTCCATCACGGACGAGGCCCTGGTCCAGGCCGCCCAGCTGGCCGACCGCTACATCTCCGACCGCTTCCTGCCGGACAAGGCGATCGACCTGATCGACGAGGCCGGCTCCCGGATGCGCATCCGCCGGATGACCGCGCCGCCGGACCTCCGCGAGTTCGACGAGAAGATCGCCGACGTGCGCCGCGAGAAGGAGTCCGCGATCGACTCGCAGGACTTCGAGAAGGCCGCCTCCCTGCGCGACAAGGAGAAGCAGCTCCTCGCCGCGAAGGCCAAGCGGGAGAAGGAGTGGAAGGCCGGCGACATGGACGTCGTCGCCGAGGTCGACGGCGAGCTGATCGCCGAGGTCCTGGCCACGGCCACCGGCATCCCGGTCTTCAAGCTCACGGAGGAGGAGTCCTCCCGCCTCCTGCGCATGGAGGACGAGCTGCACAAGCGCGTCATCGGCCAGAAGGACGCCATCAAGGCGCTCTCCCAGGCCATCCGGCGCACGCGTGCGGGTCTGAAGGACCCGAAGCGTCCCGGCGGATCGTTCATCTTCGCCGGCCCCTCCGGTGTCGGTAAGACCGAGCTGTCCAAGACGCTCGCCGAATTCCTCTTCGGCGACGAGGACGCGCTGATCTCCCTCGACATGTCGGAGTTCAGCGAGAAGCACACCGTCTCGCGTCTCTTCGGCTCCCCGCCCGGATACGTGGGTTACGAAGAGGGCGGCCAGCTCACCGAGAAGGTGCGCCGCAAGCCGTTCTCCGTGGTTCTCTTCGACGAGGTCGAGAAGGCCCACCCCGATATCTTCAACTCGCTGCTGCAGATCCTGGAGGACGGTCGCCTGACCGATTCCCAGGGCCGCGTGGTCGATTTCAAGAACACCGTCATCATCATGACGACGAACCTCGGCACCCGGGACATCTCCAAGGGCTTCAACCTGGGCTTCGCGGCCCAGGGCGACGTCAAGACCGGGTACGAGCGGATGAAGGCGAAGGTCAACGAAGAGCTCAAGCAGCACTTCCGGCCCGAGTTCCTCAACCGTGTCGACGACACGGTGGTCTTCCACCAGCTCACCGAGGAAGACATCATCCAGATCGTCGACCTGATGATCGCCAAGGTGGACGAGCGGCTCAAGGACCGCGACATGGGCATCGAGCTCAGCTCCGAGGCCAAGTCGCTCCTGGCGAAGAAGGGCTACGACCCGATCCTGGGCGCCCGCCCGCTGCGCCGCACGATCCAGCGCGAGATCGAGGACATCCTGTCCGAGAAGATCCTCTTCGGCGAGCTCCGTCCGGGCCACATCGTGGTCGTCGGCACGGAGGGCGAAGGCGAGGAGAAGAAGTTCACCTTCCGCGGCGAGGAGAAGTCGGCTCTGCCGGACACCCCGCCGGTCGAGTCCGCCGCCGGTGGCGCGGGCCCGAACCTGTCGAAGGACGCGTAACGCTCACTGAGCGGTAGAGCAGTACGGGGCGGCCCCGGAACCGTGTGCATCACGGTTCCGGGGCCGTCGGCGTTTCTCAGCGGGGATTCAGGATGTAGGTCTCGTCATGGAGCTCGATCCGGCCGTCGAAGCGTTCCAGGCCGCGTACGTCCTTGCAGGGGGAGTAGGTGAAGATCTCCAGGCGCGTCGACGGGACGGGGGCATCGGTGAGGTCCAGCTGCAGGGGACGGCTTCTCTCACTGGCGCTGAGGTGGAGGGTGTCGACGTCGGGGAAGACGTGGAAGACGGTGGCGTCCACCAAGCTGCCCTTCGTCAGCGTCAGGGACACAGCGGTTATGCCCACCAGCGGTTTCACAGCCTTCAGCTCGCTGATGTCCGACAGGACCAGATCGACCGTGTGGAGCTTTGGGCAGTCGGCCAGCCGGTTCAGCTCTTCTGGCGTCGCGACGGGGTCAAGGACCTCCAGATGGGCGAGCTCTTCCCACGCTTCGATCTCGTGCAGTCGCAATTGGACCGCCGCTGTGGAGATCGAGAGCTCTTGAACGCCGGGGTGGGGAGGGGGCAGACTGCCGTGCGGCAGTTCGTCGAGCGACAGAGAGGTCAGGCGCGAAAGGCCGGACACGAGGGCCAGGGATCCGGAGGAAAGCCCCCGCGCATCCAGCTTCAGGTGCTCCAGCCCTGAACCGGCAAGAGCAGAGATGTCGCGCAGCTGTCGGCATCTCATGATCGACAGGCCCGTGAGCTGTGGTTGATCAGCGAGGAAGCCCACATCCGTCAGTGCATGGTTGTCCATGAGTGTCAGTGCCCCGAAGCCTTGGCGCACCAGTGCCTGACCAAGGTGATGCGGGGTGTAGTCCCCCCTGACTGCCAGGAGGCTGATCGGCCCCAGACGGTGAAGTTGGCCGAGCTGCTCGGATGTCGACACGATGACCGCGAGGTCATCGAGCCGCATGCGCGAGAGCACTTCGCTCGCGTAGGACTGTGCATCCATGCGCGGCCAGGCATCCACCACTCGCGAACGGACACCCTCCGATTTGTGTTGCCCGTACTTCCCGAGAAGAAGAGCGGCCTTGGCTCCCAAGGAGGTCAGGACCTCCACCACCAGCCGGGCTTCCCGGTCGGGGAGCCCGTCAGGTCCCGGGAGAATGCGGAGGACGTCCGGGCCGAGCGCGGCGAGCCGTTCTGCTTCCGGCTTGCTCTTCGGCGCCCCCAATGCCGCCAGTCCGTCCCACACCGCGTCGTGCTGGTTGTCATCGAGATAGGCCGCGCCCGCGGCGCACTCGACGGCCAGCGTGCGCAGTGGCCACTGCGCCGCCCGGGTGGGGGCGACATCGCCATCGGCGATGAGTCCGGCGACGATCTGCTTGACCTCCTTGCGCCCGCAATGGCCGATGACCAGGCGGATGACGTCCTGCCACTGTTCCTCCGTTGCATGGCACAGTAGTTCGTACAGGCTGTCGCTCTCTTGGAATTCCTTGGCGGCGAGATAGTCCTGGAAAGTCCGGTGAATGAACTGGAGAGAATCTGCCGCGCGCTCCTGCAGAAGTCCGCTGCGATTGAGCAAATGCGTCAGGACCTGTTCCGTCGTGCCTTGATCGCGGACCTTGCGCAGGCCTCGCATCGCCGACTCCAATTGGCGGACCGCCTGTTCGTGCGAGAGCTCGGCACGCCCATTGCGGACCAGCCAGACGGCGATCCGTTGCAGGAGCTGCTGGCTGTCCTCGACGTCCAGGGCTATGCCCTCGGGGCTGCCGACACGGCGATACGCGTCCCGGTTGCCGAGCAGCATGGCCAGCGCGGCCTCGTACAGGTGCCAGCGCGTGCGTGGCAGCAGGCCGCTGCGGCGGCGGTGGAGGGCGCAGATCACAGCACACAGGAGCGGCGTACGGGCCAGGTCGCGCAGACCGGCGTTGCGCTGGAACTCCTGCGAGAGGTCCCTCTCGAGTGCGGTGAGCCGCGTGCGTTCGTGCTCGGCACGCAGGGCGTCCGGGTAGCCGTCGCACTCCAGGCGGGCAGCCTTGTGCCAGGCGGTGACGAACGACTGGATGTCTTTGTTGCTCATGGGCAGGAGCTGGAGTTCCTCGAAGCCCTCGGAGGCCAGCCAGGAGTGCTCGACCGCGAGCGGTCGTACGGTCACCAGGCAACGTGTGTCCGGGTACATCCGCAGCAGGTCGGCGAGCCATCTGCGCGCCGGGCCGCGCTCGGCCCGCGGCAGCTCGTCCAGGCCGTCGACGAGGAGCAGGGCCCGGCCGGCTTCGAGGACACGCCCCGCCCAGCCGCTGGGCGCCTCGTCCACCTGGAGCTGGGCGATGGTGGGGAGCTGGGCCGGGGTGGGCGTGGTGATGCCCTGGGCGGCCAGACTGCGCATGGGAATCACGAAAGGGATCAGCCCGTCGAGCGCCTTGAGCTCCTTCGGCATGGTCCGGCAGACGGCATGGGAGGCCAGCCACCACACGAGCGTCGTCTTCCCGGCACCTGCCTCGCCCCGGAGGACGCTCCTCGGCCGTGAGGCCAGGACTTCCTCGATGCGCTGCCGTTCGGGGCGGAGGTAGGCACTGTCCTGGCCGTGGGCGCCGGGTGCCAGTGCTTGCAGGCTCAGGTAGGCGGTGTCCAGGTCCCAGCTGTTCTCGTTCGTACCGAGGTCGTCGAGGCCGAAGACCTCCATGCGGCTGTAGCGGGCCTTGACCGCCTTGGCGTACCGCGTCTCGTGGGCGAGGTCGGCGGGATCGGCCATCTGCAGCTGCTCCAGCACGGGCGCGTCGGGCCAACGCCGTTCCAGCGTCACGGCGAACCTACTGTCGGCGTGAAGGGTGCTGAGGGGCACGACATCGATCGCGGAGTGGCCCCAGCCCTTGGGGTCCTCCGTCGCGATGCCCAGGAGTACGGGGCCCGCGAAGACGGGGCCGCCTGACAGGCCTGCCCACGGGGAGCCGTCGTGCACCGGCTGCGGCGGGTGGTGTTCGGTGCGCAGGACGTAGCGGCCGCGCAGCCGGCCCGACAGGGGCATGAGATCCCCCAGCACCTGCACGGCTTCGATCTCGTTGGCCCCGTACCGCTGGACCTGCGGGAAGCCCAGCACCTGGCAGCCGCGCACCGCTTGGTGCTCGGTAAGGGCGCCCCATCGCAGTTTCGGCAGGCTGCCTTCGCGCACCAAGTCGCTCGAGGCATGCAGGAGCGCGGCGTCGCAGTACCGGGGATCCCCGGACCAGACGATGGTGCAGGGCACTGCAGAGCCCCGGCCCGGCACGGCTACGTCCGCGAACACCTCCCGCCCGACTACGTGCGACGCCGTCAGCACCAGCCGTGGCGTCAGGAGCACCCCGCTGCCCTGCTGGGCCCCGAGGACCGCCACCAGCCGGTCCTCCACGGACCGGGTGCGTGGCCTCACTGCTCGGTGCCGGCCGAGCCGAACCCCGACAGCCCCGCCGGCCGGTCGTTGCCGACCTTCCAGCCGTCGCCCGTGCGCCGGTCCTTCGGCGTCAGCGTGAACGCCACCCTGTGGGTGCGGGCCGAGCCGCGCGAGACGTCCGTGCCGCCTTCGACGATCCAGGCCTTCACCTTGCCGCCGGCCTTGGCGTCGCGGCGCAGCTCGACCGTGAACTCCAGCGCGATGTCACCGACGTCGAAGGCGAGGTCCTCGCCGGCCCCGGCCGCCGCCGCGGCGGTCAGGCCCGTGCGGATCGCCCGTACCGCCTCCGCCAGCTCTATCTCCTCGAAACCGTTGCTCACCGCGAGACCCCCCGCACGTTGTGTACGCATCCGTCGCCCGGAGCGTACCGCCGATCTTGGGTCCGCAGCCCGGGAAACGGGCGTCGGAGCGGCCTCCGCGGTGACATGGCGCACAGGGCTTTCCGGCACTACTAGGCGGGGTAGGGAGAATTCGATCTCGGGATTTCCATTGAATTCCGCCGGAAATCGCCAGGAGTCGATCTCCGAAGCGTTTCCCCACTTACGGCGTGCGCTAGTAAATGGGCCACTCGACAGCCCCTGGAAGCGCTGGTTACCAAGGTATGGCGATCCCGGCTCGTAGCCGGGACCTGTTTATGCCTGGAGGTTTATCCGTATGTCGAAGCGCACCGCTTTCCGTAACTCGAGCAAGACCGCCTTCCGTGTCCGCACCGCCGCCATGGTGGCCGCCGGCCTGGGAGCATCGGTCGCGCTCGGTTCCGGGGTCGCGCTCGCTGCCGACACCACGGCTGCTGTGGCCGAGTTCCCCGCGTTCGCGTCCGTCGCGACGCTGGACGACGCGCTGAACGCGCAGGCCGCGACCCAGCTGAAGGTGGCGGAGAAGGAGAAGCAGGCCGCCGAGCAGGCCAAGCAGGAGGCCGCCAAGCGTGCCGAGGACCTGCGCAAGCAGGCCGAGGAGAACCGTAAGAAGGCCGAGGCCTCGCGCAACCGCGCCGACGCCTGGGTCGCCCCGCTCGCCGACTACCAGGTCGGTCAGCCCTTCGGTAAGGCCGGCGCCATGTGGGCCGCCAAGCACAGCGGCCAGGACCTGGTCGTCAACTCCGGCACGGCCGTGATGTCCGTGCACGGCGGTACGGTCGTCAAGGCTGGCCCCAACGGCGGCGGCGACGGTCCGGCGTACGGCAACGCCATCGTGATCAAGCACGACAACAACACGTATTCGCAGTACGCCCACCTTTCGCAGGTGAAGGTCTCGGTCGGCCAGAGCGTGTCCACCGGCCAGGTCATCGGCCTGTCCGGCTCCACCGGCAACTCCTCCGGCCCCCACCTGCACTTCGAGATCCGTACGACCCCGAACTACGGCACCGCCATCGAGCCGGTCGCCTTCCTCAAGGCCCACGGCGAGACCCTCTGACGGGGTCATCCGACGGAGCCCTCTGACGGAGCCCTGACGGGCCCCTGACGAACCCACGAGCCGGTGCACCGCTTCCCGCGGTGCGCCGGCTTCGTCGTGCCCGGCGCCGGGGTCCGCGCCGCTCGGGAAGCCGACTGCCGCCGGCCGTGCCTACGGTGGTCGTGCGGCAGACGTTCCACGGGCAGCGGCACGGACGGAGCCAGTCATGATCAAGGGAATCGCGATCACCACGGTCTGGGTCCTCGACCAGGACCGGGCGAAGGAGTTCTACACCGACAAGCTCGGTCTCGAGGTCCGCACCGACATGACCATCGGCGGCGACGACGGCATGCGCTGGCTCACCGTCGGCGCCGAGGCCCAGCCCGACGTCGAGCTGACGCTGATGGTCCCGGGCCCGCCGGGGCTGGACGCGGAGTCGGCCGAGGCCATGAAGGAGCTCGTCGCCCGCGGCGTCCTGGGCGCCGGAGTGCTCAGCACCGACGACGTCCGGCGGGACTACGAGCTGCTGAGGTCCAAGGGCGTGGAGTTCCTCCAGGAGCCGCAGGAGCGCCCGTACGGCACCGAGGCGATCCTGCGGGACGACTCCGGCAACTGGTTCTCGCTCACCCAGCGCCGTGAGCGGCTGGACACCGAGCAGGCCTGGGGCGAGTGCGTGGACCCGATGTGAGGTGACCGCCGGGGCGGCTAGTCCGGCACCTGGATGATCGGGAAGCTCCCCGTGCTCGTCGGGGACGACTCCGGCAGCCACAGCACGGCGATCGCGCCGGTGCCGCCCTCCACCTCCGGGTCGGCGTTGCGGAAGGTCAGCCGGGCGCCCAGGACGCGGGCCTGGCCGGCCGCGATGGTCAGGCCCAGGCCGTGGCCCTTGCCGGCGCGGTCCTTGCTGCCGGTGCGGAAGCGGCTCGGGCCCTCCTGGAGCAGCTCCTCCGGGAAGCCGGGCCCGTGGTCGCGCACCCGCAGCACCCGGCCCTCGAGCCTGACCTCCACCGGGCCCTTGCCGTGCTTGGCGGCGTTGGCCAGCAGATTGCCCAGGATGCGCTCGAGGCGGCGCGGGTCGGTGGAGACGTAGGCGCTCCGGGCGATCCTGACCTCGGCGTCCGGGGCCGCCGCCCGCACCCGCCGCAGCACGAACTCGCCGAGCTCGATGTCCTGCATCTCGGCCCGCTCGGCGAAGCTGTCCAGCCGGGCGACCTCCAGCACGTCCTCGACCAGCGTGCGCATGGCCTGTGCCCGGTCCCGTACGAGCTCGGTCGGGCGGCCCGGCGGCAGCAGCTCGGCCGCGGTCAGCAGGCCGGTGACGGGCGTCCGCAGCTCGTGGGCGATGTCGGCGGTGACCCGGCGCTCGGCCTCCAGGCGGTCGCGCAGGGCCTCGGCCATGCCGTCGACGGCGCGCGCGAGGTCGTCCGTCTCGTCGCGCACCCGGCCGCCGATGGCGTCGCGCACGCGTACGTCCGGATCGCCGTCCGCGAGCTTGCGGGCGGCCGTGGCGGCCTTGCGCAGCCGCCGCGAGAGCTGGCCGCCGACGAGGATGCCCAGGGCGCAGCCGCCGAGGACGACCGAGACCGAGCCGATGATCAGGGCCCGGTCGAGGTCGTTGAGGATGTCGTAGCGGTCCTTGAAGCGGGTGTGGATCGAGAGGATCTTGCCGTTGCGCAGCGGAGTCGAGGCCCACACCTCGGGGGCGCCGTTGCCGCTGTCCTGCAGGTAGGTGGCGCGCAGCCCCAGGTCGGCGGCGTCGCGCAGCGGCTTGGGCAGCGCGGGGTCGTCCACCTTCGCGCGGAGCATCAGCTTGCCGCCGGTGGACTCGTAGTAGCGCTGGGCGATCTGGACCCGGTCGTCCATCTGGTCGCGGCTGCTGTTGAGCATGGAGACGCGGGCCGCGTTGTGGACGACGAGGCTGAGCGCGACGGCCACGAGCGCGCCGACGCCCGCGATGGCCAGGCTGACCTTCCAGCGCAGACCGGTGCGGAGCGCGAGCTTCACCACGGGACGACCACGGGTTTCACCGACACGGAAGGTCAGCCCCGGAGCTTGTAGCCGAAGCCGCGGACCGTCTCGATGCGGTCCTGGCCGATCTTGCCGCGCAGCCGCTGCACATGCACGTCCACGACGCGGGTGTCGCCGCCCCAGCCGTAGTCCCAGACCCGCTCCAGCAGCCGGTCGCGGGAGAGCACGGTGCCCGGCGCGGCGGAGAACTCCAGCAGCAGCCGCATCTCGGTGGGGGTGAGGGCCACGGGCGTGCCGGCCTTGCGGACCTCCATGCCCTCGGTGTCGACCTCCAGGTCGCCGAAGCGCAGCAGCCCGCCCTCGATGCCCTCGCCGTCCTCCGCGGCCGACCCGCCGCCGGCCGCGCCGCTGGCGTGCCCGAAGCGGCGCAGCACGGCCCGTATCCGGGCGACGAGCACGGCGCCGTCGAAGGGCTTGGTCACGTAGTCGTCGGCGCCGGCCTCCAGGCCGAGGACGACGTCGATGGAGTCGGCCCGGGCCGAGAGCATGATCACGGGTACGGTCGACTCGTCGCGGATCCGGCGGCACAGGCTGACCCCGTCCAGTCCCGGAACCATCACGTCCAGCAGCGCGATGTCCGGCCGCCGGGCGCGGAAGCTCTCCAGCCCCAGCAGCCCGTCCGGCACCGCGGTCACGGCGAAGCCGTCGCGCTCGAGCGCGAGCTGGGTCGCCTCCCGGATGACGTCGTCGTCCTCGACGAAGAGCACATGCGTATCGGCCACGCTGCCCTCAGCCCTCCGTTCCCTTGTTCCCGACCTTGCCGTAGTCGGTGTGCGTGCGTCCGGACTCCCGGAAGGCGCCGTCCGACCAGTGGTAGGTCAGGACATCCTCTCCCGAGGCGCAGCAGACGGCGTCCCCCGGGGCGTAGACCTGCTTGGTGATCACGAGATCACGCCGGTCGATGTCGGCATAGACGGGGGATTGCTCGGCCGCGAACACATTCTCGTACGAGTCACCCTTGGGACGGTACACATACGACCCGATGCCTATGGAGTCGCCGCACGTCAGAAGGTTCACCACGATGTCGGAACGAGACGCCCCGGTCAGCTGCCCGTAGATCACGTCGACGGGGTAGTCGTTCTTCACACAGGGCTTGAGGTTCTTCTTGATCTGATCGCTGACCTTGGGGTCCGCCTTGATCAGCTTGATGGCGTCGACCTTCCCCTGCGCCGGGGTGGCCGTCGCCGAGGGGGTCCGCGTGGCGGCCTTCGCGGCGGACTGGGTCTGCGCGGGCCCCTCCTTGCGCACGCCGTCGCTGCTCGCACTGCACCCGGCAAGCAGAAGACCGGCGGTCGCGGCCATTGCGGAGACCGCGCCACCGGTGATCAGAGCCGGCCTGACGCCGGACGCCCTGCTCAGGCCGCGCACCGTTCCTGCTTCCGGTCGACCCGCTCGAGGGCGTGGAAGTCCAGGTCGCGGCTCTCCAGCTCCTGGCGCAGCCGGGCCAGGGCCCGGTGCAGCGTGCTCTTGACCGTGCCGGTCGACATGCCGAGCGCCTCCGCGGTCTCCTCGGTGCTCATCTGCTCCCAGTGTCGCAGGACGACGACGCTGCGCTGCTTGGGCGCCAGGACGCCGAGGACGTCCATCAGCAGGGCGCGGTCGGCGTGCTGCTCGGTGCCGTCCTCGACGCTGGCGTCGGGGAGCTGCTCGGTGGGCACCTCGTCGAGCTTGCGGGCGCGCCACCACTCCGTACGGGTGTTGATCATGACGCGGCGCAGATAGGCGTCGGCCAGCGACTTGTCCGCTATGCCGTCCCAGCGGCCGTACGTGCGGACGAGAGCGGTCTGGAGGAGGTCCTGGGCGTCGATGGGGTCCGGGACCAGGCGCCGGGCGCTGCGCAGGAGGGCGTCCTGACGGTTGCGCACGTACTCTTCGAAGTCCAGAACCTTGCCGCTGCTGGCCATACTCGCAGCCTCCATTCCGCTTGCGTTCCCCGCGCCACGCTGGTGGTCCTCCAGCACGGGTAGGACGCTACGGAGGAGCTGTTGCGACGTGATGTGCGGCAGCCCTTCGGCTGGTGCACAGCTGTCCATAGGTTGTGTAACAGCCCGGCGGATAGATCGGGGAAAGAGCGGCTCTGTCCGTTTCGAAGGGCGTCGGACGGTGTGCCGCGACGGCTTCGTATGACAAATGTGTGAGCGCTCCATGCGCCGGCCGTACGCCGCGTACCTAGGTCAGCGGCAGCCGGTACATGCCGTCCGCCAGCGGCTCGACCAGACCATCCGCGACGAGCCCGTCCAGGGCACGGGCCCGCTGCACCGGTTCGTGCCACACCGCGTCCAGCGCCGCCTGCGGCACCGGCGCGACGGCCTCGCGCAGCACGGCCAGCAGCTTGCCGCGCACCTGCCGGTCCGTGCCGGCGTAGGTCTGGCCGCGGCGGGGCGGCCCGTCGTGGGCCGGCGACCCGGCGGCCAGCCAGGCGCACTCCGCGGCGATCGGGCAGCGCCCGCAGCCGGGCGTGCGGGCCGTGCAGACCAGTGCCCCCAGCTCCATCGTGGCCGCGGCCCAGCGGGCGGCGACCGCCTCGTCCTCGGGCAGCAGCGCCCGGGCGAGCCTGCGCTCGGCGGCCGTCGTGGCGTTCGGCGGGTACTGGGCGCCGCTCACGGCGCGCGCGAAGACCCGGCGGACGTTCGTGTCGAGGACCGCGTGCCGCTGCCCGTACGCGAACGAGGCCACCGCCGCCGCCGTGTACTCGCCGACGCCCGGCAGCGCCAGCAGCTTGGCGTGGTCGTGCGGCACCTCGCCGCCGTGCCGCTCGGTGATCGCCGAGGCGGCCGCGTGCAGCCGCAGCGCCCGGCGCGGATAGCCCAGCCGCCCCCAGGCGCGGACCGCCTCGCCGGGCGCCTCGGCGGCCAGGTCGGCGGGGCGCGGCCAGCGGGCCAGCCACTGCTCGTACACCGGCAGCACCCGGCTCACCGGGGTCTGCTGCAGCATGAACTCGCTGACCATCACCCCCCACGGCCCGGCCTCCGGGCGGCGCCAGGGCAGATCGCGGGCGTGCACGCCGAACCAGTCGATCACCGGGGCGTGCAGGAGGGTGGACGTCTGGGGCGTGGTGGCAGGCATCGCAGTCATGACACTCCGATCCTGGCATGCCCGCGCCGGACCGGGGAAACGCGCCGGGCCCGCGTCGGCCATGGCCGCCCCGGTCCGCCCCGATCGGGTGACCGTACGGGCCAACCGGCCCGCACGACCGGCGCTCTCCGTGACTCTGCCCGGGACGGGGACCGTCTGCCGGCACGGGGTGACCGAGGCCCCCCGAACCGCCGCACAGGGAATCTGCCTACGCTGATCGCATGACCCCGACGGAGACGCTCCCGACCGAAATCAGGGCGGCCCTCGCAGCGCACACCACCCTGACCCTGGCGTACGCGGACAAGGACGGACCCCAGGCGTGCGCCGTGCTCTACGCGCTCGCCGACCGGCGGCCGGCCGACGGACGGCATCCCGTGCCCACCCTCGTCTTCGTCACCTCCCCCGGCACCCGGCACGGCCGCGCCTTCCTCTCCGGCGACGCACGCGTCGCCTTCACCGCACAGCGCGACGGCCAGGACTGGACCGAGCTGACCGGCATTCAGGGCCGCGGCGCCTGCCGCCTGCTGGAAGGCACCGACCGTGAGACGGCATGGCAGGCGTACAGCGCGCGCTTCCCCTACGTGGAAAGCACCGAGCGGCTCCGTCAGGCCATGGACCGTGCCGGAGTGTGGGAGTTGCGGCCCGACTGGCTGCGCCTGGTCGACAACGGCCGCGGTTTCGGGCACAAGACCGAGTGGCCACGCCCGTTTTCGGCCTGAAACCGTCGTACTTGCGCCGTACACACGCCGCGCGTTCCGGCCGCCCGCAGCTGCGGAATGCCCTGCTCCAACCGTCCGGCTTGCGGGTAGATGATGAGAAAAGCAGGCACTCCTACGGCGGGTACTGGCTGGTGCCCGGGCCGATCTCTCGTAGAGTCTTCGCGTGGGATCTCTGCGCAATCCGATCGGGCCGCTTCCCTCCTCCATCTACTGGCGGCGGAGGGCAGTTGCGCTTGGCCTGCTCGGCCTCCTCGTACTGCTGATGGTGTGGATGTTCGCCCTGGGGGGTGGTGACGGTTCCGAGGGCTCCCAGAGCGAGGCCTCCGACGGCAAGGGCTCGGCGGACACCACCATCACACCCGGCCCGACGCCCTCCGGCCCGCACATCAGTCAACGACCGGGCGGGCGCGACGATTCGGGCAACGGCGGAGGTGGCGCCGGCGGCGGTACGGGCGGTGGTTCCGGCGGCGCCGGTACGGGCGGCGGTGCCGGGGGCGCGGCCGGCGCGGCAGGCGGCTTCGGCGGCGGCGCCGGGCTGTCGGTGACCGGCGAAGGCAAGCCGGTCGCGGCCGGATCGAGCCTGCCCGACTGCACGTCAGGTTCCGTGAAGGTGTCGGTACGCAGCGTCAAGAGCGCCTACCGGCCGGACGAGAAGCCGAAGTTCGAACTCGTGGTGCGGAACTCCGGTGGCAGCGCCTGCAAGGTGAACTTCGGTGCCGGCGCGGCCCTGCTGAAGATCACGGACAGCAAGGGCGAGGAACACGTGTGGGCGTCCGACGACTGCCCCCGCGGCACCGGCGCCGTGCTCTTCGAGGTACCGGGCTCGGGCGAGACCAAGCGCACGCTGGAGTGGGACCGCAAGCGCAGCGCCCCGCGCTGTGCGACGCCGTCCGGCAGCGCCGCGGCCGCGGCGGGCGAGTACAAGGTCGAGGTGAAGGTGGCGGGCGTCACCGAGCGCGCGGAGTTCGTCCTGGAACGGACCTGAGGGGCCGCGGAACGGAATGGATATGGGTGAGGCCCCGCTGGTGCGGGGCCTCACCCATATCTGACGTTTTCTCCTACGCGTACCGCTTACACGTACCGCTCGAGGATCGACGACTCCGCCAGGCGCGAGAGCCCCTCGCGGACCGAACGGGCGCGGGCCTCGCCGACGCCGTCGACCGTCTGCAGGTCGTCCACGCTCGCGGCGAGCAGCTTCTGCAGGCCCCCGAAGTGGTCCACGAGCCGCTCGATGATGGCGCCGGGCAGCCGGGGCACCTTCGCCAGCAGGCGGTAGCCGCGCGGCGAGACGGCGGAGTCCAGCGTCTCGGGGGAGCCGCTGTAGCCCAGGGCCCTTGCCACGATGGGCAGTTCGAGGAGCTCGGCGTGGGTGAGGGAGTCCAGCTCGGCGAGGGCCTCCGCGACCGTGCGGGTGCGCTTGGCGGTCGGCTCGGGGACGTAGTCCCGCACGACCAGCTCGCGCTCGGGCTCGACGCCGGCGATCAACTCGTCCAGCTGGAGCGAGAGCAGCCGGCCGTCGGTGCCCAGCTCGACCACGTACTCCGCGATCTCCGTGGCGATGCGGCGCACCATCTCCAGCCGCTGCGAGACGGCCGTGACGTCCCGGACGGTGACCAGGTCCTCGATCTCCAGCGCGGAAAGCGTGCCCGCGACCTCGTCGAGGCGGAGCTTGTAGCGCTCGAGGGTGGCCAGCGCCTGGTTGGCGCGGGAGAGGATCGCGCCCGACTCCTCCAGCACGCGGCGCTCGCCGCCCACGTACAGCGCGATCAGCCGCATCGACTGGCTGACCGAGACCACGGGGAAGCCGGACTGGATCGACGCGCGCTGGGCGGTGCGGTGCCGGGTGCCGGTCTCCTCGGTGGGGATCGAGGCGTCCGGGTAGAGCTGGACGCCCGCCCGCACGATCTTGGAGATGTCCTTGTCGATGATCAGCGCGCCGTCCAGCTTGCACAGCTCGCGCAGGCGGGTGGCGGTGAACTCGACGTCCAGGACGAATCCGCCCGTGCACATCTGCTCGACGGTCTTGTCCATGCCGAGGACGATGAGCCCGCCCGTATTGCCGCGCAGGACGCGCTCGAGGCCGTCGCGCAGGGCCGTGCCGGGCGCGACGGCGCTCAGCGAGGCGCGCATCAGCCCGTCGACGCCGGAGCCACCGGAGCCGCTTCCGGCCTTGCCGGGGCCCGATGCCCGGTCGTTGGCTGCCACTGCACTCCTCCGGTCGCAAGGTCAACGGTGCCGCAGGCCGCCCTGCTGTCGTGTACGCCGTCGTGCACGCCGTGTGCGTCGCGTACGACGGTGTGTACGTACGGGCGGGACCAGGGCAAAGTCTACTGGCGCCCAGCCTATTAGGGGGCTGTCCTCAGCTCTCCTCAGGTCGGGGTCCGGCCATGGCCTCGCGCCCGCCCTCCGTCCGCTTCTCCTTCTTCTCGCGCTTCTCGCGTTGGGGGCGGCCGGGCAGCACGCGCAGCGCCTCGCCTATGTCCGCGACCTCCAGGACCCGCATGCCACTGGGGATCTTGCCCGGATCGGCCGGCACGAGGGCGTGGGTGAAGCCCAGCCGGGCGGCCTCGGCCAGCCGCCGCTGCACGCCCGTCACCCGTCTGACCTCGCCCGCGAGGCCCACCTCGCCGATGGCCACCAGGTTCTTCGGCAGCGGGGTGTCGCTGGCGGCGCTGGCCAGGGCGAGCGCGATGGCGAGGTCGGCGGCGGGCTCGGAGAGCTTCACCCCGCCGACCGTGGCGCTGTAGATGTCCCGCTTGCCGAGGGCGCTGATCCGGCCGCGCTGCTCCAGAACGGCGAGCATCATCGACACACGGGAGGTCTCCAGGCCGGAGGTGGTGCGGCGCGGGGAGGGGATCTGCGAGTCGACCGTCAGCGCCTGCACCTCCGCCACCAGCGGGCGACGGCCCTCCAGGGTGACCGTCAGACAAGTGCCGGGCACCGGCTCGGCGCGACGGGTCAGGAACAGGCCGCTGGGGTCGGTCAGGCCGGTGATGCCCTCGTCGTGCAGCTCGAAGCAGCCGACCTCGTCGGTGGCCCCGTAGCGGTTCTTCACCCCGCGCACGAGGCGGAGGCGGGCGTGCCGGTCGCCCTCGAAGTGCAGCACGACGTCCACCAGGTGCTCCAGCAGGCGGGGGCCCGCGATCGCGCCGTCCTTGGTGACGTGGCCGACCAGCAGCGTGGACATGCCGCGCTCCTTGGAGGCCCTGATGAGGGCGCCCGCGACCTCGCGCACCTGGGCCATGCCGCCGGGCGCGCCGTCGATCTCGGGGGAGGCCACGGTCTGGACGGAGTCCATGACCAGCAGGGACGGCTTCACGGTGTCCAGATGGCCGAGGACGGCGGACAGATCGGTCTCGGCGGCCAGATAGAGGTGCTCGGAGAGCGCGCCGATCCGGTCGGCGCGCAGCCGGACCTGGCTCGCGGACTCCTCGCCCGTCACATAGAGGGTGCGGTGCTCCTCGGACGCCGCGCGGGCCGCCACGTCCAGCAGCAGGGTCGACTTGCCGACACCGGGCTCGCCCGCCAGCAGCACCACCGCGCCGGGCACGAGCCCGCCGCCCAGCACCCGGTCCAGCTCGGGCACGCCCGTGCCGCGCGCGGTCGCCTGGCGGCCGTCCACCTGCGCGATCGGCAGCGCGGCGGAGGTCACCCGGCCGGGCGCGGTCGTACGGACGGCGGGCGCGCCGAACTCCTCCACCGTGCCCCACGCCTGGCACTCGGGGCAGCGGCCGAGCCACTTGGCGGTGGTCCAGCCGCACTCGGTGCAGCGGTAGGAGGGCCGGTCCTTGGCGGACGAGCGGGAGGTACGGGCAGCAGCCATGCGGACACCGTAACGGTGGCCACTGACAGTGCCCGGCCGGCGTCGTCCGCCCGGCCCGGTCCGGCATCGTTCGTCAGTACGTGTCATCCGGTGCGGTGAGCGCGGAATGTGCGGCTCCTGTCCCCTTTTGAGGGAGAGAGTCACCCGTATGGGTTAAAGCTGCGGGAGCGGGGCGGACGGGGGCGCGCCATCCGCCTACCGTCGCCGGGATGATGACGAGCAGGCCCGAGCCCCCCACGCATGCCACCGGCGCGCACCGCGCATCCCGCCGTGCGCCGCGCGCGGCCCAGCCCGCCGACACCACAGCCCTCTCGGACTCCGCCGTCCGGAACGCCGTCGAGACCCCCCTTGAGACCGCCGTCGAGAACGCCGTCGAGACCGCCGTCGAAGAAGCCGCTGCCGAAGAGAACACCGCCGGGGAGAACACCGCCCCCGATCACCCCGCCGAGGAGAGCCGCGACGCCGAAGGCGGCGCCTGCCCGCCCGCACGCTACGAACCCCACCTCGACGGCCTGTTCACCTACTGCCTGTCCGTCCTGTGCGACCACGACGCCGCCGTCGCCGCCCTCGGCGAGGCCCTCGCCCTCGCCGAGCGCCGCACCGACCGCGCCCCCGTCGCCGAGGAGGCGCAGCGCGCCTGGCTGTACGCCCTGGCCCGCTGGGAGTGCCTGCGCAGGCTCGGCGAGCGCGGCGCCGGCGGCAGGTCCGGGGACTCCGGCGGCGCCGACGCCCGGGGCCGCGCGGAACTGGCCCTGCTCGTCTGGCCCGAGGCCGCCGGCACCACTGCCGAACAGCGCGAGGCGCTGGAACTGGCCGTCCGCCACGGGCTCGCCCCCCACGAGGTCGCCGCCGTGCTGCGCCTGGACCACGACGCCACGCGCGCCCTGCTCTCCAGCGCGGCCTGCGAGGTCGAGCGCACCCGCACCGCCCTCGCCGTCGTGGAGTCCGGGCGATGTCCGGTCGTCTCCCGGTTCGCGGGCGACACCGAAGTACTGCTGGGGGCCACGCTCCGGCGCGAGCTCGTGCGCCATGTGGACGAGTGCGCCGACTGCCGCCGCACCGCCGAGCGCGCCAACGCCGGGGAGCCCTGGCCCGGCACCGCCGCGTCCAACGCCGCCCTGCCCGTACTGGAAGCGCCCTGGCCGGCGGCGCATGCCGCCCTGCGGCACGCCCTGGGCCCACGGCCCCAGCGCCGGCGCGCGGTCACCCCCCGTTTCGACCGCGGCGGCTTCCCGCTCGCCCCCAAGGACCGCGCCGCCCGCCGCAGCCGGCTGCGCACCCGGGCCGTGACGACCACCGTCGTGGCCACCGTCGTCGCCGCGCCCCTGCTGGCGCTGTGGGCCGCGTACCGCGGCGGGCCGCTCGGCGAGGGGCAGGACGCGGCCTCGGTGTCCGCCACGGAGACCGACAGCCTGGGCGGCAGCACGCGCGAGGGCTCGTACGACGACCCGTACGCGGCCCCCTACGGCCCCTCGGGCCCCACCCACAGCTCCACCGGCGCCGGCTCCGGCACGCCCGCGACGGTGGACCACCGGTTCGCCGACGTCTCCGTCGCCGTCCTCGGCCCCGACGGCAGGCCGGTGCCCGTGCCTCCCGCGGTGGGGCCCACGCCCCCGGCGGGTGCCGGTGCGGCCGCCCGGCCGGCCGGGCCCGGACGGGTCACGGGTCCCGGGCGGCTCACGGTCGAGGCACAGCCCAGCGGCACCGCCACGCTCATCACGCTCACCGCCGCCGGCGGCGAGCCCGTCAGCTGGTCGATGTCGGCCGACGCGCCCTGGCTGCGGCTGAGCCAGCCGGGCGGGGTGCTGTACCCGGGCCAGTCCGTGACCGTCACGGTGCAGGTGGACCACGCCCGGGAGCCGGCCGGGCACTGGAGCGCCCGCGTGGCCATCGCGCCCGGCGGCAGCGTGGTGACGATCGAGGGACGTGGCGCGACCCCCCAGCCGTCACCGCCGTCGGCCCACCCGAGCACACCGCCCCCCGCTCCGACCGGTCCGGCGCCCGCCCCGGCACCGACGCGCACGGGCTGAGCGGCCGGCACGGGCTGAGCAGTCGGCGCGGCCGGCTCGCGGCGGCGAGCCGTCAGCGGGCGTCGGCGGGGTGCGGAGCCATCGGCAGCAGCGCGGCCATGCGCTCCTCGCACAGCTCCACCAGCCGCGCGTACCCCTTCTTGCCCATGAGCTCGATCAGCTCCGCCCGGTACGTCACGTACACCGGCTCACCGGCACCGTGCGCGGACCGCGCCGACGTGCACCACCAGTGCAGGTCGTGGCCGCCCGGGCCCCAGCCGCGCCGGTCGTACTCGCCGATCGTGACCTGCAGCACCTGGGTGTCGTCGGGCCGGTCGATCCAGTCGTACGTCCGCCGCACCGGCAGCTGCCAGCACACGTCGGGCTTGGTCTCCAGCGGCTCGCGGCCCTCGCGCAGCGCCAGGATGTGCAGCGAGCAGCCGGCGCCGCCGGCGAAGCCCGGGCGGTTCTGGAAGATGCAGGAGCCCTGCCAGCGGCGGGTCTGCCGCTCGCCGTCGTCGTCGAGCTGCGTCCACCCGGACTCCGCGCCCACGTCGTGGAACTGCCAGATGTCCGGCGTGAGCCGGGCCACGTGCCCCGCGACGCGCTGCTCGTCCTCCTCGTCGGAGAAGTGCGCACCGAGCGTGCAGCAGCCGTCGTCGGCGCGGCCCGCCTTGATGCCCTGGCAGCCGCTGCCGAAGATGCAGGTCCAGCGGGAGGTCAGCCAGGTCAGGTCACAGCGGAAGATCTGCTCCTCGTCCGCCGGGTCGGGGAACTCCACCCAGGCGCGGGCGAAGTCCAGCCCCACCTCGTCGGGAGCGCTTTTCACCTTGTTCTTCGAGCCCGCCGAACCCGCGCCCCGCGCTTTGTCCGGTTTGGCCTTCTTCGTCTTCGCCACCCCTCAAGCGTAAGTGCCCCGAGGGGCAGCAGTAGCGTTCAGGCCATGAGACTCGGTGTCCTCGACGTGGGTTCGAATACGGTCCACCTGCTGGTGGTCGACGCGCACCCCGGTGCCCGCCCGCTGCCGGCCCACTCCCACAAGGCCGAGCTGCGCCTGGCCGAACTGCTCGACGAGGGCGGCGCGATAAGCGACGCCGGCGTGGAGAAGCTGATCGCGACCATCCACGACGCCCTCCAGGCCGCCGAGGACAAGGGCGTCGAGGAGGTCCTCCCCTTCGCGACCTCCGCGGTCCGCGAGGCCACCAACGTCGACGCCGTCCTCGCCCGCGTCCAGGAGGAGACCGGCGTCACCCTCTCGGTGCTCTCCGGCCCCGAGGAGGCCCGGCTCACCTTCCTGGCCACCCGCCGCTGGTTCGGATGGTCGGCCGGAAAGCTCCTTGTGCTCGACATCGGGGGCGGTTCCCTGGAGATGGCCTACGGCCTCGACGAGGAGCCGGACGTCGCCGTCTCCCTCCCCCTGGGCGCCGGCCGCCTCACCTCCGGGTGGCTCCCCGGCGACCCGCCCGACCCCACGGAGGTACGGGCGCTGCGCCGCCACGTCCGTGCGGAGATCGCCCGCAACGTCGGCCTCTTCGCGCGGCACGGCACCCCCGACCACACCGTCGCCACCTCCAAGACCTTCAAGCAGCTCGCCAGGATCGCCGGCGCCGCCCGCACCGCCGAAGGCCTCTACGTCCAGCGCACCCTCGACCGCCAGGCCCTGGAGGAGTGGGTGCCGCGCCTCGCCGGCATGAGCGCCAAGCAGCGCGCCGGGCTGCCCGGCGTGTCGGAGGGGCGGGCGCGCCAGCTGCTCGCGGGCGCGCTCGTCGCGGAGGCGGCGCTGGACCTGTACGGGCTGGACGAAGTGGAGATCTGCCCCTGGGCGCTGCGCGAAGGCGTCATCCTGCGCCGGCTGGACCACCTGCCCACGACGTGACGCGCGCCCGCCCACGGCGAGCGCCGGTACGCGCGGCGCGCGGGCCCAGGGCGCGCGCCGCCGCGGCGGGACGGCCGGTGCGGCGGCCCGGCGTGACGGATCACGCATGCCCCGCTTGCGAGACCACCTGCCCGCCGCCGGAGGGGCGGGCATACGCTGTCCCTCGTGACAGAGCCAGTGGTGCGCATTCCGGATGCGAAGATCGCCCTGTCCACTGCATCGGTCTACCCCGAGTCGACGGCGACGGCCTTCGAGATCGCCGCTCGTCTGGGATACGACGGTGTCGAGGTCATGGTGTGGACCGACCCGGTCAGTCAGGACATCGACGCGCTGCGTCGCCTGTCCGACTACCACCGGGTGCCCATCCTGGCCGTGCACGCCCCTTGTCTGCTCATCACACAGCGCGTCTGGTCGACGGACCCCTGGGTCAAGCTCCAGCGCGCCCGCGCCGCCGCCGAGAAGCTCGGCGCGACGACCGTCGTGGTGCACCCGCCGTTCCGGTGGCAGCGCTCGTACGCGCGCGACTTCGTCCGCGGCGTGTGGCGGATGGCGAACGAGACCGACGTCAGGTTCGCCGTGGAGAACATGTACCCCTGGCGCTACCGCGACCGCGAGATGCTCGCCTACGCGCCCGACTGGGACGTCACCAAGGACGACTACCGCCACTTCACCGTCGACCTGTCCCACACGGCGACCGCCCGGACGGACGCCCTCCAGATGGTCGACCGGATGGGCGACCGGCTCGCCCACATCCACCTCGCCGACGGCAACGGCTCCGCCAAGGACGAGCACCTCGTCCCCGGGCGCGGCAAACAGCCCTGCGCCGAGCTGCTGGAACGTCTCGCGGTCAGCGGCTTCGACGGCCACGTCGTGATCGAGGTCAACACCCGGCGCGCCATGTCGGCCGCCGAGCGCGAGGCCGACCTGGCCGAGGCCCTGGCCTTCACTCGCCTGCACCTCGCCTCCCCGACGGGCGTGCCGAGACCATGACCGAGCCCGCAGCCCGCCCCCCGGCCCCGAAGAAGCGCGGCCGCCCCGCCCGTACGGACGCCGGAAGCGGCCCCGGCGCGCGCGAGCGCATCCTCACGGCCGCCCGCGCCGAGTTCGCCGAGCACGGCTACGACAAGGCCTCCATCCGGGGCATAGCCAAGGGCGCCGGCGTCGACCCCGCGCTGGTGCACCACTACTTCGGCCCGAAGGAACAGATCTTCGCCGCAGCCGTGGAAGCGGCCGCCGCCCCCGCCTTCGGCGCGCCCGACGCCCTCGTCGAGGGCGGCCCGGAAGGCGCGGGGGAGCGACTGGCCCGCTTCGTCCTGGGCATGTGGGAGGACCCGGTCACCCGCGAGCCGTTCCTCGCCATCCTCCGGTCGGCCGTGGCCAACGAAACCGCGGCCGGGATCTTCCGCGACCTGATGGCCAGCAGGGTCATGCTGCGCATCGCCGCCGAGCTGGGCGGCGGCCCCGACGCCCAGCTGCGCTCCGAGCTGGCGGCGGCACAGCTGGTCGGCGTGGCCATGCTGCGCTACGTCATCAAGATCGAACCCCTGGCGTCCGCGGACCTCGAACAGCTCGTCGCCATGACGGGCCCGGCCGTGCAGCGCCACCTGACGGGCGCCTGAACCCACCCTCCCGGCGGACCCGGCCGGCGCACCGCCCTGCGTCTCGCATCCCGGAAACCCTGTCCGGATCTTGGATCACCGGCGTAGGCTCGGAGACCCCGGAGAATGCCAGAGTTCCCGGTCACAGGATTCGAGGAGTGGAGCAGGATGCCCGAGCTGAGGTCCCGCACCGTCACCCACGGCCGCAACATGGCGGGCGCGCGAGCCCTTCTGCGGGCCGCGGGCGTAGAGCGCGAGGACTTCGGCAAGCCGATCATCGCGGTGGCCAACAGCTTCACCGAATTCGTGCCCGGCCACACCCACCTGCAGCCGGTCGGCCGGATCGTCTCCGAGGCCATCAAGGCCGCGGGCGGCATCCCGCGCGAGTTCAACACCATCGCCGTCGACGACGGCATCGCCATGGGCCACGCCGGCATGCTCTACTCGCTACCCTCCCGCGACCTGATCGCCGACTCGGTCGAATACATGGCCGAGGCCCATTGCGCCGACGCGCTGATCTGCATCTCCAACTGCGACAAGATCACGCCGGGCATGCTCATGGCCGCCCTGCGCCTGAACATCCCCACCGTCTTCGTCTCCGGCGGCCCGATGGAGGCCGGCCAGGCCACGCTCGTGGACGGCACCGTCCGCAAGCTGGACCTGATCAACGCCATCGTGGACGCCGTCAACGAGAACGTCTCGGACGAGGACGTCCTGCGCATCGAGGAGAACGCCTGCCCGACCTGCGGGTCCTGTTCCGGCATGTTCACCGCCAACTCGATGAACTGCCTCACCGAGGCCATCGGACTGTCCCTGCCCGGCAACGGCTCGGTGCTCGCCACCCACACCGCCCGCAAGGCCCTGTACGAGAACGCCGGCCGCACCGTCGTCGAGATCACCAAGCGCCACTACGAGCAGGGCGACGAGTCCGTCCTGCCGCGCAACATCGCCACCCGTGCGGCCTTCGAGAACGCCATGGCCCTCGACATCGCCATGGGCGGCTCCACCAACACGATCCTGCACCTGCTCGCCGCCGCCCAGGAGGCCGAGCTCGACTACGACCTGACCGACATCGACGCCGTCTCGCGCCGCGTCCCCTGCCTCGCCAAGGTCGCCCCCAACGTCGCCCCCGGCGGCACGTACTACATGGAGGACGTCCACCGCGCCGGCGGCATCCCCGCCATCCTGGGCGAGCTCTACCGCGGCGGACTCCTCAACGAGGACGTCCACACCGTCCACTCCGCCACGCTCGCCGACTGGCTCAAGACCTGGGACGTGCGCGGAGGCTCCCCCTCCGCCGAGGCCGTCGAGCTGTGGCACGCCGCCCCCGGCTGCGTCCGCTCCGCCACCGCCTTCTCGCAGTCCGAGCGCTGGGAGTCCCTCGACGTGGACGCGGCCGGCGGCTGCATCCGCTCCGTCGAGCACGCCTACTCCAAGGACGGCGGACTGGCCGTCCTCAAGGGCAATCTGGCCGTCGACGGCTGCGTCGTGAAGACCGCCGGCGTCGACGAGTCCATCTGGACCTTCGAGGGCCCGGCAGTGGTCTGCGAATCGCAGGACGAGGCCGTCGAGAAGATCCTCTCCAAGGCCGTCAAGGAAGGCGACGTCGTCGTCATCCGCTACGAGGGCCCGCGCGGCGGCCCCGGCATGCAGGAAATGCTCTACCCCACGTCCTTCCTCAAGGGCCGCGGCCTGGGCAAGACCTGCGCCCTGGTCACCGACGGCCGCTTCTCCGGCGGCACCTCGGGCCTGTCGATCGGCCACGCCTCGCCCGAGGCAGCCTCCGGCGGCACCATCGCGCTCGTCGAGGACGGCGACCGCATCCGCATCGACATCCCCAACCGCTCGATCGAACTCCTCGTCCCCGACGCCGAACTGACGGCCCGCCGCGAGGCGCTCGGTGGCACGTACGCCCCGAAGAACCGCGAGCGCAAGGTTTCGGCGGCGCTGCGCGCCTACGCGGCCATGGCCACCAGCGCCGACAAGGGCGCGGTCCGCGACGTCAGCAAGCTCGGCTGACGCCGGCGATTCCGGCCGACCGAGGACCGGCCCGTGATCCCGGCCGGCCGAGGACCGGCCCGTCCGGCACTCGTAGGCACCGCGCGCGGCGCGGTGCCTACCGCCACCCGGCGGGGTTGAGCCCGTTCACCGCGAACACCGTCCCGTCCGGCGCCGCCCCGAACACCTTCCCGTCCGCCACCACCGGCGCCGGGAGCAGCTCCAGCAAGCCCCGCCCGGCCCTCGCCAGGCGGGGCGACGTCTGTCCGAGCAGGGTGCCCTGCGTCGTGTCCACGGCCAGCAGCCGGCCGTCGGCGGCGGAGAAGTACAGCCGCTTCTCGCCCGCCACGAGCGCCGAAGCGTTGGCCACGGACGTCTCCAGCCGCCAGTCGGCCACCGACCTGTTCGTGTTCAGCGCGGTCAGCCCCCCGTCCGAGGACAGCAGATAGACCGAGTCGCCCTTCGCCACGACGCTCGTGGCCTCGAGGGGCGTGGAGAGCGGCACCCTGCGCTCCCGCCCGATGCCCGGGGCGTACCGGACGACCGCCGAGACGCGCGTATGGGAGTCGCTCTCGGTGAGATAGAGGGCGTCCTGCGGCCCGGTGCCGACCGTGGTCAGATTGCCGTCCCCGGTCCACTGCCACAGCGTCGAGCCGCGCACGGCGTCGATGGCGACGACCGCGGTCCGCCGGCCGTCGGGCGCGGCCGCGACGGCGTAGGCGGGCCCGCTGCCGTAGAAGGAGAAGACGGGCTTGATGCCACCGGGCAGGGCGTGCCGCCAGAGCTGCCGGTTCGTCCCGCCGTCGACGGCCGTGACCGTGCCGTCCGCCGCGACCAGCAGCACCGTGTCGCCCGCGTGGTAGATCCGCCCGCCGAACGCCGACACATCACGCGTCCAGCGCGGCTCACCGGTGGCGGGGTCGAGCGCCGACAGCTCCCGCTTGTCCGGGGAGAGCGCGTGGATCAGCCCGCCGGAGACGAAGGGCGCGCTCGGCGCACCCCCGCCCGGCCGCTGCGCGGTGGCCGCCCGCCGCCACGCCACCTTGCCGTCGGCGGCATCGATCCGGGCCGCGTGCACCCCGCGCGCGGAGCAGTAGAGGGCGCCCGACGCGTACGTACAGAAACCCGCGCGCACCTCGCCGCTCCCCGCGGCGTCCGCGGGTACGGACGTCTCCCACGGCTGCCACGCGGACCCGGCGGGATTGGGCCGCGTCTGCAGCGGCTGCCTGCCCAGCCCGTCGACCTGATGCACCGCCCACGTCCCTCCCACCCCCAGCGCCACGACGGCCGCAGCGGCCACGGCGAGCCAACGGGCCCGCGGAAGCCGCGAACGACGCGGGCCGGAGGGGGTGCCGTGCGGCTCATCGGCGATGCGCGCACTGTCGAGCGGCTCCGCAGGCCCGGCCGACGACACGCGCTGCGCCGGCAGTGCGGACGACGAGCCGGACGGCGAGGCGGACGGCGACGAGGGGGCGAGCGGCACCATCCCCATGATCACGTCGGGGGTCGGCCGGTCGGCGGGCTCCTTCGCCAGACAGGCGCGGATCAGCGGGACGAGGTCCTCGGGCACGCCCGTCAGATCCGGCTCGTCGTGCACCACCTGATACGCGACGATGTACGGACTCTCCGACTCGAACGGCCCCCGCCCCGTCGCCGCGTGCACCAGCAACGACGCCAGCGCGAACACGTCCGCCGCCGGCCCCACCTCGCGCGGGCGCTGGAACTGCTCCGGCGCCATGAAGGGCGGCGTGCCGATGAGCTTCCCGGTCTCGGTGCGCAGCTCACTGTCGTACGGGCGGGAGATGCCGAAGTCGATGACCTTCGGCCCGTCCTCGGCGAGCAGCACGTTGCTCGGCTTCAGATCCCGGTGCACCACCCCGGCGCGGTGGATGTCCCGCAGCGCCTCCGCGAGCCCGGCCGTCAGCCGCCGCACCTCGTCCGGGCTCAGCGGACCGTTCCGCTTCACCCGCTCGGACAGCGTGGGGCCGGGGATGTAGAGGGTGGCCATCCAGGGCCGCTCGCCGTCCGGATCGGCATCGACGACGGGCGCCGTGAACGCGCCGCTCACCCGCCGCGCCGCCGCGACCTCCTGCCGGAACCGCGCCCTGAACTCGGGATCCGCCGCGTATTCGGCGTGCACCACCTTGACCGCGAGCCGCAGCCCCGAGGCCGAGCGCGCCAGGTGCACCACACCCATGCCGCCGGAACCGAGACGCCCCTCGAGCCGGTACTGCCCCGCCTGCTCCGGATCGTCCGCTTCCGGGCCCGTCCCGGCACTGCGCAGCGGCGGCATGCCCCCACCCCCGTGTCACCTGTGTCAATCGGCCGATTTCGGCGCCTGCGGAGCCTAATCGATGGGACAGCCGGGACCCGGGAGGCGTGCCGCGCGTTGCTAGCCTGCACATGTCATTCACCTCACGGGGGAGAGCACCATGACGTATTACGCGATCGCACCCGGCCACCAGGTCAACGTCCGCCGGGGCCCGAGCACCGACAGCGAGCTGGTCAAGGTCCTCCCGACGGGTTCCAGCGTGCCGATCCGCTGCCAGACCCGGGGCGAAACCGTCTCCGGCCCCTGCGGCACCACCGACGTCTGGGACTGCATCGCGCCGGGCCAGTACGTATCCGACGCGTATGTGAAGACGGGCAGCAGCGGCTACGTCGCCGCCCCCTGCTCCGGCTGAGCCCTCCCGGGGCGGACGGTGTCCGGTGGCGATAATCGACGTATGAGCGATGAGCACCAGGCAGCGACCGCCCCACGGCCGGAGCCGATCCGGTTCTTCGGTACGACCTGGGTCGACCACGACGGCGGCTACGCCCTCCGGCGGGCCGGCGTCGCGCTGGGCTCGCTGGCCGCGGCCGCGGCGGGCGCCTTCGTCCTGCGCCTCGGCTACGAGGGCCTGGCCATCGCGAAGGTGGGCGGCCTGGTCAACGCCATGGTCGTCGTGGCCTTCGCCGTGTGCAGCGCCATCGCGTTCCGCCGCACGTGGGAGAGCTTCGTACGACGCCCGGACGCGGAGTCGAGGGACACGGCGCGCGAGCGCTCGATGCGCAACCTCCTGATGATCGGCTTCATCGGCGCACTGCTCGCCTACTTCTTCCGGTCCCTCGTCGAGGCGCCGGGCGAGAAGCTCCACAGGGCCGAGTACGACGAGGCCCGCACCCGCTACGAGCGCCGCCGCACCACCCGCACGGGCAACCCGGCGGCCAGGGCCCCGAAGGGCGGCCCGAAGGGGCGGCGCAAGCACCCCTGAACGTCGTGTAGAGTTCTCCGAGTTGCCACGGGGTCCGCGAGGACGCCGGGGCGGCCACTCGAGTCGCATCGGCGGCAATCACCACTGCACGGTCCCTGAACGGGAAGTATTTC
>NZ_JBITZJ010000007.1:0-516817 GCF_044546695.1 Streptomyces sp. NPDC053079
CTGGCGTTGACTTTTGGCACGCTGTTGAGTTCTCAAGGAACGGACGCTTCCTTTGTACTCACCCTCTCGGGCTTTCCTCCGGGCGCTTCCCTTCGTTGGTTCCAACCTTACCAGATCCGTTTTCCAGTCCGTTTCCGGTCTGAATTCCGTTTCCGGCCCCCTGTTGGCGGGGCGTTTCGACTTTATCAGAATTTCTTCCGGCCGATTTCCATCGGCTTTCCGATTCCTGAAGGGAGTCGAGGCGCTTCGTTGTGTGATGTTCTCACTGACCGAAGCTGGTCAGATCCTAACCGTTGCAGTGGACTGGGTCCACCTCGTCGCAACCGTTCGAATCTACCTCCCCACGCATCCCGTGTCAACGGTCTTTGTGGGGCGAAGAGAACAGTACCAGGTTCAAGGGGTCCCGAAGGACGACGGCGGGGTCTCCAGGTCCTCGAGCTCCACGCCGGGGGCCGAGAGCACCACGTCGCCGGCGAGGTGCACCGCGTACTGCTCCCCCGTGTCCAGGGCGCTGACCTGGTACTCGTCCACTTCGAGCGGGCCGTTGTCAGTGTCGTGTGCTGTCCTGGCGACCAGGGCCCACGACTGGTCGACCGTAAGGGGGGCGAGGACCGGTGCGGTGAAGTGGACGAGGCGGATTCGTGTCGCTCCCTGGCCGGGGGACAGCCGGAGGAGGCGGGCGATGGCCACGTAGAAGGCGGGGGAAGCGCCGGTGAAGGCGTGGGCGCGGACGTTTCCTTCCGACGCGTGCTCGCCGGTGGGGTCGGTGCGGACCCAGGTGACGCCCTCGAGGGCGGCGCCGCGTACCTGCCAGTCGGCGCTCTGGAGCTGGAGACGGATGGGGCGGCCGAGGTCGTCGATGGCGAGGTCGACCGAGCCGGCGGGGGCGCCGGAGGGGTCGGTGATCTGGGAGACGTAGCGCCAGCCGGAGGGGCCGGGGGCGCAGTGGAAGCGCTCGTCGCCGAGGGGGGAGTGATCGTGGGGGTCGTAAAGGGAGTAGCGGCCGCGGGGCATGGTGGTGACGTCCTTGACGCGAACGGGACAGGCCCCCGCCCTGGGGGCGGGGGCCTGTTCTATCAGGTGCTCAGGCAGCTGCCGTGGATCCGGCTGCTGTCAGTAGCGGTAGTGGTCGGGCTTGTACGGGCCCTCGACCGGCACGCCGATGTACGACGCCTGCTCGGGGCGCAGCGTCGTGAGCTTCACGCCGAGGGCGTCAAGGTGGAGGCGGGCCACCTTCTCGTCCAGGAGCTTGGGCAGGACGTAGACGTCGGTCGGGTAGGACTCGGGCTTCGTGTAGAGCTCGATCTGGGCCAGGGTCTGGTCCGCGAAGGAGTTCGACATGACGAAGGACGGGTGACCGGTGGCGTTGCCCAGGTTGAGCAGGCGGCCCTCGGACAGCACGATGAGCACCTTGCCGTCGGGGAAGGTCCAGGTGTGGACCTGGGGCTTGACCTCGTCCTTGACGATGCCGGGGAGCTTCGCCAGGCCCGCCATGTCGATCTCGTTGTCGAAGTGGCCGATGTTGCCGACGATGGCCTGGTGCTTCATCTTGGCCATGTCGGCGGCCATGATGATGTCCTTGTTGCCCGTGGTGGTGACGAAGATGTCGGCGGTCTCGACGACCTCGTCCAGGGTGGTGACCTGGTAGCCGTCCATGGCCGCCTGGAGGGCGTTGATCGGGTCGATCTCGGTGACGATCACCCGGGCGCCCTGGCCACGGAGCGACTCCGCGCAGCCCTTGCCCACGTCGCCGTAGCCGCAGACGACGGCGACCTTGCCGCCGATCAGGACGTCGGTGGCGCGGTTGATGCCGTCGATGAGGGAGTGGCGGCAGCCGTACTTGTTGTCGAACTTCGACTTCGTCACCGCGTCGTTGACGTTGATCGCGGGGAAGAGCAGCGTGCCGGCCTGCTGCATCTCGTAGAGGCGGTGGACGCCGGTGGTGGTCTCCTCGGTGACACCGCGGATCTCGGACGCCAGCTGGGTCCACTTCTGCGGGTTCTCGGTCAGGGTGCGGTTGAGGAGCGTGAGGATCTGCGCGTACTCCTCGCTGTCCGCCGTCGCCGGGTCGGGGGCGGAGCCCGCCTTCTCGAACTCGACGCCCTTGTGGACCAGGAGGGTGGCGTCACCACCGTCGTCGAGGATCATGTTCGGGCCGCCGGTGGGGGTGTTCGGCCAGGTCAGCGCCTGCTCCGTGCACCACCAGTACTCCTCCAGCGTCTCGCCCTTCCAGGCGAAGACGGGGACGCCCCGCGGGTCCTCGGGGGTGCCCTCCGGGCCGACGGCGATGGCGGCGGCCGCGTGGTCCTGGGTGGAGAAGATGTTGCAGGACGCCCAGCGCACCTGTGCGCCCAGCGCCACGAGGGTCTCGATCAGCACCGCGGTCTGCACGGTCATGTGCAGCGAGCCGGTGATGCGGGCGCCGGCCAGCGGCTGCGTCTCCGCGTACTCCTTGCGGATCGCCATCAGGCCGGGCATCTCGTGCTCGGCGAGGGTGATCTCCTTACGACCGAAGGCCGCCAACGACAGGTCCGCGACCTTGAAATCCCGGCCGGTGGTGGTAGTCATACGGGCTGCTCCTCCTGTGGGGTGAGCGGGCGTTGGGTACGGCTGTGCACGCGGTCAAGCCCAGCGTGCGCGTGTGTCCGCCCACACTGGTCCCCTGGCCGCAGCGCAGTCCGTCGGAGGCCCTCTCTCCCTCGGCCGAGCCGCGTTCGCGGCCCGCCCGACCGCCATCAGCAGCGACGTCTGGCTCTGCCCCGAATCTACACCGGGGCACCGGAGGAGCCCCAGCCCCCTTTCGACAAGTTGAGGACTCGCCCCGGACCTCCTGTCCGTCGGTCTGTCCGTCGGTCCGTCAGGTGTTGCAGGATGCGAGCAGTGATGAGTGGTGAGGAGACCCCGTGACGCCATCAGCCGATCCGCCCGCCCCTGCGGCGGGGAGCGGACGACGGCTCAAATTGCTTGCCGTGACCGCCTGCCCGACGGGCATCGCGCACACCTATATGGCGGCGGAGAAGCTGCAGCAGGCTGCGGAGGCGCTCGGTCACGACATCAAGGTGGAGACCCAGGGCTCGATCGGTGCGGAGAACGTCCTGACCGACAACGATGTCAGTGAGGCCGACGGCGTCATCGTCGCGGCCGACAAGGACGTCGACCTCGGCCGGTTCGCCGGCAAGCGGGTGCTGTCCGTGGGGGTGGCCGAGGGCATCCACCGTCCCGAGCAGTTGATCGAGCGGGTACGGGACGCTCCGGTCCACGAGCCCGGTGGCGGGGCCGGTTCCGGTGCCGGGCCGGCGGTGGCCCGGGGCGGGGTGCCCGGTGGCGGCACGGGGCGCGGCGTCACGTACAAGGCGCTGATGAACGGCGTCTCGTACATGATTCCGTTCGTCGTCGTGGGCGGTCTGCTGATCGCGGTGTCGCTCGCGCTGGGCGGTCATCCCCAGGCGGACGGCGGGCTGGTGATCCCGGAGGGCTCGTTCTGGAAGCACGTCTTCGACATCGGGGACATCGGCTTCAAGCTGATGATCCCGATCCTGTCGGGCTACATCGCCTACGCGATCGCCGACCGTCCCGCGCTCGTACCCGGCATGATCGGGGGCTGGATCGCCAACACGGGCGCGCTGTACGACTCCGAGTCGGGCGCGGGCTTCATCGGGGCGATCGTGACGGGCTTCCTCGCCGGTTACCTCGTCCTGTGGATCAAGAAGGTGGAGGTGCCGAGGTTCGTCCGGCCGATCATGCCGGTCATCGTGATCCCGGTGCTGGCGACCTCGGCCGTCGGCCTGTTCTTCATCTACGTCCTCGGGCGCCCGATCTCCTGGGTCTTCGAGCACCTCACCACCTGGCTCGGCAGTCTGACCGGTACGAGCGCCGCCCTGCTCGGCGTCATTCTGGGCCTCATGATCGCGTTCGACATGGGCGGTCCGGTCAACAAGACGGCGTTCCTGTTCGGCGCGGGGCTGGTCTCCAAGAACCCGGAGGTCATGGGCATGTGTGCGGCGGCCATTCCGGTGCCGCCGCTCGGTCAGGGGCTGGCCACGCTGCTGCGGCGCGGGTTGTTCGACGAGCAGGAGCGGGAGACCGGGCTGGCGGCGCTGTTCATGGGTTTCTTCGGCATCACCGAGGGCGCGATCCCGTTCGCGGCGGCGCGGCCCGCACGGGTGATGCCGGCCAACATGCTGGGCGGCGCGGTGGCGGGTGCCATCGCGGGGCTCGCGGCGGTCACGGACAGCGTGCCGCACGGTGGGCCGATCGTGGCCGTGCTGGGGGCGGTGGGCGGGGTGCCGATGTTCTTGATCGCGGTGGCCGTGGGGACGGTGGTGACCGCGCTGACGACGGTCACCCTCATGGCTGTGGGCGGCTCGTCCACGACTGTGGGCGGCTCGTCCGCCGGGCGGGCGCCTGGGCAGCGGGCGGGTGCGGGTGCGGGTACCGTCGGGCCGGCGGCCGTGCCCCGGGGTACCGGTGGGACCGGGCCGGAGGGTCCGCCCGAGGTGCTCTCGGGTTACCTCACCGGGGCGACCGTGCGGCGGGAACTGGCCGCGCGCGACAAGGTGGCGGCGATCCGGGAGATGGCCGGACTGCTGGCGGCCGGCGGCAAGGTGACGGACGTCGACGCCCTCGTGGACGCGGTCCTGGCCCGCGAGGAGCTGGGGACGACCGGTCTCGGCGAGGAGATCGCGATCCCGCACGCGAAGACGGATGCCGTCACGGCACCGGTCGTGGGCTTCGCCCGGTCTGCCGAGGGCATCGAGTGGGGGGCGCTGGACGGTACGCCGGCGCGGCTCGTATTCATGATCGCGGTGCCGGTGGGGGCGGCGGGGGACGAGCACTTGCGGATTTTGGCGTTGTTGGCGCGGAAGTTGTTGGATGCGGGGTTTCGGGAGCGGTTGTTGGGGGCGGGGGGTGGGGATGCGGTGCTGCGGGTGCTGGCCGAGGTTCGGTAGGGGCGCCCAGCCAGGGGCGGGGCGGGGAGGGCCTTTTCCCCACCCCGCCCCTTCCCGTAACCGGGGCTCCGCCCCGGACCCCGGTCCTCAATCGCCGGACGGGCTGAGTGGTGCCCCCTCAGCGGCCGCCCGGGGTTGCCGTCGGGTCTTCGCCCGCGGCTGCGGCTTCCTCGTTGTAGATGTCCGGTTCCAGGTAGATCACCCTGGCGATCGGGACCGCCTCGCGGATGCGGGCCTCCGCGGCGTCGATCGCGCGGGCCACCTGGACCGCGGTGTCCTCGCCCCGGACTGCGATCTTGGCGGCGACCAGGAGTTCCTCGGGGCCCAGGTGCAGGGTGCGCATGTGGATGACAGCGGTGACCGACTCGCCGTCCACGGCCGCGGCGCGGATCTTGGCGACGTCCGCCGGGCCGGCGGCCTCGCCCAGCAGGAGGGACTTGGTCTCGGCGGCCAGGACCAGTGCGATCAGGACGAGCAGCGCGCCGATGCACAGCGTGCCGATGCCGTCCCAGACGCCGTCACCCGTGGCGAGCGTCAGGCTGACGCCGCCGAGGGCGAGGACGAGGCCGACGAGGGCGCCGAAGTCCTCCAGCAGCACCACGGGCAGTTCGGGCGCCTTGGCCGTACGGACGAAGGAGCTCCACGACTGGGTGCCCCGCAGCTCGTTCGACTCCTTGATGGCGGTCCGGAAGGAGAAGCTCTCCGCGATGACGGCGAAGACGAGCACGCCGACCGGCCAGTACCAGTTCTCCAGCTCGTGCGGATGCTGGATCTTCTCGTAGCCCTCGTAGAGCGCGAAGACGCCACCGATGGTGAAGAGCACGATGGAGACGAGGAAGCCGTAGATGTAGCGCTCACGGCCGTAGCCGAAGGGGTGTTCCTCGCTGGCCTTCTTCTGGGCCTTCTTGCCGCCGAGCAGCAGCAGTGCCTGGTTGCCGGAGTCGGCGACCGAGTGCACGCCCTCGGCGAGCATCGACGACGAGCCGCTGAACGCGAACGCGACGAACTTCGCGACCGCGATGGCCAGGTTGGCCCCCAGCGCGGCGACGATGGCCTTGGTTCCGCCTGATGCACTCATGGGTGCGGGATGTCCCTTCCGCCACAGCGGCTGCTTTGCTTTCCCTTTACGGGGTTACGGCCGGTCATTGTCGCAGCCGCCGCGCCGGAGCGCGCGTCAGGAGGCCACTGTGGCGCGGAAGACCGACCCCTCGCCGTCCAGCTCGGCCCGCTCCCCCGCCCGTACGAAGGCGGACTGGCCGCGCGCCAGGGTCAGTTCGGTGCCGTCCCCGCCCCGCAGCCGGGCGGTGCCGGCGGTGCACAGGAGGATCTGGGCGGTGCGGGCGTCGAGGGGGTGCGGCGGGGAGCCGGCGGCGAGCGCGTAGCGGGAGAGGCGGAACTCCGGGGCGGGCGTCGCGTACACCTCGGAGCCGTCGACGTCGGCCTCCGGGCGCAGGACGGCGGGGGTCGTCGCCTCGAAGCGGACGACGCGCAGCAGCTCGGGGACGTCGACGTGCTTGGGGGTCAGGCCGCAGCGCAGCACGTTGTCGGAGTTGGCCATGATCTCGATGCCCAGGCCCTCGAGGTAGGCGTGCGGGACCCCGGCCCCCAGGTAGAGGGCCTCGCCGGGCTGGAGGCGGATGTGGTTGAGGAGCATGGCGGCGATGACGCCGGGGTCGCCGGGGTAGTGCCGGGCGATGGAGGCATAGGCGGCGTACGCGGCGCGGTGCGGGCCGTCGCGGTCGGCGAGCCGGCCGGCGGCGGCCGCCGCCCGGTCGACCGTCTCGGCCATGGCGGTGCGCTCGGCGCTGAGCACGGCGGTGAGGACCTCGCGCAGGGCGGCGCTCTCGGGGTGGGCGTGCAGGAGGTCGACGTAAGGCTTGAGGGAGTCGACGTCGAGCGCGGCGAGGAGTTCGGCGGTGGCGTCGGGGGCGCGGAAGCCGCACAGTCCGTCGAAGGGCGTCAGGGCGCAGATGAGCTCGGGCTTGTGGCTCGCGTCCTTGTAGTTGCGGTGCGGGGCGTCGAGCCGGATGCCGCGGGCCTCTTCGTCGGCGAAGCCGGCGCGGGCCTGCTCGGGGTCGGGGTGGACCTGGAGGGAGAGCGGGTCGGCGGCGGCGAGGACCTTGAGCAGGAAGGGCAGCCGGGGGCCGAAGCGCCGCACGGCGTCGGCGCCGAGCTCGCCCTCGGGGTCGGCGGCGACGGCCTCGCCGAGCGGGAGCGGACCGGCGCCGCGGTCGATGCGGGAGGGGGCCGCGGGGTGGGCGCCCATCCACAGCTCGGCCTGGGGTTCGCCGGTGGGCGGGGTGCCGAGGAGCTCGGGGATCGCGGTGGTGGAGCCCCAGGCGTAGGGGCGCACGGTGTTGACGAGGCGGTCCATGGGGCGGTTCCTGACTGTTCGGCGCTGTGACGCGGCTCGGCTCGCTGCGTGGGCTCCGGTGTTCGCGGGTGCTTGCGGAGGTGTCTACGGGCTGGAGGCGAGCGCCAGGTAAACGGCGGCGAAGTCCGTGATGGCCAGGAGCTCGGCGGCGGTCTCCAGTGGGCTGCTGCCCTCGCTGGCCTCGAGCTCGCTGACGGGGGTGTCGCGGTGCAGGGCCAGTTCGCGGGCGGCGGGGGCGGGTGAGGTGACGGCCGGTTCGCGTTCGCGGACCAGGACGACCCGGGCGTGCAGGGCCTCGGGCTCCTCGACGCGGTCGCGGAAGAAGTCCTCGGGGTCGGCGCCGGCGGCGAAGGCCCCCGCGAGGAGGGTGCCGTGCGCGGTGAGCGCCTCGGGGAGTTCGGCGACGAGGGCGGGGGCGCCGGCGAGGGCGGCGAGGACCGTCGCGAAGCGGCGGCCGGCCGCGGCGGCGAGCTCGCCCTCGGTCCAGATCAGCGGCAGGGCGTCGGCCAGCTCGGCCGCCAGGGTCTTGGCGGGGTTGCTGTAGGTGGCGATGGCCGGTCCGCAGCGCTCGGCGATGCGGTCGAGGCGGTCGGCCAGCGATTCCAGGGCCGCGGGCGAGGCGCTGAGCATCCCGACGCGGTCGGCGAGGGCGAGCAGCGGGGTGACCAGGGACCAGAGCGTGCCGGGGCCGGTGGGCAGCACGGCGGCCCCGGCCGCCGCGCCCTCGGTCCCCTTGCCGCTCTTCCCCGCCTCGCCGGGCTCGCCGCCGGACATGGCGGCCTCGTACGGCATGGTGGTCAGCGGGATGGCCAGGCCGCGGGCCTGGACGGTGGCCTCGGCGAGCGGGGAGCCGGCCGGGGCGACGCAGACGACGGAGCAGCCGCGCCGGTAGGCCTGTTCCAGGAGCAGGGCGAGGCCCGGTTCCGTACCGTCCGGGCTGGCGACGAGCAGCAGGTCGAGGGGGCCGGTCCAGCCGGGGAGCGTCCAGCGCAGGGCCCCGGGGGCGGGGGCCACGCCTGCCGGGCGGATCAGGGTGACGGGGCAGGTGTCCCCGGCGAGCGCGGCGAGCAGGTCGGCGGTGGAGCCGCTCGCCGGGCCGGGGCCGGCGACCAGGACGGCGCGCGGGCGGCCGTCCGGTTCGAGGGCGCCGACGCCTGCCTCGGCGGCGTTGCGCGCGGCCGTGCGGACCCGGGCACCGGACTCGGCGGCGCCCCGGAGCAGGCCGTGGAGATCGGCGCGGGAGAGGCCGTCGGGGTTGTCGAGAAGGGACTCGTCGAACACCGTTGATCAGTCTCCGATCGCCGTGGGGTGCGGGTTAACCGGCCGGCAGCAGGGCGGGACGGGCGGTTCAGGCGGGGCGGCGGGCCTCGTCCACGAGCAGGACGGGGATGCCGTCGCGGATGGGGTAGGCCAGGCCGCAGCTCTGGCTCTCGCACACCAGCTCGGGGGTCTCCTCGGTGGCGCTCTCCTCGCGGAGGGAGGTGTGGCAGGCCGGGCAGGCGAGGATCTCCAGGAGGCCGGCTTCGAGCGGCATGGGGTTTCCCTTCGGGGATGTGCGGTTCTGTGGGGCCAGCGTAAGCCCTCGGGGGTGTCCGGCGGTTCTTTCCCGGCCCTGCCCCGCTGTCTGTCCTCGGCATGGAGGATCAGGCCGGAGGGTCAGGCCGGGGATCGGGCCCGGACGGGACGACCGGGCCCAAACGGGCGGACGTGGACGATCAGGCGCGGACGATCGCCAGTACCTCGTCGCGCACGCGCGCGACCGTGGCGGCGTCCCGGGCCTCCACGTTCAGGCGCAGCAGCGGCTCGGTGTTGGAGGCGCGCAGGTTGAACCACCAGTCGGCGGTGGTGACGGTCAGGCCGTCGAGGTCGTCCAGCTGGGCGCCCTCGAGGCCCTCGTAGGCGGCCTTGACGGCGGCGGCGCGGCCGATCTGGTCGGCGACGGTGGAGTTGATCTCGCCGGAGGCGGCGTAGCGGTCGTACTGGCGCACCAGCTCGGAGAGCGGTCCGCCCTGGCCGCCGAGCGCCGCGAGGACGTGGAGGGCGGCGAGCATGCCGGTGTCGGCGTTCCAGAAGTCGCGGAAGTAGTAGTGCGCGGAGTGCTCGCCGCCGAAGATCGCGCCGCTGCGGGCCATCTCCTGCTTGATGAAGGAGTGCCCCACGCGGGTGCGGACGGCGGTGCCGCCCTGCTCCTTGACGACCTCGGGCACCGACCACGACGTGATCAGGTTGTGGATGACGGTGGCGCCGGGGGACTTGGCCAGCTCGCGGGCGGCGACCAGCGCGGTGATCGCGGACGGCGGGACGGGCTCGCCGCGCTCGTCCACCACGAAGCAGCGGTCGGCGTCGCCGTCGAAGGCGAGGCCGATGTCCGCGCCGGTCTCGCGGACCTTGGCCTGCAGGTCGACGATGTTCTTGGGGTCGAGCGGGTTGGCCTCGTGGTTGGGGAACGTGCCGTCCAGCTCGAAGTACATGGGGACGAGGTCGAGGGGCAGCCCGTCGAAGACGGTGGGGACGGTGTGGCCGCCCATGCCGTTGCCCGCGTCGACGACGACCTTCAGGGGCCGGATCCGGGTGAGGTCGACCAGGGAGCGCAGGTGCGCGGCGTAGTCCGCGAGGACGTCCTGCTGAGTGATCCGGCCCGGTGCGGCGGCGGGTTCGGGCGCGCCGGCCTCCAGCCACTGCTCCACGAGGGTGCGGATGTCGGCGAGTCCGGTGTCCTGGCCGACCGGGGCGGCGCCCGCGCGGCACAGCTTGATGCCGTTGTACTGCGCGGGGTTGTGGCTGGCCGTGAACATGGCGCCGGGCAGGTCGAGCCGGCCGCTGGCGAAGTAGAGCTGGTCGGTGGAGCACAGACCGATCTCGGTGACGTCCACGCCGCGGGCGGCGGCGCCGCGTGCGAAGGCGCGGGAGAGCTCCGGCGAGGAGGGGCGCATGTCGTGGCCGACCACGATCGCGCTCGCTCCGGTCACCTGGACGAAGGCGGCGCCGAACAGCTCGGCCAGGGCGGCGTCCCACTGGTCGGGCACCACGCCGCGCACGTCGTACGCCTTCACGATCTGCGACAGATCAGCCACAGCCAACCCCTCCTGGAGTCCGGTTCGGGACAACAAACCTACCTGCCGGGAGTGGGGGTCCGGATGCCGCACGGGGTCCGGACGGAGTACGGGCCGTCAGGAGCGGGGGCGTGGAAGGGGTACGGCCCGTCAGGAGTCCGGCGAGCGCAGCACCCTGAGGTGGCCTCGGCGGGCGACCTCCATCGGGTCGGCGCTCCGGCCGGTGGGGGCGATCGTGCCCGGCGCGGTGCCCGGTCCCGCGGCGCGCTCCTGGGGGCGGGCCGCTTCGCGCACGGCGTTGGCGAGGGCTTCGAGGTCGTCACCGCTGGGGCGGGCGGGGCCGCTGTCGACGGCGAGACGGACGACGTCCCAGCCGCGCGGTGCGGTCAGGCGCTCGGAGTGCTCGGCGCACAGGTCGTAGCAGTGGGGTTCGGCGTAGGTGGCGAGCGGGCCGAGGACGGCGGTCGAATCGGCGTAGACGTACGTCAGCGTCGCGACGGCCGGGCGGCCGCACGCGGTGCGCGAACAGCGACGTACAGGGCTCACGAGGTGGGACGGTACCGCACTCTTGAGCGGGCCGCGACGACTCACCCCCGGCTCACTCCTCCGTGTCGTCCCGGTTCGTCCGGTGGACACCATTTGTCGAACGGCCTGGTCGACCTGGCCGGGCCCCGGCGGGCAAGGCCTCCGACGGCAAAGAAAACTGTCACCACCAGGCACTCATAGTGTCATTCGGCAGGAGAACGCCGGTCGGGGAGCTGACTGTAATTGATCGCATAGCTGGCCGGAACGCTCATCATGCGACATGCCCTGAGATGGGCCGCTACCGCGTGCGTACGGCCGGGCGGCGGATACCCTCGGGGGTGATGGACAGCCCCGTACCTCCCCATTCCGACGCCGGGGGTGCCTCCGGCCCGACCGGGCCGCGACCGCGCCACCGCGACCGCCACGGACGCGGCATGCGCGGCCCCATCGCGCCCCCTCAGGTGCCGCTGTCGGTCACCCGGGCCGAGGCCTTCGTCGACCTGGTCCAGGACTCGGCGGAGCGGCTGGAGCGGCGCTGGCCGCAGCTGGCGGCCGTCGACTTCGCGGTCCGCGAGGTGCCGCTCCCCGACGCCGGGACGGGGACGGTCGACCCCCTGGACGCCCTGCTCGACGGCGAGAGCGTGCCGCTCGGCCGGTACGTGGCCGCGCACGGCGACGAGCCGGACCGGATCGTCGTCTACCGCCGTCCGGTGGAGATCCGGACCAAGACCCGCGACGAGCGGGCCCTGCTGGTCCACGAGGTCGTGGTGGAGCAGGTCGCCGAGCTGCTGGGGCTCGCGCCCGAATCGGTGGACCCGCGCTACGGGCAGGACTGAGCCGGCCGACCGTCAGTCGTTCAGCATCGACAGGTCCTGCTCCGTCTCCGGCACCGCCACCGTCGAACGGTCGTCCGGAACGGGCTGGATTGTGAACATCGGGACGCCGTCCTTGGGCAGCGCGAGCATCCGCGAGGCGTGGACCGGCCCGCCGGAGATCTTCTCCACCGTCAGCGCGTACGAGCCCTTGCCGCCGCCCGGCTGGGGCGGCTCCACGGCCAGCGTGGTGCCGGCCTTGACGGTGTAGGTCCGGCTGACCGCGGTGCCGCCCTCGCTGCCCGCCGACGCGACCACCTTCACCTGGGCGTCCTTGCCGGGGGCGACCAGGGACAGCGTGCTGCCCTTGGCGCGGTTGTCGGCGACCGTGCCGCGCTCGAGGACGGGGGCCGTGGCGGGGATGAACGCCGTCTCCTGCTTGTCGTCCTTGCCGCGCGTCACGCGCAGCGCCGCCACGACCGGCGCGCTGCCGCGCTCCGCGGTCAGCAGCAGCGAACCCGCCTCGCCCTTGGTGATGTCCCCCAGGTCGACCGCCGCGGTCGTCCCGCTCCTGATGTGCAGCGATTCATGGCCGGCCGGGGTGATGGAACCGCCCGGCCCCGCGAGCCGCAGCTTCACGTCCGCGTCGTCCGTGCCCGGTGCGAAGGCGACGAGCCGTACGGACGTGGCGTCGGCCGGAATGCCGGGCAGCACGACGTTCGGTGACACGTCGGCGGACGCCGGCAGCCAGTCGCCGCCGAGCTTCTCGTCGGACGCCTGCACCGCGGCCCCCACCCGGCCGGAGCGGGCCGCCACGTGCAGGGTGAGGTTCTCGTCCGCCACGTCCGTGAGGGTGGACAACAGAACGGGGACGGTGGAGCGCGGCGGGATGTTGACGCCGTCCCCCGTGGGGGACTTGATCCTGCCGTCCTTGCCGTACAGCTCGAGGTCGACGACGGCCGCCGCGCCGTCGGGGTTGGTCAGGTGGACGTAGTCCTGGCGGCCCTTGGCGGTGCTCGCGCCGGGGAACCAGAAGGACGTGTCGGGGGCCGCGCACACCACACCGTGCAGCCCGCGCCCGCTGCCCGCGGCGACGGTCGTGGTCTGCTGCGCGGTCCAGCCCGGGGCGAGCGGCCCGTCGGCGGTGCCGATGAGGGCGGGGGCGTCGGAGCGGCTCGTGGAGGCGGTGACGGGCTTGCCGGGCTCCTTGAGGGAGAGGACGGGCTTGTCCGGATCGTCCTTCTTGGCGTCGGCCGCTTCGGCCTTCTTGCCGTCCTTCCCGCCGTCCTTCTTGGGCTCGTCCTTCCGGGCGGCCGCCCGTGCCGGGCCCGCCGCGGGCAGCAGGTCCGCCGCGGAGGCGCGGGCCGCGGCCGCCTTGCCCGGCGGGGTGAAGGCGGTGTACGCCGTGTCGCCCACCTCCGAGGAGGTGGGCGCCGGGCACAGCAGCGTGGAGCGCTGGACGGGCATCCGGGCGGCGGTCGTCTTCGCGCCGCTCCGGTCGTCGTCCGAGGGCGGGTTGAGCGCGGCGACGCCGGTGACGACGGCGAGCGACGCCGTGACGGCGAACAGGGACAGGGTGGTGCGCTTCACTGCTGGTCGCTCCCGCCGCGGTAGGGCTGCTGCTGTCCATAGCCGTACGGGTCGTACGCGCCGTCCGCGTAGGGGTCCGCCGGGTGGTGACCGGGCAGGCCGGGGTAGGAGGCCTGCTGGGGGTACGAGCCGTCGTGGCCGGCGCCGTAGCCGGCCTCGCCGCCCTCTTGATACGGCTGTTGCTCTCCGTAGCCGCCGTAGCCCTGGTCCCACTCGGCGTACTGCTGCTGGTGCGGCACGGCGGCGTAGGGGTCGGCGTCGGCTGCGGCCGGTTGCTCGTACGGGACGTACGGGTCGGCGGGAGCGGGCTCCGGCGCGGACTGCTGCGGCACCACGGCCGCTGTGCCCGCTGCGCCCGCTGTGCCCGCGCCCTCCGCGGCCGCGCGCAGCCTGCGCGCCCGGCGGCCCTCCGTGGGCCCGGCCTGCGCCGGCACGGGGGCCGCCGCCGCCACCTCGGCGCCGGACTCCGGCAGGTCGTCGTCGACCTTCCGGCGGCGGCCCGGCAGCGCGAGGACCACCAGGACGACGGCGAGCAGCCCCTGCGTCCACAGCCACGCGGTACGGGCGCCGGAGGTCTCGTAGGTCAGGGAGAGCTTGCCGCCCCCGGCCGGCAGCCGGAAGCCCTGGGCCCAGCCGTCGACGGTGACGCGTTCGAGGGCACGCCCGTCGAGCGTGGCGTGCCAGCCGGGCGCGGCCTTGTCGGCGATCCGCAGCACGCGGTCGCCGGAGCCGGCCGGAAGAGTGGTGTGCGCCGTGACGCGGCCGGCGGCCACGGGTACGGGCGCGGCCCGCCGGCTGCCGTCCGCCTGAGGCTTCCCGCTGACGATCGTGACGCGGGCGACCTGCCGGTCCACCCGCCACAGCGCGCTGTGGTCCTCCTGGCTGAGCCGCGTCAGGCCGGGGGTCGCGTCCAGGACGCGGGCCGTTTGGCCGGGCGCGCTGTCGCGGACGAGCACATAGCCGACGGCGTAGTCGGCGAGGCGGCCCGCCTGGTCGGCGCCGGAGCCCGCGACGAGGTGGGCGACCACGGCGCCGAGCCTCTCGTCGCGCCCGGCGGCGGCCGCCGGTTCGGCGTCGCCCAGGCGCGCGCCCGAGCCGCGTACGAGCGTGTACGTCACGCGGCCGTCGGCGCCGCCCAGCATCAGGGTGCGGGCCTGGTCGCGGGTGCTCGCCTCCTCGGCGACGAACGCCGGGACCTGCACGGGGTCGCGCCGCTCCAGCGGGCCGGCCGCGCCGCCGGCCATCCAGACGACGGCGGCGACGAGCGGGGCGGCGCCGGCGGTGAGGGCGATGAGGCCGGCGACGGGCTGCCGCCAGCCGAAGCTCTGCGCCGCGACGCGCTCGCGGGCGCCCTCGGCCCCGACGACGGCCGCCGCGATCAGGGCGAGGCCGTAGAGGAGGGTGGCGGGCCCCGCCCAGGCGGAGCCGCCCGCCACCGCCGCGCACAGCAGCGCGGCCAGCGCGGTGGCCCAGGCGGTCCGGACGGCGAGCACGCGGTCGGCGCGCAGCAGGGCGGCCAGCGCGGCCAGGACCACTCCGGCCAGCAGCAGGGCGCCGGAGGTCTTGGGGCCGCCGGGGTCGGCCACCAGCAGCTGCAGCGCGGAGGCGTCCGGGTGCCCGTACTCCAGCCCGGCCTCGGTCAGGAAGCGGGCGGGGTCGGTGAACAGCCCCAGCGACCAGGGCGCGAGGACCAGCACCGGGGTGGCGGCCATCGCGAGCAGGCGCGGGCCGTGCAGGGTCGCCTGGGCCGCGCCGCCGCGCACGCAGTGCAGGACGAGCGCGCCGAGCCCCAGCAGCAGCGCGAGGGGCCATACCACCGGCGTGAACGCGGTCGTGACGGTCAGCAGCAGCGCACAGGCCCAGGCGGCCCGCCAGGTGGGCCGGGCGCCGGGGACGCGCAGGCCCGTCGCCGCGACAGCCGTGCGGGCCAGGAGCGGCAGCAGCACCGCCAGGACGGCGGTGCCCAGCCGGCCCGTGGCCAGCGCGCCGGTGGCGGCCGGCAGGAAGGCGTAGGCGACGGCCGCCCACGCCCGCAGCAGCCGGGAGTGGATCAACGGGCGGGAGGCGAAGTAGGCGGTCAGGCCGGCCAGCGGAACGGAGCAGACCAGCAGCAGCGTGAGCGTGAAGCCGGTGGACCCCAGGAAGAGCGTCGTGAGCCCCGCGAGGACGGCCAGGTACGGGGGCGCGCCGTCGGTGCTGCCCGCGCCGACCGGGTGCCAGCCGTCGGTGTAGGCCGCCCACAGGGCCGAGGCCTGGTCGGGTACGGGCAGCAGGGCGCCGCCGGAGAGCGCGCCGCCGCCGAGCAGACCGCGGCAGGCGACGGCGGAGACGAGCAGCAGCAGGGCGAAGAGGACGGGCGCGGGTTTGCGGGCGACGCGTCTGAGGCGGGCGAACTGCTCGACCTCCAGATAGTCCGCGTCGTCCCCGCCGGGGCCGGACTCGACGGCGCCGTGGCGTCCGGCGGCCGGGAGCCCGTCGTCGCCGCGGCCGCCGAAATCGCTCGCGAGCTGCTCGACGGTGGCGCGGACGGTCGCGCCGGGCGGCGGGAAGAGCGGGCGCAGGTCGCCCGGCGCGGTACGGGGCTCGCCGCGCCGCTTGCGCGCCGCGCGGATGCGCCCGGGGCGCAGCAGCACTCCGGCGAACCCGGCGAGTTCGTCGAGCGCCTGGCCGGGTGCCTTGCCCACGAGGTAGCCGAGGGTGCGCAGCAGGGTGCTCAGGACGAGCCGGAGCATGACGTACGGCAGGAGCGCGCCGCGCGTGTTGGCCAGGAGGGTGTAGACGGCTCCGGCCTTGTCGACGCGGTGCGGGTTGACGGCGTGGCGGCCGACGCAGTCGACGGGGCGGCGCTCGCGGGCGGCGGCCTCGGCGTGGCGCAGGACGGCCTCGGGGGCGACGAGCACGCGGTGGCCGGCGGCGTGGGCGCGCCAGCACAGGTCGACGTCGTCGCGCATGAGGGGCAGGCGGGCGTCGAAGCCGCCGAGCTCGTCCCACACGTCGCGGCGGATGAGCATGCCGGCGGTGGAGACGGCCAGCACGGTCCGTACCTGGTCGTGCTGGCCCTGGTCCTGTTCGCGGCGCTCCAGGCCGGTCCAGCGGCGGCCGCTGCGGGCGATGGAGACGCCGGTCTCCAGCAGCTGTCTGCGGTCGTACCAGCTGCGGAGCTTGGGTCCGATGACGGCGGCGTCCGGCTCGGCGTCGGCCACGCGCAGCAGTTCGTGCAGGGCGCCCGGCTCGGGTGCGCAGTCGTCGTGGAGCAGCCACAGCCACTGCACGGGTTCGAGGTCGGCGCCGTGGGCGTCCTCGGTCCAGGTGCGCCCGACCGGGTCCCAGCCGCTGGAGCGCCGCAGGTACGGCAGCTCGTCGGCGCCCTGTACGGGGGCCGTGCGCACCGCCTCGGCGACGGCCGCGCCGAAGCCGGAGCGGCGGGCGAGGTGCAGGACGTGGCCGGCGCCGAGGGCGTCGGCCAGCAGTCGCCGGGAGTCGTCGGCGCTGCCGGTGTCGGCGGCGACGGCGTGCTGGACGGGCCGTTCCTGGCCGAGCAGGCCGGAGAGGGCGTCGGGCAGCCAGCGGGCGCCGTCGTGGGCGACGAGCACGGCGGTGACGACGTGACGGGGGAACGCCGGGGGAATGGTGGGGTCGAACATGGCAGGTGCGGGCCCCGGTTCAGTGGAGACTGCAGTGGACGTGTGAGCGCCCGCGCGGGGCGTCGGTACGTCTCGGACGGGCCCCCACACTAGTGGCTGCGAACACAGCGGTCCGCCTCTCGCTTGCGGGGTGCGAGAGGCGGACCGTGCGGTATGAATCGTGCTGCGGGAGTGGCTGGAGCCGACGGCCCCTCAGTCCCCTGGACCGGTCCTCGACAAGACATCTCGTCAGATCATGACGCCGGTCTCAGACCGCGGCCTTCTTGAGGCGGCGGCGTTCACGCTCGGACAAACCGCCCCAGATCCCGAAGCGTTCGTCGTTTGCAAGGGCATATTCCAGGCATTCGGAACGAACTTCACAGGCGAGGCAGACCTTCTTCGCCTCACGTGTGGATCCACCCTTTTCGGGAAAGAAGGACTCGGGGTCGGTCTGAGCGCACAACGCGCGCTCCTGCCAGCCGAGCTCCTCGTCCGCCTCCTCGACCAGCAGTTGCTGGAACAGCTCGGTCATGTGCGCCCCTCGTCTGTCATTGCGTCCCCGTGTGCTGCCGCGCGTCAGATGCGGCAGAACGACACGAGTGAAATTACAAGTGCGCCGATCCGGGGCAGTCAAGCCGGGATCTGCTATTGGGCCCCTTATTCACTCTGCGGAACCAAGGCTGAGCGGAAAGTTGCCAAACCGCCACAAGAGTGGACACTTCTCCCACTCGCCACAAGCGCCTCGCCCTTCCCGCTCACAGGAGAGGACGCGACGTACGGCGGAGCCGTTGCAGTGGGCTGGATCATCCCCGCCCACACAGGGACAGAACGATGTTTACGACTCCACTCGCCGCCCCACTGTCCGCACACTCCGTAACGCAAACCTTTTGTCCCACTCAGTAACCGGACGAGTGAGAATTTGCCACCAAAAGGGACACTCGGTTGACACAGGCCCATCGAGCCGGTCTTCTTGTTCGCATGCCAGCGACCTCGCTTCCCCTGGCCTCTGCCATGGGGACTCTCAGCCTGACCCGTGCCTACGGGTCCCGCTGTGCTGTCCAGGCGCGCTGTCGCTGTTCCAGCTGTTGATGCCGCGACGCTTCCGCTCCAGCTGATCCCTCCGCCCCTCCGGGGCCGCTTCCGGTTCTGCCGATACCGCCGGGCCCGTGCCCGCTCCGGTACGGACGTACCCCTTTCCGCTCGCGCTCCCGCTCGTCACGGCTCCCGCCCGCCCCGTGCCGCCGCCCGCATACCGCCGAGGAACCCACTCACATGAACAGCGACGTCCAGATCGCCGGCGACCCGCTCGCCGTCCCGCACCTGATGCCGCCGCCCGCCGCCCACCCCGCCACCGTCGCCGAGTTCGCCGGCCTGGCCCGCTCCCTGGCCGCCGACACCGCCTCCTGGGCCCCGCTCGTGCGCTACGACGCCGCCAGCCGCTGGTACCACCGGCTACGCACCGGCCCCGGCTACGAGGTCTGGCTGCTGAGCTGGGTGCCCGGGCAGGGCAGCGGGCTGCACGACCACGGCCGCTCCTCCGGCGTGCTGACCGTGCTGCGCGGCGAGCTGACCGAGCACTCCGGCGACGACCGGCGCGCACGCCGCGCCCTGGGCGCCGGCGCACAGCGCGTCTTCGCGCCGGGCTACGTCCACGAGATCGTCAACGACTCGCTCGAGCCCGCCGTGAGCCTGCACGTCTACTTCCCCGGGCTGACCGAGATGCCCATGCACCGGGCGGACGCGCACTGCGGCGCCCTCGCCAGGACTTCCGCCGGCACCGCCGTCGACAGCTCGCGTTAGCCGGGCCCTTCGCCAGGCCCATCTGCTGATCCGGGGCTCGCTGCTGACAGACTGCAGGCATGCAGCGCATTGTGGTTCTGGCCGGCGGGATCGGGGGCGCCCGCTTCCTCCGTGGCCTCAAGTCAGCAGTCCCCGACGCGGAGATCACCGTCATCGGCAACACCGGTGACGACATCCACCTGTTCGGGCTCAAGGTCTGTCCCGACCTCGACACCGTGATGTACACCCTCGGCGGCGGCATCCACGAGGAGCAGGGCTGGGGGCGGGCCGGCGAGACCTTCGCCGTCAAGGACGAGCTCGCCGCCTACGGCGTGGGGCCCGCGTGGTTCGGGCTCGGCGACCGCGACTTCGCCACGCACATCGTGCGGACCCAGATGCTCGGCGCGGGCTATCCGCTCAGCGCCGTCACCGAGGCGCTGTGCGCGCGGTGGGAGCCGGGGGTGCGGTTGCTGCCCATGAGTGACGATCGCGTCGAGACGCATGTTCTCGTCGATGATCCAGAGGGTACGGACGGTGCGCGCAAGGCCGTGCACTTCCAGGAGTACTGGGTGCGGATGCGGGCCTCGTCGCCCGCCCACGCGATCATTCCGGTCGGGGCCGAGCAGGCCAAGCCGGCGCCGGGCGTGCTCGAGGCCGTCGCCGAGGCCGATGTCATTCTCTTCCCGCCGTCCAATCCCGTCGTCAGCGTCGGCACCATCCTGGGCGTGCCGGGCATCCGGGAGGCCGTCGCGGACGCCGCGGCCCCCGTCGTCGGACTCTCCCCCATCGTCGGCGGCTCGCCGGTGCGGGGCATGGCCGACAAGGTGCTCGCCGCCGTCGGCGTCGAGTCCACGGCCGCCGCCGTCGCACGGCACTACGGCTCCGGGCTGCTCGACGGGTGGCTGGTCGACTCCGTCGACGCGGACGCCGTGGCCGAGGTCGAGGAAGCCGGGATCCGGTGCCGGGCCGTGCCTCTGATGATGACCGACGTCGAGGCGACGGCCGCCATGGCCCGCGAGGCGCTGGCGCTCGCCGAGGAGGTACGGGCGTGAGCGCGGCTCCCGAGTACCGGGTCTGGGCCCTGCCCGGCATCCCCGAGGTGCGCCCCGGGGACGACCTGGTGAAGCTCATCGCCGGTGCCGCCCTGGGCGAGGGGCTGCCCGGGCTCGCCGACGGCGACGTCCTCGTCGTCACCTCGAAGATCCTCAGCAAGGCCGAGGGCCGGATCCTCGCCGCCGAGGACCGCGAGGCCGCGATCGACGCCGAGACCGTACGGCTGGTGGCCCGGCGCGGCACGCTGCGCGTCGTGGAGAACCGGCTGGGGCTCGTGATGGCCGCCGCCGGGGTGGACGCGTCCAACACCCGCGCCGGGACGGTTCTGCTGCTGCCCGAGGATCCCGACGCCTCGGCCCGGCGGATCCGCGACGGTCTGCGGGACACCTTGCGGGTGGACGTGGGCGTCGTCATCACCGACACCGCCGGCCGGCCCTGGCGCAAGGGCGTGACGGACTTCGCGATCGGCGCGGCGGGCGTACGGGTCGCCGACGACCTGCGCGGTGGCGTGGACGCGTACGGCAATCCGCTGGTCGCGACGGTGGTGGCGACGGTCGACGAGCTCGCCGCCGCCGGTGACCTGGTCAAGGGCAAGGCCGGGGGCCTGCCGGTGGCCGTGGTGCGGGGACTGCCGCATGTGGTCACCGAAGCCGGCGAACAGGCCGACGAACAGGGTGCGCGCTGGCTGGTGCGGCCCGCCGTCGACGACATGTTCCGGCTGGGCACCTCGGAGGCCGTGAAGGAGGCGGTGTCGCTGCGGCGCACCGTCCGGGAGTTCACCGACGATCCCGTCGATCCGGGGGCGGTGCGGCGGGCCGTGGCCGCCGCCGTGACGGCGCCGGCGCCGCATCACACGACGCCGTGGCGGTTCGTGCTGCTCGAGACCGAGGCGGCGCGGACGGAGCTGCTGGACGCCATGCGGGACGCGTGGATCGCGGACCTGCGGGCGGACGGGCGCTCGGAGGAGAGCATCGCCAAGCGGGTGCGGCGGGGCGATGTGCTGCGGAAGGCGCCGTATCTGGTGGTGCCGTGCCTGGTGATGGACGGGGCGCACACGTACCCCGACGCGCGGCGGTCGGCGGCGGAGCGGGAGATGTTCGTGGTGGCGGCGGGGGCCGCCGTGCAGAACTTCCTGGTGGCGCTGGCCGGTGAGCGGCTGGGGTCGGCGTGGGTCTCCTCGACGATGTTCTGCCGCTCGGTGGTGCGGAAGGTTCTGGCGCTGCCTGAGGGGTGGGATCCGATGGGTGCCATCGCTGTGGGGCGGCCCGCCGCCCCTGCGCCGGAGCGGGCCCCTCGGGATGCTTCGGGGTTCCTCGTGGTGCGGTAGCCCCCCGCCGTCGTGGGGCGGGGGCGGGGCGGGACGGGTTTACATGTGGCTGAAGTCCCGTACCGAGAAGCGCGGCGCGCGTCGGGGCAGGGTCACCCCACTCAGCAGAATCAGCCGGCACGCCCGATGCCTCTGCCCCTCGTACGGCGCCAACAACTCGAGCATCGCCTCGTCATCCGCCCCGCGGAACCCGGTCAGGGCGTAGCCGACGATCCTCGGCAGATGCAGGTCGCCCACGGTGACCGCGTCCGGAGAGCCGTGGGTGCGCTGCAGGGTCTCCGCCGCCGTCCAGGGGCCGATCCCGGGAATCAGCTGGAGGCGGGCCGACGCCTGGGGCTCGTCCATCGTCGCCGTCTCCTCCAGGCGCGCCGCCGCCCGGGCGGCCCGGACGATCGTCGCCGAGCGCTTGGTGTCCACGCCGGCCTTGTGCCACTCCCAGGAGGGGATCAAGGCCCAGGCCCGGGGGTCCGGCATCACGCGCAGGCCCTCGGGGGCCGGGCCGGGGGCCGGTTCGCCGTGGCGCTGCAGGAGGCGGCGCCAGGCGCGGTACGCCTCGTCGCTGGTGACCTTCTGCTCGAGGATCGAGGGGATCAGCGACTCCAGGACCAGGCCGGTGCGCGCCAGCCGCAGGCCCGGGTTGCGGCGGTGCGCCTCGTGGAGCAGGCGGTGGCGGGGGGTGAAGGCCGCCGGGACGTCCGACGCGCCGAGGAGGGTGGGCAGGTGCTCCAGGAACCAGTCCGCGCCCGGGCCCCACGCCTCGGCGTGGACCTCGCCGTCGCGGGCCGTCAGGCGCAGGGTGCCGGGGCCCTCGGGCGTGCGCGAGGCGCGCCAGAGGGAGCCGTCCGGTGTCGTGCGGTAGGCCGGGTCGCCGGGGCCGCGGGCCAGGACGCACAGGGTGCGGTCCAGGTCGTACGGGCCGCCGCCGGGCGGTACCCAGGTGCGGGTGGCCATCCGGCCAGGGTACGGCGTTCTACTGGTCCGACGAGAAGCGGATCGCGCCCTGCGGGATGCGGGCGTCGCACCAGATGCGGGCGCCCGCGCGCAGTTCGTTGTCGGCGCCGATGTGGGCGTTGTCGCCGATGACCGCGCCGTCCAGGACCGTACGGGCCCCGATGCGGGCGCCGGCGCCGACGAGGGAGTCGCGGACGTGGGCCCCGGCCTCGATCACCGCGCCGTCCAGGACCGTGCTGCCGTCGATGCGCGCGCCCGGCTCGACGCGGGCTCCCGCGCCGATGACCGTGCCGCCCATGAGCTTGGCGTCGGGGGCCACCTCGGCGCCGTCGAGGACCAGCCGGTCGCCGCAGCGGCCCGGGACCGCCGGGGACGGGGCGCGGCCCTGGACCAGGTCGGCGGAGCCGCGCACGAAGGCCTGCGGGGTGCCGAGGTCCAGCCAGTACGTGGAGTCGACCATGCCCTGGAGGTGGGCGCCGGCCGCCAGGAGGCCGGGGAACGTCTCGCGTTCCACGGAGACCGGGCGGTCCGCGGGGATGGTGTCGATCACCGAGCGGTTGAAGACGTACGCGCCCGCGTTGATCTGGTCGGTGACGATCTCCTCGGGCGTCTGGGGCTTCTCCAGGAAGGCCTGCACCTTGCCCGTCGCGTCCGTGGGGACCAGGCCGAAGGCCCTGGGGTCCTCGACCCGGGTCAGGTGGAGGGAGACGTCCGCGTTGCTGGTGCGGTGCGTGTCCACCAGCGCTTCGATGTCCAGGCCCGTGAGGATGTCGCCGTTGAAGATCAGGACCGGGTCGTCCGGGGCGGAGTGCAGGCGCGAGGCCACGTTGCGGATGGCGCCGCCGGTGCCCAGGGGTTCCACCTCGGTCACGTATTCGATGTGCAGGCCGAGCGCCGAGCCGTCGCCGAAGTACGGCTCGAAGACCTCGGCCAGGTAGGACGTGGCGAGCACGATGTGCTCGACCCCGGCGGCGCGGGCGCGCGCGAGCTGGTGGGTGAGGAACGGGACGCCCGCCGCCGGAACCATGGGCTTGGGCGTGTGCACCGTCAGCGGGCGCAGCCGGGTTCCCTTGCCGCCGACCAGGAGGATCGCTTCTGTCACCTGTCGTCTCTGCTTCCTGCTGGGGCCGGGCCGTGATCGGCGGCCAGTGTATGCAGAACGTGAGGCTCCGCTGCGCCCGGTCAGCGGCCCTGGAGCCGGGCCGCCGTGGCGCGGGCGGCGCCGAGCCGGTTGTAGAGGCGGTCACCGGGGCATTCGGTGGCGTAGCCGTCGCGGTGCCCGGAGATGACCTTGAGCCTGACCGAGGTGCCCTTCTTGTAGAGGTTTCCGCCACCGGAGACCAGGCCCGCGGTGCCGAGCGGGTTGACGTCGTAGAGGCCGAGCTTCCATGCGGTCAGGCGGGCCACGGCGTTCACCACGGCGGCCGGCGGGTTGCTCCTCCCGAACGATCCGAGTACGGCGATGCCCATGCTGTTGGTGTTGAAACCGAGAGTATGGGCACCTCTGACGGGTTTCGCCACACCGCCTGCCCGGCCCTCGTACACCGTGCCGCATTTGTCGATGAGGAAGTTGTACCCGATGTCCCGCCAGCCGCTGCTCACCACGTGGTAGCGGTAGATACCGCGAATGACGGAGGCGGACTGCGCACAGCTGTAGCCGTTGCCGGAGGCCGTGTGGTGGACGAAAGCGGCGCGCACGGTCCTGGTGTACGGAAAGCCCCGCTCGCGGATCGATTCGTCGGCGCCCCAGCCGGCCCGCGTGACGATCCGCGGGCGCGGGCCGACGTGGTGGGCGACGGCGGGGTCGGCGTTGTCCGCGAGGGTCTCGCCGGTGTCGGGCGACGTCTCCGGGGAGGCCGCCGGGGTGACCTCGGGCGACGCCTCGGGGGAGGACTCCGTGGTCTCGTTCTCGGCGTCCTCCTCGGGGTCCGTGTCGTCGTGGCCGTCCGCCGCCACCCGGCCGTCGGAGGCGCTCTTGGGGTCCACGCGCGTGGCCTCGACGTCCTTCTCCGACTCCGTCTTGCCCGCCGCCGGGATCTCGAGCGCCCCCAGCGGCGCCAGCGGGTGGTTGACGGCCGAGCTCGCCGTCTCCTCCTCGGAGGGCGCCGGCGCGTGCCGGCGCGCCGGCCGCTTCCGGTCGCGGGGCGAGGGGTCCTTGCCGGGGTCGACCAGCTCGACGCGCAGTCCGGAGGGCAGGGCCTGCTTGTCGGAGGTCCGGCCGGTGGTCGCCTCGGGTCTGACCCGGACCTGGACGGCGTCGGAGGCGCCCACCCACAGGGGGGCGGTGGAGCCGCGCAGGCTGCGGCGGCGGGCCTCGGGCGAGTCGAGGTCGGGGCGGTCGTCGTCGTGCGTCTGGATGTCCTGCCAGCCCGACCAGGCCGTGGTGCCCGCCGCGCGCGTGCGCACCTGCGCCCGGCCGTGCAGCTCGGTGGTGGCGTCGTCCCAGACGATGCCGACCAGCGAGAAGGGCGCGACCTCGCGGGGCGGCAACCCCTGCGCCCCGCCGCGCCGTACGTGCCCGGCCGCGCGACGCGTGGGGCCGAGCGGCAGGAGACGCAGCGAGTCCGTGGCGCCCGGCACGGCGGCCGGGCGCGCCCCGGCGGCGCGCGGGGTGGCGGAAGCGGAAGCTGAGGCTCCGTCGGGACCGCCGGACGAGGCTCCGGAGGGGGCGGCCAGAAACGCCAGGGGCAGCGCGGCGGCGCAGACGGCGACGGTCGAGGAGACAAGAATTCCACGCATGCCTGAAATCCTGGGCATAACCAGACAAATATGTCCATTCACATACTGACGGCGAGTCGGCCCCAGGGGCCCCGGAAGCCCGCCGCGCGGCTGACCGCCGCCGCCCCCGCCGCGTACCCTGACGCCGATGAACGCCACCGATCGCACCCCCGCCGACCTGCTGCGTTCCGCGCTCGCCGCGGACCCGGCCCGCCCGCTCGTGACCTTCTACGACGACGCCACCGGCGAGCGCGTGGAACTGTCCGTGGCCACCTTCGCCAATTGGGTGGCGAAGACCGCCAATCTGCTCCAGGGCGAGCTGGCCGCCGAACCCGGTGACCGGCTCGCGCTGCTGCTGCCCGCGCACTGGCAGACCGCCGTCTGGCTGCTGGCCTGTTCCTCCGTCGGCGTGGTCGCCGAGGTGGGGGGCGATGCGGCCGGTGCCGATCTGGTCGTCAGCGGGCCGGACACCCTGGAGGAGGCTCGGGCCTGTTCCGGAGAGCGCGTGGCGCTGGCGCTGCGCCCCCTGGGCGGGCGCTTCCCCGAGCCGCCGGCCGGCTTCGCCGACTACGCCGTCGAGGTGCCCTCCCAGGGCGACCGCTTCGCCCCGTACGCGCCCGTGGACCCCGACGCGCCCGCGCTCGCCGTGGGCGGCCTGGAGCTGACGGGGGCGCAGCTGGTGGAGAAGGCCCGCACCGATGCCCACCAGCACGGCCTCGGCCCGGGCTCGCGGCTGCTGTCGGGGCTGCCGTACGACAACTGGGAGGGCCTGTCCGCCGGGCTCTTCGCCCCGCTCGCCGCGGGCGGCTCCGTCGTGCTGTGCCGCCACCTCGACCGCCTCTCCGGCGGCGGCCTGGACAAGCGCCGCGAGAGCGAGCGCGTCACCGTGACGGCCCTCTGACGCTGCCGCGGCGCCGCGCCGGGGCGATGATCGGCGGTACGTGCGTACACGCGTCGCAGCACGCACGCCGCCGACCGAGCGCAGGAGGGACGCAGCGCAGCCGTGACCAACCGCCCTGGCAGCCCCGGCCGGCCGGGCGGCCCCTTCGCCGGGGGGCCGCCCGGGCGGACGCCCGCGCCGGGACGACGCCGGGGGCGGCGCCGGCTGTGGCTGCGCCGGCTGGTGGTGGGCCTGGTGGTCCTGCTGCTCACGTCCGCCGGGATCGGCTGGGTGCTCTACGAGCGGCTCGACAGCAACATCACCACCGACACCGAGACCGCCGACGAGCTGCGCCGCTGGGAGAAGGAGCGCCCCAGCGCCCTGGTCAGCGGCGCCCAGAACATCCTGATCATCGGGTCCGACACCCGCGCCGGCGCGGGCAACGGCAAGTACGGCGAGGACAGCGGCGGCCAGCGCTCGGACACCACGATCCTGCTGCACCTGGCGGCCGACCGGAAGAGCGCCACCGCCGTCAGCCTCCCCCGCGACCTGATGGCGAAGATCCCCAGCTGCCGGCGGCCCGACGGCTCGTACACCAATGAGCGGTTCGCGCAGTTCAACTGGGCGTACGAGCTCGCCGGCACCGCCTGCACCATCCGGACCGTGGAGAACATCACCCGGATCCGGATCGACCATCACATCGTGCTGGACTTCATGGGGTTCAAGGCCCTGGTCGACGCCATCGACGGGGTCGAGGTGTGCCTGAAGCGCCCCGTGGACGACCGGGAGGCGAAACTGAAGCTGCCCGCCGGCCGCCAGGTGCTGCACGGCGAGCAGGCGCTGGGCTACGTCCGGGCCCGCTACAGCCTCGGGAACGGCAGCGACACCGAGCGGATGGGGCGTCAGCAGTTGTTCCTGGGCGCCCTGGTGCAGGAGATGCAGAGCGACGGCGTGCTGCTCAACCCGGCGCGGCTCTACCCGGTGCTCGACGCGGCCACCAAGTCCCTGACCACGGACGCCGGGCTCGACTCGCTCAAGAAGATGTACAACCTCGTGCGAACCGTGCGGGACATCCCCACCGAGCGCGTGCAGTTCCTGACGGTGCCGCGCCACCCGTACCCGTACAACAGCGCCCGCGACGAGCTCGTGCAGCCGGACGCGGACCAGCTCTTCCAACAGCTGCGCATGGACCGGCCGGTGTCGGTGAGCGCGCACGTGCGGCCGGCCGACGGCAAGCCGGGGGGCCGCCGGCCCGCCGTCGAGCCCGAACCCGAGGGACGGGAGAGCGCCGAGGGGTCGGAAGGGACCTACGGGTCCGTGGCACCGCCCTCGCCGTCCATGGCGCCCTCGCCGTCGCCCTCCCCCTCGCCGCTGCCCACCACGCCGCCCACCTACGAGGGCACCACCGCCGCGCACGGCGTCTGCGGCTGACCCGCGCGCAAAGAACGCCAATAAAATCGGCAAAAGGTGCAGAAACCTTTTCGTGCCGATGTTCGTTGCAACATCCGTCCCCGCGAAGGGATTGGGCAGATTGCCCAGTTGTAGGCGAGTGCAATTTGTCACCGGTGTCGCTCGACGCTGAACTGGGCGGATAGTGTGAGCGATCCGGTGCGCACGGCCGGCTGACCGCGCACTGCACAGACGACATTCGAGCGCCTCGGGGGGTAGGCGCCGCGTGGCACCGACGGAGGATTCAAGCGACCGTGGACGCGCAAGGCCGTGGGCGAGCGGGCGGCATCGACCCCGCCGACCAGTGGGTGTTCGACCCCGAAACGGGCAGCTACGAGCTGCGTCTTGACCATGACGGGGAACCGGTGGCGACGCCGTCCGGCGGCGCCCCCGCCGCGACGCCTTCCGCTCCCCGGGCCGCCGCCAAGCCTTCGGCGGCGCCCCGGCAGAAGCCGAAGCCCGGCGGCGGGCGCAATGTGCCCGGACAGCGCGGCACCGGGGGCGGACGGCGGGCGGGCGCGGCCAAGGCGACCACGGGCCGCCGCAAGCCGAAGCCCAAGAAGAGCGTCAAGAAGAAGGCGCTGATGTGGACCGGGGGCACGATCGGCGTGGTGCTGGTCGTCACCTCGGTCGGCGGCTATCTGCTCTACCAGCACTTCAACAACAACATCGACAAGGTCGACGTCGGCATCAACAACGACGCCGTCACCAAGGGCCCGGTCAACATCCTGATCATCGGCACCGACAAGCGCTCCGGCAGCGGCAACACCGGGTACGGCGACGACGGCAGCGTCGGGCACGCCGACACCACGCTGCTGTTCCACGTCTCCGAGGACCGTACGAACGCCACCGCGCTGTCCATCCCGCGCGACTTGATCACGGACATCCCGGCCTGCCCCACCAAGAAGGGCGGCACCACCAGGACCATCCCCGGCTCCAAGGGCGTCCGCTTCAACGAGAGCCTGGGCCAGGAGGAGCGCGACCCCGGTTGCACCTGGCGGACCGTCGAGCAGCTGACGGGCCTGAAGGTCACCCACTTCATGATGGCCGACTTCAACGCCGTCAAGAAGCTGTCCTCGGCGGTCGGCGGCGTCGAGGTGTGCCTGGCCAAGGACATCAACGACGCCGACTCGCACCTGAAGCTGGGCAAGGGGCGGCACACGGTCGAGGGCGAGCAGGCCCTGGCGTTCGTACGGACCCGGCACTCGGTGGGCTTCGGCGGCGACCTCAGCCGGATCGAGCTGCAGCAGCAGTTCCTGAGCTCGATGATCCGGAAGATGAAGGCCGGCGACACTCTCACCAACCCCAAGAAGCTCTACGACCTCGCCGACGCCGCGACCAACTCGCTCACCGTCGACACCGGCATAGGCTCCGTGTCCAAGCTGACCGCCCTGGCCAAGGAGCTCAGCAAGGTCAATCTGAAGAACATCACCTTCGCGACCGTGCCCGTCGTCGACAACCCCGCCGAGGGCAAGAAGCACAAGACGGTCGTTCTGGACAAGGCGAAGGCCGAGCCCCTCTTCGCCATGGTCCGGCAGGACGTCTCCCTCACCGAGGTGAAGGAGAAGGAGAAGAAGGCCCAGGAGCAGGCCGACGCCAAGCAGGCGGCACTGCTGGAGGGACCGAAGGCCGAGCCCGCGAACGTACGGGTCAAGGTGTTCAACGGCAGCGGCAAGGTCGGGGCCGCGGGCGAGACCGTCAGCTGGATGCAGAACTCCAAGGGCATGACCCGCACCAGCAACGGCGGCAACGCCTCGGACGGGAAGAAGGACAAGACCACCCTGGAGTTCGCCCCCAACCAGGCCGACCAGGCCCGCCGGCTCGCGGAGGCCATGGGCCTGCCCGCCGACGCCCTGAAGCAGGGCTCGGGCGACGCCGCGCCCACGGCGGAGATGAAGCTCACGCTCGGCGCGGACTTCAAGGGCGCGGGCACCCCGGTCTCGGCTCCGGACAAGGCGCCCGAGGGGATCCAGAAGGTCGAAGCGGACGATAACAACATCTGCGCGAAGTGAACCCCGCTAACGGCCTTTCGCATCTCATTGGCCAGTAATACTCATCAGGTACGACTTCGGTTACATCACGCCTGCCCATCGGGCCGGACGCACCATTCAGGGGAGGCCCGATGCGGCAGAGCAGCGGCGTGCGGGGAGAACGGGCCAACGAGCCCCACGAGGCCAAGCAGTCCGGGGAGTCCAAGGGCTCGAAGGACGCGAAGGCCCCGAAGGTCTCCGGCACGTCGGGCACCTCCGGGACCGGTGGCTCCGACGAGGGCAAGGGCGCCAAGGACGAGAAGGGCGCCAAGGAGTCCGACGGCGCGGGCTCCGGCGGGTCCGGCTCCATATCCGGCGGCGGTCCACGCCGCCGCCGCATCGGGCGCATAGCCCGCTGGACCGCGCTCGGCCTCTCGCTCCTGATCCTCGGGGTGTCGGCCGCGGGGTACTTCTACTACGAGCACCTCAACGGCAACATCAGGAAGAACAAGCTCAACCTCGGTGACAAGCAGCTCGACCGCAGCGTCGCCAACGCCGAGGGCCAGCGCCCGCTGAACATCCTGATCCTGGGCTCCGACAGCCGGGGCAGCAAGGAGAACGTCGCCCTCGGCGGCGCCCGCGACGACGCCGACCGGCCCCCGCTCGCCGACGTCCAGATGCTGGTGCACGTCTCGGCCGACCGCAGCAACATGTCGGTCATCAGCGTCCCGCGCGACACCCGGGTGACCATCCCCAAGTGCACCGACCCCGAGAGCGGCAAGGTCTACAAGGGCACCGACCGGCAGATCATCAACACCAGCCTGGGCAACGGCGGTCCCGGCTGCACGGTCGCCACATGGGAGGAGCTCACCGGCATCCCCATCGACCACTTCATGATGATCGACTTCTCCGGCGTGGTGAACATGGCCGACGCGGTCGGCGGCGTGCCGGTCTGCGTGGACGCCAACGTCTACGACGACAAGTCCGGCCTGCGGCTGACCAAGGGCACGCACACCATCAAGGGCAAGCAGGCCCTGCAGTGGCTGCGCACCCGGCACGGCTTCGAGGACGGCAGCGACATCGGCCGCACCCACGCCCAGCACATGTACATGAACGCGATGGTGCGTCAGCTCAAGTCCGGCACCAAGCTCACCGACCCCGGCCAGCTCACCGGCCTCGCCGAGGCGGCCACCAAGGCGCTCACCGTCGACAAGGACCTCGGCTCGGTCAAGGCCCTCTACGAGCTCGGCAACGACATGAAGCGGGTGCCCTCCGGCCGGATCACCATGACCACCATGCCGTGGGCCACGGACCCGCAGAACCCGGACGCGCACGTGGTCCCCAAGCCGGGCGACGCCGACAAGCTGTTCTCGCTCGTCCGCAACGACATCGCGCTGGACGGCAAGGACAAGAAGAAGGACGACAAGAACCCGCCGCCCACCGCCCCCGTCACCCGCAAGTCGGACATCGCGGTCACGGTGTTCAACGGCACCGGCACCGCCGTGGAGCCCCCGGCCACCGGCCGCGGCTCCGACATCGCCGCCTTCCTGGTCAAGGAGGGCTTCGCCAAGGCCACCTCGGACTCCACGCCCCGGGCCCAGGCGGACACCACGATCACCTATCCGAGGGCCACGCAGCGCGGCGACGCCCTGGCCGTGGCCAAGGCTCTCGGCCTGCCGGAGAGCGCGGTGCGCCACTCCCCCGAGGTCCAGCAGATCACGTTGGTCGTCGGCGGGGACTGGCGCAAGGGCACGGCCTACCCCAGGACCGAGGGCGACGAGCCGGCCGCCGGTCCGTCCGGCACGCCGGGCGAGAAGGACGGCAAGGGGGACAAGGACCCCAAGGACGCTGACGGCAAGAGCGGCCAGAAGAAGGGTGACGGCAAGGGGGACAACAAGGCCCCCGAGAGCTCCGACCCGCTCAACGGCGACGACAGGTCGGCCTGCATGAAGGTCAACACGCTCAACCGCTTCTGAGCGCGGAGCGGCCGCCGCTTCCGAACGTGCAACGGCCGCCCGGGTCTCCCCGGGCGGCCGCCGCGTCTGCCTGACTCTGCCTACTGCTCCGCGCGGACCGCCGGCCGGCGGCTGGCGATGACCTTCTTGGCGAGCGAGCGCGGGCTGGTGAGGAAGCCGAAGCCCCACGACATGTGCATCGTCGCCAGCGCCACCGGGATGCGCAGCCGCGCCCCGGCGGGCAGTCCCTTGCCCGCCGGCACCGAGCCGGCCGTGATGGCCGCCAGGTACCCGGCCGGCACGATCAGGCCCCACGGGGTGACGACCGCACCCACGACCACACCCGCCGCGATGGCGAGGACGGCGGCCGGGGCCGCGAGGTAGCGCAGGTTGATCGAGCCCTGGTGGTAGCGGGCGACGACGTGCCGCCAGCGCCCGTAGTTCTTGTACTGCTTGGCCAGGGCACGGACATTGGGCCGGGGCCGGTAGGAGACCTTCAGCTCCGGCGAGAACCAGATCAGGCCGCCGGCCTCACGGATGCGGAAGTTCAGCTCCCAGTCCTGGGCGCGGATGAACTCCTCGTTGTACCCGCCCTGCCGCTCCAGCACCTCGCGCCGGAAGACGCCCAGGTACACGGTCTCGGCGGGGCCCGCCGCGCCGCCGGTGTGGAACGCCGCGTTGCCCACCCCGATCTTCGAGGTCATGGCGGCCGCGACGGCCCGCTCCCAGTCGTTCTCGCCCTCGGCGTGCATGATGCCGCCCACGTTCTGGGCGCCGGTCTCGTCCATCAGTCGCACGGCCGTGGCGATGTAGTCCGGGGAGAGCATGCCGTGGCCGTCGACCCGTACCACGATCGGGTGACGCGAGGCCTTGATCGCCGCGTTCAGCGCGGCGGGGGTGCGACCCGTGGGATTCGGCACGGTATGGACCCGGGAGTCCTCCCGGACCAGCTCCGCGGCGATCTCGTCGGTGCGGTCGGTGGACGGTCCGAGGGCGATCACCACCTCCAGCTCACCGGCATACTCCTGCTCCAGGATGTGTCGCACGGAGGTGCGCAGATGCCGCTCTTCATTGAGCACCGGCATGATCACGGAAACGGCGGGCAGCTGCTGATCGGGCATGGTTCCTCGGGGGTACGGGGGTCGGGGGAACCCCCCGGCGGTCGGTGGAAACGTCCGTCACGTTACCGCCAATGGGGGACGGGGTCCCGCCCCGCCCGGGTGGCCGGGGCGCTGCGGACGGCGTGGGGCCGCAGACAGTTCATCGTATGGGCCTACGGTGTTCGCACTTTCTGCGCAGATGTCTCCCCCGTGTTCCGACCGCTCGTCGCGGAGGTCTCGAAGTGACCGCACCGGCCCGATCCTCCCGTCAGCGCACGACCCGGTACCGGACCCGCCGTGCGCACTGGGGCAAGCGTCTGGCCACGGGGGCGGCGGTGGCGGTGCTGGGCACGGGCGGCATCGGGCACGCGGTGGTCACCGGGCTGGGGGACGGCATCGGCCGCGTCGACGCCTTCGAGGGGCTCTCGGACCGGCCGGGCGGCGGGCGGGGCATGAACGTGCTGCTCGTCGGCACCGACGGCCGCGACAAGATCACCGAGGAGGAGCGGCAGCGCTACCGCCTCGGCGGCGCCCCCTGCCACTGCACGGACACGGTGATGCTCGTCCACCTCTCCGCCGACCGCGACCGGGCCACCGTGGTCAGCCTGCCGCGCGACACCTACACGGAGATCCCCGAGCGCACGGACGAGACCGGCAGGTTCCGCCCCGCCCACCCCGTCAAGCTCAACGCGGCGTACGCGGAGGGCGGCCCCGGGCTGACCGTGCGCTCGGTGGAGCGCCTGACCGGAGTGCACGTCGACCACTACATGGAGATCGACTTCACCAGCTTCATGAAGACCGTCGACGCCGTGGGCGGCGTCCAGGTGTGCACGGTGCGGCCGCTCAAGGACACCTACACCGGGCTCGACCTGCCGGCCGGCACCAGCAACCTCGACGGCGGCCAGGCCCTGCAGTACGTGCGCTCCCGGCATCTGGACGGGGCCGCCGACCTGGGCCGGATGCAGCGGCAGCAGCGGTTCCTCGCCTCCTTGATGCATAAGGCGGCCAGCGGCGGGGTGCTGCTGAACCCGGTGAAGTTCCAGGACGTCGCCTCCGCCGTCATCGGCTCGGTCCGCGCCGACCGGGGCTTCGGCACCGACGAGCTCATCGGGCTCGGCCAGGCGATGCGGAACCTGACGCCCGCCTCGGCGGAGTTCACCTCCGTGCCGATCGCCGTCGCGAACTTCCCCGTGCCGCACCTCGGCTCGACCGTGAAGTGGGACGAGGCGGGGGCCGACCGGCTCTTCCGGGCCCTGCGCGAGGACCGCCCGGTCAACACCGCCCCGCGCGCCCCGCACCAGGCGGCCGACGCCAAGCCCCCGGCCAGGACGGGCGAGCAGCCCCCCACGGCCGTCGAGGTGGCCCCCGAGCAGGTGCGCGTCCAGGTCATCAACGGCAGTGGCCGCGACGGGCTCGCCCGCACGGCCGACCAGGCGCTGCGCGCCACGGGCTTCGCCACCACGGGCCTGCCCACCGACGCCAGGCACCCCACGGCCCAGCACACGCTGATCACCTACGACCCGCGCTGGGACCGCTCGGTGCGCTCGCTGGCGGCCGCGCTGCCGGGGGCGCGGCTGCGGGCGGTGCCGGGGCAGGGGCCGCTGATGCGGGTGACCCTGGGCCCGGACTTCACGCAGGTGCACCCGGTACGGGCGCAGGACCCGCCGCACCCGCGGAGCGGGGGCGTCGCGGTGGTCACGGGCGACCAGGTGGTCTGCCCGGAGGGCGCATAGGAGGCGGGCGAGGGGTCAGTCCTCGAAGCCCTCGGCGGCGCGCTGCTCGCGCAGCTCCATGATCGCGCGGCGCCGGGCGAGCCGGTGCGTGCGCCGGATCTGCGCCTCTTGATAGCGCCGCCGGTCCTTGTCCGTCTCGGGCAGCACCGGCGGCACGCGCCGGGGCTTGCCGTCCTCGTCGACCGCGGCGAAGACCAGATAGGCGCTGCCGACCTGGACGGCGGGGGTGGACTCGTTCCACCGCTCGGCGAGCACCCGCACGCCGATCTCCATGGAGGACCGGCCGGTCCAGTTGCACTGCGCCTTCACGTGCACGAGGTCGCCCACCCGGACCGGCTCCAGGAAGGCCATCTCGTCCATGGAGGCGGTGACCGCGGGGCCGCCGGAGTGCCGGCCGGCGACCGCGCCGGCGACGTCGTCCACCAGTTTCATGATCACGCCGCCGTGGACGGTACCCAGCAGATTGGTGTCGCTGCCGGTCATGATGTGGGAGAGCGTCGTGCGGGCGGCCGACGTCGGCTTCCCGGATATGTCCGACTCCGGGCTCCGGTCCTCATTGCTCATGCCCTCCACTGTATGCGGGGGCGCCGCATAGGGCCGGATTTGCATCAGCTCTGCAACAGCACCGGCCCTCCCTGTGAGACGGCGCGTCCTGGCAGGCACACTCGGTTGCATGAACGATTGGCCCGAAGGGCGGACCCCCGACCGCCGCGAGCGGTACGGGCGCGGCAGCACCAGCGCCGAGCCGGAGGGCGCCCACGCCCTGCCGCACGTACGGCGCGACGCCCCGCCCCAGCAGTACCGACCGCCCCAGGGCTACGACTCCCACGCCCCGCAGGGCCCCCCGGCGCCCCGGGACCACGACGGCTACAGCACCGGCCAGGTCTACGGGCCCGGGGCCGGCTCCCCCGCGGGTCCCGGCGGTGGCTCCGGGGCAGGCGGCGGGCGCGCCCGCGGCCCGCGCGCCGGTGCGCCGAACTGGCGCAAGCGCATCAAGATCGGTGCGATCGTCTTCGTCACCGCGCTGCTGGCCGTCTCCATCGGCACCTACTTCTGGGCCGACGGCAAGATGCGCCGCGAGGTCGACCTGAGCAAGGTCCAGGACCGCCCGGCGGCGGGCGAGGGCACCAATTACCTGATCGTCGGCTCCGACAGCCGGGAGGGCCTGTCCGACCAGGACAAGAAGGACCTGCACACCGGGTCCGCCGACGGCAAGCGCACCGACTCGATGATGATCCTGCACACGGGCGACAACGGCACCACGATGCTGAGCCTGCCGCGCGACTCCTACGTCACCATCCCCGCCTTCACCGGCAAGCAGTCGGGCAAGAAGTTCCCCGCCGCCACGCACAAGCTCAACCAGGCGTACGCGGACGGCGGCCCGGAGCTGCTGGCGCAGACCATCGAGTTCAACACCGGGCTGCGCATCGACCACTACGCGGAGATCGGCTTCGGCGGCTTCCGCAACCTCGTCGACGCGCTCGGCGGCGTGGAGATGTGCCTGGACAAGCCGCTGAAGGACCGGGACTCGGGCGCGGACTTCAAGGCGGGCTGCCAGGAGCTGAACGGCGCCCAGTCGCTGGCGTTCGTCCGCCAGCGCCACCAGGAGGCCGACCAGGACCTGGGCCGGATGCGCAACCAGCAGAAGTTCCTGAACACCCTCGCCAAGCAGGCGGCCTCCCCGGCCACGATCCTCAACCCGTTCCGCCTCTACCCCGTCATCGGGTCCGGCCTCGACACCCTCATCGTCGACAAGGACATGGGGCTGTGGGACCTGATGGACATGTTCTGGGCGATGAAGGGCGTCACGGGCGGCGACGGGCAGCAGATGACCGTGCCGATCGCCAACCCGAACTTCCCCACCCGCAGCGACGGCGTGGCCGTCAAGTGGGACACGACGAAGGCCAAGCAGCTCTTCGAGCAGCTGAAGAAGGACCAGAGGGTCACCGTCACCGACAAGTGACGCCGGCGGGGCGCCGTGGGGCTACGACTTCATGGGGGTCGGGGTGATGAGGGCGAACACCGCGCCCTGCGGGTCCTGCACCACGGCCATCCGGCCCGCGACCATGTCGAACGGCGGCTTGAGCACCGAGCCGCCGGCCCTGGTCAGGGCGTCGACCGTGCTGTCGACGTCGTCGACGGAGAAGTACGTCAGCCAGTGGGAGGGCGAGCCGGGAGGCGACTTCTCGAGGTCCTGCATGCCGCCGACCGGGCGGTCGGCGGCCTTGAGGGAGAAGTACCCCGGCGCGTCCTTCATGGTGGTGGCCGTCAGCCCCAGGGTGTCCTCGTAGAAGGCGGCCGCCGCCTCCGGGTCGGCGGTGTTCAGCTCGTTCCACACCACCGAGCCGGGCTCGTTGACCACCTGGGCGCCGATGAAGTCCCGGGCCTGCCACAGCCCGAACACCGCGCCCGTGGAGTCCGCCACGACGGCCATCCGGCCCAGGGTGAGGACGTCGGTGGTCTCCATCAGCGGCGTACCGCCGTGCTCGCCGACCTTCGCCACGGCCGCGTCGGCGTCGGTCACGGCCAGGTACGTGGTCCACGCGGGCGGCGGCTTGGACCCGCCCTCCTGGGCCATCGAGGTCATGATCCCCGCCACGGCCTTGCCGTTCAGGGTGCACACCGCGTACCCGCCGGTCTCCGGCGGCCCGGGTTCCCCCTGCCAGCCGAACAGGTCCCGGTAGAAGTCGAGCGCTTCCCGCTGGTCGGGGACCACGAGATCCACCCAGCAGGGCGTGCCGGGAACGTAGGGCTCGGTTACCTCGGGCATGACGCGTCGCCTCCCTGGCAGTACGGACACCCCCGCGACCCACCTTCACCCGCCGTCGGCCGTATCGCCACCGCGAAACGCCGAACGGCCCCCGACAGTGGCTGCCGGGGGCCGTCGCGCGGGGGAACCCGTTACGGGAGGTTGCGCGCCATGACGATGCGCTGGACCTGGTTCGTGCCCTCGTAGATCTGCGTGATCTTGGCGTCGCGCATCATGCGCTCGACCGGGTAGTCACGGGTATAGCCGTAGCCGCCGAGGAGCTGGACGGCGTCCACCGTGACCTCCATGGCCACGTCGGAGGCGAAGCACTTCGCCGCCGCGCCCTGGAAGGTGAGGTCGCTGTCACCGCGCTCGGACTTGGCGGCGGCCGCGTAGGTCAGCTGGCGGGCGGCCTCGATCTTCATGGCCATGTCGGCGAGCATGAACTGGACGCCCTGGAAGTCGCCGATCGGCTTGCCGAACTGCTTGCGCTCCTGGACGTAGCCCTTGGCGTAGTCGAGGGCGCCCTGGGCGATGCCGAGGGCCTGGGCCGCGATGGTGATGCGGGTGTGGTCCAGGGTCTTCATCGCCGTGGCGAAGCCGGTGCCCTCCTCGCCGATCATGCGGTCGGCGGGGATGCGGACGTTGTCGAGGTAGACCTCGCGCGTCGGGGAGCCCTTGATGCCGAGCTTCTTCTCGGGGGCGCCGAAGGAGACGCCCTCGTCCGACTTCTCGACGACGAAGGCGGAGATGCCCTTGCTGCGCTTCTCCGGGTCGGTGACGGCCATGACCGTGTAGTACTCGCTGACGCCGGCGTTGGTGATCCAGCGCTTGACGCCGTTGAGGACCCAGAAGTCGCCGTCGCGGACGGCGCGGGTCTTCATGCCGGCGGCGTCGGAGCCCGCGTCGGGCTCGCTGAGGCAGTACGAGAACATCCCCTCGCCCTTGGCGAGCGGGCCCAGGTACTTCTTCTTCAGCTCGTCGGAGCCGGAGAGGACGACCGGCAGCGAGCCGAGCTTGTTGACGGCCGGGATGAGGGAGGAGGAGGCGCACACGCGCGCGACTTCCTCGATCACGATGACGGTGGCGAGCGCGTCCGCGCCGGCTCCGCCGAACTCCTCCGGGACGTGCACGGCGTGCAGGTCGGAGGCGGTGAGCGCGTCGAGCGCCTCCTGCGGGAAGCGCCCCTCCTCGTCCACCTCGGCGGCGAACGGCCCGATCTTCGCCTCGGCGAGCGAGCGGACGACCTTGCGGAGCTCGTCGTGCTCCTCGGACGGCCGGTACAGGTCGAAGTCCTTGTTTCCCGCCAAGGCGTACTCCCCAGAGAGTTAACTACCGTTTAGTAACCCCGATTCTAGGGGCGCCCCGCACAGGGGGGATACGTGAGCTTGCCGACAGCGACGATCTCCCCTGGATCCTTCCCGACCAGGGCCCGACTATGCTCGGGCAACGCAATCCGGCAGGTGGGCACAGCCAGCACCGCGAGTCAGCACATGGAGTACCGCATGGCCCTCAAGATCACCGTGATCGGCACCGGTTACCTCGGTGCCACCCACGCCGCGGCCATGGCCGAGCTCGGGTTCGAGGTGCTGGGACTGGACGTGGTGCCCGAGAAGATCGAGACGCTCTCGCGCGGCGAGGTCCCGATGTACGAGCCCGGGCTGGAGGACCTGCTGCGCAAGCACGTCGCCGGGCTCGAGGGCTCGACCGGGCGGCTGCGCTTCACGACCTCCTGGGAAGAGGTCGCCGACTTCGGCGACGTGCACTTCGTCTGCGTGAACACCCCGCAGAAGCACGGCGAGTACGCCTGCGACATGTCCTACGTCGAGAGCGCCTTCACCTCCCTGGCCCCGCTGCTGCGCCGCCCCGCGCTGGTGGTCGGCAAGTCGACCGTGCCGGTCGGCAGCGCCGCCCGGCTCGCGGAGCTGCTGGCCGAGCTGGCACCTGCGGGCTCCGACGTGGAACTGGCCTGGAACCCGGAGTTCCTGCGCGAGGGCTTCGCCGTCGAGGACACCCTGCACCCCGACCGCATCGTCGTGGGCGTCGGCGGCGAGCGCGGCGAGAAGCTGCTGCGCGAGGTCTACGCGACGCCGGTGGGCGAGGGCTCGCCGTTCGTCGTCGCCGACTACCCCACCGCCGAGCTGGTCAAGACGGCCGCCAACTCCTTCCTCGCGACGAAGATCTCCTTCATCAACGCCATGGCCGAGGTCTGCGAGGCCGCCGACGGCGACGTGGTGAAGCTGGCCGAGGCGATCGGCCACGACGAGCGCATCGGGAAGAAGTTCCTGCGGGCCGGCGTCGGCTTCGGCGGCGGCTGCCTGCCGAAGGACATCCGCGCCTTCATGGCCCGCGCCGGCGAGCTGGGCGCCGACCAGGCCCTGACGTTCCTCCGCGAGGTCGACTCCATCAACATGCGCCGCCGCGCCCACATGGTCGAGCTGGCCCGCGAGAGCGTGGGCGGCAGCTTCCTCGGGCAGCGCGTCGCGGTGCTCGGCGCGACGTTCAAGCCGGACTCCGACGACGTACGGGACTCGCCCGCGCTCAACGTCGCCGGGCAGATCCACCTGCAGGGCGGCCAGGTGACGGTGTACGACCCCAAGGGCATGGACAACGCCCGCCGCCTCTTCCCCACCCTCGCCTACGCGCCGAGCGCGCTCGAGGCGTGCCGGGGGGCGCACGTGGTGCTGCACCTGACGGAGTGGGCGGAGTTCCGGGAGCTGGACCCGGCCCCGCTGAAGGAGGTCGTGGCGGTGCCCCGCATCCTCGACGGCCGCAACGCGCTCGACCCGGCGGTGTGGCGTGCCGCGGGCTGGTCGTACCGCGCGATGGGGCGCCCGCGGGCGTAGGGCTTTTCAAGCGCCGGACGGGCTGCAATCGCAGCCCGTCCGGCGCTTGAGGACCGGGGTCCGGGGCGGAGCCCCGGTTACCCGTCCAGCTGCTCGATCGTCGCGATCGACGGCCCGCGCACCGTGGCCAGGCTCCGGGCCACGTCCTCCGCGGCCCTCAGGACGCGTACCGCGTTCTGCCACGTGAGCTTCGCGAGGTCCGCGTCGGACCAGCCGCGCCGCAGGAGCTCCGCGATCAGGTTGGGGTAGCCGGCGACGTCCGACAGGCCCTCCGGGGTGAACGCCGTGCCGTCGTAGTCGCCGCCGATGCCGATGTGGTCGACGCCCGCGACCTCGCGCATGTGGTCGAGGTGGTCGGCGACCGTTTCGGCCGTGGCGAGCGGACGGGGGTGCTCCGCCTCGAAGGCGCGGTGGACGGCCATGGCCTCGGCGGTGGTGTCGAGGTGGTGCAGGCCGTGGGCGCGCATGTTCTCGTCCGCCGCCCGCGTCCAGTCGACGGCCTCCGGCAGGATGAACTTCGGCACGAACGTCACCATGGCCACGCCGCCGTTCGCGGCGAGCGAGCCGAGCACGTCGTCGGGGACGTTGCGCGGGTGGTCGCAGACGGCGCGCGCGGAGGAGTGCGAGAAGATCACCGGCGCCTCGCTGACCCGCAGCGCGTCCCGCATCGTGCCGGGCGCGACGTGCGAGAGGTCGACCAGCATGCCGATGCGGTTCATCTCGCGGACGACCTCTTCGCCGAAGCGCGTCAGCCCGCCCACCGCGGGCACGTCGGTCGCCGAGTCCGCCCACGGGATGTTGTCGTTGTGCGTGAGCGTCATATAGCGCACGCCCAGCTGGTGCAGGGCGCGCAGCGTGGCCAGCGAGCAGTTGATGCTGTGGCCGCCCTCGGCGCCCATCAGCGAGGCGATGCGGCCCTCGGCCCGCGCGGCCTCCATGTCGTCGGCGGTCAGCGCCAGGCGCAGGTCGGCCGGGTGGCGGTCGACCAGCTGCCGTACGACGTCGATCTGCTCGAGCGTGGCGCTGACGGCGTCGTCGCCGGCCATGTCGCTGCGGACGTAGACGGACCAGAACTGGGCCCCCACCCCGCCGGCGCGCAGCCGGGGGAGGTCGGTGTGCAGGCCGGTGCCGCTCTGGTCGGCGGCGATGTCGCGCCGGTCGAGGTCGTAGCGGACCTGCTCGCGCAGCGCCCAGGGGAGGTCGTTGTGCCCGTCGACGACGGGGTGCGCGGCGAGGAGCTCCCGGGCGCGGTCGAGGTGGTCCGCGGCGCTCACGGCGCTCACTTCCCGAATCCGAAGCCCGTGCCGCCCTGGACCTTGGCCCGCAGCCGCCTGCCCTTGTCGGTCGCCTGCTCGTTGAGCTCGTCCTGGAAGTGGCGCATGCGGCCGAGGAGCTCGCTGTCGTGCGCGGCGAGCATCCGGACCGCCAGGAGCCCGGCGTTGCGGGCGCCGGCGACGGAGACGGTGGCGACCGGCACCCCGGCGGGCATCTGCACGATGGACAGCAGGGAGTCCATGCCGTCCAGGTACTTCAGCGGTACGGGCACCCCGATCACCGGCAGCGGCGTGACGGAGGCCAGCATGCCGGGGAGGTGGGCCGCGCCGCCCGCCCCCGCGATGATGGCCTTGAGGCCGCGGTCGGCGGCCTGCTCCCCGTAGGTGACCATCTCGCGCGGCATCCGGTGCGCGGAGACGACGTCGACCTCGTAGGGGATCTCGAACTCGTCCAGGGCCTTGGCGGCGGCTTCCATGACGGGCCAGTCGGAGTCCGAGCCCATGACGATGCCGACGACGGGGGAACCAGTCATTCCGTGATCGTTCCTCGCAGGTATCCGGCGGCGTGGCTCGCGCGCTCGCGCACATCCGCCAGGTCGTCGCCGTAGGTGTTGACGTGTCCGACCTTGCGGCCGGGCTTGACGTCCTTGCCATACATATGGATCTTCAGGCCCGGGTCCCGTGCCATGCAATGGAGGTAGGCGGAATACATGTCGGGGTAGTCGCCCCCGAGCACGTTCGCCATGACCGTCCACTTCGCGCGCGGGCGCGGGTCGCCGAGCGGCAGGTCCAGCACGGCCCTGACGTGGTTGGCGAACTGCGAGGTGATCGCGCCGTCCTGGGTCCAGTGGCCGGAGTTGTGCGGGCGCATCGCCAGCTCGTTGACGAGCACCCGCCCGTCGCGGGTCTCGAACAGCTCGACGGCGAGGTGGCCGACGACGCCGAGCTCCTGGGCGACCGTCAGGGCCAGCTGCTGCGCGTGCGCGGAGAGCTCCTCGGACAGGCCCGGGGCGGGGGCGATGACCGTGTCGCAGACCCCGTCGACCTGGACGGACTCCACGACGGGGTAGGAGACGGCCTGGCCGTGCGGGGAGCGGACGACGTTGGCGGCGAGCTCGCGGACGAAGTCGACCTTCTCCTCGGCGAGCACGGGCACCCCGGCGCGGAACGGTTCCCGCGCGCCCTCGGCGTCGCGGACCACCCACACGCCCTTGCCGTCGTAGCCGCCGCGCACGGTCTTGAGGACGACGGGGAATCCGTCACCCTCTTCCGCGAAGCGCACCACGTCGGCCGGATCGGCCACGATCCGGTGCCGTGGACAGGGCACTCCGATCTCCGTGAGCTTCGCCCGCATCACGCCCTTGTCCTGGGCGTGCACCAACGCGTCGGGCCCGGGGCGGACGGGGATGCCGTCCGCCTCCAGGGCCCGTAGGTGCTCGGTCGGAACATGTTCGTGATCGAAGGTGATCACGTCGCATCCTTGTGCGAAAGCACGAAGGGTCTCCAGGTCGCGGTAGTCGCCGATGACGACATCGCTCACCACCTGGGCCGCCGAGTCCTGCGGGGTATCGCTGAGCAGCTTGAATCTGATGCCGAGGGGGATGCCCGCCTCGTGGGTCATACGGGCGAGCTGGCCGCCGCCGACCATGCCGACTACCGGGAACGTCACGCCCCCAGAGTATCCGTACGCACGAACCATCCCTACCGCCCCTGGATGATCCTCCAATTCCGGAGGCTATTACTCCGGTGACCGGAAGGCGCCGCAGCCCCCTTCGATTGCGGTCCGATTAGGACCGGAAAGTGCGCGTTCGCCGGTCATTCACCGACTCTCCGGTCCGCCGTCCGCGACCGCTGGTTAGCATGAAGGACATGACTCGACCGCGCACAGTGCGTTCCCGGCTGGAGCGGCTGGCCCGCGAGATCGCGAAATTCGGCGCCGTAGGCGCGATCGGATTCGTGGTCAACTTCATCGTCTTCAACCTCTGCGTCCACGGCCTCGGTCTGGCCGTGGTGCGTTCCGGCGTCATCGCGACCGCCGTCGCCATCGGCACCAACTACATCGGCAACCGCTACTGGACGTATCGCCACGGCGACAGGAACCGGCGCAGCCGTGAGCTGTCCCTGTTCCTGCTGTTCAGCGGCATCGGCCTCGTCATCGAGAACGGCGTCCTGGCCCTGTCGCACTACGGTCTGGGCCTGACCACCCCGCTCGCGGACAACATCGCGAAGAACGTCGTCGGCCTCGGCCTCGGCACCGTCTTCCGCTTCTGGTCCTACCGCACCTGGGTGTTCCGGGCGCTGCCCGCGCGGGCGGCCGTGGAGACCGCCGAATCGTTCCTGGCGGCGGCGCCCGCGCCGCAGCGCGTGGACGCCGGCAAGTAGCCCGCGGGCGCCGCACCGGCCGGCCGCGCGTCAGTCGTGCTGGTCGGCTTCCCTGCTCAGGAACAGCGCGAACACGGGCGGCTGCTGCTGCAGGAGCTCCAGCCGCCCGCCGTCCGCCTCAGCCAGGTCGCGGGCGACCGCCAGCCCCAGCCCCGTGGAGTTGCGGCCGCTGACGGTCCGCTCGAAGACCCGTGACCCCAGGTCGGCCGGGACGCCCGGCCCCTCGTCGGAGACCTCCACCACCGCCTGGTTGCCGGTGACGCGCGTACGGATCGCCACCGTGCCGTCGCCGTGCATCAGCGAGTTCTCGATCAGCGTCGCCAGCACCTGGGAGACCGCGCCGGGCGTGCCCACCGCCCGCAGCCCCTGCTTGCCCGAGCGCACCAGGGCCCGGCCCGCCGTGCGGGTCGCGGGCCGCCACTCCTCGATCTGCTGCTTGACGACCTCGTCGAGGTCGAAGGTGACGGCGGACCCGGTCTGCGGGTCACGGGAGTTGGTCAGCAGCCGCTGAACGACATCGGTGAGCCGCTCCACCTGGGTGAGGGCGATCGTCGCCTCGTCCTTGACCGTGCCCGGGTCGTCGGTGAGCGTGATCTCCTCCAGCCGCATCGACAGCGCGGTCAGCGGGGTGCGCAGCTGGTGCGAGGCGTCGGCGGCCAGCCGCCGCTCCGCCGTGAGCATGCGGGCGATCCGCTCGGCGCTCGCGTCCAGGACGTCGGCGACCCGGTCCAGCTCCGGAACGCCGTAGCGGCGGTGCCGGGGGCGGGGGTCACCGGAGCCCAGCCGCTCGGCCGTCTCGGCGAGGTCGGTGAGCGGCGCGGTGAGCCGGTTGGCCTGGCGTACGGCCAGGAACACGGCGGCGATGACGGCCAGCAGGGCCACCGCGAGGATCACCAGCAGGGTGCGGCCGACCTCCCGGCTGACCGTGGAGCGGGACTCCTCGACCAGGACCGTCTCGCCCTGCTCGCCCTTCCGCGTCGCCGTGATGACGCCGCCCTCGGGGCGGGTGCCGATCTCGATGGCCTCGCGGCCGGGGATGTCGACCCTGGCGTACCGGTCGAGGGTGATCTGCTCGCGCAGCACCCCCGACTCCACCCGCTCGCCGCCCAGCAGACGGCTGTCGACGATGCTGACCAGGCGCACGGCCTCGGACTGCACGCTCTCCTGGGCACTGCTCTCGATCGTGCGGGTCTCGACGATGACGAGCGAGATGCCGAACACGGCGATCACGACGAGCACGACGGCGAGCGTGGAGTTGATCAGTCGGCGGCGCACGGTGCCTGTCTTTCGGATCTTGCCGGAGTGCGGAGGCTCAGCTCTTCTCGAAGCGGAAGCCGACGCCGCGAACGGTGGCGATGTACCGCGGGTTGGCCGCGTCGTCGCCGAGCTTCTTGCGGAGCCAGGAGATGTGCATGTCCAGGGTCTTGGTGGAGGACCACCACGTGGTGTCCCAGACCTCGCGCATCAGCTGATCGCGCGTGACGACCCGGCCCGCGTCGCGCACCAGGACCCGCAGCAGGTCGAACTCCTTCGCCGTGAGCTGGAGTTCCTCCTCGCCCATCCAGGCGCGGTGCGACTCGACGTCGATGCGCACGCCGTGGGTGGCCGGCGGCTGCTGGTGGCTCTCGACCGCGCCGCGGCGCAGCAGGGCCCGTACGCGCGCGAGCAACTCGGCCAGCCGGAAGGGCTTGGTGACGTAGTCGTCGGCGCCGGCGTCCAGGCCGACGACGGTGTCCACCTCGTCGGCGCGGGCGGTGAGCACCAGCACGGGGAAGCCGTGCCCCTCGGTGCGCAGCCGGCGGCAGACCTCCAGACCGTCCATGCCGGGCAGCCCGAGGTCGAGGACGAGCAGGTCCACCCCTCCCTGAAGGCCGGCGTCCAGCGCCGTCGGACCGTCTTGGCGTACCTCCACCTCGTACCCTTCGCGGCGCAGCGCGCGTGCGAGCGGCTCCGAGATGGAAGCGTCATCCTCGGCGAGCAGTACTCGGGTCATGCACAGATGGTAGTCCGACCGGGCTCACGGCCAAGGTGTAGCGGGCTTCCACCGGGGCAACACTTCCCCGAAAGTGCTATCACCCTCGAATATGTGCGGATGGTTCCTGCTTCGGCTGTGATCCATGTCTCAACTCCTTCCATATGCGGGCGGGGTGTGACGTATGGTGACCAGACGTCTGTAGCACTAACCGGAGGACCTTCGGACAGTTGAACGCGCCGAAGGTCCCTGTTGTGCGCAGGGCTGGTCCCTCCAGTCTTGTCACAGTGATTGACCTGTCGGTCGGGTCCGCCGCGCGATGGTGCGCGGGGGCGTGGATCCCGGCGTACGGCCGTCCTGCCGGCCCCCCGATCCCGGGAGGCCGAACCCCTCGGGCGTGGGGGCGGGCGGTGCCGTAGCCGGTGCCGGCCAACCCCCACCCGGGCGCGCATCTGCTCCACCGCGCGTCCCGAGCACCCAAGGAATGACCATGGCGTCCAGCCTGACGAAGGGCGCGGCCGAGCAGGAGATGACCTCTCCGGGCGGCGGCGGCAAGACCTTCTTCGGCCACCCCCGCGGCCTTGCCCCCCTCTTCCTCACCGAGATGTGGGAGCGCTTCTCCTACTACGGCATGAGGGCACTCCTCGTCGTCTACCTGATCGCCGGCGGCCCCGACGCCAAGCCGGACAGTCAGGGCGGCGGCCTGGCGATGCCCGAGGCCAGCTCGGTGGCCATCTACTCCGCCTACGTGGGAATGGTCTACCTCCTCGCCATGCCCGGCGGCTGGTTCGGTGACCGCGTCTGGGGTCCGCGCAAGACGGTCGCCATCGCGGCGGGCATCATCATGGCCGGTCACCTGGCCCTGGCCGTCCCCGGCAAGCCGACCTTCTTCTTCGGCCTCGCGCTGGTCGCGATCGGCTCGGGTCTGCTGAAGGCCAACATCTCCACGATGGTCGGCCACCTCTACGACGGTCCGCAGGACCCGCGCCGTGACGGCGGCTTCACGATCTTCTACATCGGCGTCAACATCGGCGCCTTCGCCGCGCCGCTCGTGATCGGCACGGTCGGCCAGAAGGTCAACTGGCACCTGGGCTTCTCCATCGCCGCGCTCGGCATGGGTCTCGGCCTGGTCATCTTCCTGCTGGGCACCCGCCACCTCAGCCCCACGAGCAGCGTCGTCCCGAAGCCGCTGACGGCCGCCGAGCGCAAGTCGACGCTCGTCAAGGCCCTGATGTGGTTCGCCGTCGCCGCCGCCTTCTACGGCGTCGTCGCGGGCACCGGCCACTTCTCGCAGAAGTGGGCCACCATCCCGCTCGCCCTGCTCGGCGTGGTCATCCCGATCACGGTGCTGACCCGCATCAAGCGCGACAAGGAACTGTCCGCGAGCGAGCAGACCAAGGTCAGCGGCTACATCTGGTTCTTCGTCGCCGCGGCCGTGTTCTGGATGATCTTCGACCAGGCCGGCTCGACGATGTCGACCTTCGCCGAGAAGAAGACCGCGGACAACGTCTTCGGCATCGACTTCCCGTCGACCTGGTTCCAGTCGGTCAACCCGCTGTGGGTCATGGCCATCGCCCCGGTCTTCGCCTCGATGTGGCTGTGGCTGGCCCGCCGTGACCGCGAGCCCAGCACCACCGTGAAGTTCTCGATGGCCATGGTCGGCATCGGCGCCTCGTTCTTCGTCTTCGCCATCCCGATGGCGATGGCCACCGACGGCACGAAGGTCACCCCGGCCTGGCTGCTGATGATCTACGGCATCCAGACCATGGGTGAGCTGTGCCTCTCCCCGGTCGGTCTGTCGCTCACCACGAAGATGGCGCCGCAGAAGTACGCGAGCCAGATGATGGGTGTCTGGTTCCTCGCGGTGACCGCGGGCGACTGCACGATGACCCTGCTGTCGGAGTCGGGTGTCGACCTGAACGGCATCGGCGTGATCCTCGGACAGGCGGCGGCCGCGACGCTGGCCGGCCTCGCGGTGTGGATGTACCGCAAGAAGATCGAAGCCCTGATGGGCGACGTTCGCTGACGCAGCCCCTTCCCGGGCATCTGGGCCCCCGGCGCGCACCGCGCGCCGGGGGCCCTTCGCGTCATCCGGGGCCGGGATCGCGCGGCGCCGGGGCGCCCGCGCCCCTCGGGTCGGCCTCCGGCGTGAACCAGGGCAGCGCGCCCGCTCCGGGGCCGCCGGGCTCCCGCGTACGGTCCCCGGTGGGCGGCCGGGGCCGTACGCGGTCCACGACGGCCATGCCGGCCCGGAAGAGGGCCAGGGGCACCACCACGCACAGCAGGATCCAGAAGAGCGTCACGCCCCAGGGGCGGCTCACGTCCCACGGCTGCTCGACGAGCACCTTGTCGCCGTAGGCGAGCGAGATCAGATAGTCCCCGTACGCGCCCGCCGCCAGCTCCACGTCCAGGGCGACGCGCTCCTTGCGCCCGGCGGCCACGGTGCCGCGCCAGGGGCGTTCCTCCCAGGACGGGGCGAGCACGCCGTGCGCGGTGCCGAGGCGGAAGACGGGGTCGGCGGCCGGGGTCGAGCCGAGGTTGGCGACGGTCACGACCAGGCGGCGCCCGGGCGGGGCGCCGAACCACGTCAGCAGGGAGCCGGAGCCCTCCAGCCGGGCGTCGAGCACGCTCAGCCGCTCGCCGCCGCTCTGCCGAGGCAGGGGCGCGACCGGGTGGCCCGAGACGGAGAACGGGGCGTCGGCCGCCGCCGCGTCGCCGGTGACGGTCGCGACGTGCACCACGCACGGGCAGGGCTTGGGCGGCGCGGCGACCGGGAGGCCGCGGCGGAACGTACCGTCGGCGGCCGTCGTGACGGTGCGGCCGTCGGCGTTGGCACAGGCGTTGGTGCCGCCGATCATGTTCTGGCCGCACACCAGGAGGGTGAGCAGGGCGCCGGGCCGCCAGCCCGTGCCGCTGACGGTGACGCTCGCGCCCTTGGGGGCTTCGGTGCGGTCCACGGTGGCCGTCGGCTGCGCGGCTGATGTCCGTGGTGCTGCCGCGGCGGGTGGGGCGAGCAGGGTGAGCAGCAGGGCGAGCGCGGCCGCCAGCGCCGCCACGAGCGCCCCGGGCCGGGCCCGTGCCACAGCTCCCCGCCCGCCGGTCACGGCCGGGCTCCGCGCCGCCGTCGTACGAGGCGTACGGCCGCGCCCGCCACGGCGAGGCCGACGAGCGCGGCCAGCGACGGCACGAGCCAGGGCAGGGGCGTGTACGGGCCGGACGCGGAGGCGTGGGTGCCGTCGGGGGCCGTGGCCGTGACGCTGACCCTGACCCGGTCCAGGCGCGGGGCGTCCGGCCACTTCTCCGCCAGCCGCACGCTGCGGCCCGGCGGCAGCTCGGCGGGCACCCCGGTCGCCGGCCGGCGCAGGACCTCGCCGAAGAGCCCCTCGGCCCGGATGGCCAGGCGGGGGGCGAGGGTGGTGTTGCCCCGGTTGACCAGTGAGTAGCGGATGACCGCGGCCCCGCCCGTACCGCTGACCCGCACCCGTTCCACCGAGAGCGCGGAGAGCGCCGCCCCGCTGACCCGTACCGCCAGCGGCACCCGCACCAGCCGGCCCTCCTCCGAGGCGACCACGGCGGCGGCGTGGTCGCCGGGCCCCAGCCCCGCGGGCACGGTCACGGTCAGGGGCACGTCCGCCCGGGTGCGCGGCGGCACGCTCACGCGGGCCGCCGCGAGGGAGATCCACGGGCCGGTGCCGCGCAGGGCGATCGTGCGGGGCCGGTCGCCGGGGTTGACCAGGGACAGCTTGTCCTCGAAGACCGTGCCGGGCGCGCCCTCCAGGTAGAAGGCGGAGCGGTCCTCCGCCGTCGGCCCCTTCCTGCCGCCGGGCGCGGGCACCGCCGTCCACGGCTTCGCGTCGGCGGTCGCGGGGGCCGTGGGGAGGGCGAGCAGCGCCAGGGCGGCACACAGGGCGGCGGTGCGGGTGCGGGACGTCATCGGCGGCTCCCTGGGCGTGGGCGTACGGGGTCAGCCGGTGGCGCGGCTCCTGCGGGTGAGCCAGAGGGTGCCCCCGACGCCGGCGAGGAGCACCGTGCCGCCGAGGGTGCCGAGGGCGACGGCGGAGTCGGAGGGGCCGGTCTGCGGAAGCTGGCCGCCGCCGGTGGCCGCCGAGCCGCCGGATCCGGTGCTGCCCGTGGTGCCGCCCGTACTGCCGGTCGTCCCTCCGGTGGAGCCGCCCGTGGCGGAGCCGCCGGTCGAACCACCGGTCGAACCGCCGGTCGTCGAGGAACCGCCCGTCGTTCCCGCCGTGGACCCGCCGGTCGAGCCGCTGGTGGAGCCGCCGGTCGTCCCGCCCGGGCCCTTGACCTCGAGGGTCAGCGACGGCTTGGGGTTGTTGGTGGGGGTGCAGGTGGTCGTGGTGCCCAGGGCGAGGATGGTGAGGGTCGAGGCCGTGAAGGTGACCTGGCCGCCCTTCTTCGGCGTGTACGTGCCCGAGAGGTCACTGATCTTGATGGGGGTGTTCGGGGGTATCGGCTGGTCGTTGGGGGGGCCGGAGACCGCCACCGTGCCGCTGTCCGCGCCGCCGAGCTTGATGACGGCGCTTGGCTTCATCGCGCCCTTGCCGAGTTCGATGGGGCTGGAGGAGACGCCCTTTTGGAAGGACATGGTGAGTTTGTACGCCTCGCCGCTCGCCACGGCCTTGATGTCGATGGGCGAGACGGCGCTCTTGTCCCCGATCGGGGTCTTGCACTGGTAGTTGACGTCGACGGTCTCGGCCTGCGCGGCCGGTGCGACCAGCAGGATCGTGCCACCGGCCAGAGCCGCCGAGACCACGAGCGCACCGACGCGGCGCACGGGGTGACGTGGAATGTGGGACACCTGGGGTTCCCCTCTCGTCCGGTGCCGCAGCCGAAAATTACTGACGACACATCAGATCGGGCGCCGACAGTACGCCGGGGACGGTGGAGAGGGAAGACACAGAACACGCCGCGCTCGGCGCGCGACATGAGGCGGGCGCGGGGCGCGGCGTGGGCCGGGCAGGCGGTGGGGCGCCAAGGGGCGCCGGGGCATGCGCTATGACGGAGCGGCAAGCTCCGCCCAGACCGTCTTGCCGACGGCGCCGTCGTGCCGCACGACGCCCCAGTCCAGGCAGAGGCGCTGCACGATGAACATGCCGTGCCCGCCGGGCCGCCCCGCACGGTGCGGGGTGCGGGGCGCGGGCGTGCCGGCGCCGAGGTCGGCGACCTCCAGCCGCAGCACCTTGCCCGAGCGGCTGACGCGCAGCTCCTCGGGGCCGTCGGCGTGCAGGCAGGCGTTGGTGACGAGCTCGGAGACGACGAGCAGCACATCCTCGGCCGCGGCCCGGTGGTCGGCCGTGCTCGCCGGCAGCCAGCCCCAGTCATGGAGCGCCTGCCGGGTGAAATCGCGGGAGAGCGGCACGGCGCCGCCGACCCCGACGAGGCGCAGCCTGCGGATCTGCCCGCCCGGCGGCGGTGAGCCGGCAGGGGCGGCGCCGGAGGCGTCCGGACCGGGACCGTCCGGCGGTGGGCACGCCCGGGGGGTGCTCATCAGCGCTTCACCTCACCGATTCACCGAAACGAACACGAACATCTACAACGGATTCAGCTGTCTCCTGCCCGGCGGAATCGTGAGAACACCCACGAATTCGACACGGGGCCTGTGACACAGGCAACGGAGAGGAAGGGGGGACCGACGGGCAGGCTCAGTCGGCGAGCGCCGCGTCGAGCGTGTCGTGCACGGTGAAGACGGCTCCGGCGCCCGTGATCTCGAAGACCCGGGCGACCACGGGGCCCATCGCGGCGAGATGGATGGCGCCTCCGGCGGCCTCGGCCTTCAGCCGGGCGCCCAGGAGCACGTTCAGTCCGGTGGAGTCGCAGAAGTCCAGCTGCGAGCAGTCGACGATCACGCGCGCGTCGCCGTCGCGGACGCAGCCTTCGAGTGGCGCACGCAACAATTCGGCCGTGTGGTGATCGAGCTCACCCGCCGGCGAAACGATCGAGCTCGCCCCGTGCCGCCGGACCTCCACAATCAGCCGACCTCTGCTCGGATTGCCGACCATCCCGCGATCCATGCGCTTCCCTTCGTGCCTTACGTGCCTTCGTGGCGTACCCGCGTGGCGCAGGCAAAACCCTACGCCTTCGATACGCGCCTCCGGAAGCCGAACTTCCGCCATTTCCGACAGAAGGGGGCAAACGGTACTTGCCATATGAAGGTAAAGACCGGTAGGGCTAGTAGAGACACATCCACCACGGACGGCCTCGGAGGCGCCGCAAACCGCAGCAAAAGGGTCACGGCATCGGCAGCCATATGCCGAGAATGATGGAGGAGACCATGTCACCCCGGCTCGACGAAAAGCATTCCGATACCTCGTGCGCGGCCCTGGCGGCCCGCACTCCCGAGGACCGGGAGACCGCCTCGTCGACAACCCCGCCCGAGCACAGCGACCCCGGACTCTCCGGGCTCCCCGAGATCCCCCCGTACGACGAGGTGGGAGCGGTCGACGCACGTGCTCTGTCCAAGACTCTCTTCGCGCGCCTGTCCGCGCTCGAGGAGGGCACACACGAATACGCGTACGTCCGCAACACCCTGGTCGAACTGAACCTGGCACTGGTGAAGTTCGCGGCCTCCCGGTTCCGCACCCGCAGCGAGCCGATGGAGGACATCATCCAGGTCGGCACGATCGGTCTGATCAAGGCCATCGACCGCTTCGAGCTCAGCCGGGGCGTGGAGTTCCCCACGTTCGCGATGCCGACGATCATCGGCGAGATCAAGCGCTTCTTCCGGGACACCAGCTGGTCGGTGCGCGTGCCCCGCCGGCTCCAGGAGCTCAGGCTCGACCTGGCCCGGGCCGGTGACGAACTGGCGCAGCAGCTCGACCGCTCCCCCACCGTGGCCGAACTGGCCGAGCGGCTGGGCATCGCGGAGGACGAGGTCGTCGAGGGCATGGCCGCGAGCAACGCGTACACCGCGAGCTCGCTGGACGCCCAGGCCGAGGACGACGAGCCCGAGGGCTCGCTGTCCGACCGCATCGGCTACGAGGACCACAGCCTCGAGGGCATCGAGTACGTCGAGTCCCTCAAGCCGCTGATCGCCGAACTCCCCTCGCGTGACCGGCGGATACTCTCGCTGCGCTTCGTGGCGAACATGACGCAGTCCGAGATCGGCGACGAGCTGGGCATCTCCCAGATGCACGTCTCACGGCTGCTCTCCCGCACGCTGGTGCGGCTGCGCCGGGGCCTGATGAGCGAGGAGTAAGACCGGGGCCGGGCCTCCCTCGTCACCAGTGCGCCGCACGGACCTCTCCGTGCGGCGCACTGGGCGTCCCCGCCCGCCGCCCCAGCGGCGCCAGCGCGAGGAGGAGCAGCAGCGCGCCCACGGGTATCAGGTCCAGTCCCGCCGCCATGACCGCCACGGCGGCCACGACCACCGCCGGCCGCCAGGCCTCGACGGCGCGCACGACGGCCGACTGCACGATGAGCAGCAGCAGCCCGACGTAGAAGAGCATCGGGCCGACCGTGTAGAAGGCGGGCTTCACCCCCGGCGTGCCCTGGATCCGCTCGAAGAGCTCGTTCATGCTCGCCCGGTCCGCCGAGCTGTAGCCGACGACGAGGTCGATGCCCGCCTGCACCGTCACGGCCGCCACGCCCAGCAGGCCCAGCACCAGGGCGGAGCCGGCGAACCACCGGGCGGCCGGGCCGCGGCCGCGCACCGCCATCCGGCGCAGCCCCGCGAACACCGGGACGAACAGCACGACGCCCGCCAGCAGGGCGAGGTGGCCCAGCGACCAGTCCGGGCCGGGGCCGTGCTCGTCGTCGATCAGCCGGATGAGACCGTACGTCCCCAGGCATGCCGGCCCCGCGGCGAACGCCGCCCGTCCCCACGTGCTTGTCGTCATGCCCCGATCCTCGCGGCCGGGGCACCGCCCCGGCCTCGGGGAACACCCTGACGGGCCCCTGACCGGCCCCTGACGGGCGCTCAGAGCGCCCGGACACCCCGCTGCCAGACGGCGGAGACCAGCGGCACTCCGGGGCGGTAGGCGAGGTGGACGTGCGAGGGGGCGTCGAGGAGGGTGAGGTCGGCGCGGGCGCCCGGGGTCAGGCGGCCGATGTCGGTGCGCCGCAGGGCGGCCGCGCCGCCGGCGGTGGCGGACCAGACGGCCTCGTCGGGGGTCATGCCCATGTCCCGTACGGCCAGGGCGACGCAGAAGGGCATCGAACTGGTGAAGGACGAGCCCGGGTTGCAGTCCGTGGACAGCGCGACCGTGGCGCCGGCGTCCAGGAGCCGGCGGGCGTTCGGCCACTGGGCGCGGGTGGAGAACTCGGCGCCGGGCAGCAGCGTGGCGACGGTGTCGCCGTTCGCCAGGGCGTCGACGTCCGCGTCGGTCAGATGGGTGCAGTGGTCGGCGGAGGCCGCGCCCACCTCCACCGCGAGCTGCACGCCGGGGCCGTGGCCCAGCTGGTTGGCGTGGACGCGCGGGAGGAGACCGTGCCGCTTGCCGGCCTCCAGGACCGCACGGGCCTGGTCGCCGTCGAAGGCGCCCTTCTCGCAGAACACGTCGACCCAGCGGGCGTGCGGGGCGCACGCCTTCAGCATCTCGCCGGTGACGAGGGCGACGTAGCCGTCCGGGTCGTCGGCGAACTCCGGGGCGACGATGTGCGCGCCGAGGTAGGTGACCTCGTCGGTGTGGGCGGCGGCGATGCGCAGGGCACGGGCCTCGTCGTGGGTGGTCAGGCCGTAGCCGGACTTCGTCTCGAAGGTCGTGGTGCCCTGGCGCAGGGCCTCGGAGAGGTAGCGGGTGAGGTTCGCCTCGAGGTCGGCGTCGCTCGCCGCGCGGGTGGCCGCCACCGTGGTGCGGATGCCGCCCGCGCTGTAAGCGCGCCCGGACATCCGGGCGTTGAACTCGGCGGTGCGGTCGCCCGCGAAGACCAGGTGGGAGTGGGAGTCCACGAAGCCGGGCAGGCCCGCGCGGCCTTCGGCGTCGACCGCGTTGTCAGTGGCGGGTGCTTTGCTTCTCTCACCGACCCAGGCGACGCGGTCGCCGTCGATGACGACGGCCGCGTCCTGGATCAGGCCGAGGGGGCCTTCACCGAGGGAGGGGTCGTTGGTGACGAGACTGCTGATGTTGATGATCGCCGTGCTCATGCTGTCTCCGGTCCTCGGCGTCAGCCGCGCAGGGCGGCGATGGAGTCGGCCAGGGCCCGCGGCACGTCCGGTACGAGCTGGTGGACCCCGTCCCGTACGACGTGCCGCCCGCCCACGACCGTATGGGCGATGTCCGCGCTGGTCGCGGCGAATACGGCCGTCTCGGCCCCGTGCCGCGGGGCCGGTCCGGCGGTACGGACCGAGTCCAGCGCGACGGTCGTGAAGTCGGCGAGCGCGCCCGGCTCGATGCGGCCCGCGTCGGCCCAGCCCAGCGAGGCGTGGCCGTCGGCGGTGGCGGCGCGCAGCAGGGCGGACGCCGTCCAGTGGCCGCGGGTGCGGGTGCGCAGCCGCTCGTCGAGCTCCATGGCGCGGGCCTCTTCGAGCAGGTCGATCACGGCGTGGCTGTCGCTGCCCAGGGACAGCGGGCTGCCGGCCTGCTGAAGGCGGACGGCGGGGCCGGTGCCGTCGGCGAGGTCCCGTTCGGTGGTGGGGCACATGCAGATCGTCGTGTTCGAGCCGCCGAGGAGGTTGATGTCCTCGTCGCTCAGGTGCGTGGCGTGCACGGCGGAGGTGCGGGGCCCGAGCACACCGTGGTCGGCGAGCAGCCGCGTGGGGGTACGGCCGTGGGCCGCGAGGCAGGCCTCGTTCTCGGCGGTCTGCTCCGAGAGGTGCACGTGGAGCGGTGCCTGGCGCTCGTCCGCCCAGCCGGCGACGGTCGCCAGCTGGTCGGCGGGCACGGCCCGCACGGAGTGCACGGCGGCGCCGATGCGGGCGTGGCCGGCCGGCTTGAGGCCGGCCGCGCGCTCGGCCCAGGCGTCGGCCGTGCCGTCGGAGAAGCGGAGCTGGTGGTGGTTGGGGGGCTCCCCGAAGCCCGAAGAGAGGTAGGCGGTGTCGAGGAGGGTGATGCGGATGCCGGCTTCGTCGGCGGCCGCGATCAGGGCCTCGCCCATGGCGTTGGGGTCGGCGTAGGGGGTGCCGCCGGGGGCGTGGTGGACGTAGTGGAACTCGCCGACGCAGGTGATGCCGGCCAGCGCCATCTCGGCGTAGGTGGCACGGGCGAGGGCGTGGTAGCTGTCGGGGGTGAGCCGGTCGGCGACGCTGTACATCACCTCGCGCCACGTCCAGAAGGTGCCCGCGCCGACCTGGGTGCGGCCCCGCAGAGCGCGGTGGAAGGCGTGGCTGTGCGCGTTGGCCAGCCCCGGCAGGGTCAGCCCGCGCAGGGCGACCGCGCCCGGCGGCGGGGCCGGGACGTCGGTGCGCACGGCCGTGATCCGCCCGTCGGTGACGTCGACGGCCACGCCCGGCTCGACGGAGGCGCCGAGCCAGGCGTGCTCGGCCCAGTAGGTCACCTGCACGCGAGGCCCTCCAGTACGTCGGCCAGTGCGTTCACTCCGGCGACGCAGTCGTCCTCGGACGCCGTTTCGGCGGGCGAGTGCGAGACGCCGGTGGGGTTGCGCACGAACAGCATGGCGGTGGGAATGACGCCGGAGAGGATACCGGCGTCGTGTCCGGCGCCCGTGGGCAGCACGGGGACGCCGCCCAGCAGCTTGGCGAGCTCGTCGCGAAGGTCGTGGGCGAACTCCACGACGGGCGTGAAGGACTCCCGGGTGACCCGGACGTCGACGCCGTCGCGCTCCCCGCGTTCGAGGGCGGCCTGCTCGATGCCGGCGACGACGGCGGCGAGGGTCTCCTCGTCGGCGGCGCGCGAGTCCAGCCAGCCGCGTACGAGGGAGGCGATGGCGTTGACGCCGTTGGGCTCGACGCTCACCTTTCCGAAGGTGGCCAGGGCGCCGGCGAGGCGGGCCTTCTTGCGGGCGGCGAGCACGGTGTTGGCGTAGGTCAGCATCGGGTCGCGGCGGTCCTCGATGCGGGTGGTGCCGGCGTGGTTGGCCTCGCCGTGGAAGTCGAACCGCCAGCGGCCGTGGGGCCAGATCGCGGAGGCGACGCCGACCGCGTGGTCCGTGTCGGCGAGGGCGCGGCCCTGCTCGACGTGGAGCTCCACGAACGCGCCGATGCGGGCGAGGCGTTCGGGGTCGGCCCCGATGGCCTCCGGGTCGTGGCCGGCGCGCTCCATGGCCTGTGCCAGGGAGATCCCGTCGCCGTCGCGGAGGGCGTGGGCCTTGTCCACGGTCAGCTGCCCGGCGGTCAGCCGGGAGCCGACGCAGGCCAGGCCGAAGCGGGCGCCTTCCTCGTCGCCGAAGTTGACGATGGCGAGGGGGCGGCCCGGCTTCGCGCCGCGCGAGCGCAGCTCGTCCAGCGCGGCGAAGGAGGACACGACGCCGAGCGGCCCGTCGAAGGCGCCGCCGTCCGGGACGGAGTCCAGGTGGGAGCCGGTGACGACGGCGTCACCGGCGGTGGGGTCGCCGAGCCAGGCCCACTGGTTGCCGTTGCGGTCGAGCTCGTAGGTGAGCCCGCGGGTCTCGGCCTGTGCGCGGAACCATGCGCGGCAGTCGGCGTCGGCGCCGGTCCAGGCGAAGCGGCGGTAGCCGCCGCTTTCCTGGTTACGGCCGATGGGGAGGAGGTCCCGCCACATCTCGTGGAAGCTCGCGCCTGCGGCGCGCTGCCCCGGTTGTGGGCAATCGTTCCGCTGGGCGGAACGGGTGGGCACAACCCCACCCGCACCCGGCGGGGTACGGTCAGCCCCACCAGGGGCACCCGCTTCCGGTGCAGGCCGGTGGGCCGGCTGCGCCCACCCGTGCCGCCCTGCGGCACGATTGCCCGCAACGTCGCTCACGAGTCCTCCCGCATCGGGATGCGAACCCCGCGGTCCTCGGCCACCGTCTCCGCGATGTCGTACCCGGCGTCCACGTGCCGGATCACGCCCATCCCCGGGTCGTTCGTCAGGACGCGGCGGATCTTCTCGCCTGCCAGCGCCGTGCCGTCGGCGACCGTGACCTGGCCCGCGTGGATGGAGCGGCCCATGCCGACGCCGCCGCCGTGGTGGAGGGAGACCCACGAGGCGCCCGAGGCCACGTTGACCATGGCGTTGAGCAGCGGCCAGTCCGCGATCGCGTCGGAGCCGTCGAGCATGGCCTCGGTCTCGCGGTAGGGGGAGGCCACCGAGCCGCAGTCGAGGTGGTCACGGCCGATGGCCAGCGGCGCGGCGAGCGTGCCGTCGGCGACCATCTCGTTGAAGCGCTCGCCGGCCTTGTCGCGCTCGCCGTAGCCGAGCCAGCAGATGCGGGCGGGCAGGCCCTGGAAGTGGACGCGCTCCCCGGCCATCTTGATCCAACGGGCGAGGGACTCGTTCTCGGGGAAGAGTTCGAGCATCGCCTTGTCGGTCTTGTGGATGTCGGCCGGGTCGCCCGACAGCGCCGCCCAGCGGAAGGGACCCTTGCCCTCGCAGAAGAGGGGGCGGATGTAGGCGGGGACGAAGCCGGGGAAGTCGAAGGCGCGGGTATAGCCGGCCAGCTGGGCCTCGCCGCGGATGGAGTTGCCGTAGTCGAAGACCTCGGCGCCCGCGTCCTGGAAGCCGACCATGGCCTCGACGTGCTTGGCCATCGATTCGCGCGCCCGCACCGTGAAGTCGGCGGGCTTCTCGGCGGCGTAGGTGGCCATCTCGTCGAAGTCGACGCCGATCGGCAGGTAGGCCAGCGGGTCGTGGGCGGAGGTCTGGTCCGTCACGATGTCGATGGGGGCGTTCATGGCGAGCAGCTGCGGGACGAGCTCGGCCGCGTTGCCCAGGACGCCGATGGAGAGCGGGCGGCGGGCGTCGCGGGCCTCGACGGCCAGCTGGAGGGCGTGGTCGAGGGAGTCGGCCTTGACGTCGAGGTAGCGGTGCTCGATGCGGCGCTCGATGGCGCGCGGGTCGCAGTCGATGCACAGGGCGACGCCGTCGTTCATGGTGACGGCCAGCGGCTGGGCGCCGCCCATGCCGCCGAGGCCGGCGGTGAGGGTGATCGTCCCGGCCAGGGTGCCGCCGAACTTCTTCGCCGCGACGGCGGCGAAGGTCTCGTACGTGCCCTGGAGGATGCCCTGGGTGCCGATGTAGATCCAGGAGCCGGCCGTCATCTGGCCGTACATGGTCAGGCCGAGGTGCTCCAGGCGGCGGAACTCCTCCCAGTTGGCCCAGTCGCCGACGAGGTTGGAGTTGGCGATCAGTACGCGCGGCGCCCACTCGTGGGTCTGCATGACGCCGACCGGCCGGCCGGACTGGACCAGCATGGTCTCGTCCTGCTTGAGGTTCTGCAGGGTGCGGACCATGGCGTCGAAGGAGCGCCAGTCGCGGGCGGCCTTGCCCGTGCCGCCGTAGACGACGAGCTTGTCGGGGTGCTCGGCCACCTCCGGGTCGAGGTTGTTCTGCAGCATCCGCAGTGCGGCTTCCTGCTGCCAACCCCGGGCGCTCAGCTCGGTGCCTCGCGGCGCTCGCACGGGTCGCGGTCCTGACATGGGCCCTGCCTCCCTGGCTCTGAATGGAACATTGCACAGTCTGAGCCGATGAATACCGCTAGTCAACAGCTTCTCGGCGGACACCGGCCTCGGGCAGTGGTGGAGTAGTGCACATGGGCCTCGACGAACGAGCGCGGGAAGGCGCCGCGAGCGCCGCCAGGCGGGACGCGGCCGTGCGGGCCGCCGTGCGGCAGCAGGTGGTGAGCGCCCGGCAGCCCGTCGTGGCGCTGCTGGACGTACAGGGCATCCGTACGGCGGCGGAGGCGCTGCGGGCGGCGTTCGCGGAGGTGGGCGGCGGGACGGAGATCCTGCACACCTTCGCCGTGAAGGCGACCCCGCTGGTGCCCGTGCTGCGGCTGCTGGCCGCCGAAGGGCTGGGCGCCGAGGTCGCGAGCCCCGGCGAGCTGGCGCTGGCCCGGGCGGCGGGCGTACCGGCCGGACGCACCGTGCTGGACTCGCCGGCGAAGACCACCGGCGAGCTGCGCGAGGCGCTCGCCACCGGGATCACCGTCAACGCCGACAGCCGGGAGGAGCTGGCGCGGCTGGACGCCCTCCTCGCCGCCGCGCCCAGCGCCTCGCCGGTCGGCCTGCGGGTGAACCCCCAGGTCGGCGGCGGCAGCATCGGCGCCCTCAGCACGGCCACCGCGACCTCGAAGTTCGGTGTGGCCCTGCGGGACGAGGGGGCGCGCGAGTGGCTGGTGGACGCGTATCTGCGGCGGCCGTGGCTGACCCGGATCCACGCCCACGTCGGGTCGCAGGGCTGCCCGCTGGAGCTGATGGCCGCCGGGGTGCGGGAGGTCGTCGAGCTGGCCGAGGAGGTCAACCGCGCCCACCGGGCCGTCGGCGGCCAGGGGAGCCGGATCGACACCGTCGACATCGGTGGCGGTCTGCCGGTGAACTTCGCCTCCGACGACGTCGCGCCCACCCACCGCGAGTACGCGCGGCTGCTGGCCGCCACCGTCCCGGCCCTGTTCGACGGGCGCTACGGCCTGGTCACCGAGTTCGGCCGGTCGCTGCTGGCCAAGAGCGGGACGATCCTGGCCCGGGTGGAGTACACGAAGTCGGCCGGTGGCCGCCGGATCGCGGTGACCCACGCGGGCGCGCAGGTGGCGGTGCGCACGGTCTTCGCGCCCGAGTCGTGGCCGCTGCGGGTGGCGGTGTTCGACGCCGAGGGGCGGCCCAAGCGGGCCGCCCCTGTGGCGCAGGACGTCGCCGGGCCGTGCTGCTTCGCGGGCGACCTGGCCGCGGTCGACCGCCTCCTGCCCCGCATCGAGGCCGGGGACCACGTCGCCCTGCTCGACACCGGCGCGTACTACTTCTCGCACCACTACGCGTACAACACGCTTCCCCGCCCGGGGGTTTACGGCTTTGCCGCGCACCAACAGGACGTGCGTTTTGCGACCGTACGACCGCCCCAGACCCTCGAGGAGCTCGTCGCCGAGAGCGGCGGCGACCACGCGGCGGACCTCAGCGCGCTGCGCCGACCGTGACCCCGCCCGGCGGCGTCGCGCCGCCCCGGCGCCGGGCGCCTCCCGGCAGGGCGTCGCCCGCGGCGAGCCCCGTGGTGAGGTAGCCGGGCACGGCCTTGGCGGCGGGGCTGCCCTGCGCCCAGTCCGTGCGCACCCACAGCAGCGCCTCGGCGCGGCGCTCCAGGCCGCCCAGCCACAGCGCCTTGGCCCACAGGCCCGTCGCCGTGCCGGCCATGGCCAGCCCGGCCGCGGCCGGCACCGCGAAGCAGGAGCCGACGGCGGCGAGGAAGGCGGCCGCCAGCCACCAGCGCCGCCCGCGCCGCCAGTTGCGCGCGGTCACGGCGCGGTCCTGGAGGAAGACGGACCGGCCCGCGCGCGAGGCGCCGCGCGCGAGGCGCGCGTACCGCCCGCGCCGCGCGGCGAAGGCCGCGGCCCCGGCGAGGATGAACAGCGCCGCCCCGGCCAGCAGGCCGATCCGGCGCCCGGTCAGCCCCGGCACCAGGGCTCCGGTACCCGCGCTCAGCACTCCCAGCCACCACAGCGGACCGGCCGGCGCTCTGACCACCACGGCGACCCGCGCCAGCGCATACGCTCCGCGCCCCACGTCAGACCTCCTCGTTCCTCGGGCTCGCGCCGGGCACGCTAGCCGACGAATCTGAGGACCGGCTGAGAGACGCCCGGGCATCGCCGGTCCACCGGAGGTCATACCCAGGTATCAGGCGCGGGTTGGCTCCCCCGTATGTCGCCCGCGGGCACGGCCGGTCCCTAGGGTCGGCGCATCAGCACAGCGGTGGGAGGAGCCGAGGATGCCGGTGAACGAACAGGGACTGCGCCGACGGGCGTTGGTGGCGGCGGGGGCGCTGGCGCTGACCGGCCTGCTGAGCGCGTTCGCCCCCCACGCGAATGCCGCCGCGGCGGCCCCCGGCGCCGCCCCGGCCCGCGTCGCCCTGCCCGGGCCCACCGGCCCGTACGCCGTGGGCACCACCACCCGGCACCTGGTCGACGCCTCGCGCGAGGACCCCTGGCACCCCGGGCGCGGCCACCGCGAGGTGAGCGTCGGCTTCTGGTACCCGGCGGCCCGCGGCGATCAGGGCACCGCCCACCGCACCGCGCCCCACATGGAGCCCCGTGCGGCCGCCCACTTCGGCTCCGCGACCGGCGCGGGCACCCTCAACCAGGGCGTGCCCACCGGCGCGGCGGACTGGGCCGGCACGCGCACGCACGCACGCGTGGACGCCCCCGCAGCCCGCGGGGCCGCACGCCCGGTCGTGCTGTACTCCGCGGGCCTGGGCGACCCCCGGACGTGGAACACCTCGCTCGTGGAGGACCTGGCCTCACGCGGCTATGTGGTCGTCACGGTCGACCACACCTACGACTCCTCGGAGGTGGCCCTGTCCGGCGGCCGGCTCGCGACGTCCGTTCTGCCGGAGCTCGCCGCGAAACCCGGCACCGACATCGACGCGGTGCTGCGCACGGCCCTGCGGGCGCGGGTCGACGACGCCCGCTTCGTGCTGGACGTCCTCGGCGCCCCCGGGCGCCGCCCGGCCCTGCCGAAGGACCTGGCGGACGCCATGGACCTGCGGCGCGTGGGCATGGTGGGCCACTCGGCGGGCGGCTTCGCGGCCGTGCAGACGATGCACGACGACCGCCGCGTCCGGGCCGCCGTCAACATGGACGGCACGATGGAGTTCCCCGCCCCGGACGGCACCGGAAGCCGCCTGGGCACGGCGCCCCGCGACGGCGTGGACCGGCCGTTCCTGCTGATGGGCACGGACGCGGCGGACTCCGGCCCGTACGAGGGGCAGCCGTCCTGGAAAGCCCTGTGGGAGCACTCGCGCGGCTGGCGCGGCAACGTCACCCTGACCGGCTCGCAGCACGGCGCGTACACGGACGCGGCACCCCTGCTGCCGCAGCTGGCCCGGCAGCAGGCGCTGCCGTGGGAGACGGTCCGCAAGAACGTGGGGACCGTGGATCCGCAGCGGGCGGTGGCGGCGACACGGGCGTACGTGGCGTCGTTCCTCGACCGGTTCCTCGTGGGCCGGGACGACCATCTGCTGGACGGCCCCTCGGAGCGCTTCCCGGAGATGCGGCACGCCCGCTAGGCCGGACGCGGCGCGCCCGCTCACTCCACGAACAGGCCCCGCGCCGCCGCCTTCACGTCGAACTCCTCCAGCCGCGCCTGCGCGTCCGGCAGCGCGTCGCACATCGCCTCCAGCAGCACCCGGCCCAGCAGCATCGGCGCGCACGCCGTGTCGAAGGCCAGGCCCGTGCCGACGGCCGCCGGCAGCAGCAGGTCGCTATGGCGGGCGACGGGGGCGAACGTGGAGTCGGCGACCGTGACGACCGTCAGCCCGACACCGCGGGCGTACTCCAGGGCGTCGACGACCTCGCGCGGGTGGCGCGGCAGCGCGAAGCACAACAGCGCGCTCGCGCCCGCCCGCACGGCGGCGTCGACGCGGTCGACGAGCAGCGTGCCGCCCTCGTTGAGCAGCCGCACGTCGGGGTGGACCTTGCGCGCGAAGTAGGCGAAGCCGCCCGCCTGGGCTGCGGCGGCCCGCAGGCCCAGGACGGGCAGCGGCCGGGAGGCGGCCAGCAGCCGCCCGGCGCGGGCGACGGGCTCGGGGTCGGAGAGCAGCGAGGCGAGGTGGCGGAGGTTGTCGATCTCGGCGTGGACGGCCTGCTGGTACTCGTTGTACGAGCTGTCGGCCGGCGCCTCGACGGCGGGGACCACGTCGCGCAGGTGCCGGCGCAGCGCGGGGTAGCCGTCGAAGCCGAGGGCGACCGCGAAGCGGGTGACGGAGGGCTGGCTGACCCCGGCGAGGTCGGCGAGCTCCACGCTGGAGAGGAAGGGCGCGTCGGCGGCGCGCCGCACCATGCAGTGGGCGATGCGGCGCTGAGTGGGCGTCAGCCGGTGCCCCTCGAAGAGCTTCTGCAGCCGCGCGATGGCCTCCGGCTCGCCCCCGGTCTCGCTCATCGGCCCTCCTTGACCGTTCGCCCTTGATCATTCATTTGATCCGAGCCCTGCATGAAATTATGCAGCGTACGCGACGCGCCGGGCGCTCACAGCGGCGGCAGCAGCTTCTTCTGCGGCTTGCCCATCGCGTTGCGCGGCAGCGCCTCCAGGAAGCGGATGCGCCGCGGGCGCTTGTGCGCGGAGAGGTGGCCGGCCACGAAGTCGATCAGCTCCCGCTCGCCGACGCCGTCGGCCACCACATAGGCGACGACCTCCTGGCCCAAGTCCTCGTGCGCCACGCCGACCACGGCGGCCTCGCTGACCGCCGGGTGGTCCAGCAGCGCGTTCTCCACCTCGCCCGCCCCGATGCGGTACCCCCCGGACTTGATCAGGTCGGTGGAGGCGCGGCCCACGATGCGGTGGGTGCCGTCGGCGTCGAGGGAGGCGATGTCGCCCGTGCGGAACCAGCCGTCGGCCGTGAAGGAGGCCGCCGTCGCCTCGGGCCGGCCCAGGTACCCGGAGAACAGCGTCGGGCCGCACACCTCCAGCTCCCCGATGCCGCCCTCCTCGCCGGTGGCCACCACCCGGGTCCGTACGCCGCGCAGCGGCAGGCCCACCGAGCCCTGGCGGCGGTCGCCGTCGGCCCGGGTGGAGACGGTGATCAGGGTCTCGGTCATGCCGTAGCGCTCGACGGGCCGCTGTCCTGTGAGCGCCTCCAGGTCGCGGAAGACGGGCGCGGGCAGCGCCGCGCTGCCCGACACCAGCAGCCGCGCCCCGCTCAGGGCCCGGGCGGCGGACGGCTCGCGGACCACGCGCGACCACACGGTCGGCACCCCGAAGTAGAGGCTGCCGCCGGCCGCCGCGTACGCCTCGGGGGTGGGACGGCCGGTGTGCACCAGGCGGCAGCCGGTGCGCAGGGCGCCCAGCACGCCCAGGACGAGGCCGTGGACGTGGAAGAGCGGCAGCCCGTGCACGAGCGTGTCCTCTGCCGTCCACTGCCAGGCCTCCGCGAGCCCGTCCAGGCCCGCGGCGACGGCGCCGCGCGGGATGAGCGCGCCCTTGGGCGCCCCGGTCGTGCCGGAGGTGTAGAGCACGAACGCGGTCGTCTTCGCGTCCGGTTCGGGGCCGGACCACGCGCCGCGCTCCCGCAGGTCCACCGGCACGTCCTCGCCCAGCACCAGCTCGGCGCCGGAGTCGCGCAGGATGTGCTCGCGCTCGGCCGTCCCGGCGTCCGGCGGCAGCGGCACGACCGGCACCCCCGCCAGCAGGGCGCCCACCACGGCGACGACGGTCTCGGGCACGGCCTCGGCCCGCACGGCCACGGACGCGGCCCCCGCGATCCGCGCGGCCACCGCCCCCGCGGCGCCCAGGAGTTCCTCCCGCGAGCAGGACCGCCCGGCGACGGTCAGCGCGTCCGGCCGGTCGGCCGCGTCCGGCGCGGCGAGGGCGGACAGCAGGGGTACGGACATGGAGGTGCTCCTTCCACGGGCGCCCCCGGCGAACGGGGGGCACCCCCTCTGCGGATACGGGTGCTGGCCCCACCGACGCGGGGCCCCCGGCGACCGTACCGTCGAAGGCATGATGGCCCGGGACCCCGACCTGAAGAAGGACCTCGACGCGACCGTGCAGGCCCGCAAGGAGCTGGGCGCGGAGTACGAGTCGGAGCTCATCGACTCCTTCCTGGAGAAGGTGGAGCACCGCATCGAGCAGAAGCTGGACGCCTCGGCGGACCGGCAGGTGCGCCGGCATCTGGCCGAGCGCCGGATGGAGGCGGCCCGCGGCGGCGGGCGGGAAGGCGCGGCGGGCACGGGGAGCTTCGGCGAACGCTTCGGCTTCGCCGCGGTGTCGCTGGTGCTCGCCGTCCCGCTGTCGGCGATCGGCGCCGTCAACGCCCACCTGCCGGGCCTGCTGGTGACCTGGGCGGGGATCGTGGGCGTGAACGCCGTCCACGCCGCGGGAGGGCTGCCGTGGGGTGCGGGTGACCGCCGGCGGGGCGGGGAGCGGGACTAGCCCGGCGTCCTGCGTGCCGCGGGACTGCGCCGCCCGCGGGAGGGGGCGAAGGACCGACGCCCCTCGCGCGGGCGGGGAGTTCGGCGGGGGCCGCCGCACCCCGGCCGGAGCCGGGGTCGGGACGGCGGCGGTCCCCGCGACGGACCCGGCCAGCCCCGGGGGTGCCGGGTGCCGGTGCCGCGTCCGGACGGCCGTGGAAGTCCGGGAGCCGCTCCGGATTTTCCTGCCGCCGCACTCGGGATGCCGGCCCGGAGGTGTCCCCCGCACCGGCAACCCTCACTATGCCGGGCCCGTGTTAAGCGGATGCTGCGCGCACGTGACGCCCGCGTGCATCTTTCGACGGGCGGCCGGCCCGCGTGCGGCGGCCGCCGGAAGGGCGGTTACTTGGCCGCGCCGCCGTTGCCGCCCTCGGCCAGGAAGGCCAGCAGGTCCTGACGGCTCACCACACCGGTGGGCTTGCCCTCGACGATCACGATGGCGGCGTCCGCGCTGCCGAGCACGGCCATCAGGTCCGCGACCGGCTCACCGGCGCCGACCACCGGCAGCGGCAGGCTCATGTGCTTCTCCAGCGGGTCCTCGAGCGAGGCGCGCTGGGTGAACAGCGCGTCCAGCAGGTCGCGTTCGACGACCGAGCCGATGACCTCGGCGGCCATGACGTCGGGGTGGCCGGCGCCCGGCTTGACGATCGGCATCTGCGAGACGCCGTACTCGCGCAGCACGTGGATCGCCTCGCCGACGGTCTCCTCGGGGTGCATGTGCACCAGCGAGGGCAGGCCGCCGTCCTTGCGCCGCAGGACGTCGCCGACGCGCGCGGCGTCGCCGGGCTCCTCCAGGAAGCCGTAGTCCGCCATCCACTCGTCGTTGAAGATCTTGCTCAGGTAGCCGCGGCCGCTGTCGGGCAGCAGGACGACGACCACGTCGTCCGGGCCGAGGCCCTCGGCCGCGCGCAGGGCGGAGACGACCGCCATGCCGCAGGAGCCGCCGACGAGCAGGCCCTCCTCCTTGGCGAGGCGGCGCGTCATCTGGAAGGCGTCCTTGTCGGAGACCGCGATGATCTCGTCGATCACCGTGCCGTCGTAGCACTCCGGCCAGAAGTCCTCACCGACGCCCTCGATCAGGTACGGCCGGCCGGAACCGCCGCTGTAGACCGAGCCCTCGGGGTCGGAGCCGATGACCTTGACCCGGCCGTCGCTGATCTCCTTGAGGTAGCGGCCGGTGCCGCTGATGGTGCCGCCGGTGCCGCAGCCCGCCACGAAGTGGGTGATCTTCCCCTCCGTCTGCGCCCACAGCTCGGGACCGGTCGACTCGTAGTGCGAGAGCGGGTTGTTGGGGTTGCTGTACTGGTTCGGCTTCCAGGCGTTCGGCGTCTCGCGCACGAGCCGGTCGGAGACGTTGTAGTACGAGTCCGGGTGCTCGGGGTCGACGGCGGTCGGGCAGACGACGACCTCTGCCCCGTACGCCCGCAGTACGTTGATCTTGTCCTGGGACACCTTGTCAGGGCACACGAAGATGCACTTGTAGCCCTTCTGCTGGGCCACGATGGCCAGGCCCACGCCCGTGTTGCCGGAGGTCGGCTCGACGATGGTGCCGCCCGGCTTGAGCTCGCCCGACTTCTCCGCGGCTTCGATCATCCGCAGAGCGATCCGGTCCTTCACGGAACCGCCGGGGTTGAAGTACTCGACCTTGGCAAGCACGGTGGCCTGGATGCCATCGGTCACGCTGTTGAGCTTGACGAGCGGGGTGTTGCCGACGAGCTCAATCATCGAATCGTGATACTGCACGGTGATCTCCGCGGTCAGGGGCACTAGCGGTCGTCGCGTACCCGTATGCCCAGCCTATTGCGCGTCCGACTGCACTAGTGGCGCGTTGCGCGCGGCGGTCCCCGGGGCAACCTGCTGATAGCGCGCCCCGACAAGGGTGCACAGGCTTCGTGAAGCTTTGATGAAGTATTTGTAAAACGGCTTATTAACGAGTTTCCTGGCGTCGAGGAGGCCGGCCGATGTCCATGCAGAGGGCGAGGGTCGCACGGCGGATCGCGGCTGCGGCGGCGTACGGAGGCGGCGGTGCGGGCCTGCTGGGCGGGGCCGCGCTCGGCCTCCTGCTCACCGAGGTCGCGCTGGCCAGGCGCGTGGTCGGCGGCCACGGCGACACCCCGCCGCACGCGGACGGCCGCTACGGCTCCGCCTTCGTGCACCGGCTGGGCCGGCCGCCCCTGCGGCTGGGCGTCCTGGGCGACTCCACGGCCGCCGGCCAGGGCGTGCACCGCCCCCGCCAGACCCCGGGGGCCCTGCTGGCCACCGGGCTCGCGGCGGTCGCCGAGCGACCGGTGGAGCTGCGCACGGTGGCGCTGTCCGGAGCGCAGTCCTACGACCTGGAGCGGCAGGTCACCCAGATCCTGTCCGACCCGGAGCGCACCCCCGACGTCTGCGTGATCATGATCGGCGCCAATGACGTCACCCACCGCGTGCCCTACGCCCGCTCCGTGCGCCTGCTGTCGGAAGCGGTGCGCAGGCTGCGGGACGCGGGCTGCGAGGTGGTGGTGGGCACCTGCCCCGACCTGGGCACGATCGAGCCGGTCTACCAGCCGCTGCGCTGGCTGGCCCGGCGGCTGAGCCGCCAGCTGGCGGCGGCGCAGACGATAGGGGTGCTGGAGGCGGGCGGCCGCACGGTCTCGCTCGGCGACCTGCTGGGCCCGGAGTTCGCGGCGAACCCCCGCGAGCTGTTCGGCCCGGACAACTACCACCCCTCCGCCGAGGGCTACGCCACCGCGGCCATGGCCGTGCTGCCCACGCTCTGCGCGGCGCTGGGGCTGTGGCCCGAGGACGAGGAGCGCCCGGACGCGGCGCGCCGCGAGGGCATCCTGCCGGTGGCCCGGGCGGCGGCGGAGGCGGCCGCCGAGGGCGGCACCGAGGTCACGCCGACGGCACGCGGCCGCTGGGCCCTGCTCAAGCACCGCAAGCGCCGGCGGCTGCCCGTGCACACGGAGGCGGTGGTCAACCACTTCCGCGCCAGGGACCGGACGTAGCCGGACGTAGCCTGGAGGAAACGCCGACTGAGCGCTTGCTCGGTAAAGAGGCCCGCATCACAGCCGCGAGCGCGTGACCCGAGCCCTACGTGCGGGTAACTTCCCGGAGAGTCCGGAGAGTAAGCCCATCAGCGCCCTGGAGCCGTGATGCCCGAAGCCGTGATCGTCTCAACCGCCCGCTCCCCGATCGGTCGCGCCTTCAAGGGCTCCCTGAAGGAGCTGCGGCCCGACGACCTCACCGCCACGATCATCCAGGCGGCGCTCGCCAAGGTGCCCGGGCTCGACCCGCGCGAGATCGACGACCTGATGCTCGGCTGCGGCCTGCCCGGCGGCGAGCAGGGCCACAACCTGGGCCGCATCGTGGCCGTGCAGATGGGCATGGACCACCTGCCCGCCACCACGATCACCCGCTACTGCGCCTCCTCGCTGCAGACCTCGCGGATGGCGCTGCACGCCATCAAGGCGGGCGAGGGCGACGTCTTCATCTCGGCGGGCGTCGAGTGCGTCTCGCGTTCGGTCAACGGCTCCTCCGACGGCATGCCCGGCACCCACAACCCGCTCTTCGCCGACGCCGAGGCCCGCACGGCCGCCCGCGCCGAGCAGGGCGGCGAGGGCTGGCACGACCCGCGCGAGGACGGCCTGGTGCCGGACGCCTACATCGCGATGGGTCAGACCGCCGAGAACCTGGCGCGCCTCAAGGGCGTCACCCGCCAGGACATGGACGAGTTCGGCGTACGGTCGCAGAACCTCGCCGAGCAGGCCCTGGCCAAGGGCTTCTGGGAGCGCGAGATCACCCCGGTGACCCTCCCCGACGGCACGGTCGTCTCCCAGGACGACGGCCCCCGCGCGGGCGTCACCCTGGAGGGCGTCCAGGGCCTCAAGCCCGCCTTCCGCCCGGACGGCCTGATCACCGCCGCCAACTGCTGCCCGCTCAACGACGGCGCCGCCGCCCTGGTGATCATGTCCGACACCAAGGCGCGCGAGCTGGGCCTGACCCCGCTGGCCCGGATCGTCTCGACGGGCGTCTCGGCGCTCTCCCCCGAGATCATGGGCTACGGCCCGGTGGAGGCCAGCAACCAGGCCCTGCGGCGGGCCGGCCTGACCATCGGCGACATCGACCTGGTCGAGATCAACGAGGCGTTCGCCGCGCAGGTCATCCCCTCCTACCGCGACCTGGGCATCGACATCGACAAGCTCAACGTCAACGGCGGCGCCATCGCGGTCGGCCACCCCTTCGGCATGACCGGCGCGCGCATCACGGGCACGCTGATCAACTCGCTCCAGTTCCACGACAAGCAGTTCGGCCTGGAGACGATGTGCGTGGGCGGCGGCCAGGGCATGGCGATGGTGATCGAGCGGCTGAGCTGAGGCGCAGCGGAGGGTAGGGGGCGCCTGAGGAACGAAGGCGGCACCTGCCCGCAGCGGAGGCGAAGCTCAGCGCGACAGAAGAAGCGAGCGGCTGAGCTGAGCGTTTTCAGCCCGTCCGGCGATTGAGGACCGGGGTCCGGGGCGGAGCCCCGGGCTGCCGGGCAACTGCCAACAGCAACCACCGCCCACCTTGCCGAAACGTGACCGAATCTCCCCCAGGATGTGACCAACATCCCGGGGGAGATTCGTTTCCCCAGGTCAGAGTGGTTGAAGGGGCAACGGCTGGGCCGAAAGTCCCGCCCGGTTCATGACGTATTGCACTGTGGGGCCCCGGAGGCGTGCGCAAAGCTGAGGTAGGAATTCGGGGGATCCATAGCAACCGGGAGTACGTCAGTGAGCGCCATGTCTCTTGCCCTGCTGCTGGCCGCTGCCACCGCCACGGCCGCGGGCGCCGCCGCCCTGTACAGCACTCGCGGTCTGCGCCGCCAGATCACGGCCCTGCGCGCCGACCTGGCCGCCGCCACCGCGGACAGCCGTGCGCACGCCCCGGTGCCGTCCGCGCGTACCGCACCGGTCGCCGAGCTGGCGGAGATACGCGAAGCCGTCGCCGACGCGCTCGCGGAGGAGCGCGAGCGGGAGCTGGCCGAGGCCCGTGCATTCTGGGCCGCGCAGGAGGCCCGCGAGCACGGCACCGCCGCCGACGCCCCCTCGCTGCTGGGCGGCCCGGTCGACGAGCCGCTCCTGGAGGGCCTGTACGGCGGGCTCCACCTTCCCCGGCAGGCCGACTTCGCCGGCCTCGACCCGCTGGCCGACTTCGAGTCCGAGGCCGCGGACTCCCCCGAGCTGGCCGCCGCGCGCCGCCGCCACCCCTCGCACCCGGACTTCACCCCCGCGGCCTCGGCCGTCACCGACCACGAGCGCACCGTCGAGCGCCTCGACGAGCTGGCCGACGCCCGCGTCCCGCTGGCCGACGTCCGCCCGGGCCCGCTGGGCACCCTCGACGTCTACGTCTTCGCGGACGGCACCACGGTCTGCATGACCCCCGGCCACCGCGAGACCGCCGAGCGCCTCGCGCAGGCCCTGCGGGCCGGGGAGGCCCCCGTCCTGCTGGGCGGCTCGGGCGTCTCCGGCGCGTACGCCCTGACGTTCCAGTGCGAGGCGGAGACCGTCTACGTGCTGGCGGACCGCGTCATCGCCTCGCTGTAGGCCGACCGGGGCCCGGCGCGGGCCTGCCGTGCCCGCAGGGCCCCCGCCTACAGCCCGCAGCGCCGTGCCGCCGCCTCCACCAGCTCCACGCCCCGGCTCACGCCCTCCGCGACCGCTCCCGAGGCGATGAGGGCTTCGGCCAAATCGTGACCGGCCACCGCCACTTGGTCGGCCACCGCGAACATCCCCGCCTCCGGCATCTCCCGCACCGACGCCGCCCCCGGCTCCTCGATGTGCTGGGTCCAGGCGGCCAACTCTCGGGCCAGGGCCAGCGCTTCCGCGGCCGCGCCGCGGCTGAGTCGGGACTGCGGCAGGGCCCGCAGCCGGTCGGCGAAGGTGTCCACAGCGGCCAGAAGAGGCGTCACGTCATCCACGCCACGAGCCTATGCGCCGCCCACCGACTGTTGCCAACGCTTGAACACTCGGGCACGGTGACATGAAGGACCATCATTCGACGCGTCCGGAGGCGCCGATGTCCCACGTCTTCTCCGACGAGACCCACCGGAACCTGCTCTCCCGAATCCCCCACTGCACCGGCCGCGAAGTCGCCGACTGGCTGCGCACGGTCGAGGAAGGACCTTCTCTCTTCCGCTTCGAGGAGAAGGTCAGCTGGCTGCGCGGAGAGCACAATCTCGCTTACGGCCACGCAAAGGCGATCGTCCACGAGTACGACCTCCGCCGGGCCGCGCGGAAGCTTCGGTAGCGGGCGCGCGCCAAGAAAACGGGACAGGGCCCGGGAAGGCATTGCCTTCCCGGGCCCTGTCGTGGATTTATCCACGCCGCGCGCTCGCACGGCGCGAGGGATCCACTAGTCGTTATTCAGGATCGCGATGATCCGGAGGATCTCCGTGTAGATCCACACGAGGGACAGCGTCAGACCGAAGGCCGCCAGCCAGGACTCCTCGCGGGGGGCGCCGTAGCGGACGCCGTCCTCGATCTGCTTGAAGTCCAGCGCCAGGAACGCCGCACCCAGCAGGACGCCCACGACGCCGACGGCGATGCCGAGGCCGCCGCTGCGGAAGCCCAGACCGTCACCACCGCCGAAGACGGCGAACAGGGAGTTCGCCACCATCAGCAGGAGGAAGCCGATCGCGGCGCCGATCACGAAGCGGGTGAACCGCCGGTCGACCCGGATGATGCGGGTCCGGTACGCGATGAGCACGCCCGCGAAGACGGCCATCGTGCCCAGCACCGCCTGCATCGGGGCGCCGTGCGCGACGTTGTTGTACGCCTGGCTGATCACACCGAGGAAGAGACCCTCGAAGACCGCGTAGCCCAGGATCAGGGCGGGGGAGGGCTTGGCCTTGAACGACTGGACAAGACCCAGCACCATCGCCACCAGACCGGCGGCGAAGCCGAGGCCCACGGGCAGCGAGAGCGCCCACGCCGCGCCGGCGGCCACGACGACCGTGCCCAGCGTGATGCCGGTGCGGGCGACGACGTCGTCCATCGTCATCCGGCCGGCGGTCTGGACCGGCGCCTGCGGGTAGCCCTGCTGAAGGTCAGGACCGCCCTGGGCGTACGGGTTGGTCGCGTAGGGGTTGGTGGGCTGGGCGTACGGGTTGGTCGGCTGCGCGTACGGGTTTCCCTGGGCCGCGGTCCCGGCCTGCGGCGTCGCGCCGAAGCCCGCGTAGCCGCTGTCGCCGCGGCTGAACCCCCGTCGCGAGAAGACCGGGTTGCTGCTCCTCATCTCACTCCTCCATGGCCACACTGCGCGGCCTTGGCGTCAAGGGTAATAGGTAGGCAAAAGAATGGCTCTCCTGCTTCGGGACGATCTTTTCTTCCCTTGCCCACGTACCGGACAACGCGAACCGACGGCAGTCGGTTCCGTGCGGAAGACGGTAAAGAGAAGAAGAGCGCTAAGGAAGTGCCAAGAGCCCCCGAAGAGGCGCGGGCGGCAAGTGGACGGCAAGGCGTGGACGGCAAGGCGGTGCCCGGAGCCGGACTTGAACCGGCACGGCCCGAAGGGCCAGCGAGGTTTAAGCTCGCCGTGTCTGCATTCCACCATCCGGGCGGGGCTCTCGGGCAGCACAGCAGGGGAGGCGCGCGTTCCTCCCCTCGAAGAGAGCAGGACGAGCCTAGCCGGGGAGCGACCCCCAAACAGCGGAACGATGACCCGAGGTTGTCTTATTTTATTGGCAACTGAGGGCCCATCAGCGCTGGGATGACGCCTTTGGCACATGCCAGGGGCCGATCTCCCCCGTTCACCACCCCACCCCCGGCATGAACCGGAATTGTCGCAATCTCGTCGCCCTCGGTAAGCATCCGGTCTCCTACCCAGGGATGACGGCGGCCCCCTGGAGTACCTCCCGAGCATGTCCCGGAACGGGAGCTACGGCTGATCCGTACGGGGGGTGGGGCACCGGAGCATGGAGTACGTACCTGAACCGACCGTCCCGACAGGAGTGCTCCCCTGTGACCACCACCCCCTTCGGCGCCCCGGCCGCCGTCCGCACCGCCGCGGTGGCCGCCCGTGCCACGGATCTCACCAAGGTCTACGGACAGGGCGAGACCCAGGTGGTCGCCCTGGACGCCGTGTCCGTGGATTTCCGGCAGGCCGAGTTCACCGCGATCATGGGCCCCTCCGGCTCCGGCAAGTCGACGCTGATGCACTGCATGGCCGGCCTCGACTCCGTCTCCGGCGGCTCGGCCCGCATCGGCGACGTCGAGCTGACCGGCCTGAACGACAAGAAGCTCACCCGGCTGCGCCGCGACAAGATCGGCTTCATCTTCCAGGCCTTCAACCTGCTGCCGACGCTCAACGCCCTCGAGAACATCACGCTCCCCATGGACATCGCCGGCCGCAAGCCCGACAAGCAGTGGCTGGACATGGTCGTCGACACCGTCGGCCTCTCCGGACGCCTCAAGCACCGCCCGAACCAGCTCTCCGGCGGTCAGCAGCAGCGCGTGGCCGTCGCCCGCGCCCTGGCCGGCCGCCCCGAGATCATGTTCGCCGACGAGCCCACCGGCAACCTCGACTCCCGCTCCGGCGCCGAGGTGCTGGGCTTCCTGCGCAACTCGGTGCGCGAGCTCGGCCAGACCGTCGTCATGGTCACCCACGACCCCGTCGCCGCCTCCTACGCCGACCGCGTCGTCTTCCTCGCCGACGGCCGCATCGTCGACGAGCTGCGCGAGCCCACCGCCGACGCCGTCCTGGACCGCATGAAGCGTTTCGACGCCAAGGGCCGCACGAGCTGATCCCCGCCGGATTCGATCTTCAGGACTGACCTCAATGTTCCGCACCGCCCTGCGCAATGTGCTCGCGCACAAGGCCAGGCTGCTGATGACCGTGCTCGCCGTCATGCTCGGCGTCGCCTTCGTCTCCGGCACCCTGGTCTTCACCTCGACCATCTCCGACGCCTACAAGAAGAGCTCCGAGAAGGGCTTCACGGGCGTCGACGTCGCCATCGAGCCCCACCGGAAGAGCAGCGAGAAGGACAACCCCGGCGCCGTTCCGCAGCTCAGCCAGCACCTGCTGGACCAGGCCGCCAAGGTGCCCGGCGCCGCCTCCGCCACCGGTTCGGTCAACGGCTTCGCCGCCATCGCCGACAAGGACGGCAAGCTCATAGGCCAGGGCTTCTCCTCCTCCGGCGCCAACTACTACCCCGCCGCCGGCGGCAAGGACCCCCGCTACCCGCTCAAGAGCGGCCGCGCCCCCCAGGGCGCCGGCGAGATCGCGCTGGACGCCAAGACCGCCGAGCGCGCCGGCTACAAGATCGGTGACACCGTCCGGGTGTCCGTCGACGGCCCCGTCCTGAAGCAGAAGCTCTCCGGCGTCTTCACCACCGACGACGGCAACGTCTCCGCCGGCGGCAGCCTCGCCCTGTTCGACACGCCCACCGCGCAGAAGCTCTACGCCAAGCCCGGTGAGTTCGGCCGCATCGACGTGAAGGCCGCCTCCGGCACCTCCCAGACGGCGCTCAAGGCGTCCGTCGAGAAGATCCTGCCCAAGGACGCCGAGGCCACCACCGCCCAGGAGCTGGCCGACGAGCAGAGCCGGATCATCGCCCAGGGCATGGACGGCATGCGCACCAGCCTGCTGGTCTTCGCGGGCATCGCCCTCTTCGTCGGCATCTTCATCATCGCCAACACCTTCACCATGCTGGTCGCCCAGCGCACCAAGGAGCTGGCGCTGATGCGCGCGGTCGGCGCCAGCCGCCGCCAGGTCACCCGCTCGGTGCTCATCGAGGCGTTCGTCGTGGGCTCGGTCGCGGGCGTCACCGGCCTGCTCGCGGGCATCGGCATCGGCGCCGGCCTGCGGTCGCTGATCAGCGGCACCGGCGCCACCATCCCGGACGGCCCGCTGGTCATCGCCCCGAGCACGATCCTGACCTCCCTGGTCGTCGGCATCGTCGTCACCATGCTCGCCGCGTGGCTGCCCGGCCGCCGCGCCGCGAAGATCCCGCCGGTCGCCGCGATGAACAGCGTGCACGCGGTGGCCACCACCAAGTCCCTGGTGGTCCGCAACTCCATCGGCGGCGTCATCACCGCGATCGGTGCCGCGACCGTCCTGACCGCCTCCAGCTCGACCATGATGGGTCTGGGCGCGGGCCTGGTCCTCATCGGCGTCTTCGTGCTGACCCCGCTGCTGTCCCGCCCCGTGATCGCCGCCGCGGCCCCGCTCCTGCGCCCGTTCGGCATGACCGGCAAACTGGCCCGGCAGAACGCGGTCCGCAACCCGCGCCGCACCGCCGCCACCGCCTCCGCGCTGATGATCGGCCTCACCCTGATCACCGGCCTGACCGTGATCGCCGGCAGCGTGCAGCAGGCCATCGACAAGATGGCCACCGGCTCCATGAAGGCCGACTACGTCGTCTCCATGGCCAGCATGACCCCGCTGTCCACCGATGTGGAGAAGAAACTCTCCACGCACCCGGACGTCGCCGCCACCAGCCCGCTGCGCAGCTCCTGGTCCTCCGTCGCCGACGAGCGCAGGGAGCTCATGGGCGTCAACGGCGCCACCATCGGCAAGCTGATGAACCTCGAGTTCACGGCCGGCTCCTTCGCCGGCCTCTCCGGCGGCCAGGTCGTCATCGACGACGCCACGGCCCGCACCAACCACTGGAAGGTCGGCTCGTCCCTCGACGTCACCTTCGAGGACGGCAAGAAGGGCAGCCTGACGGTCTCCGGCGTCTACAAGGGCAACGACCTGATGCGCGGCATCATGGTCGACACCAAGACGCTGACCCCGCACCAGAGCCAGATCGACGACCGCCAGGTGCTGGTCAAGACCAAGACCGGCACCAGCGAGGCCGCCAAGGACTCGCTGGCCAAGGCCCTCGGCGACAACCCCGCCATCCAGATCCAGACCAAGCAGGACATCTCCGAGAGCATCTCCAAGGGCATCAACCTGCTGCTCAACATGCTCTACGGCCTGCTGGCCATGGCCGTGGTCGTCGCCGTCCTCGGTGTCATCAACACCCTGGCGATGTCGGTCTTCGAGCGCCGGCAGGAGATCGGCATGCTGCGCGCCATCGGCCTGGACCGCAAGGGCATCAAGCGCATGGTGCGCCTGGAGTCCCTGATCATCTCGCTGTTCGGCGGTGTGATGGGCATCGGGCTGGGCGTCTTCTTCGGCTGGGCCGCGGGCGACCTCATCAAGAAGGGCCTGAGCACCTATGAGCTGGTGCTCCCCTGGGAGCGCATGGGCGTCTTCCTGCTGCTGTCCGCCGTGGTCGGGGTGCTGGCCGCGCTGTGGCCGGCCCGCCGGGCGGCCAAGCTGAACATGCTGTCCGCCATCAAGGCCGAGTAGCGGCCGCGCGGCACGAGGAGTGGAGCGAAGGGCCCGGTCCAGGCGGACCGGGCCCTTCGCGCGTGCTCAGCGCCAGTCGCGGGTGCGCAGCGGCAGCCCGCTCCCGCCGCTCGGCGGGGTGCGGACGGCCAGGACCTGGTTGACGCCGATGCGGTTGCGCTCGAAGGCCAGCGCGGAGGCGGCCATGTACAGCCGCCACACCCGGGCCCGGCCCGGCGAGGTCAGGCGCACGGCCTCGTCCCAGTGGGCCTCCAGGTTGGCCACCCAGGCGCGCAGGGTCAGGGCGTAGTGCTCGCGCAGCGACTCCACGTCGCGCACCTCGAAGCCGGCCTGTTCGAGCTGGGCCACGGTGCGGCCGACGGGCGCCAGCTCCCCGTCGGGGAAGACGTAGCGGTCGATGAACTCGTCGACGCGGTAGTCCGCCTCGTCCCGCAGCGGGCGGCGGGCGATCTGATGGTTGAGCAGCCGGCCGCCGGGCTCGAGCAGGGCGTGGAGCTCGGCGGCGTACTCGGCGTAGCGCGCGGAGCCGACGTGCTCGGCCATGCCGATGGAGGAGAGGGCGTCGAACGGCCCGTCGTGGACCTCGCGGTAGTCCTGGACGCGTATCTCCACGCGGTCCGCCAGACCGGCCTCGGCGACCCGCTTACGGGCGTACGCGGCCTGTTCCTCGGAGAGGGTGATGCCGACCACGCGCACCCCGTACTCGCGGGCCGCGTGCAGGGCCATCGAGCCCCAGCCGCAGCCGACGTCCAGCAGCCGCTGCCCGGGCCGCAGGGCGAGCTTGCGGCAGACGAGGTCGAGCTTGGCGCGCTGGGCTTCCCGCAGGGTGGCGTCCGGGCCGGGCCAGTAGGCGCAGGAGTAGACCATCGAGGGGCCCAGGACGTGTTCGTAGAAGGTGTTGCCGACGTCGTAGTGGTGGCTGATGGCCTGCTTGTCGCGGCGCACGGTGTGCAGCGGGCCGCCGCCGGTGCGGGCCTCCTCGCGCGGCGGTGCGGGCGGTGGCAGCGGTCCGGCGAGGCGGAGCAGCTCGCGGCCGGCAGCCCGCAGTGCGGGGTCGCGCAGGGCGCTCAGGAGGGCGGCGGGGCCGCTGCGGGGCCCGGATCCCTCGTCGCGCTCCCACAGGTGCCCTGCGAGCAGTTCCAGGGCCTGGTAGAGGTCGCCTTCGACGTCGAGGTCCCCGGCGACCCAGGCGCGTGCCAGCCCGAGTTCTCCCGGCTTCCACAGCAGGCGGCGCAGGGCACGGCGCCGGCGCACGAGGAGGACGGGGGTGCCGGGCGGTCCGGATTCGCTACCGTCCCAGGCGCGCACCCGGACCGGGAGCGGGGCCCCCAGGACCTGTTCCGCGAGTGTGGTCAGCCGTCGAGCGGCCTCGGCCATGTCGCACACCTCCATGATGAAGTGTCAGGAGATAGATTCACCTAACACCTAAACACCAACAGGCCGTGCTGTAGTCCCTCTTCGGACAGGGTAGGTCAACGAAAACGCCGAGGGCGCCCACCCCACGGATTGGTGGACGCCCTCGAAGGAATGCGGTGCCGGCTAGGAGGCCTTGGCCTTCTGCGCCGTGTCGGACTTGGCGGCCTGCGGGGCCGGCTTGGCGGCCTCGTAGAACTCCTCGCGCGGGTTCTCCATGGCGCGCAGGGAGACGACCTCGCGCTTGAGGAACATGCCGAGGGTCCAGTCCGCGAAGACGCGGATCTTGCGGTTCCAGGTCGGCATGGCCATGCCGTGGTAGCCACGGTGCATGTACCAGGCGAGACGGCCCTTGAGCTTGATCTTCATCTTGCCCATGACGATCATCGCGACGCCCTTGTGGAGGCCGAGGCCCGCCACCGCACCCTTGTTGGAGTGCTCGTAGGTCTTCTGCGGGAAGCCGCGCATCCCGGAGACCACGTTGTCGCCGAGGACCTTGGCCTGGCGCAGGGCGTGCTGGGCGTTCGGCGGGCACCAGGCGTTCTCGTTGCCGGCCTTGCGGCCGACCATGTCCGGAACCTGGGCGTTGTCGCCCGCGGCCCAGATGTAGTCGGTGCCCTGGACCTGGAGGGTCTCGGAGGTGTCGACGTGGCCGCGCGGGCCCAGCGGCAGGCCGAAGCGGACCAGCGCCGGGTTGGGCTTGACGCCCGCGGTCCACACGATGGTGTTGGAGTCGACCTCGAGGCCGTTCTTCAGCACGACGTGGCCGTCGACGCAGGAGTCCATGGAGGTCGAGAGGTAGATCTCGACGCCACGGCTCTCGAGGTGCTCCTTGCCGTACTGACCGAGCTTGGGACCCACCTCGGGGAGGATCTTGTCGGCCGCGTCGACGAGGATGAAGCGCATGTCCTCGCGCTTCACGTTCGGGTAGTACTTGGCGGCGTCGCGCGCCATGTCCTCGACCTCGCCGATGGTCTCCGCACCCGCGAAGCCACCGCCGACGAAGACGAAGGTGAGCGCCTTGCGGCGGATCTCCTCGTCCTTGGTCGAGTCGGCCTTGTCGAGCTGCTCGAGAACGTGGTTGCGCAGGCCGATGGCCTCCTCGATGCCCTTCATGCCGATGCCGTTCTCGGCGAGGCCGGGGATCGGGAAGGTGCGCGAGACGGCGCCCATCGCGATGACCAGGTAGTCGAAGGGCAGCTCGTACGCCTCGCCGACGAGCGGCGCGATCGTGGCTACCTTGCGGTCCTGGTCGATGGTCGTGACACGGCCGGTCAGGACCTCCGCCTTCGGGAGCACGCGTCGCAGCGGCACCACGACGTGGCGGGGGGAGATGCTGCCGGCGGCTGCTTCAGGAAGGAAGGGCTGGTACGTCATGTACGAGCGCGGGTCGACGACCGTGACGGTCGCCTCGCCGAACCGCATCTTCTTGAGGATGCGGCGCGCCGCGTACAGGCCGACGTACCCACCGCCTACTACGAGGATCCGTGGACGCTCCGTGGTGCTCATGTTTCGAGTATCCAGCACTCTCGGGAGGGGTGCTCGTGCGCCCCTTCACAAGGGGCCGGGGCCTGTCTGCTACACTCCGCCGCCCCTGTGACCGACGCCATGGCGCCGTAATGGAACCAAGCCGTCCGCCGGGGCGTTGATCACCCCTGCTGAACTGGGCTTGCGGCTCGCGGGGCGACTGGACCACAGCCTGTGGACGGCCCGCATAAGCGTTTCTTTAACACGTCTGAAACCGGACCGTTTCCGGCCGCGGAGGCCCCGCGGGCCCCGGAAGGGGGTCTGAAGCCCTCATTCCGGGGTCCTAGGACCACTTTTTCATGTGAAGGATTTCACGAACATTCCCCGGAGAGGGGCCCACCGGGCCCCCGAAGGGTCCGGAACGCCCCTTTACGCCACGCTCCACGCGATGCCGTCCAAGATGTCGTGCTCGCTCACCACGACCTCCTGGGCGCCGGTCCGCTCCATCACGCACAGCAGCACGAGCGCGCCCGCGGCGATGACGTCGACGCGGCCCGGGTGCATCACGGAGATCGCCGCCCGCTGCTCGTGGGTGGAGCCGATCAGCTCGTGGGTGATATCCCGGACCCGCTCCAGGGAGATGCGCGAGTGGTGGATGGCGGCGGAGTCGTACTCCCGCAGCCCCAGCGCGATCGCGGCGACCGTGGTGACCGAGCCGGCCAGGCCGACGAGCGTACGGGCCTCGGTCAGCGGCACGCTCTGCCCGGCGAGGTCCAGCGCCGCCTCGACGTCGGCCCGTATCGCCTCGATCTGGGCGGCCGAGGGCGGGTCGGTGACCTCGCCGTCCACGACCAGATGACGTTCCGTCATCCGTACGCAGCCCACGTCCACGCTGCGCGCGGCCCGCACGTGCTCCTCGCCGACCACGAACTCAGTCGAGCCGCCGCCGATGTCCACGACCAGGAACGGCGTGGCCAGGTCGGCGCGCCCGGCGAGCTCCCTGGTGGCGCCGGTGAAGGAGAACTCCGCCTCCTGGTCACCGCTGATCACCTCGGGCTCCACGCCCAGGATCTCCACGACGCCGCGCACGAAGTCCTCGCGGTTCTCCGCGTCCCGCGAGGCGGACGTGGCCACGAAGCGCACCCGCTGGGCGCCGTGCGCCTTGATGACCTCGGCGTACTCGCGGCACGCGGCGAACGTGCGCTCCAGCGCCTCCGGCGCCAGGCGGCCCGTGCGGTCCACGCCCTGGCCGAGCCGGACGATCGTCATCCGCCGGTCGAGCTCCTTGAGTTCACCGGTGGCGGGGTCGGCGTCCGCGACGAGCAGCCGGATCGAGTTCGTACCGCAGTCGATGGCGGCGACGCGCGTCATGCGCACCCCTCGCCCGACTCGCCGCAGGGGCTCACGCACGGGCCCTTGGCCCACCACTCCGGCAGCAGCGCCAGCGCCTCGTCACCGAAGGGGTTCACGCCGGGGCCGGCCACCAGCGAGTGCCCGACCAGCACGTGCAGGCACTTGACCCGGTCCGGCATGCCGCCGGCGCTCGGGAAGCCCTCCAGCACCTCGATCGCGTCGCGGCGCGCGAGGTAGTCCTCGTGCGCGGCCCGGTAGGCGGCGGCCAGCTCCGGGTCGGTCGCCAGCCGGTCCTGCATCTCCTTCATCAGGCCCGAGCCCTCGAGGGTGCCGATCGCGGAGGCGGCACGCGGGCAGGTCAGGTAGTACGTCGTCGGGAACGGCGTGCCGTCCGGCAGCCGGGGGGCCGTCTCGACGACGTCGGGCTGACCGCAGGGGCAGCGGTGCGCGATGGCGCGCAGCCCGCGCGGCGGGCGCCCCAGCTGCTCCTTGAACGCGGCGATGTCGGCGTCGGTCGGCTCGGTGGGCTCGGTCTTCGGAGGAGGGGTGTCCATGTGCTCGCTCGTGCTCGCTCGGTCTTGTCGAAAGAATGTGCAGGGTCAGCGGTGGCCGTCGGAGGTGTCCACGCCGTCGAAGAGGTTGCTGTACCAGGGGCGGTCGGCGGCGCCTTCGTTGCGGCGCTGGCGGGTGCCGCCGCTGCCGTCCGCCACGGTGTAGCCGGTCTCGCCGGGCCGTACGAAGTGCAGGTGCTCGCGCGCCTGCTGCTCCACGTACGCCGGGTCCTCGAGCCGGGCCTTCTCGTCGCGCAGCCGCTTGACCTGCTCCCGCGCCTGCTCGGTGCGGTGCCGCTGCTCGGCGATGTCCGAACGCTGGGTGACCCACTGGCGCATGGGGTAGGCGAGGGCGACGACGAGGGAGCAGACGACGAGGGCGAGCAGCGCCGCCCGGCCGGTGAGCCGGCTGCGCCGCGGGGGCCCGGCGCGGTAGATCCGGGCCGCGGTCGGCCCCTGCACGAGGGCCGTGCCCAGCGCCTTGAGCCTGGTCGCGGTGGAGAACCGGTCCGCGCCCACGTCGCCTCCCCTGGAAGAGTCCGCCACGAACGTACGTCCCCGGACACGGTACGGGACCGCGGCCGGGGACGTACGGAGACTGGCGAGAAGGTCAGCCCTTGAAGCGCGGGAACGCGCTGCGGCCGGCGTACACCGCGGCGTCGTCGAGGATCTCCTCGATGCGCAGCAGCTGGTTGTACTTGGCGACGCGCTCGGAGCGGGCCGGGGCGCCGGTCTTGATCTGGCCGCAGTTGGTGGCGACGGCCAGGTCGGCGATGGTGACGTCCTCGGTCTCGCCGGAGCGGTGGGACATCATGCACTTGAAGCCGTTGCGCTGGGCCAGCTCGACGGCGTCCAGGGTCTCGGTCAGCGAGCCGATCTGGTTGACCTTGACCAGCAGGGCGTTCGCGGAGTTCTCCTCGATGCCGCGGGCCAGGCGCTCGGGGTTGGTGACGAACAGGTCGTCACCGACGAGCTGGACCTTGTCGCCGAGCTTCTCGGTGATGGTGTTCCAGCCGGCCCAGTCGTCCTCGAACAGCGGGTCCTCGATGGAGACCAGCGGGTACGCCTCGACGAGCTCGGCGTAGTACTCCGTCATCTCGGCGGCGGAGCGGTCCTTGCCCTCGAAGGTGTAGACGCCGTCCTTGTAGAACTCGGAGGCGGCGACGTCGAGCGCCAGCGCGATGTCCTGGCCGGGGGTGTAGCCGGCCTCCTTGATGGCCTCGAGGATGAGGTCGAGGGCCTCGCGGTTGGAGCCGAGGTTCGGGGCGAAGCCGCCCTCGTCGCCGAGGCCGGTGGACAGGCCGCGGCCCTTCAGCACCTTCTTGAGGGTGTGGTAGACCTCGGTGCCCCAGCGCAGGGCCTCGGAGAAGGACTCCGCGCCGATCGGCGCGATCATGAACTCCTGGATGTCCACGTTGGAGTCGGCGTGCGAGCCGCCGTTGAGGATGTTCATCATCGGAACGGGCAGCAGGTGCGCGTTCGGGCCGCCGAGGTAGCGGAACAGCGGCAGGTCGGACGCCTCGGAGGCGGCGTGCGCGACGGCCAGGGAGACGCCCAGGATGGCGTTGGCGCCGAGCGAGCCCTTGTTGTCGGTGGCGTCCAGGTCGAACATCGCCTGGTCGATCAGGCGCTGCTCGGTGGCGTCGTAGCCGACGAGCTCCGGGCCGATCTGCTCGATGACGGCGAGAACGGCCTTCTCGACGCCCTTGCCCAGGTAGCGGTTCGGGTCACCGTCGCGCAGCTCGATGGCCTCGAAGGCACCGGTGGAGGCGCCGGACGGCACGGCGGCACGGCCCGTGGAGCCGTCGTCGAGGCCGACCTCGACCTCGACCGTGGGGTTGCCTCGCGAGTCGAGGATCTCGCGAGCTACGACGACGTCGATGGACGGCACGAGGGTCTCCTTCGTGATGTGTCTGGAGTTCTGCAGCACGAGCCTAACGGGCCCCGGAGGCTGCGCCCGCCCTTGGACCTGCCACCGGACCGAAAATTGGCACAAAAGCCGAGATCACCGGATGAATGGGCGGGGAAAACGGCGGAGCCCCGCTCCGATGCGGCTCGGGGGGAAGTCGCATCGGAGCGGGGCGGTCCCGCGGATGAGCGCGGCGCTCAGCCGGTGATCAGCTGAGGTGCAGCTTCTGACCCGGGAAGATCAGGTCCGCGTTGTCGATGATGTCCTTGTTGCGGTCGTACAGCTTCTGCCAGCCGCCGTCGACCTTCTTGGCGTCGGCGATGGAGCCGAGGGTGTCGCCTTCCTTGACCTCGTACTCGCCGTCACCCTGCTTGACCGGCTTGGCGGGGGCGGCGTGCTTCGGCGCGGTCTGCTTCGGGGCGGCCGGGGCCTCCTCGGCGGTCTCCGCCTGCGGCTTGGCGTGCTTGGGCGCGGAGGGGCGCTCGGCACGGTCGGCGCGGCTCTTGGTGGAGGTCTCGCCCGCGGCGGAGGAGGAGGACTTCGTGGACTTCTTCTTCGCCACGGAGCCGGAGCCGGAGGTGTCGACGTTGGCCTTCGCGCCACCGGCGGTCAGGCCGCCCTCGCCGGCGCAGCCCCAGGCGCCCGGGCCCTGCATGGCGAGGAGACGCTCGGCGGTGGCGATCTGCTGGGCCTTGGTGGCCAGGTCGGCGCGCGAGGCGTACTGGGTGCCGCCGGCGGCCTTCCAGGAGGACTGCGAGAACTGCAGACCGCCGTAGTAGCCGTTGCCGGTGTTGATGTGCCAGTTCCCGGTGGACTCGCACTGGGCGACCTTGTCCCAGGTCGAAACGGAGGCGGCGTTGGCGGAGGTCGCGACCATCAGCGGGGCGGCCACGGCGACGCCGGTGACGCCGGCGAGCGTGACGATGCGGACGGCCTTGGACGGACGACGGTGCTTGCCCTTGGACATAAGTCGGTTTCCTCACCGACGCCTACGAGGTGAGCTGTCGGGTTCGGGCTGTGAGTTTGCCCGGCCCGGTGCGCGGTTGCGCTCCGGGCTTCACCCCAAGCCGTCCCGCTCCCCCGGCCGTGAGGCCGTCGGACCGGTCCGGCGCCTTACCTTGGTTCCCCCGCTCCTGCCAACGGCGCTTGCGCGACGACTACCCCGGCCGCCGGCAGGATTCGGCGTGGCGACCGTGGTGCTCGCGGTGGCGAGCGGTGACGACGTTAAACACAGCGGGCCGACGGGTTCAAACCCTACTTTTCAGCCACAGTTGCTGGAAGTTACCCACAGGAACCTCCTGTTTCCGCAGGTGAGAGGGGGTTTGGGAAGAACGGACGAGCGCCGTCCAGCCCAAAGTCAACGAGAGCCATGTCTCACTTTCGACTGGAACGGACATTCGCCCCGAACCCCCCGGCTACGGACGGATATCGAGCCGCTGACCAGGCTTGATGAGATCCGGATCGGTTCCGACAACTTTCTCGTTCTTCTGATAGATCGTCTGCCAACCACCGTTGACCGAGTGGTCCCGTGCGATGGCTGACAGGTTGTCACCGGGCTGCACGGTGTAGTCCGTCGCACCCGGTACGCCCGTCCGGGCGTCACCGCCGTCGCGCGAGGGGCGCTGCGGCTCGTCCGAACGCGGCGGCTCGGCGCGGTGCTTGCCCGTGCCGGGCTCCGCACTCGCGTCGTCGCCCGGCGTGCGCGGGGCGGTGGGCGCCGCGTCGGTGGGCGTGCCCGAGGGCGTGGCGGAGGGGGCGGCCGGGCCGGTGGAGGGTTCGGCCGAGGGGTCCTCGCGGTGCTTGCCGTCCGGCTGTCCGGGGGTCTGGCCCGCGGGGGTGGAGGGGTCCGCGGACGGGCTCGCGGCGGGGTCCGACGGAGCGGGCTTGCCGGGCGACTTGGACGCGTCGGGCGCGGGCTCGTCGGTGCCGGGCGCGCGGTCGGCGGGGGTCTTGTGCTCCGGCGTGGCGGGAGCGGAGCGCTCGGGCGCCGGCTTGCCGGTGGTCTCGGGCTCGGGGGTCTCGATGATGCGGCCGGGGTTCACATCGGGCGCCGGAGCGTCCTTCGACAGACCCGACTTGACGGCGCAACTGCGCCAGGCGTCGGGGCCCTCGGCGGCCAGGATCCGTTCGGCGACGGCTATCTGCTGCGACCTGCTGGCCAGGTCCGGGCGCGGCGCGTAGGAGATGCCGCCGTTCTGCTCCCACATCTGCTGGGTGAGCTGCAGGCCGCCGAAGAATCCGTTGCCGGTGTTGGCGCTCCACAGCTTGCCGCTCTCGCATTGGGCGACCTTGTCCCAGGTGCCCGTGTCCGCGGCCGTCGCCGCGGTCGCCGCCATCAGCGGCATCGCGATGCCCGCCCCCGTCACCCCCGCCGCGAGCACGATGGCGGGTATCTGACGGGGGCGGCGATGTCTTCCGTTCCCGAAGCGCATGGGGTGGCCCTCTCGTGTGGCGGCTGATGTGGTCGTCGAACATAGCGACGGGTCCGGGTCGTCACAAGCCGGTGTATCGGAGGTCACGCGAAGGTCACGCGGCCTGATAGGGCGTCAGTCGGCGGGCGGCGCCGGGGTGAACTCGACGGGCAAAGTGCGCAATCCACGCATGATCAGACCCCCGCGCCAGCGCAGATCCTCCGGCTCCGCGCCCAGGCGCAGATCGGGCATCCGGCGCAGCAGCGTCGCCAGCGCCACCTGCCCCTCCAGGCGCGCCAAGGGCGCCCCCAGGCAGTAGTGGATGCCGTGTCCGTAGCCCAGGTGCTGGTTGTCGCGCCGGGCCAGGTCAAGGGTGTCGGGGTCGGTGAACCGCTCGGGGTCGCGGTCCGCGGCGGCGAGGACGACGAGCACGGGGTCGCCCTCGGCGATGCGCTGCCCGCCCAGGGTCAGGTCCCGCGTGGCGAACCGCCAGGTCGCCAGCTCCACGGGACCGTCGTAGCGCAGCAGTTCCTCCACGCCGGTGGCCAGCAGGCTCTCGTCGCCCTCGCGCAGGGCGCGCTGGAGGCGCTCGCGCTGCCCGGGATTGCGCAGAAGGGCGTAGGTTCCGTTACCGATCAGGTTCACAGTTGTTTCAAAACCAGCAAAAAGCAGAATGAAGGCCATGGCCGCGGCCTCGTCCTCGGTGAGGTGCTCACCGTGGTCACTCGCCCTGATCAGTCCGGAGATGAGGTCTTCGGCCCCTTCTTCCCGCAGGGCCCCCCGCTTCCGGCGGATCAGCTCCGTGAGATAGCCCCGCATCTTCTTCACCGAGCGCGCCACTCCGCCACGCGGCCCGCCGCCATGGCGGATCATCATTCCCGCCCAGTCCCGGAAGTCGTCCTGGTCCTCGCGCGGCACCCCGAGCAGGTCGCAGATGGCATAGATGGGGAGGGGGAAGGCGAACTCGTGGATCAGGTCCGCCTCCCCTCTCTCCGCGAAGGCGTCGATGAGCTGATCCGTCAGCTCCTGCACGCGGGGCGCGAACTCCGCGACCCGGCGCGGGGTGAACGCCTTGGAGACCAGCCGGCGCAGCCGGGTGTGGTCCGGCGGATCGATGTTGAGCAGATGCGTCATCAAATTGGCGCTGCGCTCGCCGGGGATGCCGACCTTGCCCTTGCCGTGGGCGCTCTCGGAGTGGTGCACGGGATTCTTCGACAGCCGCTGGTCGGCGAGCGCCTGCCGGGCATCGGCGTACCGGGTGACCAGCCAGGCCTCGACACCGCTGGGCAGGGCGGTGCGGTGCACGGGGGCGTGCTCGCGCAGCCAGGCGTACGCCGGGTAGGGGTCGGCCGCGAATTCCCAGGTGAACAGCGGCGGGGCGGGGGGCGTGGGCATACGGTCGTTCGTGTCGTGCACGCCCCGACGCTACCTGCGGCCCCGCTAGTGGTGCCCGCCGCCGCCGCTGCCGAAGGCCCCGCTGCTGCCCGGGTCCCACTTCTTGCGGTCCTCCGAGCGCTCCTCGGGATGGCTGCCGGGGTTGTTGATCTCGTGCGGCAGCACCCGCTCCCCGTTGGCCTCGGTCTGCAGCTGGTCCGACTCCCGGTGCTCGACGACGTAGCCGACCGAGCTCTCCTCGTCGTCGTTGTGCCCGGGGCCGTGGTCGGGCGAGGCCGGGCCCCTGTCGTGCTCCTGCCGCGTCTGCCAGGAACCCTGGCGGCGCTGCGGCTGGGCCGGGGGCGGCGGCTCCCTGTCGCGCCAGCGCTGCCCGTACACGAAGGCCAGGATCAGCAGGGCGCAGACGCACAGCCCCACGATGAAGGGGGCGATGCCGCCGACCCAGTGCGGCAGTGCGAGGTCCATGTGGTCAGTGCGCATGGATGTCGGGTACCCGCCGCGCGCCGGGTCAAGACCGCGCGTGGGCCGAACGGGTGGCGGCCCCTTACTCCCCTTACTCCCCCCGCGCCGTCTCCGCGGCGAGGATCGCGTCCCGGTAGGTGCGGGCGGCCGCCCGCAGCGCCGTCTCCGGCTCGGTGCCGGCCGCCTCGGCCCGCACGGCCAGGGCCAGCAGCTCGTAGCCGACGCCCTCCCCCGCCGGCAGGGCCACGTCCAGGCCCTCGGTACGGGCACGGGAGGCGAGCTTCGCGGCGAGCGCGAGGGCCGGCTGCCCCAGCGGGACGCCCTCGGTGACGGAGTCGCGGCCCTTCTCGGCGGCCTTGGTGCGCAGCCAGTGCTCCCTGACGTCCTCCGGCGTCCGCGCGCTCTCCTCGCCGAAGACGTGCGGGTGACGGTGGATGAGCTTGTCGACGATGGTGCCCGCGACGTCGTCGACGGAGAACGGCTCGTCCGCGTCGTCCTGCGCGATCCGGGCGTGGAAGACGACCTGCAGCAGGACGTCGCCGAGCTCCTCGCGCAGCGCCTCCCGGTCACCGGTCTCGATGGCCTCCAGCAGCTCGTACATCTCCTCCAGGCCGTACTTCGCCAGGTCCTGGTGGGTACGGACGCCGCTCCACGGGCAGGCCAGCCGGATCCGGTCCATGACCTGCACCAGGTCCAGCAGCCGGGCGCCGGGCAGGTCGTAGGAGCCGGGCAGCAGCTCCAGCGCGGGCATCGACTCGCGGCCGGAGCCCGCCAGCCGGGCCAGGCCGTCGGTAAGGGCCGACTCCCCCTCCGCGGAGGTGATCACCACCGCGGTGCGCCGCCCGTCCGCGCAGTAGTCGACGAGCTCGCGGGCGGTCGGCGAGGCGTGCTCGACCTCCACGCCCGCCTCCCGCAGATACGGCAGCTGCGGATGGCCGGCGTCCGCGCACAGCACCCGCCCGGCGCCGCGCAGCGTCTGCCACGCGGGCCAGGACAGCAGGCCGGGGGCGACCCGGTGGCTGGTGGTGAGCAGGACGATGCGGCCAAAGGAGTCGTTCACGCGGTCGTTCACGCGACCGAGCCTAGGCGACCGGACGCGCCCGGCTCACGCCGGCTGTTCGGCGCCGGGCGCCGCGGCCGGCCGCAGCCACGGCTCCAGCGCGGCCCGGGCCGTACCGCGCTTGGCGTCCCACGTGCCGTAGCGGGGATTGACGTCCACGCGCAGGGAGTCGGAGGTCTTCATCAGCACCTCGCCCGTGCGGGCCTTGCCGAGCTTGTCCTCCAGCCTGGAGCGGACCAGGCCGACCGACAGCTCCCGGTCGATCTGGCCCGGCGCGATGCCGGCCGCCAGGAAGCGCTCCTCGACGGCGTCGGCACCGCCGAGCACCCGCTCGACCTGCCCGCGCCGCTCCTGCAGCTCCCGGCGGGTGACCTCCACGCCGTTGTCCCGGCCGGCCTGCTCGATGATCCGGTACTGGATCAGCCGGACCAGCGTGTCCTGGCCCAGCTGCGCACTGCCCGCCAGCAACTGCGCCCCCTCCGGCGAGGACCGCTGCGCCTCGCGCACGTCCGCCACCTGACTCTGCAGCTGCGAGACGGTGATCCGCTCCTTGCCCACGACCGCCGCCGCACCCGGATGCGGTGTGGACCCGCAGCCGGTGAGCAGGGGCGCCGCGACGAGCACGGTGGCGGCGGAGAAGGAGAGCGCTGTCCTGCGGCGGATCATGAAGCCTCCCGGCAGAGATCGCTGGCAAACAGGTGCGGGGTCGATCGATGGTCCGGCGTTGATCGATGGTAGGGAGTCGGCGTGGCCCAGGCCACTGATTCGGCCAACGATTCGCGGGGCGTCGGGATGCGCGCCCTGGCCGCCGGGACCGAGGGGGGCGTCGTAACGATCACGGCCGAGGACGCATACTTCAGACCGACCCCCGCAAATCAGCCCGAGGAGGACCCGCCCATGGACTCGGCCACCGCCCCCGTCGCGGCACAGGACAGGAGCAGGGCCGAGACCGCGCCCGCACGGGGCGCCCGCGGCGCCCGGCTGCGCGCACCGCGACTGGACCCGTACTGGGTGGGCGGCGTCCTCTTCCTCCTCTACACCACGCTCTCCGTCTGCCGGCACCGGCGGATGCTGACCATGTCGTGGGACCTGGGCATCTTCGAACAGGCCATACGGGCCTACTCCCGGCTCCAGACCCCCATAGCCGACCTCAAGGGCCCCGGCACCAACATCCTCGGGGACCACTTCAGCCCCGTCACCGCGCTGATCGCCCCCCTCTACCGCGTCTTCCCCACCCCGGTGACGCTCCTCGTCGTCCAGGCCGCGCTCTTCGCCCTGTCCGCCGTGCCGGTCACCCGGCTCGCCGCACACCTCCTCGGCCGCCGCCGGGGGCTCGCCGTCGCCCTCGCCTACGGGCTGTCCTGGGGCGTCCAGCGGGCCGTCGACTTCGACTTCCACGAGATCGCCTTCGCCATGCCGCTGCTGGCCTTCTCCCTGGAGGCCGTCGTACGCGGCCGCTGGCGGGCCGCCGCGCTGTGGGCCGCGCCCCTGGTGCTGGTCAAGGAGGACCTGGGCGTCACGGCCGCGGCCATCGGCGTCCTGATGCTGCTGCGACTGCGCGGCACCGAGCACACCCGGGGGGCGACGGCCTGGGCGGCCGGCCTGGTGGCCTTCGGGCTCGCCGGCGCCGCCCTGGCCCTCGGCGTGATCATCCCCGGCTTCAACAGCGGCGGCGCCTACGACTACTGGAACAAGCTCAGCGGCGGCGACGGCCCCGCCCCCGTCATCCCCGTCGACACCGCGCTGCGCACCCTGGCGTGGACCCTGCTGCCCACCACCGGACTGCTGGCCCTGCGCTCACCGGTGCTGCTGGTCGCCCTGCCGACCCTGGGCTGGCGCTTCGTCTCCCACGACGACCACTACTGGGGCACCGACTGGCACTACAGCGCCGTCCTGATGCCCGTCCTCTTCATCGCCCTGGCCGACGCCCTCGCCCGCTCCCGCCGCAGCCCCCGCCCGTGGCTGCGCTCGTACGCCCACCACCTGCCGGCCGCCGTCGCCGCCGCGGCCCTCGCACTCACCGCGTCCCTGCCCCTGTACGGCCTGACCCTCACCGAGACCTACCGCGTCCCGCAGAGCGTCAAGGACACCGAGCGCCTCCTGGACCGCATCCCCGACGACGCCACCGTCGAGGCCGACATCGCCCCGATAAGCCGCCTCGTCAGCCGCTGCCGCGTCTTCTGGATAGGCGACACCCGCGGCGTCGTCCCCGACTACATCGCCCTGCGCCTGACCGACGGCAGGACCCCGCAGGACCTGGCCGGCGAAGGACAGCGGCTGCACCCCGGCGCGACGTACGCCGTACTGGGCAGCGGCGGCGGGCACGCGGTGCTCGAGCGGGTGCGCTAGCCCCTGGCGCCCTGCCCCCGGTCAGCCGAGGATCGTCGTCAGGAACTCCCCCGTCCACGCCAGCAGTTCCCGGCCGACCAGGGGCTTGCCGCCGATGGGGCGGGTCGCCGGGCGGGGGACCAGGATCTGCTGGGTCGCCGGCTTCATGACCGTGCGCGGGTAGAGGCGCTTGAGGCGCAGCTCCTGGGACTCGCGCAGGTCCACCGGGCCGAAGCGGACGTTGGGGCCCTGCAGGGTGATGTCGCTGACGCCGCAGGAGCGGGCGAGCATGCGCAGGCCCGCGACCAGCAGGAGGTTCTCCACCGGCTCCGGCAGCTTGCCGTAGCGGTCGGTGAGCTCCTCGCGGACGGCCTTGATGTCCTCCTCGCTGTTGGCGGAGGCGATGGCGCGGTAGGCCTGCAGGCGCAGCCGCTCGCCCGGCGCGTAGTCGTGGGGGACGTGCGCGTCGACCGGCAGCTCGATCTTGACCTCGAGCGGGGCCTCCGCCTCCTCCGCCCCGCCCTCGACGGACGCCCGGTAGTCGGCCACCGCCTCGCCCACCATGCGGATGTAGAGGTCGAAGCCGACGCCCGCGATGTGCCCGGACTGCTCGCCACCGAGCAGATTGCCCGCGCCGCGGATTTCCAGGTCCTTCATCGCCACGTACATGCCCGCGCCCATCTCCGTGTGCTGGGCGATCGTGGCGAGGCGCTCGTGGGCGGTCTCGGTGAGCGGCTTCTCCGGCGGGTAGAGGAAGTAGGCGTAGCCGCGCTCGCGGCTACGGCCCACCCGGCCGCGCAGCTGGTGCAGCTGGGAGAGGCCGAAGTTGTCGCCGCGCTCGACGATGAGGGTGTTGGCGTTGGAGATGTCGATGCCCGACTCGACGATCGTCGTCGAGACCAGCACGTCGAACTTCTTCTCCCAGAAGTCGACGACGACCTGCTCCAGCGCCGACTCGCCCATCTGTCCGTGCGCCGTGGCGATCCGCGCCTCGGGCACGATCTCGCGCAGCTTCGCCGCCGCCCGGTCGATGGACTCCACCCGGTTGTGGATGTAGAAGACCTGGCCCTCGCGCAGCAGCTCGCGGCGGATCGCGGCGCCGATCTGCTTCTGGTCGTACGGCCCGACGAAGGTCAGCACCGGGTGGCGCTCCTCCGGCGGCGTGGTGATCGTCGACATCTCGCGGATGCCGGTCACGGCCATCTCGAGCGTACGGGGGATGGGCGTGGCGGACATCGTCAGCACGTCCACGTTGGCGCGCAGCTTCTTCAGCTGCTCCTTGTGCTCGACGCCGAAGCGCTGCTCCTCGTCGACGATGACCAGGCCCAGGTCCTTGAACTTGGTCTCGGAGGAGAACAGGCGGTGGGTGCCGATGACGATGTCGACGGAGCCGTCGCGCAGGCCCTCGAGCACGGCCTTGGCCTCGGTGTCGGTCTGGAAGCGGGACAGCGCCCTCGTCACGACCGGGAACTGGGAGTACCGCTCGGAGAACGTGCCGAAGTGCTGCTGGACGAGGAGGGTGGTGGGCACCAGCACCGCCACCTGCTTGCCGTCCTGCACCGCCTTGAAGGCCGCACGGACCGCGATCTCCGTCTTGCCGTAGCCGACGTCGCCGCAGACCAGGCGGTCCATGGGGACGGACTTCTCCATGTCCTCCTTGACCTCGGCGATCGTGGTGAGCTGGTCGGGCGTCTCCGCGTAGGGGAAGGCGTCCTCCAGCTCCCGCTGCCAGGGGGTGTCCGAGCCGAAGGAGTGGCCGGGGGCCGCCATGCGCGCGGAGTACAGCTTGATCAGGTCGGCGGCGATCTCCTTGACGGCCTTCTTCGCGCGCGCCTTGGTCTTCGTCCAGTCCGCGCCGCCGAGGCGGTGCAGGGTGGGCGCCTCGCCACCGACGTACTTGGTGACCTGCTCCAGCTGGTCGGTGGGGATGTAGAGGCGGTCGCCGGGCTGGCCGCGCTTGGCCGGGGCGTACTCCACCAGCAGGTACTCGCGGGTGGCGCCCTGGACGGTGCGCTGGACCATCTCGATGTAGCGGCCCACGCCGTGCTGCTCGTGGACGATGTAGTCGCCGGCCTGCAGGGTCAGCGGGTCGATGGTCTTGCGGCGCCGGACCGGCATCCGGCCCAGGTCCTTGCTGGCGGACTTCTGGCCGGTGAGGTCGGACTCCGTCAGCACCGCGATCTTCTGCACGGGGTCGACGAAGCCGTTGTCGAGGCTCGCGCAGGAGACGTGCACGACGGACGGGGACAGCTGCGGCAGGTCCGCGTCGAGGCGGGCGGGGATGCCCTCGCCGCCGAGCACCTCGACCGTACGGGCCGCGGGGCCGTGGCCCTCGGTGAGGAAGACGGTGCGCCAGCCGTCGGCCACCCAGCCCTTGGTGTCGGCCAGGGCGCGGGCGGTGTCGCCGCGGTAGGTCTCGGGGGCATGCATGCCGAGGGTGAGGGTGTCGCCGTCGAGGTCCTCGCCGGCGGCGAAGGGGCTGACCGACCACCACATCATGCCGAGCTCGCGGGCGCGGTCGCGGACGTCGGCGATGCCCCACAGGGAGGCGGCGTCCACGTCGATGGGCGCCTCGCCGCCGCCGGCGGAGGCGGCCCAGGACGCCTGCAGGAACTCCTGGCTCGTGGCGACGAGGTCGGCGGCCCTGGTCCGTACCCGCTCCGGGTCGCACACGACGGCCATGCTGCCGGCCGGCAGCACGTCCAGCAGCAGCTCCATGTCGTCCACCAGGACGGGGGCCAGGGACTCCATGCCCTCGACCGCGATGCCCTCGGCGATCTTGCCGAGCAGCTCGCCGAGCTCGGGGTGTTCCCCGGCCAGGGCCGCCGCGCGCTCCCGGACGGAGTCGGTCAGCAGCAGCTCACGGCAGGGCGGAGCCCACAGGCCGTGCTCGGAGACCTCCAGGGACCGCTGGTCGGCCACCTTGAAGTAGCGGATCTCCTCGACGTCGTCGCCCCAGAACTCGATCCGCAGCGGGTGTTCCTCGGTCGGCGGGAACACATCGAGGATGCCGCCGCGCACCGCGAACTCGCCGCGCTTCTCGACCAGTTCGACCCGGGCGTAAGCGGCCGCCGCCAGTGCCTCGGTGATCTCGCCCAGGTCGGCGCTCTGCCCGCTGCGCAGGCTGACGGGCTCGAGGTCGCCCAGGCCCTTGACCTGCGGCTGCAGTACGGAGCGGATGGGTGCCACCACGACGGAGACGGGGCCGGCCGCCGGGTCGTCCTTGCTGGGGTGCGCCAGCCGGCGCAGCACGGCCAGGCGCCGTCCGACGGTGTCGGAGCGCGGCGAGAGCCGCTCGTGCGGCAGGGTCTCCCACGACGGGTAGTCGACGACGCCGTCGGCCGGGAGCAGGGAGCGCAGCGCGGCCGCCAGGTCCTCGGCCTCGCGGCCGGTGGCGGTCACGGCGAGCACGGGCCGCTCGGCGCCGCGGGCGAGCGCGGCGATGACGAAGGGCCGCGCGGCGGGCGGGCCGACCAGGTCGACGTGCGGCCGGTTGCCGTCGCCCGCGGCCCTCACCGCTTCGGCGAGCGCCGGATCGTTGACGACGGCGTCGAGCAGACCGTGCAGGCTCATGAAGGCTTTTCCGTCCCGGGGGTGGGCAACGCGAACGGCCCGACACGGACTGTTCAGGCCCGAGCCGGGGGCCTCCAGCCTACGACGGTGGGCCGACACCCGCCGGTGCGTCGGTTTGTGGGCAGTCGTTCCGCTGAGCTGGGGGCACCTCCCAGCGGTAGCCGGGGGAGGGTGGGCACAGACCCCCACCGGCCCGCACGGACGAACCGGCCCGGACGCGCACCCCCGTGTCGCGTCCGGGCCGGGTCTCGAAGGACCGGTGATCAGTCCGTCGCGATCGCGTTCAGCACATTCATCCGCCCCGCCCTGAACGCCGGCACCAGCGCCGCCAGCAGCCCCACCACCGCCGAGCCGGCGAAGACCGCGGTGATCGTCGGCCAGGGGATGTCCAGGACGCCCAGGCCCTGCAGGGCCAGCAGCTGCTGGGACGCCGTGCCCCAGGCCATGCCCAGGCCGAGGCCCAGCAGGGCGCCGAAGAGGGCGATGACGACCGACTCCAGGCGGATCATGCGGCGCATCTGGCGGCGCGAGAGGCCGATCGCCCGCAGCAGGCCGATCTCACGGGTGCGCTCGACCACCGACAGGGCCAGGGTGTTCACGACGCCCAGCACCGCGACGATGATCGCCAGGGCCAGCAGGCCGTAGATCATGTTGAGGAGCTGGCCGACCTGGTCCTTGATGAGCTTCTTGTAGTCGGCCTGGTCGCGGACCTTGATCTGCGGGTAGTCGCCGACCGCCGCCTTGAGGGACGCGGCCGCCGCCTTCGCCCTGCCGTCGGCGGCCTTGGCGAACATCATCGCGTCCAGCGGCATCTTGTCGGCCGGCAGGTACTGCCGGGCAGTGGCGATGTTGGTGAACAGCGCACCCTTGTTGAAGCTGGTGTCGTCCGAGGTGATGGCCTTGACCTGCAGCTTCGCCTCGCGGCCGTCGATCATCGCGACGGTCAGCCGGTCGCCGAGCTTGATCTTGTGGTTCTTGGCGAAGCCCTCCGGCACCGAGAGGGCGTCCTTGCCGTAGGCGTCCGCGAAGGTGCCCCGGACCGTCTCCGTGCGCAGGTCGTCGCCATAGGTGGGGTCCGAGGCGTTCAGCGATTCGGTGACGGTCCTGCCGTCCGGGAGGGTCAGCTTGGCGTTGACGGCCGTGATCTCGGTGACGTGCGCGAGGTCGCGGGCCGAGCGGATGGCCCTGGCCTGGGCCTGGGTGAGCGGCTGGCCGTTGTCGGTCTCGATGATGAAGTCCGCGCCCACCGACTTGTCGAGCTGGTCCGTGGCCGAGGCGACCATGGAGGAGCCGACCACCGACAGGGCGGCGACCAGCGCGAGGCCGATCATCAGGGCCGAGGCGGTGGCGCCGGTACGGCGGGGGTTGCGCAGGGCGTTGCGTTCGGCGAGGCGGCCCACGGGGCCGAAGGCCCGCAGGACGACCGTGCTCAGGATGCGGACGACGAAGCCGGCCAGCAGCGGGCCGACGACCACGAAGCCGACGAGGGTCAGCAGCACGCCCAGGCCGAGCATGCCCGAGCCGGCCGAGGCGTCGTCGGACCCGGCGGCGGACAGCAGGGCCGCGGCGCCGGCGGCGGACAGCAGCAGGCCGATCGTGGCCCGCACCTTGCCGGCCTTGCCGTCGGCGGGGTTGCCGGCGTCGCGCAGGGCGGCCATCGGGGAGATCTTCCCTGCCCGCCGGGCGGGCAGGTAGGCGGCGAGGACGGTGACGACGACGCCGATGCCCAGGCCCACGACCGGCGTGGTGGCCTTGATCGTGAGCTCGGAGGTGTCGAGCTTCATGCCGGTGGCGCCCATGAGCTCCATCAGCCCGACCGCGAGCGCGATGCCGCCGGCGATGCCCAGCACCGAGCCGACGACGCCCAGCATCAGGGCCTCGACCAGCACCGAGCGGTTGACCTGCTTGCGGCTGGAGCCGATGGCCCGCATCAGGCCGATCTCACGGGTGCGCTGGGCGACCAGCATGGAGAAGGTGTTGACGATCAGGAAGATGCCGACGAGGACGGCGATGCCGGCGAAGCCCAGCAGCGCGTACTTCATGACGTCGAGGAGGGAGCCGACCTCCTTCTTGTTCTCGGCCTTGGTCTCGGCGGCGGTGTGCACGGTGTAGCCCGTGCCCACGGCGGCGGTGACGTCCTTCTTCAGCTGCTCGTCGCTGACGCCGGAGGCGGCGGTGAGCCCGTAGCCGCTGTACACGCCGGGGCTGCCGAGCAGCTTGGCCTGGGCGGTGGGGGTGTCGAAGTAGAGGACGGCCGCACCGGGGTTCGTCGTCCTGTACGTGGCGATGCCGACGATGCGGACGGTGAAGTCGCCCGGCATGGCCATCACGCGCAGCGTGTCGCCCGTCGTCAGGTGGTGCTTGTCGGCGGTGTCGGCGTCCAGGACGACCTCGCCGGCGCCGCGCGGCTCGTGACCGCTGGTGATCTCGACGGACTTCTTCTGGCTGTCGTCCCAGTTGGTGCCCACGGTGGGGGCGCCGGAGTCGGGGCTGATGCTCTTGTTCCCGGCCTTCGCGGCGGTGATCCGCCGGCTGGTGGCGTGCCCCTCCACCTTGGCGACGCCCGGCACCTTGGCCAGGCGGCCCTCCAGCGACCCGGGCAGGGTCTGGGGCTTTCCGGTCTCCTGGGCGTTGTCCTTCTTCTCCGGCGAGACGGCGACGTCGGAGGCGGTGGAGGCGAAGAGCTTGTCGAACGTGGCGTTCATGGTGTCGGTGAACACCAGCGTGCCGCAGACGAACGCCACCGACAGCAGGACCGCGACGGCGGACAGCGCCATGCGGCCCTTGTGCGCGAGGAAGTTGCGCAGGGAAGTCTTGAGGACGGTCACGACACCCGTCCCCGCGCGTCGAAGTTCTTCATCCGCTCGAAGACGGCCTCGGCGGTGGGGGCGTACATCTCGTCGACGATGCGGCCGTCGGCCAGGTACAGCACCCGGTCCGCGTAGGAGGCGGCGACCGCGTCGTGGGTGACCATCACGATGGTCTGGCCGAGCTCGTCCACCGAGCGGCGCAGGAAGCCGAGCACCTCGGCGCCGGCGCGCGAGTCCAGGTTTCCGGTGGGCTCGTCACCGAAGATGATCTCCGGGCGGGCGGCGAGGGCGCGGGCCACCGCGACGCGCTGCTGCTGGCCGCCGGAGAGCTGGTTGGGCCGGTGCTTGAGGCGGCCGGCCAGGCCCACGGTCTCCACGACCCGGTCCAGCCACTGCCGGTCGGGCTTGCGGCCGGCGATGTCCATGGGGAGCGTGATGTTCTCCAGGGCGTTGAGCGTCGGCAGCAGGTTGAAGGCCTGGAAGATGAAGCCGATCCGGTCCCGGCGCAGCTGCGTGAGCTTCTTGTCCTTCAGGCCGGTGATCTCGGTCTCGTCGATGAATATCTGCCCCGAGGTGACGGTGTCGAGGCCGGCCAGGCAGTGCATCAGCGTCGACTTGCCGGAGCCGGAGGGTCCCATGATGGCCGTGAACTGCCCGCGGGCGATGTCCACGTCCACGTGGTCGAGGGCGACGACCCGGGTCTCCCCCGAGCCGTAGGCCTTCAGGACCTGACGCGCCTTCGCCGCGACGGCCGCATGCCTTCCGCTGCCCCCGGCCCGGGGAATCGATACAGCCGTTGTCACGGTGGGCTCTCCTCGTAAGTCTGCCGAGCTGCTGAGTAATGGTTCAAAGCCTGCTGGAGCAGGGCCGCGGCCGCGATGGTGCTCGTACGTGTCTTGGGGGTGGTGCCAGCCCCACCCCGGCCCCCCGGCCGTCCCCATGAATCTAGGCAGCGCCGGGGGTGCCCCTCCTCCTGCTGCGGTACGAACCGGGGGGTGGAGAACGTACGGAGGGACCCCTAGGGGACGCGGCCCCGCGGGGCGGCGGCGTCTCAGGGTCGGGGTCGGCTACGCACAACAGCGGAGAGAGCACCGCAAGTGGGATAACGAACGGCGAAGAAACCGTGAAGCCGGTCCCCGGGCAAGACAATTGGGGCTTGAGGGAATTAGTGTTCGGGTCTATGGCCGAGGGGGGCTGACGTGCGACCCCCTTCGTACGGCCGCAGGTCTCCCAAGGAAGCAGCCCCCGTGAAGATACTTCGAACTCGCGCTGCGAGCGTCTCCCGCCAGGGACTGTGCGCTGCCCTGCTCGTCGCCGGCCTGACCACGGCCGCGGTAGGCGCCAGCCCGCCGCACCGCGCCGGACTGGGCGACCCCTCGCCCGGTCCGGACAACCCGCAGAGCCGCCCGCACGGCGTGCCCAACCTGGCCCTGCCCGACCTGGTACCCCGCCCCGGCACCACGGGCAAGCCCGACCCCAACGCCACCAGAGGCGACACCCCCGACGGCGCCACGGGCATTCCCGCGACCGCCCTCGCCGCGTACAAGAACGCCGAGAAGCTCGCCCAGGAGCGCTACCCGAGCTGCCACATCCCCTGGCAGCTCATCGCGGGCATCGGCAAGGTGGAATCCGGACACGCCGCGGAGTACGGGCTGCGTTCCGACGGGATGACCGACACACAGATCCGCGGCCCGCGCCTGACCGGCGGACAGTTCGCCGTCATCAAGGACACCGACGGCGGCCGCTGGGACGGGGACACGGAGTACGACCGGGCCGTCGGCCCCACCCAGTTCATCCCCTCGACGTGGGAGAGCTTCGGCGCCGACGGCAACGGCGACGGCAAGCAGGACCCCAACAACATCTTCGACGCCACGGCGGGCACCGCACGCTACCTGTGCTCGGGCGGCAAGGACCTGAACAACCCCGGCGACCTCGACCGGGCCATCCTCAGCTACAACCAGTCCCGCGAGTACGTCAACGCCGTGCTCGCCTGGATGCGCGCGTACAAGAGCAGCAGCAGCGCGGTGCCCGACCCGGCGCCCTCGCGGCCCGGCACGGGGAACACCCCCGCGCCCCCGTCGTCGCGGCCGTCGAAGCCCGGCACCACCCCGCCGGCCAAGCCCGGCAGCGGCAGCAGCGGCGGCGGCAACACCCCGGGCAAGCAGAACCCGCCCGCCAAGCCGACGCCGTCGAAGCCCGACGAGCCCAAGAACCCGGGCAACAAGCCCAATCCGGGCGGCAACGGCAACGGCGGGGAGACCAAGCCCACTCCGCCCAAGCCCGCCCCCGTCACCCGCCTCGACCGCGTGGGCGACGAGACCCTGGAAGCCACCGCCAACGAGGTCTTCTCCGAACGGGCGCGCGTACGGGCCCTGGACGCCGCCGGCAAGCCGGCCCCCGAGCGTACCCGCGTGCGCTTCGAGATCATCGGTCACACCGACGCGAAGTTCCTCGGCACCGCCCGCTCGGTCACCGTCCCCACCGACAAGAGCGGACTGGCCACCGCACCGGAGCTCCACGCGAAGGACTGGCCCGGCTCGTTCACCATCCGCGCCACCGTCGAGGGCAGCGACATCGCCCCCGTCGACTTCCACGCGGACGTCAAGACCGCACCGGCCCCGCGCGCGGACAAGCTCGTGCGCGTCGGCGAGGACCCGCTCAAGGCCGCGGCCAAGAGCGCCTTCACACAGAAGATCCAGATCAAGGCGCTCGGCAAGGACAAGGCCGTCTCCGACACCGCGATCACGGCCACCGTGCTCGCCGCCGACGGCAAGACGCCCGCCAGGACCGGACCGTACTTCAAGGACAAGGACGGCAAGCAGCTGCGCACGCTCGCCCTCCCCAAGACCGACAAGGACGGCACGGTCACCCTGCCCGAGCTGTTCACCGACGAACAGGCCGGCACGTTCGTGCTGCGCCTGACCACCACCGACGGCACGACTCTCGACCTGAAGCTGACCGTCACGGCCCCGCCCGCCGCGGAGCCCTCCGGCACCCCCGCGCCCTCCGGCCCGGCGAAGCCCGCTCAGTGAGCCACGGCGTCGTCCCGCCCGCCGCGCGCGGGCGGGACGACGCCGCCCGGCCGACGTCCCGTCAGCCGGCGTCCGCGTCCTCCGCCACCGGCTTGCCCGTCAGGGCCGCCAGGCTGTGCCGGACGTGCGCCATGTGCGACTTGAGCTCCTCGCGCCGCTCCTCGTGCTCGCGCAGCACCCGCTCGGTGTCCCGCGCGATCCGCTCCTCGCGCACCCGCGCCTGCGCGATGACCGCCGCCGCCTGCGCCTCGGCGTCCTCCTGCCCGTGCCGGGCGGCCTCCTCCGTGTCGGCGTAGCGCCGCCGCGCCTCGCCCAGCGCGGTCCGCGCGTACTCCTCCAGCGCCGCCACCCGCGCGTCCATCGCCGCCTCGCGCTCGGCGATCTCACGCCCCGCCGCGTCCCAGCGCTCGGCGTGCTCCTTCTCCTGCTCGGCCAGCACGTGCGCACACCGCTGCCGCATGTCCTTCAGCGCCGCGAGGGCCTCCTCGCCACGCTCCTTGACCTCCCGGCTCACCGTCGCCCGCAGGTCGTCGGCGACCGTCTGCGCGGCGAGCAGCGCCTGCCGCGCCCACTCCTCCGCCTCCGCCCGCACCGCCACCGCGTACTCGTGCGCCGCGTCCCGCAGCTCACGGGTGTGGGTCTGGGAAGCCTCCTGCACGGCCGCCACCTCGGCCTCGGCGCGCTCCCGCAGCCCCGCGGCCTCCAGCTCGGCCGTGGTCACCAGGCCCTGGGCGCGCGGACCCAGCGTCTCGTACGTCTGCGGCGGAAGCTGCGCCACCACCTGCGTCAGACGCCGGACCTCGTCCTCCATCTCGCGCGCGAGGACGGTCAGGCGCGCGGCCCGCTCCCAGGCGGAATCCCGCTGCCGGGCGCACTCCGCCATCGCGCTGTCGACCTGCTCCGGCCGGTAACCGCGGCCTCGTACGACAGCGAAACCGTCAGGAGACACCGATGAACTCATCCTTGTAGCCCCTTATATCCGGAAATCCGGTATGCGACAGGTCTGGCGTACATCATTCCCGGACAAGCGAAGCGCCCATGACGCGACACTCCGCAGCGCAGGGCGCAGGGCGCCCGACCCCCGCCTCGGGTCGAGCGCCCTGTACCGTCCACGCACGCTTCGGCCGGCCGCTAGAAGAGACCGTCCCACATCTGCTCCAGCAACACGGCCCACCAGTTCTCCGGCGAGGACAGCGCCGCCGGGTCCAGCGCGGCCAGCTGACTCTGAAAGTCCACGGTCCAGCGCCCGGCCTGCTCGGGCGTCAGCCCGTAACGCCAGCGCCACATCTTTCCGAGCAGCGCCAAAGAGCGAACGAACTGAGGGAGGCTCGTGTTGACGAACTGCGGCGGTACGGGGTGGCCGTCCGGCCCGGCCTCCACCGGCACGGCCACGATGTGCGCCGTGCCGTACTGCACACACAGCTGACGGCCGTAGTCGCTGCCCATGACGAGGTACGAACCGGCGTCCGACGCCGCCCGCACCCCGCGCTCCGCCGCCAGCTCCGCCAGCGTCGGCACCGGGCGGCCCGGCTGGGCCTGACCCCAGAAGAACGGGCCGAAGTCGACCGGCAGACCGGCCCACACCAGCGTCTGCGCGACGACCTCCGGCACGCCCTGGCGCGAGACGGCGCGCTGGTCGAAGCGGAAGATCCCCTGCGGCCCGAAGCCCTCGGCGAGCTCCCGCCCGATGACGTCCGGCCCGACCGGCGGCGCCGGCTGGATGCTTCCGGGGTGCGGCAGCGGCACCCGGTTCGGCGCCGGCCGCGCGGGCCCGTCCGCCACCTGGTGCAGCTCGCCCTGGTGCTCCACGAGGTGGCGCACGCCCTGCTGCCGGGTCGCGTGGTCGCGCCCGTACGCGGCCGTGTGACTGATCCTCACCTGGGGCCACGTCTCACGGATCATCCGCGCGCAGTACCCGCCCGGCAGGTCGCACGACTCCAGCTCGGTGTGCAGCTCCAGCACCTGCTGCGGCGGCACGTTCATGGACCGCAGCTCGTGCAGGATCTGCCACTCGGGGTGCGGCGTGCCGGGGGCACTGCGCCGGATGACCTGCTGCTCGGACCCGTCCTGGGCCCGGTAGCGGAGCACGGCCATGTACCCGGGCCCCACGGTGGGCACACCGGTGGGCGCCGCGGGCGGATACCCGTAGGCGGGTGCCGGGGCCTGCGGTGCCTGCGGTGCCTGCGGGGTGCCGGGCGCGCCGGGCATGCCCGGAGTCCCGGGCCCGGCCAGCATCGTGGCAGCGGCATGCACCCCACCACCGGGCCCCTGCGGGGCGGACGGGGCCTGCGGGGGCGCACCGGGAGCCTGCGGGGGCCGCGGGGCGGCGGGAGCGCCGGGAGCACCGGGAGCACCGGGAGCACCGGGAGCACCAGGCATGCCGGGCGTCCCGGGCCCGGCCAGCATCGTGGCAGCGGCATGCACCCCACCGGGGCCCTGCGGGGCGCCGGGGGCGGACGGGGGCTGCGGTACACCGGGGGCCTGGGCCCCGGGAGCGCCCGGAGCCTGGGGGGCGCCGGGGAAGGCGGGGGCACCGGGGGCACCGGGGGCACCCGGAGCGTGGGGGCCGGGCCGGCCGGGGGCCTGCGGGGCACCGGGAACACCCGGCTGACCCGGAGCACCGGGGGCATGGGAGCCGGGCTGACCGGGAGCGCCAGGCGCACCCGGCACGTGGGCACCGGGCTGGCCCGGAGCCTGGGGGGCGCCAGGAACACCGGGCTGACCCGGGGCACCGGGGGCATGGGCACCAGGCTGACCCGGGGCTCCTGGGAAGGCGGGGGCGCCCGGAGCACCGGCAGCGTGAGCGCCGGGCTGACCCGGAGCACCAGGCGCACCCGGCACATGGGCACCCGGCTGACCAGGAGCCTGGGGGGCGCCAGGAACACCGGGCTGACCCGGGGCACCGGGGGCATGGGCACCAGGCTGACCCGGGGCTCCCGGGAAGGCGGGGACGCCCGGAGCACCGGCAGCGTGAGCGCCGGGCTGACCCGGAGCACCAGGCGCACCCGGCACATGGGCACCCGGCTGACCCGGGGCTCCCGGGAAGGCAGGGGCGCCCGGAGCACCGGCAGCGTGAGCGCCGGGCTGACCCGGAGCACCAGGCGCACCCGGCACATGGGCACCCGGCTGACCAGGAGCCTGCGGGGCACCAGGCGTACCCGGAGCGGGGGCGGCCTGGCCGGGGGCACCCGGAGTCGCGGACGGCACGGGCGGCATCGCGGCACCCGGCGCGCCGAGCGCGCCCGCGGCGAGGCTCGCCTCGTCCAGCTGGGAGACCAGCTGCGTACGCACGTACCGGCCCGCCGGCGGAGCCGTGGGGTCGGCCGACGGCGCCGCGGCCGTGGCGGCCGGGTCGGTGAGCGCCGGCGCGATCGTCGTCCGCGGCAGCGCGCTGCCCTGCGGCATCAGCTCGGTCTTGGCGTCGGGACGGATCCCCGGCGGCGGGGTGTCGTCGGCGTCCGAACCCGAAAGGGCCGGGGCCAGCACGGTGGCGGGCAGGCCGACGGAACGGTCGTCGTCCACCTCCCCGACGTCCGCCCCGGCCCACGGCTCGGGCGAAGACGCGGGCTCGGGCCCGGGCTCGGAACCGGACGGCGCCTCAGGCGCCGACGCCGCGTCGGACGGCACGTCAGCACCGGCCCACGGCCCGGACGAGGCCTCAGCAGCCGACGCCACATCCGACACCACGTCGGACCGGTCGTCGGCCCCGACCCGCCGCTCGGACGAAGCGGGCGTGACCTCGGCCGACGCCGCAGCGGACGGCACGTCCACCCCAGCCCCCGGAACCGGCGCCTCCGGCGCCTCCGGCGCCTCCGGCGAGCCCGACCGCCGGTCGGGGATCCCGATCGCGTCCGCCGCGTCCTGCAACCACTGCGGCGGACTCAGCAGGAACGACGTCTGGTTCAGGTCCACGCGCCGCGGCGGAGCCTCGTCCGCCGTCGCCGGTTCCGGTTCGTCCACGGACCCGTACTCCTCCTCGTACCGCCGGATCACCTCACCCACCGGCAGTCCCGGCCACAGCGTCGTCTCTCCGCTGTCCCGCGCGATGACCAGCCGGACCCGGCCGCCGTCGCCCGTCGGGCCGTCCTCGCGGTCCTCCGCCCAGGCCACGAAGCCCAGATCGAACTCCCGCACCCGCACCTCGCGTTGGAGATAGGCCGGCACATCGCCGTTGACCCAGCGCTCCGCGCGCTCCTGCGCCTGCGCGAACGTCACCATTGCGCCGCTCATCCCTCCACCGCGACGGCGTGCGCGAAGCCGCCGTCCACCATCAGGTTCGCCACGGTCTCCAGCTCCGGCGGGCCGCCCGCCAGGCGGGACAGGAACGCGTCGAAGTCCTCGCCGCAGGGCAGCATCAGCCGCTCCACCCGCTCCGTCACCGTCCAGCCGTCCTGGTCACGGGCGTCGTCGTACGGGCAGAACCACACGGAACCGACGGCCTCGCCCCGCACCTTCACCGCGAGGACGCCGCCCTGGACGAAACCGACGCCCAGATAGTCCTTGGTGAAGTGGTCGCGCAGACACTTGTTCACGTACACGAGGTCGTTGACCGCCGCCTCGTCGCGCACCGTGAAGAACGGCTGGTCCACCAGCAGCCCCAGCTCCGCGTCGAGCGCGGCGCCCACCGGGGCGCAGCCGCCGGCCGCCTTCAGGAAGGCGCGGTAGGCGCCGGGCAGACGGTAGCCGAGGTCCTCCTCGACGCCCTGGACCTGCTCCTCGGTGACCGCCAGGTCCCGCTGCGGCAGCGCGAAGTGCACCGGCCGGGTCTCCTGCAGCGGACGCGTACCGCGCTTGCCGTGGTCCACGGCCGCCGTCGCCAGGCCGCCGTGGTGCCGCAGCAGCGCCTTGACCTCCGCCGGGACCAGCTCGAGCCGGCGCGTACGGGGCACGTGGTGCCAGGTCCAGCCGTGCGGCGTCGCCACCGGCGGCAGGCTGGCCCACAGCTCGTGGCCGGCGGCGTGCTGGGCGGCGTTGGCCGACACGTAGTCGGTCAGCCGCAGCTCGTCGACGCCGAAGCCCTCCGGGGGCTCGGCGATCTCCGCGGCGGCCCGGGCGTACGGCGAGAAGTCCGGGAAGCCCTCGTCGTCGATCCGCACCCCCTTGGGGTGGCGGCCTCGCCGCACCGGATCCGGGAAGTGCACGACCTGTCCCGCGTAGGCCGCGTTCGGTGGCGCGGCATGCTGCCCGAGCCGACCTGTCGTCATGGCGGAAGCCCCCTGCTGACTGTGTCTCCTACAGGACTACTGAAGACCCGGACATGCGGCGGACGCCGGGAACACTCGTGGGCGACAGCCTATGCGGTGCCGCGAGAAGGGTGTCCCCGGCAACGGGCGACCCCGCCCGCCGCCCCCCGCCCACACGCTTGCAGGTGCGTACGAACCCGTACCAACGGTGGTCGCCCCGACGTCGCCCCGCGACAACTCGTGACCCCACAGTGATCATTCGACACACCGGACGCACACAACACCGACCTGCCTTCCGCACCCGGCATCCCATTTGGCAGGCTGATCCCCGCAACAGGGGGATTGCACGGGAGGGAAGAACCGCCATGCACACGACCAAGGACCGCCGGACCGCCGACGAAGGCACCACCGCACCCGGCGACCCCCGGCTCACCTGGAGCTCCACCGAGGACGCCGACCGGCCGCCCGTGCTGCTCCACCGCCGCGACGGCATCCTGCCCGCCGTGGCCGCCGCCCTCTCCGTACGCGGCGAAACCCTCACCTGCACAGCGGGCAAAGCCGACCAACCGCCCAGACTCCACCCACTCGTCCAGGACTTCCTCGACACCCTCACCAACGAACGCCGCGAACGCTTCACCGGCCGCTGCCCCGAAGCCGTCCTCCTCACCCGCTACCTCACCGGCTTCGAAACCGGCCGCAGCAAACGCGCGGCCCGCAAACCCCTCACCCACGGCGAAGCCCGCCGCGCCCTCAAACAGTCCAAGCTGACCGCCCGCCACATCCGCGAGGACGGCGACCCCCGCCACGGCGCCTACGCCCCGCCCTGCCGCTCCTGCACCGAACTCCTGGCCCACTTCGGCGTACGCACCGTCGACCCCGGCGCCCCGACCAACGGCAGGAACTGACCACCACCCATGCGCGCATTCGACCGCACCGCCGCCACCCGCTTCCCCGTCAACGTCGACGCCGCCCTGCGCGAAGCCGGCTGGCAACCCGGCCGCTGGGACATCAAGGCCGCCGAGAACTGGGCCGACGCCCTGCGCGCCCACACCTCCCCCGCCGGCCACCGCCACACCGTCTTCCCCGCCGCCGTCGAGGCCTGGGCCGAATTCGGCGGACTCCACGTCACCCCACCCGGACCCGGCCGCCACATCGCCCCCACGCCGTTCCACATCGACCCCCTGCACGGCCTCCACCTCGCCCGCACCGTCGCCGACCTCGGCCGCGCACTGGGCACCGAGGTCTGCCCCCTCGGCCAGGAACTGGACGGCCAGGCACTCCTCGCCGTCGACGCCCACGGCCGCGTCTACAGCCTCGACCACACCGGGGACTGGTACCTCGGTTCCGACATCGACCACGCCATCGGCGCACTCATCACCGGAACCCGGCCCTCCCGCCTATCGGCCGCCGCCCCGCCCCGCTGACGAAAGCACACACCACCGCACACCACGGCTCAGCGCCGGTCGGGAATCACCGCCGACACCCGGAACCCACCGGCATCCGTCGGCCCGGACACAAACACACCACCCAGCGCACCCACCCGCTCACGCATGCCGACCAGGCCGTTACCACCGCTCGGCAGCCCCGGACCCGCATCCGCACCCCCGTCCGAAGGCCCGTTCTCCACCTGCAACGCCACCTCGGCCTCCCGGTGCGCCAGCCGCACCAGCGCCTTCGCACCCGGAGCGTGCTTGTGGACGTTCGTCAGCGCCTCCTGCACCACCCGGTACGCGGTCTGCTCCACCTCCGGGGCGTAACCGCGCTCCTCCCCCATCACCGACAGCTCCACGGCCATCCCCGCCTCCCGCGACTGACCGACCAGATCCCCCAGCCCGTCCAGACACGGCCCGCCGTCCCCCGCCGCCCCGGCCGCGGCACCGCCCGCCGAGACCCGCACCCGCGCCGAAGCCGCCGCGGCCACCTCCGCCAGCCGCTCGGACTGCGCGGACGCCGACGGCTGCGCCACCGCCGCCTCGGGAGTGCTCCGCAGCACCCCCAGCATCTCCCGCAGCTCCGTCAGCGCCTGCCGGCCCATGTCACCGACCAGCCCCGCGTTCCTCGACGCCTTCTCCGGATCCTTCAGCGCCACCGCCTGCAACGCCGCCGCGTGCACCACCATCAACGACACCCGGTGCGCCACCACGTCGTGCATCTCCCGCGCGATCCGGGTCCGCTCCTCGTTACGGGCCCACACGGCCCGCTCCTCGGCCCGGTCCGCCAGCAGCGACAGCTCCCGCTCCAGCCCGTCCGCCCGCTCCCGCAGGCTCTCCACCAGCCGGCGTCTCGCCCCCACGTACAGACCCGTCAGCACCGGCGGAGCCGTCAGCCCCAGGGCCATCACCACCGAGAACGCGATCATCGGCCACAGCCCCGGCCGGTAGCCGTCCTCCGCCATGTCCCGGTGGAACCGCGCGATCGCCACCACCAGCGTGCCCGCCAGCGACGCCCCCGACAGCACCACGATGATCCGGCGCGGCACCTCCGAGGCCGCCAGCGTGTACAGCCCCACGATGCCGAGCAGGAAACCCATCTCCGCCGGCGTGGTCGCGATCGACACCAGCACCACCGCGACCGGCCACCGCCGCCGCAGCACCAGCGAGGCACCCGCCGGCACCCCTATCAGCCCCCCGAGCACCGCCGGAATCCCCACGTCGTGCGCGAAGGCGATCCCCTCCAGCACACACTCCAGTGCCGACGCCAGAGCCAGCACCACATCCAGCACCATGCTCCGCCGCCGCGCCCACCACCACGGCCCCACCGGCGCGCCCCGCGCGCCCTCCTCCGCGATTGCCCCCGTTGTGCTCATACCACCCAGACTACGGGCGGGTGCCATCGCATTTCCTGCCCGCACGACAGCAGGCGAGCAATCCGAACGAAGGCGAAAGTGGCGCTTTTCGCTCGAACTGGTGAATCGATCGCGGATTCGAAGCGTCCGCCCCGGCGACCGCCGGAAGCTGCCGTCATGGTCCAAGCGAAGACAGACATGCGGGCCCGCGCCCGCGAGCTGCGGCGGGCGGGGAGGACGTACGACGAGATCGTCGCCGAGCTGGGGGTGGCGAAGAGCTCGGTGTCGCTGTGGGTGCGGGATCTGCCGAAGCCGCAGAAGACGGCCGAGCAGATGCACGAGATGAGCGAGGCCCGGTGGGCGCCGCACCGGCGGGCTCAGGCGATCAAGCGCATCGAGACGAAGCTGGAGGCCGCCCACGAGATCGGCAGGATGAAGGACCGGGAGCTGTTCCTGATCGGAGTCGGGCTCTATTGGTCCGAGGGGTCCAAGAGCAAGCCGCATCAGCTCAGGGAGCGCGTCACGTTCATCAACAGCGACCCGGACATGATCCAGGTCTACCTCGCCTGGCTCGCGTTGCTCGGCGTGCAGACCGACCTGATCCAGTACCGCGTGATGATCCACGAGAACGCGGACGTCACGCGAGCCGAGAACTTCTGGGCCGACCTCGTCGGCATCGATGTCACCGCTCTACGGAAGACGACACTCAAGAAGCACAACCCGAAAACGGTCCGTAAGAACGTGGGCGAGGGGTATCACGGCTGCCTGGTCGTGGACGTCCACAAAAGCGCCGGCCTCTACCGTCGCATCGAAGGCTGGTGGTACGGCATAGTGGTGGGGGCCAAAGCGACGATCTAGGGATTGTCCGTTTTGGCATGCTATCCGCCGTAGTGTAATTGGCAGCACGGGAGCTTTTGGTGCTCTTCGGTCCGGGTTCGAGTCCTGGCGGCGGAGCTTGAAGTTCGAATCCTCGGGTCCTGACCTCCCAGGTCAGGACCCTTGCGCGTTTCCCCCCGCTTACGCCCCGGTATCCTGCGGGTGTCCACCCCCTCGAAGCCGAAGGGCACACCCGTGAGCGCCAACCGCCCGGCAGCCGTCGTCGTCCTCGCAGCGGGTGAGGGCACCCGCATGAAGTCGGCTACCCCCAAGGTCCTGCACGCGATCTGCGGCCGTTCCCTCGTCGGGCATGTCGTCGCCGCCGCCCGCGAGCTCGACCCCGAGAACCTCGTCGTCATCGTCGGGCACGCCCGCGAGCAGGTCTCCGCACACCTGGCCGAGATCGACCCCGGCGTCCGTACCGCCGTCCAGTACGAGCAGAACGGCACCGGCCACGCCGTGCGCATGGGCCTGGAGGAGCTGTCGAACAACGGCGTCGTCCTCGACGGCACCGTGGTCGTCGTCTGCGGTGACACCCCGCTGCTCACCGGTGAGACGCTGCAGCGCCTGTCGAGCACCCACGCCGCCGACGGCAACGCCGTGACCGTGCTCACCGCCGAGGTGCCCGACTCCACCGGCTACGGCCGCATCGTCCGCGACGAGGCCACCGGCGCCGTCACCGAGATCGTCGAGCACAAGGACGCCACCGACGCCCAGCGCGCCATCCGGGAGATCAACTCCGGGGTGTTCGCGTTCGACGCGCAGCTGCTGGCGGACGCCCTCGGCAAGGTCCGTACCGACAACAGCCAGGGTGAGGAGTACCTCACCGACGTGCTGGGCATCCTGCGCGAGGCCGGTCACCGGGTGGGCGCCGCCGTGGCGGGCGACCACCGCGAGATCCTGGGCATCAACAACCGCGTCCAGCTCGCCGAGGCGCGCAAGCTGCTCAACGAGCGGCTGCTGCACACGGCGATGATGAGCGGTGTGACCGTCGTCGACCCGGCGACCACCTGGGTCGACGTGACCGTGACCTTCGAGGCCGACGCGCTCGTCCAGCCCGGTACGCAGCTGCTGGGCGCCACCCACCTGGCCACCGGCGCCGAGGTCGGCCCGAACACCCGCCTGACCGACACCACGGTCGCCGCGGGCGCCCGGGTGGACAACACCGTCGCGGACTCCGCCGTGATCGGCGAGGGCGCCACCGTCGGCCCCTACGCCTATCTGCGGCCCGGTACCCGGCTCGGTGCGAAGTCCAAGGCCGGTGCGTACGTCGAGATGAAGAACGCCGAGGTCGGCGAGGGCACGAAGGTGCCGCATCTGTCGTACGTGGGCGACGCCACGATCGGGGAGTACACGAACATCGGCGCCGCGAGCGTCTTCGTGAACTACGACGGCGTGAACAAGCACCACACGACGATCGGCTCCCACTGCCGCACCGGATCGGACAACATGTTTGTGGCTCCGGTCACGATCGGGGACGGCGCGTACACCGCCGCCGGCTCGGTCATCACCAAGGATGTGCCCCCGGGTTCGCTCGCTGTCGCCCGTGGCCAGCAGCGGAATATCGAGGGTTGGGTGGCTCGTAAGCGCCCGGGAAGCGCTGCCGCTCAGGCCGCTTCCGCAGCTCGTCGGGAAGGCGACGACGAGCAGTGACCGTGACGCGGGACGCCGTCTGGGGCGTACCGTGATAAGCGCACCCAAAGCGACATCCAAGGAGACTGTGCTGTGACCGGGTTCAAGACGACCGGCGAGAAGAAGCTGATGCTCTTTTCCGGCCGCGCCCACCCCGAGCTTGCCGAGGAGGTCGCGCACCAGCTGGGCGTCGGCCTGGTCCCGACCAAGGCCTTCGACTTCGCCAACGGCGAGATCTACGTCCGCTTCCAGGAGTCGGCGCGCGGCGCCGACTGCTTCCTGATGCAGAGCCACACGGCTCCCATCAACAAGTGGGTCATGGAACAGCTGATCATGATCGATGCTCTGAAGCGGGCCTCGGCCCGGAGCATCACCGTGATCCTGCCGTTCTACGGCTACGCCCGTCAGGACAAGAAGCACCGTGGCCGTGAGCCCATCTCGGCCCGCCTGATCGCGGACCTGATGAAGACCGCGGGTGCCGACCGCATCCTGACGGTCGACCTGCACACGGACCAGATCCAGGGCTTCTTCGACGGCCCGGTGGACCACCTGTTCGCGCTGCCGATCCTGGCGGACTACGTGGGCGCGAAGGTCGACCGCAACAAGCTGACCGTGGTCTCCCCGGACGCCGGTCGTGTGCGTGTGGCCGACCGCTGGTGCGACCGTCTGGGCGCGCCGCTGGCGATCGTGCACAAGCGGCGCGACAAGGACGTGGCGAACCAGGTCACGGTCCACGAGGTCGTGGGTGACGTCAAGGGCCGCGTCTGTGTGCTCGTCGACGACATGATCGACACCGGTGGCACGATCTGCGCCGCCGCCGACGCGCTGTTCGCGCACGGGGCGGCCGATGTGATCGTGACGGCGACGCACGGTGTGCTGTCGGGTCCGGCGGCGGACCGTCTGAAGAACTCGAAGGTGAGCGAGTTCGTCTTCACGAACACCCTGCCCACCCCGAACGAGCTGGAGCTCGACAAGATCACGGTGCTGTCCATCGCGCCGACGATCGCCCGCGCGGTGCGTGAGGTGTTCGAGGACGGTTCGGTCACCAGCCTCTTCGACGAGCTGGGCTGAGTGCCGTAACGATCATGCAGTCGCACTGATGCGCTGATCGATTTCTGGGCGGCCTCCCCGCCGGGTAGACTCATCGAGTTGCTCGGCGAGGGAGGCCGCACCGCGTTTACGACGCAGTGTGCGGCGGTCCGTTATCGACGCGCTCTTCGTAGCAGGCCTGTCGTGGGCCGGGTAACCGTCCACCACATCTGTTTACGAGGAGTGCACCATGGCTGAGGTCAAGCTCACCGCTGCCGTCCGTACCGACTTCGGTAAGGGCGCCGCCCGCCGCATCCGCCGCGAGGCCCAGGTTCCGGCCGTTGTCTACGGTCACGGCGGCGAGCCGGTCCACGTGTCCCTGCCGGGCCACGACCTGATGATGGCGCTGAAGACCCCGAACGTCCTGCTCTCCCTGGACATCGAGGGCCGCACCGAGCTGGTCATCCCCAAGCAGGTCCAGCGTGACCCGCTGAAGGGCTTCCTGGAGCACGTCGACCTGCTGGTCGTCAAGCGCGGCGAGACCGTCACGGTCGAGGTCCCGGTCCACACCGAGGGCGACCTGGCCGCCGGTGGCAACCTGCTCGAGCACACCCTGACCGCCCTGCCGGTCGAGGCCGAGGCCACCCACATCCCCGAGGCCGTCACCGTCTCCATCGCGGGCCTCGAGGCCGGTGCCTCCGTCCTGGCCAAGGACGTCGTCCTGCCGGCCGGTGTCGCGCTGGCCGTCGACGCCGACACCGTCGTGCTGCACGTCGTCGCCGGTTCGGTCGAGGCCCCCGCGGCCGAGGGTGCCGAGGCCTGATCCTCGCCCTTCCGGGTTTTTCTTTGCGACCGCCGTCCTGCTCCACCGGAGCGGGGCGGCGGTTGGCTATGAAGGAGACATGCAGATGACGGACGACTCGACTCCCTGGCTGATCGTGGGCCTGGGCAACCCCGGCGGCGAGTACGCGGGCAACCGGCACAACGTGGGCTTCATGGTCGCGGACCTGCTCGCGGAGCGGATGCGTGCGAAGTTCAAGGCGCACAAGGCGCGGGCGCAGGTGGTGGAGGGCCGGCTGGGCGCTCCGGGTCCGAGCAGTCGCCGGGTGGTCGTGGCGAAGCCGATGTCGTTCATGAATCTGTCGGGTGGGCCGACGGCGGCGCTGCGGGACTTCTACAAGGTGCCGGTGGAGCGGATCGTCGCGGTCCATGACGAGCTGGACATCGACTTCGGGCAGCTGCGGTTGAAGCTGGGCGGTGGCGACAACGGCCACAACGGTCTGAAGTCCATCACCAAGGCGCTGGGCCCGGACTACTGCCGGGTGCGTTTCGGGATCGGCCGGCCGCCGGGGCGGATGCAGGTGGCGGATTTCGTGCTGAAGGACTTCTCGTCCACCGAGCGCAAGGAGCTGGACTTCGAGGTGGACCGGGCCGCGGATGCGGTGGAGACGCTGATCGTGGACGGCCTGGAGCGCGCCCAGGGTACGTACAACGCGTAGCGGGATGCCGAGAGGGCGCCCCTTCCGCTCGGCGGAGGGGGCGCCCTCTCGTCGTGTCAGCCGGTGTTGCGCAGGCCGGCGGCGACGCCGTTGACGGTCAGGAGCAGGGCCCTGGCCAGGAGCGGGTCGGCGCTCTCGCCGCGTGCGGCGGCTTCGCGCTGCCGGTGCAGGAGGGTGACCTGCAGGTAGGAGATGGGGTCGAGGTAGGCGTCGCGGATGTGGAAGGTCTGGCGCAGGACGGGGTTGGAGTCCAGGAGCTGGCTCTCGCCGGTGATGCGCAGGACTTCCTGGACGGTGAGCTCGTGTTCGGCCTTGATGGCGTCGAAGACGTGCCGGAGCTCGTCGGGTACGAGCGTGTCGACGTAGTGCTGGGCGATGCGCAGGTCGGTCTTGGCGAGGGTCATCTCGACGTTGGACAGGAAGTTCTGGAAGAAGTGCCAGTGGGTGTGCATTTCGTCCAGGACGGTGTCCAGGCCGGCCTCGCGGGCGGCCTTGAGGCCGGAGCCGACGCCGAACCAGCCGGGGACGATCTGGCGGGACTGGGTCCAGCCGAAGACCCAGGGGATGGCGCGCAGGCCGTCGAGGCCGGCGCCGGAGTCGGGGCGGCGGGAGGGCCGGGAGCCGAGGTGGAGTTCGGCGAGCTGGTCGACGGGGGTGGAGGCGAAGAAGTAGGCGGGGAGGTCCGGGTCCTCGACCAGGCGCCGGTAGGCGCTGTGGGCGGCGTCGGAGACGGTGTCCATGGCCGCGTCCCAGCGGGCGAGGGCCTCGTCGGACTGGCGCGGTGCGGTGTGCAGGGCGGAGGCCTGCAGGGTGGCGGCGACGGTCAGCTCGAGGTTCTCGCGGGCCAGGGCGGGGATGAGGTACTTGTCGGAGATGACCTCGCCCTGTTCGGTGACCTTGATCTCGCCTTCGAGGGTGCCCCAGGGCTGGGCGAGGATCGCGTCGTGGGTGGGGCCGCCGCCGCGGCCGACGGTGCCGCCGCGGCCGTGGAAGAGGCGCAGTCGTACGCCGTAGCGGTGGGCGACGTCGCGCAGGCGGCGCTGGGCGCGGTGGATCTCCCACTGGGAGGTGGTGATGCCGCCGAACTTGGAGGAGTCGGAGTAGCCGAGCATGACCTCCTGGACGTCGCCGCGCAGGGCGACGAGGCGTCGGTAGGAGGGGTCGGCGAGCATCTCGTCGAGGATGCGGTCGGCTTCCTTGAGCTCGTCGGTGGTTTCGAGGAGCGGGACGATGCCGATCTTGGCCCAGCCGGCGTGGAGGTCGACGAGGCCGGCTTCGCGGGCGAGGACGGCGGCGGCGAAGACGTCGTCGGCGCCCTGGCACATGGAGATGATGTAGGACTCGACGACCTCGGGTCCGAAGCGTTCGAGGGCTTCGCGGATGGTGTGGAAGACGCCGAGGGTCTTGGCGCCGGCGGCGTCGAGGGGGGCGGGGCTGGGGGCGAGGGGGCGGCGTGAGCGCAGTTCCTTGGCCAGCAGCTTGCGCCGGTAGTCGCGGGGCATGTCGGCGTAGCGCCAGGATTCCTCGCCGAGGCGGTCGAAGAGCTGGCCGAGGGCGTTGTGGTGGGCGTCGGCGTGTTCGCGGACGTCCATGGTGGCCAGGTGGAGGCCGAAGGCGGCGAGGGTGCGCAGGACGCGGTCGAGGCGGCCGTCGGCGATGAGGCGGCCGCGGTGGGCGCGCAGGGAGTCCTGGATGAGCTGGAGGTCGGCGAGGAGCTCGCCGGTGCCGAGGTAGTCGCGGCCTTCCTGGTGGGTGGTGCCGGCTGCGAGGCGTTCGCGGGTGTTGACGAGCTTCTGGCGGATGCAGGTGGCCTTGAGCCGGTAGGGCTCCTCGGCGTTGAGCCGCTTGTAGCGGGGGCTGATCTCGGGCAGGAGTTCGAGGTCCCGCTGGAGGGAGGTGAGGAGCTCTTCGGTGGCTCCGCTGTTGCGGATGGAGTTGGACAGGGCGCCGCGCAGGACGTCGACGAGTTCGAGGGCGTCGGTGATGCCGTGTTCGTGCTGCAGTATCAGCACGTCCCAGGTGACCTGGGGGGTGACGTTGGGGTTGCCGTCGCGGTCGCCGCCGATCCAGGTGCCGAAGGTGAGGGGGCGGGTGGTGGCGGGGAGGGGGACGCCGACGCGTTCGAGTTCGGCGGAGAGGTCCTCGAGGACGTCGCCGAGGGCGCCCACATGGAGCTCGTCGAGGTAGTAGATGGCGTTGCGGGCCTCGTCGGTGGGCTCGGGGCGGGCCACGCGCAGCTCGTCGGTCTGCCAGAGCAGGTCGATGTTCTCGGCGAGGCGCAGGTCGGTGCGGCGCTTGTCGCCGGTGCCGACGACCGTGGTGTCGAGGAGCTCGGCGATGCGGCGGAGCTTGTTGAGGACGCTGCGGCGGGCGGCTTCGGTGGGGTGCGCGGTGAAGACGGGGCGTACGCCGAGGTGCTCGACGGTCTGCCGCAGGTGCTCGGGGTCGGCTTCCTTCAGCTGGTCGGCGGTGCGGGCGAGGATGGAGCCCTCGGCGTCGCGCTTGGCGCGCAGCTCGCGGCCGCGGTGGACCTGCTCGGTGACGTTGGCCAGGTGGAAGTAGGTGGAGAAGGCCCGCACGAGCTTGGCGGCGGTCTGCGGGTCGGTGGTGCCGAGCAGCTCGGCGGCGGCTTCGCCGTCCGTCCGGGTCAGGGCGCGGACGCGCTCGACGAGGTCGAGGAGCTCGTCGCCCTCCTGGCGGACGAGGGTTTCGCCCAGGAGGTCACCGAGACGGCGGATGTCGGCGCGCAGGGCGGCGTTGGTGTTGTCGGCACTGCTCACAGGTGCGGCTCCTTGCGGTGTTTCCGAGCACGTCTGGAGGGGTTGCGGACCGCGCTGTCCGACGTCCCCAGCATAGGTCTCCGCACGACGCGCGGTTGTCCACAGCCCTCTTGCCCACCCTCTTCGCCCTGCCATACTTACGAAGCCGTAGGTTACGGAACCGTAGCCATGCTCCGACCCCCATGAGGGAACCCATGACTGCAAGCCCCGACGTGATCGAAGACGCGCCGAAGGCCCACCAGGAGACCCCGCTGCCCGCCGGCACGCTGGGCAGCGACAGCAAGCGTTCGATCGAGCAGATCACGCTGCTGCTCTTCATCACCGTTCCGTTCATCGCGTTGCTCGCGGCGGTCCCGCTGGCCTGGGGCTGGGGCGTGAGCTGGCTGGATCTCGGCCTGATGGTGGCGATGTACTACATCGGCTGCCATGGCATCACGATCGGCTTCCACCGGTATTTCACGCACGGTTCGTTCAAGGCCAAGCGGCCGTTGCGGATCGCGCTGGCCGTCATGGGGTCGCTGGCGGTGGAGGGGCCGCTGGTGCGCTGGGTGGCGGATCACCGCAAGCACCACAAGTTCTCCGACGCCGAGGGGGACCCGCATTCGCCGTGGCGGTACGGCGAGAGCGTGCCGGCGCTGATGAAGGGCCTGTGGTGGGCCCATGTGGGGTGGATGTTCGACGAGGAGCAGACGCCGCAGCAGAAGTACGCGCCGGATCTGATCAAGGACCCGGCGATCCGGGCGGTCTCCCGGCAGTTCGTGCTGTGGACGGCGGTCTCGTTGCTGCTGCCGCCGCTGGTGGGCGGGCTGGTGACGTGGTCGTGGCAGGGCGCGGTGACGGCGTTCTTCTGGGGTTCGCTGGTTCGGGTGGCGCTGTTGCACCATGTGACGTGGTCGATCAATTCGATCTGTCACGCCGTGGGGAAGCGTCCGTTCAAGTCGCGGGACCGGTCGGGCAACGTCTGGTGGCTGGCGGTGCTCTCGTGCGGTGAGTCGTGGCACAACCTCCACCACGCCGACCCGACGTCCGCGCGGCACGGTGTGCTCAAGGGGCAGCTGGATTCCAGCGCCCGGATCATCCGCTGGTGTGAGAAGGCGGGCTGGGCGTACGACGTGCGCTGGCCGAACGCGGACCGGATCGCGTCCCGTCGGCAGTCCCAGGAGAAAGGATAAGGACGGTGCCGCCCGGGGGTGCCCCCGGCGGTAGCTGGGGGAGGCATGATTGACGGCGTGGCGATCGACAGCAGTACCACCGGTGACAAGGACCTGCCCCCTACGTCGGGGGGCAGGCGGGCGCGGCCGCGCCGGGTGCGGATGACCGGCGCGGAGCGCCGTGAGCAGCTGCTGGACATCGGTCGCACGCTCTTCGCCGAGCGGGGGTTCGAGGGCACGTCGGTGGAGGAGATCGCGGCGAAGGCCGGGGTGTCCAAGCCGGTGGTCTACGAGCACTTCGGCGGCAAGGAGGGGCTGTACGCGGTGGTCGTGGACCGCGAGATGCGGCAGCTGCTGGACATGGTGACGGGTGCCCTGACGGCGGGGCATCCGCGGGAGCTGCTGGAGCAGGCGGCGTTCGCCCTGCTGGACTACATCGAGAAGTCCACGGACGGTTTCCGCATCCTGGTGCGGGATTCGCCGGTGGCCCAGTCGACGGGCACGTTCGCCTCCCTGATCAGCGATATCGCGACGCAGGTGGAGGACATCCTGGGCCTGGAGTTCAAGGCCCGGGGCTTCGATCCGAAGCTGGCCCCGCTCTACGCCCAGGCGCTGGTGGGCATGGTGGCGCTGACGGGTCAGTGGTGGCTGGACGTGCGCAAGCCGAAGAAGGCCGAGGTGGCGGCGCATCTGGTGAACCTGGCCTGGCACGGCCTGGACGGTCTGGAGCCCCATCCGCGCCTGGTGGGTCACCGCAAGAGCTGAGGTCCCGGCCGTGGGCCGCTCAGCCGTCCTTCCGGGCGACCACGAAGACCCTGCGGAAGGGGAAGAGGGTGCCGTGCGGCCCCGGCGGGTAGGCGGCCCGCAGCAGCGCCGCGTACGCGCCGAGGAACTCCTCGGTGGCCGCCGGATCGCCGGCGAGGGTGGTCAGGACGGGCCGTAGCCCCGTTCCCTTGATCCAGTCGAGGACGGGGTCCTCGCCCTGCAGGACGTGGGTGTAGGTGGTCTCCCAGGCGTCGACCTCGCAGCCGAGGCCGGCGAGGTGCTGGAGGTATGCGCCCGGTGGGAGGACGTCGAGGGTGCGGCGGCCGGCCGGTCCGAGGCGGTCCCGCCATTGGGGTGAGGCGCACAGTTCGCGGAGCAGGGCGTGGCTGGGGGCGTCGGAGTTGCCGGGGACCTGGAAGGCGAGGGTGCCGCCGGGGGTGAGGGCGCGTGTCCAGGCGGGGAAGGACCGGGTGTGGCCGGGGACCCATTGGAGTGCGGCGTTGGAGACGATCAGGTCGTAGGGCTCTTCGGGGACCCAGTCGGTGAGGTCGGCGTGGACGAAGTCGGTGTGCCGGCCGGCGGGCAGGGTGGCCAGGTGTTCCCGGGCGGTGTGCAGCATGGCGTCGGAGTTGTCGATGCCGGTGATGCGGGCGTGGGGCCAGCGCTCGGCGAGGAGCGCGGTGATGTTGCCGGCGCCGCAGCCGAGGTCGGCGATGCGGGTGGTGCCCCGGTGGGCGGGCGGCTCGGGGATACGGGCGAGCAGGTCGAGGAAGGGGCGGGTGCGGTGGCCGGAGTGGCGGAGGTACTGCCGCGGGTCCCAGGTGGGTGTGGGGGTGGGTGCGCCGTGCATGGTGGGGCCTCCCTGCAGGTCCTGCGGATGTCGCGTTCCCAGGATCTCCACAGAATTATCTTGACGTCAAGAGACTTCATGTCGACACACCCTCTACACTGATCGTCATGGAGGACGAGGTCGATCGGCTGGTCGCAGCATGGCGCCGGGAGCGCCCTGACCTCGACGTGGAGCCACTCGAGGTGCTCAGTCGGGTCAGCAGGCTGGCCCGCCACCTCGACCGCGCCCGGAGGATCGCGTTCGCCGAGCATGAGCTCGAGCCCTGGGAATTCGACGTCCTGACCGCCCTGCGCCGCGCCGGGGCGCCCTACCAGCTCTCGCCGGGGCAGCTGCTGACCCAGACCCTGGTGACCTCGGGCACCATGACCAACCGCATCGACCGGCTCGCCAAGAAGGGCCTGGTCGAGCGCGAGCCCGACCCGACCGACCGGCGCGGTGTGCTCGTCCGGCTCACCGCCGAGGGGCAGGACCGCGCCGACCAGGCGCTCGCCGGGCTGCTGGCGCAGGAGCGCGCCATCCTCGCCGAGCTGTCCTCCGCCCAGCGCAGCGATCTGGCCGCTCTGCTACGCCAGTTGACCGCCCCGTTCGACAACGTCCCCGGCTAGGTCCACCGGGCCGACCCCGGCCCGCCGGGCCAGTGCGACGGCGGCCAGCGTGGAGTGCACCCCCAGCTTGCCCAGGACGTTCTGCATATGGGTGCGGACCGTGTGCGGGGAGAGGAAGAGACGCTCGGCGACGGCCTTGCGACCCAGGCCGGCCACCATGCAGCGCAGCACCTCGCGTTCGCGCGGGGTGAGCGACTCCACCAGCCGCTCGCTCTCCGTGCGGTGCTTGCGCGCGGCCGTCAGCTCCCGCAGCACGCCCGTCAGCAGGGCGGGCGGCAGATGCGTCTCGTCCCGCAGCACACCGCGTATGACCGACAGCAGGCGCGAGAGGGAGCAGTCCTTGGCGACCCAGCCGCCCGCGCCCGCCTGCAGCGCGGCCGCGGCCCGGCGCGGGTCGTCGCGCTCGGCCAGCACCACCGTCCGTACCCCCGGATGCCCCGAGCGCACCCTCGCCACCAGCGAGATCCCGTCGACCGTGCCCTCGCCGGACGACTGACCGCCGTCCTGGCCCCGGAGCTGGCCCGGGACCTGTGCGACGTCCGAGCCGACCGTGCCGAGGTCGGCGTCGATCAGCAGGACGTCGAACCGCCGCCCTTCACCCACCGCGCGCTCCAGTGCGCGCAGCGCCGCCGGCCCGCTGCCGGCCGCCGAGACGTCCACGTCCTGCTCGGCCGCGAGGGCGGCGGCGAGCGACTCGGCGAAGATGCGGTGGTCGTCGACCACCAATACCCGAATACGTGCCACAACCACCCCCATATCCCGGTAGGCAAGGGCAGTGCGGGTACGGCGCCCGAACCTGGGGCCGCCACATGCGCACGGCCGCCGCCGTGCCCTGACAACTACCCCACCCGGGCGTCGTACCTGCCTGTCTCGCCCCCTGATCAGCGCCGGCCCCCACCGGCACTGTGCATCAGCGTACGGGCGGGGTCCGACAACGGAAGCCGATTGGCAAAACTGCTTGACCCGGGTGTTTATCGTGAGCTTTATGTTCAGTATTGAGGCGGTGAACGACTCGGAACGACGCGATGTGGTCCGCGCCGTGACCGAACACCGGCCGGCTCCGCCACAGGGCTAGGCCACCCGCCGCGCGCCCGCCGACGGTGCCGCCGCGAAGACGCGCGGCTCCCGGTGCCCGGCCTCGGCGAACGCGCCGGTGACCGCCGCCCGGACCGCCCCGGCGGCCGCCTCCTCGGCCAGCACCACCGCCGAGCCCCCGAACCCCGCCCCGGTCATGCGGGCCCCGAGCGCGCCCGCACCGAGCGCCGAGGCGACCACCAGGTCCAGCTCCGGGCAGGAGACGGCGAAGTCGTCGCGCAGCGAGGCGTGCCCGGCGCTCAGCAGCGGCCCGGCCGCCCGGGCGTCACCGGCCCCCAGGAGGGCGGCCACCTCCCCGACGCGGCGGTTCTCCGTCACGACGTGCCGCACCAGCGCCGGCCACTCCCCCGCACCGCCCGTTCCGGCCAACTCCTCCAGGGCGGCGGACAGTTGCGCGTACGGCACGTCCCGCAGGGCGCGCACGCCCAGCGCGCGTGCGGCCGACTCGCACCCCGCGCGCCGCCGTGCGTACCCGCCGTCGCCCACCGCGTGCGCGACCCGGGTGTCGACCACCAGCAGGGTGAGGCCGTGTGCCGCCGGGTCGAAGGGGATCTGCCGCCGGGTCAGGTCGCGGGTGTCCAGGTGCAGCACATGGCCGTCGGTGCAGCACGCCGAGGCGATCTGGTCCATGGCCCCGCAGGGGACGCCCACGAAGGCGTTCTCGGCCCGCTGCGCCAGCCGGGCCAGCACGGGCAGGGCGTCGGCGGCGGGGCCGGGCCCGAACAGCCCGTCCAGGGCGAGGGCCGTGGCGACCTCCAGCGCGGCGGACGAGGACAGGCCCGCCCCGGCCGGCACCGTGCTCTCGACGTGCAGGTCGGCGCCGGTGATGCCGTACCCGGCCGCGCGCAGGGCCCAGGCGACCCCGGCGGGGTAGGCGGCCCAGCCGGGCACCCTGCCGGGCGCGAGCTCCCGGACGTCCAGCTCGGCGGCCCGGCCCGCGGACGCGGAGTGCAGGCGCAGCCGCCCGTCGGTGCGGGCGCGGGCGGCCACCCAGGTCTGCCGGGGCAGCGCGAAGGGCATGACGAAGCCGTCGTTGAAGTCGGTGTACTCGCCGATGAGGTTGACGCGGCCGGGCGCGGCCCAGACCCCTTCGCAGGGGGCGCCGTGGACGGCGCGGAAGGCCCGCTCGGCCCGATGGGCGCTCACGGCCGGGCCCGGGCGTCCCGGCGTGCGAACGTCCAGGCGTCCTCGATGATCGCGGCCAGGTCGGGCCGGGCGGGCCGCCAGCCGAGCCGGTGCGCGGCCCGGTCGGCGGAGGCGACGAGCACGGCCGGGTCGCCGGGGCGGCGGGCGGCGGTGCGCTCGGGGATGGCGTGGCCGGTGACCTTGCGGGCGGTCTCGACGACCTCGCGGACGGAGAAGCCGTTGCCGTTGCCGAGGTTGCAGATCAGGTGCTCGCCGGGGCGGGCGGCGGCGAGGGCGAGCAGGTGGGCCTCGGCGAGGTCGGCGACGTGGATGTAGTCGCGTACGCAGGTGCCGTCGGGGGTGGCGTAGTCCTCGCCGTGGACGCGGAGGGCCTCGCGCTCGCCCAGGGCGACCTGCAGGACGAGGGGGATGAGGTGCGATTCGGGGGTGTGGCGCTCGCCGTGCCGGCCGTGCGCCCCGGCCACGTTGAAGTAGCGCAGGGAGACGGCGGCCAGGCCGTGGGCCGCGCACTCGCCGCTGATCATGTGGTCGGCGGCGAGCTTGGTGGCGCCGTAGGGGTTGGTGGGGAGGGTGGGGGCGTCCTCGGTGATGGGGACGGTGGCGGGCTCGCCGTAGGTGGCGGCGGTGGAGGAGAAGACGAGCCTGCGCACGCCGGCCGCGCGCATGGCGGCGAGCAGTTCGAGGGTGCCGCCGACGTTGTTGCGCCAGTAGGCCTCGGGCTGGGCGACGGACTGCCCGACCTGGGAGAAGGCCGCGAAGTGCAGGACGGCGTCGTGGGAGGGCCCGAGCCAGCGGGCGGCGTCCTGGACCCGGCCCTCGAGGAAGCGGGCGCCGTCGGGGACGGCGTCGCGGTGGCCGCTGGAGAGGTCGTCGAGCACGTCCACCTCGTGCCCGGCGGCCAGCAGGTGCGCGGCGACCACGCTGCCGATGTATCCGGCGCCGCCGGTGACCAGGCACTTCAGGGGGGTGCTGCTCATGGGCTCGCTACCTCTCGCAGTCGCTGGGCCGCGTCCTCGGGCGGCACGTCGTTGATGAACACGTTCATGCCGGATTCCGAACCGGCGAGGAACTTCAGCTTTCCTGCGGTGCGGCGAATGGTGAAGAGCTCGAGGTGGAGGGCGAATTCACTCCTGTGGGGGTGGCGGAAGGGCGCCTGGTGCCAGGCGGAGATGTACGGGGTGGGCCCCTCGGCCTCCCCGCTGTCGCCGTCGAAGATCCGGTCGAAGCGCCGTAGGAGCTCCAGATAGACGCGGGGGAAGTCGGCGCGGGCGTCGTCGTCGAGGGCGAGCAGGTCGGGCACCCTGCGCCGGGGGTAGAGGTGCGCCTCGTAGGGCCAGTGGGCGGCGTAGGGCACGAAGGCGGTCCAGTGCGCGCTCTGCAGGACGATCCGCCGGCCGTCGGCGCGCTCCCGGTCGACGACGTCGTCGAAGAGGTTGCGTGCGGCGCCGCGTTGGCGGTGGGCGGCGGCCGAGGCGAGCATGCGGGCGGTGCGCGGGGTGACGAAGGGGTAGGCGTAGATCTGCCCGTGGGGGTGGCCGAGGGTGACGCCGATCTCCCGGCCGCGGTTCTCGAAGCAGAAGACCTGCTCGACTCCGGGCAGGGCGGCCAGTTCGGCGGTCCGGTCGGTCCAGGCGGCGAGCACGAGGGCGGCCCGGTCGGGGTCGAGGCCGGCGAAGGAGGCGTCGTGGTCGTCGGTGAAGCAGACGACCTCGCAGCGCCCTTGGTCGCCGGTCAGCGAGGGGAAACGATTCTCGAAGACGACGACCTCGTAGGCGGCGGCGGGGATCTCGGTGTGCCGGCCGTCGCGGGAGGGGCACAGCGGGCACTGGCCGGGCGGTGGGTGGTAGGTGCGTGCCTGGCGGTGGGAGGCGATGGCGACGCTGTCGCCGAGCAGCCGGTCGCGGCGGATCTCGCCGGTGGTCGTGGGCCGTTCGAGGGGCCGCTGGTCGACGTCGTCGCGTACGGCGTCGTCCCGCGAGTCGTAGTAGAACAGCTCGCGGCCGTCCGCGAGCCGAGTCGCCGTCTTCTTCACGCCGCCCTCCTCACACACCCCCGCACACAACCGAACACAAGGAACCATGACCCCACAACCGGGTCAACAGTGCGTGAAGAGTGGCGTGCGCGTCAGCCGACGGGCGGCCGCGGGCCTCCCACCGCGCCCGGGGGCGCTCCCGCCGGGCCGGGGCCCCGGGAGGGGGCGGCGGCCTGGGGCGGGACGGGGGCGGAGCCCGTGGCGCGGTCGAGCAGGCCCGTGCGCGCCGCGAGGGCGGCCGCCTCCAGGCGGGAGCCCACGCCGAGCTTCATCAGGACGCGCTGGACGTGCGTACGGGCCGTGCTGGGCGCTATCCCCATGCCGGCCGCGATCAGGCGGGTGTCCTCGCCCTCGGCGACCCGGACCAGGACCTCGACCTCGCGCGGGGTCAGCAGCTGCAGCAGCCGGGCGCCCTCGTCGTCCGGCTGGGCGGCGGGGTTGAGCAGCTCGGCGAAGGCGCCCTGCAGCAGCTGCGGGTCGACCGCGGCCTCGCCCGCCCGGGCCTTCATCATGGCGCGCTCGACGCCCTCGATGCGTTCGTTGTGGCGTACGTAGCCGGAGGCGCCGGCGGCGAAGGCGGCCGCGATGCCGAGCGGGCTCGGCACCGGGCCGAGCACGACGACCGCGACCTGCGGGCGCTCCCGCTTGATCCGTACGACCGGGTCGAAGGCCCCGGGCTCGGCCGGGGTCGCGGTGCCCAGCAGACACACCTCGGGGGCGCGGCTGATCACCAGGTCCGCCGCCCCGGCGCTGGGCGCGGCCGCGGCCAGCACGCGATGGCCGCGCAACTTCAGTGCCGAGGCGAGGGCCTCGGCCAGCAGCCGGTGGTCGTCGACCACCATGAGCCGCACGCCCATGCGCTAACCCCCCTGTCGCCCGCTGCCGCCCTCTGCCGCCCGCGCAGGTCTCCCCGGCACCCTCTTGCCCCGGAAGCTACACGCTTGTTCGACGTTCCGCGCCCCTTACCGGTGAGAAGTCCCCCGGAATGCCGAAATCCCTGCCAATCACGTGTACTTCGAGACTGAAACGGATCGTTCAGGCATGTACGCGCGACGGACAGGGATACGGGCTGGAGCGCTCGTCAAACGATCATTATCAGCTGCCGCCGAAGATCATCGTCAGATACTCCTTGCCGAAGCTCACCGAGCTGGGCTTGTTCGCGTAACTGCTGCCCAGGTAGAGCCGGCCCTGCGACCACAGCCCGTAGTGGGTGCCCGGCGTGAGCCTGCGCTCACTGTCGGCCGTGGTGGCCGGATTCTTCAGCAGCACATCGGTCTTGAACGACTTGGGATCGATCCGTACCACCCTGCCGCCCGACTTGTAGGTGGGTTCCTGGTAGCCGATGGGGTAGCCGTCCTTGTCGACGCCCAGCGGGATCAGCGTGGAGCCCGCGACGCCCTCGGCCTTGCCCTTGGACTGGCCGCTGGCCAGGTCGAAGCCGACGATCTCGTTGACGCGGCCGACCTGCTGGGTGTTGCCGCTCGCGTGCTCCTCGGAGGGCAGGTAGAGCGTGTCCTTGGTGATGGCCAGTTTCATGCAGCCCTCGACGTCCGTGGAGGGACACCTCGGCGTGAACTTGCCGTTCTCCGTGGAGATCTTGGAGCGCAGCTTGGCTTCCTTGGCGCTGTCGTCGATCACCAGGAAGTCGGAGGCGGAGCTGCCGGTGGAGCCGCCCGCGTCGACCGCGATGACCAGCGGGTCGGTGGAGGCGATGTGGACGTACTGCAGTCCGGCGGGCACCTTGTAGACCGACTTGACCGCGCCCGTCTCGGGGGTGAGGGTCTGGACCTGCATCTGGGGCCGGGAGTAGTCGCCGCAGCGGCGCACCGCGACGAGCTTGCTTCCGCCGCCGTAGCCGTCGTCGCGGCAGTCCTCGCCGGGCTTGGGCTTCCACAGCTCCTTGCCGTCGGCCAGCGTCCAGGCGGCGCCGCCGCTGGTGCCGCCCGCGGCGACGGTGCCGCCGCCGACGGTGACCTCGTCGAAGCGGATGTCCTGGTCGCCCGCCTTGGCGGTCTTCTGCCAGAGCTTCTCGCCCTTGTTCAGGTCGATGGCCACGACCTGGGTGCAGGGACCGCCGTACTTCTTCTCAGAGCTGGGCTTGCCGTCCTTGACGACGACGGCGGTCTTGCCGTCGGCCGTGGCCTGGCGGGAGGCCCAGCAGACCTCGCCGTCGAGCGGGATCTCCCACTTCTGGCCGCCGGAGAGGCCGTAGCCGACGAGCTTGTAGACGTCGACCTTGGCGTAGACCTGGTCGGTGACCCAGTGGCCCTTGACGCCGACGAGGTCGTCGACCTTGGGCTGGTCGACGCTGAACAGCAGCTTGCCGTCGATGGTCGCGGGCGCCTTGGCACCGCCGCCGCCGGCGCCGCCCTGCTTGCCGGCGTCCTGGCCGCCGGTCGTGCCCTTGGCCTCGTCGTCCTTGCCGCCGTCCTTGGTGGCGAACCAGACGCCGCCGCCGATGACCAGCACCAGCGCCACGACGGCGCTGATGATGATGGCCATGCGCTGCTTGGCCTTGCCGTTGCCGCCGTCACCGCCGGGGGCGCCGCCGGGGAACTGCGCGGTGGGCGGGTACATGCCGTACTGCTGCGGCTGGGGCGGCTGGACGGCGCCGAAGGCCTGGGTGGCCATGTCCGGCTGGCCGGGGACGCCCGGGCCGGGCTGGGCCGGGTAGCCGTAGCCGGCCGGCGGCGGGGTCTGGGGCGCGCCCGGCGGGGGCGGCGGGGCCTGGGGGTAGCCGTACGCGGGCCCGCCCGCGGGCTGGCCCGGCGGCGGGGGCGGTGCCTGCGGGTAGCCGTACGCGGGCCCGGCGGGGGGCTGCGCGGGCGGCGGGGCGCCGAAGCCGGGGGGCGGGCCGGAGGGGGCCTGTGGCGCGCCGAAGCCTCCGCCCGGCTGGGCCGGAGGGCCCTGCGGCGGCGGTGGTGGCTGGGGCGGCTGTGACATCAGCTTTCCTCTTTACGCGCGGGTCCAGGGCTTGAATCCGCAGGAATCCGGCCAGTGTGCGGCAGGCGAGCGGGTGTTCTTTGTACCACCCGTCGCCGACAGCCCAAGGGCCGATCTCAGACCTATCCACCACCTGAGACCGGCCCGTGACGAGACTGTTGCGCCTTATTGCGCCTTACGATCCGTCAGTTGGCAGCAGCGCCGCACCGCACCGCCCTCACGCGTCCTCGGCCAGCTCCAGCCAGCGCAGCTCGAGCTCATCGCGCTCGCCGGCCAGTTCCCGCAGCTCGGCGTCCAGCTTGGCGACAGCCTCGAAGTCGGTCGCCTGCTCGGCGATCCGCGCGTGGAGCTTGGCCTCCTGCTCGCTGACGCGGTCGAGCCGGCGCTCGATCTTCTGCAGCTCCTTCTTGGCCGCGCGCGCGTCGGCGGCGCCGAGCTTCGCCTTCGTCGCGGACGCGTCCGCGACGGGGGCGGCGGGGACCGCGGCGTCGATGACGCGCTGCCTGCGCTCCAGGTACTCGTCCAGGCCGCGCGGCAGCATCCGCAGCGCCCGGTCGCCCAGCAGCGCGAAGACGCGGTCCGTGGTGCGCTCGACGAAGTACCGGTCGTGGCTGATGACGACCATCGAGCCGGGCCAGCCGTCGAGCAGGTCCTCCAGCTGCGTGAGCGTCTCGATGTCGAGGTCGTTCGTGGGCTCGTCGAGGAAGAGGACGTTGGGCTCGTCCATCAGCAGCCGCAGGATCTGCAGCCGGCGCCGCTCACCGCCGGAGAGGTCGCCGACGGGCGTCCACTGCTTCTCCTTGGTGAAGCCGAACTTCTCGCACAGCTGGCCCGCCGTCATCTCCCGGCCCTTGCCGAGGTCGACACGGTCGCGCACCTGCTGCACGGCCTCCAGGACCCGCTTGGCGGGGTCGAGTTCGGCGACCTCCTGCGAGAGGTAGGCCAGCTTGACGGTCTTGCCGACGACGACCTTGCCGCCCGCGGGCTGCTTCTCGCCCTCGGTGGCGGCCGCCTCGGCGAGCGTGCGCAGCAGCGAGGTCTTGCCGGCGCCGTTGACGCCGACGAGGCCGATCCGGTCGCCGGGGCCCAGCTGCCAGGTCAGGTGCTCGATCAGCGCCTTGGGGCCGGCCTGGACGGTGACGTTCTCCAGGTCGAAGACGGTCCGGCCCAGGCGCGAGCTGGCGAACTTCATCAGCTCGGAGCTGTCGCGCGGCGGCGGCACGTCGGCGATCAGCTCGTTGGCCGCCTCGATGCGGAAGCGGGGCTTGCTCGTACGGGCGGGGGCGCCGCGCCGCAGCCAGGCGAGCTCCTTGCGCATCAGGTTCTGCCGCTTGGTCTCCTCGGTCGCGGCGATCCGCTCCCGCTCGGCCCGTGCGAAGACGTAGTCGCTGTAGCCGCCCTCGTACTCGTGGACGGAGCCGCGCTGCACGTCCCACATGCGGGTGCAGACCTGGTCGAGGAACCACCGGTCGTGGGTGACGCACACCAGCGCCGAGCGGCGGGCCTGCAGGTGCTGGGCCAGCCAGGAGATGCCCTCGACGTCGAGGTGGTTGGTGGGCTCGTCCAGGACGATCATGTCCTGGTCGGCGATCAGCAGCTTGGCCAGCGCGATGCGGCGGCGCTCGCCACCGGAGAGCGGGCCGATGACGGTGTCCAGGCCCTGGGGGAACGCCGGCAGGTCGAGCCCGCCGAAGAGGCCGGTCAGCACGTCGCGGATCTTGGCGTTGCCCGCCCACTCGTGGTCGGCCATGTCCCCGATGACCTCGTGCCGCACGGTGGCGGCCGGGTCGAGGGAGTCGTGCTGGGTGAGGACGCCGAGCCGCAGGTGGCCGGCGTGGGTGACCCGGCCCTTGTCGGCGTCCTCGAGCTTGGCGAGGATGCGGATGAGGGTGGTCTTGCCGTCGCCGTTGCGGCCGACCACGCCGATCCGGTCGCCCTCGTTCACGCCGAGGGAGACGCCGTCGAGCAGCGCACGCGTGCCGTACACCTTCTCGACGGCTTCCAGATTGACCAGGTTGGCTGCCATGCCGCTCCTTGCTCTATGGGACTGCCTCCAGGATCCCACGCCCGGCCGAGGCCCCCGACCGGGCCGGTGGTGCGCTGTCCGGGGCGCACGACCCGGCCGCGACGGCTACCGCTGGTAGATTCCACCCGGTCCGCGCCCGTATCCGCGCATTCCCGTCCGGCCAGAAAGACAGAGCGTGAGCCTTATATCGGAGGCCGTCCCCCGGACCGGGGCGGATGCACGCCCTCGGGCGGTGTCTTCGCGGATACGGCTGGATTCGCTCACCGGTCTGCGTTGGTTCGCGGCGCTGCTCGTGTTCTGTTACCACTTTTCCTACGAGCAGTACGGCGCCGGTACCGCGGAGCAGCTGCGCAAGCTGAAGGACGCCACCTTCGCCGGTCCCTCGGCGGTCTCCTTCTTCTTCATTCTCTCGGGCTTCGTCCTCGCCTGGTCGGCCCGGCCCGGCAGCCCGGCCGCCGGATTCTGGCGGCGGCGTTTCGCCCGTATCTACCCCAGCCATCTGGTGACCTTCGCCATCGCGGTGCTGATGCTGGTCTGGATGGGCAAGAGGCTCGACCCCGATCTGGCGCTGAGCAATCTCAGCCTGACGCAGTCGTGGGTGCCCAACGACGAGGACCGGTGGTTCGCCTACAACGGCGTCTCCTGGTCGCTGAGCTGCGAGGTCTTCTTCTACGTCTGCTTCCCGCTGCTGGTCTGCGCGATCCGCAGGCTCCCGCTCGCGGGCCTGTGGGCCGTGGTCGGCCTGGGGAACGTCTTCGTCCTGCTGCTGCCTTTCGCCACGGACGTCGTCCGGCGCACGGCGGGCTGGGAATCGAAGTTCACGCTGTACATGCTTCCGCCCGTGCGCCTGGCCGAATTCGTCATCGGCATCGCGCTCGCCCTGCTGGTGAGGAAGGGCGCCTGGCGGGGCCCGGGGCTGGTGGCGAGTGTCGCGCTGTCCGTGGGGGCGGTCTTCGCGCTGGCGCATCTCGTGCCGGAGGAATTCCACTGGGTCGCGGTCACGGTGGTTCCCTTCACCCTCACCGTCGCGGCGGCCGCGCGCGCGGACGTACGGGGCGGGGAATCACCGTTCCGGAACCGGTTCGTGGTGTACCTCGGCGAGATTTCCTTCGCCTTCTATCTCCTGCACGAAATGGTCATCTTCACGACGAGCCATTTCCTGAGGCAGCACCACGTCAGCGTTCCGCTGGCCCTGCACGCCGCCCTGGTGATGGCCATCTCCCTGGGCGGCGCCGTCCTCCTGCACGAGTGCGTGGAGAAGCCGTGCGCGAGGTGGCTGGGTGCTTCCCGGGCGGAACGGATCCCTCGCTCAGGCCGATGAGCGGGCGGTGCCGCAGACCGTCGCCCCCGGCGCGGGGCCGGAGGTGACGCGGACGGCGCGGCAGGTGCCGGACGTCCGCAGGGCTTCGGCCACCTTCTCGGCCTCCGCCTCCCCGGCCACCAGGAACGCCGTGGTCGGGCCGGAGCCCGAGACCATCGCGGCCAGTGCCCCGGCCTCCGTACCGGCGGCGAGCGTCGCGGCCAGCGACGGCCGCAGGGAGACGGCGGCGGCCTGCAGGTCGTTGCTCACGGCGGCCGCCAGGGCCGCCGCGTCACCGGCCGCGAGGGCGGCCAGCAGGGCGGCCGACGGCTCGGGGTCCGGGATGCTCGCCGCGCCGCGCAGCCGGTCGCACTCGGCGTACACGGCGGGCGTGGACAGGCCGCCGTCGGCGACGGCGAAGACCCAGTGGAAGGTGCCGCCGGTCTCGAGCGGGGTGAGCAGTTCGCCCCGGCCGCGCCCGAGCGCGGCACCGCCGACGAGGCTGAAGGGCACGTCGCTGCCCAGCTCGGCGCAGATCTGAAGGAGTTCCTCGCGGGAGGCGCCGGTGCCCCACAGGGCGTCGCACGCCAGGAGCGCGCCCGCGCCGTCGGCGCTGCCGCCGGCCATGCCGCCGGCGACGGGGATGTCCTTGGCGATGTGGATGTGGACGTTCGCCTCCCGCCCGTGCCGGGCCGCGAGGGCGAGGGCGGCGCGGGCGGCGAGGTTGGTGGCGTCCAGGGGGACCTGGTCGGCGTCGGGGCCGGAGCAGGTGACGCGCAGCTCGTCGGCGGGGGCGACCGTGACCTCGTCGTACAGGCCGACGGCGAGGAAGACGTTGGCCAGGTCGTGGAAGCCGTCGGGGCGCGGCGGGCCGACGGCGAGCTGGACGTTGACCTTGGCGGGGACGCGAACCGTCACGGCGGCGGCGGTCACTGCGCGGCGCCCTTCTGCTCGGCGATGGCGATGAACTCGTGCACGGTCAGGGCCTCGCCCCGGGCCTGCGGGGAGACGCCGGCGGCGACGAGGGCGGCCTCGGCGGCCGCGGCGGAGCCGGCCCAGCCGGCCAGGGCGGCCCGCAGGGTCTTGCGGCGCTGGGCGAAGGCGGCGTCCACGACGGCGAAGACCTCTTCGCGCGTGGCGGTGGTCTCGAGGGGCTTGTCGCGGCGGACGAGCGAGACGAGGCCGGAGTCGACGTTGGGGGCCGGCCAGAAGACGTTGCGGCCGATGGCGCCGGCCCGCTTGACCTCGGCGTACCAGTTGGCCTTGACGGAGGGCACGCCGTAGACCTTGTTGCCGGGCCGCGCGGCGAGCCGGTCGGCGACCTCGGACTGGACCATCACCAGGGTGCGCTCGATGGTGGGGAACTGCTCCAGCATGTGCAGCAGCACGGGCACGGCGACGTTGTAGGGCAGGTTGGCGACCAGCGCGGTGGGCGGCGGGCCGGGCAGCTCGGTGACGCGCATGGCGTCGCTGTGGACGAGCGCGAAGCGGTCGGCGCGGGCGGGCATGCGGGCGGCGATGGTGGCGGGGAGGGCGGCGGCGAGCACGTCGTCGATCTCGACGGCCGTGACCCGGTCGGCGGCCTCCAGCAGGGCGAGGGTCAGCGACCCGAGCCCCGGCCCGACCTCGACGACGACGTCGTCGGGCCGCACCTCGGCGGTCCGTACGATGCGCCGGACCGTGTTGGCGTCGATCACGAAGTTCTGGCCGCGCTGCTTGGTGGGGCGGACCCCGAGGGCTGCGGCGAGTTCGCGGATGTCGGCCGGGCCGAGCAGGGCGCCGGAATCGTCTGTACTGGGGCTGGAGCTCACCCGTGAAGTTTACGGCCGCACACGGGCCACGGGCTCGCCCCCCGGCTGATGTACAGCTTCTTGGCCCGGAAGGTCTGTTCCTCGGCGGACGCGTCCTGTGGTCGGCCGCTGCCGCCGAGGGAGTGCCAGGTGCGGACGTCGAACTGGTACAGCCCGCCGTACGTGCCGGAGGGGTCGACGGCGTTGGGCCGTCCGCCGGCCTCGCAGTGGGCGAGTCCGGCCCAGTTCAGGCCGTCCGTGCCCTGGACGGAGGTGGGGCGGGCCTTGGTGCCGACCTTCACGATCTGGGTGCGGGGCTGCTTGACGGTCTCCGAGGAGATCCGCTTGGGCTTCTGCTGGACCCCGTTGACGGTGCGCAGCTCGTAGGTGACGCGCTCGACGCCCTTCTCGCCGCGCTGGACGACGACCTCGGTGCCCTTGTAGAGCGTGGGGTCCTCGCGGCGTTCGGTGGTGTAGTCGATGGGTTCCTCGCGGACCTCGCGGCTGCCGGTGATGCGCATGACGGAGATCGTCTGGCCTTCGCGGGGGAAGCTGTCGGGGTCGACGGAGGTGGTGTCCTGGCCGCGCAGGCTGATGCCGGCCTGGTCGATGGCCTCGCGGATGGTGGCGGCGTTGGTGCGGATGGTGCGTTCGCGTCCGTCGGCCATGAAGGTGACGCTGCGCTCGGTGCGGACGTCGAGGTCCAGGCCGTGGCGTCCGATGCGCGCGGAGCGGGAGGCGGAGAGGTAGGCGCCCTCGGCGCGCACGCCGAGCTGGCGCAGGGCGCCGTCGACGGTGCGGGCGGTGGTCCACACCTGGCGGCGTTCGCCGTCGAGGGTGAGGGCGACGGGGCGGCCGTAGCGGATGATGACGCGGTCGCCGGAGGCCAGGTCGTGGTGGGGGCCGGGGGCGATGATGTCGTGCTCGCCGACGGTCATGCCCTCATCGGCCAGCAGTTCCTCGACGTCGTCGGCGAAGGTGTGCAGAGTGCGGGCCTTGCCGTCGATGCTGAGCTGGACGGATTTGTCGCTGGCGATGAAGGCGGAGGTGCCGCCGGCGAGGAAGGCGACGACGAGGGCCTGCGGGAGCAGCCGGCGCAGCGGTTCGGTCCGCTCGCGGGTGCCGGTGCGCTTGCGGCGCTCCCCGGCGGCGGCCCGGCGCGCGGCGGCGCGGCCGCCGGCCTCAGGGGGCACGTCGGTGGTCGTGCCGGTGCCCGGCTCGTCGCGGGAGGCGGCGTCGTCCAGGAGGACGGGGGCGACGGCCTGGCGGGGCAGCTGGGGCTGCCCGAAGGGTTCGTGGACGTCGATGGACTCGTACGGGTCGTACGCCTCGTACGGCGGGGCATGGGTCTCGTACGGCTCGTACAGCCCGTACGGCTCGGGGCCGTACGGATCGGGCCGCGCGTACGGGTCGTACGGCGGCGGCGTCTCCGTCGCGGCGCGGGGTGCAGCGTGGGGGCTGCCCTGTGCATGACTCACGACACTCCAGGGGTCCGGCTAGGCCCGGGACTGTAGCGGAGCCACCGTCACCCACCAAAGTCGTATGGTCACAGGGTGTCGCGATTTCTGGGGTCAGTACCCGAAGGCGCGTGCGGTATTCGCCGCGACTGCCGTGGCCAGGGCGTCCTCGTCGATGTCCTTCATCTCGGCCATGGCGCGCAATGTGACCGGAATGAGGTAGGGCGCGTTGGGCCGTCCGCGATACGGCATCGGGGTCAGGAAGGGTGCGTCGGTCTCGACGAGGATCAGGTCCAGGGGGGCGACGGCGAGGGCGTCGCGCAGCTGCTGGGCGTTCTTGAAGGTGATGTTCCCGGCGAAGGACATGTAGTAGCCGGCGGCCGCGCAGACCTTGGCCATCTCGGCGTCGCCGGAGTAGCAGTGGAAGACGACGGTCTCGGGCGCGCCTTCCTCCTGCAGGACGCGCAGGACGTCGTCGTGGGCGTCGCGGTCGTGGATGACCAGGGCCTTGCCGTGGCGCTTGGCGATGTCGATGTGGCGGCGGAAGGACAGCTCCTGGGCGGCCATGCCCTCGGGGCCGGTGCGGAAGTAGTCCAGTCCGGTCTCGCCGACACCCCTGACCTGGGGCAGGGCGGCGAGGCGGTCGATCTCGGCGAGGGCGGCCTCCAGGGCGGCTTCGCCGCCGGGTTCGCGGGCGCCCTGGCGCGACCAGCCGTCGGGGTCGCCGAGGACGATGCGGGGTGCCTCATTCGGGTGCAGGGCGACCGTGGCCCAGACGGCGTCGTGCGCGGCGGCCGTCTCGGCCGCCCAGCGGGATCCGGCCAGGTCGCAGCCGACCTGGATCACGGTGGTCACTCCGACGGAGGCCGCCTTGGCGAGGGCGTCCTCGACCGTGCTGCTCTGCATGTCGAGGTGGGTGTGGGAGTCGGCCACGGGCACGTTCAGCGGCGCCGGGAGCGGCGGAGGGACGTCCTTGTCGTCGTTCTTCTTCCGCCCGCCGTCAGCCGGGCCGCTGTTCGATGCCATCTTCTGTGCCGCCATGCACGCGATTGTAGGTTTCGCGTGGGGCGGGCCTTACTTGCGGTGGAAGGCCTTGAGGATGTCCGACAGGTGCCAGTGATGCTCGTCGGCCTTCGGCTCGCCCGTCTCGTCACCGCGGGTCCTGGAGGCGCGCGGCTCATGGGTGCCGTACGCGCTCATCTGCAGCGGTCCGGCGGCCGCCTGCATGGTGGCCGGTACGACGGTGCGTCCGGGCAGGTGGAGGGCATCGGCGATTTCGGACACCTGCCCGGAGCGCATGATCCGCACCACGTGCTCGCCGCAGTTCACGCAGGTCGGGCGGGTCAGCGGGGACGGTACGCGCTCGCCGTCCGCGTAGTACGTGACGAAGGGCCGGCCTTCGGCGTCGGTGTAGTGCCGTATTTCGTACGACTGCTCCCAGCCGTGCCCGCATCGCATGCAGGCGAAGGAGTAGGACTCATGGGCCGACTCGAACGCCGGTGCACTCGTGTGGGTGATGGTGTGCGTTCGCGTCGTGGGCTGGGCACCGCTTGAAGCCCCTGCGGTCTCGCTCATGGCAGCTCCCTCTTGTCCGCTGGACAAGTCTCTCCGGGACCGGACGTCCCACATCCAGGGAACGCCTCTCCCGGCGATGGCGCAGCAGCCTGACCCGCGAATTGGGACAAACTTGGCGGCTTCATGCCCTGAGGCGCCGGCTGCCATGCCCAAGCTTTGCTTTTCAGGTTAGCCCTTTACTTTACGATCGGTCCGGCTGTGCGGCATTTTTTGCCGCTACGACCGCATCGAACACCTCGCGCTTGGGCAGGCCCGCCTCCGCCGCCACGGCCGCGATCGCCTCCTTGCGGCGCTCACCGGCCTCCTCCCGGACCCGCACCCGGCGGACCAGCTCGGCGGGGTCCAGCTCCTGCGGGCCGCGCTCGGCGGCGCCCTCGACGACGATCGTGATCTCGCCGCGCACGCCCTCGGCGGCCCACTCGGCCAGGTCCTTCAGGGGCCCGCGCTTGACCTCCTCGTACGTCTTGGTCAGCTCGCGGCACACCGCGGCCCGGCGGTCGGCGCCGAACGCCTCGGCCATGGCGGCGAGGGTGTCGTCGAGGCGGTGGGGGGCCTCGAAGTAGACGAGGGTGCGCCGCTCGTCGGCCACCTCGCGCAGCCTGCCGAGCCGCTCCCCCGCCTTGCGCGGCAGGAAGCCCTCGAAGCAGAACCGGTCGACCGGCAGCCCGGACACCGCCAGGGCCGTCAGCACGGCCGAGGGGCCCGGCACGGCCGTCACCTTGATGTCGTGCTCGACGGCCGCGGCGACCAGCCGGTACCCGGGGTCGGACACCGACGGCATGCCGGCGTCCGTCACCAGCAGCACCCGCGCCCCGCCCCGCAGGGCCTCGACCAGCTCGGGGGTACGGGCCGACTCGTTGCCCTCGAAGTACGAGACGACCCGGCCGGTGGTGTGCACCCCCAGGGCCTGGGTCAGCCGGCGCAGCCGCCGGGTGTCCTCGGCGGCGATCACTTCGGCGGCGCCCAGTTCGGCGGCCAGCCGCGGGGGCGCGTCGGCCACGTCGCCGATGGGGGTTCCTGCGAGTACGAGCGTTCCAGTCACGCCTCCATCCTCGCAGGGTGCCGCGGCGGGGCCGCTACGGCCGGGTGACGAGGGTGACGTCCCGCAGGCCGGCGACGGCGACGAAGTGGGGCAGCAGGATCCCGCTCTTGGTCTTCTTGAACTGCATCAGCGTGCCGTCGGCCCGCGCCGGTCCCGGCCGGAACGGGGCACGGTACGGACGGGCCGAGTTCCGCCACGTGTGCCGGGCGCCGTCGCACACGGCCCGGCTGCCGCCGATGCCGCTGGACCGGCCGCCCTGCATGAGGTTGCTGGCGACGAGCACGGGGGCCGTGGAGCCGCCGGGCAGCAGGAGGCAGCGGTAGGTGCCCGTCATGGTGATCGTGCCGTCGGGTGCGACGTGGGCGGTCGGGTCGATGGTCAGCTCGTTGCGGGGCGGCGGCGGGGGCGCGGCGGCGGCCTCGGGGACGGACGCGGGGGCGACGGCCGTCAGGGCGACGGCGCCGAGCGCGGTGACGGCGATGCCGATCGCCTCTCGGATGCGGGTGCGGGTGGGCATACGGGGTCGGTATCCCTCCATGGAGCTCCATCTGTGATGAAGGGCCAGGAATACCCGACGGTGCGGCCGGGGTGTTCGCACCTCACCCGGTCGGGGGCGCGTCCCGGGCGTCCGCCGGCCGTCGTCCGTCCCGCTCAGCCGGCGTGGAGCATCAGCCCGATGCCTGCGACCATCAGTGCGGCCGCCGCGATCCGGGGCGCGCCGAAGCGCTCCTTCATGAAGAGCGCGCCGATGGCCGCGCCCACGAGGATGGACGACTCGCGCAGCGCCGCGATCGGGGCGAGGGCCGCCTTCGTCTGGGCCCACAGCACCAGCCCGTAGGCGAAGACGGACAGCAGTCCACCGAGCAGCCCGCGCACGGCGAAGGGCCGGATCCCGGCGAGGAACCGGCCGCGCCGGGCGGCCACGGCCCAGAGGGGGATCACCGCCCCCTCCAGGACCATCAGCCAGCCGATGTAGCCCGGCGCGGAGCCGGAGGCCCGTACGCCCAGGCCGTCGACGACCGTGTACGCGGCGATGGCCAGCCCCGTCGCCAGGGCCGCCCCGATGGCCGCCCACTGGGGCCGCGTCCCCGAGCCGCGGATGCCCCACAGCGCCAGGCCGACGAGCCCGGCCGAGGCCACCGCGACGCCCGCGAGCTGCCAGCCGCCGGCGAACTCCCCGGCGAAGACCGCCGCCAGGGCGGTCACGGCCAGCGGCGCGGTGCCGCGCGCGATCGGATACATCTGCCCGAAGTCGCCGAGGCTGAACGACCGCATGAGCAGCGCCTGGTAGAGGACGTGCAGCACGGCCGAGAAGGCGAGGTACGGCCACGCCCCGGCGGCGGGCGCCGGCGCGAACGGCAGGAGAAGCGCCCCGCAGGCCGCTCCCCCGCCGCCCACGAGCGTGAAGGCCAGGAGCTGGTCCTTGATGCCGTGGGCTATCGCGTTCCAACTGGCGTGCGCGACGGCGGCGATGAGGACGGCGGCGGCGACCGCGGGTGTCATGCGTGACGCCCGAGCGCGCGTGCGTTCCGGCGAACGCATATGTGTACTGGGGTGTTCATGGAGCCTGACGCTAGCGGTAGCTGCATGGGCCACGCGATGTTGTGTCGCGCACCCGGGCGTCCCCCCTTCACCGCCTCTCCCCAGGGCTTCCCCGGCACGGCCCGCGCACCGGCTCCGCGGCCGCCCGCGCGGCGCCCTCAGGACTCCCACAGGGTCGTTCCCTACGATGGCGCGGTGACCAGTGACACCGCGACGCACGCCCAGCAGGGCCCGACGGCAGACGAGCAGCCGCCCCCGTGGCAGCGCAGACTCCGCCGCTTCGGCTATGCGGGCCCCAGCCACGCGAAGGCGCTGTCCGACGTGCGGGAGCGGCTCGTGCCGCCGTTTCCCGAGCCCGGGACGCGGCTGTGGGCGGCCGCGGGGGCCGGTCCGAGAACGGCGGAGCTGCTCGCGCGGTCGATGGGGTGGCTGGGGCCGCTGCTCGTCGCGCTCTTCGCCGGGGTGATCCGGTTCTGGAACCTGGGCAGCCCCAAGGCGGTCATATTCGACGAGACGTACTACGCCAAGGACGCCTGGGCGCTGTGGAAGTACGGCTATGAGGTCGAGTGGCCCAAGGAGGCCAACGATCAGATCATCGGCGGGAACACCGCCGTCGGCGACGCCGCCTCGTACGTCGTGCACCCGCCCGTCGGCAAGTGGGTCATCGGCGTCGGCGAGTGGCTGTACGGGCTGAACCCCTTCGGCTGGCGCTTCATGGTGGCCGTGCTCGGCACCCTGTCGGTACTGATGCTGTGCCGCATCGGGCGGCGGCTGCTGCGGTCGACGTTCCTGGGCTGTCTGGCGGGCGCGCTGCTGGCCGTGGACGGTCTGCACTACGTCATGAGCCGGACGTCCCTGCTCGACTCGGTGCTGATGTTCTTCGTCCTGGCCGCCTTCGGGTGCGTGCTGGTCGACCGGGACAAGGCCCGGTCCCGCCTGGCGGCGGCGCTGACGGAGGGTGAGGACGGGGTGGCGCTCCCGGACGCCGCCGTCGGCGACCGGACGCGGCTGGGGTGGCGGCCCTGGCGGATCGCCGCCGGGGTCTTCCTCGGGCTGGCCTTCGCCACGAAGTGGAACGGTGCCGTGTATCTGGCGGCGTTCGGGCTGCTCGTGGTGGCGTGGGACGTCGGCGCCCGGCGGCTGGCCGGGGCCCGGCACCCATGGCGTGCCACGCTGCGGCGCGACGTGCCGTGGGCGTTCCTGTCGACCGTACCCGTGGCCGTGGGCGTGTACATCGCGTCCTGGACCGGCTGGTTCGTCAACAGCGGCACGTTCAGCCGCACGGAGGGCTGGCGGCACAGCGGCTTCTACCGGCACTACGCCGAGACCGAGGGCGGCCACAGCCCGGACGGGTTCCTCGCCGGCCTCCTCAACCCGCTGCGCAGCCTGTGGCATTACGAGAAGCAGGTGTGGGAGTTCAACACCACGCTCTCCTCGCCCCACACGTATCAGTCCAACCCGTGGAGCTGGCTGGTTCAGTCGCGCCCGGTCTCGTACTTCTACGAGTCCCCGAAGGCGGGCCAGGACGGCTGCCCGATGGACGCCACCGAGAAGTGCGCGCGCGAGGTCCTCGCCCTGGGCACGCCGCTGCTGTGGTGGACGGCGTGCTTCGCGCTGCTGTACCTGCTCTACCGGTGGGCGCTGCGGCGCGACTGGCGCGCGGGGGCCGTGCTGTGCGCGGTCGCGGCCGGCTATCTGCCGTGGTTCATGTGGCAGGAGCGGACGATCTTCGTCTTCTACGCAGTCGTCTTCGTGCCGTTCCTGTGCCTGGCCGTGGCCATGCTGCTCGGGGCGATCCTCGGCAGGCCGGGGGCCTCCGAACGGCGAAGGGTCGTCGGGGCGGTGGGCGCGGGCACGCTCTTCCTGTTCATCGTCTGGAACTTCATCTACTTCTTCCCGATCTACACGGGCCAGCCGATCCCGATGGACGCGTGGCGCAACCGGATGTGGTTCGACACCTGGATCTGATGTGACGTCAGGCGGTGGTCCTGCGGCCGGGCCGGAATCGCTCCATGTGTCACGTCCCTCCCGTAGAGTGCCCAACGAGGTTTTAATCAGGTGATTAAAACCAGGAGGGGGCAAGACACATGCGTACTGGCGCGAAAATCGCCATCGGCGTCGTGGGCGCCGCGGTAGTGGGGGCGGCCGGGCTGGGGGCCTACAACCTGGTCGACGCCGTCGCGGACGGCGGCTCGGGCTCGAGAACCCAGGCGGCGCCCGTGCAGACGGGGCCGCCGTCGGCGGGTGAGACCGAGAAGACCGCGCGCGCTTTCCTCGCCGCGTGGGCGGCGGGCGACACCCGGAAGGCGGCGGGCCTCACCGACAACGCGGAGGCCGCCACCACCGCGCTGACCGGCTACCGCGAGACGGCGCACGTGGAGAAGGTGGCGTTCAAGCAGGGGGCGGCCACGGGCGCGAAGGTGCCGTTCTCCGTCACCGCCGAGGTCGTCGACGGCAAGCAGCGCTCGACGTGGACGTACGACTCCTCGCTGGCCGTCGTCCGGGGCCAGAGCAGCGGCCGTCCGCTCGTGGACTGGCAGCCCACGGTCGTCCACCCCGAACTGACCGAGGGCCGGACCCTGCGGACCGGCGCCACCCAGGCGGCGCAGATCACCGCCGTCGACCGCGACGGCAACGAACTGAAGGCCTCGGACTACCCGTCGCTGGCGTCCGTCCTGCCCGAACTGCGCAAGCGGTTCGGCGAGAAGGCGGGCGGCGAGCCGGCCGTGGAGGTACGGGCGGAGGGCGGGGCCCCGGGGAGCGGCGGCCAGGCCAAGACCCTGCACGTGCTCTCCCAGGGCAAGCCCGGCAAGCTCCGCACCACCCTCAGCGCCGCCGTGCAGCGCGCCGCCGAGGCCGCGGTCGCCCAGCGCGACGACGCCTCCGTGGTGGCCGTGAAGCCGAGCACCGGCGAGATCCTCGCCATCGCCAACGCCAAGAAGACCGAGTTCAACCCGGCCCTGTCCGGCCAGACCGCGCCCGGCTCCACGATGAAGGTCGTCACCGCCGCGATGCTGCTGGAGCAGGGCAAGGCCTCGCCGGGCAAGCCGCTGCCCTGCCCGAAGAACGCCACGTACGGCATGACCTTCCACAACGTGGAGCAGAGCGAGAACCCGGGCGCCACCTTCGCCCAGGACTTCGCCGCCTCCTGCAACACCGCCTTCATCCAGCTCGCCGGGCAGGTCTCCGACGACGCCCTCGCCGCCGAGGCGCGCGACGTCTTCGGCCTCGGCCTGGAGTGGAAGGCCGGCATCCCCACCTTCGACGGCAGGGTGCCCACCGACAGCGGCGCCGGCAAGGCCGCCGCGATGATCGGGCAGGGCCGGGTGCAGATGAGCCCCCTGAACATGGCCTCGGTCGCCGCGACCGTCCGCAGCGGCTCGTTCCACCAGCCCTACCTCGTCGACCCCGCCCTGGACGGCCGCCAACTGGCCAAGGCCCCGCGCGCCCTGTCCCCGGCGGCCGCCCGCGACCTGCGCTCGATGATGCGGCTCACCGCGGTCTCCGGTACGGGCGCCAAGGCGATGGCCGGGCTCGGCGGCGACGTCGGCGCCAAGACCGGGTCGGCGGAGGTCGACAACCAGACCAAGCCCAACGGCTGGTTCACCGCCTACCGCGGCGACGTGGCCGCCGCCGCGGTCGTCCCTCAGGGCGGCCACGGCGGCGACTCCGCCGGGCCCGTCGTCGCGGCGGTCCTGCGCGCGGGGTGAGCGCGCCGATGCGGGCGCGAGGCCGGGAGGGGCGGGCTGTGCCTCACCGCGGCGGTCGTGTGCAGCGGGCTCATGGCGCGACGACGTTGCCGGGGTCGTCCAGCCATGTGGTGTGGCCGTCCGCTGTGACGGTGAGGCCGAAGCGCTCGACGCCCGGCCTGCCGTTGCCCGCCCACCAACGGTAGGCGGCCTCAGCCTCGTCCCAGAGGCGGCGGGGTCCGCACTGGTGGACCGTGGCTTCCTTCCGGTCGTCGCGGAAGACGACAACGGCCCAGGACCTGTCCGCCAGCCCGTAGAACCACACCGGTCGCCTGCCGTTCCGTTTCCGGTCTGCGACGTGCGCGACGTCGCGCATCCGCAGGCCGATGGCGAATTCGGCGGCGTCGAAGCGTCCCGTGCCGCGGAATTCGGCCTCGGTGACCGTCGTGGACGACACGTCCGCGTCGTCGCCCGCCCCTTCCGGCACGTAGGCGTCGTGCGGAAGCCGGACCAGCCGCTGCGCACGCATGCGCATGAACGCCACCGGCCGGGTGAAGAACCCGGACGCGCTCCGGCCGTCCTCGGCCACCAGCAGCCGGGCCGTGGCCTCGGCAGGCCCGTAGTGCGTCCCCCAGGGAACGAGGATCAGGCCCCCTGGTGTCGTCTGCTCCACCCACGCGAAGGGGATGGTCCGCAGACCGCACGTCGCGATGATCCGGTCGAACGGAGCCCGTTCGCGGCACCCGAGGAATCCGTCACCGTGCACCACCTCCACCGGCAGCCCGAACCGTTCCAGCGCCTCGCGCCCGGCCGCCGCGACGGCCCCGTCCACCTCCACCGTGACGACGTTCTCGGCGCCGATCCGGTATGCGAGCAGTGCGGCGTTCCACGCGGTGCCGGTGCCGATCTCCAGCACCTGTTGGCCATCGCGGACGTCCAGGTCGGCGAGCATGGAGAAGACGAGGCTCGGCATGGACGACGACGAACTGAACGACGTGCCCGGCGCGGAGCCGGCGTGCGCTCCGTCGTCCCACTGCGTGACGATCGGCATGTTCGAGTCCGCGTACTCCTGCCATGTCTGCGGGTCCCGTGCCTTGTCGACCGGGATGCTGCGGCCGGTGGCCATGTCGTGCGGCCACATCAGGTCGGGCAGGAAGTCCGACCGGAACACCGCGTCGTAGACGGGGGCCCAATCCGGCGACATCGCTCCCGTAGCGCTGAGGAAGCGGCCCAACTCCTCACGGGTGGGCCGCCCCGTCCGCTCCGTCGAGCCGGTCACTTGCGATGCGTCCCGTCGCCAGGAGGCGTCGAACCGTCGGGGGTCGGCTCGTCCGTCGGCGCCCACGGCTGTCCGGGGAGCCCGTCCCCCTCGCCTTGGTCCTTGCCGTGGCCGCCGCCTTGCGCGCAGGCGGTGCTCGATCGCAGATCCATGGTGTGCTCCTCCTGGCATTCGGCTTTCCTCGTGGTCCCCGCTGCCCTCACGCGTGCGCCTTCCGCTGATGCACGCCCATGCGGGCAGCGGCGGCGCCCATCCCTGCGCGATCGCCCCGCTGCTCCGCCCCGCGCCGGGCCGCTTTGATGTCGCGGCATTCGGTGCAGCGCGGTGCGGCTCCCGCTTCGACGGTCGCGCGGACACCGGCGACCTCGTCACCCGTGACGGTCCGGTTCACCGGTGGTCTCCCGGCAGGAGGCCACGCAGGTGATGGCACGCCCGGCCCAGGTCCTGCATGTGCAGGACGGCCGAGCGCAGGCCCGAGCCGGGGCCGGCGGTGAGCTCGTGACGGGCGGTATCCACCGTCGACTGGGCCAGGTACCACGCCGTCGTCCCCCGCACCATGCCGCTGATGTGGCGCTCCGCCTCCGGCAGCAGGCGCTCCAGGTATTCCCGCAGCTGTTCGGTGGTCTCCTCGACCTCCTCGTGGCGGGGCAAGGGGACGGGGTGCGACAGCGCGCGGCGGATGGCGTCGGCTAGGTACTGCGACATCTCGGCAGCGGTGGCGCACGCTGGCTGGTCGCTGGCGGTCACGGTCACGTGTTGGCTCCCTCGTAGAGATCGGATCGCACGTAGAGGTAACTCCCTGCGCAGGCCCGGCCGGTACCGTGAGAGGGAGGTGTGAACGTGAAAGCCATGAAAGTCGGCGGGAGTTGAGACATGGCGAGCAACCCACGCACCCCCAACGCCGGGCTGGCCGGTCTGCTCGACCAGGCACGGTGGTCGCGCACCCAGTTCGCGATGGCGGTGAACCGCGCCGGAGCCGAAGCCGGGCTGTCCCTGCGTTACGACCAGTCGGCCGTATCGCACTGGCTGTCCGGGACGATGCCCCGGACACCGGTCAGGCCCGTCATCGTCGAGGCCCTCGCCCGGCGTCTGAAGCGGCCCGTCACCCACGCCGAGGCCGGCTTCGCCGGGGCGGCCGGCGGTGGGAGCGGAAGCACTCTCGACGAGCTCGTCGACGTCGGCCGGGCCGACATGGACCCCTCGCGCCGTGGCGTTCTCACGGCGGGCATGTACTCGGCGGCGTTGGCCGTACCCCTCTTCCCGGACCTTGCCGGTCGCCTCGCGGGGCCTGTCGGCGACACAGGCCGCACCACGCGCATCGGCGCGGGCGAGGTGGCCACTGTCCGCACCATGACCGAGAAGATCGCCGACATCCTCGACGAACTGGGCGGTGGCCATGCCCGTCCCATGGCGGCGGCCTTCCTGGTCAACACCGTCGCCCCGTACCTGAAGGCGTCGGGCCCGGAGAAGGTCCGCAAGGACATGCTGGCCGCCGCGTCCGACCTGGTCTATCTGACGGGGTGGATGGCGATGTACGAGCGCGAGCACGGCCTCGGGCAGCGCTATTACACCAAGGCGCTCAAGCTCGCCGGGGCTGCGGAGGACCACGTCACCTACTGCCGCACCCTGCGTGGCATGAGCCTGCAGGCGTCGAACCTCGGCTACGGCACCAAGGCGTTGCAGCTGGCCGATGCCGCCGCCGAGGCATCACCCAAGGCCGGGCCGCGCCTGCAGGCCTTCCTCGCAGGTCAGCAGGCACACGCCGCGTCGATGACGGGCGACCGGCACACCGCCTTCGCACGACTGCGCGAGACCGAGACGGCCCTGTCGAAGGCCGACTCCCGGCGGGAGGCCGTCGGAGGGTACGACGCCAGCGCGTACCAGTTCCACGTCTCGCATGTGCTCTACGAGTTCAAGGACCTCGAGGGCTCGGTCCAGGCCATGCGGGAATGCCTGAAGGTCCAGCCCCGGCAGGAACGCCAGGGCCGCCTGCACTCCAACGCGCTTCTGGCCCAGCGCCAGTTCGCGCTCGGCCACCTGGAGGCGGCGTGCGCGACGTGGCACAGCTTCCTCGACGACTACGTGCAGCTATCGACGGCTCGCGGGGACGAGCACTTCGACACGATGCGGCGCCGCATCCAGCCGTACGGGAAGACCCGCGCGGTGCGGGCCCTCGTGGAACGGGCCCGCGAGGTGGCGCGCGCCAAGGTGTGACGAGCGCCGAGCCCGCCCCCATCGAAAGCTTTGGGGAGAGGCGGTGAACACCCTGCGAAGTGCGCTACGTTGCGCGCAAGAAGCGACCCCCGACGCCGGCGGCAACCGGCGAAGGGGGTCTACACCCGCGAGGACTAAGACGAGGAGTCCCGGGATGCTCCGGCATGTTATCGCCCCTGCCCGTTTCTTCACCCAGGTGCCGAACGAGATCATCCGGCACCCGCGCCTGTCGGCGGACGCCGTCCGGCTGCTGCAGTGGCAGCTGTCGCTGCCGGACGGGGCGCATCAGTCGCTGTCGGAGACAGCGAAGCAGGCAGGCATCAAGAAGACGGCGTTCGGCCACGCGAAGCAGCAGTTGCTCGACGAGGGGTTCCTGCACGAGTGGCGCCGCCAGGGCGTCGCGGGGCGGTGGCGGACGACGCAGCTCGTATCGAACGTTCCGCTGACGCCGGAGGAGGCGCTGGCCGTGCGGGACCGCGACGCGCAGACCTCGCCGACCGCCGCCGAACCGACCGCCGTCGCACCGACCGCCGTCGCACCGACCGTCGGTGAGCCGACCCCTCGGGCCGTCGGCCGTTCCCAGGAAAACACCGAGGAGAACACTCCCCACCCTCCCCACCCGCTCGCCGAGCGCGGCGCGCAAGCGCTCACGGCCGTCACGCGCGGGGAGCGCAGGCTGCGCCTGTCGGGCCGGGACATCCGGGCCCTGGCCCCGCTCGCGGCGGAATGGCTCACACGCGGCGCCACCCTCGCCGACCTCCGCGACGCCGTCACCTCCGGCCTGCCGGACACCGTCCACTCCCCCGCGGGCATCACCCGCGACCGCCTGACCAGGAAAATGCCGGACCCCGCTCCTGAGCCGGAGCCCCGCCCCCAGCCCCTGCGGTCCTGCTCGGCCGGGTGCGGCCGCCTGATCCGGCCCGTCGCCGACGAGAGCGCCTGCCGTGACTGCCGCGTGGACGGGGCGGCGGCGGCCGCCGCGCGCGACGTCTCGGGCGCGGTCGCCGCGACGGAACGCGGCATGGCCGCCGTCCGCGCCGCCTTGTGCGCCCGAACCTGACGAGAAAGGTCCTTCACCCCATGCACCTCGCTCTCCGCACCGACTACCGTGGCGGTGAACGCACGAGCCGGAGGCTTGCCATGACCGCACAGCCCATCCACCACCGCGACGCCGACGGCCCCCGCGTGCCGCGTACGATCCAGGGCATCGCCGACGCGCTCGCCCCGGATCGACGGATGGAGTTCTACCGTCTCGTCCTGGCCGCCGAGGCCGGCACAGAGCTCCAGAGCGTGATCGCGACCTGGTGGGGTCATGCGATGCTCGACACCGATCCGGACCGTGAACGCATCATCGCCGCCGCCGAAGCGGGCACCCTGCCGACCGTGAGCATGGACGAGGTCCTCCGCCGCCGCATCGCCGGTGGAGCGACGCCCGGTGAGTGACGAAGACGACCTCTGGCCCGTAGAACCTTCGCCTGTCGTAGCAGCAGCGCTCGCCGACCCCGCGTTACCCGTTGCCCTCTTCTCGAAGATCGTCTCGCTTACGGTCGCCATCGCGCAGGATCCGCGGCTTGCCGACAGCTCCCCGGCAGTCCAGGGCGGGCATTGGCGAACTGTCCCCATCCCCGACGGCGGAGGCATCGCGGAGTACCTGATCAGGACCGAAGAGCATCGGGTCCTGCTCACCCGGATCTTTCCATTCTGATGGGCGCTCCACGGCCCTCGCCGTCCCGTTCAGGACGGCTGGGGGCCGGCCCCCGCCCTCGACCGTCCGCATCACTTCCCCCGCAGAGCCCCCCGCAGCCCCACGTTCCCCACCAGGATCCCGCCGTCCACCGGCAGCGTCACCCCCGTGATCCACACGGCGTCCGCCGAGGCCAGGAAGGCCACCGCCGCCGCGATGTCGTCGGGGCGGCCCACGCGGCCCAGGGGGTAGTGGGCCGCCGCGCGCTCCAACGCCGCTTCCCGGCCGTACCAGTTGGGTGTGCAGACCGTGCCCGGCGCCACGAGGTTCACGCGGACGCCGCGGGGGGCGCACTGGCCGGCCAGGGTGCGGGTCAGGCTCGCCAGGCCGGCCTTGGCGGCGCTGTAGGCGTGGTTGCCGAAGTCCTGTTCGGCGTTGACGGAGCCGATGCTGACGATCGCGCCGCGGCCCCCTGCGGCGGCCAGGTGGGGCATCGCCGCCCGGACGCACCGCATGGCCCCCGTCAGCGTGATGTCCAGGTCCCGGGACCACTCCCCGTCCGCGTAGTCCTCCACCAGCGGCGGGTCCGGGTGGCAGGAGAAGGCGTTGTTGACCAGCACGTCGAGGCGGCCGAAGCGGTCCACCGCGTGCGTCACCGCGGCCTCGACCGCCGCGCGGTCGCCGACGTCGCATGTCGCCGCCTCGGCCGCCAGGCCCTCCGCGCGCAGCGCCGCGGCCGCCTTCTCCGCGCGCTCCCCGTCCGCGTCCGTCAGGAGCACCCGCGCGCCCTCGGAGGCGAGGCGGCGGGCCGTGGCCTCGCCGATGCCCCGGCCGGCGCCCGTGATCAGTACCACATAGCCGTCGAAACGTCCCGATGCCATGCGGGCAGCATTACCCGGCCAACGTCCTGGCAACCGCCCGTACCAGCGCCTGGGCGCGCGGGTCGGCGGTGACGTTCTTCTGCATGCCGTTGGTGACGTAGCCGAAGGAGACGCCGGACTCGGGGTCGGCGAAGGCCAGGGAGCCGCCGCGGCCGGGGTGGCCGAAGGAGCCGGGGGCCAGCAGGGGCGAGGCGGGGCCGTGGAGCATATAGCCGAGGCCGAAGCGGGTGTTCACGACCAGGACGCGGTCGGGGCCCGCGGACTCCTCCGTGCGGGCCATGGTGAGCGTCGCGGGGGCGAAGAGGCGGCGGCCGCCGTCCACGACGCCGATGAGGGAGCCGTAGAAGCGGGCCAGCGCGTCCGCGGTGGCGATGCCGGCCGAGGCGGGGAGCTCGGCGGCGCGGTAGGCGGGGTCGTTCTCGTCGGCGTGCGGGCTGATCGCGGCGAAGGCGCGGCGGGTGAGCGAGGCGGGGTCGGCGTAGGCGTCGGTGACCGACGCCTTGGCGCGCACCCGCAGGCCGGCCGCGGCGGGGGCGGCCGGGGCCTCGATGTCCGCGATGCGGCCCACCCGGTCCTGCTCGGCCTCCGGCAGGCCCAGCCACAGGTCCAGGCCCAGCGGCCCGGCTATCTCCTCGGCGACCCAGGTGCCGATCGACCGGCCGGTCACGCGCTTGACCAGCTCGCCGATCAGCCAGCTGTAGGTCTGCGCGTGGTAGCCGTGGTCGGTGCCCGGCTCCCAGGCGGGCGCCTGCGCGGCGAGGGCGGCCGGGCCGCTGACGCCGTCGATCGCCTCGGCCGGGGTGAGCGGGGTGTCGAGGGCGGGCAGGCCGGCGCGGTGCGAGAGCAGGTGCCGTACGAGCACCCGCTCCTTGCCGGCCGCCTTGAACTCCGGCCAGTACGTGCCGACGGGCGCGTCCAGGTCCACCTGGCCCCGCTGGTGCAGCAGCAGCGGCACGGCCGCGGCCACGCCCTTGGTGGCGGAGCGCACGACCTGCGCGGTGCCCCGGGCCCACGGCTGGTCGCCGTCCGCGTCCTTCGTGCCGGCCCACAGGTCGACGACGCGGCGTCCGTCGCGGTAGACGGCCACGGCCGCGCCCCGTTCGCCGCGCCGCGCGAAGTTGTCCGCGAAGGCGTCCCGGACCGGTTCGAAACCGTCCGCCACCGTGCCCTGGACGTCCACCACTGTTGTCCGCTCCCACTCGTGCCGATTACTGCAAATCCACCCACCATGGTGCAACGTGATCGGCAGTGCTCCGGACCAGGGGGGTCATCCCCGCACGGCCACCGACCGCGGATCGAAGCCGAAGGGCAGCTCCAGCCGGTGGGCGCGCATCGTCTCCTCGTCGCACAGCAGCTCCCGGGTGGGGCCGTCCGCCGCGATGACGCCGTCGCTCAGCACGACGGACCGCTCGCACAGCTCCAGGGCGTACGGCAGGTCGTGCGTGACCATCAGCACGGTGACGTCCAGGGAGCGCAGGATGCCGGCGAGCTCGCGGCGGGAGGCGGGGTCGAGGTTGGAGGAGGGCTCGTCAAGGACGAGGATCTCGGGTTCCATGGCCAGGACGGTGGCCACGGCCACCCGGCGGCGCTGCCCGAAGGAGAGGTGGTGCGGGGGGCGGTCGGCGAAGCCGGCCATGCCGACCTGGGCGAGGGCCGCCTCCACGCACGCCTCCAGTTCGGCGCCGCGCATTCCGGCCGCCGCGGGGCCGAAGGCGACGTCCTCGCGCACGGTGGGCATGAACAGCTGGTCGTCGGGGTCCTGGAAGACGATGCCGACGCGGCGCCGGACCTCGGCGAGGTGGCGTTTTTCGACCGGCAGCCCGGCCACGCGCACCGAGCCCGCGCCGCCGCCCAGGATGCCGTTGAGGTGGAGGACGAGCGTGGTCTTGCCTGCGCCGTTGGGGCCGAGCAGGGCGACGCGCTCGCCGCGCCCGACGGTCAGGTCGACGCCGAAGAGGGCCTGGTGGCCGTCGGGGTAGGCGAAGGCGAGGCCGCGGACCTCGAGGGAGGGGACCTCGAGGGAGGGCACCACAGGTGTCATGTCAGCATCCATCCGGTCAGGCAGACCGCCAGCGCGGCCAGGGGCAGGGCGGCCGCGTACGTCCACTGCGCACGCGAGGCGGTCACCTCGTCGATCACGGGCATCGTGCCGGCGTAGCCACGGCTGATCATCGCCAGGTGGACGCGCTCGCCGCGCTCGTAGGAGCGGATGAACAGCGCCCCCGCGGACGTGGCCAGCACCCCCCAGTGGCGCACCCCGCGCGCGGTGAAGCCGCGCGATTCCCGGGCGATGCGCATGCGCCGCATCTCGTCGGCGATGACGTCCCCGTAGCGGATCATGAAGGAGGCGATCTGGACGAGCAGCGGTGGCAGCCGCAGTCGCTGCAGGCCCAGCAGCAGCGCGCGCAGCTCGGTCGTCGAGGCGAGGAGCACCGACGCGGCGACGCCCAGGGTGCCCTTGGCGAGGATGTTCCAGGCGCCCCACAGGCCGGACTGGCTCAGCGAGAGGCCCAGGACGTGCACGCGCTCGCCCTCGGCCACGAACGGCATGAGCAGGGCGAAGGCGACGAACGGCACCTCGATCAGCAGCCGGCGCAGCAGGAAGCCGGCCGGTACCCGGGCCGCGCCCGCGACGGCCGCCAGCAGCAGCGTGTACAGGCCGAAGGCCCAGACCGCTTCGCGCGGGGTGGAGACGACGACCAGGACGAAGCAGAAGACGGCCGCGATCTTGCAGTGCGGGGGCAGGGCGTGGACCGGTGAGGGGGCGTGCCGGTAGAGCCTGTGGGTGTGGCCGGCGCCCATGTCAGACCGTCCCGGCGGACGAGGCACGGGCCGCGGCGGACGCCCGGCGGCGGCGTACGACGACGAACACGCCGGTGCCCACGGCCAGCGTGGCCCCGACGCCGATCACTCCGGCGAGCCCGCCCGAGATCCGTTCGTCCGCGACGTCCTCGAGCTGGTAGTCGGCGAGGGGGGAGCCCTTGGCGGCGTGGTCCTCGGCCTTGCTGTCGATGCCCTTGTCGTGGGCGACCTTCTCCAGGCCGTCGGGGCTGGAGGAGGCGTAGTAGCTGACGAAGCCGGCGAGGGCGAGGGCGGCGACGAGGCCGACGGCCCTGATCCGGCGGGTGGAGCGCGGGGCGGCCGTGGAGACGACGGGCTCGATGACCGTTCCGTCGGCCGTGCGCAGCTCCAGCGGCCTGGCCAGGCCCCGGGCGCCGTGGACGAGGTCGGGCCGGACGGCGATCACCGCGCCCACCGTCAGGGCGGTGATGGCCGCCTCGCCGATGCCGATGAGGACGTGCACGCCGACCATCGCGGTGAGGACCTTGCCGGTGGGCACGTCGGTGGTGCCGCCCAGGGCGTAGAGGAGGGTGAAGGCGCCGGCCGCCGCCGGTACGGAGACCAGGGCGGCCGCGAAGGCGGCGGCGGTCACGGACGGGCGGCGCCGCGGCAGGGCCGTGACCAGCAGCCGGAAGACGGCGTAGGCGACGAGCGTGGTGACCACGGCCATGTCGGTGATGTTCACGCCGAGGGCGGTGAGCCCGCCGTCCGCGAAGAGCACGCCCTGCATGAGCAGCACCACGGATATGCAGAGGACCCCGGTGCAGGGGCCGACGAGTATCGCCGCCAGCGCGCCGCCCAGCAGATGGCCGCTCGTGCCGGCCGCCACGGGGAAGTTCAGCATCTGGACGGCGAAGACGAAGGCCGCCACGAGCCCCGCCAGCGGGGCCGTCTTCTCGTCCAGTTCCCTGCGGGCCCCGCGCAGGCAGACCGCGACGGCCGTCGCGGCGACGGCCCCCGCTGCCAGGGACACGGGGGCGTCGATGAATCCGTCGGGTACGTGCATGGCGAGCTCCGTCCGTTCGTGCCTCGCTCGTGCGGTTCAGCCGCTTGCTCAGCCGTGGTGTTCAGCCGTTTGGTTCAGCGATGAACCGCTCGATGATAGGGCCGGGCTGCAAATCAGTGGCAAGAGCGTGGGCGATGCGACTGCGCGCCCCTCGCCGTGCCCCACGCCCGTCAGAGGTGGCGAGTCGGGGCAACTCCCCAAATGCTGGGCACGGGAGGTACGTCACCATGACCACGGCCACCGCGCCCGCCCCACAGGCCCCGGCCCCACCCGTGCTGAGCCGCCGGCGTACGAATCTCGTCTTCGTCACGATCGTGCTCGGCATGCTGCTCGCCGCCCTCGACCAGACGATCGTCTCCACCGCGCTGCCGACGATCGTCGCGGACCTGGGCGGCGGCGGTCACATGGCCTGGGTGGTGACGGCGTACCTGCTCACCGAGACGGTCTCGACGGTTCTGGTCGGCAAGTTCGGCGACCTCTTCGGGCGCAAGGTGGTCTTCCAGCTGAGCGCGGTGGTCTTCACCGGCGGCTCGGTCTTCGCGGGCGCGGCGAACTCCATGGCGATGCTGATCGCCGCCCGCGCCCTGCAGGGCGTGGGCGGCGGCGGTCTGATGGTGACGGCCATGGCGCTGATCGCGGACGTCATCCCGCTGCGCGAACGCGGCAAGTACCAGGGCGCGCTGGGCGCGGTCTTCGGGGTGACCACGGTCGTCGGCCCGACCCTGGGCGGCGTCTTCACCGACCACGCCACCTGGCGCTGGTGCTTCTACGTCAACGTGCCCGTCGCCGTCGTGATGGTGGTCATGGCGGCCCGGACGATTCCCGCGATCCGCTCGGCGGTGCGCCCGGTCATCGACTACCTGGGCATCGCGCTGGTGGCCGCCGGCTCCTCCGGGCTGGTCCTGGGCCTGCAGTGGGGCGGCCAGACGTACGCCTGGGACTCGGCCGTCATCATCGGCCTCTTCGCGGGCGCGGTCGTCCTGCTGGCGGGCTTCGTCCTGGTGGAGCTGCGCGCGCGGGAACCGATGCTGCCCATGCACCTCTTCCGCAATCCGGTCTTCACCGTCTGCTCGACGCTGAGCTTCATCGTGGGCTTCGCGATGCTGGGCGCGCTGACGTACCTGCCGACGTATCTGCAGTACGTGGACGGGGTGTCGGCCACGATGTCGGGCGTACGGGCGCTGCCGATGGTGGCCGGGCTGCTGGGCGCGTCCATGCTCTCCGGCGTCGTGGTGAGCCGCACCGGCCGCTATCGGGTCTTCCCCATCGCCGGCATGGGCGTGATGGCGCTCGGGCTGTATCTGATGTCGACGATGGGGGCGTCGACCGGGGCGTGGCTGGAGTCGCTGTACATGTTCGTGCTCGGGGCCGGCATCGGGCTCGCCATGCAGGTGCTGACGATCGCCGTGCAGAACACCGTGCCGTACCACGAGCTGGGCACGGCCACCTCGGGCGTGACGTTCTTCCGTACGCTCGGCAGCGCCTTCGGCACGGCCATCTTCGGCACGCTCTACACCGGTCAGCTGGTGCCCAACCTCACCGAGGCGCTGGCCCGTTCGCCCGGGGTGCCGCCGGCCGCGGTGCAGAGCCCGCAGGCGCTGGGCCGGTTGCCGGCGGAGCTGGCACGGCCCGTCGTCGACGCCTACGCCCAGACCGTGAACTACGTCTTCCTGTGGGTGGTGCCGGTCGCCCTGGCGGGCTTCGTCGCCGCCTGGTTCCTCAAGGAGGTGCCGCTGCGCGACAGCGCCCGGGCCGGGGCCTCCGACATGGGCGAGGCGTTCGCGGCACCGGACTCGGGCGATGCGGAGCGGCAGCTGGAGCGGGCGGTGGCGAGCGTGATGCGCAAGGCCAAGGGCGGTCCGGTCAGCCGGCAGATCCTCGACGCGTCCGGCAGTGCGCTCGACCCCGTCGAGGCGTGGACCCTCGGCCAGATCCACTGGCGCCTGCGGCTGCGCGGCGATGCCGCCCTGTCGTCGATCGCCGCGGCGCACCGGATGCCGGCGGAGGTGCTGGAGCCGGCGTTCTCCCGTACGGCGCGGGCGGGGTACGCGCGCCTGGAGGGCGACCTGCTGTTCCTGACCCCGGCCGGCGAGGCGGAGCTGGAGCGTCTGAGCACGGCCTGGCGCTCCTGGCTGGCCACCCATCTGGACGACTGGGACGCCGGCGATCCGCAGGACCGCGCCCGCATGGAGCGCGCCCTGGACGGTCTGGCGGAGCGGCTGCTGGAGGAGGACGAGCACGCCCGGGAGCGCACGGGTGTGTGAGGCCGTTCCCACCGAAGCCAATGGGGTGAATCGCGGCAAACACGCGCATGTGCGGACGTATTCGGTCAACTCCCTGAGGGCCACGTCGGAGTGGACGTGGACCCGAATGGAGGTTCCATGCGACCGGAGGAGATATTCATGCGTCGTCACCGCCTGACCTTGCCGTCCGCCATCACGGTGGCCCTGGTGTTCAGCGGTACGGCCCTACCGGGCGCGGCCGCGGTCGCCGCGCCACAGCCCGGGAAGGCTCCGGCGCACGCGGCGAGCCCGTCGGATTTCGACGAGGTCGACTGCGAGGGCCCGGCGGAGGGAGAGGGCGACGTCTACACCCGGCCCCCCGTGACCGGCCCCCCGAAGGACGCCGAGCACCCGCAGGGACAGCAGCCCAAGGAAGGGGATCACCCCAAGGGCCAGGTGCGGCCCCAGCCCAAGGAACCGGATCACGTGCAGGCCCAGCCCGCCAAGGACACGGACCACCCGCAGGCGCAAGCCCCCAAGGCGCCGGAGCAGCCCAAGGCGCCGGAGCAGCCCACCAAGGCACCGGAGCAGCCCAAGGCGCCGGACCCCCCGCAGGCCCAGCCGCCCAAGGACATGGACTACGGGTGGCAGCAGGCCCAGCCCGCCAAGGGAGCGGATCACGCGCAGGCCCCGTCGGCCGGGGGCTCCGCGAGCACGCCCCACAAGCCCGCGGGCGTCGCGCCCGAGATGCGCCGCGGCCTCCCGCTGAAGTGGCCCAGGAACATCCCGGACCGCGACGACGCCGTGCGCATGCTCGACGAGCTCGAGGTCAAGCCGTTCAGCAGCAAGGGCTACGACCGCAAGCACTTCGGCGGTGCGGCCTGCTGGGTCCGGCACGGCATCAACAGGTGCACCACCCGTGAGATGGCCCTCAAGCTCCAGTCCCTCGTACCGGCGAGGCTCGAAGGCAAGTGCAGGGTCGTCGGCGGCCAGTGGCGCAGCGAGTACGACAACCGGACGATGCACGACCCGCTGCACATGGACGTCGACCACATCGTGCCGCTGCGGCACGCGTGGGGCTCCGGGGCGAACACCTGGTCGGCCGCCAAGCGTCAGGAGTTCGCCAACGACCTGACCGCCACGCCGCAGCTGATCGTGGTGTCCACCTGGAGCAACCGCCGCAAGGGCGACAAGGCGCCGGACAAGTGGCTGCCGCCGGGCGGTGAGTGCCAGTACAGCCAGGCGTGGATCGCGGTGAAGGACTACTACGGGCTCAGCGTCACCGAGGCCGAGAAGAACAAGCTCCAGTCGGTCCTCGAGAAGTGCAACTGACCACGGCCGGGCGGCGCTACAGCGCCGCCCGGCTGCCCGTGCTCACCGGCGCCGTCGCCCGGGCGGCGCGCTGCGCGGCCTCGGCGACCTGGTCGGCGGTCAGGACGTAGCCGGTCTCCTCGTCGGCCGTGGAGCGGGCGAAGACGACGCCGTAGACCTTCCCCGTGGGCGTCAGCAGCGGGCCGCCGGAGTTGCCGGGGCGGACCGTGGAGCGCACGGAGTAGACCTCGCGGGTGGTGATGCCGTCGCCGTAGATGTCCTGGCCCTTGGCGCGCAGCTCGTTGGCGACGGTGGCCGCGCGCAGGTCGAGGCCGCCGTTCTCGGGGAAGCCCGCGACGACGGCCGCGTCGCCGCGCTTGGCGCTCTTGTCGAAGGGCAGTACGGGCGCGTCCAGGCCCGGCACGTCCAGGACGGCGACGTCGGACTTGGGGTCGAACAGCACGACCTTGGCCCGGTAGGCGCGCCCGACGCCGCCGACCTTGATCGTGGGGTCGCTGACGCCGGCCACCACGTGGGCGTTGGTCATCACGTGCTCGTCGGCGTAGACGAAGCCGCTGCCCTCCTGGCCGCGCCGGCCGCCGCCGACGTTCGCGACGCCCTCGACCTTGACGACGCTGTCGCGGGCCGCCTGCGTCGCGGCGGCGGTGACCGCGTCGCCGGACGGCTTGGGGACGCTGGTGGCGGGTTCGTTCTCGAAGGGGTTGAAGACCTGGGGGAAGCCCGCGCCGGACAGCGCGTCGGTGGTGCGGCTGAACCAGGTGGGCGCCTGCTCGGGCATGGCCCGCTGCACCGCGCCCAGCAGCGTCGAGTCCTTGATCTCCCGCGTCAGCAGCGTCGAGTTCGCCGACACGAGAACGCTCGCGGCCACCCAGCCCACCAGCAGCACGGCCAGCGAGTTGACCGCGGCGCCGCCCACGCCGTCGACGCCGCGCACGGGCGCCCACGTCAGCTTGGACCGCAGCCGCCAGGCCAGCCGCCCGGCCAGGGCGTGGCCGACGGCCGCGGGTATGAGGACCACCAGCACGGCGGCGACGGCCGCCGTCCGCGTGCCGGCCTCGAAGGGCTCCAGCGCGTACGGCAGCGCCCACACGCCCAGCACGGCGCCGCCGAGGAACCCGGCGAGCAGCACGGCGCTCGCCACCAGTCCCCGGCGGTAGCCGGACACGGCGTAGCCGAGGACGACAAGCATCAGCAGCACATCGAGCAGGTTCAACGCGGAGCCCTTTCCTTCCACACGCGTCCCCCGATCGCGCCCACAGGCGTGGACTAAGGAAAACGCCGGCCCGAAGGCCGGCGGTTCCCATTCATGCCGAATTCATGGCGTACGCCACGTTGTGGATCGCGCCCGGGGGCGGCGCCGGGGGCGCCGCCCGGGCGTCAGACGCGGCTCGGCTCGCGGACCGGGTCCGGGTCGGCGTCCGGTGCCGCACCGGCGGGCGCGAGCCGCTTCTGCAGCTGCTCGCCCTCGACGTCGACGTTGGGCAGCACCTTGGCCAGCCAGCCGGGCAGCCACCAGGCCGCCTTGCCGAGCAGCGCGAGCACCGCCGGCACGATGGCCATGCGCACCACGAACGCGTCGAAGAAGACGGCGATGGCGAGGCCGAAGCCGATCATCTTGATCATCGGTTCCGAGGAGCCGATGAAGCCCGCGAAGACGCTGATCATGATGACGGCGGCGGCGGTGACGACCCGGGCCCCGTGCCGGAAGCCGGTCACGACGGCCTGGCCGGGCCGCTCCCCGTGGACGTACGCCTCCCGCATGCGGGTCACGAGGAAGACCTCGTAGTCCATCGCGAGGCCGAAGACGACGCCCACCATGAAGATCGGCATCATGCTCATGATCGGCCCGGTCTCCTCGACGCCGAAGAGCCCGCCGAGCCAGCCCCACTGGAAGACGGCGACGACCGCGCCCAGGGCGGCGACCACCGACAGCAGGAAGCCGAGCGCCGCCTTGAGCGGCACCAGCACGGACCGGAAGACGACCATCAGCAGCAGGAACGCCAGGCCGACGACGAGCGCCAGGTAGGGCAGCAGGGCGTCGTTCAGCTTCTGCGAGACGTCGATGTTGACGGCAGTGGTGCCGGTGACCAGGACCTCGGCCTTGGTCTCGGACGTGATCGAGGCGCCCTTGTCGCGGATGGCGTGGACGAGGTCCTCGGTCCGGGAGCCGCTGGGCTTGGACTTCGGGACGACCGTGATCGTCGCCGTGTCACCGGCCTGGTTGAAGGCGGCGGGGGTGACCATGGCCACGTCGTCCAGGCCCCGGACGGTGGTGACCACGGACTCGGCCGCGGCCTTGCGGTCGCCGGCGTTCGCCGCGTCGACGACGACCATCAGCGGGCCGTTGAAGCCGGGGCCGAAGCCCTCGGACAGCAGGTCGTAGGCCTTGCGCTGGGTAGTGCTCTTGGGCTGCGAGCCCTCGTCGGGCAGGCCCAGCATCAGCGAGCCGGCGGGCACGGCGATCGCGCCCAGGCCCAGCACACCGACGAGCAGCACCATGACCGGGCGGCGCAGCACGAAGCGGGCCCAGCGGGTGCCCGCGTTGGGCTTGTCCTCGGCGGCGGCCGCCGAGGGGGCCTTGCGGACCTTGCGGGCCAGCACCTTGCGGCCGGCGAAGCCCAGCAGGGCGGGGATGAGGGTGAGCGCGATGAGCACCGCGATGGCGACCGTGAAGGCGGCGGCGACGCCCATCTTCGTCAGCATGGGGATGTTGACGACCGCGAGGCCGGCCAGGGCGATGACGACCGTCAGGCCCGCGAAGACGACGGCCGAGCCGGCCGTGCCGGTCGCCCGTCCGGCGGCCTCCTCCGGCTCGCGGCCCTCGGCGATCTCCGCGCGGTAGCGGGAGACGATGAAGAGCGCGTAGTCGATGCCGACCGCGAGGCCGATCATCGTGGCGAGGGTGGCGGTGTTGTTGCCCAGGTCGAGGGTGGAGGCGAGCGCCGTGATCGAGGAGACGCCGATGCCCACGCCGATGATGGCGGTCAGCAGCGGCAGCCCGGCGGCCACCAGGGAACCGAAGGTGATGACGAGGACGACGGCCGAGATGATGATGCCGATGATCTCGGTCGAGCCGCCCTCGGGCATCGCCTGGAGGGCGCTGCCCCCGGTCTCCACGGTCAGCCCGGCGTCGCGGCCGGCCTGGGGAGCGGCCTTGAGGTGGTCGCGCGTGGCGTCCGTCAGCTCGTTGGACTTCACCTTGTAGGTGACGGAGGCGTAGGCGATGTCGCCGTTCTTGCTGACGGCGTTGGCGGTGAACGGGTCCGCGACGGCCGCCACCTGGGGGCCGTTCAGCTCACGGACGACCTTGTCGACCGCCGCCTTGTTCTTCGGGTCGGTGATCTTCTGGCCGCCGGGGGCCTTGAAGACGATGCGCGCGTTGGCGCTGTCCGCCTTCATGGCCGGGTTGCGCTTCTCCAGCAGGTCGAAGGCGCGCTGCGCCTCCGTGCCGGGTATGGAGAAGTTGTCGGTCGCCTTGGGCGCGGACGCGGCGCCCGCACCGGCGAGGACCAGCAGCGCCACCCATATCAGGGCGACGTACCAGCGGCGCCGGAAGGCGAGCCGGCCGAGTTTGTAGAGGAACGTGGCCACGAGTGTGGTGCTCCCGTCGGGTCGGAAACGTAAGGAACTGGATATGGGGAACCAGCCCGACGAGAGCGGTGCGTCAGGTGGAGCCTCGGTGGGGCAGCTGAGTGAGGGCTAAATGAAGGGGGGTCATACGCCGAGAGCGGGGAGGATCACGGCGTCGAGGTAGCGGGCGAGGAACTCGCCGTCCGCGGGCCGGTCGTCGACCAGCGGGCGGGCCATGAACGCGCCGAGCATCATGTGCGCGACGAAGTCCAGGGCGGGGTTGTCCGCGGCGATCTCGCCCCGGTCGACCGCGCGCCTGAGCATCCCGTCGAGCGCGGCGATCTCCGGCTCGATGAGCAGTTCGCGCAGCGCCCGGTTGAGGTCCGGGTTGTCGTGGATGGCGCGCTGCAGCCCCCGCATGAGGGCGGCGTCCCGCTCCATCCGCTCCTCGTCGGAGTCGCAGATCATGGCCTTGAGGTCACCGCGCACCGTTCCGGTGTCGATGTCCGCGAGGCTCACCGGCTTGTCGTGCCGCAGCGCACTCGCGACCAGCTCCGGCTTGCCCTTCCACTGGCGGTAGAGGGTGGCCTTGCTGGAGTGCGTGCGCGCGGCCACGGCGTCCATCGTCAGGGCGTCGTAGCCGACCTCGCGGAGCAGCGCGAGCACCGCCTCGTAGAGCTCGCCCTCGCGCTCGGGGGTCAGTCGCGTGCGGCGACCCGCCGGCTTGGGTGGTTCCGTGGGCATCCGCGCCCCCTTTCACGCAGTCGTACGAAACGGTTTCGTACAGCAGCGTACGTGAGGCGGGGATCGAAACGGCATCGTTTCGATGGTGTTCTGCGTCACGAACCGAGTTGCCGGGGGGCTTGCGGCCCGAAACGATGAATGGGTGAGCGATGCCTACATCCGCTTTCCCCATCTGCACGGCGAACTGCTCTGCTTCGCCGCGGAGGACGACCTGTGGCTCGCCCCCCTGACCGCGGCCGGGGCCGGGGCCGGGCGGGCCTGGCGGCTGACCGTGGACCGGACCAGGGTGGGGCATCCGCGCTTCTCGCCCGACGGCCGGCACATCGCCTTCACCAGCTGGCGCAGCCTCGACCCCGAGATCCACCTGGCCCCGGTCGAGGGCGGCCCGGCCCGGCGGCTCACCTACTGGGGCAGCACCGACACCCGGGTCTGCGGCTGGACGCCGCCGGAGGAGGGGCTCTCCCACATCCTGGCGGTCAGCTCGCACGGCCAGCCGTTCTCGTACTTCTCCTGGGCCTACAAGGTGCCGACCGACGGCGGTCCCGGCGGGCGGCTGCCGTGGGGGCCGGTCTCGGACCTGGCCGTCGCGGACGTCGACGGCGAGCACAGGACGCTGATCCTCACCGGGAAGCCGCCGCACGAGCCCGCCTCCTGGAAGCGCTACCGGGGCGGCGCCATGGGCCGGCTGTGGCTGCAGGGCACCCGGCTGCTGCCGGAGCTGGGCGGCCATCTGGACTCGGTGATGTTCGTCGGCGACCGCATCGCCTTCCTCTCCGACCACGAGGGCGTCGGCAACCTCTACTCCTGCCGCCCCGACGGCTCCGACCTGCGCCGCCACACCGATCACGCGGACTTCTACGCCCGGCACGCCGCCACGGACGGCTCGCGCGTGGTCTACCAGTGCGCGGGCGAGGTGTGGCTGGCCGAGGACTTCGGCCCGCAGGGCCGCCCCCGCCGGCTGGAGCTGCGCCTGGGCGGGCCGCGGGCGGGCCGGCGCACGTACCAGGTACAGGCCGCCCGGCACGTCGAATCGCTGAGCGTGGACGGCACGGGCCGGGCCAGCGCGGTGCAGGTGCGCGGCAGCCTGTACTGGCTGACGCACCGCGACGGGCCGGCCCGCGCCATCGCCGACACCCCGGGCGTACGGGTCCGGCTGCCGGAGATGCTGGGGGCGACCGGCCGGGTCGCGTACGTCACGGACGCCGAGGGCGAGGACGCCGTCGAGATCGCCCAGCTGCCGCGCGCCGCGGGCCCCTCCGAGCCGCGGCGGCTGGCGGCGGGCCGCATCGGGCGGGTGCACGAGCTGCTCGCCTCGCCGGACGGCCAGCGGCTGGCGGTCGCCGCGCACGACGGGCGGCTGCTACTGGTGGACGCCTCGCCCGAGGGGGACGGGGAGGTCGGCGAGGTGATCCGGTCCACCAACGGGCCCGTGCGCGACCTGGCCTTCTCCCCCGACTCGGCCTGGCTGACCTGGTCGCACCCCGGCATCGGGCGCTCGCTGCGCCAGATCAAGATCGCCAGACTGTCCGACCGGCTGATCGTGGACGTCACCAACGGCCGTTTCGAGGACGAGCAGCCGGTCTTCACCCGCGACGGCCGCTATCTGGCCTTCCTCTCCTGGCGCGGCTTCGACCCGGTCTACGACGTGCACACCGGCGACCTGTCCTTCCCGCTGGGCTGCCGCCCCTATCTCGTACCGCTGTCGTCGGTGACGCCCTCGCCGTTCGCCCTGTCGACGGAGGGCCGTCCGGCGGGCGGCGGGCTGGACCTCGACACCGGCGGGGAGAGCGCCGAGGGCGGGGCGGTGACGGTGGAGGCGGAGGGGCTGGAGAGCCGGGTGACACCGTTCCCGGTGGCCGCGTCGAAGTACTCCGCCCTCCATCCGGTCAGCGGTGGGGGCCTGGTGTGGCTGCGCTGGCCGATCTCCGGCGCGCTCGGCGAGACGTTCGCCAACCCGACCGACACCTCGGGACGGCCGACCCTGGAGCACTTCGACCTGGCCAAGGCCAAGCGCACCGAGCTGACCGGCTCGCTGGACTGGTACGCGGTCAGCGGCGACGGGACCCGGCTCGTCGTCAACGACGAGGGCGACCTGCGGGTGGTGCCGGCCACGGACCCGGCGGACTCCGACTCGACCGTCTACGTCGACATGCGGCGCATCCTCCACGACGTCGACCCCGCCGCCGAGTGGCGCCAGGCCTACGCCGAGGCGGGCCGCATCATCCGCGCGTACTTCTGGGAGCCCGGCATGTGCGGCGTCGACTGGGACGCGGTGCTGGAGCAGTACCGTCCACTGGTCGAACGGGTCGCCTCCCCCGACGAGTTCGCCGACCTGCTGCGCGAGGTGCTCGGCGAGCTCGGCACCTCGCACGCGTACGTCACCCCCGCGCGCCGCAACGAGGGCCCGCCGCACTACCAGCGCGCCATCGGCCTGCTCGGGGCCAACCTCACCCACCACAAGGACGGCACCTGGACCGTGCGGCGCGTGCTGCCCGGCGAGTCCTCCGACTCCAAGGCCCGCTCGCCGCTGGCCGGTTCGGGCATCCGCGAGGGCTGGGTACTCACCCACGTCGACGGGCGCCCGGTGGACCCGGTCGCCGGCCCGTACCCGCTGCTGGCGGCGGCCGGCGGGACGACCGTGGAGCTGAGCTTCGACGCGCCCGGGGGCGAGGGGCATCCGCGGCGGGTCGCCGTCGTGCCGCTGATCGACGAACGACCGCTGCGCTACCAGGACTGGGTGACCAAGCGCCGCGCGGTCGTCCACGAACTGAGCGACGGCCGGTGCGGCTACCTCCACATCCCCGACATGGGCGGCTCGGGCTGGGCGCAGTTCAACCGCGACCTGCGGATGGAGATGTCCCGCCCGGCCCTGATCGTCGACGTCCGCGGCAACGCGGGCGGCAACATCAGCGAGCTCGTCGTCGAGAAGCTCACCCGCACCATCATCGGCTGGGACCTCACGCGCGACGCCGAGCCCGTGTCGTACGCCAGCAACGCCCCGCGCGGCCCGGTCGTGGCCATCGCCGACGAGATGACCTCCTCCGACGGCGACATGATCACCGCCGCGTTCAAGCTCCAGGACATCGGGCCGGTCGTGGGCCTGCGCACCTGGGGCGGCGTCGTCGGCATGACCGGGCGGCACCGCCTGGTCGACGGCACCTCGATCACGGTGCCGATGAACGCGGCCTGGTTCGGCGCGTACGGCTGGGGCGTGGAGAACCACGGCGTGGAGCCCGACATCGAGATCGACCGCACGCCGCTGGACTGGGCCGAGGGCCGCCACCGGCAGCTGGACGACGCGGTACGGGTCGCGCTCGATCTGCTGGAGCGCAAGGGCGCCGCCGAGCCCCCGGACTATTCCGACGTGCCCAACCTGCGCCGGCCCGAACTGCCGCCGCGCTGAGGGCGTTTTCGGCACGGAAGGCGTACGGGCGAGGGGCGCACCCGGCATCCGGGTGCGCCCCTCGCGTGCGGTCTCGTGCGGGCCAGGTCGGCCCGCGTCGTCAGCGGTCGTCCAGCTCGTCGCGGAGGTCGTCGAAGGACTGCTGGCGGCCCTCCTGCTCCCTGCGCTCCTTCAGCCGGTCCTGCGCCTGCTGGCCCTTCTGCTGAGCCTTCTGCTTGGCCTCTTCCGCCTTCTGCTTGGCCTTCTGCGCCTTGCCCTGCATCTCGTCCTTGATGCCCATGCGTGGTCACTCCTCGGGGAGGTCGGGTGGGTGGGCCGCGACCAGCCTCACACGCCGGGACATACCGCGCATTTCGATCAGTTACGCTCCGTGCTCGCCTTGGTGTCCGCCGCGCCTCCCGGCCCCACCAGCCCCGGGCGCACCCCTGCCAGGCGGGGCTCGGCCCGTCGCATCTCGCGGGACCCGCCCGCGGCGACGAGAGCCGGCAGCCAGCCGCGCACCGGCTGCATCCCGCGCAGCCACCACTGCCCGTAGACGTGCGCCGAGCGCCGTTCGATGCCCGCCACCAGGCGGTCGACGGCCGGGCCGAGGGGGTAGGTGCGGCCGGCGGGCCCCGGCAGCCGGCGGCGCATCTCGCGCATCGCCTCGTGCTCGTCGGCGCCACGCACCATGTCGGTGTCCGTCCAGCTCAGATACGCGACCCCCACCCGTACGCCCTTGTGCGCGACCTCGGCCCGCAGGCTGTGCGCGTACGCCTCCACGCCCGCCTTGGAGGCGCAGTACGCGGTCATCAGCGGGGCCGGGGCGAGCGCGGCCAGGGAGGCGATCTGCAGGAGGTAGCCCCGGCTCCCGGTCAGGGCGGGCAGGAAGGCGCGGCCGGTGACGGCGCTGCCGATGAGGTTGACCTCGACGACGCGCCGCCAGGCGTCCGGGTCGGAGGCGGCCAGCGGGCCGCCGGTGGCGACACCGGCGTTGGCGACGACGACGTCCACCCGGCCGAAGCGCGCCCGGACCTCCTCCGCCACCCGCGTCATCGCCTCCTGGTCGGTGACGTCGGCGTGCCAGTGGGCGGCCCGGGGGCCCAGCGAGCCGGCGACCCGGCGCAGCGCGTCGGGCTCCAGCCCCACCAGGGCCACGCTCGCCCCGCGTGCGGCGAGTTTGCGGGCGAGCGACTCCCCCACCCCGCGCGCCGCCCCGGTGACGACCGCGACCTGGCCCGCCAGGCCCGTGCGCGCCCTCATCGCACGGCCTCGGCGCGGGCGGCCGGCCGGGACGTGCCGCCCGGCGGGCGCAGCACCTGGTACTCGGCGAAGTCGATGCGCCGGGTCACCTTGCGGAACTCTGCCGTGGTGCCGGGCCAGACGGTGGTGTTGCGGCCATTGGCATCCAGGTACCAGCTGGTGCAGCCGCTGTTCCAGACGGTGCGGGTCATGCGCTGCTGGACCTTGCGGTTCCAGGCGTTCACGGCGGACGGGCGGGCGTCGAGGGCGACCCGGCCGCCGAGGGTGTTCAGCTGGCGCATGAAGTCGGCGAGGTAGTTCAGCTGGGATTCGATCATCAGGATCATCGAGCTGTTCCCCAGCCCGGTGTTGGGGCCGATGACGGTGAGGAAGTTGGGGAAGCCGGCGGCGCTGGCGCCGCGCAGGGACGCCATGCCGTCCTTCCACTCCTCGGCGAGCGTGGTGCCGTGGGCGCCCGTGACCCGTTCGGCGATCGGCATGTCGGTGACCTGGAACCCGGTGCCGAAGACGATCGCGTCGGCCTCGGCCTCGGTGCCGTCCGCGGCGACGAGCGTGGAGCCGCGCACCTCGGCGAGGCCGGAGGCCACGACGTCCACGTTGGGCCGGGTGAGCGCGGGGTAGTAGTCGTTGGACAGCAGGATGCGCTTGCAGCCGATGCGGTAGTCCGGCAGCAGCTTGGCGCGCAGCGCCGGGTCCTTGACGGCCTTGTCCAGATGGGCCGTGGCGACGCGCTCCACGAGCCCGAGCCGGTCGGGCCACTTGGTGAAGAGGCCGACCTGCAGCTCCCGTACGCCCCACAGCAGTCCCCGGCGCATTGCCCGGGTGGCCGGCAGCCGGCTGTGCAGCCACTGCTCGGCGGCGCTGATCGGGCGGTCGGCGCGCGGCAGCACCCAGGGCGGGGTGCGCTGGAAGAGGGTCAGGCGGGCGGCGTCGGGCTGGACGGCGGGCAGGAACTGGGCGGTGGAGGCCCCGGTGCCGACGACGGCGACGCGCTTGCCGCGCAGGTCGTAGCCGTGGTCCCAGCGGGCCGAGTGGAAGACCTTGCCGGGGAATGCGGCCAGCCCCGGGATGTCGGGGACCTTCGGGTCGGAGAGCGGCCCGGTGGCGGAGACGACGACGTCGGCGGTGTAGGCGGCGTCGGTGGTGACGACCTCCCAGCGCAGTTCCTCGCCGTCCCATCGCATGCTGCGCACCTCGGAGTTCAGGCGCAGGTGCGGCCTGAGGCCGAAGGTGTCGGTGACGTGCTCCAGGTAGGCGCGGATGTGCGGCTGGCCGGAGAAGTTGCGCGGCCATGCGGGGTTGGGGGCGAAGGAGAAGGAGTAGAGGTGGGAGGGGACGTCGCAGGCGCAGCCGGGGTAGGTGTTGTCGCGCCAGGTGCCGCCGACGGCGTCGGCGCGCTCCAGGACGACGAAGTCGGTGATGCCCTCGCGGCGCAGCCGGATGGCGGCCCCCAGGCCGCCGAACCCCGATCCGATCACCGCGACCCGTACATGCCGTCGCCGTACGTGCTCGACCATGCCGCCTCCCGGGAGCCTGCCTGTTCGACCGCGCCAGTGATCGCTGGCACGGTTGGAGCGTACGGCAGGCGGCGGCCGGGGCGATAGAGGCGCGGGGCAAGGAAGTTACCCGTCCGTTCCCCCGTAGGCTTCCCGCGTGGCGAACGACGAGGGGACCCCGGGCGGAAGCGGCGGGGAGCGCGAATTCCGGATGGCGGAACTGGCCGAGGAGGCCGGCATCACCGTCCGCACGCTCCGTTTCTACCGCGAACGCAAGCTCATCCCGCCACCGCGCCGCGAGGGCCGCATCGCCTGGTACGGCGAGCACCACCTCGCCCGGCTGCGCACGATCGGGGCCCTGCTGGAGCGGGGCCACACCCTCGGCGGCATCGCCGAGCTGCTGGCCGCCTTCGAGTGCGGGCGCGACGTGGGTGAGCTGCTGGGGCTGGCGGGCGCCGCCATCACCACCCCCTGGTCGCGGGAGACGGCGGTCCGGCTGACCCCCGAGGAGCTCGCCGACCGCTTCGAGGGCCAGGTCACGCCGGAGAACCTCACCGCCGCGCTCGACATCGGCTACCTCGCGGCGGACGGCGACGAGATCGTCCACGTCAGCGGCCGCCTCCTGGACGCCTCCACGACCCTGGTGCGCGACGGCGTCCCCCTCGCCGCCGTCCTCGCCACCGCCCGCGAGGTGCGCGCCCACGCCGACGCCCTGGCGGAGGCCTTCACCGCCCTGATCCGCACCCATGTCCTGGCGGGCGCGGCGACGGACGGGACGGCCGGGGTGACCGAGGCGCTGGACCGGCTGCGCCCCATCGCGAAGACCGTCGTCGACGCGGAGCTCTCCCTGGCGATGGACCGCCGCCTCCGCGCCGAGCTCCAGGCGTGGCTGTCGGGCCACTGACGCGGCATCGCCACCGGGATCACTTCTTGGGGATCAGCGGCAGCTCGGCGTGCTCGACGGTGTACCCGCCCTTGGTGACGGGGGCATACGGCGCCGGGGCCATGCACGTGCCGACCTCGGCCATCGTGGGCTCCTTGTCGCCCTGCGGCACGAGATTGTTCACCGCCCAGGAGAAGCCCACCCGGTCCTTCGAGCCGCCCTTGCCGTTGTCCTTGCCGGCGTCGAGAACGCTGAAGCCCAGCCGCTTGCCCTTCCAGTCCGGACCGCCGGGGCTGACCTTGGTGATGACGGCCGTCAGCGTCGCGGTGCGCGGCCCGGTGACCAGGCAGTCCACCGTCCCCTCCGCGGTGTGGGTGACGCCCTCGCCGGCGAAGTAGTGGGACACCTTCACCGTGCCGCGGGCGTCGGTGGGCAGCCCGGTGGGGATGCCGGGCAGGGGCTTGCTGTAGGGGGCGGCCTGCGCGTCGAAGCTGAACGAACGGACGTCGTCGTCCGGCGAGAACGGCAGCATGAAGGACGCCGCCCCCTTCACACTCGCGAGCTTCGGCTGCGGCCGCGCGTGGTCGGTGCCGGCCGAGGCGGTGGTGGCGCCGCCCAGGGTCACGGTCGCGGTGAGCGCCGCGAGCACGGCAGCGGCCTTGCGCGGGGACAGGGTTGCCATGGGGAACTCCGAGGTCTGGAAGGAGACGGCCCCGAACGGTGACCGCCGTGATCCCCATCGTTCTCGAACGCCCCTGCAGTGCCGTCCGCCCTCGGACGGAAACCGCGCCGCCCGCCTCCGCCGCAAGGCGAGGCGGGGTCGGCCGGGGGGATGATCTCAGGCGGCGCCGAAGACCACCGTCACCGGCGCATGGTCGCTCCAGCGCTCCGCGTGCGTCGCCGCCCGCTCCACGCGCGCCTTCAGCGCCCGCTGCGCCAGGCCCTGCGTGGCGACGAGGTAGTCGATGCGCCAGCCCGAGTCGTTGTCGAAGGCGCGGCCCCGGTAGGACCACCAGGAGTAGGGGCCCTCGACGCCCGGGTGCAGGGCGCGGACCACGTCCACGTACTCCTCGAAGACCTTGGTCAGCCAGGCCCGCTCCTCGGGCAGGAAGCCGGCGCTCTTGCGGTTGGCCTTCCAGTTCTTCAGGTCCGCCTCGGTGTGGGCGATGTTCCAGTCGCCGCAGACCACGACCTCGCGGCCGTCCGCCGCCGCGCGGGCCTTCAGGCCCACGAGGTAGGGGAGGAACTCCGCCATGAAGCGTTCCTTCTCGTCCTGGCGCTCCGTGCCCACCTCGCCCGAGGGCAGGTAGAGGCTGGCGACCGTGACGCCCGGCAGATCGATCTCGGCGTACCGGCCGCTGCCGTCGAACTCAGCCGAGCCGAAACCGATCCGCACCGCGTCCGGCTCGCGCCGGGAGTACAGCGAGACGCCCGCGCGGCCCTTCGCCGCCGCCGGGGCGTGCACCACGTGCCAGCCCTCCGGCTCGCGCACCTCGTCGGGCAGCTGGTGGGGCTCGGCGCGCACCTCCTGCAGGCAGACGACGTCGGCCTCGGTCTGCGCGAGCCACTCGACGAAGCCCTTCTTGGCGGCGGCGCGCAGCCCGTTCACATTTGCGGTCGTTACGGTCAGCATCCGGGCACGATAACCGACTTCCACCCGCCCCTGCCGGGCGCCGACCGGACACCCGTACGATCCGTGGCATGGAGATCATGCCGGTCGCCTACGACCATCCCGACGCCGTGAAGCTCAATGACCAGGTGCAATCGGAGTACGCCGAGCGGTACGGCGACGGCGATCTCACCCCCATGGACCCGGCGCAGTTCGCCCCGCCGCGTGGCCTGTATCTCATCGCGTACGACGCCTGCGGCGCGCCCGTCGCCACCGGTGGCTGGCGGTCGATGGACTCCGGCCGGGAGGGCGGCTACGCGGATGGGGACGCGGAGCTGAAGCGGATGTACGTGGTGCCCCGGGCGCGCGGTCTGGGGCTGGCGCGGCGGATCCTGGCGGCGCTGGAGGACAGCGCGCGGGAGGCGGGCCGGATACGGATGGTGCTGGAGACGGGCAACCGGCAGCCCGAGGCCATCGCCCTGTACCTCTCCAGCGGATACGAGCCCGCCGTGCCCAAGTTCGGCCACTACCGCGGCTACGACAGCAGCCGCTGCTTCAGCAAACCGCTGCGCGGCTGAGCGGGGACTACTTGTGGTGGCCGGCGGCGATCGCCGCCTCCACCTCCGCCCGCACCTGTTCCGCCGGATAGCGCCGCACCTCGCCGAACTGCGCGAGGACGCCGTCGACCATCTCCGGGCCCTCCTCGCGGACCTCCGCCATCAGGACGGTGCTGCCCGGCGGCACCTCGGCCGCCAGCATCTCCAGGGCCGCGTTCGAGGCGGTGGCCGCCTTGGCGTCGTGGACGCCGCCGATCAGCCCGCCGGCCCCGAAGCCGATCATGACCCCGAGCGGCCCGCCGAGGATGCCCAGCAGCCCGCCGAGCAGGCCGCCCATGGCGAAGGCCGGGGCCGCGCCCGTGTTGTCGGCGGCGTCGGGGAAGTCCAGGGCGCCCTCCGCGTCCCGCGCGATCACCGCGCCCTCGCGCAGGGTGATGTCGCCGGCGGCGTGCGCCTGGCGCAGGGCGTCCAGCGCCCGGTGGCCCTTCCGCGGGCTGTCGGCATTGAGGAACAGGACGTTGTCGTTCACAGCTTCCACTCTTGGGCCTGTTCCCCGCCGCCGCACGTCAGTCGCCGCCCTCCGGCGGAGCCGACCGGACCGCGCCCGTCAGGTCCAGCGTCGCCTGCGCTCCCCCGCCCGCCGGGTTGGCGAAGGCCAGCCGCCCGCCCAGCACCCGCGCCTGCCCCGCCGCGATCGTCAGCCCCAGGCCGAGGCCCGCGCCCGAGCCCGTACGGAAGCGCTGCGGGCCGCCCGCCAGCAGCTGTGCCGGAAAGCCCGGGCCGTGGTCGCGGACGCGTACGAGACCGCCGTCGACCTCGGCCACGACGGGCGCGCTGCCGTGCCGGAAGGCGTTGGTGACGAGGTTGGCGAGTATGCGCTCGACCCGCCGGGCGTCGGTCTCGACCAGGCAGTCGCGCACGATCCGCACCTCCGCGCTCCCCTCGCCGTGGCCGGCCGCCGCCCGCACCGCCCGTCGCGTCAGCTCGCCCAGCGCCCGTACGTCCGTCTCGGCCCGCTCGGCGTCCGAGTCCAGGCGGGCCACCTCCAGGACGTCCTCCATCAGGGACCGCACCCGCTGCGCCCGCTCCCGCACCAGCTCGGCGGGGCGGCCCGGGGGCAGCAGCTCGGCGGCGGCGACCAGGCCCGCGACGGGGGTGCGCAGTTCGTGGGAGATGTTCGCGGTGACCTCGCGCTCGGCCTGGAGGCGGGCGGCGAGGGCGTCGGCCATGGTGTTGACGGAGTGGATCAGCCGGGCGATCTCGTCCTTGCCGCCCCGGGGCCGCAGCCGGGCGGTGACGTCGCCGTCGGCGATGCGCTCGGCGGTGCGGGCGGAGGCGGTCAGGCGGCGGCCCGCGACGGTCGCCAGGCCCACGCCGACGACCCCCGCCAGGGCGGTGCCGACCCCGCCGGCCAGCCAGAGGTCCTCGTCGAGGCCCTGGAGGTTGCGGGTCTGGCGGCGGTAGGAGTGCTTGAGGACGAGGATGTCGTCGCCGACGCGCATCGCCGCCCACAGCATCGGCTCGGGCCCGGACCGGTCCAGGTAGGTGGCGCGCTGCCCCTTGTCGGCCGCCCGGCGCAGGGGCTCGGGCATGCGGTACGGGTTGAGGATCACGCGGGGCCGGTCAACGCCGGCCGCGTGGTCCTCGGCGGCCGACACCAACCGCTGGTCGAGGCCCTCGCGGGCGGTCTCCAACTGGTTGACGGCCGTGCGGTGGTGCACGACGAGTCCGACGAGGGCGGCGACCAGCGCGGCGGTGGCGGTGATCGCCACACCGATCTTCGTGCGCAGACCCATCGGCAAAGACTCCTCGGCGGCTGGCGCCCGGCGCTGTGGCCCGGCGGTCGCTCGGCTGTCGGTCGGGTTGGTGCGCGGCTATCGCCCGGGGACGAAGAGCCACAGGTCGCGCAGGTCGCGCTGCTGTTCGGGCGGAAGCTCCTCGGCGACGACCGTGGCCCTGCTGTAGTAGGCGGAACGGTCCTTCCGGACCACCCCGCTCAGCGTGACCCTGGCCTTGTACGGGGTGTCCTTGCAGGCCTGCTTGCACCAGCCGCCGCCCACCGCGCCCGTCGCCTCGGCGGTGGACCCGCCCCAGGAGCGCCAGCGCAGGTCGGTCAGGCGGACGGAGCCGCCGATCTCCAGGGACGCCGGACCGCGCATCGGGGGCCTGCCCGGGCCCTCGACGACGTAGACGGGTCCGGCGGTGGGCGTGGGGGTGTGGGCGGGGCCGGCGACCTTGAGCCCGCCGGGGTCGGCGCACCCGCAGAGCAGCCCGCACAGCAGCCCGGCGGCGAGGGCCGCGGCGCCGAGCGTGGCGTGGAGTGGTCGCACGGGATTCCTCAGGCCGGGGACGGGCGGACGGTAGGGGCGGGACGAGTGGAGCCGGACAGACGGGTGGAGCGGGCGGTACGGGCGTGCTCGGGCGGACGTAGCAGGTCGGGATCGGTCGGTGCGGCCATTCGTGCCAAATGTAACCGGCGTGGCTGGTAAGCCGCCCGTGCCCTTGACCGATTCCCTTCGCGGGCTCATAGGATCTCCGCGCTCAAGTGGTCCAGTCCAGCCCGTCGCCCCAGCGCCACGGCCCCGGAGGTCACTCATGCACGTCGCCCGTCGTACGCTCCTCGGCGCCCTCGCCGGGTCCGCCGCGCTCGGCGCGGTGGGCGTGCCCCCCGCCGGAGCGGCGGGATCCGCCCCGGCGGCCGGCGGCGGAGCCGCCGCGGCCCTGGCCCGGCTGCTGCCCCGTCACCACACCCAGGTCGCCTTCCGCACGATCCCGCGGCGGGGCGGCCACGACGTCTTCCGGGTGTCCGGGGCGAGCGGCCGCATCACCGTCGAGGGCACCACCGCGGCCGTCCAGCTCGCCGGCTTCCACCGCTACCTGCGGCAGGTCGCCCGCGCCCACATCTCCTGGAACGGCGAGCAGACCGCCCTGCCCGGCCGCCTCCCCGCGGTCGGCGCACCGATCGGCGGCACGTCCAACGCCGTCCACCGCTTCGCCCTCAACGACACCAACGACGGCTACACCGGCCCGTACCACGACTGGGACTACTGGGAACGCGAGATCGACGTCCTGGCCCTGCACGGCTTCAACGAAGTGCTGGTCTACGCGGGCGCCGACGCCGTCTACCACCGCACCTTCCTCCAGCACGGCTACACCGACGCCGAGGTCCGCCGGTGGATTCCCGGCCCCGCCCACCAGCCGTGGTGGCTGATGCAGAACATGGCCTCCTTCGGCGGGCCCGTCTCCCGCGAGCTCCTCGAGCGCCGCACCGACCTCGCGAAGAAGATCGTGCGGCGGCTGCGCGAGCTCGGCATGACGCCCGTCCTGCCCGGCTACTACGGCACCGTGCCGCCCGGCTTCGCCGAGCGCAACAAGGGCGCCCGTATCGTCCCGCAGGGCGACTGGGGCGGCTTCCCACGCCCCGACTGGCTCGACCCCCGCACCCCCCACTTCGCCGCCGTCGCCCGCACCTTCTACCGCACGCAGCAGGAGCTGTACGGCGCCACGTCCCTGTACAAGATGGACCTGCTGCACGAGGGCGGCAGCCCCGGCGACGTACCGGTCGGCGACGCCGCCCGGGCCGTGGAGAAGGCGCTGCGCGCGGCGCACCCGGGCGCGATCTGGGCCATTCTCGGCTGGCAGCAGAACCCCCGGCGGGAGATCGTCGACGCCGTCGACCGCTCCAAGATGCTCATCCTCGACGGCCTGTCCGACCGCAAGGCGGCCGTCACCGACCGCGAGGCCGACTGGGGCGGCACGCCCTACACCTTCGGCACCATCTGGAACTTCGGCGGCCACACCGCGCTGGGCGCCAACGCCCCCGACTGGGCCGAGCTCTACCACCGCTGGCGGACGAAGCCCCACAGCGCCCTGCGGGGCATCGCCGCCATGCCCGAGGCCGCCGACAACAACCCCGCCGCCCTGGCCCTCTTCTCCGACCTGGCCTGGACGGACGGGCCCGTGGACCTCAAGGCCTGGTTCGAACGGTGGCCCGTCAGCCGCTACGGCGCACCCGACGCGGGCGCCGCCCGCGCCTGGGACGTCCTGCGCCGCACCGCCTACGGCACCACCCGCGCCGACGGCTGGAGCGAGCAGGCCGACGGCCTCTTCGGCGCCCGCCCGGACCTCGCCGTGAACCGGGGCGCCGCCTGGTCGCCCCGCGGACTGCGCTACGACGCCGCCGAGTTCGACAAGGCCCTGTCCGCGCTGCTGTCCGTCGCCCCGGCGCTGCGCGGCAGCTCCGCCTACCGCTACGACCTCCTCGACGTCACCCGCCAGTGCGTGGCCAACCGCAGCCGGCTGCTGCTGCCCCGCATCAAGAGGGCCTACGACGCCGGGGACCGCACCCGCTTCGGCGAGCTCACGCGGCAGTGGCTGGAGTGGACCGACCTGCTCGAGCAGATCGTCGCCACGGACGAACGCCACCTGCTGGGCCGCTGGATCGCCACCGCCCGCGCCTGGGGCTCCTCGGACACCGAACGCGACCGGCTGCAGGACGACGCCCTGTCCCTGCTGACGGTCTGGGGCCCCCGCGCCTCGGCCGACGCCGGCAAGCTCCACGACTACGCCAACCGCGAGTGGTCCGGCCTGGTCGGCGGCCTCTACCGGCTGCGCTGGAAGACCTACTTCGCCGAACTCGACGCGGCCCTGGAAGAGGGCCGGAAGCCCCGGCCGGTCGACTGGTACACCCTGGAGGACCGCTGGACCCGCCAGCCCCCGGCCGCCCGCACCCGCCCGACGGGCGACATCGTCCGCGTGGCGAGAACGGTGGCGTCACTGCTGTGAAAAAACACCGGCGCCGGACGGGCTGCGATGCATGCGCAGCCCGTCCGGCGCCGGAAGTTCAGCGGCCTGGTCTACCGCTTCTTGGCCGAGGCCGGCTTCGAGACGCTGCCCTCACCGCCGCCGAGCTTCCACTCCTTGTGGAAGATGTCGAGCGGGATGCGCCGCTCGAACAGCGGCGTACCGAAGATCTTCAGCTGCGCCTGCAGCGCACCCGTCAGATCCACGCCGCCGTACGCCGCCCATTTCCCGGAAGCGGACGCCGAGCCGTCGGTCGCGGCCGTGGCCGTGCCCTCGCCCTCGGCCCGCAGGTACGGCGAGAGGTTGGCGCTCACACCGACCGCACCGTACAGACCCACGGACGCCTCCGCGCCCAGCGCGGCCTTGACCTTGCCCGAGGCGGTCGCAGTGGCGCGCACCGGGCTGGCGTTCATCTCGGCCTTGCTGACGGAGCTCCAGCCCTTGCCCCAGGTGTAGGCGCCGCCGACCTTGAAGTCGCCCTTCATGTCCTGCTTGACGTCGACGCTGAGCTTGCCCTCGGCGTCGACCTGCAGGTAGCAGGTGAGGTCGAGGTTGACGACGACCGGCACCGGGCCGACCTGGATGACCGGGTCGGCGTGCAGCTTGGCAAACGGCAGCCGGTACGGCTTGTCCGCCGTGGTGGCCTCCGCCTGGCCCTTCAGCTCCCACGCGGAGGTCAGCTGGCCGGACAGCGCCAGCGCCGCCGTGCCGGGGCCGCGGCCCGAGCCGAAGCCCTTGCCGTCGTAGGAGAAGTCGACCTCGGGCGCCAGCTGGACGAAGCCCCGGGCGGAGGCCTCGGCCTGGACCGGGGAGCCCTTGGGGGTGGGAATGGAGGCCCCGACGTCGAGCCGCAGGTTGCCCAGCGGCACCTTGGCGCCCTGCGGGCCCACCTGGACACCCCCGGGCTTGGCCCAGGAGACCTTCACGCCCTGGACGAGCGGGTCCACCGTGATCGCGGACGGGTCGACGGCCACCTTGCCCTTGGCCTCGGAGTCCCCGAGCAGTGCGTCGAGGGTGGCCGGGGCGGTGTTGACCTCGGTGCCCTGCTCGGACTTGCCGAGCACCTGGGTGACCTTGGCCAGGACGCCATGGGGAGCGCCGGGCGCGGGCGCGCTGGCGATGACGTCGCCGACGGCCACGTTCGTCTGCCGGTCGGCGGGGGCCGACGGCGATCCGGACGGCCGGGGAGCGACCCCCTTCGGCTTCTTGGCGGGCGTGGCAGTGGATATGACGGCCCGTCCGCTGCGCTGGTCGAACGAGGCGACCTTCAGGGACGACTTGGCCGCCTTGGGGCCCGTGCCCTTGGCAGGGGAGGCCACGGCGCTCGGGGCCGCCCCTCCGGCCGGGGCGGCCGCCACGGCGAGCTGGGGCGAGGCCCCGTTGGGGGCGGTGGCGGCGACGGGCGCGGCGTCCTCACCCTTGCCGGCGGCCGACGGGCTCGCGCCCGAGCAGCCGGTGACGGCGAGCAGGGACGCGGCAGTTAGAGCAGGGAGAACGGCATACCTGGTGGCATTGCGCAAAGTTGATCCTCGGGAGCGTGAGGTGGGGGCGCCCCAGGGGGAGTTGACACCCTGGGGACGCATCACACGGCAACGGGAAGAGCGTTGATCGCCCCTCGCGGGATTACCGGAGGTAGGCGATCGGCATGATCGTGTCATGGCCCCACATATGCGCAGAACCGTTTCACCGGCTCGGGAATCATGATCTGGATCACAAAATGATCACTGGTCCGCACCAAGACGGCCGACCGCCCCGCCGGCACGGATGCCGACGGGGCGGGGACGGGCGGCGCGGCGGGGTCACCGCTTGCGGACGTACTTCCTGACCAGCACCCCGTTGTCGAAGGAGCGGACGGACTCCAGCGTGAAGTCGGTGACCGCGAAGTGGGAGCCGAACATCGGCATGCCCGAGCCGTACACCTGCGGATACGTCTTGATCACCAGCTCGTCGACCTCGTCGATCAGCTGGCCCGCGAGCTGCGAGCCACCGCAGAGCCAGATGCCGAGCTCGCTGTCCTCCGCCTTCAGCTCGCGGATCGCGCCGACCAGGTCGTCGGCGATGAGCGTGACGTTCGCGTCGGGCGACTCCTCCAGGCTCCGGGTCGCGACGTACTCGCGCAGATGCCCGTACGGGCTGGCGATGTTGGCGTCCAGGGCGAGCTGGTAGCTGCCCCGCCCCTGGATCACCGTGTCGAACTCCCGGCTGTCCAGGTCCTCCAGGCCGAGCATCTTCCGGCCCTCGGCGGAGATGGTCTCCGGGTACTCCGTCTTCAGGAACTCCAGGAACTCCAGGAACTCCTCGTTCACGAACTGGTACATGGACGACGCGTCACCACTCGGGTCGCCGATGAAGCCGTCGATCGAGCAGGCGACGAAGTAGGTGAGCTTGCGCAAGGTGGTCCTCGTTTCCCTTGGGTGGCATTGGCGGTCACCCCCTGCCGGGGGCGCAACCACTTCACGCATAGTGCTCTGCTTGTAGTGGTTATGCAAGACCATCACCCAAAGTGAGAGACGAGGTTCCGGATGGACGGAGGGGGAAGAAAGGAGGCGCCGACCTCGGCGACCTGAGGGGGCTTCAGCTCGAAGGGACGCCCCGACCCCGGAAAACACGAAGATCCCGCCCGATCTGATGATCGGACGGGATCTCGTCAACCATCCCTGAGCTGACTCAAGAACAGTTGTTGCGGTCGGGTGTTCACGAGTGGGTCTGACCTGCCGCGTTCCGAGCTCCTGTAGATCGTTTCCCAGGTGGCGAGTGATCGTTCCCCAGAGGTGCGGGAAGTGGCCGGGAGGCCGCCCCTCAGGGGGCAGGGCAGGCACAGGCAGGTCGGTTGGAACAGTTGTTGTGTCGGCTTCCGGAGGAGGCCGACACAACAACTGTTGTCACTCAGAGCAGGGAAGGGCTGTAGGCCGTCAGGGGCAGGAGATCGGTTTCCCGATCCACAGGCTGATGATGCGGACTGCGGCGCAGACCACAGGCTTCCAGCGATTGAAGATCTCCTGTGCGGAGGCTGGGCTGTGGGCGTTCACGACCTCGATGCGTGCGATCCGCTGGGCAAGCCTTGGATCGATGTCCAGGTGAGTGCTCTTCCAGCGGCTGCTCTGGCCGAACCAGATCGCTTCGACACTGGTGTTGACAGGCGGAGTGAGTGCGATGGCACGGCCACATGCATCGAAGCCGACCGAGAAGCTGCTGGCAGTAAAGCCTTTGGCTAGGAACAGGGAGCGCGCGTGGGTAGTGGTGTCGACCTGTCCGGTGTCTCGGTTGACGATCACCCAAGTCTCCATGCGGAGTCCGGCAACCGGGTCGTTGGCGAGGTGGCCATCCACAGTGCCGGTCATGGCCGGCAGCGTGGTGGAGCAGTTGGCGGGCCGCGGGTCGGCATGGGAGACGGACGTGGCGAGGCCGAAACCGAGTAGAGCGGCCGCGAGCGTCAGGGTTCTGGCGATGGGCAGGAAGAGGCGGTTCACACGCACTCCTGGAATGACGTGAGCGGATACGGACAGTTTTTGGCCCGGCCGGGGTCATTGCCGCTCCAGTCGTGATCGATCGCGAGCTAAGCGCGGCGGGAGCCATGGTCGTGTGCTGGGGTTGCCTCACGCCACATTCTCCGACGTACTCACTGGATAACTCGGAGAAAGGGCACCGCAGCCCGCCGCCCGACAAGATGGGTGCATATATGGGTAAACCGGGACGCCCCAGGAAAGATCCGGCAGGGAAGAACGCGAAGGTCGACGAGCTCGCTTCCTTGTTGTGCCGGTGGGTGAACGAAGCAGGGCTTACGAATGAGACGCTTCGTGCCAGAATCACTGGATTTGAGTGGCAAAGCAAGGAAGACCCTAACCGCCAGGTCCCCAGCTGCAGCACCATCTCGGATCGGCTCTGCGGGAAAGGGCTGGACAGGGACTGGGACTTTGTCGCGGCCGTGATCGACGCGACCAGCCCGCCAGAAGAGCAGGGAAGCCGGGTAAAGAAAGCCCGTGCACTGTGGGACGCCGGCCGAGGTGATCCTCACATCGGGTTCTGCAGGGCCGACAACTCGGTGCGCGCCCTGCAGAAGACGAGCGCGACACTCATCGACACGGTCGGCGGCCTGCATCAGGCGATCGAGGACCTGGCCCAGAAGCACGAGAAGCTGGCGTCGGACTTCGCGAGCCTAAGTGCGGCCCAGAGGTGCCGGGCAGCCGCAGCACAGGTGTTGGCAAGTACCACCTGCACGACGGCGGTCTTGGTCCCGATGACTGCCGTGCTGGCCGGGACATGCAGTCGGTTGCGGCGTGAGTACGACATGTTGTGCCGCCTGAGTGCACCCCCCGTAAATGTGTCGGAGGCGCGGGGCAAGCTGCAGGAAGCACTGGATCTTCTTGCCATGGCCAAAGACGAGCGGCTGACTGCGGATCGGCAGGGTGAGACCTCCCTGGATCAGATCGAAAACTCTGACAGGGTTGAGAGCGAGGTCCTCGACGATGTGGAACGCATCGGCCACCTGGGCCCAGCAGTGCGGATGATCGCAAAGGCATCAGCCCAGGCAGGGAACGCTGTTCTGCCTACTGAGGTGTGGCGGCTGACGCAGGACAATCAGAGTCTGCTAGCCGATGCCGCTTGCGCCCTTGCGCGCGTACACGAAGTGCACCAAGCCAATGAGGAGCTCGGTCAGGAGTACCGCACTCTATGGGATTCACCGGGCGAGGCGGACGGTCCAGCTGCAGATAATGAGCCGCTCGTGGAGTCCCAGCCGAAACAGAGGTGGGGGATGAAAACTGCGGCGGTAATCACTGCCGTTATCGGTCTAACAATTGTCTCGTACCGGACGGGACGCAATTGTCGACAGTGCGAGAATGATCGGGCAGTCCCTTGCACCCCTTGTCACGCCACAGGTGAAGCCAGGGTTGCGCTGCCATGCTGGGGCTGCGCTGGGCGAGGTTCTCCTGACAGCCGGAGTAGATGCCCGTCATGCAAGGGAACTGGTTCAGTGGCTGTGCAAGCCACCTGCCAAGCATGCGCTGGCGCCGGCGCAGTGAAATGCCCCGCTTGCGCTGCCTCACCCAACTGAGCCATTTCGGCGTTCATCAGCGAGCCGTGACCTGGGGGCACCAAGTTCGGAATCAGACTGGGAGAGGTTCATCAATGGAGTGAATGCACACCGAGCGCGACTGACTACTGAGGTTCCCGCTTCGGAGTGATGGCCCTTCGATGGCGGGAGTACGCGGTGAGGTGAGGAATTCAAATGGGGCCGACCTCCGACCTCCTGACCTCGGAGGGCCTGGACGCCGGGAACGAGTCGAACTGGAGCGAGAGATGAACGCGGGGAACGCTCGGTAGGCAGCCCATATGAGGTTATGAATTCCTATCGCATCAGAAGGCTTCCAGCGGTACACCCCCTGTCGCTGGGCACCTTCCCCCGACTGCCCCGAACGCCGTCGGCGCACGAGCCCCCGCCACTCATGCGAGCTCCCAGAGGACCGAGCTTGACAGGCTTAGAGTGGCGGACGGTTTGTGTATGTCGAGCCGGGTGGCACGTACGCAGATGGGTTCCCTTCACGAATGAAGTAGCCGCTGCGCTCAATCGAAGGCTTCCGATCAATGAAGTCTTCCGCTTGCTTTCGGGTAGGGAACCATTGGATCGGCGTGCTGGGCGCGTTCTCTGAGAAGACTATGTACGGAATAGGACTTTCCTCCTATCAATTACTGCGACTTCAGCCCGTCCACGCAGTGCGGGTAGCTCATTGGCCGGCCGAGCGCCAGGGGGTCTGTGATCCCCCAGGGCCACTTGCAGCCGCTGCAGCTCCGCCAGAAGGTGCATCCGGATCGGGCTCAGGGGGTACGGGGTTCGGGTGGAAGAACCCTTCCCACCAAGCTGGATCGACTGCTGGAAGGCCCTGTCTCAACCGGTCTTCCCGTTGCCTCGCTCTTGCACGTGCCCGTCTGGCAAGGCTTCTCCAAGCGACTTCCACCCCGCAGGCTATCCCCCCAGTGGAGATTGCGAGAATTCGAGGAATCGTGAAATGCGCATCCGCAGGAATGACAACAAAGGTCATCCCCAGCAGAACCATAAATACGCCATTGTCATACGCAACAACCGCGCGCCCGATCCACAGATCGAAACCCTTGGCGTGCGTCCGCTGCTCCGCCCGCAATCGTGGCCAGTCCGCCTCTTCGGGAGGGTTTTCGGGCCACCAGTCCCAGATCTGCTTAGCCGTCGTCAGGTACATGCGTGCCCATAGAGTGGCATGGACCGTCAGCAGGAAGAGGACGGCAGCGAAGAGGAACATAAAGCTGGCCCAGTCGTGCCAGGGAGAAACGGCTGGCTTCAAGGATAGCGTCGCCACGGTAGCGGTAAGGGAGAAGCCTGCAAGGAAGGGGGCTGCGACGCAGCCCATCATGCTCCGGGCTTCGGGGAGACCAAAGCGTACCGGCAACTCCCACCGACGGCTCCGACGCTCACGCCAGGCAAGCATTTCTTGATCGGCCATCTACTCCACCCCCAAATGAAGGCGGATACTTTTAGCTAAAGACCATCCATAAAGATTATCGGCTATCAGATGACAGCTTGCCACTCGGACTGGCCATCCACTGTCCATGAGCTTGGCAGTCCGGGTGCGCGCTTCCACCTTCGGGCACGCCGACAGAGTGTTCTGTTCCCCCTGGGGGCCTTCCCGCTGACTGGAGACACGGCGAGCGCCAGGTCCGATAGGGGGCAGGCTAGCGCGCGTTCACGAGGCGATCTGATCTGCGGCGCATCGGGCGTCTGAGGACGCTTCCCGTCTAGAGAGAGCCAGTGGCTGAACAAGGCGTCGTTCCAGAAACCGAAGGGCTCGTTGACCGCATGCACGCCCAGCGCGACCCGGTAGCCGATCAGCATTGCTTCGAGGTGGTGCAGGGAGCCACCTGGGCAGCCGCACAGCCTCAGACGTACTTGCTCCAGGAAGTCGCACACATCGATGCACTGCTCCCAGTGCTGGGGATTGCTCTGGGGCCCGTGTATGTGTGACATCCAGCCGGGCTACAGGGTGAGCGGTATCTGTCGGCTTGTGGTGAACATCGAGCTCAAGGCAGAAGTGAGTTGTCGTTTGGGAGCACCAGTGATCACCTTCTGTGATCTTCTGCCTGGCTCCCCTAGAGTGCGGGCGGGGTTCTGGCGGTTTTGAGGCTGGATCCCGTCTACATGATGCGGATACAGGGCCAAGGGCGGGCGATGACGTCGCTGTTCGATCGGCTGGACAATGAAGAGGCCATCGTCCGAGGGGAGTTGGCGGTTCTGCGTGAGAAGGTCGCGCAGGGCGAGGAGCGTCTGGCACATCTGGCGATCACCCGCGCCACTCTCGTCTCGCTGGGAGCCACGGGTACTGAGAGCAGTGCTGGTCAGCCGTTCTCCGGCGCGTCAGGCGGCCCCGCCGGCGCCGAGGTCGGGCCGGGCGCCGATGGGCCGGTGGACGATGAAACGCCCGGCCCTGCGGAGGAGCCTTCGGAGCCGGTGCTGGAGGAACTGCCACTGGAGGTGGCTCGTGAGCGGATTCTGGCTCTGCTCGCGCAGACGGGCCGGGCGGTGAAGCTGCAGGATCTGGTGCCCGCGATCGGTGAGAGCCGCTTGGAGACGACGCGCTCGCGGCTGAAGACCATGGTGAAGAAGGGCCTGATCGTCGAAGGCCCTGTGGCCTGGTTCGCGCTCAAGCCGACCGCTGCGGCAAACGAGGCTGCGGAGGAGGCCGGGGTGACCTGATGAGGTGTCCGCCGGGTGCGGCCTCGGCCCGCTGCGGCGGATGAAGGCTGGCACCGCCGAGATGTGAGCTCGGCGGTGCCGGTTGCTTGAGTCCCTACCAAGGTGGCTCTCGCGTGTCCTGACACTAGTGGAGATCATCCCGGTGTTGGGGGCGGAGCCGCGAAATCGTCATGCCCGGTCGCAGTCGTGCGATTCCGGGTGCGAATTGAGGCTCATTGTTTGCTTCGTCGAACACGAACGGGCCCGTCCGGCCACAGCCGGACGCCGGTGAAGTGGGTCAGCCGGGCGATGGTCGCGACGTCCGGCCAGGACCTCCCGGCCAGCAGGTCGGCGATGGCCTGCCGGTTGACCCCGGAGCCCGCCGCCGTCGCGCGCAGGCTCAGCCCCCGCTCCTGCATCGCTCGCACAAGGCGGCGGGCGATCTGTCGGACGGCCTCGGCCCCGGCATCCGGGCTGGGCGCCTCGGGCCAGGCTTCCGGATCGCCGGTCATCTCCCGCGGGGGGCGTGCGCGGGCGTGTCCGCCGACCATGCGCGCACCGTCCTCTCTGTCGAAGTGGATCAATCTCCGGACGGCTGCTTGTCCAGCCGCTATTCGTGGACCGTGATCCTTGATCCCGACACGTCCTCGAAGATCGCCCGTTACCGGCCGCGTGAGGCACCGCCTCTCTGGGAGGAGGTCGCGCCGCTGGTGAGATCGGTGGTGGCCGCCACCGTGAGCGCAGTTCCTTACGACGTGGAACGGCTGCTGCACGTCATGGCCTCTCTGGCTATCTGGGCCACAGAGGCCGGGTACTCCAGGGAACCGGACGCCTGGCTGCGGAACGAGGTCATCGACACCTACGTGCTCTCGCGCGCTGCAGCCCTTGAGCCGTCGTCGGTGAGGACCTACCGGACCTGGCTCCTGAGGGTCCGTGACGCGCTGGCATGGAGTGAACGCGGGGAGGCCGCCCCCGCCCGCCTGCACGCCGACCCCAGCCCTCACTCTCCCTACAGCCAGGCCGAATTGGCAGGATTGAAGCACTGGGCGGTGCATCTTCGTGGACAGCAGCGCTCGGATGCTCTGGTCCTGCTGGGACTCGGGGCAGGCTGTGGTCTGCAACCGAAAGAAGTCGCCTCCAGCCTCGGCTGCCATTTGCGCCGCCGCGGCGACAAGGACGGTCCCTTGGTGCACACCGGGGTCCTGCGCGAGCATCCGCTGGCCGTTCACGCCGGCTGGGAGGCGGTCGTGGAGGAACTGGCCTGTCAGGCCGGCAGCGGGTACCTGTTCCGGCCCCGCCGCACGACCGAGTACGCCAAGAACCTCATCGGCTCCTGGTCGCTCATACACCGTCCCCCGGACGGCCTGCCGAAGGTCTCTGTCGGGCGCCTGCGGGCGACGTGGATCGTGCGGCTGATGGCCACCGGGCTGGGCCATGACCTGATCGCCAAGGCCGCAGGGCTGGCCTCGGCGGCGTCTTTGGCCCGCTACCAGCATCATGTGCCGCCCCTTGATGACGACACTGCGGCCCGGCTTCTGCGAGGCCCCAGGCCGTGACCATCCCCCGCTCCTGGCGGGACAGCAAGAAGATCAGGCAATGCCGGCCCCGTCCGGTCACCGACGCACCTTTCGAGATACCCGATTCCAAGGTCGGCCAGCTCGATGCGCTCCTGCACGACAGTGAAGTGTTCGGCCTCATCGATGCCGAGCTGGCCGGCCGCCCAGGGCCGGACGGGCTGCCGGTGCGGACGGTGCTGGTCGGTCTGATGCTGTCGCTGCACTACCACTCCAGCGCCACCCTGGCCGACGCCTGCCGGGTCCTGCTCGACGAGCTCCGCCCCACCGCGCGGAGCTGGCTCGGCGTCGAGGGAGAACGGCACAACCCGCACTTCCGGATCGCGTTCTCCCGCCGCCTCTACCGCGCCTTCGACCGGCTGACCAGCGCCCTCGACCCGCACCGGTGCGACAGACGCCGCCGTCTGCCCACCGAGGAAGCCGCCGAGCACGCTGCGGCCTGGGAGGACGAGGACGCAGAACATCTCCGGCGCCGAAGGCTGCTGCAGGAGATCAGCGACCGCCTGGTCCTGGTCACCGTCCGCCTCGCCCACAAGCGCGGACTGTTCAAGGGCTGGAAAGGTGACATCGGCGTCGACACCACACCAGTTCCCGCCTGGCACCACGAGCCGAAGCCCCACAAGGGCCTGGCCTCCGTTGAGATCACGGCCGGATGGCACTACTGCGGGGGCGCCACCGAGGGCATCTTCGGACACAGCGCGACCCTGCTCGTTGCCGGCGGCCGCCGCCATCCAGCAGGCCACCCACGCGAGGGCGAGCGGGTCAGCAGGCACCCTCAACTTGCGCTTGGTTTCGTCCTCGACACCCCCGGCAAGCGCATCGGCCCCAACGCCATCCACGCCCTGAAGACCCTGGTGCCGCTCGGGCTGCCGACCGGGGTGCTGGCTGCCGACCGCGCCTACACCGACCAGACCACCGACCACTTCGCCCGGCCCGCCCGCCACATGGGCTACCAGCTCGTCCTCGACTACAAACAGGTCCACCGCGGCGTCCAGGGCACCCATCTCGGCGCGCTCCTCGTCGACGGCGTCCTCACCTGCCCCGCCATGCCCACCGCCTTCGCGCACGCGACAACCGGCCTGGACGACAAAGCGGTACGCGAGATGGACGACCAGCTCGCCCGGCTCATCGCCAGCCGCAGACCGTTCTTCCTCAAACTCAAGCAATCCGCCGACGCACACGGCACCGTCCGGCTGCAATGCCCTGCTGCCGGCCCCTCGCCCTCGGTCACCTGCGCGCGTTTCAACCAGACCCGCCGCACTCCCGCCGCGCGCCCGACGGCCGTGGACCTCACCAATCTGCGAGCCACCACCGCCCACACCGCGGCCAAAGCCATCGTCCCCATCGACCCGGCCGAACGTCTGCGGCCCCTGCCGCAGAGCGAGCTCCCGAGGATCTGCCAGAAGCCGACCATCACCGTCCGCCCCGGCGACCTGGGCCAGCGAGACAAATTCCGGCAGGACTTCCCCTACCTCGGCCCTGCCTGGCACGACACCTACAAGCCCATCCGGGCCAACAACGAGGGCCTCAACGGGCGAGCCAAGAGCCACCGCATCGACATCGCGGACCCCAAGAAGCGCCTCGCACACGGACGCGTCGCCCAGACGATCCTCGTCGCGCTGATGATCTGCACCCTCAACCTGCAGATCCTCCACGACTGGCATTTGGCCACAGGAACCCAGCCCCACCCCGAAGAGGGAAGTCACAGCCCCTACCGCGACCGGCCTGCGCCGGCCTCGCCGGACAACAGAGGCATTCCCCCACCCTGACGAAGGCCGCAACACCGGGTTCCTGAAGAGCAACCAGCACACCCACCGCCGACTGTTTGCCCAGCGGCGCCCTCGGCATGGCCTCCGCACCCGGAACCACCCCCGAACCCGCCATACAGCCAGCCGAGCAGCCACCCCCAGGGCCGCCGAGTTCGGAAACCACCTCGAACAGACCCCAGAAACACGAAGATCCCGTCCGATCAGAATGATCGGACGGGATCTCGTCAACTCTTCCTGAGCTAACTCAAGAACAGTCGTGCGGTGGACCTGAGGGGATTCGAACCCCTGACCCCCTCGATGCGAACGAGGTGCGCTACCGGACTGCGCCACAGGCCCTTGCAACGAGTGAAACTCTAGCATCCCCATCGGAGTGCTCGGAAATCCGCTCCCCCCGCCCAGCCGCTGGTCGGCGCGGTGCGGGCGGGGCGCCCCGGCCGGGGCGGGTCACTCGTTGGCGGCGCGGGGGCGGTCGTCGTCGGCGTACTGGTCGAACAGCGGGGTGCGGCCCCGCTCGCGGGGGCGGCGGCGGTAGCGGCCCGCGCGGCGTTCCTCGGGGGCGCCCCGGCCGTGGTCGGCGGTGGGCTCGGCGGTGCTCGAGCGGGCGGAGCTCCAGGCGTCCGGGCCGCCCAGGTCGACGCCGGCACCGGCGCGGGGGGCGACCGGCGCCGAGACGTACGTCGGCAGCGGTACGGGCACGGGCTCCCAGCCCTCCCCCGCACCGCGGTCGCGCTGCTGGTCGACCCACTCGGCGTGGTCCGTCTGCTCGACCAGGGCGCGGCGGCCCGCGCTGTGCGGGGAGGCGTCGGCGGGGCCGGGGCCCTGGCGGTGGATCACGGTGTCAGCGGCGGCGTCCGTCTCCGGGGCCGCCGCGTGAGGGCGGGGCCGGCCCTCGCGCAGCCGCTGCGCCGCCAGCTCGGCGCGGCGCTGGTCCATGGTGAAGGCGAACCGGCGCCGCTCCTGGATCCGCAGATAGCAGATGTAGGCGCTCAGGAGCGCCGCCGGGACGGCGGGCGCCCACAGGAACGCCAGGCCGCCGACGCCCGCGACGATCGCGCCGACGGTGAAGCCGAGGAAGAGCAGCACGGTGGTCCGGCGCCTGCGGGCGAGGACCTTGGAGCGGCGGGCGCGCTCGGCGGCCGTCTGCGCGGAGACCTGCCCGGAGGCGGAGGCGGGGCCGGCTGCCGCCGGACCCTGCGCCGCCCCGGAGGCGGGCGCGCCGAAGGACCGGGCGTCGACCGTTTCGGTCGCGACGTCCGGCTCGGGCGCGCGGGGCTCCGGCTCCGGCTCCGCGGGTTCCGCGGAGGCCGGCGCCTCGGCGGGGGCGCGCCCCTCGAGTTCCTTGGCGTAACGGCGCTCCATGCCCGCCCGTCCGGACAGCAACCGGATGGCCGTGCTGAAGCGTTCCGTCGGACGGGCTTCATTGAGCTCGTCCTGCCTACGGAGCCACATCGGCACCAAGTAGGCGGCCCAGGCCCCGACGATGACTGCGTAGATCAGGCCGCTGCTGCTCACCCGTCCAACGGTAGAGGGGTACGCGCGGCGGATTCCGCCAATTGGCGCGGTGTGTCGCACGATCCGGCTGATATCTCGAACTTTTTTTGTGATTACTGAGACCGGAAGTCAACGAATACCGTCAATTGACAGTCAAATTCGAACGTTTATTTTATTTCTGCGGGGCCGCCCGCACCGGCCCCCGTTCCATCGACCGGACGGGACCGCCGCCAGCGGGTCAGCAGCCCCTCGGGAACCTCCTCGGCGGTCAGCGCGTAGACCAGGTGGTCCCGCCACGCGCCGTCGATGTGCAGATAGCGCGGGCGCAGCCCCTCCTCGCGGAAACCGAGCTTTTCCACCACCCGGCGGCTGGGCAGGTTCTCGGGCCGGATGCAGACCTCGATGCGGTGCAGCCCCACGGTGCGGAAGCAGTGGTCCACCACCAGCGCGACGGCCGTCGGCATCACGCCCCGGCCCGCGACCGCCTCGTCCACCCAATAGCCGACGTGGGCCGAGCACATGGAGCCCCAGGTGATCCCGGCGACGGTCAGCTGGCCCACCAGCTGGCCCCGGTACTCGATCACGAACGGCAGCATCCGCCCGGCGTGCGCCTCGGCCCGCAGGTGGCGGACCATCTGCCGGTAGGTGGGGCGCTGGGCGGGCGGGACGCCGGGCGGGGGCGGGGGGACGGTCGCCTCCCAGGGGCGCAGCCAGTCGCGGTTGCGCCGGTTGACCTCGCGCCAGGCGCGCTGGTCGCGCAGCCTTATGGGGCGCAGGGCGATGTCGCCGTCCGCCAGCTCGACGGGCCAGATGTTCATGCGGGGCTTCGCGGGTGGTCGCCGCCGTGCAGCTGGTCCACGGCGTGGACGAGCAGCCGCTCCAGGACGGCCAGGCCGTCGCGTACCCCACCCGTGGAGCCGGGGAGGTTGACGATCAGCGTCCGGCCGGCCACTCCGGCCAGCCCTCGGGAGAGCGCCGCTGTGGGCACCTTGGCCATGCCCTCGGCGCGGATGGCCTCGGGGATGCCGGGGATGTCGTGGTCGAGGACGCGGCGGGTGGCGTCGGGGGTGCGGTCGGTGGGCGAGATGCCGGTGCCGCCGGTGGTGACGATGACGTCGTAGCCGGCCGCGACCGCCTCCCGCAGGGCGGCCTCCACGGGGTCGCCGTCGGGGACGACGCGCGGGCCGTCCACGGCGAAGCCCATGCGGCCCAGGCCCTCGGCGAGGAGGGGGCCGCCCTTGTCCTCGTAGACCCCGGCGGCGGCCCGGTTGGAGGCCGTCACCACGAGGGCGCGGTAGGCGGTGTCCGGGCGGGGGCTCACGCGGCGCCGCCGGCGGCCGCGGGGCGTACGTAGTCGCCGGACTTGCCGCCGGTCTTCTCCTCCACCCGGATGTCGGTGATGACGGCGCTCTTGTCGACGGCCTTGACCATGTCGACCACCGTCAGAGCGGCGACGGCGACGGCCGTCATGGCCTCCATCTCCACGCCCGTACGGTCCGTGGTGCGCACGGTGGCCAGGATCTCGACGGCGTCGTCGGCGACGGCGAGGTCGACCGTGACCCCGGACAGGGCGAGGGGGTGGCAGAGCGGGATCAGCTCGGGGGTGCGCTTGGCGCCCATGATCCCGGCGATGCGGGCGGTGGCGAGAGCGTCGCCCTTGGGGACGCCCTCGCCACGCAGGAGCTCCACGACGCGCGGCGCGACGAGCACCCGGCCGCTGGCCCGGGCGGTGCGGGCGGTGATCTCCTTGGCCGAGACGTCGACCATGCGGGCCGCGCCCGCGTCGTCGAGGTGGGTGAGATGCTCCTGCGCGCTGCTCATCGTTCTCCCGGTCCGGGCCCCTGTGGTGCTTGTGGGCAGCCACCGTACCCGGCGGGGCGGCCGGTCAGTCGAGAAGCACCACGTCCAGTTCGGTGCCCGGTGGGACGGAGGTGACGTCCTCGGGGACGACGATCAGGGCGTTGGCGTCGGCGAGTGCCTTGACCAGGTGTGATCCCGCGCCGCCGACCGTGGCGACGGCCCCGTCCGCGTAGTGGCCGCGCAGGTACTGGCGCCGGCCCTCGGGCGAGGATTCGACGCCCTCCGTGCACACCGCCCGCACGGTCCGGCGGTCGGCGAAGGGCTCGAGCCCCATCAGGGCGCGCAGGGCGGGCCGTACGAAGAGCTCGAAGGAGACGTAAGAGCTGACGGGGTTGCCCGGCAGGGCGAAGAGGGGTGTGCGGTCGGGGCCGATGCGGCCGAAGCCCTGGGGCTTGCCGGGCTGCATGGCCAGCCGGCGGAAAGCCACGCTGCCCTCCTCGCCGGTCAGCCCGGAGAGGGCCTCCTTGACCACGTCGTACGCCCCGACGCTGACGCCGCCGCTGGTGACGACCGCGTCGGCGCGGATGAGCTGGTCCTCGAGGGTGGCGCGCAGCGTGTGGGGGTCGTCCTCGACGGCGCCGACGCGGTAGGCGATGGCTCCGGCGTCGTGGGCGCAGGCGGTGAGCATGAAGCTGTTGGAGTCGTGGATCTGCCCGGAGGCGAGCTGCTCGCCGGGCGGGACGAGCTCGCTGCCGGTCGACAGGATCACCACGCGGGCTCGCGGGCGGACCTTCACGGTGGCGCGGCCGATGGCGGCCAGCAGGCCGATCCGGGCCGGGCTGAGGACCGTGCCGGCCTTCAGGGCGATCTCGCCGGCGCCGACGTCGCTGCCGCGGGCGCGGATGTGGGCGCGGGGGGCGGCGGGGCGGTGGACGCGGACCTCGCCGCCGGCGCCGTTCGCGCCGGGCCCGGCGGCCATGGCGGTGACGGGGCCGCCGCCCGTGCCGCCGTCGGTCCACTCGACGGGGACGACGGCCTCGGCGCCGGGCGGCACCGGGGCGCCGGTCATGATGCGGACGGCCTCGCCCGGGCCGACGGCGGTCCGCTCGCCGCTGCCCGCCGCGATGTCGCCGACCACGGTGAGCACCGCCGGGAACTGCTCGCTGGCGCCCTCGACGTCGGCGGCCCGGACGGCGTAGCCGTCCATGGAGCTGTTGTCGAAGGGGGGCAGGGCGGCGGGGACGGTGATGTCCTCCACCAGCACACAGCCCTGGGCGTCCAGGAGTTGCAGCTCGATCGGCTCCAGCGGGCGGATCTTCCCGAGGATGTCGTCGAGGTGCTCGTCCACCGACCAGAGGCGGTCCCCCCTGGCGGCCTTGTCGGCGGTCCTGCTCAAAGCGCTACATCTCCTCGGTGACGTAACTTCGAAGCCAGGCCCGGAAGTCGGGGCCCAGGTCTTCACGTTCGCATGCCAGTCTGACAATGGCACGCAGATAGTCACCGCGGTCACCGGTGTCATAGCGGCGGCCCTTGAAGACCACGCCGTGCACGGGCCCGCCGAGGCCCGGCTCGGCGGCCAGCGCCTGGAGGGCGTCGGTGAGCTGGATCTCGCCGCCGCGGCCGGGCTCGGTCTCGCGCAGCACGTCGAAGATCGCCGGGTCGAGGACGTACCGGCCGATCACGGCGTAGTTGCTGGGCGCCTCGTCGGGGTCGGGCTTCTCGACCAGGCCGGTGACCTCGACGACGCCGTCGGTGTCGGTGGGCTTGACCGCCGCGCAGCCGTAGAGGCCGATCTGGGCGTGCTCGACCTCCATGAGCGCGATCACGCTGCCGCCGTGCTTGCGCTGGATCTCGACCATGTGGGAGAGCAGCGGGTCACGGGCGTCGATGAGGTCGTCGCCGAGCAGCACCGCGAAGGGTTCGTCGCCGACGTGCGGGGCCGCGCACAGCACCGCGTGGCCCAGGCCCCGGGGGTCGCCCTGGCGGACGTAGTGCATGGTGGCCAGGTCGCTGGACTCCTGGACCTTGGCGAGCCGGGAGTCGTCGCCCTTGCGGCGCAGGGCCTCCTCGAGCTCGTAATTGCGGTCGAAGTGATCCTCCAGCGGACGCTTGTTCCGTCCGGTGATCATGAGGACGTCCGACAGCCCCGCGTGGGCGGCCTCCTCGACCACGTACTGGATCGCCGGCTTGTCGACGACCGGCAGCATCTCCTTGGGCGTGGCCTTGGTGGCGGGGAGAAAACGCGTTCCGAGCCCGGCGGCTGGGATGACAGCCTTGCTGATCCGAGGGCGGGATTGAGTCATGGGCCGAACACTATCCGTTGAGATTGAGCGGAAGATGTGACTCCGCCGAGTATGACCCGAGACAAGGAGTTTGTACGAACAATGATCGAGTCCGCCGGAACACCCGCCCCCGTCGACCGTAGCAAAGCCGCCTTGCGGCGGTCCCTCCTGGCGGTGAGGTCGGGGTTGACCAAGGATGACATCCAGGCGGCGGAGGCCGCGCTGGGGCGGCGGGCGCTGGAGCTGCCGGAGCTCGCGGGGGCGGGGACGGTGGCCGCGTACGTCTCGGTCGGCGGCGAGCCGGGCACGCGCGCGCTGCTGGACGCGCTGCGCGCGCGGGGCGTGCGGGTCCTGCTGCCGGTCCTGCTCCCCGACAACGACCTCGACTGGGGGCTCTACCGCGGCGCGGACCACCTCGTGCGCGCCGCCAAGGGGCTGCTGGAGCCCGACGGCGAGCGGCTGGGCCCCGACGCCGTGACGCGGGCGGACGCCGTCCTGCTGCCGGGGCTGGCCGTGGACGGGCGCGGGCTGCGGCTGGGGCGCGGCGGCGGCTCGTACGACCGGGTGCTGGCCCGACTGGACCGGGCGGGGGCCGACCCCGCGCGCGTGGTGCTCCTCTACGACGACGAGGTGGTCGCGCGGGTCCCGGAGGAACCGCACGACCACCCCGTGCACGCGGTGGTCACCCCTGGCGGGGTGCGCCGCTTCCGGCCGTGAGACGGCCGGCTACGGCTTGAGCGTCAGCGTCGCGTCCGCCGCCTTCTTGACCGCGTCCGCGCTGTAGGCCCAGGGGAGCAGCTCGCCCTTGGCCCACTTGTCGGTCTGGTCGTAGTAGTGGGCGTTGTAGGCGTGGCCCGAGGCGCCGGTGAGGTTGATCCAGCGGGACTTGTCGAGGTCGCCGAGGTTGACGACCATCCGCATGGACGGCACCCAGATCACGTCGTAGCCGCCCGCGGCGTTCCAGCCGGCGGCGTTGACTGCCGCCTCGCCGCCGGCGAGGTTCCAGGGCCCGCGGTTGAGCATCCACTTGACGATGGACGGGCCCTCCTTGCCGAGGGTCTGGTTCTTCAGCGTCAGCTGGTGCAGACGGCCCCAGCTCCACTGCGTGACGTCCTTGCCGAGCTTGGAGGTCAGCTCCCAGCGGGCGTCCTTCATCGCGCGGGCCAGCAGCTCGTCGCGGTTACGGGTGCGCTCGTCGGGGTTCGCGCGGGTGCCGTTGGTCCTCCACCACGCGTTGTCGGGCTTGTCGAGGATGTTGCGGACGACCTCGAACCAGCGGTCGCCGCCGTCGGGCTGGGCGTTGTCGGGCTCGCGCTCGCCGCACTCCACGACCAGGCGGGTGCTGCCGTCCAGGTCCTCCTGGGGGCGGGGGCCCTCGGCCGGGCGCACCCGCAGGCACTGGTCCTTGGCCCGCAGCTCCTTGGGGAGCTTGTTGCCGAAGGCCAGCTTGAGGGTGTTGCGCCAGACCGCGTTGAAGTACGCGGCGGCCGCCGAGTCGGCCTCCTGGTTGTAGTCCCAGTCCTTCAGCAGCTTCTGCGCCTCGCGGACGTACTTCGTCTCGCGCTCGTTGGCGCCCTTGAGGTCGATCTTGAGCAGGTAGGGCGTGAGCAGCTTGGCGATCTCGCTGCTGTTGTCCAGCTGCATCTTCTGCATGTCGTCGGTCGAGATCTTCCCGCCGTCCTTGATCTTCGACTCGATGAGGTCGTTGATCCGCTGGCTGCGGGCGCCGTAGCCCCAGTCCTGCGTCAGGAGGTAGGGGTACTTCTTGTCGGCGACGGCCTGGTTGGCGGTGACGATGTAGCCGCGCTTGGGGTTGTAGTCGTACGGCAGCGCGGACTGCGGCACCCAGCCGGTCCACTGGTAGGCCGGGTCCCAGCCGGGGGCCGGGTAGCGGCCGTCGACGACGGGGGCCTCGGTCTTGCCGTCCGCCTTGGCCGCCTCGTCCCGGGCGTCGATCTTGCCGTCGCCGTTGAGGTCGGCCTTCGGGGTGTTGCCGGTGCCGGTCTGGCCGGTGTTCGCGCCGGTCTGGCCGGCCGGCTCCTCGCCCTTGCCGGCCTTGCCGCGGACCGGGATGCGGCCGGGGGCCTGGTAGCCGATGTTGCCCTTGGTGTCGGCGTAGATCAGGTTCTGCGAGGGGACCTCGAAGTCGGCCGCGGCCTTGCGGAAGGAGGTGAAGTCGTTCGCCTGGTTCAGCGCGAAGAGGCCGTCCATGGTCTTGCCGGCGTCCAGCGCCGTCCAGCGCAGCGCGACCGCGTAGCCCTCGCCGCGGTCGGGCGCCGGGTCCTTCACGGGCGCCTTCTCGCCGACCTTGACGAGCTCGTCGTTGCGGTCGGAGACGATCGGGCCGTTGTTGGTCTCGCGGACGGTGATCTCACGGCTCTTCTCGCCCGCGACCTTGATGGTCTCCTTGCGGGTGGTGAAGGCCTGCTGCTTGCCGTCGTAGAGGTAGGAGTCGGCGGTGACCTTCTCCAGGTACAGGTCGGAGACGTCGGCGCCCAGGTTGGTCATGCCCCAGGCGATGTCCTGGTTGTGGCCGATGACCACGCCCGGCATGCCGGAGAAGGTGTAGCCGGCCACGTCGTACGGGCACTGCGCGCTGGTCTTGTTGCAGTGCAGGCCCATCTGGTACCAGAGCGAGGGCATCTGCGGCGCGAGGTGCGGGTCGTTGGCCAGCAGCGGCTTGCCGGTGGTCGTGTACTGACCGGAGACGACCCAGGAGTTGGATCCGATGCCGTTGCCGCTGGGGCCGAGCAGTGCCGGGACCTTCTCCAGGGTGCTCGACAGCGAGGCCAGGCTGGAGCGCAGGCCCCCGGCGGCGCCCGCGCCGCCCGTCGCCGCGCCCGCGGCGGTGCCCGGCTGGGCGGCGCCCGCGGCGGCGCCCTTGGGGTCGTAGGTCTTGCCGGTGGGGTCGACGGAGCCGCCCTCGACGATCGGCTTGTTCCGGTCGTACGGGTACGCCGGGTACAGCTCCTCGATCTGCTGCGGGCTCAGGCGGGAGGCGGAGAGCGAACGGTCGATCTCGTCCTGCAGATTGCCGCGCAGGTCCCAGGCCATGGCCTTGAGCCAGGCGACGGAGTCGACCGGGCTCCAGGGCTCGGGCGCGTAGTCGTTCTCGAACTCCAGGGCCGCGTACTCGACGGACAGCTTCTTGCCCTTGCGGTCCTTCAGGTAGGCGTTGACTCCGTCGGAGTAGGCCTGCAGGTACTTCTTGGTGGCCGGCGACAGCTTGGAGTCGTACTCCTGCTGTGCGACCTTGCGCCAGCCCATGGTCCGCAGGAACGCGTCGGTCTCCACCTGGCCGGAACCGAACATCTCGGAGAGCCGTCCGGACGTCAGGTGCCTGCGGACGTCCATCTCCCAGAACCGGTCCTGCGCCTGCACGAAGCCCTGGGCGCGGAAGAGGTCCTCGGCACTGTCCGCGTACACCTGCGGAATGCCGTTCTTGTCGCGCGCGACCTTCACCTCTCCGGAGAGACCCTTGAGCTGCAGAGTGCCTTCCGTCTCCGGGAAGGAGGCGCGAACGGTGCTGACGCTCCAGTACGAGCCGTAGGCGACGCCCGCCACGAGCAGCAGCACGAGGGTGATCACGAGCAGGCGGGCGCGTCGCCCCTTCTTCTTCTTGGCGGGGCCGGTCTTGTTGGCGGGCATCGCTGTCCTTAGAGGGGCAGTGTGGTCCTGGAATGCTGGAAGCAACCATAGGCGCAGGGCGGACAGCGCCCGGACTCGGTGCCGATCAGAGCCACCGGCGCGACGATGCGGCGTCAAGAACCCGTAAAATATTAGATGAGGAAATTAACTTCCCGTCAGCTGAACGCTTGTTCGAATCGCCGAACCACCGTCAAAGATCAGGAGGAACGTTTCGGTCATACCGTGAAGACACCGACGCACGACGCCCGTGGAAGACCTCGTGAAGGGACCGGCCCCTGACTGTCCACCACCTCAACGAACTCCTGCTGATCTGCTCGCTCGTTCTGCTCGTCGCGGTGGCGGCGGTACGGGTCTCCTCGCGCAGCGGGCTCCCCAGCCTGCTCATCTATCTGGGCATCGGCGTCGCCATCGGCCAGGACGGCATCGGCGTCTCCTTCAATGACGTCGGTCTCACCCAGGTCATCGGTTACGCCGCACTGGTCGTCATCCTCGCCGAGGGCGGTCTCGGCACGAAGTGGCACGAGATCAAGCCGGCCCTGCCGGCCGCCGCCGTGCTCTCCACCTTCGGTGTCGCCGTCAGCGTGGGCGTCACCGCGGCCGCCGCGCACTATCTGGCCGGCGTCGAGTGGCGCCACGCCCTGATCATCGGCGCCGTGGTGTCCTCCACGGACGCGGCCGCCGTCTTCTCCGTGCTGCGCAACGTTCCGCTGCCCAGCCGGCTCACCGGTGTCCTGGAGGCCGAGTCCGGCTTCAACGACGCCCCCGTCGTCATCCTCGTCGTCGCCTTCTCGGCCGCGGGCCCCGTCGACGACTGGTACACGCTCCTGGGCAGGATCGCGCTGGAGCTGGCCATCGGTGCGGCCGCCGGCCTCGCGATCGGCTGGCTGGGCGCCTACGGGCTGCGGCACGTGGCCCTGCCCGCCTCCGGCCTCTACCCGATCGCCGTGATGGCCATCGCCGTCACCGCCTACGCGGCCGGCGCGCTGGCCCACGGCTCCGGCTTCCTGGCCGTCTACCTCGCCTCGCTGATCCTCGGCAACGCCAAGCTGCCGCACTGGCCGGCCACCCGCGGCTTCGCGGAGGGGCTGGGCTGGATCGCGCAGATCGGCATGTTCGTCCTGCTCGGCCTGCTGGTCACCCCGCACGAGCTGGGCGACGACATCATGCCGGCGCTGGTGGTGGGGCTGGTGCTCACCATGGTCGCCCGGCCGGTGTCGGTGTTCCTGAGCCTGGCGCCCTTCCGGACGTCCTGGCAGGAGAAGACGCTGCTGTCCTGGGCCGGGCTGCGCGGCGCGGTGCCCATCGTGCTCGCCACCATCCCCATGGTGGCCGGTGTCTCCGACAGCCGCCGGATCTTCAACGTCGTCTTCATCCTGGTGATCGTCTACACCCTGGTGCAGGGCCCGACCCTGCCGTGGCTGGCCCGGCACCTGCGGCTGGGCGACAACGAACCGGAGGACCTGGGCATCGAGTCGGCCCCCCTGGAGCGGCTGCGCGGGCACCTGCTGTCCGTCGCGATCCCCGAGGGCTCGAAGATGCACGGCGTGGAGGTCTCGGAGCTGCGGCTGCCCGCGGGGGCCGGCGTCACCCTGGTCGTCCGGGACGGCTCCAGCTTCGTGCCGGGGCCCACGACCGTCCTGCGCCACGGCGACGAGCTGCTGGTGGTCGCCACCGATCCGGTGCGCGACGCCGCCGAGCGGCGGCTGCGCGCGGTGGGCGAGGGCGGCAAGCTCGCGGGCTGGCTGGGCACGGCCACCCTGGCGGCCGAAGGTCCCGCGGATGCTTCCGCAAAGCGGAAGGCAAAGAGGGGTCTGGTAAAGAGGAAGTAGGTTAAGTAAGCTATTCGCTCATGTAGCGAGGATTTCCGCTACGTAGCGTTCGTTTACGAACTCTTCCGAACAAACCGAACCAACTCTGCCTGATGCAGGGCTGGCGCGACCGCACGGCGGCCGCGGTCGCGCGACACAAGGCGGCCGGATAGGCATCTACCACGGTCCTGCGCGAGAGGACAGCTCTCGGCGCGCACCGTGCGGCGACCCCGTTCGGGGCGTGCTACCAGGCGGCGGAAAGGCCCGGCCGTGGCATCCACGGTCAACGACACCGCCGGGGCACGCCCCGGGTACGGCAGCCTGCTGCGCACGCGCGGCGCGCTGTCGTTCCTGCTCCCCGGCTTCCTGGCCCGGCAGCCCTTCGCGATGCTGACCATCGGCATCCTGCTGCTGGTCAACCACACCACCGGCTCGTACGGCACCGCCGGCACCGTCTCCGCGACGGCGGGCGTGGCCATGGCCCTGTTCGCCCCGCAGAGCGGCAAGCTCGCGGACCGCTTCGGACAGGCCGCGGTGCTGATCCCCGGCGTCATCGTGCACGCCGCCGCGATCTCGCTGCTGACGGTGCTCGCACTGTCGGACGCGCCCCTGTGGGCGCTGCTCGCGGCGGCCGTGCCGGCCGGTGCGTCGACCCCGCAGATCGGGCCGATGGTGCGGGCGCGGTGGGCGGCGAAGCTGGACGGCTCGCCGCTCATGTCGACGGCGGCGGCCTTCGAGTCGGTCACCGACGAGTTCACCTTCGTGATCGGCCCGGTGCTGGCCACGGCGCTGTGCACGGGCGTCCACCCGGCCGCCGGTCTGGTCGCGGAGGCCGTGCTGACCCTGGCCGGCGGTCTGCTGTTCGCCGCGCAGCGGCGCACGCAGCCGCAGCCGAGCGGCGCGGCGGCCGACGCCGCCGAGGCCGGCAAGCGCGTCTCCGCGCTGTCCGTGCCGGGCGTGCGGGTGCTGGCGATCGTCATGCTGGGCATCGGCACCGTCTTCGGCGGCATGCAGGTGTCGATGACCGCCTTCACCAAGGAAATGGGCGACCCGGGCCTGAACGGTCTGATGTACGGCGCCTTCGCGGCCGGAAACATGATCGCGGGCATCGCCTGCGGCGTCATCGCCTGGAAGACGAGCCCGCAGCGCCGTCTGCTGCTGGCCTACCCGCTGCTGGTGCTGGCCACGACCCCGCTGTGGGCCGCGCACCACATGGTCCTGCTGGGCGCCCTCGGCATGCTGGTGGGTCTGTGCATCGCCCCCTCGCTGATCACCGGCTACACGCTGGTGGAGAAGCTGGTCCCGGCGGGCGCCCGCACCGAGGCGTTCACCTGGCTCACCGGCGCGGTCGGCCTGGGCCAGGCGGCCGGCGCCACCGTGGGCGGCCGGCTGATCGACGCCCACAGCGCGAGCACCGGTTTCCTGGTGCCGCTGGGCGGTACGGCCCTGGCCCTGGTGGTCCTGCTGGCGCTGCGCAAGGCGCTCACCCCGAAGGGCGAGTCGGTCGTCGCGGCACGTGGGGTCGGTCACCGTGAGCCGGTTTCAGTGGACTGACGGACCGGAATACTGCACTATTGAGCGTCGTTAGCACTCAACGAGTGAGAGTGCCAGGAGGAGCAAGTGCCGACTTACCAGTACCAGTGCACCGAGTGCGGCGAGGGCCTCGAGGCGGTGCAGAAGTTCACTGATGACGCCCTGACCGTATGCCCGCAGTGCGACGGACGCCTCAAGAAGGTGTTCTCTGCGGTCGGCATCGTCTTCAAGGGCTCCGGCTTCTACCGGAACGACAGCCGCGGCTCGTCGTCCAGCAGCAGCCCGGCGGCGAAGTCGACGACTTCCACGTCGTCCACCGCGAGCAGCTCGAGCAGCTCCTCCACGTCCACGAGCTCCACGAGCACGTCGTCGTCGAGCACGAGCAGCAGCTCGGCCGCCTGACGCACCGCGTACGCACCGAAGCCCGCCGCCTCCCCGTGAGGCGGCGGGCTTCGTCGTTTTGTGCCCTCCGCACGGCGCGGAGCGGCGGTTAGGGTGACCGCATGGCCGACACGATCAGCGCAGCAACGCCCGCGGAAACGGCGGGAACGGCGGAGATAGGCGTCATCGGCGGGTCGGGGTTCTACTCCTTCCTCGACGATGTGACCGAGATCTCCGTGAAGACTCCCTACGGTGCGCCGAGCGACTCGCTCTTCCTCGGCGAACTGGCCGGCCGCAAGGTCGCCTTCCTGCCGCGCCACGGCCGCGACCACCGGCTGCCGCCGCACCGCATCAACTACCGGGCCAACCTCTGGGCGCTGCGCTCGGTCGGCGTGCGGCAGGTGCTGGGCCCGTGCGCGGTGGGCGGCCTGCGGGAGGAGTACGGGCCGGGGACGCTGCTCGTACCGGACCAGCTGGTGGACCGTACGAAGTCCCGCACGCAGACCTTCTTCGACGGTGAGCCCCTGGCGGACGGCACCGTGCCGAAGGTCGTGCACATGACCTTCGCCGACCCCTACTGCCCCGCCGGGCGCGCGGTGGCGGTGGCGGCGGCGCGCGGGCGCGGCTGGGAGCCGGTGGACGGCGGCACGATGGTCGTCATCGAGGGGCCCCGCTTCTCGACCCGGGCCGAGTCGCGGTGGCACGCGGCGCAGGGCTGGTCGGTGGTCGGCATGACCGGGCACCCCGAGGCCGTGCTGGCCCGTGAGCTGGGCCTCTGCTACACCTCGATGTCGCTGGTCACGGACCTCGACGCGGGCGCCGAGACGGGCGAGGGCGTCTCGCACGAGGACGTGCTGAGGGTCTTCGGGGAGAACGTGGACCGGCTGCGCGAGGTGCTCTTCGACGCCGTGGGCGCACTGCCGAAGACGGCGGACCGGTCCTGTCTGTGCACGCGTGCCCACGACGGCTGGGACCTGGGGATCACGCTGCCGTAGCGGGCGCGTCACCCGGGCGGGCGGCGGGGTTTTCCACAAGCCGTGGGTCGTCCACAGGGCTCAGCGGGTCGGGGCGGAAGCGGGGATCGTGAGGGGCGTCCGGTTCGGGGTTCCTCACGACAGGCGGTGGTTCCGGTGCCCTTTTCTTCCATGTCCCCCTCCCCTTCGGCAGCTCGCCCGCCCTCCTGGGCTCCCCCTGGGCGCCGAGTGCCGATGTTCGCGCCGGTGCGGGTGGGGCGGCGCGGGCACTACGGTCGAAGGCGGCGGGAGATCGTCGCGGCCGGGGTGATCGCGGTCGCCGGCGTGGTGGCGCTGTGCTCGTCCGTGCCGGCCCACTGGCGCGTGGGCTGATCGTGTTGCGCGAGTGGACAGAGCGGCTGTTTTCTCTCGTATCTTATGGAATCGACCATTCCGTCACAGGTGCGCACAGAGAGAGGCTGTTCGGTGAGCGAGAAGAAGACAGGGGTCCTTGGAGGCTTCAAGGCATTCCTGATGCGGGGCAACGTGGTAGACCTCGCGGTCGCCGTCGTCATCGGGGCGGCGTTCACCAACATCGTGAACTCTGTGGTCAAGGGTGTCATCAACCCCGTGGTCGGCGCCTTCGGCACGAAGGACCTCGACCACTACGCGGCCTGCCTCAAGGGCCCGTGCGCCCGCGCCGCGACGGGCGAGGTCACCAAGGGCGTCTACATCCAGTGGGGCGCGGTGCTCAGCGCCACGCTGACCTTCGTGATCACGGCGGCGGTCGTGTACTTCCTGATGCTGCTGCCCATGAAGCGCTGGCAGGACCGCCAGGCCGCCAAGGCCCCGGCGGAGAGCAAGCCCGCCGAGCCGACCGAGATCGAGCTGCTGGCCCAGATCCGGGACACCCTGATCGAGCAGCGCCGCGGCCCCGGCTCGGACTCCGTGCCGGCGCCGCGCTAGCGCGCCTCAGAGGTGGTGGGGCGGCTTCTCGTCCAGGAACCGGGCCAGGTCGGCGGCGCTGCTCTCGCCGTCGCTCCGGCCCGGGCGGTCGCCCCAGCCGCGGTCCGTGTCGTCAGAGGACTGCTGCGACAGCGGATCGTCGAAGATCAGTGCGGCGGCCGGGGTGGGCCGGGGCGCGCGGGGTTCGGGGGCGGTGGTCATGCCTCCAGGGTACGGGCGCCCCGGGCCCCTCGGCCCTCACCTCAGTCCCCGTAGAGCTCCCGGTACGAGGGGAAGACGCCACCGGGGCCGTCGACGCCCTCCGCGGCCAGCAGCGCCTTGACCACCGCGCGGGTCAGCACGTCCGCGCCGGCGGCCAGGATCTCGTTGACGGCCCCCGCCGCGAAGTCGGCGCTGCCGGGGAGGTGGTCCTCCTCGGGCAGCGGGTGCTCGCCCGTGGCCAGCGCGAAGACGGTGTCGCCGTCGGTCAGCAGGTGGACGGGCCGCACGGCGCGGGCCAGGCCGTCGTGGGCGGTGCCGGCGAGCTTCTGCGCCTGGGCGCGGGTGAGGGCGGCGTCGGTGGCGACGACGGCGATGGTGGTGTTCAGCGGGGGCCGCACGGATCCGGCCCAGCGCTCGGCCGACTCCCGGCGGGCGGCGTCCAGGGCCTGCCGGGCGGCGTGGTGGCGCTCCGGCTCCGGGTAGGCGACCCGGCCGCCCTCGTACAGGCGCCCGTAGAGCACGCCCGTCGCCGGGTCGGCCACGGCGCCGGCCGCGTTGACGGCGGCGAGGGCGGCGACGGTCACGCCCGAGGGCAGGACGGCGCTGGCGGTGCCGATGCCTCCCTTGAGGCCGCCGGCCACCGCTCCCGTGCCGGCGCCGACGTTGCCCTGGTCCACGGGGGCGCCGGAGGGGGTACGGGCCGCTGCCTCGGCCGCCTCCCGGCCGAGCGCGGCGTCCGGGCGGGCCCGCCAGTCGCCGCCGCGGCCCAGGTCGAACAGCGCGGCGGCCGGCACGACGGGCACCACCTGGGCGGGGTCCGGTCCCACCCGGAAGCCGCGGCCCGCGTCCTCCAGCCAGGCCATCACCCCGGACGCGGCGTCCAGCCCGTAGGCGCTGCCGCCGGTGAGCACGATCGCCTCGACGCGCTGCACGAGATTGCGCGGGTCCAGGGCGTCCGTCTCCCGCGTCCCGGGGCCGCCGCCCCGTACGTCCACGGCCGCGACCGCCCCGCCCGGCTCGGTGAGCACCACGGTGGTCCCGGTCAGCGCCCCTCCCCCGGTCCGCTGCGCGTGCCCCACCCGCAGTCCGGCCACGTCCGTCAGCGCATCCATCGGCTTACGAGCATCAGTCATCCGTCATGCGTATCACGCACCGCCGCCCGCCTGTTGAGACCTTTCGGACGGCTCGCTGCCGCCCGTGTCGTCCTGGTCGTCCGTGCCGCTCTCCGGGCGCCTCGCCGCGAGCGTGACTCCCAGGGCCACGGTCAGCGCTCCGACCAGCCCGGCCAGCAGCACCGCAGCGGCACCGCCCGCGCAGGTGCAGGCCAGGACGGCCAGGGCCGCGAGCGGAAGGACCAACTGCTGGGCGGGGCCGCGCTTGTGGTGGCGGGAGTGGATGAGCCATACGGAGAACATGAACAGCGCGGCGGGGACGGTGACGCAGGCCGCCGCGGCGACGTCGGAGATGTGGGCCTTGCCGATGACCTGCTCGACCGCCACCTCGATGCCCGCGCCGATGGCGGCCGCCGAGCCGAAGACCGGATAGTGGCCGTAACCCCACAGGAACGCCTGACGGTTGGAGGCGAGGTGGAGATGGATGGGCACGGCGAAGTAGATCCAGTAGGCGGCGAAGATGAGCAGCAGCCCGCCCGCGGCGATCGGCAGCAGGGCGTCCAGCGCCTCCTGCTCGTCGACCGCCGACTGCACGGCCACCGTGGCGGCCGCGACCGTCTCACCGAGCACGATGATGGTGAACAGGCCGTAGCGCTCGGCGATGTGGTGCGGGTGCCAGGCGGTGGGCCGGCCCCGCTCGGCGAGCGCGGGCACGGCCATCTCCACGAGCGCCATCACGAGGAAGACCCACGGCTTGGCGTGATCGGGCAGCAGGAGCACGCCCAGCCAGCCGACCTGGCAGAGGGAGACGCCGATGGCGTACCGCAGCGCGGTTCCGCGTTCCGCGCCGGTGGAGGCGCGTGCGGCGCGCAGCCACTGGGAGACCAGCGCCAGCCGCATCACCAGATAGCCGAACCAGACCAGGGAGAAGTCGCTGTCGTTGAACGCCCGGGGGATACCCGCCGCCAGGATCAGCACCCCGGCGATCTGCACCAGCGTCACCACGCGGTACAGCGCGTCGTCGGTGTCGTAGGCGGAGGAGAACCACGTGAAGTTGACCCAGGCCCACCAGATGGCGAAGAACATCATCAGATAGCCGGGGATGCCGTGGCCCGGGTGTCCCTCGGCCAGCGAGTGCACCAGCTGCCGGCCCGCCTGCGCCACCGCGACCACGAAACACAGGTCGAAGAAGAGCTCCAGCGGTGTCGCGGTGCGGTGCTCCTCGTCGCGGCCGCGCTCGGTCATCCGGCGCAGCAGGCCGGAGGGCGGCCGGGCGGGCGGCGAGTCCTCGCTCATAGGGCGATTGTCACCGCTGCCCCCGCACGCCGCGCGTTGTGCGCCGGAAGGCCGTGCCGTACAAAGCCGTCGGCCCCCGCCCGGGGTGCGGGCGGGGGCCGACGGGAGGGCCGTGCGGACCGGGGTGCGTCAGTGCGCGGCCAGGGGCTCCTTGGCCGGCTCCGCGGGCTCGCCCTCGGCGGCCGGGGCGGGGGCGGCGGACTTGCGCGGCAGGACGAACATCAGCGCCAGCACCACGGCGAGCACTCCGGCGACCCACCACATGCCGTGGCGGAACGCCTCCCCGAAGGCCTGTCCGGCGCGGCCCTGGGCGACCGCGCGCTCGTCCAGCGCGTTGAAGAAGGCGACCGACACCAGGCCGAGGCCCACGGCGTTGCCGAGCTGCTGCGTGGTGTTTATCAGCCCGGACGCGGAACCGGAGTGCTCCTGGGGCACCTTGGCGATGACCGTCTCGGTCAGCGGCGCGACGATCAGGCCCATGCCGAGGCCCATGACGATCAGCGGCAGCGCCATCTGCCAGGGCTGGATGTCCGTGCCGAAGTGGTGGGACTCCCAGATGTAGAGCATGACGCCGGCCATCATCGCCACCGCGCCCGCCTGCAGCACCTTGCGCCCGAAGCGCGGTACGAGCTTCTGCACGGAGATGCCGGCGGCCACCGACACGCCGATGGAGAACGGGATGCCGGTCAGGCCGGCGCGCAGCGGGCTCCAGCCCAGCCCGATCTGCATGTACAGGGTCCAGATCAGGAAGAAGATGCCGCAGGCGATGCCGAAGGCGAGCTCCACGCCGATGCCGGCGGCGAAGCTCTTGACCTTGAACAGCGACAGCTCGACCAGCGGCGACCCGTCCTTGCAGGTCTTGTGGCGCTCGTAGAGGACGAAGGCGGCGAAGACGAGCACGCTGCCGGCCATGCAGAGGTTGCCCCACAGCGGCCAGCCGTGCTCGCGGCCCTGGGTCAGCGGGTAGAGCAGCATCAGCACGCCGCCGGTCGCCAGCACGACGCCCACCAGGTCCAGCTTCAGGGCCTGGGGCGCCTTGGACTCGGAGATGAAGGTGCGGCCGAGGATCAGGCCCGCGATGCCGACCGGCAGGTTGACCAGGAAGATGGGCCGCCACTCCAGCCCGAAGAGGTTCCACTGCGTGAGCAGGGCGCCCAGGATCGGCCCCGAGACGGCCCCGAGGCCCACGATCGCGCCGAACATGCCGAAGACCTTGCCGCGCTCGTGCGCGGGGAAGGTGGCGTGGACGATGGCCAGCACCTGCGGCACCATCAGGGCCGCGGTCGCGCCCTGCAGGACGCGGGCGGCGACGAGCAGCTGCGGGTCGCCGGCGATACCGCAGAGCATCGAGGCGAGCGTGAAGCCGCCCATGCCCAGCAGGAAGACCCGTCTGCGCCCGTATATGTCACCGAGCCGCCCACCCGTGATCAGTCCGGCCGCGAACGCGAGCGCATAGCCCTCGGTGATCCACTGCAGGATGCTGAAGGAGGCGCCGATGTCCTGCTGGATGCTCGGCATGGCGATGTTGACGATGGTGACGTCGACGAGGTCCATGAACGACGCGGTCATCACCACGGCGAGCGCCAGCCAGCGGCGGCGGTCGGCGGCGCCCTCAAGGGGCGGATCGGTGGTCGCTGTGGTGGTCACAGGGGTACTGCCTTCCTGATGGTTCGCCGGGGTCGTCCCAAAAGCTAACCCGCGTATAGGTCAGTACGTGTCCTAGATCGCTGGCAACCTGGACGGCATGACCGACACCCCGGCACGGCTGCTGAATCTGCTGTCGCTCCTCCAGACACCTCGCGAATGGCCCGGCAGCGAGCTCGCCGAGCGGCTCGGTGTCAGTCCGCGCACGATCCGGCGGGACATCGAGCGGCTCCGCGACCTCGGCTACCCCGTACAGGCAACGATGGGAGCGGACGGTGGGTACCGGCTGGCGGCCGGAGCCGCCCTGCCCCCGCTCGTGCTGGACGACGAGGAGGCGGTCGCCATCGCGGTCGGCCTGCGGGCGGGCGCGGGCCACGCCGTGGAGGGCATCGAGGAGGCGTCCGTGCGGGCCCTGGCCAAGCTGGAGCAGGTGCTCCCGTCCCGGCTGCGGCACCGCGTCTCCGCGCTGCAGGCGGCGATGGTGCCCCTGACCGGCGGGGACGGCGCGACCGTCGACCCCCACACCCTGACCGCCATGGCCTCGGCCGCCACCGGCAACGAACGGCTGCGCTTCGCCTACCGCAAGGGCGACGGCACGTCGATGAAGCGCCTGGTGGAGCCGCACCGGCTGATCAGCACCGGGCGCCGCTGGTACCTGGTCGCCTACGACATCGACCGCGACGACTGGCGCACCTTCCGGGTCGACCGGGTGAGCGAGCCGTTCGCCACGGGCGCGCGCTTCACCCCGCGCGAGCTGCCGGTGGCGGACGCGTCGGAGTTCCTGAAGCGGTCCATGGCCCGGCTCCAGCCCACGTACCGCGTCGTGGCGACGTTCCGGGCTCCGGTGGAGTTCGTGGCGGCCCGGCTGCCGCAGTGGCTGGGCACGCCGGTACGGACCGATGACGACACCTGCCGGCTGGACGTCACCACGTCCGACTCGCTGGAGTGGGTGGCCTTCCGGCTCGCTCTCGTGGACTGCGAGTTCGAGGCGCACGAACCCCGGGAGCTGGTCGAGCATCTGGGTGAGCTGGGCGCCCGCATCAGCCGCGCCGCCGGCCCGACCGCCGTGGCCTGACCCGCCGGGGCCCGCCCCACCGGGAAGGCAGGAGAAGAAAAAGGGCCCCGGCGCAAGGGGGGGAGTGCGCCGGGGCCCGCTCTAGGGGGTTATGACTAGGTTATGCCCAATTACGCCGCCGCGTCGAAACCAGTGTCATGGGCCATCTTCTTCAGCTCCAGCAGCGCGTGCTTCTCGATCTGCCGGATGCGCTCGCGCGTGAGGCCGTGCTGCTTGCCGACCTCGGTGAGCGTCCGCTCGCGGCCGTCCTCGATGCCGTAGCGCGCCTTGATGATCGAAGCGGTGCGGTGGTCGAGGCGCCCGATGAGCCCCTCCAGCTCCTCGCTGCGCAGCAGTGCGATGACCGACTGCTCCGGTGAGACGGCGGAGGTGTCCTCCAGCAGGTCGCCGAACTGGGTCTCGCCCTCGTCGTCCACGTGCATGTTCAGGCTCACCGGGTCGCGGGCCCAGTCGAGCACGTCACCGACGCGCTCGGGCGTGGTGCCCAGCTCGGCGGCGATCTCCGCGTGCTCGGGCTCGCGGCCGTTCTCGCGGTTGAACTCGCGCTGCACCCGGCGGATGCGGCCCAGCTCCTCCACCAGGTGGACGGGGAGCCGGATCGTCCGGGACTGGTCGGCGATCGAGCGGGTGATGGCCTGGCGGATCCACCACGTGGCGTACGTGGAGAACTTGAATCCCTTGGTGTAGTCGAACTTCTCCACCGCGCGCACCAGGCCGGCGTTGCCCTCCTGGATCAGGTCCAGGAGCGGCAGGCCGCTGCGCGGGTAGCGGCGGGCGACGGCGACGACCAGGCGCAGGTTGGACTTGATGAAGACGTCCTTGGCCCGGGCGCCCTCGGCGGCCAGCGCCTCGAGCTCCTCGCGGGAGGCCTCGCCGGCCTTGGCGCCGCCGTCCTCGAGGCCGTCGAGTATCTGCTGGGCGTACACGCCCGCCTCGATGGTCTGCGACAGCTCGACCTCCTTGGCGGCGTCGAGCAGGGGCGTACGCGCGATCTCGTCGAGGTACATGCCGACCAGGTCGCGATCGGCGATCTCCCCGCCTGTGGCGCGAACACTGCTTGCCTCGTCAGCGCCCTTGGTGGTGGTCTGACGACGGGCGACGGCACGGGTTGCCATGCGTGCTCCCTTGCGATGAGACGGTCGCGGGACGGACCGGACACCCGGGCGGGCGCCCCATCCGAAGTAAAGAACGGCCGGAATCCGGACAGAATTCCCCTGATGCGTCTTCTTTTTTGTGATCATGCAGTACCCTGTCCGGCCACAGAGGGGGGTCGCATGCCGTCGCAGCCAGGGGAAGTGCAGGTCAGGCCGGGTACCCAAGCCGACCTCGGGGCCCTCACGGAGCTCTACAACCACTACGTCCGTGAGACGGCCATCACATTCGACGTCACCCCGTTCACCCCGCAGGAGCGCCGGCGGTGGCTGCTCTCCTACTCCGAAGACGGCCCGTACCGGCTTCTGGTTGCCACGGAAGGCCCGGAAAGCCGGATTCTGGGATACGCGACCAGCAGTCCCTTTCACGCCAAGGCCGCCTACAGCACCTCCGTCGAGGTCAGCGTGTACTGCGCGCCCGGGGCGGCGGGGCGGGGCATCGGCACGCTGCTGTACGAGGCGCTCTTCGAGGCGCTGGCCGCCGAGGACGTCCACCGCGCGTACGCGGGCGTGACCGAGCCGAACCCGGCCTCGGACCGGCTGCACCGGCGCTTCGGCTTCTCGGTCGTGGGGACGTACCGCGAGGTGGGGCGGAAGTTCGGGCGGTACTGGGACGTGACGCACTACGAGCGGACGCTCGGCGGGGCCTGAACCGGGCCACCCGGTCAGGTGATCGAGTTGCCCGGGGTGTGGGGCGGGTGTGCCCTGGTGGGGCGGGGGTGAGTGAGAGGAGCCCTCATGTCCACGCACTCGATCATGCCCGGGCGGCACCACGCCCACGAGGGCCCCGGCCCCGTCCCCCGTACGGGTCACGTCCACTACGGCGAGCGCACCGAGCGCTGGACGTGGGCCGTCCCCGTCGTCGGCGGCGTCGTCTTCGGCCTCTACACCGTCTTCCTGGCCCACGACAACGGCTTCTCCGAGCTCTCCGGCTGGCTGCTGGGGCTGGTGGCCGCCCTGGTCACCATGGGCCTGGGCCTCGCGCTGATCCGCGGGCGCGACAGGATGATCACGGAGGTGCGGGCGGCCGCGTTCGGCGCGCTCTTCGGCGCGAGCATCGGCTTCCTGCGCAGCCTGACGGAGGTCTCGGTGCTGCGCTCGGCCGGGATGGGGCTCGTCTTCGGCCTGTGCATGGGCCTGGTGGCGTACTACGTCTTCTACGAGCACGAGCACTGACGGGCATGCACCGGTCCCGATCCGCCCCCGACCGGTCGCATACCGGCCGGGAACGTCGCGGACCGGTCGTAGGACCATGGACGGTTCCGCATGCGCGCCCACCCGCCTAGCGTGAACTGCATGGCACCTACAGGCACTTGTACGGCAGGCCGCACGGTCCAGGAGACCCCGGAGCCCTATCCGAACTGCACCGAGCGCTTCGCCAGACCGCCCCAGAAGCCGTCGATGACGGAACGCTGGCCGCCCAACTCCCCCTCGGCGGCGCCCAGGGCGACGAAGAGCGGCGCGAAGTGCTCGGTGCGCGGATGAGCCAGCCGTGCCGCCGGGGCCTTGTTCCCGAAGTCCAGCAGCGCGTCGACGTCCTGCCGCCCGAGCGCCTCGCGCCCCCAGGCGTCGAACTCGGCCGACCAGGCGGGCGGGGCGGTGCCCGCGTGCCGCAGCGCGGCCAGGTTGTGGGTGAAGAAGCCGCTGCCGACGATCAGCACGCCCTCGTCGCGCAGCGGGGCGAGCCTGCGCCCGACCTCCAGCAGCCGCCGCGGGTCGAGCGTGGGCAGCGACATCTGCAGCACGGGTATGTCCGCGTCGGGGTACATCTCCACGAGGGGGACGTACGCGCCGTGGTCGAGCCCCCGCTCGGGCAGATCCTGGACGGGCATGCCGGCGCCGCGCAGCGTCTTGCGCACCCGTTCGGCGAGGGCGGGGGCGCCCGGAGCCGCGTACCGCACGCGGTAGTAGCGCTCCGGGAAGCCCCAGAAGTCGTACACGAGCGGCACGGCCTCGGTGGCGCCCAGGGCGAGCGGGGCCTCCTCCCAGTGGGCGGAGACCATCAGGATCGCGGAGGGGCGGGGCAGGTCCGCGGCCCAGGCGGCGAGCTGGCCGGGCCACAGCGGATCGTCCGCGAGGGGCGGCGCGCCGTGCGAGAGGTAGAGGGCGGGCATGCGCCCGCCGGCCTGGGCGCCGGTGACCTGCATCGGGAAGCCTCCTCGGGGTGCTGGTGGGGGTCCTGCGAGCGTTGCTTGAACTCTCAAGCTCTAAGCTCGACCCCGACCTTAACTCCACCTTATTGAAACTTCAAGCATCAGCCTGCGGAAGCACGAGAACCGGCGAGTGGAACAGTGGATGTCATGACGAACCGACCCGCGGAGAGCGCGGCAGCCGCGGAGGCCCCGGGGGCCGAGGCCGGACCCCGCTGGCTCACCGAAGCAGAGCAGGACACCTGGCGGGCGTACATGCACGCCTACACGCTCCTGGAGGACCACCTCGACCGGCAGCTGCAACGCGACGCCGGCATGCCGCACATCTACTACGGGCTGCTGGTCCAGCTCTCCGAGGCACCGCGCCGCCGGATGCGCATGACCGAGCTCGCCCAGCACGCCAAGATCACCCGCTCCCGGCTCTCGCACGCCATCGCCCGGCTGGAGAAGAACGGCTGGGTGCGGCGCGAGGAGTGCCCCTCCGACAAGCGGGGGCAGCTGGCCGTCCTCACGGACGAGGGCTTCGAGATGCTGCGCAGGTCCGCGCCGGGCCATGTGACGGCCGTCCGCGCGGCGGTCTTCGACCGCCTCACGCCGGAGCAGGCGGCCCAGTTCGGCGAGGCCTGCCGCATCATCGCGACGGGCCTGCAGCCGGCCGGCGCGGACCTGCCCTGGCTGCGCTGAGCGGGAGTACGCGCGTGGGCCCCCGCCGGTGACGGCGGGGGCCCACAAGGATCACGGGTGGCGCGGCGAGGGCCTCAGTGGGCCATCACCGGGACGAGGTCCTCGACGTTCTCGCCGTCGCCGGAGGCGGCGGCCGGGCCGCCCTGGTGACCGGCGTTGACGAAGACGACCGCGATCAGCGCGGCCAGCGCCAGGATGCCGACCGCCCACCACACCGCGGTGGAGTAGCCGTGCACCATCGACTGGAAGGTGAGCACCTTCTGGTTCGCGCCGGGCTCCATGTGGGACTTGAAGTAGTCCGTGGTGGCGCTGGCGGCGATGGTGTTGAGCAGCGCGGTGCCGATGGCGCCGCCGACCTGCTGCGAGGTGTTGACCATCGCCGAGGCGACACCGGCGTCACGGGCCTGGACGCCGTAGGTGGACAGGCTCATGGCCGGCATGAAGGCCGTACCCATGCCGAGGCCCATCAGCAGCAGACCGGGCAGCACCACGAAGGTGTACGAGGTGTCCAGGTCGATCTGGGTGAGCAGCACCATGCCGACGGCGGCCAGCAGGAAGCCCGGGCCCATCAGCCAGCGCGCCGGGACGCGGGTCATCAGCCGGGTGCCGATCTGCGTGGAACCGGCGATCATCGTGGCGATCATCGGCAGGAACGCGAGACCGGTCTTGACCGGCGAGTAGCCGCGGACGACCTGCAGGTAGAAGGTCAGGAAGAGGAACAGGCCGAACATCGCGATGGCGGCCAGGCCCAGGGAGACGTAGACGCCGCCGCGGTTGCGGTCGGTGAGCACGCGCAGCGGCAGCAGCGGGGCCTTGACCTTCTTCTCGACGACCACGAACGCGAACAGCAGCACGGCCGAGGCGACGAACAGGCCGATGGTGGCACCGGACGTCCAGCCGTCGGACTCGGCGCGGGTGAAGCCGTAGACCAGCGAGACCAGGCCGAGGGTGGCCAGGATGACGCCGGGGACGTCCAGCTTCGAGGGGTTGCGGCTGCCGGCCGGCTCGTGGATCACGGCGATCGCGCCGATCGCGGCGACGACGGCGAAGGGGATGTTCACGAAGAACGTCCAGCGCCAGTTGAGGTACTCGGTGAACAGGCCGCCGAGGATGAGGCCGACGCCGCCACCGGCACCGGCGATGGCACCGAAGATGCCGAACGCCTTGGCGCGCTCCTTGGCCTCGGTGAACAGCACGGCGAGCAGCGAGAGCGCGGCCGGCGCGAGCAGCGCGCCGAAGACGCCCTGCAGGGCGCGGGCGCCCAGCAGCATGCCGGTGTTGACCGCGGCGCCGCCGAGGGCGGAGGCGGCCGCGAAGCCGATCAGGCCGACGACGAACGCACGCTTGCGGCCCCACAGGTCGGAGACGCGGCCGCCGAAGAGCAGCAGGCCACCGAAGGCGAGGGCGTAGGCCGTGATGACCCACTGCCGGTTGCCGTCCGAGATGCCGAGGTCGGTCTGGGCCGAGGGCAGCGCGATGTTCACGATGGTCGCGTCGAGCACGACCATGAGCTGGGCCAGGGCGATGAATATGAGCGCTTTCCAGCGCCTGGGGTCGGGTTGCGTGGTCAGATCGGGCATGCGTGGCCTACCTAGCGAAGTGCGGTGTGTACTACCGGTGGGACAAGTCGTGGGCGGAGGACGGGAACTTGCGGCGCAGGTCCTCCAGCGTGGCGGGCGATCCGGGGAGTTGGGACCGGGCGGGCGTCATCAGGCCGTCCAGGAACAGCTGGAGGTGCCGGTGCACGAACTGGTCGAAGTCCATGCAGCCGGTGTCCGGCAGCGGCCTGGTGAGCTGGGTGATGGCCACCATCAGGTCACCGATGGCGATGTCGGAGCGCAGTTGCCCGGAATCACGGGCGGCGGCCATCAACGCCTCGATCGCGCTTTCCAGCCGGTCGCGTGCCTCGACATGGTCGGGGTGGTCCTTGTCGACGCCCTCGGCGAGCAGGGGGCAGAGCGCCCCGATCCGCTCGTCCGCCGCGGCGTGGACAAAGCGCCTCAGCGCCAGGAAAGCATCGTGCTCCTCGGCTCGTGCGCTCTCGGCCCGGTCCGCGATGCGGGCCATGACGGAGAGGGTGACGTGATGGATCAGCTCGCGGCGGTCCGCGAAGTGCCGGTACAGCGTGGCATTTCCGACCCCGGCGCGTCGAGCGATTTCATCGAGCGAGGATTCGGCCCCGTGTTCGACCAGCGCCTCACGGGCGGCCGCGATGATCCGTTCGCGGTTGCGCAGGGCGTCGGCGCGGAGGCGGGGCTGCGGCGCGTCTGGCACGGCCGGCGCTCCTTTCCGTGAGACAAGTGATAAACGGGGATCCGCTCCCCGTTTGACAGGAACGCTCAGTTAAACGGGGAGAACCTCCCCGGATATTTCGCCACTCGCTGTGAGCCGGCTCACACCGCCGGACGTGGGAGTCGACGCCTCCATCTGCCGCAGTCCAGGACGCGCACCGGTGCCGGCCGGGAACAGGGTGAACACGATGCGCGGCCCGGGGCAGGCGGCCGCCCGCCCTGGAGGTGACCGGCATGAAACCCCTGGCCATCGCGGCCGTGGCGGCCACGGCACTCGCCCTCACCTCGCCCGCGCCGCCCTCGCGGGCCGGGGAGGCGGAGCCCGTCCGCGCCGCCAAGGCGCCCCCCGGACTCTCCCTCGCCGGCCGGGCCCCCTCCGGCCCCTGCGCCCTGCGCACCCTGACCCCGGGCGTCTCGGAGGGCGCGCGCACCCCGCGCGGCTACGCCCGCTCCAGCGGCACGGTGCGGGCCGTCACCCTCTTCATCGACTTCCCCGACGCCCCGGCCCGCATCTCCACCCGGCAGCGGTACGCCGAGTTCTTCCCCGCCGTCCCGAACTACTACCGCGCGAGCTCCTACGGGCGCCTGGACTACCGCTCCACGCCGGTGCACGGCTGGATCCGCATGGCGCGCCCGTACCGCTCGTACGGCATCCGGCGCGGCTCCTCCTTCGACCCGCGCAGCGACGCCGGCTACCACGCCATCACCAGGGAGATCCTCGACGCCGCCGACCACATGGTCGACTTCCGCCGCTTCGACCTCATCAACGTCCTGGCCACCCCCAACGCGGGCCCGCCGGCGACCCAGGACGTCCGCTCGGTCACCTTCGCCGGCGCGTCCACGGGCCTGGACACCGACGACGGCGTCCCCGTGAAGAACGTGTCCTTCATCTGGAGCCGGCAGACCGGCGACAGCCCCTACCGCGTCCTCAGCCACGAGAACGCCCACAGCTTCGGCCTGCCCGACCTCTACTACACGGGCCGCGGCCGTGCGGTGAAGACCCCCGTGGGCCACTGGGACCCGATGGACGAGGACTGGGGCCCCTCCAACGACTTCCTCGCCTGGCACAAGTGGAAGCTGGGCTGGCTGGCCCCCTCCCAGGTCCGCTGTCTGCCGGGCCTGGGCGTGCGCACCTTCACCCTGACCCCCACCTCGGTCGCGGGCGGCGTGAAGCTGGTCGTCGTCCCGCTCTCCCCCACCCGCGCCATCACCCTCGAGGCCCGTGCCCCGGGCCGCCTCGACCACGCCGTCTGCCGCCCCGGCGTCCTGGTCTCCTCCGTCGCCGCCGACCTCCCCTCCGGCTCCGCCCCCATCCGCGCCTCCGACGCCACCCCCGCCAGCGCCGGCTGCTACACCAAGGACCCCAACGTCACCGCCGCCCTCACCGACGCCCCCTACCGCACCGGCCAGCGCTGCACCGCCGCCGGCGTCACCATCGACGTCCTGGGCCGCACCCCGGCCGGCGCCTGGCGCGTCACCGTGACCCGCCGCCCTGCCCCCGCGGGCAGGGCACCCGCTACACTGACGGCTGCCCCGCCTCCGTAGCTCAGGGGATAGAGCACCGCTCTCCTAAAGCGGGTGTCGGCAGTTCGAATCTGCCCGGGGGCACCGCCGAAGAGCCCCTCCGCGAAGCCCGCGGAGGGGCTCTTCCGCATGGGGGGACATTTGCGATGCGGTGATCGTTTTGTCGTACGGGCGACTAAAGTCGGCAGGGCACCGAACGTCGTCGGGGGAGGAACGCAGCCATGAGTCGCCGCTCCAGTGGGCTGATGGGGATCTGGGCCGAGGCGCAGCGGCAGCAGCAGCGTCAGCACGAGACCCGGCAGCGGGCGGCGGCGGCCGAGCAGCGCGAGCTGGAGCGGCAACAGCGGGCGTACGAGCGGGACTTGGCCCGGCAGGACCGGGAGCGTCAGCGCGCGTACCGGCAGGCCCGCGAGGCCGAGGCGCGGCAGCGGACCGATGAACTCCAGGCGCGCGTCGAGGCGCTGGAGGGGCTGCTGGCGGCCGGCTGCCGGGCGCCCGCGTTCAGCGCGGGCGCGCTGGCGCGCTCCGAGCGGCTGGAGCCGTTCGCTCCGGGGCATCTGGGGCAGCCCGTGGCCATGCCGGATCCCTATGACTTCCGCTACCGCGGCAACCGGCCGCAGTTCGAGAGCGACTGGCACGCGGCGCAGGCCGCCGAGGCGCAGCGGCTGCGGCAGTTGGCCGCCTACCGGCAGCAGTACGACCAGTGGGCCGCGGCCACGCTCGCGCAGACGCGGGAGTACAACGCCGGCATCACGGAGATGGTGGCGGCGCTGCGGGAGGCGGACCCGGAGGCGGTGGTGGAGTACTTCTCCGCCGCCCTGTACGCCTCCGGCGCCTGGCCCGACGACTTCCCGCACCAGATATCGGCCGCGTACGACCCGGCGCCCCGGCAGCTGGTGCTGAACTGGGAGCTGCCGGGCTTCGGCATCGTCCCGGAGACGAAGTCGGTGCGGTACATGGTCAACGCCGACGAGCACAAGGAGATCGCCCGGCCGGTCACCCAGCGGCGGGCCGTCTACCGCGACGTGCTGGCGCAGTGCGTGCTGCTGGCGCTGCGCGAGCTGTTCGCGGCGGACGAGTTCGGAACGCTGGAGTCCGTGGTCCTCAACGGCTTCACCGACGACCACGATCCGGCGACGGGACGGCCCGCCCGGATCGTCCTGGCCTCCGCCACCGTCTCCCGCGCCGTCTTCGCGACTCTGCACCTGGAGCAGGTCAGCGCCGTGGAGTGCCTCACCGAGGGGCTCGGCGGGCTGCTGTCCGCCCGCCCGGACCAGCTGGCCGCCGTGCGGCCGGGACGGCAGCCCGACGACGTGGGCCGGGGGGTCGTCTCGCACGGCGGGGGCGACGACCCGGACCTCTTCGAGATGGACCCGGTGGCCTTCGAGGCGCTGGTCGCCGAGCTGTTCCGGGCCCGCGGGATGCAGGCGGTGATGACGCAGCGCTCCAACGACGGCGGCGTGGACGTCGAGACCCTGGACCCGGACCCGATCAGCGGCGGCCGGATCATCGTGCAGGTCAAGCGGTACCGCAAGACGGTGCCGCCGACGGCCGTGCGCGATCTGTACGGGACGGTGCAGGGCGCCGGGGCCAACAAGGGCGTCCTGGTGACGACTTCGGGGTTCGGGCCGGGTTCGTACGCCTTCGCCAACGGCAAGCCGCTGACGCTGGTGTCCGGCGAGGAGCTGGTGGAGCTGCTGGCGCGGCACGGGCTGCGGGGGCGGCTCGGCGGAGGCGCCCGTACGGCTCCCGCCGCCCGGCAGGAGCCCGGGCCGGCCGGTGATCACAACGTGCTGGGCATGTCCTGGGCCGGCGGCGTCGCGCTGGACGTGTGCGCGCTCGTCTGCGAGGGCTCGCGCGTCCTCAGCGACGATCACTTCGTCTTCTACAACAACCGGCAGACCCCGGACGGAGCCGTGCGCTCCGTCGACCCCTCCCCCGCCGACAAGGCCGCCCTCCACGTCGCCTTCGAGGCGCTGCCCTCCCCCGCCGACCGGCTCGTGCTCGTCGCGGCCATAGACCCGGCGGTCGATCCGGACGCCGATCTCTCGGGGTTCACCGGCGCCCGCATCCGGCTCGCGGACGCCTCGGGCGCCGAGCTCGGGCAGCTGGAGGTCTCCGACGGGCGGCCGGGCGAGACCGCGCTGGTGCTGGGGTCGTTCCGCCGGAGGGCCGGCGGCGACTGGGACTTCGTGATCGGCGGCAAGGGCTACGCGGGCGGCCTGGAGGCGCTGGTGCGGGAGTACGGGATCGACGTGGCCTGACCCACCGGGCGCCGCGGCGCCCGGTACCGGTGGCCTTTCTTGATCCACCCGGCTTTGTCGGTGGCGGCTCGTAGACTTCTGAAATGGCCGACCCCACACAGCCCCCAGCAGAGATCGGCAGCGATGCCCTGCGCTGCCTGCGCCGCGTCTTCGGGTACGACGCGTTCCGCGGCGAGCAGGAAGAGATCATCGAGCATGTCGTGGCCGGCGGTGACGCGCTCGTCCTGATGCCCACCGGTGGCGGCAAGTCGCTGTGCTACCAGATTCCGGCGCTGGTCCGGCCGGGCGTCGGGATCGTGGTGTCGCCGCTGATCGCGCTCATGCAGGACCAGGTCGACGCGCTGCGCGCGCTCGGGGTGCGGGCCGGCTTCCTGAACTCCACGCAGGACGTGGACGAACGCCGCATGGTGGAGGCCGAGTTCCTCGCGGGCGAGCTGGACCTGCTCTACCTGGCGCCGGAGCGGCTGCGCGTGGAGGCCACGCTGCGGCTGCTCGACCGGGGCAAGATCTCCCTCTTCGCCATCGACGAGGCGCACTGCGTGGCCCAGTGGGGGCACGACTTCCGCCCGGACTACCTGGCGCTGTCCGCGCTGCACGAGCGCTGGCCGGACGTGCCGCGCATCGCGCTGACCGCGACAGCCACCGACGCGACGCGCACCGAGATCGCGGCCCGGCTGAACCTGCGCGAGGCCCGGCACTTCGTCGCCAGCTTCGACCGCCCCAACATCCAGTACCGCATCGCGCCGAAGAACGAGGCGAAGAAGCAGCTGCTGGAGCTGGTGCGCACCGAGCACGCGGGCGACGCGGGCGTCGTCTACTGCCTGTCGCGCAGGGGCGTGGAGGAGACCGCCGCGTTCCTGGCGCAGAACGGCGTCGAGGCGCTTCCGTACCACGCGGGCCTCGACGCCCGCACGCGCGCCGCCAACCAGGCCCGCTTCCTGCGCGAGGACGGCGTCGTCATGGTCGCCACGATCGCCTTCGGCATGGGCATCGACAAGCCGGACGTGCGCTTCGTGGCCCACCTGGACCTGCCGAAGTCCGTCGAGGGCTACTACCAGGAGACCGGCCGCGCGGGGCGTGACGGGCTGCCGTCGACGGCCTGGCTGGCGTACGGCCTGCAGGACGTGGTCCAGCAGCGCAAGATGATCGACGGCTCGGAGGGCGACGAGGCGCACCGCCGCCGGCTCGCCACCCACCTCGACGCGATGCTGGCCCTGTGCGAGACGGTGGAGTGCCGCCGGGGACAGCTGCTCGCCTACTTCGGGCAGCGGCAGCAGGACGCCTCGTGCGGCAACTGCGACACGTGCCTGACGCCGCCCGTCACCTGGGACGGCACGATCGCCGCGCAGAAGTTCCTGTCCACGGTGTTCCGGCTGGCCCGGGAGCGGCGGCAGAAGTTCGGCGCGGGCCAGATCATCGACATCCTGCTGGGCAAGAAGACCGCGAAGGTCATCCAGCACGACCACGACGGCCTCTCCGTCTTCGGCATCGGCACGGAGCTGAGCGTCGCGGAATGGCGGGGCGTGGTGCGGCAGTTGCTGGCGCAGGGGCTGCTGGCGGTGGAGGGCGAGTACGGCACGCTGGTGCTCACCGATGCCAGCGCCGAGGTGCTGGGCTCGCGGCGCCAGGTGCCGCTGCGGCGCGAGCCGGAGAAGCCGGCCCGTGCCGCGCGGGCGGCCAAGTCGGCCGGTGCGGGTACGGGCAAGCGCGCGGCCCCCGCCGATCTGTCCCCGGCCGCGGCGGCGGTCTTCGAGGAGCTGCGCGCCTGGCGGGCGGCGACCGCGAAGGAGCAGGGCGTGCCCGCGTACGTCATCTTCCACGACGCGACGCTGCGCGAGATCGCCACGGCCCTGCCGGGCTCGCTCGACCAGCTGTCCTCGGTCAGCGGTGTCGGCGAGAGCAAGCTGGCCAAGTACGGGCAGCCCATCCTCGACGTGCTGGCGAAGCTGCCCGCTCCCCGGCAGGAGGAGCAGCCCGCGCCGGCCGATGCGCCCGTCCCTCCCGCGGCGGCATCCGTTCCGGCGCCCAGGGCGGCGGCGCCCGCCGCCCGGCAGCCCGCCGCCCGCCCCGCCGCGGCGCCCCGCGCCGGGGACGAGGCACCGTGGCCCGAGGAGGAGCCCTCCTGGGACGAGGAGCCGCCCTGGGAGGAGCACTGAAAGCAGGGCCGGGGGCCTAGCCGCGCATCAGCTGCGGCGTCTGCCGTACGGACGTCAGGTGCGCGTAGACCACGACGTTGCCGAGGTAGGCGTCCTCCTCCTGGGAGAAGCCGCCGCCACAGGTGATCAGCCGTAGCTCGGCCCGCCCGGTGGCGCCGTAGACCTTCGCGGAGGGGAAGCGGTCGCGGTCGTAGACCTCGATGGCGTCGATCGTGAAGACGGCGGTGCGGCCGTCCGCGCGGGCCATCTCCACGGTGTCGCCCTTCTTCAGGGCGCCGAGGTTGTAGAAGACCGCGGGCCCGTTCTCCGTGTCGACGTGCCCGGCCACGACGGCGGTGCCGGCGGCGCCGGGAGCGGGGCCGCCCGCGTACCAGCCGGCGAGGTTCTTCTCCGCGTCCGGCGGGGTGGCCAGACTGTGGTCCGGCAGCAGCCCCAGGGGCGTCAGCGGCGCGTCGACGCGGATGGCGGGGATGCTCACGCGCGTGGGCACGGCCGACGGCAGGGGCGGAACGGACCGTTCGCGCCGTGGCGGGGCCAGCAGGGGCTCGCCGGGCGTGGGGAAGGCCTCGGCCTTGGAGGGCTGCGGGGGCGGCGCCTGGTCCTTCGCGCCGTGCTCGATGAGCCAGCTGGCCGCCAGCACCGCGACCGCGAGGACTGCGGCGAGCACGCTCTTGCGGCGCGATTCGCGCGCCTGCCGCGCCATGTGCGCCGGACCCGCCGGGTGCGTCCACCGCGCCGGGGCGGCGCCCCCCAGGTAGGCGCTGCGCAGCCGGACGCCCGCGGGCTGCGGCCCGCCCGGCCTCCGCCACCGCTCGGGCCCCCGGCCGTCCCCGGCCCCCGGGCGCAGTGCGCGCGTCCGGGGACCGAGGGGCGGACCGGCCGGCACGGGGACGGCCCTCGGTCAGACCCGGTTGCTGCCGCCGCCGCGGCGGCGCAGGAACACGGTGCCGGCGACCGCGACGGTGGCCAGGACGGCCGCGCCGGCCACGATCTCGATCGTGCCCGAGCTCGCGCTCGTACCGCCGACGCCCGTCTTCACGCCGCCCATGGGGGGCGAGGCCGGGGTGCTCGGCATGACGGAGGCCGGGGCGGACGCCGGGGCGGAGGACGCGCTGGTGGAGACGGTGAGGTCGCCGGTGGCCTCCTTGCCGTTGTCGCACTTGGCGCCGATGCCGTAGGTGCCGGGCTTGGCCGAGTCGGGCACCTTGAACTGGCCGACGACGACCTCGGCGCCCGTGCCGGGCCGCAGCTCGAACGACGACGGGCCGCCCACGGCGCTGGCGTCACCCGTGCCGCGGCCGTCGGCTCCGCAGGCGCTGGTGCTCACCGTGACCGTGGCGCCCGGCCGGACGGTACTCGGGCTGATCTCCAGCTTCCCGAAGGAGTCGGCGAGCGCGGGGACGTACGGCAGCCCCAGCGCGGCTATGGTCAGGGCGGCCCCGGTGAGCACTCGTGCTGTACGCATGCTTCCTCCGTGAGCGCGGACGCGGCACGCCGATGTGCCGCAGCAGGAGTCGGAATTCCGCGCTCCTCTCCTGCCGAGCGAAACCGCGTTCCGCGGGCTCCGCACCCCGACGGCCCTGGGCCACCGACGCCCGCCACGGCCTGGCAGAGGGCCGAACGAGCAGGTCATCCGGGGTGGGGCGAGATCATCCGGACGGACCCGCCGGAAGACGGCGAACGGGTGACCGGGAGGCTACTCCCGGTCACCCGTTCGACCACGGCCTCGGCGTCTAGCGCGCCAGGTCGTCCGGACAGCCCGTGCCGCGCGGCAGCTTGTACGGGGCCGCGATCCGGTACGTACCGGCGTGCGGGGCGCGCAGCAGCGTCCAGTCGTCCTCCGGCGCGCCGTCCTTCGGAGGCTGGACCTGCTTGGTCAGGCATCCGTTGACGTTGACGGGGGGCTCCCCGCCGGGCCCGGCCTTCGGCGGCTGTACGGCCTTGCCGGACTTGTCGATCAGGCCCAGCCACGGCGAGTAGGGGATGCGGATCAGCACCGGGCCCGCCTGGTTCACGGTGATCGTCAGCTCGCCGGCGTCCGCGCGCTCCACGATCGCCGGGGGCTCGGCCAGCGGGGTGGGGTCCTTGACCTCGTACAGCCGCCAGTTGGCGTCCGACCAGATCTCCCGCAGGTACGGCAGGCCCTGGCCGACCAGCTTGGCCTCCTCGACGGCGGCGTTGTCCGGCTCACCGGTGGGCAGCACCACGTGGTGCACCGCCCAGCGGCTGAGCCAGGCGCGGTAGCTGGCCGGGGTGAGCATGCCCTCCTCGTAGAAGAGCGGGTTGCGCTTGAGGTCCGCCTGCCGGTTCCAGCCGCGCGCGAGGTTGACGTACGGGGCCAGGGCGGACGCCTCGCGGTGGCTGCGCGCGGGGACGACCTCGACCCGGCCGCGCGCGGCGTCGACCTTCTGCAGCCGGTCCACCAGGGGCGCCAGCGCACGGGCCCAGGAGGCGGCCGGGGTGGTGTGCACGATGTCGCTGATGGAGTTGGCCATCTGCCAGACCGTGCAGGTCAGCACGGCGAGCACGGTCGCGGTCCAGACCCGGCCGCGCCTCAGCAGCTCGGCGCGGGGCGGCACCTGCACCTCGGTCAGCGCGGCGACCAGCACCACACCGCCGAAGATCATGCCGAGCCGGGAGATGTTCGTACCGATCTGCGAGGGGATCAGCCAGACCAGCAGCACCCCCAGCACGTAGAGGGCGGACCCGATCCGCACCGTGCGCCAGGAGGAGGGCGTCATCGTCATCCCGAAGACGCCCGCGAGGAGGGGCAGGATGGCGGACGCGAAGGCCATCGGCTGCTGCCCGGAGAACGGAAACAGCCACGCCGACAGCGCCACGACCAGCACCGGGGTCACCCCCAGCGCGTACGCCGCCGGGCGCCGCTTGCCCAGCCACAGCGCCGCGGCCACGACGCCCACGTACAGGCCCGCCACCGGGCTCGACGCCGTCGCCAGCGCCGCCATGAGCCCCGCCAGCGCGGCCCGCGCCCAGCGGTAGCGGCCGTCCGAGCGCCAGCGCACCGGCCACGCGAAGATCGTGGCCACCGCCGCCAGCCCGAACATCATGCCGAGCCCGAACGTCACCCGCCCCGAGATGGCGTTGCAGGTGAGCGCGAACGCGCCGTACAGGGCCGGCCACAGCGGCCGCCGCACGGCGCGGCTGCGCACCAGCAGCAGGGCGATCAGCCCGGCCGACAGCGTGCCCGCGATCATCATCGTGGTGCGCACGCCGAGCAGGGCCATCAGATACGGGGAGATCACGCTGTACGAGACGGGGTGCATCCCGCCGTACCAGGCGAGGTTGTAGGCCGACGCCGGGTGCTGGAGCGCGAACTCCGCCCAGGCGTCCTGAGCGGCCAGGTCGCCGCCGCTGTTCGCGAACAGGCACACCCACACCACGTGCAGCACGGCCGCGGCGAACAGGGTGACCGGCACGGTCCCGCTGAGCGCCTGGAGCCGACCACCGCCACGGTGTCCCGGCACGACCGCCCAGGAGGGCCGCCGCCACGCGGGCTTCACGGCACCGGTCGCCGCGGAGACGGCGGATGCGCCGGCCGGCCCGGACGCATGCGAGGGGACGGAGGCATCCGGTGTACCGGCGGCGTCGCCCTCACTACCGGGTTCTCCCGGCTTTCCGGCCCGCGCCGGCCCCACGGTGGTCACTGCGGCTCTCCCCGTCCCTGGTCTTTCCCCCTCATTTTCACGCATGCTCGGGCTGAGCCGAGCAAACCCCGCGACGCTAACACGCCGCCCACGCGCCGCCGCGGCCGCGAAGCGGCTCCCGGCCCGTACCCACTCGTACGGGCCGGGAGCCGTCGACGACGGCCGGCCGACGGCCGTGGATCAGCCCAGGCGGCCCAGCTTCGCGCCGAACGAGGGCTCCGCGAGAGCCGTCTTCAGCGCCACGGGCACCTTGACCGCGTCCACGCCGGTGCCCACGGTCAGCTCGCCGACCTCGGTGCCGGCCTTCGCCGTGTGCGGGATCTTGTGGCCGCCTGCCGAGAGCGTGAACTTGGTGGCGAAGCCCGCCCAGCCGACCGCCTTGACGTCCTTGGTCGCGACGACCGGCGTCTTCCCGCCCAGGCCGTCGTCGACGGAGCCGACGACGTCGCCCTTCTTCACCACGAGGGCCGAGACGAGGGCCTCCTGGATGGCACGGGTCTGCTTGTAGCTGTTGTCCAGCACCATCTTCAGGCTGTTCTCGGCGTTGATGTCCGGGCCGCCCTTGAAGTGCTGGTCCATGGTCGCGCCGACGATCAGCCGCTCCTTGCCGTCGATCGTCCGCTTCGCCGCCCACATCAGCGAACCGCCGGCCGGACCGCTGGAGCCGGTCTTCACGCCCAGGACGCCGGTGCCCTTGGTCAGCAGCTTGTCGTTGTTGTTGTAGATCGGCTCGGCGAGGCCGGGGATCTTGGCGTTGGGCTTGCCGACGATCTCGCGCAGCACGTCGTTCTTGATGACGACCTCGGCCAGCTTCACCTGGTCACTGGCGGTGCTCTTGGTCGTCTCCTTCAGACCGCTGGGGTCGGTGTACGTGGTGTTCGTCATGCCGAGGTCCTTGGCGACCGCGTTCATCTTCCTGACGAACTCGTCCTCGGACTTGGCGTCCCAGCGCGCCAGCTGGCGGGCGATGTTGTTGCCGGAGGGGATGAGCAGCATCTGCAGCATGTCGTACTGCGAGAAGGTCTGACCCTCGGTCACGGACAGCCGCGACTCGTCCTTCGACTGCGACTCCTTCGCCGCCTGCGCGTCGATGACGAGGTCCGCGCCCTTTTCCCCCTTCTTGAGGGGGTGGTCCTTGAGGATCACGTAGGCGGTCATCACCTTGGCGACGCTCGCCGTGGGCACGGGCTTCTGCGCGCCGGACGTCCCCACGTCCCCCGCGCCCAGCACCTTGGCCGCGGACTGGCCCTCGGCGGGCCAGGCGAAGTTCGGCTGGCCGCCCTCGAAGGTGAACGCCTTCTTCGCGCCGAGCGCCAGCTTCGGGTCGGGCAGCGGCCGGAAGGACTGGACGACCACGAAGATGATCCCGAGCAGCAGGACGAGCGGCGTCCAGATCTTCACGCGGCGCATCGCCGTGCGCACCGGGGTCTCCGGCGGCGGCGGGGTGTTCGTCAGCTGCGCGAGCAGGTCGAGCGGGGCCGCGGGACGCCCGGCCTCCGCGGCCGGGGCCGCGCCCGCCGGCCGGCCGGGGAAGGGCGTCTGCTTGGTGCGCTCCGCCTCGGCCGGGGCCGCGGGCGCCTTGGGCGGCGTGACCGAGACCGGAATGCCGGGCTTGGCGGGAGCGGCGGCCGGCTTGTCGCCCGGCTTGGCGGGGGCGGCCTTGGCCGGGGCGTCGTCCTTCAGCGGGACGAACTGGCTCTTGCGCTCCTGGCCCGCGCCCGCCTTCGGCGCGGGGGCCGGGGCCGGGGCCTTGAGCAGCTCGGTCGGCTGGTCACCGGCGTCGGCCTTGGGCTCGGGCTTGGCGCCGGCCTTGGGCTCGGGCTTGGCGCCGGCCTTGGGCTCGGCCTTGGCTTCCTTGGGCCGTACGGCGCCGAAGACGGCGGTCGGCTGGTCGCCGCCGGCCTTGGGCTCGGGCTTCGACTCGGCCTTGGGCTGGTCCTTCGACTCGCCCTTGGGCTCGTCCTTGGACTTGTCCTCGGACTTGTCCTTGGGACGTACGGTCCCGAAGGCGGCCGTCGGCCGGTCGCCGGCGGACTTCGCGGCGCCGGAATCCTTGGCGCCGGTCTCATCGGCGGCGTCGTCCGCCTTGGGGCGCATCGTCTTGAACACGGCCGTCGGCTGGTCGGCGGCGGGCTTCTCGGCCGCAGCGGGCTTCCGGTCCGTCTCGTCGGGCTTCCGGGCGGAGGTGTCGCCGGAGGCATCCGCGTCGTCGGCCTTGGGGCGCACGGTCTTGAACACGGCCGTCGCCTGGTCGGCGGCGGGCTTCTCGGGCTCGTCGTCGGTCTGACCGGCCGTCTGATCGGTGGCCTCACCGGCCGGCTGACCCGGCGTCCGGGCAGCGGGCTTCTTGCCGCCCGCGTCGGCGGCCTTCGCGTCCGCAACCTTCGGCTCGTCGTCGGTCGAGGGCGCCTCGTCCGCGTCCCCGTCCTCGTCGGCGCTCGCCACCCAGGCCGCCACGGCCGCCTTCAGCCGAGCGTCGCCCTTGACCGCGCCGGCGCCGTTGACGGGCTTGGCCTTTACATCCGCATCGGCATCGGCATCGGCATCCGAGTCGGCGGCAGGGCTGTCGCCCTCGCCGTCACCGTCGGCGGCGGCCTTCGCCGCCGGCTCGGCCTTCGCCTCGCCGTCCCTCGGACGTACGGTCCGGAAGACGGCCGTCGCCCGGTCGCCCTCGCGACCCGCGGCCGCCTCGGCGCCGTCCTCGGACTCCGGGGCGGACGGGGACGTCGTCACCGTCGCCTCGGCCGGCGCCGCCGGTTTCCGGATGACCCCAAGTCGCGGGTCGCGTTCACTGCCAGTCGTGCCGGTCGTCTCCCCCGACGACTTCAGCTGCTCCGACTTGTCGGGGGACTCGCCCGCCACCGATGCCTCCTCGAATTACCGCGCCATACGCCGAGGCGGGGCGACAAGCCGCCCCGCTGCCCGATTCTCTCAACGTCTTACCAGTGTCCTCTGCCGCCGCCGCGCCGGGGCACGACCGGACGGCCGGAGGGCATTGTGTGCCTTCACCCACGTGCAAGACGAGACGACATACCTACCGGTTCCCACCCGAAGCCACCACGCACTCTCGACAGACCAATGTGAGAGGGGTCACCCTGTCACTCATCCACGCGGGGAGGCATGGATGGGCAGGAGCCGCAGAACAATTCCGGAGGAGCTTCTGCTGCTCGCCCTGGACCCGGCCACGGGTACCACGGCGCAGCCGCAGTCGCTCGACCTCGGTCTTGCCGGAGCACAGCTAGTGGAGCTGGCTCTGGCCGGACGGATAGCCCCAGACGGGGATCGTATCGCCGTGGTGCACCCACGGCCCACAGGAGATCCGACCCTGGACTCCGCGCTCGAACTGCTGCGTCGCCGCGGCAGCCCGGTGCGCGCCGTCCACTGGATCGGCGGGCCCCGGCTGGGGCTGCGCCAGACGTATCTCACGCACCTGGAGCGGTGCGGCATGGTGCATGCCGTGGCGGGCCAGATGTGCGGGGTGCTGCCGACGACGCGCTACCAGGCGACGGAGACCGCCATCAGCCGGGAGATCAGAGCCCGGCTGGACAGCGCGATCCGCACCGGCGTGCCGCCGGACCCGCGGACCGCGGCGCTCGCCGCCCTGGCGCACGCCGTCGGGCTGGGAAAGCACCTGTACCCGGGTAATGAGGGGCGCTCTTCGCGGTCCCGGCTCCGGGACTTGATCAGGCACGACCCGATGGGCGGGCTCGTGGCGCACGCGGTGATGGACGTGCAGAACGGCGTCGGCGCACAGCCGCGCCGGGCACCGGCCACGGCCGGCTCCGCGGGCGGCGGCAGCGGTGGCGGACCTGGACGCAGGACGGCGGCACGGCCTCCGGCCGAGGCGGCCGCGGTCGCCGCGGCGCAGCCGACGGCGCACCACAGCGGCGTGATGGCCCGCGCGGGCGCTTCGTGAAACGGTTCGGCACGCAAGGCGCCGACCACGCCCGTTAGCCGCGGACGGCTCCCCGGAAGCACGTAGGACGCCGGGAGCATCCGCACCCTCGAGCACCACTCGCATCACCTTCCGCTCCACAGACCGCACCGCAGTCCCCATGAACCGGTTCGGGAGCCGCAGCAGCGCGCGGGGTGGTGGGCCGGCCCGTCCCGGACGGCGGTACGGCCCACCGCCCCGCGCGTGCGTGTGCGCGGGCGCCCGCCGCGATGCGTCCCGCGCGCGGACGTACGTACAAGGGCTACGCCAGTCGTGCCCAAGTGCCGGGCGCCGGAAGCCGACTTGGTGTAAGCATTTTCCAGCGCCGCCCCGGCCAGTGGTGGCAGGCTGCGGAGCAGGAGAGAAGCAGCATGACGGAGCCGGAGGTGCGTCCCGTGGCGTCCAGTGTCAACCCCACCGTAAGGCGGCGCCGATTGGGGCAGGAGCTGCGCAAGCTCCGTGAACTCAAGGGCATGACCGCCGAGGAGGTAGCCGAGCGGCTACTGGTCTCGCAATCGAAGATCAGCCGCTTGGAGAACGGCCGCCGCAGCATCAGCCAACGTGATGTCCGTGACCTGTGCGGGGTGTACGGCGTCGAGGACCATCGCATCGTCGATTCGCTGATGCAGATGGCCAAGGAGTCACGACAACAAGGCTGGTGGCATGCCTTCGGCGACATCCCCTACAGCGTCTACATCGGCCTGGAGACCGATGCCGCGTCCCTGCGCGTGTACGAGGCCTCGCTCGTGCCCGGGCTGCTGCAGACGCCGAACTACGCCAGCGCCGTGACGGAGGGGTCGTGGCCGGAGGCCACGGCGGCGGACGTGGAGCGGCGCGTCCAGGTGCGCATGCGGCGCCAGGAGCGGATCACGGACCCGGAGAACCCACTGCGTCTGTGGGCGGTCATCGACGAGTCCGCGCTGCGCAGGATCGTGGGCAACAACGCCATCATGCGCGAGCAGATGGAGCACTTGGTGGAGTTCAGCCTGCAGCCGCACATCACCGTTCAGGTGCTGCCCTATGCCGTGGGCGCGCATCCGGGCATGTACGGAAAGTTCTCCATCCTCGAATTCCACGACCCGCAGGACGCGAGCACGGTCTATCTGGAGGGAATCACCAGCGACCTCTATCTGGAGAAGCCGAACGACGTCCAGGCGTACAGCGTGATGTACGAGCATTTGCGGATGCAGGCGCTCAACGCGGAGGACTCGCGGCGGTTCGTCCTTCAGGTGGCCGAGGACTGGGCGAAGGCGGCCGAAGGGGACTGACGTACCGGACGCCGGTGCTGTGGGGGCGGAAAAGTACACCCCTCCCACCCTGCGGGGAAGGGGTAATCGGAATACGCCATCCGGTCGAGTGAATGGCCAATTCATCAGCTGATGTTGGCGCGTAACGTCGATCGCACCTCGAGGAACCGACGTTCAGTACTCACATGCATCGGAGAAATCATGGCGATTCAGCAGGGTAAGACCACGTGGCGGAAGTCCTCCTACTCGCTGGCCAACGGCGACTGCGTGGAGGTCGCCTCCCCGGCCCAGCAGTCCATCGCGGTCCGTGACTCGAAGGACGTCCGGCGCCCGGCCCTCGCCTTCACCCCGCAGTCGTGGTCCGCGTTCGTGGCGATCGTCGACAACGGCACCCACGCCGTCTGACCTCTGGACTGACCGCGGATCGCCCGGCAATGGCGATAGCAGCGCCGCCGCATCGATACTCCCGCACAGAGCCCTCTCGCCTGGTACGCCGTCCCGGCCGAGAGGGCTCGGTCATGTCCGAAGCCGGTTCGGGGTGTCAACGCACCCCGTCGGCCGTGGATAGCCCGTTCGGTCGACCTATGCGCGCGGGTAGCGCGCCAGCCAGGCGGCCGACCGGTCGCCCGGGCCGTGCGTGAGCTCCATCGCGAAGTCGTCGGCGAGTTCGAGGATCGTCGCCCGGCCCTCCAGTTCGGCCAGCCACCCCGGCGGCAGCACGGTCTCGCCGTGCACCGCGCCGAGGAGGTTGCCGCAGATGGACCCGGTGGAGTCGGAGTCGCCGCCGTGATTGACCGCGAGCAGCAGGCCGTGGCGTACGTCCTGGGCGACGAGCGCGCAGTACAGGCCCATCGACAGGGCCTCCTCGGCCACCCAGCCCTCGCCCAGCGACTGGACGCGCTCGGCCGTCGGCACACCCTGGCGCACGGCGACCAGGGCCTTCCGCAGCCCCTCGCTGGTCTCCTCGTGGCCGGGGCGGACCGCCAGCATGCCCAGGGTCCGGTGGACGGAGACCTCGAGCGCCTCACCGCGCACGACGCCGTGCACGATGGCCGCGAAGGCGCCCGCCGCGAGATGGCCGGAGGGGTGGCCGTGGGTCTGGGCTGCGCACTCGGCGGCCAGCTGGAAGACGGCCTCGGCGTCCCAGTCCGCCAGCAGCCCGAAGGGCGCGGAGCGCATGACCGCGCCGCAGCCCTTGGAGCCGGGGTTCTTGGGGTCCTGCATGGTGCCCATCCGGTCGTCCGCGAGCCCGCCGAGGCAGGCGTTGCCGGGCGCCCGGCGGGCATAGAGCCACTCCTCGCGGGCGAGCCAGCCGGCGTCCCGGACGCGCTCGTCGGGCCCCCAGCCGCGCTGGGTGGCGGCCCAGCGCAGATGGGCGCGGTGCACATCGGCCTGCGGCTGCCAGGCGCCGGTGTCGCGGCGCACGTGCGCCCGTATCAGGCCCTCGGCCGTGAAGAGCGTCATCTGGGTGTCGTCGGTGACGGCACCGCGCCGCCCGTAGGCCGGGACGTAGTCGGTGACGCCCCGGGGCCCGTGGGCGGCGCGGATCGCGTCGAGGGAGTCGAACTCGATTCCCGCGCCGAGGGCGTCCCCGATGGCCCCGCCGAGCAGGCAGCCGCGCACGCGGCTGCGGAAGTCCTGCTGTTGGGCGCGGCCCCGGAGGACGGACCCCGTGCCTCCCGTTCCGGCGGTCGTGGTCACGTCGTCCGGCCTCCCGGCATCAAAGTGGGTGCGGCCCGGGGCCTTCGCCCCGCGTCCGCGGTCGGCACAGCACTGTAATCGGCTACCGCCGGTCGGGCACCGGGCCGTCGGCGGGCCGTTCGGTCAGTCAGACTTCTTCGCCGGCCGCACCGTGTTCATGATCTTGTCGATCTGCTCGGTGGACAGCGCGTCCGGCACGCCCTGGTCGGCGTAGATGACCCAGCCGTGGAAGGTGCCGTCGGGCAACTTCTGGGCGATGCTCTTCACGATCGCGGTGGGCGGCACGCAGGGGCTCGGGCGGTTGTTGACCGTCACCTTGGCGGTGGCGGTCCAGCCGTCGATGCCGTTCTTGTTCCAGGCCTTCTCGTCCGTGATCTCGATCTTGGGCTTGTTGCTCTTGCCGCCGTAGGCCATGAAGCCCCAGTTGCCCGCCCAGTTGCGGGCGTTCTCCTTGAGGTCGCCGTCCTTGCCGCCGCCGGTGGTGCCGACCGTGGCCAGCTGGCCCGAGCCCGCCTCGCCGATCGAGTCGGGGTTGGCCTTCGAGGAGCAGCCGCCCTCACGGAAGTTGGCCGTGCCCGTCATCACGACGACCGGCTTGCCGTCCTCGGTGTACGAGACGGCCGTGGTGTTCGGGAAGACCCGCCACTTGTCGTCCTTGCCCGGCACGTCGTACTGGAAGGCGTGCTCCTCGCGCACCTGCGTCTGCCAGCCGGCGACCATCGGCTGCGCGGCGCCGGGGCTCGCCTGGCCGCTGCCCTGCGGGGCCGGCTGGTCGGGCTTCTGGTCCTGGCCGGGGGCGGCCGGGGCCTGGGAGGCGCCCTTGGCGTCGTCGGCCTTCTTGTCGTCGTCACCGCCCTTGAGGAAGAACACGGCGCCACCGCCGATGACGGCCAGCGCCACGACGCCGCCGATGACGGCGAGGAGCGTGGTGTTCTTCTTCGGCTGCTGCGGGGCCGGTGCGGGGGCCGGGGCCATGCCGTACTGCGGCGCCATGCCGGGCGGGTTCATGCCGGGCGGGGTCGCCCCCGGCGGCGGCACCATGCCGGGCGCGGGCACGGACGGCGGTACGGGGCCGGCCACGGGGCCCGGCGCGGGCGGCGGGGGCGGCGGCATGCCGGGGCCGGGCGCGCCCGGAGCGGGCACCGCCGGCTGGGAGAGAACGGTGGGCTGGGCGTGCCCGGGTGCGGGTGCGGGCGGCGGCGAGGGCACCGCCGGCTGCGAGACGACGGTGGGCTGCGCATGGCCGGAACCGTCCGGGCCCCATGTGGGCGCCGGCCCGAAGCCGCCCTGCGGGGGCGTCGGAGGGTTCTGCGGCTGCTCGGGCTGCTGAGGCTGGTGAGGGTTCTGGGGCCAAGACATGCGGGACACCCTATGCGCCGTCCGTCGCCGCCGGATCGGGGGCAGGCGACAGATCGGCAACACTTGTGCGATAAGCGGTCAGTCGTTCTCCAGCACCGGCAGAAGGTCCGGCAGATGGCCGTCCGAGGCCATCGCCGCCTCCTGCCGCTCCCGCGGCACCTCACCGTACGTCGTCGTCCTCGGCCGTGCGGGCCGGCCCGCCGACTCCGCTATGGCGATCAGGTCCTGGACCGAGCGGTACGAACCGTAGGAGGAGCCCGCCATGCGGGAGATGGTCTCCTCCATCAGCGTGCCGCCCAGGTCGTTCGCGCCCGAGCGCAGCATCTCCGCCGCGCCCTGCGCGCCCAGCTTGACCCAGCTGGTCTGGATGTTGGGGATGTAGGGGTGGAGCAGCAGCCGGGCCATGGCGGTGACCGCGCAGTTGTCCCGCATCGTCGGGCCGGGGCGCGCGATGCCCGCGAGGTAGACGGGTGCGTTGGTGTGGATGAAGGGCAGGGTGACGAACTCCGTGAATCCCTCGACCCCATGGGCCAGGGCCGACTTCTGGACCTCCACCAGCTGCCGGAAGTGGCCCAGCCAGTGCCGGGGCTGGTCCACGTGGCCGTACATCATCGTGGAGGACGAGCGGATGCCGAGCTCGTGGGCGGCCTTGACGACCTCGATCCACGTCGCCGTGGGCAACTTGCCCTTGGTGAGGACCCAGCGGACCTCGTCGTCCAGGATCTCGGCGGCCGTCCCCGGGATGGAGTCCAGCCCGGCCTCCTTGGCGGCGGCCAGCCACTCGCGGATGCTCATGCCGGTGCGGGTGGCGCCGTTGACGACCTCCATCGGCGAGAAGGCGTGCACGTGCATGCCCGGCACGCGCTCCTTCACCGCGCGGGCGATGTCGAAGTAGGCCGTGCCCGGCAGGTCGGGGTGGATGCCGCCCTGCATGCACACCTCCACCGCGCCGACGTCCCACGCCTGCGCGGCGCGGTCGGCGACCTGGGAGAGGGAGAGGGTGTAGGCGTCGGCGTCCGTGCGCCGCTGCGCGAAGGCGCAGAAGCGGCAGCCGGTGTAGCAGACGTTGGTGAAGTTGATGTTCCGCGTGACGATGTAGGTGACGTCGTCGCCCACCACGTCGCGCCGCAGGTCGTCGGCGATGCGGCACAGGGCGTCCAGCGCGGGCCCGTCGGCGTGCAGGAGGGCGAGGGCCTGGGCGTCGGTGAGAGCGGTGGGGTCCTCGGCGGCCTGCTTCAGCGCCTGGCGCACGTCGGCGTCGATGCGCTCGGGGACCATGCCGGGGGCGGCCGCCTCGCGCAGCGCCTCCCAGTCGCCGTAGACCTCGTCGAAGTCCTCGCGCCGGTCGCCGGTGCGGCCCTCGGTGTCGATGGTGCGGTGCAGTTCGGTGCGGCCCGAGGGGACGAACACCTCCTCGGGCTCCTGCCAGGGGTGGCCCTCGACCACGGCGTCCTCGCGGGCCAGACCCGTCTCCGGGTCGGCCAGCGCCCGCACGTGCGGCAGCAGGCGGGGGTCCAGCCAGGGCTCGCCGCGCTGGATGAATTCCGGGTAGACGCACAGGCGTTCCCGCAGGCTGAAGCCGGCCGCGGCGGACCGCTCGGCCAGCTCCTCGATCTGCGGCCAGGGGCGCTCGGGGTTGACGTGGTCGGGGGTGATCGGGGAGACCCCGCCCCAGTCGTCGATGCCGGCGCCGATGAGCCGCGCGTACTCGTCGTCGACGAGGTTGGGCGGGGCCTGGAGACAGGCGGAGGGGCCCATGATGTGCCGGGCGACGGCGACGGTGGCGACCAGCTCGTCGAGCTCGGCGTCCGGCATGCCGCGCATCGCCGTGTCCGGCTTGGCGCGGAAGTTCTGCATGATCAGCTCTTGGATGCCGTGGTAGGCCCGGGAGACGCGGCGCAGGGCGAACAGCGACTCGGCGCGCTCCTCGTACGTCTCACCGATGCCGAGCAGCAGCCCGCTGGTCAGCGGTACGGAGCTGCGGCCCGCGTCCTCCAGGTGCCGCAGCCGGACCGCGGGCTCCTTGTCGGGCGAGCCGTAGTGCGGGCCTCCGGGCTCGCTCCACAGCCGCTCCGCCGTGGTCTCCAGCATCAGGCCCATGGACGGGGACACCGGCTTGAGGCGCTGGAAGTCGGTCCAGGTCATGATGCCGGGGTTGAGGTGGGGCAGCAGCCCGGTCTCCTCCAGGATGCGGATGGAGATGGCCCGTACGTACGCGATGGTGTCGTCGTACCCCTCGGCCTCCAGCCACTCGCGGGCCTCGGGCCAGCGCTCCTCGGGCTTGTCGCCGAGCGTGATCAGGGCTTCCTTGCAGCCCAGTTCGGCGCCGCGGCGGGCGATGTCGAGGACCTCGTCGGGGGACATGAACATCCCGTGGCCGGCGCGGCGCAGCTTGCCGGGGACGGTGGCGAAGGTGCAGTAGTGGCACTTGTCGCGGCACAGGCGGGTGAGCGGGATGAAGACGCTCTTCGAGTACGTGATGACGCCGGGGCGGCCCGCCGCCTCCAGGCCGGCGTCGCGCACCCGGGCCGCCGAGGCGCACAGGTCCGTCAGGTCGTCACCGCGGGCCTGGAGCAGCACGGTGGCCTCGGCGACGTCCAACGCGACGCCGTCACGGGCCCGCTTGAGCGCGCGCCGCATGGCGTTGGCGGTCGGTGCAGCCTGCTCGGGTCGCTGTGCGCTCGAAGTCATTGTCCGAGCATACGAGCGCGGACTGACACCGCCACGTACTGGAAGCACCGGTTCGATGTGCCTCTCATCACGTCATACGGAGGCACCCTCCGGACCTCTTTCCGGCGGCGGCCTAGAGGAACTCGGCGTGCGCGTCCAGGGCTCGCAGCACCTCGGCCTCGGGTGCGGACGGCAGCCCCACCACGACCTCCTCGATGCCCAGCTCGGCGTAGTGCGCGAGCTTGCCCGCCGAGGGGTGCACGGCGTACGGCACGACGTCCGGCTCTCCCGGACGCCCCGCCTCCGTCCACACCCGGCGCAGCTCGGGCAGTGTCTCCCGCAGTCCGCTGCCACCCACCGGAATCCAGCCATCCGCGTACTCCGCGACGTGCGCGAAGAGCTTGGGCCCGGCCGCCCCGCCGATCAGCGTGCGCGGCCCCACCAGCGGCTCCGCCCCCTTGCGCTCCCTCGGCGGGTGCACGGGCTTGGGATGCGCCCAGCTGGCGCTGACGTCGCCGAACTCACCCTCGTACGCCGTCGGTTCCCCGGCCCACAGGGCGCGCATCAAGGACATCCGGTCCCGCACCAGTTCGCGGCGCGTGTGCCAGTCGACGCCGTGGTCGGCGGCCTCCTCCACGTTCCAGCCGTACCCGATGCCGAAGGTGAACCGGCCGCCGCTGAGGAAGTCGAGCGTGGCCGCCTGCTTGGCCAGCACGATCGGGTCGTTCTGGGCGACCAGCACGACGCCCGTTCCGACCACGATGCGGTGCGTGACCGCGGCGGCCTGCGCGAGCGCGACAAGCGGGTCGAGGGCCCGCCCGTACTCGGGTGGCAGCGGGTCGCCCGTGGGCGCCGGCGTCTCGCGGCTGACCGGGATGTGGGTGTGCTGGGGCAGGAAGAGCCCGGCGAAACCGCGCTGCTCCAGCTCGCGGGCGAGCCGGACCGGGCTGATCGTCTCATCGGTGAGGAAGATCGTGGTGGCGATGCGCATGCGGGGGCACCTCCGTCGTCGCGTGGGACCAAAGGTATGCCCTGAAGTTCCACTTTGGCCCCCACGACAACCGGCCGACACACGACAGATGGACAGAACGGCGACCGCACACGTTCCGCTGCCCGCCACCCGGGCGTACAACGGTGTCTCCAGCGGCACGGGCGAGGGGGCGACGATGCACCGGCGCGACGTACTGAGACTGACGGCTATCGCCGCGGCGACGGGTGTGCTTACGTTGGAAGGCGTGAGCTTCGCCCGTGCCGGCGGCCCGGAGGGGGCCGACGGCGAAGAGACCCGCAAGGTCACCGGCCGGCTGCCGGCCGGCGCTCCGGACTACGTCCACCTCCCCGTGGAAGTACCGCGCGGCGTCCGCGAGATCGCCGTCTCCTACACCTACGACCGGCCCGCCGTCCCGCCGGGCACCCAGGGCAACGCCTGCGACATCGGCATCTTCGACGAGCGCGGCACCGAGCCGGGCGGCTCCGGCTTCCGGGGCTGGTCGGGCGGTGCGCGCTCGGAGTTCGCCATCAGCGCCGAGCGGGCCACGCCCGGCTATCTCGCCGGCCCCGTCCGGCCCGGCACCTGGCACGTCATCCTCGGCCCGTACACCGTGGCACCGCAGGGCATGGCCTACGAGGTCACGGTCACCCTGCGGTACGGGCGCCAGGGGGCGACCCCGGCGCCCGCGTACCCCCCGCAGCGCGCCAAGGGGCGGGGCCGGGCCTGGTACCGGGGCGACAACCACCTGCACAGCGTCCACTCCGACGGCAGACGCACCCCCGCGGAGATCGCCGCCGCGGCACGGGCGGCCGGCCTGGACTGGATCACGACGACAGAGCACAACACCACCTCCTCGCACGGTGCGTGGCAGGGCCTGTGGGGTGACGATCTGCTGATCCTCACCGGCGAGGAGGTCACCACCCGCAACGGTCACGTCCTGGCCCTCGGCACGGACCCCGGCGTCTTCGTCGACTGGCGCTACCGCGCCCGGGACGACGCCTTCGGACGTTTCGCGCGCAGAATCCGGCAAACAGGCGGACTGGTCGTCCCGGCCCATCCGTACGGCACCTGTGTCGGCTGCAACTGGAAGTACGGCTTCGCCGAGGCGGACGCGGTGGAGGTCTGGAACGGCCCGTACACCGCCGACGACGAGATGGCCGTCGCCGCATGGGACGCCATGCTGGTGGCGTCGGTGCGTGAGGGCCACCGCTGGCTGCCCGCCATGGGCAACAGCGACGCCCACCGCGAACCCCAGGTCGTGGGCCTCCCCCAGACGGTCGTCCAGGCCGACGCCCTCTCCCGCGACGCCCTCCTGTCCGGCATCCGGGCCGGCCGCAGCTGGATCGCCGAGTCCTCGGCGATCGGCCTCTCGTTCACGGCCACGACCGGGCGGGGCGAGCACGCGGGCATCGGCGAACGCCTGCGCACCGGCCACGACACGGAGGTCACGGTGCGCCTGGCGGTGACGGGCGCCCCGGACTGCTCGGCGACCTTCGTCACGGACCAGGGGCGGCTGTTCACCACCCCGCTGCCGCCGGACGGCCGCGTGGAATGGCGCACGACGGCCGCCCGTTCGGCGTACGTACGGGCGGAGGTCCGGCACCCGCCCGCCGCCGGCTCCCCGGCCGAGCTGCCGGGGGCGATGGCGGCGATGACGAACCCGGTGTTCCTGGGGGCCTAGGGCCAGGGGCCCGTCGGGCGGGCCGAGCCGGACAGATTGTGCGTGGCTGGCCGGCGGCTACCGCACGTGCACGGAATCCCGGTGCTCGCCCAGCCGGTCGTTCGCCCTTCTCATGCCGGCCCAGTCGTGGCGCCGCTCCGACGCGTGCCGCTGGGCGGTGAGCCCGAGGCACACGGGGCAGGTCTCGGCGGGGCCGAGGACGAGGGCGCCGAACCCTGACACGCCTGCGGTGGCTACGGGCGCGGGTGCCCCTCCTTTCGGTTGCAGCTCCTTCTGGTGCCGCAGGAGGTCTTCGGCGGTGCGACCGAGACCTCTGGCGAAGCTGATCGCCGAGACGTACCCGTTGCCGGGCCCGCCCCGGAGGCGGTGCCGGGCCTCGCGGACCGCCGCGAGGGCGGCGGTGCGAATGGGGTCCCCCATGGGCCACCGGGCGGCGGCCGCCTCCACGTCGAACGCGGTCGCGTTGACGAAGGCGCACAGCCGGGTGGTGAGCGCCCGCACCCGTCCGGGGGCGGGGAGCCAGCGTTCTTTGGCGGTGGTCTCGTGGATGACCGCCTCGATCGACGCGGAGGGCGGTGCCTGCGGGGGCTTGAGGGTGAGACCTCCGCCGGTGTTTCCGGTGTAAGGGCAGGGAGGCATGGCGGCTCCTTGGAGAGCGACGTGGGGGTTCGCTGACTGAACCCACGTTCCCGCAGCGGAAACTTCGGCCGCAAGCCATCCGAAAAATCGAGGGAAATTGGAATATGCCAAAACCTCGACAAGGCGTCCTCGCACGCCCACACGAGCTGCAAGACTGCCAACTAGGTCACCGTCAACGGCAACAGGGGCCCACGGTGCACCAACAGGGCCGTACCCACTGGGTACTGGCGCGCGGCAACGGGTACAGCACAGAAGGGGTCAGGCGTGGCAGCACGACGCGGTCCGACGTTTCGCCGGAGGGAGCTGGGTAAAGAGCTCCGTCGCCTGCGGGAGAGGAGGGGGATCACCACGAAAGCAGCGGCTGAAGCCATCGAAAGTTCGGAATCGAAACTCAACAGAGTCGAATCCGGTCACAACCAGCTTCCGCGCGTCCGCGATCTGGACGACCTGCTCGCCCTTTACGGCATCACGGACCCGACGGAACGCGAGCAGCTGCTGATGCTGCACCGGGACTCACTCAGCGCCGACTGGTACAGGCCGTACCAGAACTTCATGCCTTCGGGCCAACTGTTGTACGTGGGCCTTGAGTCGGACGCGTCGGCAATGCGGGCCTGGCATTCGCAGGTCGTCTTCGGGCTCTTGCAGACGGAGAACTACGCCCGTGCGCTGTACACGACAGCGAAACCGGTCGACGAAAGAACGACCGAGTACGTTGACGAGAATGTGGCCCTCCGCATGAAGCGCAAGGCGATCATCCACACCGACGACCCGGTCGAGCTCCGCGTGATCCTCGATGAGGCAGCGCTCCGTCGCGTGGTCGGCAGCCCAGACGTCATGCGTGAGCAGTACGAGGCAATCGAGAAGGCAGCCGCCTTGGACCACGTGACCGTGCAGATCCTCCCGCTGAGTCTCGCCACTTATCGCGCCTTCGAGAACTTCGTCATCCTGGATTTCGAAGCGGGCCTCGAGCCGGTCGTGATGCAGGAGAGCCCAGCTGTGATGACGGTGTCCGACAAGCCACGCGAGGTCTGGAAACACGCCCGGAAGTTCGACGCCATGCGGGAAGGCGCTCTGGCCCCGGCCAAGACGCCTGAATTCCTGCACCGACTAGCAAGAGAGATCGATGAAAACTAGCGCCTGCACAACCGCCCTGGAAGTGGCCGACGAGAGCCGCTGGTTCAAGTCCTCCTACAGCACAGACAACGGGGGCGGCGGCTGCGTCTCGATCGCCGCCCTACCCGGAGGGGTCGGCATCCGCGACTCGAAGCACAAGAACGGCCCCGCCCTCGTCACACCAGCGTCGGCTTGGGCCTCGTTCATCGCCGAGGTCCAGGCCGGCCGACTCGGCTGACCCACGGCCCCCTCCGCACCCCGGAGGGGGCCGTCACCGTCCACGACCAAACGTCAGCGCTGGACCTCCGCCACCCACGCCGTGAGCCCGGCCACGAACCCGGCACGTTCGCCCGGCGACAACCCGTCCAGCGCGCGCAGCAACGGCTCGCCGCGGGCGGCGACGAAGACCTCGAGCAGCGGTCGGTACGCGTCGGCGATCGAAACCAGGATCCGGCGCCGGTTCGCCGGATCCTCGGCCCGCACCACGATCCCGGCCCTACTCAGGGCACCGACCAGTTCGCTGGCGGTCGGCAGGGAAACGTGCAGCCGCCGGGCGATCTCCCCAACCGTCAGCGGTGGCCCGGCAAGCAGCTGCGGCAGCACCGCACCGTGGCGCGGCGTCAGGCCGTGGGCGTCCATCGCGTCGCGCAGGGGGGCCGGCATGAGGTCCCGTACCACCGCCCCGCGGAAGAACGGCTCCAGCAGCGGCACGAGGCCGACGACCCCGAGCTCGTCAGGGGTCGGCTTCCGGGGCGGCGCCTTCCCGGGCTCGTCGATGTGCGGCATACTGCGCAGTGTAGATGGTTTGGATATCCAAACTGTTGGGACATCCGAAAGGTGGTCTCCTCATGCCGTCGGTCAGCTACAGCGATGCGGTCAACGACGCTCTGGAACGGATGGACGATCTCGGGTACGAACGCGGGCAGGGCGTCGACCTCGCCAACCACGGGCCCATGGCCGCCGAGGCGCTCGCGCTCCTCGGGCAGGAGGACGAGGTCGCGCGGTGGGTGGGGCGGTACCGGAGGGCGATGGAGCACCACGAGCCGCCGGCCGCGCGCTTCGCGCTGGACGCCGCGGACGAGTCGTCCTGGCGGCCCGCGCTGGGGTCGATCGGGCGGGCCGTGGACTGGGAGCGGCTGTTCGTGCGCGAACTGGAAGAGGCGCACTGGCGGGACGTTCTGGCGCGCTGGTGGCCGCGGCTGCTGCCGGGCCTGTTCGCCGGCCTGACGCACGGCCTCATCCGTACCGCCCACGCGGTGCGCGGCCTGTACGCGGCCGGGGAGAAGCCGACGCCGCTCCAGCTGAACGAGCTGGCCCGGGGCCTGGCCTACTGGGCCGCCCGCTACACGGAGCTGCCCGGCACGCCGGCGCTGCGCGGCAGCCACGAGCTGCCGAAAGCAGTGGCAACGCTGCCCCGTACGGCTCCGGACGGCCCGATGGGGCCGGACACCGTGCGTCGGCGCCTTGAGGCACTGGGCGAAACCCCGGTGTACGGCGAAGCGTTGGGGTGGCTCGCCCCCCAGCAGGCGCCGCGGCTGCTGAGCGAGATGACGCTGCAGTTCGCCGACGTCTATCTCGGCCACCCGGAGGTCTACCCGGTGCCGCTGGTCCACGGCGTCACCGCGCCCGCCGCCGTACGCATCGTGCTGCCGCACCTGCCGCAGGCGCTGCACGAGCCGACGCTGGCCCGGATCTGGCAGGTGCAGACGGCGTTCCTGCTGGCCTTCACCGTCGACCGGCGAGGCGAGGGCACGACGGCCTGGCGGTCGGAGGTGCCGGACCTGCCGCCCGTGGACGAACTCGGCGCACGGGCCGCCGAACACGGCGACGAGCACGTCATCAAGTTCACCGAGGCGTGCCTGCGCGAGTACGCCCTGCGGCCCGACCCCCGCTACCCCGCCGCCGCGTTCGCCGCGCAGCGACGCATCGTCCCTCTGGACGCCGGCGGGGGCGTGGGGGGCGTCGGCGCCGTAGCCGCCCCCCGTCGCCCCTAGTCCTCGGCCACCAGCACCGGCGTCGACCGCGTCAGCACCTCGCCCCGGAAGAACGCCGGGCTGCGGCGCCGCATCAGCTCCATGAGCACCGCGCCCGCGACCAGCAGGCCCACGCCGATGACGAAGACCGAGCCGACCCCGAACACCGCGCTGCCGCTGCCGTACTCCGGGTCCCACATGTCGTAGAGGGTCTTGCAGAAGACGGCCGCCAGCAGCAGGCCGCCTATCAGCGGGAAGACGCCCTTGAAACATGCGTCGCGCAGGGACGTACGCAGCTCGCCGCGGAAGAACCACGCGCACGCGAACGCCGTGATCGAGTAGTAGAAGCAGATCATCAGGCCGAGCGCGTAGACCGTGTCGATGAGCACGTTCTCGCTGAGGAAGCTCATCACGGCGTAGAAGACGCCGGTGGCCGCTCCGGCCGCGATCGTCGCCCGGCCGGGGGACTTGAAGCGCGGGTGGATGCGGGCGAACGACGGTGGCAGGGCCTGGTACGCGCTCATCGCCAGGACCGTGCGCGCCACCGGCAGGAAGGTGGTCTGCAGGCTCGCGGCGGCCGAGGCGAGCACCGCCACGAACAGCAGGACGCCCAGGGCCGTGCCCATGACGGGGTCGGCGAGAGCGGCGAAGACGTTGCCGGAGGTGTCTGGGTTGCCCAGGCCGGTGCCCTTGTCGCCGACGCCGGAGTACATCTGCGCGGCGACGGCGGTCAGCAGGTAGGAGCCGACGAGCACGACCATGGCGAGGAGGGCGGCGCGGCCGGGGGTCTTCGCGCTGCCCTCGGTCTCCTCGTTGACGGTCAGACAGGCGTCCCAGCCCCAGTACATGAAGATCGACAGGCTCAGCCCGGCGGTGAAGGCGCTGAAGGACTCCACGCCGAAGGGGTTCAGCCAGGTCCAGGAGAAGCCGATGGAACCGGACAGCTCGCCGGAGCGGGCCTTGCCGATGGCCATCGCGACGAACACCGCCAGCACGGCCAGCTGCAGGCCGACGAGCGCGTACTGCACGCCCTTGGTCGCGGTCATGCCGCGGTAGCTGACGGCGGTGGCGACGGCGATGAAGGCCAGGCAGGTCCCGACGTGGGCGAGCCGGTTGTCGTCGAGGGCCGCCACCGCGTCGCTGCCGGTGATCTCGCCCAGCAATAGGTAGAAGAAGGAGGTCGCCACGCCCGCGAGATTGGACAGCACGATGATGGTGGCGATGACGAGGCCCCAGCCGCACATCCAGCCGATCCGGGGCCCGAAGGCCCGTACGGTCCAGGTGAAGGACGTGCCGCAGTCGGGCAGCGCGCTGTTCAGCTCGCGGTAGGCGAAGGCGACCAGCAGCATCGGGAGGAAGCCCGCGAGGAAGACGGCGGGCATCTGCACCCCGACCTGGCCGACGGTCGGGCCGAGGGTGGAGGTCAGGCAATAGACGGGCGCGACGGTGGAGATCCCGATGACGGCGCTGCCCAGCAGGCCGACGGAATTGCCGCTGAGGCCCTTGGCGCGCACTTCTCCGCCGTCGCCGCCCGCGACGCTCATTACCGTGTCTCCGGCCTGTGGCCGCGGCTGTACCTGAACCATGGCGAGGACGTTAAGCGCTGCTGTTTCCGCATCCGGAGGTTCAGCCTCCGAGCACCCCACCTTGAACATGCCCACCGATGCCACCAGTTGACCTTGCAAAGAAAGCCACCCAAGGGGTTACGACCGGTAACACCAAGGAGTAATCGACCCTGCCGCCCCTGCGGCATCCGCAGGGGCATCCCTTTTGTCCCGGTTCAAAAATTTCCCGTCGCCACCGTCTCCGTGTCCCGGCCCGACCTGAGCACCCGGCCCGGCACCGCCCCGGTGACCACGTCGTGCCGGACCGTCTCCACGCCGTTCACGCGCACGCTCACCACCCCCACCGCCCGGGAATCCAGCCGCGCCCCGTCCCCCGGCAGGTCGTGCACCAAGGTCGCCGGAGCCGCCTCGATCCGCTCCGGGTCGAAGAGCACCAGGTCCGCGCACCAGCCCTCGGCGATGCGCCCCCTGCCGCGCAGTCCGAACAGCCGCGCCGGTTCGTCGCTCAGCATCCGCACCGCCCGCTCCAGCGGCACCAGCTTGCGGCCCCGCAGGCAGTCGCCGATGAAGCGCGTCGTGTACGGCGCCCCGCACATCCGGTCCAGGTGGGCGCCGGCGTCCGAGCCGCCGAGCAGGATGTCCTCGTGGTCCCAGGCGCGGCGGCGCAGCTCCCAGCTGGCGGGGTCGTTGTCCGTGGGCATCGGCCACAGGACCGTGCGCAGCTCGTCGGCGGCGCAGATGTCGACGAGCGTGGCGAAGGGATCGGTGCCGCGCTCGGCGGCGATGTCGTTCACGACGCGGCCGGTGAGGCCGTCGTTCTCCTTGGCGTAGGTGTCGCCGATGACGTACCGGCCGAAGTCGGTGAGCCGGCGGAAGCCGGCGGCCGCCGGGCTCGCGGCGCCGCGCAGCAGGGCCGCCCGGACGGCCGGCTCGCGCAGCCGGCCGATGCGCTCGGGCACCGGCAGGGAGAGGACCTCGCCCCAGCCGGGGAGGAGGTTCAGGGCGCAGAAGGTGCCCAGCGACATGTTCATGGGCGTGAGGATCGGCATGGTCAGCGCGACGATGCGGCCGCCCGCCGCGCGGGCGCGCTCGCTCGCGGCCAGCTGGTGCGGGACCCGCTCCGGGGCGGCGGATTCGATGGTCAGGACGTTCCAGTTCAGCGGGCGCCCGGCGGCGGCCGTCAGCTCCACCAGGAGGTCGGCCTCCTCCTGGGTGAAGCGGTCCAGGCAGCCGGCCACGATGGCCTCGAGCTGGGTGCCCTCGTGCTCGCCGACCGCGCGCGCGAGGGCGAGGAGTTCGCCGGGGAGGGCGTGGCGGGAGGGGACGGGGTTGCCGTCCCCGTCGGAGTGGGTGGTGGAGCGGGTGGTGGACAGCCCCCAGGCGCCGGCGTCCATGGCTTCGTGGAGCAGGGTGAGCATCTGCCGCAGCCGGCCGTCGTCGGGAGTGCCGCCGACGGCGTCCGGCCCCATCGCGTACCGCCGCAGGGCGCAGTGCCCCACCATGAATCCGGCGTTGACGGCGATGCGGCCGTCCAGCGCGTCGAGGTAGTCGCCGAAGGACGACCAGGTCCAGGGCGCGCCTTCCTCCAGGGCGGTCAGCGACATGCCCTCGACCTTGCTCATCATCCGGCGCGTGTAGTCGGCGTCGGCCGGCCGCGCGGGGTTCAGCGGGGCGAGGGTGAAGCCGCAGTTGCCGCCGACGACGGTGGTGACGCCGTGGCTCATCGAGGGGGCGGCGTAGGGGTCCCAGAAGAGCTGGGCGTCGTAATGGGTGTGCGGGTCGACGAAGCCGGGGGCGAGGACGAGCCCGGCGCCGTCCTCCTCGGTGCGGGCCCGCTCCCCCAGCCGGCCGCCCGCCTTGACCGTGGCCCTGCCGCGGTCGATCAGGGCGATCCGCCCGTCCCGTATGCCGACGTCGGCGACGTAGGAGGGTGCTCCGGTGCCGTCGACGACGGTGGCGCGGCGGATGAGATGGTCCAGCACGGTCGCTTCCTCTCACTCGACGTTCCGGCGGTACGGGCCTGGGGACGTGCGGCGAGCGGGGCCGGGGCGGCGGCCCGGGAGGCGCCGCCCCGGTGTGCGGGGGCGCCGGCTCAGGCCCTGGCGGCGGCCTGGCGGTAGCGCGTGGTGCGGTGGACCGGGTCCGTGTCTATCTTCGGGATGACGTGCTCGCCGATCAGCCGGATCGTCCTCAGGGTGTCCTCGCGGGGCATGCCGATCGGCAGCCCGAAGGAGAGCTGGTCGGCGCCCGCCTGCTCCCAGCGCTTGCACTGCCGGAAAACCTCGTCCGGGTCGCCGCAGATCATCAGTTCCTCGGCGATGAGCAGCTCGATGATCTCCTCGGTGTACTCGGGCAGCAGCTCCGGCCACTCCGGGATGCCGTCGGGGCGCGGGAAGGTGTCGTGGTAGCGGAAGAGCAGCGACTGCAGGTAGTTCAGCCCGCCGTTCACGGCGACCTCGACGGCCTTCTGGTGCGTCTCCGCGCAGATGGCGGTGGAGGTGACCATCACGTTGTCGTTGACGAAGTCGCCGACGGCCCGCGCCTGCCTGACGGCCGTCTTGTACGAGTCGACGACCCACTCCATGTCGGCGACCTTCTGCACGCTGAAGCCGAGGACGCCCAGCCCCTTGCGGGCCGCCATCGCGTACGAGGAGGGCGACCCGGCCGCGTACCACATGGCGGGGTGGGAGGGGCCGTACGGCTTGGGCAGGACGGTGCGCGGGGGCAGCGACCAGTGCTTGCCCGTGAAGCCCGGGTACTCGCCCTGCCGCCACATCCTGGGGAACTCGGCGATCGTCTCTTCCCAGATCTCCTTGGTGGCGTCCATGTCGGTGACGCCCGGCAGGAAGCCGAGGATCTCGTGGCTGCCCGCGCCCCTTCCGGTGCCGAACTCGAAGCGGCCGCCGGAGAGGTGGTCGAGCATGGCGGCCTTCTCGGCGACCTTGACGGGGTGGTTGACCTGGGGCAGTGGGTTGAAGATGCCGGAGCCGAGGTGGATGCGCTCGGTGGCGTGGGCGAGGTAGCCGAGGAAGACGTCGTTGGCGGACAGGTGCGAGTACTCGTCCAGGAAGTGGTGCTCGGAGGCCCAGGCGTACTTGAAGCCCGACCGGTCGGCCTGGATGACGTATTCGGTCTCCTCCATCAGCGCGTGGTGTTCGGCCTCGGGGTCGGTGCGCGAGCGACTCGCCGGCACATAGCCCTGCACGAAGATCCCGAATTCCACGGAGGTCACCGCCCGTCTTCGAGTTTTTCTGACGATGCGTCAGATGATGAGGCGACTCTGGCACCGGCCCCCGGGGCCGTCAAGGGTCCCGAAGGGCCGTCAAGGGTCCCGAAGGGCCGTCACGTGCGCACCTGGCCCACCGCGAGCCAGCCGCCGTCCACGACGACCGGCTGTCCGGTGATGTAGGAGGAGTCGTCGCAGGACAGGAACAGCGCCACCCGCGCCATCTCCTCCGGCCGTCCGACCCTGCCCAGGGGCACGAGCGTGCCGAAGTAGGCGTCCATCTCCTCCCGGGACGCCCGCCCGCCGGGGTTGATCATGGCGGTGTCCACGCCGCCGGGGCACAGGGCGTTGACCCGGATGCCCTGCCCGGCCAGTTCCAGCGCCGCCACCCGGGTCATCGCCACGATCGCGCCCTTGGTCGCCGCGTACGCGGCGCACAGGGGCAGGCCCGACAGGGCGACGTACGAGGCGGTGTTGACGATCGTGCCGCCGCCGGCCGCCGCCAGCTCGGGCGCCGCCGCGCGCATGCCCAGGAAGGCGCCGGTCTGGTTGACCCGCACCACCTCTTCGTACTGGGCCAGCGAGGTGTTCACGAGGTCGCTGCGGGGCGCGATCCCGGCATTGTTGACGAGCCCGTCGAGTTTGCCGAAGACCCTCTTGGTGAAGGCGACAGCCTCGTCCCAGCCGTCTTCCTCGCCCACGTCCAGAGGGAAGTAGCGCGCCGTGGCCTCCCCGAGCTCCTTGGCGAGAGCCTCCCCCTCATCGTCCAGCACGTCGGTCAGGACGACCTTCGCGCCCTCGGCGGCGAAGAGCCGCGCCTCCTGTTCGCCCTGTCCGCGGGCCGCACCCGTGATGAGCACGACCCGGCCGTCCAGCTTGCCCATGCCCCTCCTCCTCGCCTGCCGATCTCTCCCGTGCGTTTCCTACGCGCCCAGCCCCGGCGCCACGTCGGCGGCGAACGCGGCCATCTGGTCGAGCAGCTCGTCCACTCCCCGGCAGCGGAAGCGCACCTGTATCTGGTCCACTCCCATGTCCCGGTACGCGCGCAGCGAAGCGGCGAGCGCGTCCGGATCGCCGGTCAGCGTGCGGGGGCCCGTGTCCCAGGAGGGTGTGCCGACGTACAGCGCCTCGGTGATGGCGCCGACCGCGAACGGGCCGTGGCGCCCGGCCTCCTCGCGCAGCTGTCTGAGGTCCGCGATCCGCCGCGGCAGCCTCTCGCGCGCGTCACCCTGCGACAGCCAGCCGTCCCCGCGCAGCGCCGCCCGGCGCAGCGCTGCGGGCGAGGAGCCGCCTACCCACAGGGGCGGGCGGGGCGTACGGACGGGACGCGGCGCCTGGCCCAGGTCGCGGAAGGCGAACCGCTCCCCCTGGAACGCGGGGAACTCCTCCGGCCCGAGGGCCGCCTTCAGGGCGTCGACCGTCTCGTCCAGGATCGCCCCGCGCCGCCCGAAGTCCACGCCCAGCGCCTCGAACTCCTCCCGTACGTGCCCAGCGCCGACGCCCAGGACGAGCCGTCCGCCCGCGAGCCGGTCCACCGTCGCGTACTGCTTCGCCGTGAGCAGCGGGTGGCGCAGCGCGGCCACGGCCACATGGCTGAGCAGCAGGACGCGTTCGGTGACGGCCGCGAGGTGGGCGAGCGTGGCCACCGGGTCGTACCAGACGGTGCCCATCGCGGCCGCCAGCCGGCCCGGGACGGCCACGTGGTCGCAGGTGGCGACGTAGGCGAAGCCGAGCCGGTCGGCGGCCCGGGCCGTCCGGCGCAGCTCGGCGGGGCCGGCCGCGGCCTCCCAGGGCTCGGCGTAGAGGGTGCTCTGCGACTGGACGGGCAACTGGAGCCCGTAGGACAGCCGCCCCTCCGGCAGGACCCTCAGACCCTGCGGCGGCGCGCTCTCACGCACCGGGCCAGAGCCCTTCCGGAGTCAGGCCGAGCAGCTCGATGGCGTTGCCGCGCACGACGCGCTCGACGGTCGCCGGCTCCAGATGGGCCATCTGCTCCTCGGCGACCTGCCGGGATCTCGGCCAGGTGGAGTCGGAGTGCGGGTAGTCGGTCTCGTACAGGACGTTGCCCGCGCCGATCGCGTCGAGGTTGCGCAGGCCGGTGGCGTCGTCGAAGAAGCAGCCGTGGACGTGCCGGGCGAAGAGCTCGGAGGGCGGGGTGCGCACCTTGTCCGCGATGCCGCCCCAGCCGCGGTTCTCCTCCCACACCACGTCCGCCCGCTCCAGGACGTACGGGATCCAGCCGATCTGTCCCTCCGCGTACATGATGCGCAGCCCGGGGAAGCGGTCGAACTTGCCCGACATCAGCCAGTCGGCCAGGGAGAAGCAGCAGTTGGCGAAGGTGAGCACGGAGCCGACGGCGGGCGGCGCGTCGGCGGAGGTCGACGGCATCCGGGACGAGGAGCCGATGTGCATGGCGATCACGGTCCCGGTCTCCTCGCAGGCGGCCAGGAAGGGGTCCCAGTCGTCGCTGTGGACCGACGGCAGGCCCAGGTGCGGCGGTATCTCGGAGAAGCACACCGCCCGTACGCCCCGCGCCGCGTTGCGCCGCACCTCGTCGGCGGCCAGGCGGGCGTCCCACAGCGGGACGATGACGAGCGGGATCAGCCGGCCCCGCGCGCTGGGCCCGCACCATTCCTCGACCATCCAGTCGTTGTAGGCGCGCACGCACAGCAGGGCCAGTTCGCGGTCGGCGGCCTCGGTGAAGGTCTGGCCGCAGAAGCGCGGGAACGTGGGGAAGCAGAGCGCGGACTGGACGTGGTTGAGGTCCATGTCGGCCAATCGCTCGGGAACGCTGTACGAACCCGGCCGCATCCGTTCGTAGGTGATTCCTTCGAGCCGGATCTCGTCCCTGGAGCATCCGACGGCGGTATCAAGCCGCGTGAGAGGGCGGAACAAATCCTCATAGACCCACCAGTCCGCCACCGGACCGTCGTCCCCGGGGGCGCCCATGACGGGCGCGAAGCGTCCGCCGGCGAACGTCATGTCCTTCACGGGAGCCCTGACGATCCGCGGTCCGACATCGTGGAATTTCGCCGGAAGCCGGTTCCGCCAGACGTCGGAGGGCTCGACCGTATGGTCGTCCACCGAGATTATCTTGGGGAAGCTCACCATGGCCGACACGGTAGCGCCGATCTGACGAGTCGTCAGCAAACTGGTCGAGCGGCCCCCGAAAGGCCCTTGCAAGAGGCCGGACCCCTGCTGACGCAGAGGCCCTGAACAAGGCAGACTGGCCGGTGCGACCGAGCAGGACAGGCAGGGGGTCACGATGGCCGGCGACACAGGGCACGGGCAGCAGCTGCGCTTCACCGTGCTCGGCCCCGTCCGCGCCTGGCGCGGAGACGAACCGCTCCACACCGGATCGCCCCAGCAGCGGGCACTGCTCGCCGCCCTGCTGCTGCGCGGCGGACGCACCGCCACCGCGCCCGAACTGGTCGACGCCCTCTGGGGCGAGGAACCCCCGCACGCGGCGCTGGCCGCGCTGCGCACCTACGCCAGCCGGCTGCGCAAGGCCTTCGGCCCCGACGCCGACGCCCTGGTCAGCGAGTCGGGCGGCTATGCGATACGGGTCGGGCTCGACGGACTCGACATCGACACCGCCGAGCGGCTGGCCGCCGAGGCCGACAAGGCCCGCGGCGCGGGCGACCGCGGCCGCGCCCGCGACCTGACCAACCAGGCGCTGGGCCTGTGGGACGGCGAGCCGCTGGCGGGCCTGTCCGGTCCGTACGCCGACACCCAGCGCGCCCGCCTGGAGGAGTGGCGCCTGAGCCTGCTGGAGACCCGTCTCGACCTCGACCTCGAGGTCGGCTGCCACGCCGAGGCCGTCTCCGAGCTCACCGCGCTGACCGCCGCCCACCCGCTGCGCGAGCGGCTGCGCGAGCTGCTGATGCTCGCCCTGTACCGCAGCGGCCGCCAGGCCGAGGCCCTGGCCGTCTACGCCGATACGCGCCGGCTGCTCGCCGAGGAGCTGGGGGTGGACCCCTGCCCCGAGCTCTCCGAGCTCCAGCAGCGCATCCTCAACGCCGACACCGACCTCAACGTCCACTTCTCCGCCGACCGCCCCACCGCCGGGCCCACCTTCATCCGGCCCGCCCAGCTCCCGGCGACGGTCTCCGACTTCACCGGCCGGACCGCCTTCGTGGACGAGCTCAGCGACCAGCTCGCCACGTCCGAGGGCCGCGTCATGGCGGTCTCCGCCGTCGCCGGCATCGGCGGCGTCGGCAAAACCACCCTTGCCGTGCACGTCGCCCACGCCGCCCGGCACCACTTCCCCGACGGCCAGCTCTACGTCGATCTGCAGGGCACCGGGCCCGTGGTCGCCGAGCCCGAGGCCGTCCTGGGCTCCTTCCTGCGCGCCCTGGGCATACCGGACTCCGGCATCCCGGACGGGGTGGAGGAGCGCGCCGCCCTCTTCCGCTCCACGCTCGACGGCCGCCGCGTCCTGGCCCTGCTGGACAACGCCCGCGACGCCGCCCAGGTCCGCCCCCTGCTGCCCGGCAACGAAGGCTGCGCCGCCCTCGTCACCAGCCGCTCCCGCATGGTCGACCTCGCCGGCGCGCACCTGGTCGACCTGGACGTGATGAGCCCGGAAGAGGCGCTCGTCCTGTTCACCCGCATCGTCGGCACCGAGCGGGTCGGCGCCGAGCGCGACGCCGCCATGGACGTCGTCGCCGCCTGCGGCTTCCTGCCGCTCGCCATCCGCATCGCCGCCTCCCGGCTGGCCGCCCGGCGCACCTGGACCGTCTCCGTCCTGGCCCGCAAGCTCGGCGACGAACGCCGCCGTCTGGACGAGCTGCGCGCCGGCGACCTCGCCGTGAAGGCCACCTTCGAGCTCGGCTACGGCCAGCTGGAGCCCGGCCAGGCCCGCGCCTTCCGCCTCCTGGGCCTGGCCGACGGCCCCGACATCTCGCTGGCCGCCGCGGCCGCCGTCCTCGAGCTGGACCTGGACGCCACCGAGGAGCTGCTGGAGTCCCTGGTCGACACCTCGCTCCTGGAGTCCGCCGCACCGGGCCGGTACCGCTATCACGACCTCGTACGCCTCTACGCGCGTTCCTGCGCCGAGCGCGACGAGCAGCCGCCCGCCGAGCGGACGGCCGCGATGTCGCGCCTGCTCGACTTCTACCTCGCCACGGCCGCGGGCGTGTACGTCCTCGAACGCCCCGGCGACCAGCTCCTGGCCCACCTGACGCCCACCACCCACCCGGGCCTGACCTTCACCGACCGCAGCGCGGCCGGCGACTGGCTGTTCGCGGAGGCCGGCTGCCTGCTGGCGTGCGTGCGCCAGCACTCCGGCGCCGCGGGCGAGACGCTGCGCCGCGCCGTGGACCTGCTGCTCGCGGCGAAGGACCTGGCCGAGTCGGGCGCCGACTCCCGGCAGTACGAGCAGGCCGCCACCGCCCTGCTGCACGCCACCCAGGCCGCCGGGGACACCCGCGCCGAGGGGCGTGCGCGAACGGTCCTCACGCACGTGCACAGCCTTGCCGGCCGCTTCGCCCAGGCCGACGAGCAGGCGCGGCACGCGGTGCTGCTGGGGCGGGCCTGCGAGGACCCGATCCCCTGCTGCTACGCCGCCAACAACCGCGGCATCATCTCCATCTACCAGCACCGCCACGAGGACGCGGAGGCCTACATCGGCCAGGCGCTCGCCGCCTTCCGCGCCGACGGCAACCGCCCGGGCGAGGCCAGCGCGCTGAGCAACCTCTCCCGCACACACCTGGCCACCGGACGGGTCCAGTCGGCGGTGCACCTCGCCGAGCAGGCGATCGACCTCTACCGCGAGTCCAACGTCTCCTGGCGGCTCGCCAACGCCCTGTACGCCTACGCGGTGGCCCTCACCCACGCCGGGCGCCACGAGGAGGCCATGGCGCGGCTCATGGAGGCCCTGCCGGTCTTCCGGGACAACAGGCAGCGGCTGTGGGAGGGCATGACGCTCTTCCGCATGGCCGAGCTGTACCTCGCCACGCGCAAGCCCGCCAAGGCCGCGGCCGCCGCCGAGCAGGCGCTGGCACAGCTGCGGGGCATCGGCGGCGAATGGCGCCGGGCCAACATCCTGACGGTCCTGGGCCGTTCCCTGGACGCCTTCGGGCAGTCGGGGCGCGCCCATGCCTGCTGGACCGAGGCGCTGGCCATCTTCGAGCAGCTGGGCTCGTCCGAGGCGGCCGAGGTGCGCGGGCTGCTGGCGCCGGTGGCGGCCGCGTAGCGTCCCGCGAATCCGCGGCGGCGGCTTCCCGTGGAACCCGCGTGAAGGTCCGTACAGTGGTCCGCACGGGCACGCCGCGCCCGCACGCGGAGCCCGTGAAACCGCGGCCCGTTCCCGTGCGAAGGCCCGTAAAAACCCTTTCACGTGCCCGTTCATCGATCGTTTATCGCGATCCTTCACTCTTAGGGATGTCGATCCGTCGCGTCGGGGGGCAGGCGGGTCGTGGGTGAGGCCTCACCTCTAGGGTGAACAGCCCTAATGTGCCCGTCCGGCGGTCCTCGGGGGAGTCGCCGGGCGGGTTCTGCAGTCCCCACTAGCCCGAACGACTCGCACTGCATCGGAGTTGAACACCATGAGCGATGACAAGCTCACGTCGCCCGTAGTGGCCACGCCACAGGACGACCACGCCACCGGCACTCCGCTCACCGCGGCACAGTCCGCGGCCGCCGCCGGCGAAGCGCCGCTCACGCCGCAGGACGACCACGCGACGGGCGCCCCGGCGTTCGCCCTGAAGGACGACCACGCCACCGGCACTCCGGCGTTCGTCATGAAGGACGACCACGCCACCGGCGCACCGGCGTTCGTCATGAAGGACGACCACGCCACGACGGAGAAGCCGTTCTGATCGATCCGGTCTGAGTGTCGGGGAGCTTCCGCCAGACATCGGCCGGAAGCTCCCGGACCCACCGGATCCCCGGGGGCCATGGGGGAACGGGGGAACGGCCCCAGCGGGAAAGCCGACGGGTAGTGCTACGGGGGTAGCAACGGGGGCCCGTCGGGAAACGGGGGACACGGTCCAACGGGGGAGCACGAACTGCCCGGGGGGACGGACACGGTCCAACGGGGGTGCCCGCAACGGGGGATCGACAGGGGCCGGCGACGACGGCGCGGAGGGGGAGCCGTCGACGCCGGCCCTTGCGGCTGCCCGGAAGTTTTCGGCCAAAACCCCGTACGCCCGCCCCATCAACCGGTACTTTCACTGACAAAGCACCACGACCAACCCATGCACCATCCCCCCGAGCAGAGGAGCCGCAATGAACCAGACGATGACGCACCGCACCAAGGGCCGGGGCGCCAAGGCCCTCGCCGTACTCGGCGTCGCGGCGGCCGCGGCCATCCTCGGCGCGCTCCCCGCGGCGGCCGACGACCACTCGACCTCCGTACCGTCCCTGCAGGCGCCCACGTCGGCCGTGGAGATATTCGACGACCACTCCACGGACATGGACCGGCTGAACGGCGGCGCCGACGACCACATCACGGGCGCCACCGCGCTGCAGCGCCTGCGCTGACCGGCGGCCGTACGGCGGAGGCGTGCCGCACGGCACCCCCGCCCGCGAGGCCGCGGCCCCGCCGGGAGCGGCGGGTCGCGGCCTCGCACCGGGCCCTACCGGGAGGTCCGCCCCCGCAGCAGCGTCTTGCGCACCTTGCCCGAGGCGTTGCGCGGCAGTTCCCGGACGAACTCCACCTCGCGCGGCACCTTGTAGTTGGCCATCTCCCGGCGGGCCCAGGCGATCAGCTCCTTTGCCGTCACCCCGGCCTCCCCTGCCGCCCCCGCGCTCCGCACCGCGAACGCCTTGCCGACCTCGCCGAGCCGGGCGTCCGGCACGCCCACGACGGCGACCTCCGCGATACCGGGATGCCGCAGCAGGACCTGCTCTATCTCGGCGGGGTAGGCGTTGAAACCCCCCACGATGAACATGTCCGTGACGCGGTCGGTGATGCGCAGATTTCCCCCGGCGTCCAGGACGCCGATGTCGCCCGTGCGCAGCCACCCGTCGGCATCCAGCACCTGTGCCGTGGCCCGCGGGTCCTCGAAGTAGCCGGACATCACCTGAAAGCCGCGCACCAGGATCTCTCCGGGCTCGCCGGGCGGCAGCGCGGCCCCGCCGGGGTCGGCCACCTTGACCTCGGTGTCCGGCAGGGCCCGGCCCGAGGTGCCCGCGACCGTCTCCGCCGCATCGCCCCGCCGGCACATCGTGACCACCCCCGTGGCCTCGCTCATGCCGTACGCGGTCAGCACGGTGGGGATGCCCAGCTCGCCCCGCAGCCGGTCGATCAGCCGCCGGTCCACCACCGCGGCCCCCGTCACGACCACCCGCAGCGACGAGAGGTCGTGCGCCGCCCGGGCCGGGTGGTCCAGCAGGGACTGCAGGAGCGTGGGCGGACCGGGCAGGACGGAGATGCGCTCGCCGGCGATCGTGAGCAGCGCGGCCCGGGGGTCGAAGACGGACTGCGGCACCATCGTCGCGCCCCGCATCAGGCACGCGATGATCCCCGCCTTGTAGCCGAAGGTGTGGAAGAACGGGTTCACGATCAGATAGCGGTCTCCTTCCCGCAGCCCGGCCAGCTCGCTCCAGACGCCGAACGCGCGCAGCGTCTGGGCGTGTGTGATCACGGCCCCCTTGGGCTCGCCCGTGGTGCCCGAGGTGAAGAGGATGTCCGAGGCCGCCCCCGGCCCGACGGCGTCGGCGCGGGCCCGTACGGTCCGCGCGGGCACGGCGTCCCCGACGCCGAGGAACTCCTTCCACGTACGGAAGTCGGCGGGCGCGTCGTCCGCCAGGACGACCACGTCGCGCAGGTGCGGCAGTCCGGGCAGCGGTCCGGCTTCCCCGGCCGCTGCCGCGCCCCCCGTGGGTGGCCGCACCGCGGCGCTGCGCAGAGCGGCCACGTAGGAGGTGCCGAGGAAGGTGCCGGTGACGAAGAGCAGCCGGGCCCGCGTGCGCTCCAGCACCCGGACCGCCTCGGCGCCCTTGAAGCGGGTGTTGACCGGCACGAGCACGGCTCCTGCCGTGACGGCGCCCAGGGCGCAGACGATCCAGTCCGCGGTGTTCGGGGCCCAGACGGCGACCCGGTCACCGGCCTCGACGCCGGTGGCGAGGCACGCGGCGGCGGCCCGCTCGACCCGCTCGCCGAGCTGCCGGTAGGTGATCCGGACCCGGCCGTCGACCACGGCCTCGCGGTCCGCGTGCCGCTCGGCGGCCGCACGGGCGAGGCCCGGCAGGGAGCCGAACTCCAGATCACCGCGCATGGCACGCCCTCCCCCACCCGCGGCCGGCGCCGCATCGCGCCCACTAGCTGACGTAGCGTCAGATTAGCGATAGCCTTCCGCGCTGTCAGCACCGACAGCACGGAGGTGGCGATGACGGCAACGCTCAAGGACACCACTGCGATCGTCGGCATCGGTCAGACCCCCTTCGCCCGCCAACTCCCCGAATCCGAGAAAACCCTGGCCTGCCGCGCCGTCCTGGCCGCCCTGGACGACGCGGGCCTTTCCCCCTCCCAAGTGGACGCGTTCGCCTCCTACACCATGGAGACCACCGACGAGGTGGAGATCGCCAAGGCCATCGGCGCGGGCGACGTGACCTTCTTCTCCCGGGTCGGCTACGGCGGAGGCGGCTCCTGCGCGACCGTCGCTCACCTCGCCGCCGCGCTCACCACCGGCCAGGCGACCGTCGGCGTCGCCTGGCGCTCGCGCAAGCGCGGCTCGGGCCCGCGCCCCTGGCGCGACACCCACACGCAGCTGCCCATCCCCGGCCAGTGGACCCGCCCCTACGGGTTACTGCGTCCGGCCGACGAGATAGCCCTGCTCGCACGGCGCTATATGCGCGAGTACGGCGCGAGCCGCGACCACTTCTTCAACGTCGCCCGGGCCTGCCGCAACCGCGCCAACCAGAACCCCGCCGCGATGATGTACGAGCGCCCGCTGACCCGCGAGACGTATATGGCCTCGCGCTGGATCAGCGAGCCGCTCTGCCTCTTCGACAACTGCCTGGAGACCGACGGCGCGCTGGCGTGCGTCCTCGTCGCGGCCGAACGCGCCGCCGACTGCCGACGCCGCCCGGTCTATGTGCACTCCGCGGCCCAGGGGCTGCCGTCCCAGCACCACGGCATGGTCAACTACTGGACGGACGACCCGCTGTCCGGCCCCTCCTGGACCGCCGCCCGGCAGCTGTGGAAGAGGGCCGACTTCGGCCCCGACGACGTCGACGTCGCGCAGATCTACGACGCCTTCACGCCGCTCATCCCGCTGTCCCTCGAGGGCTATGGCTTCTGCGGACGCGGCGAGGGCGCGGCCTTTTCCGAGGGTGGCGCGCTCGAACTCGGCGGCCGGCTCCCGATCAACACGGCCGGCGGCGGACTCAGCGAGGCTTACGTCCATGGCTTCAACCTCATCAACGAGGGGGTCAGACAACTGCGCGGCACCTCCACGGCGCAGGTGCCCGGCGCCTCGACCTGCCTGGTCACGGCGGGCGAGGGCGTCCCCACGTCGGCACTGCTGCTGAGGAGTTGACCGCTCATGTCCCCCATGATGAGGGGCACCACTGACAATGGCCTCCTGCTGCCCGTCGCGGACGAGGACGGGCAGCCCTTCTGGGACTTCGCCGCCCGCGGTGAGCTGCGCGTTCAGGCCTGCGCGGACTGCCACCGGCTCCGCTTCCCGCCCCGGCCCTGCTGCCCGCACTGCCAGTCCTTCGCCGACGAGTGGCGCCGGATGTCCGGGCGCGGCCGCATCTGGTCGTACGTCGTGCCCCACCCGCCCCTGCTGCCCGGCTACGCCGAACAGGCCCCGTACAACGTCATCGTCGTCGAGCTCACGGACGCCCCCGGCATCCGCCTCGTCGGCAATCTCGTGGCCCACGCCGACGCCGCGCTCGACTCCGTCGACCCGGCCGCACTGCGGATCGGCGCTTCCGTCGAGGTCGCGTTCACCGAGATCGCGCCGGGTGTCACCGTGCCCCGCTGGCTCCTGGAGCGCCCATGACCCTGCACACGGAGCGACGCCCGGACGGCGTCGCGCTCGTCACCCTGAACCGGCCCGAGCGGCACAACGCCATCGACCTGGCCACCGCACGGCAACTGCAGTACGCCTGGCGGGACTTCCGCAGCGACGACACCGTACGGGCCGTCGTGCTCACCGGCGCCGGGGACCGCGCCTTCTGCACCGGCATCGACCGCTCCGCAGACGTCCCGCAGCCGCGCTCCCCGTACTCCGTGGACGACCCGCTGCGCACGGTCGGGCCGAAGGCCGCCGATCTGTGGAAGCCCGTCGTGGCAGCGGTCGGGGGCATGGCGTGCGGTGGGGCGTTCTATCTGCTGGGCGAGGCCGAGTTCATCGTCGCCTCCGAGAACGCCGCCTTCTTCGACCCGCACACCTCCTATGGCATGGTCAGCGCGTACGAGTCCGTGCTCATGGCGCAGCGCATGCCGTCGGGCGAGGCGGCGCGGATGGCCCTGATGGGCACCGCGGAACGCCTCTCGGCGCGCCGGGCCCACGAGATCGGCCTGGTCTGCGAGCTGACGCCGCCCGGCGGGGCCACGGCCGCCGCCCTGCGCGCGGCCGCCGTCATCGCCTCCTACCCCACGGAAGCGGTCCAGGGCACGGTCCGCGCCCTGTGGGCGGCCAAGGAGGCCGCCCGCGCGCACGCCCTGGCCCTGGCGCCGCACCTGGTCTCGCTGGGGAACCTGCCCCCCGCCGACCAGGCGGCGCTCTTCGCCGCCCGCGACCGCTCCCCCGACCCCCGGCTGCGCTGACCGCCGGCCAGGGCCGGGGGCAGGAGGCGTGTGACGGCCGGACGTCAGCGCCGCGAGTGCCCCGTGCCCTTGGCCGCGTCCAGGGCGTAGACGCACCGGTCCTTGCTGCAGGCGTAGACCACACCGGCCACGGCCACGGGCGAGCCCGTGATCTCGCCACCGGTGGCGAGCTTCCAGCGGAGCTGCCCGCCCGCCGCGTCCACCGTGTAGAGGCAATGGTCCGCGGAGCCGAAGTGGACCCGGCCGTCGGCGACGACGGGGGCGCCGACGATGTCGCCGCCCGCCGCGAAGCGCCACTTGGGCGTGCCGGTGACCGCGTCCAGCGTGTAGAGCGCCCCGCCGCTGCCCAGATGCACGGCGCCCGACGAGACGAGCACGGGCTCGGTCGACTGGCGGGCCTCCGTCGCGATGCGCCAGCGGTCGCGGCCGGTGGTCGCGTCCAGGGCGTACACCGTGCCCAGGTAGTCGGCGATGTAGACGCCGCCGCCCGTCACCGCGGGCCCGGGGGCGAACGCGGGCGGGCTCAGGAAGACCGCCGGCGCCTCGAACCGCCAGCGCACGTCGCCGCGCGCCACGTCGATGGCGAGCACCCGCGTCCCGGCCGCGACGTAGACCATCCCGTCCGGCGCGGACAGCAGCCGTACCGGCACTCCTCCGCAGGACGCCGCGTCGCCGACCGGGTAGGACCAGCGCTCCACGCCCGTACGGGCCTCGAGCGCGCGCAGCCGGGCGTCGGCCCAGACGTAGACCGTGCCGTCATGGACGGCCGGACCGCAGTCGGGGGTCTCGAAGTCGGTCTGGGCGCCGGTCATCTCCCACAGCAGTTCGCCGTTGGCGGCCTCCCACGCCTGGACGCCGCCGCCGCGCGTACCCGTGACGATCGTTCCCCGGTCGGCCTTGAGCGAGTAGACCCAGCCGTCCGTGGCCAGGCGCCACCGCTCGGCGCCGTCGGCGGCGTCGAGCGCGTACAGCGTGGGGCCGTCGGAGGCGTGTATGCGGCCGTCGGCGACGGCCATCGCCCAGGCCACGTCCCGGGTCTTGAACTGCCGCCGCCCGCTCGCCACGTCGAGCGCGTGCACCTCGAAGGACGTGACGTACAGCAGGTCCTCGGAGACGACGGGCGTGCCCCAGACGTCGTTGGACATGCGGAACCGCCACGGCCGCCAGCGGCCCGGGTCGCTGTGGGCTCCCGTGCCGCCGTCGGGCGCCGGCGCCGGAGCGGGCGCCTGCCCGGGCACCACGGCCGCCGAGGCCCCGGCCGGGGGCCGTACCCAGCCGGTGGTGGGGCCGGCTCCGGTCTGGGCGTGCGGCTCCCGCGCGTCGGCGACCCGCGGCCCGGGCCCGATCGGCACCTGCGACCCGGCCAGCCGTACGGTGCCCTCGGGCGCGGCGGCGGGAGCCCCGGCGTGCCGCCCCTGGGCAGCGGCGGCGCCCGCGGGCCGTACGCCGTGCGGGCCGCTCAGGCCGCCCCGCGGATCGGGCGCCACGACGCCGGAGCGCCCGGCGCCCGAGCCCACGTGGCCGTCGCCCCAGCCGGTGCCGCTGCGGGCCCCCGAGGGCGGTTCGTAGCCCGCCGCCGGCTCCGGGGCGGGCGGCTGGACGGGACGGGGCGGAGGGGCCGAACGACCGCGCCCGCCGCCCCGGGGGCCCCCGGCCGCGGCCGGGGGACGGTGTCCGGCGCGGCGCTGTTCGATCAGGGTGACCGCGTTGTCGGGCAGCCACGCCGAGGCCGTACCGCTGTCGTCGCCCCCGCCGGAGGCGAACAGGTGCGGTGCCAGCTGCGACTGCAGGTCGGCCGGGCTCGGCCGGTTCTCCGCCGCCATCTGCATGCAGGAGTCGATCAGGGGCCGCAGCTCGTCGGGCAGGCCGCTCAGATCGGGGCCCTCCCGCAGCAGCATGAAGACGGTCTCGACCGGATTCGCGCCGTGGAAGGGCGCGTGCCCGGTCGCGGCGAAGACCAGCGTGGAGCCGAGGGAGAAGATGTCGCTGGCCCCGGTCACACTGCGGGAGTCGCGCGCCTGTTCGGGTGACATGTAGGCGGGCGTGCCGACCGCGACGTTGGTCATGGTCAGCCGGGTGTTGGAGACGCCGGAGGCGATGCCGAAGTCGATGACCCGGGGGCCGTCCTCCACCACGAGCACGTTGGACGGCTTCAGGTCGCGGTGGACGAGCCCCGCGCCGTGGATGGACTGCAGCGCCTCCGCGATGCCCGCGGCCAGCCAGCGCACGGCCTGGGCCGGCAGCGGCCCGCACTCGTTCACGATCTCCTCGAGCGAGGGCGCGGGAACGTAGGCGGTGGCGAGCCACGGCACGGCGGCCCTCGGGTCGGCGTCCACGACCGCGGCCGTGTAGAAGCCGCTGACCGCCCGGGCCGCTTCCACCTCACGGGTGAACCGGACCCGGAAGAGCTGGTCTTCCGCGAGCTCCGTGCGCACCGTCTTGATCGCGACCCGTCGGCCGGACGCCGAGCGGGCGAGATAGACCAGCCCCATGCCGCCCGCACCGAGCCGGCCGAGCACCTCGAACGGGCCGATCCGTCTCGGGTCGTGCTGCGTAAGCTGCTCCACCACTGACCTGCCACCTCCCCGTGGGGGCTTGAAGGGTTTCAGCCCCGTGCAGCGCGTCACCGCGAATTATCCCGGGGTACGCACCCTGATTCTTCCTGGCGAAGCCCGCGGTTGCGAACCCGGGGGCGCTTCGCCGTGTCTCCGCCAAATAGGTGCATATCCCGCTATACGCGGACTCACCCGCCTCACGCCCTCCTCCTACCCCCTCCCGCCCCCGCCCGGCCGGCTACGCCTGCACCGGCTGCGAGACATCGATGACGGCGAAGTCGGCGCCCTGGTCGTCGGCGAGCACCGCGAAGCGCCCGTACGGGGTGTCCTGGGGCTCCCAGCGGAGCCGGCCGTGCAGCCGCAGCGTCGCCTGCACGACGGCGTCGCAGTCGTCGACCACGAAATAGGCCAGGAAGTGGGCGGGCATCTCCCGGGGGAACCGGTCGTCCATGACGGCCCGGCCCGCGACCGCGTGCTCGGGCGTGGCCGGCGTCCCGGCGGGCGTCCAGATGGCGAACTCGATACCCGCTTCCTCGCTCAGGTCATGGACGTTGAGCCCGAAGACCTCCGCGTAGAACGGGTCGATCGCCGCGGCGTCCCACGTGTACACCTCGGCCCAGCCGTAAGCGCCCGGCTCGCCCCGCTTCTCGAACCCCTTGTGGGTGCCCGCCTCCCATACGCCGAAGACGGCGCCTCCGGGGTCGGCCGCCATCAGCATCGTGCCGAACGGCCCGATGGCCATCGGGCCCATGACGATCTGCCCGTGCGCGGCCCGGATGCGGTCGGCCGTGGCCGCCGCGTCCGGCGAGGCGAAGTAGACGGACCAGGCCGTCGGCATCCGGCCGTCCGGCTTGGGCGCCAGCGCGGCGACGTTCTTCCCCTCGTGGAACGCATGGGTGTAGTGCCCGTACTCCCCTCCGCTGTCCTCGAACGTCCAGCCGAGGATCTCGCCGTAGAAGCGCTTGCCCGCCGCGACGTCCGGCAGCATGACGTCCACCCAGCACGGGGCGCCTTCCGGGAACGTGTCCGTGGCTGTGCTCATGGTCCGCCCTCCTTCCGCGGGTCGGGCACGGCGCCCTGTCCGCTCGGAGTGTTCTCGCTGCCACGGTAGAGGCGGAACGCGGATCCCGCGCGGCCTGTGGATAACCGCCGGGCGGCCTCGCGGACGACCCCCCGGACGCCTCGGCAGGACCGCCGTCCACAGCTCGTTGATAGGACAATTCACCGGTACGGGCCAATCCGCTCCTACCGTCTACGAACCCCTTCACACCCCCTCTGACCTGCGCTTACACCCCATCGAACACCCCCGCCCCCATTTGCATGCGGCCGAATCGCGCTCCGATCACCCCTCGGTAAGCTGACGGCATGACAGGACAAGTACGCACCGTCGACGGCCGCGTGGCCGGTCGACGCGGTCAGGCGACGCGGCAGAAGCTGCTCGACTGCCTCAGCGAAATGCTCAGCTCATCCCCGTACCGCGATGTCAAGGTCATCGATGTCGCCCGCAGGGCCGGCACCTCCCCCGCGACCTTCTACCAGTACTTCCCCGACGTCGAGGGCGCCGTCCTCGAGATCGCCGAGGAGATGGCGAAGGAGGGCGCGAGCCTGACCGACCTGGTCGCCGGGCGCTCCTGGGTCGGCAAGTCCGGCGCACAGGCGGCCGAAGAACTGGTCGACGGCTTCCTCGGGTTCTGGCGCAAGCACGACGCGATCCTGCGCGTCGTCGACCTGGGAGCGGCCGAGGGCGACAAGCGGTTCTACAAGATCCGCATGAAGATCCTCAACGCCGTCACCAACTCCCTGACGGAGTCGGTCAAGGAACTGCAGTCCAAGGGCAAGGTGGACAAGGACGTCAGCCCGGCCGCGGTGGCCGGTTCGCTCGTCGCGATGCTCGCGGCCGTGGCCTCGCACCAGAAGGGCTTCCAGAGCTGGGGCGTCAAGCAGGCCGAGCTCAAGCCCAACCTCGCGCTGCTCGTGCATCTGGGCATCACCGGCAAGAAGCCGACGAGGTAACCCACAGCGCGACCGCGCACCACATCGCACCACTCGCACGTCCTGTCATCGCAGCGGCGGGCCGCTCGGGCTCGGCCCCGGGCGGCCCGCCGCGGCGCACCGCGACGCGTCCGCCGGCCCTACCGCCTCTCGAGCCGGAACAGCCGGATCTCACGCTCCACACGCGCCTGATAGCGCGCGTACGGCGGCCAGAAGGTGAGCACCGCCGCCCATGTCTCCTCCCGCTCGGCTCCGCGCAACAGCCGCGCCCGTACGGGGATGTCCCGCCCCTTCCAGCTGATCTCCGCATCCGGGTGCGCCATCAGGTTCGCCGTCCAGGCGGGGTGTCCGGGGCGTCCGAAGTTGCTGCCGATCAGGGTCCAGGCGTTGCCGGTGCGGTCGTCCGGCATGCAGGCGAGCGGTGTCCGCCGCGGCAGGCCGCTCTTGGCTCCCGTCGAGGTCAGCAGCACCGAGGGGAGCATGTACCCGCTCAGCAGCACCTTGCCGTGCGTCATCCGGTGAATCGCCCGGTCGGCCGCGGGCACGAAGTGCGGTGCGATCCGCGCGAACGTACGGGTCGAGGAGACGGAACGCACCAGGCGTTCGACGGCTGCCATCACAGCACCACCGCTTCCCGGGCCCCGGTGGCCTCAAACAGCCCGGACACGCCTGCCGACCGCTCCCGGAGCCGGTGTACGGGCCCGAACAGCAGCTCGTCCGACGCCGCCCGTTTGAAGTACCTCTGCACATCGTGTTCCCACGTCACTCCGATGCCTCCATGCAGTTGGATCGCCTCCCCGGCGACCGTCCGGGCCGTTTCCAGGGCCTGTGCGAGCGCGAGCCCTCCCACGGCGGCCCGAGCGGACCATGCCGCGTAGTACGCCGCCGAACGGGCCGCCTGCACGGACACGTACAGGTCCGCCAGGCGGTGCTTGACGGCCTGGAAGGAGCCGATCGGCCTGTCGAACTGTTCCCGCACGCGCGCGTACTCGACGGTTTGCTCCAGCACCCGTTCCGCCGCACCCACCGCTTCGGCCGCGAGAACGGCGGCCACCCGGCCGCCGAGCGCGGCCATCGCGGCCCGTACGTCGGCCTCCGGCGACCCGAGCGGTTCCGCCTCGGTGTTGCGCAGCTCGACGCGCGCCTGGGGCCGTGTCTCGTCCAGTGCGGTCAGCCGCGTACGGGTCACCCCGCGCGACGTCTCCGGGTGCAGGGCGAACACCATGGTGCGGCCGCGCGCGTAGCCGCCGGTGTGCGCGGCGACCAGCAGCAGACCGGCACTGTGCCCGTCGAGCACCTGCCCGGCCTCTCCGTAGAGCCGCCAGCCGTCGCTCGTCCGGCGGGCCTGCACACCACCGGCCCGGCCACCACCGGACCAGTGGGCGCTGTCGGGGCCGGTCAGGGCGAACGCCTCCGGCAGCGTGCCGTCCGGCACCACGAACGTTCCGGTGAGCCGGCCCGAGGCAAGGCGGGGCAGCAGCCTCGCACGCTGCTGCGGCGTGCCCAGGGCGGCGACGAGGGGCACGGCCACCGCCGCGGTGGCCGTCAGGGGCGACGGGAGCAGCGCCCGCCCTGCCTCCTCGGCGGCCAGGGCCAGCTCGATGAGACCGCAGCCGACCCCGCCGTACCGCCGCTCCACCGCCAGGCCCGGCAGCCCCAGCTGATCGGCGAGGCGGAGCCACAGTCTCCCGTCGTAACCGGCGGGGGTCAGTACGGCCGCCCTGCTCTCGCCTGGACCGGCCTCCTTGAGCAGGACTTCGCGCAGGGTGCGCCGGATCTCCCCCTGCTCCACGCTGAACGCGGCGTCCATCGACAGCCTCTCCCTCAGCATTACTGACGGTCCGTCATATTAGGTTCAGGGGATCGGGTTTCCCAGAGGCGAGCGCAAGTTGGGCACGGCCGGTGCCGCATTGATCTGATGTACCGTCAGCTCTATGACTCCAGGCAAGCGCAAGGTCGCTGTCGTCGGTGTCGCCCTCTCCGACTGCGGCCGGCTCGACACGGTCACGCCGTACGCCCTGCACGCACTGGCCGCCCGCCGCGCCGTCGCCGACTCGGGGCTCGACAGATCCCTGGTGGACGGCTTCGCCTCGGCCGGGCTCGGCACGCTCGCCCCCATAGACGTCGCGGAGTACCTGGGGCTGCGGCCCACCTGGGTGGACTCGACGTCCGTCGGCGGCTCGACCTGGGAGGTGATGGCCGCCCACGCGGCCGACGCCATCGCGGCGGGCCACGCCAACGCCGTCCTTCTCGCATACGGCTCCACCGCCCGCGCCGACATCAAGGCCGGCCGCCGCACCGCCGGCCTGCCCTTCGGCGCCCGCGGCCCGGCCCAGTTCGAGGCCCCGTACGGGCACACCCTCATCGCCAAGTACGCGATGGCGGCCCGGCGCCACATGCACCAGTACGGCACCACGCTTGAACAGTTGGCCGACATCGCCGTTCAAACCCGCGCCAACGCCGCCCACAATCCCTACGCCATGTACCGCACCCCCCTCACGGTCGACGAGGTGCTCGGCGGCCCGGTGATCGCCGACCCGTTCACCCGGCTCCAGTGCTGCATACGCTCCGACGGTGGCTGCGCCGTGCTGCTGGCCGCCGAGGAGTACGTCCCGGACACGGCCAAGCCGCCGGTGTGGATCGCCGGCACCGGTACCGCCGTCTCGCACACCACGATGTCCGAGTGGGAGGACTTCACCACCACCCCGGCGACCGTCTCCGGGCGCCTGGCCTTCGGGCGCGCCGGAGTCACGCCGCAGGAGATCGAGGTGGCGCAGCTGTACGACGCGTTCACCTATATGACCCTGGTGACGCTGGAGGACCTCGGCTTCTGCGCCAAGGGCGAGGGCGGCGCCTTCGCCGCCCGGGGCAGACTGACCATCGGAGGCGATCTGCCCGTCAATACGGACGGTGGCGGCCTCTCCGCCTGCCACCCCGGGATGCGGGGCCTGTTCCTCCTCGTCGAGGCCGTGCGTCAGCTCCGCGGCGAGGCGGAGGAGGGCCGCCAGGTCCGCACGGCAGGCGGACGGCCGCCCCGGCTGGCCGTCGCCTCGGGCACGGGAGGCTGGTTCTGCTCGTCGGGAACGGTGATCCTGGCCCGCGACTGACACGTGCGGGCCCGCGCCGACAAGCGGCTATCCGGCTTCCGCCACCGGCCGGAAGACCGGCACCGCAGGCAGGACACCCTCAGGGTCACCGCGGTAGGCGACCCGCAACCGCATGCCGATCCGCAGCTCGCTCCCGGAACAGTCGATCACCTCGGTCATCATGCGCGGCCCCTCCTCAAGGTCGACCACCGCCGCGACGTAGGGGGCGCGGGCACCGAAGGGCGGGAGGTCGTTCACATGGACGACGGACCAGGTGTAGAGCGTGGCGCGGCCGCTCGCCTCCTCCCAGACGACGTCCTCGCCCCAGCAGCGCGGACAGAACTCCCGCGGATAGTGATGCGCCTTCCCGCACCCGTCGGCACGGCACCGGCGTATGAGCAGCCTCCCCTGGGTCGCGGCGTCCCAGTAGGGCCGCGTGAAGTCGTCGACCTCCGGAACGTCGAAACGCGACACCCCTCGCATCGATCCCACCTCCCGACAGCGGCGTGGTTCCGGCGCACAACCATTCCTGACGGCTTGTCAGATCGGTAATCTGACTCCACGTCAGCTTATCGGCCATTGAGCAGGAGTGGGCGAGAACGATGCTCGGATCGACTCACGGCACCCTCACCACCACCTCCCGTCCGGCCCGCGTAGTGGCCTGTGGCCGACGACCAGGCCCCATGGTCCACGGCACGGCCTCTCCCGCCGGCGACGACCTGGACGTCAGCGGGCGCCCCCTGCGCTCCGACGTCCCCGACCTGGACCGCTTCTTCCGCCCCGAGACCGTGGCCGTCATCGGCGCCTCGGAGACCGAGGGCCGGCCCAACACCCGGATCACCCGGCAGCTCATCGCCTGGGCCGAGCGCGTCGGCGCCCGCGTCCATCCCGTGCACCCCACCCGTGCCACCGTTTTCGGTCTCCCCTGTCATGCGTCGGCCCGCGACGTGCCGGGGCGGATCGACGTCGCCGTCGTCCTCGTCGGCGACCCGGTCCCGGTCGTCGAGGAGCTGGCCCACTGCGACGTGGCGTTCGCCGTCGTCTTCGCTTCCGGCTTCGCCGAGACGGGCAGCGAGGGGGCCGCCGCACAGGCCCGGCTCGCCGCCGCCCTCCAGGGCACCGGCACCCGTCTGCTCGGGCCCAACACCAACCTCAACGCCTTCGAGCCCGTCCGCGACGACCTCAACGGGCCGGCCATCGCGCTGATCACCCAGTCAGGCCACCAGGGCCGGCCGGTCTTCAGCCTGCAGGAGCTGGGCATCCGGCTCTCGCACTGGGCCCCCACCGGCAACGAGGCGGATCTGGAGTGCGCCGACTTCATCTCCTACTTCGCCACCCGGCCCGAGGTCGGGGCCATCGCCGCCTATGTGGAAGGGCTCAAGGACGGCCGCGCCTTCCTGCTCGCCGCCGACCGGGCCGCCCGCCACCACGTGCCGGTCGTCGCCGTCAAGGTGGGCAGGACCGAGGTCGGGGCCCGCACCGCCGCGACCCACACCGGCAAGCTGACCGGCGCCGACGACGTGGTGGACGCCGCCATGCGGCAGTTCGGCGTGATCCGCGTGAACGGCCTGGACGAGCTCCAGGACACCTCCGCCCTGCTCGCCCGCGCCCGCCCGCCCCGGGCCGAGGGCATCGCCGTGTATTCGATCTCCGGCGGCACGGGGGCGCACTTCGCGGATCTCGCCACGGCGGCCGGGCTCGATCTCCCCGTCCTGCCGGCCGCCAAACAGGCCGAACTCCACCAGTGGATTCCCGACTATCTGAGCACCGCCAACCCCATCGACAACGGCGGTCACCCTGTGGGCGACTGGCGCGGCCGCAAGATCATCGATGCCGTCCTGGCCGACCCCTCCGTCGGCATCCTCGTCTGCCCGATCACCGGCCCCTTTCCCCCGCTGAGCGACAAGCTCGCCCAGGACCTGGTGGACGCGGCGGAGAAGACGGACAAGCTGGTCTGCGTGGTCTGGGGCTCCCCGGTCGGCACCGAGGACGCCTATCGCAGCACCCTCCTCGGCTCTTCCCGCGTGGCCACCTTCCGCACCTTCGCCAACTGCGTCACCGCCATCCGCGCCTACCTCGGCCACCACCGCTTCATCGCCGGCTACCGCTCTCCCTTCGACGAGGCGCCCCGCGCCCTGTCCCCCTCGGCCCGCAAGGCCCAGGCATTGCTGCGCCCAGGTGAGCAGCTCAGCGAGCATGCGGCGAAGCAGCTCCTGCGCGCGTACGGCATACGCGTGCCCCGCGAACACCTGGTGACCAGTGCCGCCGCGGCCGTGCGCGCGGCCGCCCAGATCGGCTACCCGGTCGTCATGAAGGCCTCGGGCCCCCACCTGGCCCACAAGTCGGAACTGGGCCTGGTCAAGATCGGGCTGACCTCCGCCAGCCAGGTCCGCGACGCCTATCGCGAGCTCACCGACATCGCCCGTTACGAAGGGCTCCCCCTGGACGGCATCCTCGTCTGCCAGCGGGTCGGGCGCGGTGTGGAGATGGCCGTCGGCATCACCCACGACCCTCTCTTCGGTCCCACGGTGACGGTGGGCCTGGGCGGCGTTCTCGTGGAGGTCCTGGACGACACGTCCGCGCGCGTACCGCCGTTCGGCGAGGACCACGCGCGGGCGATGCTCGGCGAACTGCGCGGGCGGGCCCTGCTCGACGGGGTCCGGGGGGCTCCCCCGGCCGACGTGGACGCCCTCGTCGAGACCGTCCTGCGCGTCCAGCGCATGGCTCTGGAACTGGGCGACGACCTCGTCGAGGTGGATCTCAACCCGCTGGTGGTCCTCGAGCGCGGCCAAGGGGCCGTGGCGCTCGACGCGCTGGCCTTCTGCCGCTGACGCGGCAGCCGTGCCCCGACCCCTCCCCCGGCCGGCCGACCGCGCGCGAGGCGCCCGTAGGAAAAGGAGCTCCCCCATGAATCTCTCCCCCCGTGAGACATCCCCCGAGCCCGCTGGGCACGGCGAACCGGACGGCTCCGTCGTGCCCGGCGGCTCCGATGACTCATTGGTACGGCACGCCACTGACAACGGCGTCGTCCTGATCACCCTCAACCGGCCCCAGGCGCTCAACGCCATCACCCCTGACCTGCGCGAACGTCTTGTTTCGGAATTCATCGGGATCTCCGCCGACCCGGCCGTGCGGGCCGTGGTCCTCACCGGCGCGGGCAGGGGATTCTGCTCGGGCGCCGACCTGCGGGCGGCCCCCGCGGCGGCCGCCGCCGCGCGCGTTCCGGGCGATGTGGCCCGTACGATCCGCGTCGGCGCGCAGCGGCTGATCAGCGCGGTGCTGGACTGCGAGAAGCCCGTGATCGCCGCCGTGAACGGCGCCGCGGCGGGGCTCGGCGCGCATCTCGCACTGGCCTGCGACCTGGTCCTGGCCGCCGAATCCGCGCGGTTCATCGAGGTGTTCGCCCGCCGCGGTCTGGTGCCCGACGGCGGCGGCGCGTATCTGCTGGCCCGGCTGGCCGGGCCGCAGCGGGCGAAGGAGCTGATGTTCTTCGGCGACGCGCTCTCGGCGACCGAGGCGGAACGGTTCGGCCTGGTCAATCGCGTGGTGGCGGACGCGGAGCTGAGCGGGACGGCACGGGCGTGGGCCGAGCGGCTGGCGGCGGGGCCCACGCGCGCGCTCGCCCTCACGAAACAGCTGGTCAACGCCTCGCTCGAGGCCGATCGGGCGGCCGCCTTCGCCGCCGAGGCGGCCGCGCAAGAGATCAACGCGATGACGGCGGACGCGGCCGAGGGCGTGCTCGCCTTCGTCGAGCGCCGGAGCCCCGCCTTCCGGGGGCGGTGACGGCTTCGGCGCCGGCGGTGTACGTGCGAACCCTTCCGATCTGACGGTGCATCAGATTCAATGGGGTTCATGATGGGACACGCCGGGATGGCGGCCATCGCCGTGCGCCGCCTGCGCTCGACGGGCGCGCCGGCCACCGCTCCGCCTTTCGACCCACACCCTCGCCCGCGACTGCGCGCCGTCAGGGCGGACGAGCGGCCGCCGCCCGCTCCGGAGGAGTTCCGGAACGTACTCGGCCACTTCGCCAGCGGGGTCACCGTCATCACCGCTCCGGGCATGGAAGGACAGCCGCCCGCGGGCTTCGCCTGCCAGTCCTTCTCCTCGCTGTCCCTCGACCCGCCGCTGGTCGTCTTCATGGTGGCCCGTACGTCCACCACCTGGCCGCGCATCGCCCGTGCGGGAGTGTTCTGCGCCAACATCCTCGGCTCCGGGCAAGGGCCGCTCTGCCGGGGTTTCGCGGTCAGAAGCTCGCAAACAGCCGACAAGTTCACCGACGTGCCCTACGAAGGGGCTCCGGTGACCGGTTCGCCGAGGATCGCAAACGTACCGGCCTGGGTCGACTGCACCATCCACGCGGTCCACACGGCCGGAGACCATCTCATCGTCGTCGGACGTGTGGAGGCGCTCGGAGTGGACGACAGCGCGGCGGGCGCCGGGCCGTTGCTCTTCCACCGGGGGGCCTTCGGAACGTTCGACGGGTTCGGCCCGTACGGCGACTGAGGGGCGAGCTCTGAGGGCGGTCTCACCGCTTGTGCTTGACCACCTTGGTCAAGGTGTAGCGCTTGCCGGAGCCGGGCTTGCCGATCTCGTGGTAGATCCGCGGTTCCTTCTCCGTACCGATGACATTCCAGTCCCGGGAGAGCTCGCAGACGCTGATCCGCAAGGAGACGCCCTGCACCCGCCCGTCCTCCTTGACCGCCTTCCACGTGCCGGAGCCGTCGCAGTCCTTGGGCTTGTCCTTGCCGGTGCCGTCCCAGATGAAGTTGTCGAGCCCGTCGGCGACCGCGTTGCCGTCGGTGGCGAGCCGGACGGTGCCCCCGCGGCCGTCGGTCCAGGTGCCGGCGAGGTCCGACTTGGTCAGCCGCGGCGGCTCGTACACCTTCACCAGACCGGTGGCGTACGCGCCGCCGCCCAGTGTCGCGACGGCCAGCCAGGCGATCGCCCCGACGCGCGCCACTCTCCGGGCCACGCTCCCCCGGCGGGCCTCGCGGACCCGGCGCGCCGCCGCCTGACCCGCCAGGGTGGCGGGCAGCAGGCCGACCGTGAGGAACACCCACCACAGCAGGTAGCTGAGAGCGGGCGCGAAAGAGAGGCTGCCCAGCGCCGCCACGGCGCCGAAGACGACCACCGCCCCCGCCGCGACCACCGGAACGGCGGCGAGGACCCACAGCCGGCTCTCGCCGCGCCACCTGGCCGCAGCGGCCCGGCGGGCCAGCGTCAGGCCCGGCATCACGGCGGCAGCGGTCACGAAACCACTGACCAGAACCGTCAGGAGAAGGACACCGCATACGAGCGCGGCGATCAGGAGGGGGCTGCTGGGGATGCCTTCGTGCTCGCGCGAGAGCAGGACGAGCACGCCGGCCGTGCCGGCGATGAAGACCTCCGCACAGAGCGTGGCCATCGACGCGCAGAACGCGGCGCCGAAGCCGTCGCCGTTCGTCGGCCGCTTCAGCGCCGTGGCGGACCTCTCGGGTACGGCGTCGGTCGCCTCGTCCGGTATTGCGTGCGGCTCAGCCTTCTGTGTCATTTGCGCCCCTCTCTCCAAGAATGAGTTCCCCGGAGGCCGAGAGGTTCCGTCGTGAGAGGCCCAAGACCGCACTCACCCCACCGGTCCACCGAATCCATCGGCAACGAGGTCCGGACATGCCGCCACGCCAACCCCACACTCAGGCAGCGGCCGGCGCAAGACCTACGGCAGGGATCACATAAGGGGCGGACCGGGTCACCGATCGAACGAAAGGACGCCGCGAGCCACCGTACGGTTGTTCACGTCGCTCGCCGCGCGCTCGAAATCCTCGACCGGATAGACCTTGGTGACCAACTCGTCGAGCAGGAGCCGTCCTTCGCGGTAGAGCCGCGCGTAGAGCGGGATGTCGCGCTGCGGACGGGAGGAGCCGTAGCGGCAGCCGAGTATCGACTTGTCGAGGTAGAGGGACGAGACGAGGAAGGACGCCTCCGCGTCGGCGGGCGGGACGCCGAGCAGCACCGCCTGACCGTGCCGGTCGAGGAGATCGACCGCCGTCCGGATGAGGCGGGTGTCGCCGACGCACTCGAAGGCGTGGTCGACGCCCGTCGGCAGGATCTCCCGCACGGCGGCGCGGATGTCGGGGACGACGGAGGCGTCGACGAAGTGGGTCGCGCCGAAGTGCCGCGCTGTCGCGCCCTTCGCCGGATTGGCGTCCACGGCGACCACGGTGGAAGCGCCGGCGAGCCGGGCCCCCTGCAGGACGTTGAGCCCGATGCCTCCCGCGCCGATGACGAGGACGGATTCGCCATGGCCCACCCGGGCACGGTTGAGGACGGCGCCGACGCCGGTCAGGACGCCGCAGCCGATGAGTGCCGCCGAGACCAGCGGAACGTCGTCGGGGATCTTCACCGCCTGGACGGCCTTGACGACCGTGCGCTCCGCGAAGGCGGAGTTGGAGGCGAAGTGGAAGAGTTTCTCCCCACGGCGGGAGAAGGGCCGGCCCGGCCTGCCGATCGACTGGCGGCACATGGTCGGCCGGCCGCGGTCGCAGTCCGCGCAGACTCCACAGGCCGCCAGAGTGGACAGTGCGACATGATCTCCGGGAGTGAGGTGGGTGACGCCTGAGCCGATCGCCTCGACAATCCCGGCGCCCTCGTGGCCGAGGACCACGGGGACGGGGTAGGGGATGGTGCCGTAGATGACCGACAGGTCGCTGTGGCACAGTCCCGCGGCGACGACGGCGACGAGCACCTCGCCGGGGCCGGGAGCGCGGACGTCCAGGTCGTCGACGACCTGCGGCCGCTTCCCGTCGAAGATGACGCCTCTCATGATGTGGTCCTCTCCGGCAGCGGGGATGGGGCGGTCAGGACGGCCACACGACCGACTGGAGCTCGCTGTACGCCTCCAGGGCGAAGGAACCTCCGTCGCGGCCGACCCCGCTGTCCTTGAAACCGCCGAAGGGCGTCTCGGGGTGGCGCTGGGCGGTGTTGATGCCGACGTTCCCGCTGCGCAGGCGCGCTGCGAGCGCCCAGGCCCGCGCGGTATCGGCGCTGAAGACGTAGTCGTAGAGGCCGTAGGACGTGCTGTTGGCGATACGGACCGCCTCGTCCTCGTCGTCGAAGGCCATGGCGGCCACCACGGGGCCGAAGAGCTCCTCACCGGCGACGGTCATGCCGGGCGCGACATCGGCGATGAGGGTGGGAGCGACGTAGAACCCGGTCCGGGTGCGGGGGCGGGCACCGCCGACGACGATGCGGGCCCCTTCCTCGCGGGCTCCGGCGATGTACGCCTCGACGCGGTCGCGCTGCGCGGCGGAGATCAACGGGCCGACGATCGTGGAGTTATCCACAGGGTCCCCGACTGTCAGTGACTCCGCGTACTGTTTGAGACCGGCGACGACCCGCTCGTACAGCGATCGGTGGACGAGCACCCGGGTCGGCGCCGTGCAGATCTGCCCGCTGTGGAACGACCAGACCGATCCAACAGCTGTGATCGCCGACTTGAGCACCGCGTCGTCGGCGTCCCCCAGGACGATGGCCGCGCCCTTGCCGCCCAGCTCCATCAGGGTGCGCTTCATCGACCTCCCCGCGGCTTCGGCGATCTTCTTTCCCACGGCGGTGGAGCCGGTGAAGCTGATCATGTCGACGGCCGGGTGCGCCACGAGCGCCTCGCCGGTCGCCGGTCCCGAGCCGGTGACCACGTTGAACACCCCGTCCGGGAGGCCGGCTTCCCGGAACAGCGGGCCCAGCTCCAGGCAGCACAGGGGGTCCTGGGGCGCCGGTTTGGCGACGACCGCGTTGCCCATGGCCAGGGCGGGGGCCACCTTGCCCGCGAGATTGACGATCGGGAAGTTGTAGGAGGTGATGCAGCACACGACGCCCACGGGGCGACGGACCGCGGCGGCCCCGATCAGGCCGCCGGGCGCGAGCGGGCCGGAGGCGACGGCCCGCGGCGCGAGGGGAATGACCTGCGGCTCCATCGCACCGCGCGCGTAGCGCCGGAAGCGGTCGGCCGCCGGGAGCACCTGCAGGGACGAGGCGACGCGCAGGGTCGCGCCCGTCTCGGCCTGGAGGAGGGGGACGAGGTCTCCCTTGCGTTCGGTGAGCAGATCGGCGATCCGGTCCAGCACGGCCGCGCGTTCGCGCGGATCGGTACGGGACCAGCCGCCCTGTGCGGCCTGTGCGGCGGTCACGGCGTCGGCGACTTCGGCGGGAGTCGACTCCGGGGCCTCCCCGACGACCTCTTCGGTCGCCGGATTGACAATTGGATAGTGCCCCTTTTCCGGCGCGCGCCAGGCGCCGGCGATCCAGTGCCCATACGCCGTCATGGTCGTGGCTCCTTCGGCAGGCCGAGGACGCGCTCGGCGATGATGTTGCGCTGGATCTCGTCCGAGCCGCCGTAGATCGTGTCGGCCCGGCTGAAGAGGAACAGGCGTTGCAGGGCGTCCAGTCGGTACGGCCTGTCGGCGCGCCAGTCGTCCGGTCCCAGGGCGGCGGACGCGCCCCGCACCTGCATCGCCAGTTCGCCGAGCCGTCGGTGCCAGCCGCCCCACAGCAGCTTGGCGACGCTGGGCACCCCGGGGTCGTCGGCCGCTCCCAGGGTCCGCAGGGCGTTCCAGCGCATGGTCTGCAGGTCGGCCCATTGCCGTACGAGCCGGTCCCGTACCGCCGTCTCCGCTGCGGCTCCGCCCTCCACGGCGAGACGGATCACGCGGGCCAGCTCGGCGGCGAAGCCGATCTGCTGGGCCAGGGTGGACACCCCGCGCTCCCGCGCCAGAAGTCCCATGGCCACCCGCCAGCCGTTGCCCTCGCCGCCGACGAGGTGCTCGGCCCGGGCCTCGGCGCCGTCGAAGAACACCTGGTTGAAGTCGGCGGCCCCGGACATCTGCCGGATGGGACGGACCTCGATCCGGCCGGGCTGGTCCATCGGCACAAGGAGAAAGGAGAGTCCGTGGTGGCGCCGGGACCCCTCGGTGGAGCGGGCCAGCACGAAGCACCAGTCGGCCTCATGGGCGAGGGAAGTCCAGATCTTCTGTCCGCTGATGCGGTACGTGCGGCCGCCGTCGGCACGAACGGCCGCGGTGCGCACGGCTGCCAGGTCGGATCCCGCTCCGGGTTCGCTGTAGCCCTGGCACCAGAGCTCCTCGCCCCGGGCGATGGCGGGGAGGAAGCGGGCGCACTGGGCGTCGTCGCCGTGGGCGAGGAGGGTGGGGCCCAGGAGGTTCTCGCCGAAGTGGCCGAGGCGGGCGGGCGCCTGGGCGCGGGCGTATTCCTCGGCCCAGACGACCTGCCCGGTCAGGGTGGTGGTGCGGTTGCCGTAAGTGCCGCGGGCGGGGTTCCAGCCGAGGCCGATCCAGCCGGCGTCGCCAAGCTCGCGTTCCCAGGCGCGGCCGGCGGCACGGGCCGGCTCACCGGCGGTGTGCTCGGCCAGCCAGGCCCGCGCCTCCTGGCGGAACGCCTCGTCCTCCGGTCCGAATGCGAAGTCCATGCCCTCTCCCGTCGGCGCTCGGTGCGTTACGCGTTGGGGCGTTGTCCGGCGGCGGCCGCGTCGGCCATCGCCTGGAGCCGGTCCAGCATCGGCATCGGGTCGGTGCCCACCGTTCCCGGGAGGATGTCGGCGATCCGCTCGGGGGTCCAGGGCCCTTCCGCGTAGGCGGCACGCAGTTCGCGCGGCTGCGCCCAGACCGCGATCTTGGGGCCGGCGACCGTGTAGACCTGTCCGGTGATCCGCTCTTCGCGGGCGCGCTCGCTGAGCAGGTAGACCACCAGCGCGGCCACGTCTTCCGGCTCGCCGATCTCCTTGAGCTCCATCGGCACGTTGGCGGACATGCGGGTACGGGCCACGGGCGCGACGCAGTTGGCGGTGACGCCGTACTGGTGCAGGCCCAGTGCGGCACTGCGGACGAGGGAGATGACACCTCCCTTGGCGGAGGCGTAGTTGGCCTGCGCCACGCTGCCCTGGTGGTTTCCGCTGGTGAAGCCGATGAGGGTGCCGCTCCGCTGCCGGCGCATGACGGCGGAGGCGGCGCGGAAGACGGTGAAGGTGCCCTTCAGATGGGTGGCGATGACCGGGTCCCACTCCTCTTCGGTCATGTTGAAGAGCATGCGTTCGCGGAGGATTCCGGCGACGCAGACGACGCCGTCCAGGCGCCCGTACCGCGCCAGTGCCGTATCCACGATCCGCTGGCCGCCGGCCATGGTCGACACGTCGTCCGCGAGGGCGGTCGCCTCGCCGCCCGCGGCTTCGATCTCCTTGGCGACGACGGTCGCGACCTCACTGGTGGGCTTGTCTCCCGCGAGGGACACGCCGTGATCGTTCACGACGACCTTGGCGCCCTCGGCGGCGGCGGCCAGGGCGACGGCTCTGCCGATGCCGCGCCCCGCACCGGTGACGGCGACCACCTTGCCGGCCAAGAAGTTCCCCACGGTGTGCCCCTTCCCGCAGTTTCTGACGGCCCGTTAGATTTTTGGGCAGCGAGGGCGCGAGCACAAGACCTGTAGGCAAGCAAAGGCGAACGACGAAAGATCGCGATCCGGGAGGATTCCATGCCGTTGCCGGGCGAGTTCCACGAGCTGGCCAAGCGAGTCAACAACTGGGGGCGCTGGGGGGCGGACGACGAGATCGGCACCCTCAACCTCATCACCGACACGGTCGTCCGCACGGCGGCCGCGACCGTCACCAGCGGACGACGCGTCCCACTGGCCCTTCCGCTGCGGCAGGACGGAGTGCAGACGGGGGTGATACCCGGCAGGGTCAATCCACTGCACACCATGGTCGCGATCAATGTGGAGCTGTTCGGGCCCGGGACGGTTGCCACCAGCGATGACACCGTGACCATGGGCCTCCAGGCGGGCACCCACTGGGACGGACTCTGCCACGTCTCGCACGGCGGGAAGCTCTACAACGGACGCCCCGCGGACTCGGTCACCGCACACGGGCGCGCCGCCTTCAGCGGCGTCGAGAAGGCGGGGCACATCGCCTCACGCGGAGTGCTGCTCGACGTAGCGCGCGCCAGGGGCGTGGACCGGCTCCAGGACGGCCATGCCGTCACGCCCGAGGATCTCGAGGCAGCAGAGGAACTGGCCGGGGTCACGGTCGGGTCCGGCGACATCGTGCTCGTGCGAACTGGCCAGATCCAGCGGTATCTGACGGGTGACAAACAGGCGTACGCCTACCCTTCGCCCGGCCTGTCGATCCGCACTCCCGAGTGGTTCCACGCCCGCGATGTCGCGGCCGTCGCCAACGACACCCTGACCTTCGAGATCTTCCCGCCGGAGATCGAGGACCTCTGGCTGCCCGTGCACGCGCTGGACCTCGTCGAAATGGGCATGCCGCAAGGCCAGAACTGGAACCTGGAAGTGCTCTCGGAAGCCTGCGCGGAGGAGCGACGCTACGTGTTCTTGCTGGTGGCCATGCCCGAGCCGTTCGTCGGCGGGGTCGGGACACCGGTCTCGCCCGTGGCGATTTTCTGAAGGGAGGCCACCGCGCGTCACACCCCTCCGACAGGCGGGCGCTTGGACCCCGTTCAACGGTTCGGGCGGGCGGCGGCGTACAGATGCGCACCCCGAGCACGGCACCGTACGCCGCCACCCAGCTCCGGCGCCTGAGCCCTGCTGTCGCGCCGGGCCGCGACCCGCACTCGCCAAGGCAGCCCTGGGCACATGGGCCTCTCGACGTCCCCTCGCAACGAATCGCTGCATCCAAGGGTGATCACGTGAACACTTCACGTCAACACCTGGTCTGGACTTTGTCGACTAAGCCCGATTTGTCGCGGCGTGTTGTGGCTCAAAAGTGCCGCTCCAGAGGGGAGCCCCGCGATCGACCTCGCACCAGATGCGCTTGCCGGCGCCCTCCCGGTGCCACCCCCAGCGGTCGGCCAGGCCGTCCACGAGCTCCAGACCCCTACCGCCGGTGTCGTCACCCTCGGCGCACCGCCGCCGCGGCGGGCGGGCGCTGATGTCGGCGACCTCGACCCGGACGGTGTCGATGCGCGGCCCCGCGGCCGCGCCGACGGTGGCACCCGCGCCGGGGAAGAGCATGCGCAGGACGGCCGGACAGCCGGTGTGGACGACGGCGTTGGTGACCAACTCCGAGATCAGCAGGACCAGCGTCTCGGCGAGGGGCTCATCGGCCCCTATGCCCGATCCGGCGAGCCGCGACCGCGCCCACCTGCGAGCCCGCCCCACCTCCGCGGGGTCGGCCCGAACCTCCATCTGCATCTGAAGCACCTGCACCGCTCACACCATCCGAACCGGCGGACACAACGCCTCGCGTCTCAGGGGGATCACGGAACGTGAGCCCCGTCCGAGACAGCATGGTTGACGTACAGTTACCCCAACAAGCGCTTCAGGCATATTCCGGCGCAAAGGAGTATGCGTGCTGCATACTGTGCGACGCGCGCTGTTGGGACTCGAACAGCAGGGTCTTTCGAACCCCGCACGGACATGAGCGAAGGGCATTCCCGCGCCCGGCACGATCGCTTCCGCGACGCCGGTTTTGCTGAGCCCCTGAACCACTCGCATCCCACGGAGAGTACCCGAGGCTCGGCCCGACTCCACACTGTGACGAGTAACGCGAAGAACACAACTCGATATCGACGCAGCGTGATCAGTTATCGGCCGTAAGGCGTATATTTCACCCGCGCCGATTACGCAGCGCCATTCGGGTGATTCGCGATTTCCATCGAGCAATTTTCCGGACGGACGAGGAGCGCGGCCGCCAGCTCCTCCTCGGCCTCCGCCCTCTGCTGCCACTGTTCGACCCTCAGCCATGCCCGCTTCAGGTGGGGATGAACGTCACCGTCCCATGTGAATCCCATACCTCCATGCAGTTGCAAACAGTCACGGGCATTACGGACGGCAGCCTCATCAGCGAGCAGTTTGGCCTCGGATATGTCACGGAGCGTCATGAGAAAGGACGCGGCGTACACGCTAGTGCGTGCGAGTTCCGTACGGACGAGCATTTGTGCACACAGGTGCTGCACCGCTTGGAAAGCCCCGATAGGGCGGCCGAACTGGGTACGGCTTTTCGCATAGGAGACCGCCATTTCCAGGGTGCGGGCGGCACTGCCGAGTTGCTGGGCGGCGGTCAGCAGCATGGCCACCTGGCGCAGGCCGGCGGAGCAGCCGGCTCCGGCGACCGGCTCCGTCTCCTGGGGAGCGGGCAGCCGCTGTACGAGATGCAGCGGCGTCGTCGGGTCGACCGACCGTATGCTCCGCGCCGCGAACCGGCGCGGGCCCCTGCCACCGCTCGTCTCCAGCACCCGGGGCGCGGGGCCGTCGAGAAGCAGCACGGCGTCGGCCGCAGCGAGGTGTTCGACCATGCCGGGCCGGTCCAGCGCCGTCACCACGGCCGCGCCTTCGGCGGCGCCGGGCACGAGGCCGGCCGCCAGATGCGTGCCGACCAGCGGGCCGGTCAGCTGGGCGCGCCCCGCCTCCTCGAAGACGAGCACCGCCTCCGCCGGCCCGAGACCGACGCCGCCGGCCTCCTCGGGCAGCCTCAAGGCGAAGAGACCGGCATGGCCCAACTCCCGCCAGAGCGCGCGGTCGACGCCGGTTCCCGGCTCCTCGGCATCCACCGCCGCGCGATGCCTCTCCCGCGGAAAGCATGCCGCGAGGAGTTCCCGCATTCCTTCCCGCAGGGCGCGTTGATCGTCGCTGAGCCGGAAATCCATGGTCCCTTTCACCGCCCCCGGGGCAGGCCGAGGATGCGCTCGGCGATGATGTTGTGCTGGATCTGGGAGGTGCCCGCGGCGATGGTGTACGCGAGGGACGACAGGCGCTCGGCGGTCCACTCGTGATCGGCGTCCAGGCCCAGAGGGCCGAGGATCTCGGCGGCGGCGGCGTACAGCTCCTGCCGTGCCTGGGAATAGCGCAATTTGAAGACCGACCCGCCGACGCCCGGCACCCCGTCGCCTCCCGAGCGGAGTGAGGCCTCGGCTTCGCTCGCATTCCACTGGACGAGGCGCCACAGGGCCCCGAACACGGCGTTCAGGTGCCCGAGGCGGCGGCGCAGGACGGCGTCGTCCCACCGGCCGTTCTCCCGTGCGGCCCGGGCCAGCCGGGCCAGGGTGCGGCGGCAGGCGGCGACCTCTCCGGCGAACGCGGTGCCGCGCTCGTAGGAGAGGGTGACCATGGTGACGCGCCAGCCGTCGTTCTCGGCGCCCACACGGTTGCCGACCGGCACCAGCACGCCGTCGAGGAACACCTCGGCGAACTCCGTGGATCCCGCGAGGGTCCGCAGGGGGCGGACGCTCACTCCGGGCGCGTCCATCGGCATGGCCAGCCAGGAGATCCCGCGGTGGCCGGGGGCCGAGGGGTCGGTACGCACGAGCAGCTCGCACCAGTCGGCGACCTCGGCGTGCGACGTCCAGATCTTGCTGCCGGTGACGACGTACACGTCGCCGTCACGGACCGCGCGGGTGCGCAAGGAAGCGAGGTCGGAGCCCGCCTCGGGTTCGGAGAAGCCCTGGCACCACACCTCCTCGCCGCGCAGGATCGGCGGCAGCCAGCGGGCGCGCTGGGCGGCCGTGCCCTCCGCCGCGATGGTGGGGCCGGCGTGCAGCAGGCCGACGAAGTTGGCGCCCACGTACGGCGCGCCCGCCAGCTCGGTCTCCTCCAGGAAGATCAGGTGCTGGGTGGGCGTGGCGCCCCGCCCGCCGGCATCGGCGGGCCAGTGCAGGCCGGCGTATCCGGCGTCGTACAGCGCCCGTTGCCAGGCGCAGTCGTAGGCGCGGCGGGCGGGCCAGTTAGTCGCGGCCGGCTTGTCGGGCAGGCGGGGCAGCGTCTCGTGCAGCCATGAGCGCAACCGGTGCCGGAAGTCGTCCTCTTCCGCGGTGTTGCTGAGGTCCATGGGGTCACGCGGCCGGGTCGTCGAGGTCCAGGCCGAGCATCCGGATGGCGTTGCCGCGCATGAGCTTGTAGGTGGTCTCGTCGTCCAGGCCCCGCACATGCTCGAGGGCGACGCGCTTGGTGTGGGGGAAGGTGGAGTCCACGTGCGGGTAGTCGGTCTCGAAGGTGGCGTTGTCGCGGCCCACCGCATCGAGTGAGGCGATGCCGTGTTTGTCGCGGAAGAAGCAACAGAAGATCTGCCGGTAGTAGTAGGTGGAGGGAGGTTCGGGGATGACATCGCGCACGCCGCCCCAGGCACGGTGCTCCCGCCAGACGTCGTCCGCGCGTTCCAGGGCGTAGGGGATCCAGCCCATCTGCCCCTCGCTGTAGGCGAGGGTGAGGCGGGGGAAGCGTACGAGGACGCCGCTGAAGAGGAAGTCCGACATCGAGGCCATGGCGTTGTTGAAGGACAGGGTCGCCTGGACGGCGGGTGGGGCGTCGGGAGAGGCGGCGGGCATCTGCGAGGAGGAGCCGATGTGCATGTTGACGACCGTCCGCGTGTCCTGGCAGACGGCGAAGAGGGGGTCCCAGTAGCCGGTGTGGATGCTGGGGAGGCCCAGGTGGGTGGGCAGCTCGCTGAAGGTCATGGCCCGTACCCCGCGCGCGGCGTTGCGTTCGATCTCCGCGACGGCGAGGTCGATGTCCCAGAGCGGGATGATGCACAGCGGGATCAGCCTGCCGCCGCTGTCGCCGCACCACTCCTCGACCATCCAGTCGTTGTAGGCCCGCACACAGGCGAGGGCGACCTCCTTGTCGTGCGCCTCCGCGAAGGTCTGTCCGCAGAACCGGGGGAACGTCGGGAAGCACAGGGAGGCCTCGACGTGATTGAGGTCCATGTCCTTCAGGCGCGCGGCCGGGTCCCAGCAGCCGCGGCGCATCTCGGCCCGGGTGATGCCCTCCAGGGTCATGTCGTCCCGGTGGAAGCCGACCGCCGCGATGTTGCGCTTGTACGGGAACCGCAGGTCCTCGTAGATCCACCAGTCGGCGGGCGGGCCGTCCGGGTCCATGGTGATGCGGTACTTCCCTCCGACGTACTCCAGCTCGCCGATGCCGGCGGTCAGCGGGCGGGGGCCGCGGTCGCGGTACTTGGCGGGCAGCCAGGTCTCGAAGAGGTGGGCGGGCTCGATCACGTGGTCGTCGACACTGACGATGCGCGGCAGGTCCATGGGGCTCCCTCGCTATTCTGACGACCCGTCAGTTCATTGAGGAGGCTAGCCCCGACCCCCTGGACCGACAAGCGCGCCGGGCCTACGCTCCCGCAGCACGTGACACGTCGTCAGCTTGCAGGGGGACCGCCATGCAGCCCGCCACTCGCTCCGGGGAACTGTCCCGCTCGCGCACCCTGTGGGAGCTCCTCGAACGCCGGGCGGCCCTCACACCGGACTCCCCCGCGCTCATCCAGGCCGACGAACCCGCCGGGCCGGGCGGCGCCGACCGCCGGGTGACCTTCGCCGAGCTGCACGGACGGGCCGAGCGGGTGGCCGCCTGGCTGCACACCCTCGGCGTCCGGCCCGGCAGCCGGGTCGCCTGGCAGCTGCCCACCCGCATCGAGACCGTCGTCCTGACCCTCGCCCTGGCCCGCCTGGGGGCCGTCCAGACGCCCCTGATCCCCCACTACCGCGACCGCGAAGTCGGCCACGTGCTGCGGGCCACCGAGGCCGGGTTCTTCGCCGTACCGGGCGTCTGGCGGGGATTCGACCACACCGCCATGGCCCATCGCCTCGCCCGGGCCCTGCCCCACCCGCCCCTGGTGTTCCCGGCGTACGACGCCCTTCCGGAGGGGGATCCCGCCGGACTTCCGCCCGCACCGGCCGACGGCACGGCCGTGCGCTGGGTCTACTGGACGTCCGGCACGACGTCCGACCCCAAGGGCGCCCTGCACACCGACCGCAGCCTCATCGCCGCCGGTGCGTGCCTGGCCGAGGCGCTCGGGCTGACGCCCGGCGACGTCGGCTCCATGGCCTTCCCGTACGCGCACGTGGCCGGGCCCGACTACACCGTGATGGCCCTGCTGTGCGGCTTCCCGGCGGTGCTCCTGGAGCACTTCACGCTGCCGGGTTCGCTCGGGGCCTACCGACGGCACGGCGTGACCGTCGCGGGCGGGTCCACCGCCTTCTACGCCATGTTCCTCGCCGAGCAGCGCAAGGACCCCGCCCGCAGGCTCCTGCCGGCGCTCCGGCTCATGGCGGGCGGCGGAGCGCCCAGGCCGCCGGAGCTCCACTACGAGGTCGTCCGGGAACTGGGGTGCCGGCTCACCCACGGCTACGGCATGACCGAGGCGCCAATGATCACCATGGGGTCTCCGGAGGATCCGGAGGAGAAGCTGGCCGGCACCGAGGGCAGACCTGCGGCGGGCATGGAGATACGCGTCGTGGGTGCGGACGGCCGGCCCGTCCCGGCCGGCACGGACGGGGAGATACGGCTGCGCGGCGAAGCGGTGTGCCGGGGCTACCTCGACCCGGCCCAGACCGCCGAGGCGTTCGACACGGACGGCTTCCTCATCACCGGCGACCTCGGCCACCTCACCGAGGACGGCTATCTGGTGCTCACCGGGCGCATGAAGGACGTCATCATCCGCAAGGGAGAGAACATCTCCGCGCAGGAGATCGAACAGCTCCTCTACGGGCACCCCGGCGTCGAGGACGCGGCCGTCATCGGCCTCCCCGACGCCGCCCGCGGGGAGCGGGTGTGCGCGGTGGTCCAGCAGCCCACCGGAGCCGTGGCACTGACCCTTGACGCCGTGACGGCCCATCTGCGGAACGCGGGGCTGGCCGTGCACAAACTGCCCGAGCAGCTGGAGCTGGTCGACGCGCTGCCGCGCAATGACACGCTCCGCAAGGTACTGAAGTACAAGCTGCGCGAACGCTTCTCCGACTGATCAGCCGGCTCAGCCGTGCGTCCGGTAGGTGGCCGTGGCCTGCTCGAAGAAGCGGTCCACCGAGCGCTGTTCGTTCATCGGACCGCGCACCTGGATGAGGTGGTAGCGACCGCCGAGGATCATCGCCGCGTTGCGGACATACAGCTGGCGGCCGCTGCTGTCCTTCCAGTGGAACGTGCCCTCCGCCGTCGCCGTACCGCCGACGTCGGTCCGGCGCAGGCCGGAGGCGCCCGACCAGGAGGAGGTGCGGTACGAGGCCAGTTCGGGCTCCTTGTCCTGCTGGTAGGCCATCGGGTCGCTGCCGAACTCCGCGGTCTTGTCGCGGCCCGGGACCACGATCAGTTCGTAGTCTCCGCCGACGTAGACGACCTGGCCGCGGTCGTTCTCGCCGCGGCGCTGCCAGTCCTCGGCGACGGCGACAGTGAAACCCTTGGCGTCCTTGCGGGAGACGAACCCCTTCGCGTCGCCCTTGCCGTCCCCCTTGGCATCGCCGCGCTCCTCGACCCGGTCGGTCTGCGCGCCGGTGGCGGCGGTCTGGCCCACCCTGCCGTTGGAGCCCGGGTTGTTGGGTGCCGCGCTCAGCGCCCCCGCGGAGCCCGTACGGTCCGACGGCGTCCGGCCGGCGCTCTCCTCCGCGCCCGGCATGAACAGCAGGGCGTACAGCACGGCCCCGATCAGGGCGAGCAGGATCAGGCCGAGGAGCAGTCGGCCCAGGCGCTGCGGGGCGGGCGCCGTGGCGACGCGCTGCTCCTGCAGGTGTCCCGTGCTGTGGAAGCCGGTCTGCTCATGGGCCTGGGACGCCCGGCCGCGTTCCCTGACCGGCTTCTTGTGCCGCCCATGGCCGACTGCCGCCGCCGGTTCGGCGAACGAGGCGGAGGAGGCGGAGGCCCGGGCGCGCCGGCGGCGGACCAGTTCGCCGCGCCGGCGGATGACGGGCAGCCGACGCGGGTCGGCAGGGGTGGGGGCCCCGATCGAGGGCACGGTGACCGTACGGCTGCCGATGTCCGGCTCCGGCGCGGAACGGATCAGTGAGCGCAGCCAGCCGCGGAGCTCCTCGAATTCCGGGCGCTCGATCGGGTCCTTGCGCATCAGCGATTCGACGACGGGCCGCAGCGCGCCGCATTCCTCGGCGTAGGCGGGCGGTTCGGCGCAGACGACCTGGACCAGCTCGGCCGTGCTGTCCTCCGGGTAGGGGGCATGCCCCTGCACCACGCGGAAGAGCAGCGCACCCAGCGCCCACAGGTCGGCCGCGGGTCCCACGGGGGGTGCGAGCTGCCAGTTCTCCTGCACGGGCCAGGCCTGCTCGGGGGCCCAGCGCTCGGTGACGGCGCCCACCACGACCATGCGGGCCTGCCGGGCGCGTTCGGCGGCGACAGCGCTGCCGGGGCCGCCCGTCTGCGCCCAGCCGCCCGAGGGGCCGCCGGCCGCGGGCGCCGTGCCGGCGTCGGCCTTCCGCTCGCCCTGGGCGGGGGGAGCGCTCTGCGGTGCGGCAGCGCCCTGGCCCGCCGCACGGCCCGGGGCGGCGCCGGTCATCAGGGCGTCCGCGCTCCACGGCGGAGTGGAGCCGGGCGCCGGTGCGGTGCCGCTGGCGGCGCTGCCGCCGCCCCAGGTGGACGCCCCTGCCGGGGGGCGGGGTTTGGCGTCGGCCGCCACGCGCGCGGCGGCGGCACGGGCGGCCGCGTGGTAGGCGGCGATCGCCCCGGACCGCACCGCTCGCGGGTTCCGCGTTCCGCTCTGCTCGGTCGCGCCGGCGGTGTCCGGGCGTACGAACCCGCCCGCAGGGCCCTGGTCGCGGTACGCGGGACCGCCCTGTGCCGGCACGCCGGCCGCCCGCGCCGCAGGGCCGCCGGCGGCACCGGCGGCGCCGCCCGCAGCCCGCGGCCCGGGAACATGCCCCGCACCCGAAGCCCCAGGAGCTCCCGAAGCCCCAGCGCCTCCCGAAGCCCCCGGAGCCGCGGGCACCGGGTCGTATCCGCACAGCGCCTCCTCCGCCGCACCGGCGGCCAGGCCCGTGAGGATGGCGCGGCCGTCGTCGCAGATGAGGACCGTGCGGGCGGTGATGTTGCGGTGGGTCCAGCCCTGGGAGTGGAGGGCGCGCAGGGCGGTGAGGACGTCCGCGGCCACCTCGGCGGCACGGTGGGGGGAGAGGGTGCGCTCGGCGAGGAGCGCGGCGAGCGGGCGGGCGGAGACGAGTTCGCTGACGATCCAGAGGCTGCCCGCCTCGGCGAAGACGTGGAAGACCTGGTCGAGCCGGGGGTGGTCGGGCACCTGCGCGGCGGCGGTCGCGGCCACCAGCGCACGCCGCACGGCCGGGTCGCCGGCGCCCTGGCCCGTACGCCCCGCGCCACCGCCCATGGCTCTGCCACCCGCGGCTGCCCCGCCCGCCGCCTCGTCGCCCAGGACTTCGGCGTCCACGACCTCAGGCAGCGGAATCTGACGGACCAGGACCTCCTGGCCGCTGTACGTGTCGAAGGCCCGGGTCTCCACGAGCTCGAAGGCGTCCGACGGGGGCAACGGCAGGCGGTAACGGTCGGCGAGCACCCGGCCCGCGTAGTCGTCCACGACGCCTCCCCAATCGTGCGATCCGACCCATCGTGCGATGCAGCACCATTGCCCCGAACAACCATCAAAGCCGGTCGTTCGACTGCTTATTGCGGTTGCTTACCGTCCACGACGACTCACGATACGTGCCGAACCCGCCCCTTCGGGCGCGTACGGCTCAGTACGTCCCCAGCACGCCGCCCGTTATGCACCTGAAGTGGAGCGCGGGCCGGTCCGGCGCGCGCCGTTCGCGTCAGTGTGCGCGGGGAAAGCCGTCCGGGGCGTCGAAGACGGACGTGCTCACGACCTCGGCCTTCTTGTGCGAAGGGGACGAACCGCTCTTGCCGTCCTTGTCGTCGCCGCCCAGGGACAGGGCGAGCACGGTGCCGATGACGGCCAGGACGACAACGACCGCCGCGATGAGCAGCACGCGGCGCGGCACGACGTCCGTGAGGGACGCCCGGCCGTAGGTGCCGGTCCGCGAACCGACGCGGCCCCGGGCGTTGGCGGCGACACTGCCCACCCGCAGCTTCACCTGCTGCGCGGAGACGTCCGACTGAGCGGTGGCCGACCCCGCGGTGTCGTCCCGCAGGGGCCTGAAGGCACCCGGCGTCCGCTGCGTGGCCGCACGGCCGTCGCCCGGACGCGAGCCCCTGGCCGAAGCCGCCGAAGCGGAGGAGCGCGAGGAGGACGAGGACGCCGGGGAGGAGGCGGCGTCCGAGGACGACGACCGGCCGCCATAGCCGTAGCCGCCCCTCTTCGCCTTGGACGAAGAGGATGAAGAGGACGAAGAAGACGGGGAAGAGGCGGCCGACGGCGCCGGGCGGGTCGGCTTCTCGGGTATCGACGGGATGGCGAGCGCCTGGGTCGCGTCCAGGTCCGGGGTGGGCGCGGGCGGCTGGGGCAGCCGCTCGTCCGGGGCGTTGACGGCATTCGTCAGCAGGGCCCGCGCACCGGCCTCGTCGAGCCGCTTCTGCGGGTCCTTGGCGAGCAGCCCGTACATGACGCCCTCCAGCGGACCGGCGTTCCGCGGCGGCCCGAGGGGCTCGGTCATGACGGCCGTGAGGGTCGCTATGGCCGACCCCTTGTCGTACGGAGGGGCGCCCTCGACGGCGGCGTAGAGCAGGCCGCCCAGGGACCACAGGTCCGCAGGGGGGCCGGGCTTCTGGCCCCGTGCCCGCTCGGGGGATATGTACGAGGGGGCGCCGACGAGCATGCCCGTCGAGGTGACCGACGGGTCGCCCTCGACCTGGGCGATGCCGAAGTCGGTCAGGACGACGCGGCCGTCGTCCGCGATGAGCACGTTGGACGGCTTCACGTCGCGGTGCAGGATGCCCTCGCGGTGGGCGGCGCTCAGGACGTCGAGGACGGCCACGCCGACCTCGGCGGCTCTGCGCCACTTCAGCGGCCCGTCCTCGCGGATGACGTCGGCCAGCGAGCGGCCCTCGATGAGCTCCATGACGATCCACGGACGGTCGTCCTCGTGCACGACGTCGTAGACCGTGACCGCACCGGCGCTGCGGATGCGGGCGATGGCCTTCGCCTCACGCAGCGTCCGCGTGATCAGGCGGCGCTTCTCGTCCTCGTCGATGTTGGCCGGGAAGCGCAGCTCCTTCACCGCGACCACACGGCCCAGCGTCTCGTCCGTCGCCCGGTGGACCGTGCCCATGCCACCGCGCCCGAGGACATCCCCGAGGCGGTAGCGCCCGGCGAGGAGGCGCCCTGTCGTGCCCTGCGTCTGCTCCGCCTCCGACATGCGTCCCCTCATGGCAATCAGCTCTGCGACCAACCGACCCTGGCAGAGCGACCATTGTCTCTCATCCGCAGACCAGCGGAAGGCCAGGGTCCGAGAGGCCATGGATGATGGGCGCATGCCGACGTGCGCCGCCTTCCCGCGCCTCACCGCGACCATAGCCGCGCTGAGCTGCGCCGTAGCGGCGTCGGTGACCTCGGGATGCGGCGGCGTCGCCACCCGCTCCCCTCTACAGGACCTGGTTTCGCAACGGACGGTTCCCGGTGCCGCCGAGCTGTCACAAGATGCTCATGGGGTGGTCCGGTTCGCCGCGACGGGCGTGTCGGACCTGCGGACCGGGCGCGGCATCGGGCTCACGGATCGTTTCCGGGCCGGGAGTGTCACCAAGACGGTCATCGCCACGGTCGCCCTCCAGCTGGCGGCCGAACACCGGCTGAACGTGGACGATCCGGTCACCGAGCACCTGCCGCCGGGCACCGCGGCCACCCTGGCACGGGCCCGGTACGGCCGTTCCGTCACGGTCCGCCAACTCCTCACCCACACCAGCGGCCTGTTCTCCTACACCGACGACGGGGCCTTCCGCCGCGACTTCTTCGGCCGGGGCTTCGCCGCCCACCGCTTCGTGTCCCACTCCCCGGAGGCGCTGGTACGGACCGCCCTCGCGCACCCGCCGTACGCGCCACCCGGGGCGCGCTACCGCTACTCCAACACCGACTACCTCCTGCTCGGCATGGTCATCCGTCAGGTCACGGGCCGCTCCTACGCCGTCGAGGCCCTCCGCCGCGTCATCGCCCCGTTGCACCTGTCCGGCACCAGCTTCCCCGGCACCCGCACCACGCTGCCCTCCCCGCACGGCCGGGCCTACAGCGCGTCAGGGCCGGGCCCCGCCGGCGACGTCACCGAGCTCAACCCGTCCGCCGCCGGCGCGGCCGGCGAGATGGTCTCCACCCTCCCCGACCTCAACCGCTTCTTCCAGGCCCTGCTCTCGGGAGCGCTGCTGCCCCCGTCCCAGCTGCGCGCCATGCTGGACACCCGGGCCACCGGAGGCCGCTACGGCATGGGCGTGTTCCCCGTACGGCTGCCCTGCCGCCGCACGGTGTGGGGCCACAACGGCGAGATCAACGGCTCGTACGTCCAGACGCTCGCCACCGCCGACGGCCGGCACCTGGTCAGCTACCGCGTCAACAGCGACTCCCGCCTCCCGCCGCGGACGGAAGCCAGACTCCTGCGGGAGGAGTTCTGCGACTGACCCGGCGATACCGACGCGGCGATCCGGCCGTCGTACCAGTCCCGTCGTACCGGTCGTCGTCCCGGTCAGATCGGCTGGATCTCCGGCGCCCCCAGCCGCGCCGCGTCCGCTGTCAGGTCGTCGGGCTGCCGCTGGGACTCGCGCTCCGCCTCCACGCGCTTCTCGTAGTGCTCGACCTCCTTGTCGACCTGCGCCGGGTCCCAGCCCAGTACGGGCGCGATCAGCCCCGCGACCTCACGGGCGCTGCGCGTGCCCCGGTCGAAGGTCTCGATCGAGATCCGGGTGCGCCGCGTGAGCACGTCGTCCAGATGGCGCGCGCCCTCGTGCGAGGCGGCGTAGACGACCTCCGCCCGCAGATAGTCCTCCGCGCCGGCCAGCGGCTCACCCATCGCCGGATCGGCGGTGACGTAGGAGAGCACCTCGTCCACCAGCGAGCCGTACCGGTTGAGCAGGTGTTCGACACGCGCCACGTGCAGTCCCGTGCGCAGGGCGATCTGCGCCCGCCCGTTCCACAGCGCGCGGTAGCCCTCCGCGCCCACCAGCGGCACGTCCTCCGTCACGCACTCGGCCACCCGCTGGGAGAGGCCGTGCACCGCCTCGTCCACCGCGTCCTTCGCCATCACCCGGTACGTGGTGTACTTGCCGCCCGCCACGACCACCAGCCCCGGCACCGGGTGCGCCACGGTGTGCTCGCGGGAGAGCTTGCTGGTGGCGTCCGACTCGCCGGCCAGCAGCGGGCGCAGCCCGGCGTACACGCCCTGGACGTCGTCGCGGGTGAGCGGCACCGCGAGCACGGAGTTGACGTGCTCCAGCAGATAGTCGATGTCCGCGCTGGACGCGGCCGGGTGGGCCTTGTCCAGGTCCCAGTCCGTGTCCGTGGTGCCGATGATCCAGTGCCTGCCCCAGGGGATCACGAAGAGCACGCTCTTCTCGGTGCGCAGGATCAGCCCCGTCGTGGAGTGGATGCGGTCCTTCGGCACGACCAGATGGATGCCCTTCGAGGCCCGTACGTGGAACTGGCCGCGCTCGGCGATGAGCTGCTGGGTGTCGTCCGTCCACACCCCCGTGGCGTTGACGACCTGCCGGGCCCGGACCTCGAACTCACCGTCCTGTTCGAGGTCGCGCACCCGGGCGCCGACCACGCGCTCGCCCTCGCGCAGGAAGCCCACGACGCGGGCCCGGTTGGCGACGTCCGCGCCGTAGGCGGCGGCGGTGCGCACGAGGGTGGTGACGTAGCGGGCGTCGTCCATCTGGGCGTCGTAGTACTGCAGGGCGCCGATCAGCGCGTCCTTGCGCAGGCAGGGCGCGACGCGCAGCGCCTTCTTGCGGGTGAGGTGACGGTGCGTGGGCAGGCCGCGGCCGTGGCCGGAGGAGACGGACATGGCGTCGTAGAGGGCCACGCCGGAGCCGGCGTAGAGGCGCTCCCAGCCTCTGTGCTGCAGCGGATAGAGGAAGGGCACCGGCTTCACCAGGTGCGGGGCGAGCCGTTCCAGCAGCAGCCCGCGCTCCTTGAGGGCCTCGCGTACCAGGGCGAAGTCGAGCATCTCCAGATAGCGCAGCCCGCCGTGGATGAGCTTGCTGGAGCGGCTGGACGTGCCGGCCGCCCAGTCCCGCGCCTCGACGAGCCCGGTCGCCAGGCCGCGCGTGGCCGCGTCCAGCGCGGTGCCCGCGCCGACCACTCCGCCGCCGACCACCAGGATGTCCAGTTCCCGCTCCGCCATCCGGGCGAGCGCCGCTCCGCGCTCGGCCGGCCCGAGTGTCGCTGTCCTCACCACTGCCTCCCGCCTGGCCGCTCTCGCCGCCGTTGCCGGTGAACCACTGCCGCCGGTGTGCCGCCGGTCCCGCCCCGCCCGGCCGTGCCCGCACCGCACCGGCGTCGCGCCCTACGCCGTACCGGTGCCGCGCCGGGCGGGCACCCGTTCCCCTTCGATGCTGCCCCAGATCCGCCGCTTCGGCCGCGCCGGAGCCCACCGGGGCCCCGCCGGAAGGCAGGCCACGCCGAGGCAATACCGGATAACAGTCATATATCCGCCTAACCTGATGTAACGGCCGATCCCCGCCGGAATCCCCTCCGGGAAGGACCGCATCCCGTCATGCCCGCAGATCTCGCCGTCATCGGCCTCGGCCACCTCGGGCTCCCCCTCGCCCAGGCCGCCACCACCGCCGCCATCCCCACCGTCGGCTACGACCCCGACCCGCGCACCATCGCCGACCTGCGCGCCGGACGGCTGCCCTCCGAGGGCGCCGACGGCTGCCTCACCGCCGCCGGGATCCGCCGCATGCTCTCCGCCGGCTTCCGCGCCACGACCGAGGACGCCGAGCTCGGCCGGGTCCGTACGGCCGTGATCTGCGCCCCCACCCGGCTGGGCGAGGACCGGGCCCTGGACCTGAGTGCCATCGCCGAGGCGGCCCGCACCCTCGCGCCCCGGCTCCGCCCGCACACCACGGTGCTGCTGGAGTCCACCGTCTACCCCGGCACCACCGAGGACTTCCTGCGCCCCCTCCTCGAATCGGGCTCCGGACTGCGCGCCGGCCAGGACTTCCACCTCGCCTACTCCCCCAGCCGCTTCGACCCCGGCAACCGCCAGTACGCCTACGCGAACACCCCGAAGGTCATCGGCGGCCTCACCCCCGCCTGCACCGAGGCCGCAGCCGCGTTCTACGGGCGTGTCTGCGAACGGGTCGTCCGCGCCCGGGGCCCGCGCGAGGCGGAGGCGGTCAAGGTCCTGGAGACCAACTACCGGCACGTCAACATCGCGCTCGCCAACGAGATGGCGGTCTTCTGCCACGACATCGGCGTCGACCTCTGGGACGTCGTGCGCTGTGCCGAGACCAAGCCGTTCGGCTTCCAGGCCTTCCGCCCGGGACCGGGCGTGGGCGGCCACGGGGTGCCCATCGACCCCAACTACCTCTCCTACAAGGGCCGCAGCCTCGGCTATCCGCTGCGCATGGTGGAACTGGCGCAGGAGGTCAACGGACGGATGCCGCGCTACGTCATCCAGCGCTGCGCCGCGCTCCTCAACGAACACGGCAAGTCGGCACGCGGCGCCCGCGTGCTGCTGCTGGGCGTCAGCTACAAGCCCGACGTGGGCGACCAGGAGGGCTCACCCGCCCGCGAGATCGCCTCCCGGCTGATGGAGATGGGCGCCCAGCTCACGTACCACGACCCCTACGTCCCCCAGTGGCGCGTCCTGGGCCACCCCGTGCCCCGCGCCGACTGCCCCCACGAGGCCGCGGCCGCCGCGGATCTGACGGTGCTTCTCCAGCAGCACCGCAAATACGACCTGCAGGGGCTCTCGGTCAAGGCCCAGCTGCTGCTGGACACCCGCGGCGCGAGCCCGGCGGGAGCGGCGCACCGTCTCTAGCGCACCGCTTCCCGCACCCACCCCACGGCCCCTAGAGCCGCCCGGTCGACAGCAGCCGCGGCTGCGCGTCCAGCACGGTGCGCAAGGAGGCGAAGTTCTCCACGCAGCGCCCGGTGCCGACGGCCACACAGTCCAGCGGGTCGTCCGCGATGAGCACCGGAATGTCGAGCTCCGAGCTCAGCCGTACGTCCAGCCCGCGCAGCAGCGCGCCGCCGCCGGTCAGCACGATGCCGCGGTCCATGATGTCGCCCGACAGCTCCGGCGGGGTCTCGTCCAGGGTCTGCCGCACGGCCATGACGATCGCGTCCACCGGCTCCGACAGCGCGTGCCGGATCTCGTCGGCCGTCAGCTCCAGCGTCTTGGGCAGACCGCTGACCTGGTCCCGGCCGCGGATGGTGCAGCGGTCGCCGGGCCGCAGCCCCTGGGTCTCCTCCGGATCGCCGTCCGCCTCGTCCTGCTCGGCCACCCGGCGGGCGAGGGCCGCGAGCCCCGCCTCCGACCAGTAGCCCCCAGGCGAGGCGGAGCCGATGCTCATCTTGATCTCCTCGGCGGTGCGCTCACCGATCGCGAGGGCGTACTTCTTCTTGATGTACGACATGATCGCCGCGTCCATCGCGTCGCCCGCCGTACGCACCGAGCGGGCGGTGACGATGCCGCCCAGCGAGATCACCGCGACCTCGGTGGTGCCGCCGCCGATGTCGACGACCATGCAGCCGGTGGGCTCGCTGACCGGCAGGCCCGCGCCGATCGCCGCCGCCATGGGCTCCTCGACCAGGTGCACCTGCCGGGCACCGGCGGAGGAGGCGGCCTCGATGACGGCCCGTCGCTCGACGCCCGTGATGCCGGACGGCACGCACACCACGACGCGCGGCCGGGAGAAGAGACGGTTGCCCATCACCTTCTTGATGAAGTGCCGCAGCATCCGCTCGGCTATCTCGAAGTCGGCTATGACGCCATCGCGCAAGGGGCGGATGGCGACGATGGTCGAGGGGGTGCGCCCAATGGTCTCCTTGGCCTCGAAGCCGACCGACAGCACGCTGCCGTCCTCGGCGTTGACGGCGACGACCGAAGGCTCGTTGAGCACCACTCCCTTCCCCCGTACGTACACCAGCGTGTTCGCGGTGCCGAGGTCGATACCCATGTCCCTGCCGCTGAACGACTTGCTTTGCGCCATAAGTCGCCAGTATTCCCTACGATCGAATGTTTATACGGCGCTAACAGGGCTGACAGAACCCACAGGCACATGCGAAAGGCCCGGACCGCCGTGGCGGTCCGGGCCTTCGAGCCGACGAGGGTCAGCGGTTGTCGTGCTGCGACGGCGCGACCGTCACCTCGACCCGCTGGAACTCCTTCAGGTCGCTGTAGCCCGTGGTGGCCATCGCACGGCGCAGGGCGCCGAACATGTTCATCGAGCCGTCCGGGGTGTGCGAAGGACCGGTGAGGATCTCCTCGGTGGAGCCGACCGTGCCCAGGTTCATGCGCTTGCCGCGCGGCACGTCCTCGTGGACGGCCTCCATGCCCCAGTGGAAGCCACGGCCCGGCGCGTCGGTGGCGCGGGCGAGCGGGGAGCCCATCATCACGGCGTCGGCACCGCAGGCGATGGCCTTCGGCAGGTCGCCGGACCAGCCCACGCCGCCGTCGGCGATGACGTGGACGTAGCGGCCGCCGGACTCGTCCATGTAGTCGCGGCGGGCGGCGGCGACGTCGGCGACGGCGGTGGCCATCGGGACCTGGATGCCCAGGACGTTACGGGTGGTGTGCGCGGCGCCGCCGCCGAAGCCGACGAGGACACCCGCGGCACCCGTGCGCATCAGGTGCAGGGCGGCCGTGTAGGTGGCGCAGCCGCCGACGATGACCGGCACGTCGAGCTCGTAGATGAACTGCTTGAGGTTCAGCGGCTCGGCGGCGCCCGAGACGTGCTCGGCGGAGACGGTCGTGCCGCGGATCACGAAGATGTCCACGCCGGCGTCGACGACGGCCTTGGAGAACTGCGCGGTGCGCTGCGGGGAGAGCGCGGCGGCGGTCACGACACCGGAGTCGCGGACCTCCTTGATGCGCTGCCCGATCAGCTCTTCCTTGATCGGCTCGGCGTAGACCTCCTGCAGACGCTTGGTCGCGGCGGTCTCGTCCAGCTCGGCGATCTCGGCGAGCAGCGGCTCCGGGTCCTCGTAGCGGGTCCACAGGCCCTCGAGGTTGAGCACGCCGAGGCCGCCCAGCTCGCCGATGCGGATGGCGGTCTCGGGCGAGACGACCGAGTCCATCGGGGCGGCCAGGAACGGCAGCTCGAAGCGGTAGGCGTCGATCTGCCAGGCGATCGAGACCTCCTTCGGGTCGCGGGTACGGCGACTCGGGACGACGGCGATGTCGTCGAAGGCGTACGCCCGGCGGCCGCGCTTGCCGCGCCCGATCTCGATCTCAGTCACGTGTGTGGCCTTTCACTTTCCTTGGCGCTCCGTCTGCCGCATCCAGTATCCCCGACGCGGCGGAGCCCGCGGCCTTTCGGTCGCGGGCTCGGGTGGCGCTGTGCGAAGCTCCGACTACTACCGGCGGGAGTAGTTCGGCGCTTCGACCGTCATCTGAATGTCGTGCGGGTGGCTCTCCTTGAGGCCCGCCGACGTGATCCGCACGAAGCGGCCCTTGTCCTTGAGCTCCTGGACGTCCGCCGAGCCGACGTAGCCCATGGAGGCCCGCAGACCGCCGATGAGCTGGTGGGCGACCGAGGCCAGCGGGCCGCGGTAGGGCACCTGGCCCTCGATGCCCTCGGGCACGAGCTTGTCCTCGGAGAGGACGTTGTCCTGGAAGTAGCGGTCCTTGGAGAAGGAGCGGGCCTGTCCGCGCGACTGCATCGCGCCGAGCGAGCCCATGCCGCGGTACGACTTGAACTGCTTGCCGTTGATGAAGACCATCTCGCCCGGCGACTCCTCGCAGCCCGCGAGCAGCGAGCCGAGCATCACCGTGTCGGCACCGGCGGCGATCGCCTTGGCGATGTCGCCGGAGTACTGCAGACCGCCGTCGCCGATCAGCGGCACGCCGGCGGCGTGGCAGGCCTGGGCGGCCTCGTAGATCGCGGTGACCTGCGGGACGCCGATGCCGGCGACGACGCGGGTGGTGCAGATCGAGCCGGGGCCGACGCCGACCTTGACGCCGTCCACGCCGGCGTCGATCAGGGCCTGGGCGCCCTCGCGGGTGGCGACGTTGCCGCCGACGACGTCGACGCTGATGTTGGACTTGATCTTGGCGATCATGTCGAGGATGCCGCGGCTGTGGCCATGGGCGCTGTCCACGACGAGGAAGTCGGCACCGGCCTCGACCAGCGCCTGGGCCCGCTCGAAGGCCTCGCCGCCGACGCCGACCGCGGCACCGACGACCAGGCGGCCCTCGGAGTCCTTGGCGGCGTTCGGGTACTTCTCGGCCTTGACGAAGTCCTTGACCGTGATGAGGCCCTTGAGGACGCCGGCGTCGTCCACCAGCGGCAGCTTCTCGATCTTGTGGCGGCGCAGCAGCTCGATGGCGTCCTCGCCGGAGATGCCGACCTTGCCCGTCACCAGCGGCATCGGGGTCATGATCTCGCGCACCTGGCGGCTGCGGTCCAGCTCGAAGGCCATGTCACGGTTGGTGACGATGCCGAGCAGCTTGCCCGCGGGGTCGGTGACCGGCACACCGCTGATGCGGAACTTGGCGCACAGGGCGTCGGCCTCGGCCAGCGTGGCGTCCGGGCGGACCGTGATCGGGTCCGAGACCATGCCGGACTCGGAGCGCTTGACCAGGTCGACCTGGTTGGCCTGGTCCTCGATGGACAGGTTGCGGTGCAGCACGCCCGCGCCACCCTGGCGGGCCATGGCGATGGCCATGCGCGCCTCGGTGACCTTGTCCATGGCGGCGGACAGCAGCGGGATGTTGACCCGTACGTTCCGCGAAACGCGGGAGGAGGTGTCCACGGCGTTCGGCAGGACCTCGGAGGCGCCCGGCAGCAGCAGGACGTCGTCGTATGTCAGACCGAGCATCGCGAATTTCCCGGGCATTCCGTCGACGTTGTCAGTCATGACACCTTCCCAAATGGTCTTGCACCGGCGAGGACTCCCATGCTAACGGCCCTCACGGGTGTCCCATTCCACGAGCACTGAGGCTCGCGTCACTTGGAGGTTCGTATGAATACGTCCGAGGATCGCCGCCCGGTCCGCCCCGCGCCGCCCGCTCACTGCTCCGCGAGGGCACGGAGCCGGCTGAGCGCACGGTGCTGGGCGACGCGCACGGCGCCCGGCGACATGCCGAGCATCTGCCCCGTCTCCTCGGCCGTCAGCCCCACGGCGACCCGCAGCAGAACCAGCTCGCGCTGGTTCTCCGGAAGGTTGGCGAGCAGCTTCTTGGCCCACTCCGCGTCGCTGCTGAGCAGCGCCCGCTCCTCCGGTCCGAGGGAGTCGTCCGGCTGCTCGGGCATCTCGTCGGAGGGCACGGCCGTGCTGCCCGGGTGCCGCATGGCGGCCCGCTGGAGATCGGCGACCTTGTGCGCGGCGATGGCCACGACGAAGGCCTCGAAGGGGCGCCCGGTGTCGCGGTAGCGCGGCAGGGCGCACAGCACCGCGAGACAGACCTCCTGCGCGAGGTCGTCCACGAAGTGCCGGGCGTCGCCCGGCAGCCGCGACAGGCGCGTGCGGCAGTAGCGCAGCGCGAGCGGGTGCACCAGGGCGAGCAGGTCGTGGGTGGCCTGCCGGTCACCCTCCACCGCGCGGGCGACGAGCGCGCCAATAGCTGTGGTGTCGTCGTCGCGCATCGGTCCATGGTGCCTTGACGCCGGATTGTCCGTGGCACCGCATCCGTAGTTGTGCACCGAAGCGTTATGAGCGGGTGCGCCGGCGGTCATCTCCCGCACCTTCCCATCACGCCTGCCCGAGCCGTCCCCGAGGAACTCCATACTCCAAGGATGCGGCAGCGCGCGGGAAACGTGCAGCGGGCCGGGAAACGGCGGCTCCCGGGCGGGCGGCCACAGCGGCCCGCCCCGCCCGCTCCCCGGCGGGCGGGGTACGTCAGTCCCCCGCGTCGACGCACGGCAACAACCGTCCGGAACTGCCCGCCGCCGCCCTAACGGACCAGGCCCCAGCGGAACCCGAGCGCCACCGCGTGCGCCCGGTCCGAGGCGCCCAGCTTCTTGAAGAGCCGGCGGGCGTGGGTCTTGACCGTGTCCTCCGAGAGGAACAGCTCACGGCCGATCTCGGCGTTGGAGCGGCCGTGGCTCATGCCCTCGAGCACCTGGATCTCGCGCGCGGTGAGCGTGGGCGCCGCGCCCATCTCCGCCGAGCGCAGCCGCCGCGGGGCGAGCCGCCAGGTCGGGTCGGCGAGCGCCTGGGTCACGGTGGCGCGCAGCTCGGCCCGCGAGGCGTCCTTGTGGAGATAGCCGCGCGCCCCGGCGGCGACCGCGAGCGCGACACCGTCGAGGTCCTCGGCCACCGTGAGCATGATGATGCGGGCGCCGGGGTCCGCGGAGAGCAGCCGGCGGACCGTCTCCACGCCGCCCAGTCCGGGCATGCGTACGTCCATCAGAATGAGGTCCGAACGATCGGCGCCCCAGCGGCGGAGGACTTCCTCGCCGTTGGCCGCCGTGGTCACGCGCTCGACGCCGGGCACGGTCGCCACCGCGCGACGGAGCGCTTCTCGGGCAAGCGGGGAGTCGTCGCAGACGAGGACGGATGTCATGGCCGCCCTCCGCAGCTGATGCGCGTCACCTTGAGCCTCCAGAGGCTGGTACTGATCGTCACCTGTGCGATTGACGACGCCCGGGCACCTGCCACCCGCCCGACTGCTTCATGCGTCAACCGCCTCCGCACTCTCAACGACGGTCACCCGAAAGAGTTACGGGCTCGGTCGGCCGTGTTCGGCACTCTACGTGAGGGCGCGGACACGGAGCAGGGCGCACAGGGGGCGCCCTGCCCACCAGCCAAGCTATGCCCCATTTGCCCAGTCGGGCCTGTTTTTCTTCCCATTTGCTGGTGTCTGTGGCTAGATTCGCAATGAGTCATATTTTCATCTGCTCACACGACAGATGCATGGCAGAGGTATGGACGGGTACTGCAACGGATCACTCCGGATCGGATCGATCCGGAGCGCTCCGGCAGATTGCTTCGACAGGTCACATCGACACATCGCTTCGACAGATCGCCTCGAGGGGATAAGCAATGGCAGATTTCTCCCGCCTTCCCGGTCCCAACGCCGACCTGTGGGACTGGCAGCTCCTGGCGGCGTGCCGAGGGGTCGACAGTTCGCTGTTCTTCCATCCCGAGGGCGAGCGGGGCGCGGCCCGCAGCGCCCGTGAGACCTCCGCGAAGGAGGTGTGCATGCGTTGCCCGGTGCGCGCCGAGTGCGCCGCGCACGCGCTGGCGGTACGGGAGCCCTACGGCGTGTGGGGCGGCCTGACCGAGGACGAGCGCGAGGAGCTCATGGGGCGCGCGCGGCATCGGTCCATCACGGCGAGCAGCGCGGGCGCCGGCGCGATGACCGCCTGAACGCCCGGGGCGCACCACGGGAGTGGCGAAACGTTTCAGCTGAGCGGGGCCCGCTCAGCCGGCGGCGCTCAGCGGCGCCCCGCCTCCACCAGCCGGTCCAGCATGGCCGCGACCGCCGGGACCCGGGCCAGATCCGGCAGCGTGAGGGCCACGATCTCGCGCTGCACGACCGGCTCGACGGGCACCGTACGCGCGCCCTTCGGACGCACCGACTCCAGCGCCAGCTCGGGCATCACGGCCACCCCGAGCCCGGCCCCGACCAGCCCGAAGACGGCCGGGTAGTCGTCCGTGGCGAAGTCGATGCGCGGGGTGAAGCCCGCGCTCTCGCAGACCTCCACCAGGTGCCGCCTGCAGCGCGGACAGCCCGCGATCCAGGGCTCGCGCTCCAGCTCGGCGATCCCGATCCGCTCCGCGCCGGCGAGCCGGTGCCCCTCGGGCACCACGCCGATGAGGCGGTCGGTCAGCAGCGGTCGTACGACGAGGTCGTCCCACTCGGCGCCCGCGGCGGGGTCGGCGCCGCGCACATCGGGGTAGCGGAAGGCCAGCGCGATCTCGCAGTCGCCCGCGCGGAGCATCTCCACCGAGCGCGGCGGCTCCGCCTCGACAAGGGAGACGCGGGTGCCCGGGTGCGCGGCCCGCATCTCGGCGAGCGCGGAGGGCACCAGGGTGGAGCTGCCGCTGGGGAAGGACACCAGCCGCACCCGCCCGGCCCGCAGGCCCGCGATCGCCGCGATCTCCTCCTCGGCGGCGGTCAGGCCGGCCAGGATGCCCGTCGCGTGCCGTACGAGGGCCTCGCCCGCCTCGGTCAGGCGCATCTCACGGCCCGTACGGATCAGCAGGGGGGTGCCCGTCGACTGCTCCAGTGCCTTCATCTGCTGGCTGACGGCGGGCTGGGTGCAGCCCAGGTCGCGCGCCGCGGCCGAGAACGAACCGGTGGCGGCCACCGCACGCAGCACCCTCAGATGACGAGCCTCGATCATAGAACCGAGCATAAGCCCAGCTTGGGGCGGATGATAAATATTGGCTGGCTCCTTTGAGCCACGCCCACTTACTCTTGGTGCCCATGTACCTGATCTCCGTGAATGTGGGCCGACCCCGTACCGCCGACGACCGTCCCGGCTTCTCCGGCGTCTTCGCGGAGGGCCTGGCGAGCGGCATCGACAAGCGCCCGGTGGAGGGGCCCGTCGAGGTGGCGGCCCCGGGCCCGAAGGGCACGGCGGGCAGCGGCCTCGCCGGGGACGCGGTGGTCTCCCTGCGTCACCACGGCGGGGACGACCAGGCGGTGTACGCGTTCGCCCGCGAGGACCTCGACGGCTGGGAACGGGAGCTGGGCCGCCGGCTGCCCGACGGCGCGTTCGGGGAGAACCTCACCACGAGCGGCATCGACGTCAACGGCGCGCGCATCGGCGAGCGTTGGCGCATAGGTACGGATCTGCTGCTGGAGGTCACCGCGCCCCGCATCCCCTGCCGTACGTTCGCCGACTGGCTGGGCGAGAGCGGCTGGATACGCCGGTTCACCCAGGAGGCGGCGCCCGGTGCGTACCTGCGCGTCATCGAGCCCGGGCGGATCCGCGCGGGAGATGCCGTCACCGTCGTCCACCGCCCGGCCCACGACGTGAGCGTCTCCCAGGTCTTCCGCGCCCTGACGACCGAACGGGCCCTGCTGCCCGGCGTGCTGGCCGCCGGGGACGCGCTGCACCCGGAGACGCGGGCGAAGGCCCTCGCGTACAGGGAGCGTCAGGAAGCGTCCGAGGGGCGCCCGCAGGGGCGACGAGAGGCCGGGGGCGGCAGCCAGGACGGGGTGCGGAGCACTAACGTTCCTGTATGACGACTGCACTGATCACGGGAGCCACGGCCGGCATCGGCGCGGCCTTCGCACGGCGGCTGGCGGCCGATGGGCACAATCTGGTCATCGTGGCCCGCGACGAGAAGCGGCTGAGCGAGCAGGCGACCGAACTCCACGACCGCCACCGGGTGGAGGTGGAGGTGCTCCGCGCGGACCTCTCCGAGGAGAGCGGCATCGCCACGGTCGAGGCCCGGCTCTCGGACCGCAAGAACCCGGTGGACCTGCTGGTCAACAACGCGGGCTTCGGCAACAAGGGCCGTTACCTCGAGGTTCCGATGGCCGACGAGCTGATGATGCTGAAGGTGCACTGCGAGGCGGTGCTGCGGCTGACCTCGGCCGCGACGGCGAGCATGCGCGAGCGCAGGCGCGGCGGGGTGGTCAACGTCGCGTCGGTGGCGGCGTTCGTCCCCCGTGGGACGTACGGGGCGAGCAAGGCGTGGGTGGTGCAGTTCACCCAGGGTGCCGCGCGGGACCTGGCGGGGAGCGGGGTGCGGCTGATGGCGCTGTGCCCCGGCTTCGTACGGACGGAGTTCCACCAGCGGGCCGGCATGGGCGTGGACAACGTGCCCGGCTGGATGTGGCTGGACGCGGACAAGCTGGTGGAGGCCGCCCTGAAGGACCTGGCGCGCGGCAAGTCGCTGTCGATCCCGGATCCCCGGTACAAGGCGCTGACGGGCCTGATGAAGCTGGCCCCGCGCCGGGCGGTCTCGCGCGCGAGCGCGACGACGGGCCGCCGGTACGGGCCGAACTGAGCCTTGGCCGACGCCGTAGCGCACCTCTCGGGTGGGCTGATTCAGGACTAGCCTGGACATATCACCCGGGAGGCGCCATGACATTCGTACAAGTGATCGACTGCAAGACGCGCCGGTACGACGACATGAACCGGCTCATGGACGACTGGGTCGCCGCCACCGAAGGCAAGCGCACCGCCACCCACTCGATCGTCGGCCGCGACCACACGGACGACGAGCACTATGTGGAGATCATCGAGTTCCCCTCCTACGCCAAGGCGATGGAGAACTCGAACCTCCCGGAGACCAACAGGATCTTCGAGGAGATGGTCGCGCTCTGCGACGGGATGCCGTCCTTCACCGACCTGGACGTGGTCCGCGACGAGCAGCTGAACAAGGCGACGGTCCGCCGCTTCTACGAAGAGGTGGCGGTGGGCGGCGATCTGGACCTCGTCGACGAGCTCTTCACCGCCGACTACCGCGATCACGACGTCGCCAAGGCGGAGGAGACCACGGTCGGTTCCGACGTCATCAAGCAGGACGTCACCGGCTGGCGCGCCGCCTTCGACTTCACGTTCACCCTCGAGAGCGTCCTGGCCGAGGGCGACCAGGTCTGCGTCCTGTGGACCTGGCGGGGCGTCCATCAGGGCGACTTCATGGGCCTGCAGCCGACGGGCCAGGAGGTCTCGATGAAGGGCACGACGGTCTGGCGCTTCGAGGACGGGAAGATCTGCGAGGGCTGGTGGAACGAGGACCTGCTGGGGCTGCTGCGCCAGCTGGGCGCGGTGGACGCGTAGCGGAATCCGCGGCGGGTCCGTCCGTGGCCGGAGCCCTGAACGGCCGCGGCCCGGCCTCCCCTCGCGGGGAGACCGGGCCGGGTCGTCGTACGGGGTGCGTCAGTGCGCGTGGCCGTGACCGTGGCCGTGACCGGCCTCGGCGGACTCCTCTTCCTTCTTCTCGACGACCAGGGTCTCGGTCGTGAGCAGCAGGGAGGCGATGGACGCGGCGTTCTCCAGGGCGGAGCGGGTGACCTTGACCGGGTCGATGACGCCGGCCTTCACCAGGTCGCCGTACTCGCCGGTCGCGGCGTTGAAGCCCTGGCCCTTGTCGAGCTCGGCGACCTTCGAGGTGATGACGTAGCCCTCGAGGCCCGCGTTCTCGGCGATCCAGCGCAGCGGCTCGACGACGGCGCGGCGGACGACCGCGACACCGGTGGCCTCGTCGCCGGACTTGCCCAGGCCGCCCTCCAGCACCTTGGCGGCGTGGACGAGAGCGGAGCCACCACCGGAGACGATGCCCTCCTCGACCGCGGCGCGGGTCGCGGAGATGGCGTCCTCCAGACGGTGCTTCTTCTCCTTGAGCTCGACCTCGGTGGCCGCACCCACGCGGATGACGCAGACGCCACCGGCGAGCTTGGCGAGGCGCTCCTGGAGCTTCTCGCGGTCCCAGTCCGAGTCCGTGGTCTCGATCTCGGCCTTGATCTGGGCGACGCGGCCCTGGACGTCCTCGGAGTTGCCGCCACCGTCGACGATGGTGGTGTCGTCCTTGGTGATCGTCACGCGGCGGGCGGAGCCCAGCACGTCCAGACCGGCCTGGTCGAGCTTGAGGCCGACCTCCTCGGCGATGACGGTGGCACCGGTGAGGGTGGCCATGTCGCCGAGCATCGCCTTGCGGCGGTCGCCGAAGCCGGGGGCCTTGACGGCCACGGCGTTGAACGTGCCGCGGATCTTGTTGACGACGAGGGTGGAGAGCGCCTCGCCCTCGACGTCCTCGGCGATGATCAGCAGCGGCTTGGAGCCACCGCCCTGGATGATCTTCTCCAGCAGGGGCAGCAGGTCCTGGATCGAGGAGATCTTGCCCTGGTGGATCAGGATGTACGGGTCGTCGAGGACGGCCTCCATACGCTCCTGGTCGGTGACCATGTACGGCGAGAGGTAACCCTTGTCGAAGGCCATGCCCTCGGTGAAGTCGAGCTCCAGGCCGAAGGTGTTGGACTCCTCGACGGTGATGACACCGTCCTTGCCGACCTTGTCCATCGCCTCGGCGATGAGCTCGCCGACCTGCTTGTCCTGCGCGGAGAGCGCGGCGACGGCGGCGATGTCGGCCTTGTCGGCGATCGGGCGGGCGGTCGCCAGCAGATCGTCGGAGATGGCCTTGACCGCGGCGTCGATGCCCTTCTTCAGGGAGGCCGGGGAGGCACCGGCGGCGACGTTGCGCAGACCCTCGCGGACCAGCGCCTGGGCCAGCACGGTCGCGGTGGTGGTGCCGTCACCCGCGATGTCGTTGGTCTTGGTCGCCACCTCCTTGACGAGCTGGGCGCCGAGGTTCTCGTACGCGTCGTCGAGCTCGACCTCGCGCGCGATGGTCACACCGTCGTTGGTGATGGTGGGGGCGCCGAACTTCTTGTCGATGACGACGTTGCGGCCCTTGGGACCGATCGTCACCTTCACGGTGTCGGCGAGCTTGTTGACGCCGCGCTCAAGGGCGCGACGGGCGTCCTCGTCGAACTTCAGGGTCTTGGCCATGGGTTACGTATCCTTCGCCGTATCTCTCAAACGAACTGCGCCCCGGGCGCCCGGCTAGCAGGCACGGGAACCAGGGGCGCAGATCAAAAGCTTCGAAAGCTCGAAAGCCTCGGGCTCGAAAGCCTGGGGTGAATTACTTCTCGACGATCGCGAGGACGTCGCGAGCCGAGAGGACGAGGTACTCCTCGCCGTTGTACTTCACCTCGGTGCCGCCGTACTTGCTGTAGAGCACGACGTCACCGACCTGCACGTCGAGCTCGACGCGCTTGCCGTCCTCGAAACGGCCCGGGCCCACGGCCAGGACGACGCCCTCCTGGGGCTTCTCCTTGGCGGTGTCCGGGATGACCAGGCCGGAGGCCGTGGTCTGCTCGGCGTCGAGCGGCTGGACCACGATGCGGTCCTCGAGCGGCTTGATGGCAACCTTGGAGCTGGCGGTCGTCACGATCCGACCTCCCCCTTCGGAGATCTCACGGGGTTAACTGTCTGAGGTGGCGACCTGGTAGATCCGTCGTCGCGGGTGCCGGATCTGCCCGTCGCTGTGTTTGGCACTCACCGGTGGAGAGTGCCAACGGAGCCGAGACTATGACGCGGTTAGCACTCGGTCAAGCGGAGTGCCAATTCATCGCGCGGCGCACCGTGCCTACCCCCGCCGGGTCAGAGGTAGTCCTCGAGTCGCGCGACCGTGTACCCCTGGGCCTGGATGCTGCGCAGCATGTTGGTGACCATCCTGGTCATCGAGGTGCCCTTGAGCTCCTGCGGCCCGCGGAAGTGGGCGAGGACGATGTCGCCGGGGCGCAGCTTGTCGCTCTGGGCGTAGCGCATGTCGTTGATCTGCATCGTCACCTCCCACAGCACGAGGGCCCGCACCCCGCAGGACCCCGCCGCGGCGAGGGTGGCGTCGTTGTAGTTGCCGTAGGGCGGCCGGAAGAGCGCGGGCCGGCTGCCGAAACGCTTCTCCAGGGCGTCCTGCTGTCCGCATATCTCGCGCCGCTGGGCGTCGGCGGACAAGGTGCGCAGATTGGGGTGGGTCAGGGTGTGGTTGTCGACGCCGTTGCCGAGGGCGCGCAGCCGGTCGAAGTAGCCGTAGCCGCTGCCCGCGCGGGAGATGCTGTCCGTCAGGAACATCGTGAACGGCAGCTTCAGCTCCTCGGCCATCTTCAGGAACTGGGGGTCCTTCTCGGCCCCGTCGTCGATGGTCACGAAGACGACCTTGTCCTGGGTCGGTATCCGCCGTACGACCTTGGGCGGCGCGCCTGTCCCGGCGTCCTGGAGCAGCTTCGCGGCGGGGGGCGCGGGCGGTGCGGCGAGCGGCTTGTCCAGTCCCCAGCGGCGGTACGCGTCGTCGGGCGCGGCGGAGGCGGCGGGCGCCGCCGTGCCGGACCGGCCGGGCTTCTGCGAGGACTTCGGGGCGTCGGAGGACGAGCCGGAGCACCCGGCGAGAACACCGGTCAGCAGCACGGCGGCGGAGGCGAGGGCGGCGGCGCGGAGGCGGCCGGAAACAGACGGGCTCACGCGGACGATTGTTGTGCATGCGTTCGATGAGCGCGCGGGCGCGGGGTGCGCCCCGTACGGGCCTCAGGGCGCGGGCAGCGCCGCCACCGCCGCGGCCCACGGATACGACTCCACGCTGTCCCCCCGCGCGGGGTCGTAGCCGTCCTTTCCCAGCAGGACGGTCACGCCCGCCGCGCGCAGGAACGCCACGCTCCGGGGGAAGGCGGGGTGCGCGGCCTGCGCGGCGCCCAGGTGCGGCAGGGCGACCTGGGGCAGCCCGAGGCCGATCGCCTCGGTGATCAGGCCGAGCGCCAGGGTGTCGGAGATGCCGGCGGCCCATTTGCCGATCGTGTTGAAGGTGGCGGGCGCGACCAGGATCGCGTCCGGCGGGGGCAGCACGTCGGGCTCCCCGGGCAGCTTGTACTCGTGCCGTACAGGGTGGCCCGTCAGCGCGGCCAGGGCGGGGACGTCCGCTTCCAGCCAGCGGTGGGCGTACGGGGTAAGGATCAGGCACACGTCCCACCCGGCGGCCTGGGCGGCACGGACTCCGTCGGCGGCCCGGACGGCCGGCGCGGCGGCGCAGCAGACCAGATACAGGGTGCGCTTCGCGGTCGTCGTCACCAGGGCAGTCCACCGCGTGGGGCACCGGCCCGCAAGAGAGAATGAGACACGTGCCCGCACCGATCACCCCCCTCGACGCCTTCGCCGCCCTCCTCACCGACGAGGGCCGCGCCCTCCTCGACGGGCTGCGCGACTACGACCCCTCCCAGGAGCTCGCCACGGCGACCCGGCTGCGCCGCGAGCACCCCGCGGAGCTGGTCTCGGCGGCGCTCGGGCAGGCGCGGCTGCGCCAGCGCGCCGTGGCGAAGTTCGGCGCGGAGGACGCCTACCGCATGTTCTTCACGCCGAACGGCGTGGAGCAGGCCACGCGCGCCGCTGTCGCACTCCACCGCGCCCGGCGCTTCGAGGCGCTCGGCGTACGCAGCCTCGCCGACCTCTGCTGCGGCAACGGCGGCGACGCCATCGCGCTGGCCCGGGCCGGCATCTCGGTACTGGCCGTCGACCGCGACCCGCTGACCTGCGAGGTCGCCCGTGCCAACGCCGAGGCGCTGGGCCTGGCCGACCTCATCGAGGTGCGCTGCGCCGATGTCGCGGACGTCGACACTTCCCCGTACGACGCCGTCTTCGTCGACCCGGCCCGGCGCGGCGGCCGGGGCCGCATCTTCGACCCGGAGGCGTACTCGCCGCCGCTGTCCTGGGCGATCGAGGCGGCCCGCTCGGCCCCCCGCGCCGCCCTCAAGATCGCCCCGGGCGTGCCCCACGAGGCGGTCCCCGAGGACGCCGAGGCGGAGTGGATCTCGGACGGGGGCGACGTGAAGGAGGCCGTGCTGTGGTTCGGCACGGAAGCGGGCACCCGGCGGGCGACGCTGCTGCCGGGCGGTGCGTCACTGGTGGGGCGGGGCCTGCCGGACCCGGCGGTGCGGCCCGTGGGGCGCTATCTGTACGAGCCGGACGGCGCGGTGATCCGGGCGCACCTGGTGGCGGAGGTCGCCGAGGAGCTCGACGGCGGGCTGATCGACGAGACGATCGCGTATGTGACGAGCGACGAGCTGCGGGATTCCGCTTACGCGGCGGCGTACGAGATCACTGACGTGCTGCCGTTCAATCTGAAGCGGCTGAAGGCGATCGTGCGCGAACGCCGGATCGGCGTGGCCGTCATCAAGAAGCGCGGCTCGGCCGTCGAGCCGGAGGAACTGCGCAGGAAGCTCAAGCTCGACGGTCCGAACTCCTGCGTCATCGTGCTGACGCGGGTCGCGGGCGCGCCGACGATGCTGCTGGGGCAGCCGGTGGCGAAGGGCTAGGGCTCAGTCATGACGGTGATCAGCAAATCCCGCGGTGTGGTCATGGAACGCTCCCGGTTGCCTATTGGGCGAACTTCTTGAGTTTCTCCGTCTCCAGGGTGAACCCGACCGGGGCAGGGAGCTCGACCAGCGTGCCGTACGGACGTGTCGTCAGGCTGCGGTAGGTGCCGTCCTTGGGCTCGGAGTGAACGGTGACCGTGCAGTTTTCGCGGTCGATGAGGAGGTAGACGGGGATGTCCGCTGCCGCGTAGCCGTCGCGCTTCTCAACGCGGACGCGGCGGTTCGTGTCGGTGTCGCGCGTAGTGACCTCCACGACCATGAGGACACCGTCGGGGTCGGACCACTCGCCGTGGCCGCGGAAGAGCCCCTCGGGGGCCAGAACTCCATCGGGAACGGCGCGGCCCGCCCGGCTGTTCTCGACCTTCAGACCTCTCCCCGGGTACAGGTGCGTGCCGGGGAGGAGCTTCCAGACGGTGTCCTGCAGACACGCGACGCTTTCGGCGCGATTCCCGTCCTGCGGCGGCCTGACCTCGATCCGTCCGTTGATGAACTCCAGACGCACGGTCTCGGGCGCCGCAAGGGCCAGTTCTTCAAACTCGTCGATGAGGAGCAAGGGGCAGTCGGCAGTCATGCGTGATTCCTTTCCGGTTCGCGGTTGATGGCCCGGAGGATGGCGGCCTTTGCGTGGACCTCCTCCGGGGTGAGGGCCGCTGGGGTGTCCGGGAGGGGTTCGCCCCGGCAGTCGCGGCAGAGGCCGCCGGGGAGGGCTTCAGGGCGGCCGGGGGTGGCACAGACTGTGCATTCGACGAGCCGGAGGGTTGCGCTTGCTTCCGGCCGCCGCTGTTCCGGCGGCAGCTTGTCGACAAGGCGACGGCGGGCCAGGGCCGCGGCGCGATGCACCACGGTTGGCAGGCCGGCCGTCAGCTCCCGTACGACATGGGCCTCCCCTGCGCCCCGTTCCAGCCATGCCGCCGCCAGCGGTTCCAGGTCGACGCAATCGGCGTGCGACAGCGTCATGCGGGGGTCCGTGCGGCCCACGGTGGCCAGCACCGCGTACGCGCGTGAACGGCGCGCGGGCGCCGCCGCCTGTTCGGGGACCTCGCCCGTGAGGACGGACGTCCACCAGGCGTCGTCCCGCGCGGTGCGCGAGAAGTACGTGCGCGTCACCCAGTGATAGGCCCCGTCGTCACCCTTGAGGTGCTCCTTCACCCGGCGCAGGTGACCGGCCTCCGACAGCCGTCGCAGGGCGGTACGGCAAGCGGCCTGACCGTAGGCGGGGAGCTGGGCTGCCAGCGATTTCGCGTCCATGGCCGCGCCTTCGGGCAGGCGGTCGATGAACGCGGCGATCTGTGCCTCGCGAGGCGGGAGGTGCGCGAAGTCCGTACCGGTACGCCGGGCTTGGCCCGGTGCGCTCTTCTTGCCGTAGCCGGGCTTGGCCATCGGGAAGGCGTGCGGGGTGCGCGCGGCGGCGCTAGGGTTGGCGTCAGCCATGAGATCGACTGCTTTCGATCTTGGTGGTGAGACCCCGGCCTGGTGCGCTAACACCGACCGGGGTCGTTTGTTGTTCCGGACGCTAGAGGATCGCGACGTTGCGTCGCAACCGGATCACACAAAGTGAACTGCGCGTGGTATACGCGCCATTGGGGTGGGTGGGTGGGTTGAGCCCACCGCCCATTCCTTACAAAGAGGGCTCGGAGCCCGGAGCTCAAGCCCCGGCCCCGCCGAGCGCCGCGACGAATGTCGCCCAGGAGGGCGCTGGGAAGGCCAGTTCCGGCCCGGGTATTCGCTTCGAGTCCCGGACCCGTACTTCCCGGGGCCCGGAGCTCACCTCGATGCAAGCGTTTCCTTCTGACGTGCTGTAGCTGGACTTGAACCACATTGGCCTGACGCTCACAACTCCTCCGAGAGTTCTCGGATGAAACGTGCGGACTCCGCCGGATTGAGGGCCACCCGGCCGTTCACGGCGTGCTTCTGCGCATACACACTGACCCTGGCTGGATCGCCGTAGAGCGCACCTGTAGCGTGCGCCTCCTCATAGGCGATCCGGTCGTGCCCCGGCAGTTCCAGCACCATGATGGCTCGGTCGAGCCCTTCCCTGTACCTGTCGAGCGGCATCACCTGAGTGGTGACGTTCCGCTGCTGCCCCACCTCCAAGATGTGCAGCAGTTGCCGCTTCTGTGCCTCCTTCTCGACGACCGGATACCGCAGAGGAAGTTCACCGATCACAAAGGAGAACGCCACAGTCTGCTTGTTGAGCAGCATCTGCCGATCCAGTCGGACCGCGACCCTCTCCTCGACCGTCGCATCGTCCACCGGCGGCCACGCCGAGTTGAACAGCGCCCGCATGGTTTCCTCCGTCTGCAACAGCCCCGGAATGAACATGGGCTCGCAGGAGCTGTAGACGATCGCCTCCTTCTCGTACCGGAAGAAGTCCTGCACCACCGACCTCGGCCCCTCCGGCTTCAGATACGGGTGCGCCGCCTCCAGCAACCCACCCGCCCCGCACATCTGGTCCGCGATCTGCAGCACCCGCAAATTCGCCCGCCGCCGCCCCTGTTCCATCGACTTGATGGCCTCGTAGCCGTACCCGGCCTCCTTGGCCAACTCCTCCCGCGAGACACCAGCCCGCTCCCGCCACCGCTTCAGCTGATCCCCGCAGTACCGCCACCCGATCGGCGGCTGAGAGTCCACTTCTCCCATGGGCCACCCCTTCCCATCGCTACTACTCAAAGTAGCCACCTGGGAACATTCAGGTGCCGCACATCACACACAGAGCCCACGCCCCGAACGGGTGAACCATCGCGTGATCGCACTTATCCGTACCGCCAGTCCGCCGACGATGCCGGTGGGGCACCCAGCCCAGGCGTAGCCTGGCATGAGCGACAAGGGAGGACAGCGATGGCCGCCGATCCCATCACCGAGCCGGTGAACAAGCCGCACGAGCAGGACCCCATCGATCTACTGATCGCGATCGAGGAGGCGTCAGAGGCGCCGATTCGACCCGAGTACTTCGAGGGGATGGTGGTTGTGCCACCGCAGCCTGACTTCGAGCACGGTGACGTAATCTTCGACCTCGCGTTCCAGCTGCGCTCCGCCGGACTCCGGCTGGCCGGCATGGGAATGGGGTTCCGCACCGGTGTGGACACGAACGGCAAGGACGAGACCCGCTCCCTCGCCATCCCCGACTTCTACGTGCTGCGCCGTAAGCCCACGGAACTGGACGAGGCCTACCGCAAGGTTCACAAGGGCTGGTACCCGATGGACCTGCTCGCCCTCGTCGGGGAGGTGACGTCCAGCAATCACGAGACGGACACCGGACCCAAGTACCGCAGTTACGCCGCTGCGGGGGTCCCGGTCTATGTGCTCGTCAATCGTGAGGAGAACCGGGTGTACGTCCACACGAACCCGGTCGCCGACCAGGACGAGCCCAGGAAGAGCTTCTACCGCACGACGTCGACCGCCACGCCGGGCGAGAAGCTGCCCCTTCCCGATCCCTATCCCCCGCTGGACACCTCGGCGCTGCTCGGCTGACCTGCTGCGCCCCGATGTGCCGCGACCGCCCGCCCGGCATATCGTTCAGATATGTCCGGTCGCGGCAGGCAGCCGGACGCAGCCGGTCTTCTGGATGAGGCCCTGGTCAGGGCCGTGCACCGCACAGGCGCCTCGGGCGGCAGCGTCTATCTGCTGGACCAGGAGGAGCAGACGCTGGTCACGGCGGTGATGTGCGGTGGGCCGGCCGAGGTCACCGAGCCGTGGTGGCGTCTGGCGGTCAACCGCCAGAGCCCGGCGCCGCAGGCCGTGCGCGAGGACCGGCTGGTGTGGGTGGGCTCGCAGGAGGACATGGCGCGCAAGTATCCGCGCGGCGCGGCAACCTTTCCCCATCGGACGACGATGGCGTGCGTTCCGCTCAGGGGCGTACGCCACTGCTGGGGGGCCCTCTCGCTGTCGTGGCACGTCGGCCGGTCGCCTCAGGTCACCCGGCGGGAACGCGGCCAGATCCTCTTCAGCGCCCGGCGCATCGCCCGCGTTCTGGACGAGGCCGGCCACCGTCCGGAGATCCCGGACCGTCCCCGTGTCGTCCCCGTGCACCTGGCCGCCGCGGAGCCGGTGCAGCCCGCCCTCGCGGCGGCCGACCTGGTCGAGCGGCTGCCGGAGGGGGTCCTGGCCATGGACCTCACGGGGCGCGTGACCTTCGTCAGCAACACGGCCGTCGACCTGCTGGGCTCCACGCACGAGCAGTTGCTGGGCCGGGCGCTGTGGGAGGTGGTGCCGTGGCTGGGTACCGATGCGTGCGTGGAGACGTACCGCGCCGCCTGGTTCAGCGGTGAGCCGGTGGCCTGCACCGCCGAGCGCCCCCCGGGCCGGTGGCTCGACCTCCGCCTCTACCCGGACGGCAGCGGCGTCAGCGTTCTCATCACCCCCAGCCGGAACACCGGCGCCCAGCAGCGCCGTCCCGTCGGGGCGGCGGTGGAATCCGCCGCCGCCGCGGGCCGGATCCACCAGCTGATGCACCTCGCGGCGGCGCTGACGGAGACCGTGAGCGTGCAGGACGTCGTCGACCTGATCGAGGAGCTGGTCCTGCCCACCTTCGACGCCGACGGCCTGATCATGGCAACGGCCGAAGCCGGCCGGCTGGTGGCCATCGGCTCCCTGGGCTACGACCCGGAGGTGCTCGACCGGCTGGAGGGGCTGCCGGTGGACGCCGACATCACCCCTGTCGGGCACGCCCTGGCCACCGGCGCCCCGTCCTTCTTCGCCAACCGCGCCGAACTGTCCCGCGGCTACCCCGATACTCCGCAGCTCAGCGACAAGCAGGCGTGGGCGTTCCTGCCGCTGATCACCTCGGGTCGCCCCATCGGCTGCTGCGTGCTCGCCTACAGCCGGCCGCACGACTTCTCCGTCGACGAACGCGCCACCCTCACCCCCCTGGCGAGCCTCATCGCCCAGGCCCTGGACCGGGCCCGGCTCTACGACGCCAAGCACAACCTCGCCCATGCCCTGCAAAAGCGCCTGCTGCCCCACACCCTGCCCACCGTGGCCGGGCTGAACGTCGCCGCCCGCTACCTGCCGACCAGCCACGGCCTCGACATCGGCGGCGACTTCTACGACCTCGTCCGTCTGACGGACACCACGGTCGCCGCCGTCATCGGCGACGTGCAGGGCCACGACGTGACCGCCGCCGCGCTGATGGGGCAGGTCCGTACGGCGATCCACTCCCACGCCAGGTCCGGTGCCGGGGCGAGCCCCGACACAGTCCTCGACCGGACGAACCGCGACCTCACGGACTTGGACCCCGGCCGGTTCATCACCTGCCTCTACGCCCACCTCGACCTCGCCAGCCGGCAGATCACGCTCTCCAGTGCCGGGCACCCGCCCCCGCTCCTGCACCGGCCGGGACACCTCGCCGCCACCGTGGACGTCGACCCCGGGCCCCCGCTGGGCATCGGCTTCGACGCCCCCTACGCCGTAACCACCCTGTCCGTGCCGGCCGGGGCCGTCCTCGCCCTCTACACCGACGGGCTCGTGGAGACTCCCGGCACCGACATCGACGAGACCACCGCGGACATCGCTCGCGCCCTCGCCGACGCGAGCGGTCTCCCCCTGCACCACGTCATCGACAGCCTGGTCCAGCGCGCATGCCCCACCGGCCAGCACGCCGACGACATCGCGCTGCTGCTCCTGCAGCCGACGGCAGCCGACGGCTGACCGGCTGACCGGCTACGAGTAGAGGTTGTCCTTGCTCAGCTCGTGGAAGTGGTCGTGGTCATGGGAGTGGCCGTGCCCGTGGTCATGGTCGTGGTCATGGCCCGGCACATGCGTCTCCGTCACCGGAAGCGAGGAGTCCGCCGACAGGTCCCACGACGAGGCCGCGCGGCCGCGGGCCACCATCTCGGCGCCCAGCGCCGCCACCATCGCGCCGTTGTCCGTGCACAGCTTCGGGCGCGGCACGCGCAGCGTGATGCCCGCGTCCTCGCAGCGGCGCTCGGCCATGGCCCGCAGGCGGGTGTTGGCCGCGACCCCGCCGCCGATCATGAGGTGATCGACGCCGTGGTCCTTGCACGCGCGGACGGCCTTGCGGGTCAGCACGTCCACCACCGCCTCCTGGAAGGAGGCGGCCACGTCCGCCACCGGGACGTTCTCGCCGGCCGCGCGCCTGGCCTCGATCCAGCGGGCCACGGCCGTCTTCAGGCCGGAGAAGGAGAAGTCGTACACCGGGTCGCGGGGGCCGGTCAGGCCGCGCGGGAAGCGGATGGCCTCCGGGTCGCCCTCGCGGGCGTAGCGGTCGATGACCGGGCCGCCGGGGAAGCCGAGCTGGAGCACGCGGGCGATCTTGTCGAAGGCCTCGCCGGCCGCGTCGTCGATGGTGGAGCCGAGCGGGCGGACGTCCGCGGTGATGTCGGGGGCCAACAGCAGCGAGGAGTGGCCGCCGCTGACCAGCAGGGCCATCGTGGGCTCCGGCAGGGCGCCGTGCTCCAGCTGGTCGACGCAGATGTGCGAGGCCAGGTGGTTGACGCCGTAGAGCGGCTTGCCCAGGGCGTAGGCGTAGGCCTTGGCCGCCGAGACGCCGACGAGCAGGGCGCCCGCCAGGCCGGGGCCGGCCGTGACCGCGATGCCGTCGAGGTCCTTCGCGCTCACCCCGGCCTCCTTCAGGGCGCGCTGGATCGTCGGGACCATGGCCTCCAGGTGCGCCCGGCTGGCGACCTCGGGGACCACGCCGCCGAAGCGGGCGTGCTCGTCGACGCTGGAGGCGACCGCGTCGGCGAGGAGCGTGTGGCCGCGGACGATGCCGACGCCCGTCTCGTCGCACGAGGTTTCGATGCCGAGGACGAGGGGTTCGTCAGCCTTGCGAGCCATGGGTCATTCCTTGCACTGCGGAGGTCGGATCGGTCAGGCGCATCACGAGCGCGTCGACGTTGCCGGGCTGGTAGTAGCCGCGGCGGACGCCTACGGGCTCGAAGCCGAAGCGCTCGTACAGGCGCTGGGCGCGGGTGTTGTCGACGCGCACCTCGAGCAGCACCTCGTGGCACTCGAAGGCGGTCGCGGTCGTCAGCAGTTCGGACAGCAGGCGGGCGCCCAGGCCCGTGCTCCAGTGGTCCCGGTCCACGGCGATGGTCTGGACGTCGCCGGTGCCGTCGATGGCCGCGAGCCCGGCGTAGCCGATGATGCGCGGCGCTCCGCCGGCGGCCGGCAGGTCCTCCGCCACCACGTAGCGCCGGTTGGCGTTGGCGCCCCGGGCGTGGGCCAGCTCGGACCAGAAGAGCCCCTTGGACCACGCGTCGTGCGGGAAGAGCTCGCGCTCCAGCTCCAGCACCGGTGCGATGTCCCACCAGCGCATCTCGCGGATGCGCACGGTCGCGGTCGACTCGCTCACTGCGGTGTGACCACCTTGTAGTTGGCCGGCACCTGTGCGTCCGGGCGGCGCAGGTACAGCGGCTGGCCCGGCAGGAACTCCCCGCCGGTGCGCAGCTTCTCGGCGGCCAGGGCCGCCAGCGCGCCCGCCGACTGGTGCTGCGGCAGATCGGCCCGTACGTCCGTGAAGGCGTCCGGGTAGAGGACGGCGCCCGCCCCGACGGCCGTGAGGCCGGCGACGTGCCCGGCGAGCTCGGCCGGGCGGTCCACGGCGGGTTCGGTGAGGCGGGTGCGGGCGTCGGCGTACCGCGCCCAGTAGACCTCCTTGCGGCGGGCGTCCGTCGCCACGACGAACTCGCCCTCCAGGCCCGCCTGCCCGGCCGCGTAGGCGATGCCGTCGAGCGTGCACAGGCTGTGGACGGGGACGTCCAGCGCGGCGGCGAAGGTGGCGGCCGTGACGATGCCGACGCGCAGGCCGGTGTAGGGGCCGGGGCCGACGCCCACGACGATGCCGGTCACGGCGTCCAGTTTGCGGCCCGCCTCGCCGAGCACCCGGTCCACGGCGGGCAGCAGGAGCTCGCCGTGCCGGCGGGCGTCCACCTGACTCGACTCGGCGACGACGGACTCGCCGTCGTAGAGGGCGACGGTGACAGCGGGGGTGGCGGTATCCAGAGCGAGCAGCAGCACACGACAAGCCTACGGCGCGTCGTGGGGCGTCCGGTGCGCGGATCGGCCGCCGCCGGGGGCGCGGCGGGGTCACGGGCCGGGTGCTACGGTCAGCCGCAAAGCCGTACGAGCCCTCCGCGCCGTATGAGTGGTGCCTGTGACCGGCGAGAACCCGGCGGGTACCGCCGGGAGCGGAACGAGGCCGTACGCCGGAACGACGTCGTACGCGGGACAAGCCGTACGGCAGGACGAAAGGGTGCGCAGCGTGGCACGCAGCAGCTCGGGGGTCATCGTGGCCGCGCTCACCGCGGCGGCACTGGCCGGAGTCGGCTTCCTGGCCGTCCAGGCGGAGGCCGCGCCCGACCGCCCCGCGAGCGCGCACGCGGCGGGCAAGGACTCCTCCGGCAAGACGAAGGACCAGGGCCAGGACGCCTCGGACAAGGGCAAGGCGGACGCCGGCCAGGACCAGGCCGCCGCGAACCCCGTCCCGGCGAACTCGGGCTCGGGCCTGCGGGTCGTCTACGCGCTCGCGCAGAAGCGGGTGTGGCTGGTCGGCTCGGACGACAAGGCCACCCGGACCTTCGAGGTGGCGCCCAGCGCCGTGAACCCGCCGCCGGGGACGTACGCGGTGACCTCGCGGGACGCGAACGTGACCGGTTCCGACGGGATCCCGATCGAGCACGTGGTGCGCTTCCACCGGAACACGGCGGGCGTCGTCTTCGGCTTCAGCGCGGCCGTCGACGGCTCCTCGCCGAAGCCGGCGCCGGGGGCGAAGACCGGCGGCATCCGCGAGACCCCGGCGGACGGCCAGGCGATGTGGGAGTTCGCGGTGAACCACACGAAGGTCGTCGTCGTTCCGTAGCCCGTCGGCTCGTCGCTCGTCGTCGTTCCGTGACGCCGCCCTGCCCGCGACCGTGCCGCGTCACCCGTCCGGGTTAACGCCGGGACGCGTCAGCTCAGGCCGCTTCCCGCTGGTGGCTCCGCTCCCCGGTCTCCGGGCCACCTTCCGGCGCCGCGGCGGCGGGGCCCGGCGCCGCGGGCGCCTTGGGCGGTGTGGAGACGGCGTCGGCCGCGGCGCAGGCCGCGAGGAGGTCGCGCATCGACGGGGACCGCTCCTCGGAGCGGTTCGCCACGGGGGCAGCGGGCTCTCGGGCCGACATGAATGCCTCCTGGGGCAGCTCGGACCATACGGAGAAGTTAGGCAGCCCTAACCGACTCTCCGCTCTCCATGTGACCACGCCCGGAGCCGCGCGCGCAACATCTTGCCGACGGCTTGTCGGAATACACGGCTCGCCGGAATACACAGCGGGCCGGCCGGGCCCCGACGCCCGGCCGTCCCCGCGCGGCTCAGCCCAGTGCGGTGAGGTCGACGTCCGCCCAGCGCTGGCCCACGCCCGTCACCGTGACGCTGCGGACGTCGTCGGCGTCGTCGGCCGGGGCGTCCAGACCGACGGCCCGCTCGATGACGACCCGCAGCCGGTCGTCCGACAGCTCCTCGACCTTGCCGTCGCCCCACTCCACGACGATCACGGACTCCGGCAGCGAGACGTCGAGGTCCAGGTCCTCCATCTCGTCCAGCCCGCCGGAGAGGCGGTAGGCGTCGACGTGGACCAGGGCCGGGCCGTCGCCCAGCGGCGGGTGCACCCGGGCGATGACGAAGGTCGGGGAGGTCACGGCGCCACGGACGCCGAGGCCCTCGCCCAGCCCCCGGGTCATCGTCGTCTTGCCGGCGCCCAGCTCGCCCGAGAGCAGGACCAGGTCGCCGGGGCGCAGCAGCCCGGCCAGCCTGCGGCCCAACTCGCGCATGTCCTCGGCGGACTTGACGGTGAGCTGCGCGGCCGGGGCCGCCGGGGTGGCGGAGGTGTCGTGCGGGACGTTCATATCCGCCGATGGTACGGGGCCACGGGGCCCGGACGGCGGTGCGGGGCTCAGCCGCCCGGTTGCGCTCCGGCCGCACGCCCCTGCCGGACCCCGGCCGCGCCGGCCGCCGCCAGCAGGGCGGCCAGGTGCGTGCCGACCGTCGCCGGCTGCTCCAGCATCACCATGTGGCCCGCGCCGGGGACGACGACCAGCTCGGCGTCCGGCAGGGCCGCCGCGATGACCTCGCTGTGCCCGCTCGGCGTGACCATGTCCTTCTCGCCCGCGAGGACCAGCACGGGAAGATGGTCGAAGGCGGCCAGCGCCGCCACCTTGTCGTGCTCGTCGAACGCCGGGTAGAAGGCGGCGACCACGTCCACCGGCGTCGCCTCCAGCAGCCGCTCGGCGAACCGGGCGACGGCCGGGTCGACGTCCTTCGACCCGAACGAATAGCGCCGGATGATCCCCGCGAAGAGGTCCGCGGTCGCCCGCCGCCCCTTCTCCACGAGCTCGGTCTGCGCCGCCATCAGCTTGAACGCACCCGGCAGGATCGCCCGGCGCACCACGTTCATCCCGGCGGCCGGGAGCCCGTAGGTGACCTCGGAGAGCTTGCCCGAGGACGTGCCCACGAAGGCCGCGCCGACGACGCGCCCGGCGATCAGCTCCGGGTACTGGGCGGCCAGGGCCATGGTCGTCATGCCGCCCATCGAGTGCCCCACCAGCACCAGCGGCCCCTCGGGGGCGGCGGCGTCTATGACGGCCTTCAGATCGCGGCCCAGGAGGTCGATGCTGACCGCCTCCGAGCCGCTCTTCGCCCGCCCGGAGCGGCCGTGGCTGCGCTGGTCCCAGAAGACGGTGCGCACGGTGCCGCGCAGGGCGGCGCGCTGGAAGTGCCAGGAGTCCTGGCTGAGGCAGTAGCCGTGGCTGAAGACGACGGTGACGGCGGGCGCGGGCCGCCGCCCGGGGAGCCGGGAGCGGCCGCCCTCGGGCCGCTCGACCTCGTCCACTTCGTAGTAGAGCTCGGTGCCGTCCTCGGCGACCGCGACGCCGGGCGTGCCGCGCAGCGTCCCGTACGGGCCGGAGGCGTCCAGGGCGAGGCGGGCCTTGCGGCGCATGCCGCGCCCGACCGTCAGCCGCTCCACGGCCACCCCGACCGCGGCTCCGGCGGCGACGATCCCCACGGCGGCGCCCGCCACGCCGGCCACGCCCGCTCCGCGCCGCCAGGCGCTCGCCGCGGCCGTGGCTCCGGCGACCGCCGTGGCTCCCGCGACGGTGGTCGCACCCGCGGACGTCGTGGTCCCGGCTGCCGCCGCGGCCACGGTGGCTGCCGTGGCCGCCGTGGCCCTCGCTCCCGTACTGTCGCCGCCCTCGCTCATCTCACGCCCCCGTGTCGTCGCTCTCGGTGTCCTCTTCCCTGATCTCTCCGAGATAGACGCGGGGCACGCGTGCGGAGATGCGGGTGACGACTTCGTAGGCGATGGTTCCGGTCGCCCGCGCCCAGTCCTCCGCGGTCGGTTCGCCCCGGTCGCCCGGGCCGAAGAGCACCGCTTCGTCGCCGACCTCGGCGGTGTCCCCGCCCAGGTCCACCACGAACTGGTCCATGGCGACGCGGCCCGCCACCGTGCGCCACTTGCCGCCGACCAGCACGGGGCCGGTGCCGGAGCCGGCGCGCGGGATGCCGTCCGCGTAGCCGACGGGCACCAGCGCGAGGGTGGTCTCGCCGGGGGTCGTGTAGAGATGGCCGTAAGAGACCCCATGGCCGCCCGGCACGCGCTTGACCGAGGCCAGCGACGCGGACAGCGTCATGACCGGCCGGAGGCCGAAGTCCTCGGGGGTGCCGACCTCGGGGCTGGGCGATATGCCGTACATCGCGACGCCCGTGCGCACCAGGTCGAAGTGGGTCCCGGGCAGGGTGAGGGTGGCCGGGGAGTTGGCGATGTGCCGGACCTCCGGGGTCAGGCCCTGGCGCTCGGCGTAGGAGACCGCGTCCTCGAAGACCTCGATCTGGGCCCGGATGGACGGGTGGCCCGGTTCGTCGGCGCAGGCGAAGTGCGACCACACGCCCGTGACCTTGATCAGGCCGGCCCGCTCGGCGTCGCGGGCGGCCGAGACCAGCTTCTCCCAGTCGCCGGGCTGGCAGCCGTTGCGGCCGAGGCCTGTGTCGATCTTCAGCTGGACGCGGGCCGGGCGGCCGGCGGCCCGTACGGCCCCGGTCAGCTCCTCCAGCGCCCACAGGCCGCTGACGGAGACGTCGATGTCGGCCTCGACGGCCTCGCGCCACGGGTCGCCGGGCGTCCACAGCCAGCACATCAGCCGGCCCGTGTCGCCTGCCGCGCGCAGCGCCAGCGCCTCTTGCGGAGTGGCCGTACCGACCCACTCCGCTCCGGCCTGCCGGGCCGCTTTCGCGCAGGGCACCGCCCCGTGCCCGTACGCGTTGGCCTTCACTACGGCCATCAGCTGCGCCCGGGGGGCGCGGGCCCGCAGAGCACGTACGTTGGCCCGCAGGGCGGCCAGGTCGACCACGGCTCGGGCGCGCATCGGTGTCTCACTCATCCCCGCCAGTGTCTCAGGCCGCGGGGGTCCTGGGCTCGTGTGGGGCCGTGGGGCGGGGCCGGGCTGGGGACGGGCCCTTCTGGGGCTGCATTATTTACGTCCCCTTGCCCGGCAATGCCATGGGCGCTCCCTCATTGGGCCGCAAATAACGCTTTACGCCCCTGCCAGGGCCCGTCCCCAGCCCGGCCCCTCCGGTCCGACTTCGGCTGCCGGAGGTCTCCAGTGCGGGTGTCGATGCTGTGGTTGTTGGGGGAGGCTGGGGGCCATGAGGACTGGGTACAGCGTTTCCACCGTCCGGGCCGCCGAGCGGGCGCTCATGGACGTCTTGCCCGAGGGTGCGCTGATGCAGCGCGCCGCTGCCGGGCTGGCCGCGGCCTGCGCGGACCTGCTGGGGCGCGTTTACGGCGCGCGCGTGGTGCTGCTCGTCGGCAGCGGCGACAACGGGGGCGACGCGCTGTACGCCGGCGCCCGCCTCGCCCGGCGCGGCGCCGGGGTGACCGCCGTCCTGCTGGCGCCCGGGCGCGCCCACGCCGGCGGGCTGTCCGCCCTGCGCGGTGCCGGCGGGCGCGTCGTCGACGCCCCGGACGGGGAGCACGCGGTGCGGCGGGCCCATCTCGTGGTCGACGGCATCGTCGGCATCGGCGGCAAGGGCGGGCTGCGGCCCGGAGCGGAGGAGCTGGTCCGGGCCGTCGCCGGGGCCGGGGTGCCGGTCGTCGCCGTCGACCTGCCCAGCGGGGTCGACGCCGACTCCGGCGAGGTGCGGGGCGCGGCGGTGCGCGCCGATGCGACGGTCACCTTCGGCGCGTACAAGCCCGGGCTGCTCATCGACCCCGCGCGCGAGCACGCCGGGGCGCTGCGCCTGGTCGACATCGGGCTGGGGCCCCGGCTGCCGGACGAGCCCGACGTGGAGGCCCTCCAGCACGTGGACGTGGCCGCCGTGCTGCCCCGCCCGGGCACCGAGAGCGACAAGTACCGCCGGGGCGTCGTGGGCGTCGTCGCCGGTTCGGCCCGCTATCCGGGCGCGGCGGTGCTCGCTGTGGCGGGCGCCCTGAGCGGGGGCGCGGGCGCGGTGCGGTACGCCGGGCCGGCGGCGGAGGCGGTGATCGCCCGCTTCCCGGAGACCCTGGTCTCCTCCGGGCCGCCCTCGAAGGCGGGCCGGGTGCAGTCCTGGGTGGTCGGCCCGGGCCTGGGCGACGGAGCGGAGGCGCGGCGGGCGCTGGAGGACGTCCTGGCCTCCGACGTGCCGGTGCTCGTCGACGCGGACGGCCTGCGGCTGCTCGATGCGCAGGCGGTGCGCGCCCGGAGGGCCCCCACGCTCCTGACTCCGCACGCGGGTGAGGCCGCCGCCCTGCTGGGCCGGACGCGCGAGGAGGTCGAGTCGGCCCGTCTGGCGGCCGTACGGGACCTGGCCGGGCGGTTCGGGGTCACGGCCCTGCTGAAGGGCTCGACGACGCTGGTGGCGTGCGGCGGCCGTGCGGTGCGGATCAACCCGACGGGCACGTCGTGGCTGGCCACGGCCGGCAGCGGCGACGTGCTGTCGGGGCTCACCGGTTCCCTGCTGGCGGCGGGCCTCACGGCGCGGGACGCGGCCTCCGCGGGGGCCTATCTGCACGGCCTGGCGGCCCGGCGGCTGGGGGCCGCGCCGATCACCGCCCTGGGCGTCGCCGACGAAATCCGGGGGGTATGGCAGGACGTCTGCGAAGGGTGACTCAGTCCCCTTCTTTCCGCTCTCCCCTCAGCCATACCTCCGGCCTGCCGCCCAGCCGCTCCAGGGCCCTCTCGTGGGCGCTGCTCTTGGCCACGAACGCCAGCCCGTCCTCGTACGCGAGCTTGCCGATCACCGCGTCCGCGTAGTGCTCGGTGTCGAAGCGGTCCCACGCCCACGCCAGCTGGGCCCGCACCTGGCGCGAGGGATGCGTGGCGTACCGGGCCAGCAAGGGGATGGCCCGGTCGTCGGCCACGGCCGTGGCGGCCACGACGACGGCGTGGGCCACCTCGTCCGTCAGCCCCTCGGGGCCGGGGAGCAGGTCCAGCACGATCTGGCCCGCCCCGGCCAGCGCCTTGGCCGACTCCGTGTCCCGCGGGGGCACCAGCTCCGCCGCCGCCTTCTCGACCCGTGTGCGCACCTCCGGGTCGACCTCGGTCGCCTGCTCCAGGCAGGCCGCCGCCAGCAGGTGCAGCCGGTGGCGGTTGCCGTCCTCGCGCTCGCCGCGCTCCAGCAGCATCCGCAGCAGTTCGGCGCGCGCCCGCGGCGGCGCGTGGCCCACCGCCATGCGCAGCACGTCCTCCCACTGGTCGTCGTGGGCGTGGTTGACCAGCAGGTCGAAGTCCCAGTCGTCGACCGCCGCCTGGGCGCCCAGGTAGTCCTGGAACGTGCGGTGGATGAAGTCCAGCGTCCCGCTCGTCGGCTGCCGCAGCAGTCCGCTGCGCACCACGAGGTGGCGCAGGATCTGCTCGGCGGTACCCCTGGCGGCCACGGCCGGCATGGCGGGCAGGGCCCGGTCGAGGATCTCCACGGCCTTGTGCCACTCGATCTCGGAGCGGCCGTTGCGGATCAGCCAGTAGGCGATCTTCTGTAAGAGGGCCGTCTGGGCCTGTTCGAGCTCCGGGCCCTCCAGGCCGACCACGATCTCGCGCTCGCGGTCGCGCCGGATCAGCAGCAGCTCCAGCGCCGCGCGGTAGAGCTCCATGCGGCCGTGCGGCAGATAGCCGCGCCGGGAGCGGTTCAGCGCGCAGATCAGGGCGCACATCAGGGGATTGGTGGCCAGCCGGCCGAGGTCGCGCTTGGCGACGACGGCCGCGCTCAGGGACTCGCTGAAGGCCCGTAGTCGCTCGCTGTCCGCCCGGCCGGCGGCCGTGTGCCAGCGGTCGATGAAGGACAGGACGTCGCCGCGGCTCATGGGGAGGAGTTCGAGTTCGGTGAAGCCGGCGTCGGCGAGCCAGCCCTCGCGGACGGCGGAGGGGCGGGTGGTGATGACGTAGCGGGCGTCGGGGTAGGCGGCCAGCAGGTCCTTGACCCACGTCAGGGTGCGCCGGCGGTCGGCCTCGGGGACCTCGTCGACGCCGTCGATCAGCAGCAGCGCCGTGCCCTCGTTGAGCCGGCCCGTCACCCATCCGCGGGCGGCGGGCACCCCGGCCAGCGGTCCGGCGGCCGCGGCGAGGAACTCCTCCGGCTGGGGGAGCTCGCCCCGGCGGATGAGGGTCCGCAGCGGCAGGGTCAGCGGCATGCAGCCGCTCAAGTGGCCCAGCTCCGGGGGCAGGTCGCCGCGGGCGGTCATCGTGGCCAGCCACTGCAGCAGCGTGGTCTTGCCCGAGCCGGCGGCGCCCCGCAGCAGCACCCGCCGGTGTCCGGCCAGGGCCTCCTCGGCCCGGCGGGCCGAGGGTCCCTGGCGGGTGGCGTCCGCGAAGCCCCCGGCGGCGCGGGCCGCGCCGGTCAGCTCGAGGCTGAGGTAGGCGGCGTCGAGCGGCCACGTCTCGCCCTCGCCGTCGGAGAGGGTCAGGCCGATGATGGTCAGCTCGCCGGACTTCTCGACGATGTAGTCGCGCAACCGGCGTTCGAAGGCCTCGATCTCGAGCTGCCGCGGCGAGGCCAGCGAACGCGACTCGGGCTTGTGCCCGGCCATCAGGCATTCGCTGAGGAAGCTGAACTCCGACCACAGGGTCGCCGACGGGGTCACGGTCAGCCGGCCGTGCCGCCAGCCGCCCGGGTCCGCGCAGACCACCCCGGCGAGCAGCCCGTCCACGAACACGGCGGCCCCGGACATCCCGGCCCACGGCGAGCCCCCACCGAGGGCCGGTTCGGGGGCGACGGACCCGCAGTCGAGCACGTGCCGACCGCTGAGGAGGTTGCTGCCCGGCTTGAGGGTGCCGGCGACCTGCTCGGTGTCGAGCTCGCCGTCCGCGTCCCGCTGGGCGTGCGGATAGCCGACGGCCTGGGCGTTCGGCCACACCCGCAGGTCGTAGGCGCGCCCCCACACGACCGGCTCGAACGCCTCGGCCGTCCCGGCGGTGACCACGTCGCGCTCGGCGACGAGCAGCGCGGCGTCGCAGCGCCGGTTGTCGTCCCGCGCCCACACCACCTTGCAGCGGACCCTGCCGGTGCCGCCCGGCACGATCACCGAGGGGGCGTCGCAGTCCCCCACCACATGGGCGGCGGTCAGCACCACGTTCGGCGCCAGCAGATAGCCGCTCCCCTGGCGCCGTCCGAACACCGCCGCAATGCGTTCCCTCGCCGGGTGCACAGACCTCTCCCTCGTCGCCTCCAAGGGAACTTGACGATACGCCAGCGAAGTGGCGAGGTCAGGGGGTTCCGACATTGGAGTCTCCCGTCGCTGGAGAGCCAACGTCACTGCCCGCGAGGAGGCGAGGGAGGCGTTCTCACGCCCCTACGCCCGCGGCCCGCAGCCGGCGGTACGCCTCGTCCCAGGTCGGCTCCATGGTCTCGGAGGTCTTCGTGCCGACGGCCCGGTCCTTGAAGCCGCTGGAGGTGGAGACGCACACCACGGGCCCGTCGAAGGCGTCGGTCTGCCCGCCCGGGCGGGCGCGCAGACCCGCGAGGCCCGCCGCGCCGGACAGCTCGGCCCAGATGCCCTGCCGGGCCAGCTCCGCCTGGGCCCCGCGCATCTCCTCGTCGCTCACGAGCAGGGCCCGGCCGCCGCTCTCCCGGACGGCCAGCACGCCGCGGTAGCCGCCGACCGCGCAGCTGATCGCGTACGCGTCGGTCGGTCCGACGGCCACCCGGGCCGCCGGCAGCCCCCCGTTCACGGCGGTGGCGAGCGGCCCGCCGGCCGCGGGCTCGCAGCCGAACATCCGCGGGACGCGGTCGGTGAGTCCCAGCCGCCGCAGCTCGGCGAAGCCCTTCCAGATGCCGAAGAGGCACTCGCCGTAGCCGGAGGGCACGAACACGGCGGCCGGCACGCCGAGTTCGGTGAAGATCTCGTACGCGATGGTCTTGTAGCCCTCCGGCCCGAAGGCGTGGCCGGTGTGGGTGACGGCGAGGTTGCTGACGGGGTGCAGGCCGATGCGGTCGACGAGCTGGCGCATCAGCGGCCAGCGGGCCTCCTCCGGCACGGGCAGCACGACCGCTCCGTAGGCGTTGAGGAACGCGTCCACGGCCGCGGGCATGCCGGCCGAGGCGAGGACGACGCAGTTCAGCCCGGCCCGGGCGGCGAAGGCCGCGGCGGACGCCCCGTGGTTGCCGGAGGACGCCACCACGATGCCGGGCGCCCCCATCCTGACGGCGGCGCTGACCGTGCAGCGGTTGAGCCGGTCCTTGTGGCTCCAGGTGGGGTTGCGGGACTCGTCCTTCACATAGACCCCGCCGCCGAGGTCCACCAGCGGGGTGTGGCCCTCCCCCAGGCCCGGCGCGGTCAGCGGCGGCAGCAGCGGCGCCCAGCGCTCCAGCCCGGCGCTCCGGTTCCCGGCCGAGGGGGCGAACAGGTCGGGGCTCACCCGGTCGTAGGCGTAGTCCACCTCGACCGGGTACGCCAGCTCGTCCGTCGCGGTGCGCGGACATCCCCGCACGAGCGGCGGCCACAGCGGATAGCCGATGGACGGGTCACCCAATGATCGCTGGCCGATGGCCAGGGAGTCTCCTGCCGTCATGATCGGGAGTTTAGGCGCGACGGTCGCACAAATAGCGAACGACCCCGATTCCCGGGGCCGTTCACCCTCCGGTCGCGCTACTTCTCCGCGATCACCACCGCCGACGCCACGCCCGCGTCGTGGCTCAGCGAGATGTGCCAGGAGTTCACGCCCAGCGCCTCGGCACGCGCCGCCACCGTCCCGGTGACCACGAGCCGCGGCTGGCCGCTGCCCTCCGTGACGACCTCGGCGTCCGTCCACAGCAGCCCGGGGGGCGCCCCCAGCGCCTTGGCCAGGGCCTCCTTGGCGGCGAAGCGGGCGGCGAGGGAGGCGATGCCGCGCCGCTCCCCGCTGGGCAGATGGAGCTCGCGCTCCACGAACAGCCGCTCCGCCATGCCCGGCGTGCGGCGCAGCGCGGCGTCGAAGCGGTCGATCTCCGCGACGTCGATCCCGACTCCTACGATCATTCGACCGTCACCGACTTCGCCAGGTTGCGCGGCTGGTCGACCTCGTTGCCGCGGGCCGTGGCGAGCTCGCACGCGAAGACCTGCAGCGGCACGGTGGCGACCAGGGGCTGGAGCAGCACCGGGGTGGGCGGGATCTCGATGAGGTGGTCCGCGTAGGGCCGTACGGCCTCGTCGCCCCGTTCGGCGATGACGATCGTGCGGGCTCCTCGCGCCCGGATCTCCTGGATGTTGGAGACGATCTTGTCGTGCAGGACCGAGCGGCCACGCGGCGAGGGGACGACCACGACGACGGGCAGGTCCTCCTCGACGAGGGCGATCGGGCCGTGCTTGAGCTCGCCGGCCGCGAAGCCCTCGGCGTGCATGTAGGCCAGTTCCTTGAGCTTCAGGGCGCCCTCCAGGGCCACCGGGTAGCCGACGTGCCGGCCGAGGAAGAGGACGGTGTTCTTGTCGGCGAGGGAGCGGGCGAGCTCCCGGACGGGCTCCATGGTCTCGAGCACCTCCTCCACCTCGCCGGCGATCTCCGACAGCTGGCGCACGACGCCGCTGACCTCGTCGCCCCACTTGGTGCCCCGCACCTGGCCCAGGTAGAGCGCCACCAGGTAGCAGGCCACGAGCTGGGTCAGGAAGGCCTTGGTGGAGGCGACCGCGACCTCGGGTCCGGCGTGGGTGTAGAGCACGGCGTCCGATTCGCGCGGGATCGTCGAGCCGTTGGTGTTGCAGATGGCCAGCACCTTCGCGCCCTGCTCGCGGGCGTGCCGCAGGGCCATGAGGGTGTCCATCGTCTCGCCGGACTGGCTGATGGCGATGACGAGGGTGCGCTGGTCGAGGATCGGGTCGCGGTAGCGGAACTCGCTGGCCAGCTCGGTCTCGCAGGGGATGCGGGTCCAGTGCTCGATGGCGTACTTGGCGATCATCCCGGCGTGGAAGGCGGTGCCGCACGCCACGATGACGACCTTGTCGACCTCGCGCAGCACGGACGCGGGGATCCGCACCTCGTCCAGGGTCAGCGAGCCCGCGCCGTCGATGCGGCCCAGCAGCGTGTCGGCGACCGCCTTGGGCTGCTCGGCGATCTCCTTGAGCATGAAGTAGTCGTAGCCGCCCTTCTCGGCGGCCGAGGCGTCCCAGTCGACGTGGTACGCGCGCACGTCGCCGTCGGCCGGTGCGCCGTCGAAGCCGGTCACGGTGACGCCGTCGCGCCGCAGCTCCACGACCTGGTCCTGGCCGAGCTCGATGGCGTCCCTGGTGTGGGCGATGAACGCGGCGACGTCCGAGGCGAGGAAGTACTCCCCGTCGCCGACGCCCACCACGAGCGGGGAGTTGCGGCGGGCGCCGACGACGACGTCGGGCTCGTCCGCGTGGACGGCCACGAGCGTGAAGGCGCCCTCCAGGCGGCGGCAGACCTGCCGCATGGACTCGGCGAGGTCGCCGCAGGAGGAGAAGGACTCCGACAGCAGGTGGGCGACGACCTCCGTGTCGGTCTCCGAGCCCAGGACGTGGCCGCGGTCGGCGAGCTCGGCCCGCAGCTCGGCGAAGTTCTCGATGATGCCGTTGTGGACGACGGCGACGCGGCCGGGGTTGTCCAGGTGGGGGTGGGCGTTGGCGTCGGTGGGACCGCCGTGGGTGGCCCAGCGGGTGTGGCCGATGCCGGTGGGGCCGGACGGCAGCGGGCGGTCGGCCAGCTCCTTCTCCAGGTTGGCGAGCTTGCCCGCCTTCTTCGCGGCGGCGAGCCCGCCGTCGGCCAGGACCGCCACTCCGGCCGAGTCATAGCCGCGGTACTCCAGCCGCCGCAGCCCTGCCAATACGACGTCGAGGGCGCACTGCCCTCCCACATAGCCAACGATTCCGCACATGGGGTGCAGCGTACGGCCCCGGGGTCAACGCCCGCGCTCGATCCGGTCGATGGCCTCCTGGACCAGCTCCAGGTACTCGACCTCCTCGCAGCGCGGTTTGCTGCCGAGAACGTAGCGGTCGAGGCAGTCGTCGAGGTCCTGCCCCAGGTCCTCGTCGGGCAGCTCGGCGGCGAGGTCGCCGCAGACCTGCCCGGCGAAGTCGACGCGGGCGGCGCGGGAGGCCCGGCAGGCCGCGGGCGGGCCGCCACGGCGTACGAGGCGGCGTACGCGCCGTTTGGCGAGTCGGAGCACCAGAAGGAAGACGAACATGGATCAGGCCCCTCGCGTCGTGCGGACCGGGGGCAGGAACGTAGTACTGACTCGTGAGTAGGTACAGACCCCGGGAGAGAACTTCACCCACTGGGACCTCCCGGCTCCCTTGCGTCACTGCCCAAACGGCACCCCGAAGTCATCCCCCGGTCCCGCACGCGCGCACAATGGGCCCGTGCCGACCACCATGGAGCAGCCGCAGCAGCGTCGCCGCGCAGACTCGTCCCCGTTCGTGGACCTCACTCGCGCGGAGTGGAGCCCGCTGCGCGAGAACACCCCCCTGCCGCTGACCGCCGAGGAGGTCGAGCGGCTGCGCGGGCTCGGCGACGTCATCGACCTCGACGAGGTCCGCGACATCTATCTGCCGCTGTCCCGGCTGCTCAACCTCTACGTGGGCGCGACCGGCAGCCTGCGCGGCACGCTGAACACCTTCCTCGGGGAGAAGCTCGGCGAGAAGGGCGCCCAGCGCGGCACGCCCTTCGTCATAGGGGTCGCCGGCAGCGTCGCGGTCGGCAAGTCCACCACGGCCCGCCTGCTGCAGGCCCTGCTGGCCCGCTGGCCCGAGCACCCGCGCGTCGAGCTGGTCACCACGGACGGCTTCCTGCTGCCCAACGCCGAGCTGCAGCGGCGCGGCCTGATGTCGCGGAAGGGTTTCCCCGAGTCGTACGACCGGCGGGCCCTCACCCGCTTCGTCGCGGATGTGAAGGCCGGCAAGGACGAGGTCTCCGCGCCCGTCTACTCCCACCTCATCTACGACATCGTGCCCGGCGAGCGGCTGACCGTGCACCGCCCGGACATCCTGATCATCGAGGGCCTCAACGTCCTGCAGCCCGCCCTCCCGGGCAAGGACGGCCGAACCCGCGTCGGGCTCGTCGACTTCTTCGACTTCAGTGTCTATGTCGACGCGCGCGCCGAGGACATCGAGCGCTGGTACTACGACCGGTTCAAGAAGCTGCGCGCCACGGCCTTCCACGACCCCGACTCCTACTTCCGCCAGTACACCCAGGTCTCGGAGGAGGAGGCGCTGGACTACGCCCGCCGCAACTGGCGCACGATCAACCTGCCGAACCTCCTGGAGAACGTGGCGCCCACGCGGGGCCGCTCGAACCTGATCCTGCGCAAGGGCCCCGACCACAAGGTGCAGCGGCTCTCGCTGCGCAAGCTCTGAGGGGCGGGACGCACAAAACGCCGGACGGGCTGCGAATGCGGCCCGTCCGGCGTTTGAGGACAGGGGTCCGGGGCGGAGCCCCGGAAGAGGCGACTAGCCCAGCGCCGACTTCACGACGTCCGCCAGACGCTGCGCCACCGCGCGCGCCTGCTCGATGTCGGCGGCCTCCACCATGACCCGCACCAGCGGCTCGGTGCCGGACGAGCGCAGCAGCACCCGGCCCGTGGAGCCCAGCTCGGCCTCGGCGGCGTTGACGGCCGCGGCGAGCTCCGTGGAGGAGCCCACGCGGGACTTGTCGACGTCCCGGACGTTGATGAGGACCTGCGGCAGGCGCTCCATGACGGCGGCCAGGTCGGCCAGCGAGCGGCCCGTGGCGGCGACGCGCGCGGCCAGCATCAGGCCGGTCAGGGTGCCGTCGCCGGTCGTGGCGTGGTCCAGGACGATGACGTGGCCGGACTGCTCGCCGCCCAGGGCGAAGCCGTTGGCCTTCATCTCCTCCAGGACGTAGCGGTCGCCGACCGCGGTCTGGACGAGCTGGACGCCCTCGCGCTCCATCGCCAGCTTGAAGCCCAGGTTGGACATCACGGTGGCGACGACGGTGTTCTTGCGCAGCGAGTCCGCCTCGCGCATGGCGAGCGCCAGCACGGCGAGGATCTGGTCGCCGTCGATCTCATTGCCCTTGGCGTCCACGGCTAGGCAGCGGTCGGCGTCGCCGTCGTGGGCGACGCCCAGGTCGGCGCCGTGCTCGACGACGGCGGTGCGCAGCTTGTCCAGGTGGGTGGAGCCGCACTCGTGGTTGATGTTGAGGCCGTCGGGCTCGGTGCCGATGGTGACGACCTCGGCGCCGGCGCGGGCGAAGGCCTCGGGGGAGACGCGGGCCGCGGCGCCGTGGGCGCCGTCGATGACGACCTTGAGGCCGTCGAGGCGGTTGGGCAGGACGCCGATCAGGTGGGCGACGTAGTTGTCGAAGCCCTGGTCGTAGTCGCGGACCCGGCCGACGCCGGCGCCGGTGGGCCGGTCCCAGGGCTCGCCGGAGGCGTGGGCGCGGTAGGTCTGCTCGATGCGGTCCTCGAGCTCGTCGGCGAGCTTGTGGCCGCCGCGGGCGAAGAACTTGATGCCGTTGTCGGGCATGGCGTTGTGGCTGGCGGAGAGCATCACGCCGAGGTCCGCGCCGAGGACGCCCGTCAGGTAGGCGACGGCCGGCGTCGGCAGCACGCCGACCCGCAGGACGTCCACACCCGCGCTGGCCAGGCCGGCCACCACGGCGGCCTCCAGGAACTCACCGGACGCACGCGGGTCGCGGCCCACCACGGCCACGGGGCGATGGCCCTCGAACGTACCCGCCTCGGCGAGCACATGCGCCGCGGCGACCGACAGGCCGAGCGCGAGCTCCGCCGTCAGATCCGCGTTGGCGACGCCGCGCACACCGTCCGTACCGAAGAGTCGTCCCACAGGTGTCCTCCGAAAAAGCGGGGTGGGGCCGCCAGGCGCGGGCCCCGAACATTCGTACCAAGTCCTGACCGGTAATGGCCGAACGCCCCGGCGGCACGGATCGTGCCGCCGGGGCGTTCGGGCAGTGCAGCGAAGCCGCGTGATTAGCGCTTGCTGTACTGCGGAGCCTTGCGGGCCTTCTTCAGACCGGCCTTCTTGCGCTCGACCGCACGGTCGTCGCGGCTCAGGAAGCCGGCCTTCTTCAGCGGGCCGCGGTTGTTGTCCACGTCCGCCTCGTTCAGCGCGCGGGCCACACCGAGGCGCAGGGCGCCGGCCTGGCCGGAAACGCCGCCACCCGAGATGCGGGCGATGACGTCGTAGCGGTCGTCGAGCTCGAGCACCTTGAAGGGCTCGTTGACTTCCTGCTGGTGCACCTTGTTGGGGAAGTAGTCCTCAAGGGTGCGACCGTTGATCTTCCACTTGCCGGAGCCCGGAACGATCCGGACGCGGGCAATGGCGTTCTTGCGACGGCCCAGGCCGGCGGCCGGCTGCGGGTCGCCAAAGCGGGACGCGAGGGACTCGGAGGTGTACTCCGACTCAACAACCTCGGTCTCGGTGGTGTACTCCTCGACGCCCTCGTCGAGCGGCATCTCGGCGGTGGTCTCAGCCACGATTCTCCTCAGACTTTCTGGTTCGGCGGTGGCCGGGACTTAGCCCTGCTTGACCTGGGTGATCTCGAACGGCACCGGCTGCTGGGCGGCGTGCGGGTGCTGGTCGCCCGAGTAGACCTTCAGCTTCGAGAGCATCTGACGGCCGAGGGAGTTCTTGGGCAGCATGCCCTTGATCGCCTTCTCGACGGCCTTCTCGGGGTTCTTGTCGAGCAGCTCGTCGTAACGGACGGAGCGCAGACCACCCGGGAAGCCAGAGTGGCGGTACGCCATCTTCTGGGTCTTCTTGTTGCCGGACAGGTGCACCTTGTCGGCGTTGATGATGACGACGAAGTCACCCATGTCCATGTGCGGGGCGTACACGGGCTTGTGCTTGCCGCGCAGCAGGGAGGCAGCCTGAGAGGCCAGACGGCCCAGGACGACGTCCTGCGCGTCGATGATGTGCCACTGGCGCGTGACATCGCCGGGCTTGGGGCTGTACGTACGCACGGTCGTAGCCTTCGCTTCTTCAGTGAGTGGGTCCTGACACGGTCCACACGGGACGATCACACAGCCCTGGCCGCACAACGGGGACGCAACCCGCGTGCCGACCGCTGGCAATCAGCCCGGTGGACAAGCGTAAGGGCCCCTCGCGTGAGAACGACCAAGCCAATACGCATAACGAACTCGTAGAGTACCGGGCGCCCGCCTGCCGGGTCAAAACATGGTCCCACCGGCCGCCGCGGCCTAGCGCTGACGGGCTACCCGCGCCTCGTCCCACACCGGCTCCGGAACCTCCCGGACCCGCCCGTCCGCACCGAAGACCACAAATCGGTCGAACGCGCGAGCGAACCACCGGTCGTGCGTCACCGCCAGCACCGTCCCCTCGTACGCCTCCAGCCCCTCCTGAAGGGCCTCCGCGCTCTCCAGGTCCAGGTTGTCGGTCGGCTCGTCCAGCAGCAGCGCCGTGGTACCGGCCAGCTCCAGCAGCAGGATCTGGAAGCGTGCCTGCTGGCCGCCCGAGAGCTTCTCGAAGGGCTGGTCGCCCTGCCTCTCCAGTTCGTAGCGGCGCAGCACGGACATCGCACCGCCGCGGTCCTTGGCGTGCTCGGTCCACAGGATGTCCACCAGCGTGCGGCCCAGCAGCTCCGGGTGGGCGTGGGTCTGGGCGAAGTGGCCGGGCACGACGCGCGCGCCCAGCTTCCAGGCGCCGCTGTGGGAGATGTCCTCCCCCGCCAGCAGCCGCAGGAAGTGCGACTTGCCCGAGCCGTTGCTGCCCAGCACCGCGACCCGCTCGCCGTAGAAGACCTCCAGGTCGAACGGCTTCATCAGGCCCGTGAGCTCCAGCCCCTCGCAGGTCAGCGCCCGCACCCCGGTCCGGCCGCCGCGCAGCCGCATCCGGATGTCCTGCTCGCGCGGCGGCTCCGGCGGCGGGCCGGCCTCCTCGAACTTCTTCAGCCGGGTCTGGGCCGCGGCGTAGCGGGAGGCCATCTCATGGCTGACCGCGGCGGCCTGCCGGAGGTTGATCACCAGCTTCTTCAGCTGGGCGTGCTTCTCGTCCCAGCGCCGGCGCAGCTCCTCGAAGCGGGCGAAGCGCTCCTTGCGGGCCTCGTGGTACGTGCCGAAGCCGCCGCCGTGCACCCATACGTCACTGCCGGCGGGGCCGGGCTCGACGCTGATGATCTTCTCGGCGGAGCGGGCCAGCAGCTCGCGGTCGTGGGAGACGAAGAGCACGGTCTTCTTCGTCTCGCGCAGCTTCTCCTCCAGCCAGCGCTTGCCGGGGACGTCCAGATAGTTGTCCGGCTCGTCCAGCAGCAGCACCTCGTCCGTGCCGCGCAGCAGCGACTCCAGGACCAGGCGCTTCTGCTCGCCGCCGGAGAGGGTGCGCACCTGGCGCCACTGGGCCTGCTCGTAGGGGACGCCGAGCGCGGCCATGGTGCACATGTCCCACACGGTCTCGGCCTCGTAGCCCCGGGCCTCGGCCCAGTCGGACAAGGCCTGGGCGTAGGCCATCTGCGCGGCCTCGTCGTCCACGGTCATGATCGCGTGCTCGGCCGCGTCGACGGCCGCGGCCGCCTGGCGGATGCGCTGCTGGGCGACCGTGAGCAGCAGGTCGCGCACCGTACGGTCGTCCCGTACGGACCCCACGAACTGCGGCATCACGCCGAGGCCGCCCGTCACCGTGACGGAGCCGCCGTGCGGCTGCAGCTCCCCCGCGATCAGCCGCAGCAGCGTGGTCTTGCCCGCGCCGTTGGCCCCGACCAGGGCGACCGCCGCCCCCTCCCCCACCCGGAAGGACACATCGCCGAGCAGTGCCCTCCCGTCCGGGAGGAAGTACTCCAGATGTGCCGCTTCTACGTGTCCCATGCGGTGAATTCTCACCGCTCCCGGGGCATGGACCCAACCGGTTTACGATGCACGCCATGAGCTTTGGGCAGGGAGGGCCGCACGGGGCCCCGGGGGATCAGCCGTCCACGCCGCCGTGGGGCCCGCCGCCGCCCCAGGCGCCACACACATCTCAGCCGCCGCAGGCGCCCCACGCGCCTCAGCTGCCTCCGCAGCTGCCTCCGGGCGCGGGCCCGGCAGGGCCCTGGCAGCAGCAGATACCCGGAATACCCGGCCAGGGCGCCACCCCGGACTGGGGACGGCTCGCCGCGGACGCCGAAGCCCGCGGCCGGCGCCGCAAGTGGCTGCTGATCGGCGGCGGGGTGCTGGCGACCGGCGCGGTCGCCGCGATCGTCGCCACAGCCGTCATGACCTCGGGCAAGGGCGACAAGCCCCTGCCCGCCGCGGAGAAGCTGCCCAGCGCCTCGGCCGGCGCCCCCGAGCCGAGCTTCTCCCAGGTGGCCCCGCCCAACCCGCGCGAGTTCATCTCCAGCGAGGAGAAGGACAAGGCGCCCCTGTCCACCAAGACGCTCTTCCCGCACTCCAAGCCGGTGCTGGACAAGCGCACCTACAAGCGGGTCGCCACCGACACCACCGACGACTGCGCCTCCGCCACCCAGGGCGGCCTCGGCCAGGTCCTCGCCGACAACGGCTGCAAGAAGCTGATGCGCTCCACGTACGAGCGCGACGGCGTCGCCGTCACCGTCGGTGTCGCCGTCTTCGCCGACAAGGCCGCCGCCGACAAGGCGAAGGCGCAGGCCACCGGAAACGTCACCGCCCTGTCCGGCGACGACGGTCCCGCCTTCTGCCGCGCCACCGCCTGCCGGCTGACCGCGAACGCCGAGGGTCGCTACGCCTACTTCACCGTGGCCGGCTACACCAACGGCAACGCCGTCCCCGCCGACGACACCAAGGCGCTGCAGGCCGGCCGGGACGTCGCGGGCTACACCTTCCGCCGCATCATGTACCGCGCCAACGCCCAGGCCACGGCCGCCGCCTCCCCCAAGCCCTCCGGCAAGGCCTCCGCCAAGCCCTCGGCCAAGCCGTCCACCTCCGCGTCCCCCAAGGACTGACGGGACCGGGCCCACCGGGCGGGGGCCCGCACCCCGCCCGGCGGGGCAGGCTGCCGCCCGGCGGCCGATCGCCGCGACCGCCACCCCGGCCGTCATGCCACCGGGCACACGGGCCGGCGCCGCCGCCCCGCCCGGACTACTCCGTACTCTCCGCGCCCTCGCCGTCGCCCGCCTCGCCGTCCTCGGCACCCTCGGCACCCTCGGCACCCTCGGGCGGGCCCGCCTGCGGGGGCGGCGCGGTCGGCGGCCGCTCCGCCCGCTGGAGCCGCTCCACCTTCGCGACCTGCGCCGCCACCAGCCGCTCCGGGACCTCCACGGCCCCCGGGTCGGACAGGTGCGTCGCGAAGAACATCGACAGGGCCGACCCGGTCCGTACGACCGTGACCAGGCTCGGCGCCCTCTCCGCCGCGTTCACCAGGCGGTACGCCATCGCCTCGTCGCCCAGCCCCGGCGCCGGCAGCGTACGCACCTCCTCGAACCGCTGCGGCTGGCCCTCGCCGGTCTTCATCCGGAAACCGCCCGCACAGTCGCGCGCCGCCGCCCGCAGCGCCCGCAGCGTGCTCCGCGCACCGTCGCCCTCGTACGCCGAGACCCGGATCGTGCCCAGCAGCCCCTGGAAGCCCTTCTCCGTCGTGGCGGCGAAGGTCTCGACCACCGAACCCACAGGCGCGGGCTGCGGCTGCGAACCCAGCGCCGTCACCAGGGGCCGGCAGGCCTCGCTGTCGGTGCTGGGCAGCCCGTGCCCGGCGGTCGCCGGCGAGCCCCTCTCCACCACGAAACCGGGCACCTCTCTCGCCCCCAGCTCCACATGCCTCAGCTGATCGGGGCCGACCGCCCGCACCACCCGGTTCTCGTCCTTGCCCTCCCCCTCCCCGCCCTCTCCGCCGCCGGCACCACCGAACCCGCAGCCGGCCACCGCCCCCAGCACCGCGATCGCCGAGAACACCGCCACCGCCACCTTCGCCCTCACGCTTCCCGCCTCCCAGCGCCCACCGAGCGGTACCTCCACACCTTCTTGCGACGTGACCCAAGCCACAATGTAGGCTGCGCAGGCAACTGAAATCCCTCCCAACGGTCTCAACCGGCGGTTCGGATCACACAGAACCGACGGGCCGATCAGCAAGGGAAGACCCGGACACCACCCAGGCCAGGGGGAAGGACGGACGCGACGCCCCCGGCGCGTCGCGCACACACCGCCATGAAGATCTCTTTCCTTTTGCAGAACGCCTACGGCATCGGCGGCACCATCCGCTCCACGTTCAACGTCGCGAGCGCCCTCGCCGCCCGGCACGACGTGGAGATCGTGTCCACCATCAGAAGCGGCGAGAAGCCCCGGCTCCCCCTGCACCGCAAGGTCAAGCTGGTCAACCTCATCGACCAACGCGCCGAGAAGGGCGCCGACCGCGACCACCCGCTGCTCACCCAGGACAGCCAGTACGTGCCGCCCGTGGAGGCGAAGGGCGCCCACTTCAGCGCGCTCACCGACCAGCGGGTCGCCGAACACCTCGCGCGGACCGACGCCGACGTCGTCGTCGCCACCCGCCCCGGCCTGGTGATGTACCTCGCCGAGTTCGGCCAGGACCGCTACCTGCGCATCGGCCAGGAACACCGGATCTACGGCACCCACGAGCCGACCATCCGCGCCTACCAGGACGCGTCCATCCCCCACCTCGACGCGCACACCACGGTCTCCGAAGCGGACGCGAACACCCACCGGGAACGCTTCCCCGACGTCAAGACCACCATCGTCTGCCTGCCCAACGGCTGCCCCCCGTCCGAGGTCGAGCCCTCCGACGGCAGCGCCAAACTCGTCGTCGCCGCGGGCCGGCTCATCCCCGTCAAGCGCTACGACCTGCTGGTCAAGGCCTGGGAGACCGTCGCCGCCACCCGCCCCGACTGGAAGCTGCGCATCTACGGCCGCGGCCCCGAACTGGCCAAGCTGCGCACCCAGATCGACACCCTCGGCCTCAACGAGGCCGTCACGCTCATGGGCGCCCACTCCCCCATCGAAACCGAGTGGGCCAAGGGCTCCATCGCCGCCGTGACCTCCCGCGAGGAGTCCTTCGGCATGACGATCGTCGAGGCCATGGGCTGCGGCGTCCCCGTCGTCGCCACCGACTGCCCGCACGGCCCCGGCGAGATCATCACCGACGGCGAGGACGGCCTGCTCGTCCCCGTCGGCGACAGCGACGCCATCGCCAAGGGCCTGCTCAAGCTCATCGAGGACGACGAGCTGCGCCGCACCATGGGCGCCGCCGCCCGCGTCTCCGCACAGCGCTACGCCCCCGAGCGCATCGCCGACGCCTACCTCGAACTCATCGACAGCCTCGGCGGCCCCCGCACCACCACCGAAAAGCCCGCGCCCGCCGCGGCACCCGCACCGCGGCCCCTCCCCCTGGCCAAGCGGCTGCGCCGCACGGTCGGCAGGATCGTCCGGCCGCTGCGCCGCCGCGTGGCCAAGCCGGCCGAGCCGCCGGTGAAGAAGGTCCTCAAGGACATCGTCGTCCGCAAGCCGCTGCGGCCGGTCGCCTCCTGCCGCGTCGACGCCCACGGCGACATCCTCGTCTCCGTCGAGCGCAAGGGCATCAGCGGCGACAAGCTCTCCCTGACCGTCACCCGCCGCAAGGAGGGCAAGCCCGTCGAGGTCCCGCTGCACGCCCCCGCCGACGGGAAGGGCCCGTACACGGCGGTGCTCAAGCGCGCCGAACTGCGCCTGGGCGAAGGCCGTTGGGACCTGCACGTCGTACGGGCCGAGGACAAGGCCCGCCGCCGCGTGGTGTCGCACCTCGCCGAGGGCCGCGGGCTGGTGGACCTGGAGCCGCTGCCGGGCGCCCCGTTCACCTGGTGGGTGCCCTACCCCACCGTCGACGGCTACCTCGCCCTGCGCGCCTGGCACCGCGACGCCCACGCCGAGGCCCGCTCCCTGCGGGCGGCCGGGGACGCGTTCACCGTCGAAGGCACCCTGCACGGGGCGGAGTTCACCGCCGACGGCGAACCGGTCGTCCTCGGCACCCCGCGCGGCGAGGGCGCGTCCGAGGTGACCGTGGACGTCGAGGTCGTGGACGCCACGACCTTCCGCTTCACCGTCCCGTACGAGCGCCTGCGCGCGGCCCGCACCGGCGACGAGGCCACGACGTGGGACCTGGCCCTGCGAACTGCCGCGGACGCGAAGCCGATCCGCGTCGGCCGGCTCGTCGGCGACATCGTCGACCGCAACAAGACCGACCTCTACCCGACGGTCGCGGACGTCCGCCCGTACTTCACGGTGAACAGCGACCTGGCGGTCAACTTGGCGGCAGCACCCAGCTCCTGACGCGGAAAAACGCCGGGGCGGGCTGGATCTCCCAGCCCGCCCCGGCGTTTCTCAGCAGCAACCCGCGCCGGGCAGCGTCCTCTTGTTCCGCGCCGCGAGATTCCGCGCGGCCAGCTCGGAGTCCGCCGGATAGCCGACCTCCTCGAGCGTCAGCCCGTGCGGCCGCACCACGTGCACCGCCGAATCACGGACACCCGCACGCAGCACCTTGCCCGGCCAGTCCACCGGCCGGTGCCCGTCGCCGACGAACAGCATCGCGCCCACCAGCGAGCGCACCATGTTGTGGCAGAAGGCGTCCGCCCGCACGGTGGCCGTGATGACGCCGGACGCGTCCCGCTCCCAGCTCAGCTGCTGCAGCGTACGGATCGTCGTCGCACCCTCGCGCTTCTTGCAGTACGCGGCGAAGTCGTGCTCACCGACCAGCTCCCGCGCGGCCGCGTTCATCGCGTCGACGTCCAACGGCCAGTCGTGCCACAGGACATGACCGCGCAACAGCGGGTCCACGCCCCCGACGTGGTCGACGACGCGATAGGCGTACCGCCGCCAGATCGCCGAGAAGCGCGCGTTGAAGCCGGCCGGCGCCTCTGCCACGCGCCACACGCGGACGTCGTGCGACAACCGCCCGGCCAAACGGCGCAGCAGTTTGTCCTCGTGCTCGGCCCAAACCTCCACCGGAAGATCGACATGGGCGACCTGGCCACGCGCGTGCACCCCGGCGTCCGTACGGCCGGCGACCGTCAGCTCGTACGTCTCCTGGGACCGCGTGACGGTCCGGATCGCGCTCTCGATCTCGCCCTGGACCGTGCGCTGCCCCTCACGCTGCTTGGCCCAGCCGGAGAAGTCCTTGCCGTCGTACGACAGGTCCAGCCGCACCCGGACGAAACCGGGCGCCACCTCGTCACTCACCGAGTGTTCCTCTCAGAAATGCGGGACGGGCCCGCCCCCGGAAGGGGCGGGCCCGTCACTGACACGCATCAGCGTTGTCAGGCGTCCTTCGACTCCTCGGCCGGAGCCTCGGCAGCGGCCTCGGACTCCTTGACCGCACGCTTGGTGGCGGCCTCGGCCTCGGCGACGGTCGCCTTCTTGGCGATCTCGCCCTCGACCAGCTCGATCACGGCCATGGGCGCGTTGTCGCCACGGCGGTTACCGATCTTGGTGATGCGGGTGTAGCCACCCGGACGCTCGGCGAAGCGCGGAGCGATCTCGGTGAAGAGCACGTGGACGATGCCCTTGTCCGTGATCGTCTGCAGCACCTGGCGACGGTTGTGGATGTCGCCCTTCTTCGCCTTGGTGATCAGACGCTCGGCGACCGGACGCAGGCGGCGGGCCTTGGCCTCGGTCGTGGTGATGCGGCCGTGCTCGAAGAGCGACTTGGCGAGGTTCGCCAGCATCAGCTTCTCGTGCGCGGCACCGCCGCCCAGACGGGCACCCTTGGTGGGACGCGGCATGGTGTTTCTCCTAGGTGTCTGCCCCGGCCGTATCAGGTACCGGAGTCAGTATCCGAGCAGGCGGTCGCCTGTCGGAGACCCGCGCCCCCGAAGGGGCGCGGGGAACTGCGCGATCAACCGAAGCGGACCCGCAGCCAAGATCGAGCCGTCGGGCCCGAGCTCTTAGTACTGCTCGGTCTCGACGAACCCGGCGTCCGCGTCGTCGTCGGCGCCAAAGGCGTCGGCGGCAGCGGTCGGGTCGAATCCGGGCGGGCTGTCCTTGAGGGCCAGGCCCATGCCGGCCAGCTTCGCCTTGACCTCGTCGATCGACTTCGCACCGAAGTTGCGGATGTCGAGCAGGTCGGCCTCGGAGCGGGCGACGAGCTCACCCACGGAGTGGATGCCCTCGCGCTTGAGGCAGTTGTAGGACCGAACGGTGAGCTCGAGCTCCTCGATCGGCAGCGCCAGGTCGGCGGCCAGGGCGGCGTCCGTGGGGGACGGGCCCATGTCGATGCCCTCGGCGTCGATGTTGAGCTCGCGGGCCAGACCGAACAGCTCGACCAGGGTCTTACCGGCGGACGCCATGGCGTCGCGCGGGCGCATGGCCTGCTTGGTCTCGACGTCGACGATCAGCTTGTCGAAGTCGGTGCGCTGCTCGACTCGGGTCGCCTCGACCTTGTAGGTGACCTTGAGAACCGGCGAGTAGATGGAGTCGACCGGGATACGGCCGATCTCCTGGCCCACCTGCTTGTTCTGGACGGCGGAGACGTAGCCGCGACCGCGCTCGACGGTCAGCTCCATCTCCAGCTTGCCCTTGGCGTTCAGGGTCGCCAGGACCAGGTCGGGGTTGTGCACCTCGACACCGGCCGGCGGGGCGATGTCGGCGGCGGTGACCAGACCCGGACCCTGCTTGCGCAGGTACATCACGACCGGCTCGTCGTGCTCCGAGGAGACGACCAGCTGCTTGATGTTCAGGATGAGGTCGGTGACGTCCTCCTTGACGCCCGGCACGGTGGTGAACTCGTGCAGGACACCGTCGATGCGGATGGACGTGACCGCCGCACCCGGGATCGAGGAGAGGAGCGTACGACGCAGGGAGTTGCCGAGGGTGTAGCCGAAGCCCGGCTCGAGCGGCTCGATCACGAACCGCGAGCGGAACTCGTCGACGACCTCTTCGGTCAGCGAGGGGCGCTGAGCGATCAGCATGCGATGAATCCTTCAGTCATGGACACCCACTATTTGATGTCCTGAGGTACTACAAGGGTACGGGCGGCACGGCTCCGGGGAGCCGTACCGCCCACACTCTCAAGGCAGCAACCGTGCGAACGGCGCAGCGTCAGACGCGGCGGCGCTTCGGCGGACGGCAGCCGTTGTGCGGGGTGGGGGTGACGTCCTGGATGGAGCCAACCTCGAGGCCGGTCGCCTGCAGCGAACGGATGGCGGTCTCACGACCGGAACCCGGACCCTTGACGAAGACGTCGACCTTGCGCATGCCGTGCTCCTGCGCGCGACGGGCAGCCGACTCGGCGGCCATCTGCGCGGCGAAGGGGGTGGACTTGCGCGAGCCCTTGAAGCCGACGTGGCCGGCGGAGGCCCAGGAGATCACGTTGCCCGTGGGGTCGGTGATCGAAACGATGGTGTTGTTGAACGTGCTCTTGATGTGCGCGTGGCCGTGAGCGACGTTCTTCTTTTCCTTGCGACGCACCTTCTTGGCTGCGCCCTGACGACCCTTGGGGGGCATGTCTTACTCCTGTGGAGTGGAGGTGATCGGTCCTACAGCGAAGACCGCTGGTGAGCGTCCGCTGAGGACTACTTCTTGCCCGGCTTCTTCTTGCCGGCGATGGCGCGACGCGGGCCCTTGCGGGTACGAGCGTTCGTGCTGGTGCGCTGACCGTGGACGGGCAGGCCACGACGGTGACGCAGACCCTGGTAGCAGCCGATCTCAACCTTGCGGCGGATGTCGGCCTGGATCTCGCGACGGAGGTCACCCTCGGTCTTGAGGTTGGCGTCCACGTACTCGCGGATCTTGACCAGGTCCTCTTCGGGAAGGTCACGAACGCGGGTGTTCGGGTTCACACCGGTGGCGGCGAGAGTCGCCTGCGACTGGGTGCGGCCGATACCGAAGACGTAGGTGAGTGCAACCTCCACGCGCTTGTCGCGCGGGATGTCAACACCGGAAACGCGTGCCATTCAATGGCTCCAGATGTTCTCGGGGGTCTGACACAGAGCCGTTCCCGGCCGCCGTACTAGGTACGTTCCGGGTCCCCGGCCCCCGCCGGAGGTGTCGCCAGCCTGAGCTGGACGGGCTCTGCGTATGTACGTATTGCTATGCGTCGCGCGAAGAAACTGCGGAGTGCAGGTTCTGCGTCAGCCCTGGCGCTGCTTGTGGCGCAGGTTGTCGCAGATGACCATGACCCGGCCGTGGCGGCGGATCACCTTGCACTTGTCGCAGATCTTCTTGACGCTCGGCTTGACCTTCATGGGTGTGAGGTTCTCCGGGTCAGTGCCTCCACCCCACGTGCGTGGGGCGTCGACAAGATCTACTTGTAGCGGTAGACGATCCGGCCACGCGTCAGGTCGTAGGGAGACAGCTCCACGACGACCCGGTCATCGGGAAGGATGCGGATGTAGTGCATGCGCATCTTGCCGCTGATGTGCGCGAGGACCTTGTGACCGTTCTGGAGCTCTACCTTGAACATTGCGTTCGGCAGAGACTCGATCACGGTGCCCTCGATCTCGATGGCACCTTGCTTCTTGGCCACGCTTCGCCTTTCGAATCGGCTACCTTGATCGACTCCCCCATATGCACGCAGGCATGCGGATACACGAGAGCCGACGCATCAGTCTACGTCAGGGCAACCGGAAAGCCTAATCCAGGGTGCTTGCCCTGCCGAGAAGATCCTTACGCCGCGCTCAGGCCAGCGGATCCGGCGCCGCCGTGACGCCGTACTCCGCCAGCTTCGCGCGGCCTCCGTCGACCGCGGTGAGGACGAGCGGGCCCTGCTCCGTCAGGGCGACGGAGTGCTCCCAGTGGGTGGACCAGCTCTTGTCGTCCGTGAGGACCGTCCAGTCGTCCTCGAGGACATGCGTCCGCGCGGTGCCCAGGCTCACCATGGGCTCGATCGCGATGCAGAAGCCCGGGACCAGCTTCGGGCCCTTGCCGCGCTTGCGCGAGACGTAGTTCAGCAGGTGGGGGTCCATGTGCATCTCGGAGCCGATGCCGTGGCCGCCGTAGTCCTCGATGATCCCGTACTTGCCGCTCGCCGGGCGGGGCTGGCGGCGGATGTAGCCCTCGATGGCCTTGGAGATGTCCACCAGGCGGTTGCCGTTGCGCACGGCAGCGATGCCGGCCCACATGGACTCCTCGGTCACCCGGGAGAGCTCGATCAGCTCCGGAGCGTGACCGGTGCCCACGAAGGCCGTGAAGGCCGCGTCGCCGTGCCAGCCGTCCACGATGGCGCCGGCGTCGATGGAGATGATGTCGCCGTCCTTCAGGACGGTCCTGGTGTCCGGGATGCCGTGGACGACGACCTCGTTCACCGAGGTGCAGATCGTGGCGGGGAAACCGCCGTACCCGAGGAAGTTCGACTTGGCCCCGTGCTCGGCCAGCACCTTGCGGGCGACCTCGTCCAGGTCCTTGGTCGTGGCGCCCGGCACCGCGGCTTCCCGGGTGGCCGCGTGGATGGCGGCGACGACAAGCCCCGCCTCGCGCATCTTCGCGATCTGCTCCGGGGTCTTGATCTCGACCATTGCGGCTGACGCCTTTCTGAACCGACGGCTGGACCTGCCCGCGGCTCGGCCGCGGCTGCGGCGGCCTGCGGGCCCCATACACAATACGGCCGCGACGCCCGTGAGGGCATCGCGGCCGTATCCGACCCGTTACGGGTCTCAGCTGGCGGTGTCGCGCTCCAGCGCGGCCATGGCCCGCTGGGTGACCTCGGCGACCTTGCCGAGGGCGGAGATCGTCACCACGAGGCCCTGGGCCTTGTAGTAGTCGATGATCGGCTCGGTCTCGCTGTGGTAGACCTCGAGCCGCTTGCGGACGGTCTCCTCGCTGTCGTCCTCACGCTGGTACAGCTCGCCGCCGCAGATGTCACAGACACCCTCGGCCTTCGGCTGGTTGTAGATCGCGTGGAAGACGTGGCTGCTGTCGTTGCGGCAGATGCGGCGACCCGCGATCCGCTTGACGACCTCGTCCTCGGGGACCTCGAGGTCCAGGACCGCGTCCAGCTTCAGCTCGTCGGCCTTGAGGATCTCGTCCAGCGCCTCGGCCTGGGCCAGGTTGCGCGGGAAGCCGTCGAGCAGGAAGCCGTCGGCGGCGTCCGGCTGCCGCATGCGGTCCCGGGCCATCCCGATGGTGACCTCGTCGGGCACCAGCTGGCCGGCGCGCATGTACTCCTGGGCCTTCTGGCCGAGCGGCGTGCCCTGGCTGATGTTCGCCCGGAAAAGGTCACCCGTCGAGATGTGCGGGATCCCGAGGTTCTTGGCGAGGTACGCGGCCTGCGTACCCTTGCCGGCGCCGGGAGGGCCGACGAGGACGATTCGCATCAGCGGAGGAACCCTTCGTAGTTGCGCTGCTGAAGCTGGCTCTCGATCTGCTTCACAGTCTCCAGACCGACACCCACGATGATCAGGATGCTGGTTCCACCGAACGGGAAGTTCTGGTTCGCGTTGAGTGTGACCAGTGCCACGGTGGGCACCAGGGCGATCAGGCCCAGGTAGAGCGAGCCGGGCCACGTGATGCGGTTCAGCACGTAGCTCAGGTACTCCGCGGTGGGACGACCGGCGCGGATGCCCGGAATGAACCCACCATACTTCTTCATGTTGTCGGCAACTTCTTCGGGGTTGAAGGAGATGGCGACGTAGAAGAAGGCGAAGAAAACGATCAGCAGGAAGTACGTGACCATGTAGATCGGGTGGTCGCCCTTGACCAGGTTGGCCTGGACCCAGTTGGCCCAGTCCGCCTTGGAGCCGGTGAACTGCACGAGCAGCGCCGGGATGTAGAGCAGCGACGAGGCGAAGATGACCGGGATCACACCGGCCTGGTTCACCTTCAGCGGGATGTACGTGGACGTGCCGCCGTAGGAACGACGGCCGATCATGCGCTTCGCGTACTGCACGGGGATGCGGCGCTGGGCCTGCTCCACGAAGACGACCAGCGCGACCATGGCCAGACCACAGAGGATCACCAGGCCGAACTCCAGCCAGCCACCCATCAGCTTGCCCTGCATCTTGATCGCCCACAGGGCGCTCGGGAAGCCGGCGGCGATGGAGGTGAACATCAGGATCGACATGCCGTTGCCGATGCCGCGGTCGGTGATGAGCTCACCGAGCCACATGATCAGCGCGGTACCCGCGGTCATGGTGATGACCATGACGACCGTGGTGAAGATCGACTGGTTGGGAACGATCTGGTTTCCGACCGTGCAGTTCCCGAAGAGCGCACCGCTGCGCGCGGTGGCCACGAGACCGGTGCCCTGGAGCACCGCGAGGGCTACGGTCAGATAGCGCGTGTACTGCGTGATCTTGGTCTGTCCGGACTGGCCCTCCTTCTTGAGGGCCTCAAGTCGCGGAATGACGACGGTGAGCAGCTGAAGGATGATGCTCGCCGTGATGTACGGCATGATCCCCAGCGCGAAGATCGTGATCTGAAGCAGCGCACCACCGCTGAACATGTTCACGAGGCCGAAAAGGCCCATCCCGCTCTTGGCCTGGTCCATGCACGTCTGGACGTTCTGATAGTCGACGCCCGGCACGGGCACATGTGCGCCGAGCCGGAAGAGGACCATGATGCCCAGCGTGAACAGCAGCTTCTTGCGCAGGTCGGGCGTTTTGAACGCCCGGGCGAACGCGGTGAGCACGGTGCCTCCTGCGCCTCCCACGTGGCTGCGTGAGAGGTGACGGTCTTGAAGGTCGACAGAACCTTACGAGTTACGTATCAGTCAAAATCCGCACGGACACAGGCCGGGCGGAGGTTAACAGTGCACGCCACCTTACCGGCGACCGTGCCCCCCTTGGAACGACCAACCGGGGATGCCCCTTTTGGGACATCCCCGGTTGTCAGATCAACGAACTCAGATGAGCTCGGTGACGGTGCCGCCGGCGGCGGCAATCTTCTCCTGGGCGGAGGAGGAGACGGCGTCGACCGTCACCTGCAGCGCCACGGAGATCTCGCCCTGGCCAAGGACCTTGACGAGCTCGTTCTTGCGAACCGCACCCTTGGCGACCAGGTCGGCCACCGTAACCTCGCCACCCTGCGGGTAGAGCGCGGCCAGCTTGTCCAGGTTCACGACCTGGAACTGCTTGTGGGCGGGGTTCTTGAAGCCCTTCAGCTTCGGGAGACGCATGTGGAGGGGCATCTGCCCACCCTCGAAGCGCTCCGGAACCTGGTAACGGGCCTTCGTGCCCTTGGTACCACGACCTGCGGTCTTACCCTTGGACGCCTCACCACGACCCACACGGGTCTTGGCGGTCTTGGCGCCCGGGGCAGGACGGAGGTTGTGGACCTTCAGCGGGTTGTTCTCCGCCATGTCAGTCGACCTCCTCAACCGTCACGAGGTGGCGGACGGTCTGCACCATGCCGCGGATCTCGGGACGGTCCTCCTTGACAACCGTGTCGTTCATGCGCTTGAGACCAAGCGAACGCAGGGTGTCGCGGTGGTTCTGCTTGCTGCCGATGTAGGACTTAACCTGCGTGACCTTGAGGCGAGCCATTACGCACCCGCCCCTGCACGCGCCCGCAGCAGAGCGGCGGGAGCAACGTCCTCCAGCGGCAGGCCACGACGGGCGGCGATCTCCTCGGGACGCTGCAGTCCCTTGAGGGCCTCCACCGTGGCGTGCACGATGTTGATCGGGTTCGACGAACCGAGCGACTTCGACAGGATGTCGTGGATGCCGGCGCACTCGAGCACCGCTCGCACCGGGCCACCGGCGATAACACCGGTACCGGGGGAAGCAGGCTTGAGCATGACGACGCCAGCCGCCTTCTCGCCCTGGATGGGGTGAGGGACGGTGCCCTGGATACGGGGGACCTTGAAGAAGTTCTTCTTGGCCTCTTCCACGCCCTTGGCGATGGCAGCCGGAACTTCCTTGGCCTTGCCGTAACCGACACCGACCGTGCCGTCACCGTCGCCCACCACGACCAGCGCGGTGAAGCTGAAGCGGCGACCACCCTTGACAACCTTGGCGACGCGGTTGATCGCGACTACGCGCTCAACGTACGCGGTCTTCTCGGCGGCAGCGCCACCGTCGCGACCCTTCCGGTCCCGCCGCTCGCCGCCACCGGCACCGCTTCCGCGGCGCTGGGGTCCAGCCATTGGATTTACCTCTCTCTGTTACGTCCGCTAGCTCCGGAACCGGGGCTTAGAACTTCAGCCCGGCTTCGCGGGCGGCGTCCGCCAGAGCGGCAATGCGCCCGGCGTACTGGTTGCCACCGCGGTCGAACACGACGGCCTCGACGCCGGCGGCCTTGGCACGCTCGGCGACCAGGGCGCCCACCTTCGTGGCCTGGGCGCTCTTGTCGCCCTCGCCACCGCGGATCGACGCGTCCAGGTGGGACGCCGACGCCAGGGTGTGACCCTTGAGGTCGTCGATCACCTGGGCGGTGATGCCACGGTTGGAGCGCGTCACGACCAGGCGCGGACGCTCGGCCGTACCCGACATGTTCTTGCGGATGCGGATGTGGCGGCGGGCCTTGGCGGCGCGCTTGTACGCGTCACCCTTGGCGATCTTCACACCGTATGCCATGGCTTACTTACCAGCCTTTCCGACCTTGCGGCGGATGACCTCACCCGCATACTTCACGCCCTTGGCCTTGTAGGGGTCGGGCTTGCGAAGCTTGCGGATGTTGGCGGCAACCTCGCCGACCTTCTGCTTGTCGATGCCCTCGACACTGAGCTTGGTGGGCGACTCGACCTTGAAGGTGATGCCCTCGGGGGCCTCGATCAGGATCGGGTGGCTGTAGCCCAGGGCGAACTCCAGGTTGGAGCCCTTCGCCTGGACGCGGTAACCGACACCGCTGATCTCAAGAGCCTTGCTGTAGCCCTGGGTCACGCCGGTGATCATGTTCGCCACCAGCGTGCGGGACAGGCCGTGCAGGGCCTTGTTCTGACGCTCGTCGTTGGGACGGGTGACGTTCAGAACGCCGTCCTCGCCCTTGGCGATCGCGATGGGCGCAGCGATCTCGTGGGTCAGGGAACCCTTGGGGCCCTTCACCACGACCGTGCGGCCATCGATGGTGACGTCCACACCAGCGGGAACCTGGATGGGCAGCTTGCCAATACGCGACATTAGCTATTCCTCCGTTCCCGATTACCAGACGTAGGCGAGGACTTCCCCACCCACGCCCTTCTTGCTGGCCTGCTGGCCGGTCAGGAGACCGTGGGACGTGGAGATGATCGCCACGCCCAGGCCGCCGAGGACCTTCGGCAGGTTGGTGGACTTTGCGTAGACCCGGAGGCCCGGCTTCGAGATCCGCTTGATGCCCGCGATGGAGCGCTCACGGTTCGGGCCGAACTTGAGGTCGACGACGAGCTTCTTGCCGACCTCGGCGTCCTCGACCTTCCAGCCGGCGATGTAGCCCTCCTGCTGCAGGATCTCGGCGATGTGCGCCTTGATCTTGCTGTGGGGCATCGCCACGGAGTCGTGGTAAGCCGAGTTCGCGTTCCGCAGACGGGTCAGCATGTCTGCGATCGGATCGGTCATGGTCATGTTTGGCCTTCGGCCTCTCTCGCCGTGGTTTCCTATCTGCGCCATCCCTCTCCCCGAACTGAGTCGGAGCGGGTGCGGCGCGGGGACCTACGGCGTAGTAAGACGGTCATGGGCGGCGGGCGCCCAACCCTTCAACTCTACGCGAGTGAAGGACTGGGCCCCACCGTCCTTGATGCTTACCGAGAGCCCTGGTCAACCCAAGTGGGTTGTTACCAGGAGCTCTTGGTCACGCCCGGCAGCTCGCCACGGTGAGCCATCTCACGAAGGCACACGCGGCAGAGGCCGAACTTGCGGTACACGGAGTGCGGACGGCCGCAGCGGTTGCAACGGGTGTACGCACGGACCGCGAACTTGGGCTTGCGCGCGGCCTTCGCGATCAGAGACTTCTTCGCCATCTCGGTCACGCCTCCTTGAAGGGGAAGCCGAGGTGACGGAGGAGGGCGCGGCCCTCGTCGTCGTTGGTCGCCGTGGTGACCACGGTGATGTCCATACCCCGGACACGGTCGATCTTGTCCTGGTCGATCTCGTGGAACATGACCTGCTCCGTGAGACCGAAGGTGTAGTTGCCCCGACCGTCGAACTGCTTCGGGGACAGACCACGGAAGTCGCGGATGCGCGGGAGCGCGAGCGACAGGGTGCGGTCCAGGAACTCCCACATGCGGTCACCACGGAGGGTGACGTGGGCGCCGATCGGCTGGCCCTCACGCAGCTTGAACTGCGCGATGGACTTGCGAGCCTTGGTGACGGCGGGCTTCTGGCCGGTGATCGTGGTGAGGTCGCGGATGGCGCCCTCGATCAGCTTGGAGTCGCGGGCGGCGTCGCCCACACCCATGTTGACCACGATCTTGGTCAGGCCGGGAACCTGCATGATGTTCTCGAAGGAGAACTCCTCACGCAGCTTGCCGACGATCTCTTCGCGGTAGCGCAGCTTGAGACGCGGCGCGTTGGTGGTGGCAGTCATCAGATGTCCTCACCGGTGCGCTTGGCAACGCGGATCTTGTTGCCGTTGTCGTCGAAGCGGTAACCGACGCGGGTGACGACCTTCTTGCCGTCCTTCTCCACGACGAGCTGAACGTTGCTCACGTGGATGGGGGCCTCGGTGGTCACGATGCCGCCGGTCTGCGAGCCGCGAGCGGTCTGGCCGGCCTTGGTGTGCTTCTTGACCCGGTTGACACCCTCGACGAGGACGCGGTTCTCGCTGGGCATGGCCACGATGACCTTGCCCTGCTTGCCCTTGTCCTTACCGGTGATGACCTGGACCAGGTCGCCCTTCTTGATCTTCATCGGTTACAGCACCTCCGGCGCGAGCGAGACGATCTTCATGAACTTCTTCTCGCGCAGCTCTCGGCCCACGGGGCCGAAAATACGGGTGCCGCGGGGGTCACCGTCGTTCTTGAGAACGACAGCGGCGTTCTCGTCGAAGCGGATGTACGAGCCATCCGGACGGCGGCGCTCCTTGACGGTGCGAACGATGACGGCCTTGATGACGTCACCCTTCTTCACGTTGCCACCGGGGATCGCGTCCTTGACGGTGGCGACGATGACGTCACCGATGCCCGCGTAGCGGCGACCGGAGCCACCGAGAACACGGATGCAAAGGATCTCCTTGGCACCAGTGTTGTCGGCGACCCGAAGTCGCGACTCCTGCTGGATCACGTCTATCTCCTGATCGTCTGCCGGTTCCCGGCGGGGGCCTCAACGGGTTGAGGCCCCACGCCGAGCCTGGCGGAACTTATCCGAGGGAGAACCCCTCAGAAATTACTTGGCCTTCTCGAGGATCTCGACGATGCGCCAGCGCTTGCTCGCCGACAGCGGACGCGTCTCCATGATGAGGACGCGGTCGCCGACGCCGGCAGCGTTCTGCTCGTCGTGCGCCTTGAGCTTGTTCGTACGGCGGATGACCTTGCCGTACAGCGCGTGCTTGACGCGGTCCTCGACGGCGACGACGACGGTCTTGTCCATCTTGTCGCTGACGACGAGACCCTCACGGGTCTTGCGGAAGCCGCGCTCGTTCGTCTCAGTCACATTCTTCTCGCTCATCAGGCGCTCTCCACCGTCTCGATGCCCAGCTCACGCTCGCGCATCAGGGTGTAGATCCGGGCGATGTCCTTACGGACGGACTTGAGCCGACCGTGGTTCTCGAGCTGCCCGGTCGCCGCCTGGAAGCGGAGGTTGAACAGCTCTTCCTTGGCCTCACGGAGCTTCGCGACGAGGTCCTCGTCGTTCAGCTCACGCAGCTCGGTCGCCTTGATACCAGCGGCCATCACGACTCACCTGCCTCGCGCCGAACAATGCGGCACTTCATCGGAAGCTTGTGGGCGGCGCGGGTGAGCGCCTCCTTAGCGACCTTTTCGTTCGGGAAGGACAGCTCGAACATCACCCGACCGGGCTTGACGTTCGCGATCCACCACTCCGGAGAACCCTTACCGGAACCCATGCGGGTTTCGGCCGGCTTCTTCGTCAGCGGACGGTCCGGGTAGATGTTGATCCACACCTTGCCGCCACGCTTGATGTGACGGGTCATGGCGATACGAGCGGACTCGATCTGCCGGTTCGTCACGTAGGCCGGGGTCAGGGCCTGGATGCCGTACTCACCGAAGGCGAGCTCAGTGCCACCCTTGGCCATGCCGTTCCGCTTGGGGTGGTGCTGCTTGCGGTGCTTGACCCTGCGAGGGATCAGCATGTCGGTCAGGCCTCCGTTCCGGTGGACTCAGCCGGAGCAGCGGTGGCCTCGGCCTTGGGGGCCTCGGCAGCCTGCTGCGGCTTGCGGCCGCGGCCGCCACGCTCGCCACCACGGCCACCACGGGCCGGGCGGTCGCCGGCGCCACGGGACGGGCGGTTGCCCGCACGCGCAGCGGCGTTCTCGGCGCGGACCTCGGCGATGTTCTTGACGTCGCCCTTGTAGATCCAGACCTTCACGCCGATGCGGCCGAAGGTGGTCTTGGCCTCGAAGAAGCCGTAGTCGACGTTCGCACGGAGCGTGTGCAGGGGCACACGGCCCTCGCGGTAGAACTCCGAGCGGGACATCTCGGCGCCGCCGAGACGGCCACCGCACTGGATCTTGATGCCCTTGGCGCCGGCCTTCATCGTCGACTGCATGCTCTTACGCATGGCGCGACGGAAGGAGACGCGGGAGGACAGCTGCTCGGCGACGGCCTGGGCCACCAGCTGAGCGTCGACCTCGGGGTTCTTGACCTCGAGGATGTTCAGCTGGACCTGCTTGCCGGTCAGCTTCTCCAGCTCGCCACGGATGCGGTCGGCCTCGGCGCCACGGCGACCGATGACGATGCCCGGGCGGGCGGTGTGGATGTCAACGCGGACGCGGTCGCGGGTGCGCTCGATCTCAACCTTCGAGATACCGGCGCGCTCCATGCCCTTCGTCATCATGCGACGAATGGCAACGTCTTCCTTGACGTAGTCCTTGTACAGCTTGTCGGCGTACCAACGCGACTTGAAGTCGGTGGTGATGCCGAGCCGGAACCCGTGCGGGTTAACCTTCTGGCCCATTACCGGGTTCCTTCCTTGCTGCTGACGACCACGGTGATGTGGCTGGTCCGCTTGCGGATCCGGTAGGCACGGCCCTGGGCACGCGGACGGAACCGCTTCAGGGTCGGGCCCTCGTCCACGAACGCCTCGCTGATGTACAGCGACGAAGCGTCCGTGTGGTCGTAGTTGTGCGCGGCGTTGGCAATGGCGCTGTCAAGCACCTTGCCCACCGGCACGCTCGCGGCCTGCGGGGCGAAACGCAGGACCGCCTGAGCCTCCGTGGCATCCATGCCACGGATGAGGTCCACCACGCGGCGGGCCTTCATGGGCGTGACGCGGATGTACCGCGCCTGGGCCCTGGCTTCCATGGTTGTCCCTTCGGTGTCAGTCATAGTCGTTCACACCCCGCCTTTAGCGGCGCTTCGACTTGCGGTCGTCCTTGACGTGGCCGCGGAAGGTGCGGGTCGGCGAGAACTCGCCGAGCTTGTGGCCGACCATCGACTCGGTGACGAACACCGGGACGTGCGTCTTGCCGTTGTGCACCGCGAGCGTGTGGCCGAGCATGGCCGGCACGATCATGGAGCGACGGGACCAGGTCTTGATGACGTTCTTGGTACCAGCCTCGTTCTGAGCGTCCACCTTCTTGATGAGGTGTCCGTCGACGAAGGGTCCCTTCTTGAGACTACGCGGCATCTAAACCCGCTCCTAGCGCTTCTTGTTCGTCTTGCGGCGGCGGACGATGTACTTGTTGCTCGCCTTCTTGGGAGAACGAGTACGACCCTCCTTCTGACCCCACGGGGAGACCGGGTGGCGACCACCGGAGGTCTTGCCCTCACCACCACCGTGCGGGTGGTCAACCGGGTTCATCGCGACACCGCGGACGGTCGGGCGAACGCCCTTCCAGCGCATACGGCCGGCCTTGCCCCAGTTGATGTTCGACTGCTCGGCGTTGCCGACCTCGCCAACGGTGGCGCGGCAGCGGACGTCGACCAGGCGGACCTCGCCGGACGGCATGCGCAGGTGGGCGTAAGCGCCCTCCTTCGCCAGCAGCTGCACGGACGAACCGGCGGAGCGGGCGAACTTGGCGCCACCACCGGGACGGAGCTCGATCGCGTGGATCGTGGTACCGACCGGGATGTTGCGCAGCGGGAGGTTGTTGCCCGGCTTGATGTCGGCCGTGGGGCCGTTCTCAACCCGGTCACCCTGGCTGAGCTTCGCCGGGGCGATGATGTAGCGCTTCTCGCCGTCTGCGTAGTGCAGGAGCGCGATGCGCGCGGTGCGGTTCGGGTCGTACTCGATGTGAGCGACCTTGGCCGGCACGCCGTCCTTGTCGTGACGACGGAAGTCGATCACGCGGTAGGCGCGCTTGTGGCCGCCACCCTGGTGGCGGACGGTCACGCGACCGGTGTTGTTACGGCCACCCTTGCTGTGCAGCGGGCGGACCAGCGACTTCTCCGGCGTGGACCGCGTGATCTCGACGAAGTCGGCGACGCTGGAGCCACGACGGCCCGGGGTCGTCGGCTTGTACTTGCGGATACCCATTTCTCAGTCCTCGTCCGATTCCGGACGACTCGGACTCCTGGTTAGGAGACCGGGCCGCCGAAGATGTCGATACGGTCGCCCTCGGCGAGGGTCACGATGGCGCGCTTGGTGTTGGCGCGCTTGCCGAAACCGGTGCGGGTGCGCTTGCGCTTGCCCTGACGGTTGATCGTGTTGACCCCGGTGACCTTGACCGAGAAGACCGCCTCGACGGCCTGCTTGATCTGGGTCTTGTTGGCGCGCGGGTCGACGATGAACGTGTACTTGTTCTCGTCCAGCAGCGCGTAGCTCTTCTCCGAGACAACCGGCTTGACCAGGAGGTCACGCGGGTCCGAGAAGGTCTTGCTGGTGACGACGGCCTCAGTCATCAGGCCTCGCTCCCTTCGGTCTCAACGGCCTTGGGGCCAGACACGAAGGACTCGAAGGCGGCCTGGGTGAAGACCACGTCGTCGGAGACGAGCACGTCGTACGTGTTCAGCTGGCCCGGCTCCAGGATGTGAACCTGGGGCAGGTTGCGGGCGGACAGCCACGCGGCCTCGTCGGACCGGTCGGCGACCAGGAGCAGGTTCTTGCGCTCCGAGATCTTGCCGAGCAGGGTCTTGGCGGCCTTGGTGGACACCGCGCCGTCGACCACGCCGGTGACGACGTGGATACGGCTGTGGCGGGCCCGGTCGGAGAGGGCGCCACGCAGGGCGGCGGCCTTCATCTTCTTCGGGGTCCGCTGCGAGTAGTCACGCGGCACGGGACCGTGCACGACGCCACCACCGGCGAACTGCGGCGCGCGGGTCGAACCCTGACGGGCGCGACCGGTGCCCTTCTGGCGGTAAGGCTTCTTGCCACCGCCGCGGACCTCGCCACGGGTCTTCGTCTTGTGCGTGCCCTGTCGGGCAGCGGCCAGCTGGGCGACGACGACCTGGTGGATCAGCGGAACGCTGACCTTCGCGTCGAAGATCTCCGAGGGGAGCTCGACGGTCCCGGCCTTGTCGCCTGCCGGCGAAAGGATGTCAATGGTGCTCATCGTTACCTCAGGCCCCCTTGGCCGCGGTACGGACCAGGACGAGGCCGCCGTTCGGACCAGGAACCGCACCCTTGATCAGGAGCAGGCCCTTCTCCGCGTCAACGGCGTGGACGGTCAGGTTCTGGGTGGTGACCCGCTCGTTGCCCATGCGGCCCGCCATGCGGAGGCCCTTGAACACACGGCCCGGGGTGGCGCAGCCACCGATGGAACCGGGGGAGCGGTGCTTGCGCTGGGTGCCGTGCCCGGCGCCGAGGCCACGGAAGTTGTGACGCTTCATGACACCGGCGAAGCCCTTGCCCTTGCTCTTGCCGGTGACGTCAACCTTGACGCCCGACTCGAACACGGCAGCGGTGATCTCCTGGCCGAGCGTGTACTCGCTGGCGTCAGCGGTACGCAGCTCCACCAGGTGGCGGCGCGGGGTGACGTCGGCCTTGGCGAAGTGACCCTTGAGGGGCTTGTTCACCTTGCGCGGGTCGATCTCGCCGAAGGCGATCTGGACCGACTCGTAGCCGTCGATGTCGTTGGTGCGGACCTGGGTGACGACGCAGGGCCCGGCCTTGACGACGGTCACCGGGACAACCCGGTTGTTCTCGTCCCAGACCTGGGTCATGCCGAGCTTCTCGCCCAGGACGCCCTTAATGTTCTTAGCCATCTCGCGCGTCACCTCAGAGCTTGATCTCGATGTCGACGCCAGCCGGCAGGTCGAGACGCATAAGCGAGTCAACCGTCTTCGGCGTGGGGTCGAGGATGTCGATGAGGCGCTTGTGCGTGCGCATCTCGAAGTGCTCGCGCGAGTCCTTGTACTTGTGCGGCGACTTGATGACGCAGTACACGTTCTTCTCAGTGGGCAGCGGCACCGGGCCCGCGACCGACGCACCAGTGCGCGTCACCGTCTCGACGATCTTCTTCGCCGAGGAGTCGATGACCTCGTGGTCGTAGGCCTTGAGCCGGATGCGGATCTTCTGTCCCGCCATGGCTACTCAGTAGTCCTGTCTCTCGTAACGCTCTGGGACTCGGCAAGCTGTGCGGCCCGAAACCGGGCAACACGGTCTTTCTCCACTCCACCTCCGACCCACGCGGTCGGGCGTGTCGCGCCCCTTCCAGCAAAATTTCCCAAAGGAAATTCCCTGCTCAAGGGGGTTGTGGGGGAAAGACACCCACCGAGCGCCTGGCTGGGGCCCCGCTGACACTTCCCGGAAGATTCCCGTACTTCCGCCCCTTACGAGGGGCGACGAGTACTGCGGGACTCGCTTCCAGTCCTCCCGGCGGGAGGCGCGCAGCATCGGCACTCAACCGAGCAACCTGAACAGTGTGCCACACCGCCCCGAAGGGACGCCAATCGCAGCCGAAGACCGTACCCCGAGCGGCTCACTTGTCAAACCACCCCGCCGACATACGGGACACTATGGTCGCGAACGGCCTGGCGTCACGGCCGGATCACTCCCCAGCATGCTTTGTCAGGGCTAGGGCAACCCCCGAGGAGCCCCAGCCGTCCCTTATCACGCTGGGGCAGCCGGGGACTGCGCGCTGCACGACGGGAGGAGTCGCTTAGTTGAACATCTCACAGCGCAGGGGCGTATCGCGCCGGGCGGTACTCGCCGGCATCGCCGCCACCACGGCGGTCACCGCCACCGGATGCGGCGGCGGCTCGGACCAGGTCACATCATCCCCCGAGGCCATAAGCCCCGTCGACCCCGGCGTCGCGCAGTCCTTCACCACCGCCGCGGAACCCCTGCTGCTGCAGATCATGGCGCACCCCGACGACGACCTGTTCTTCATGAACCCCGACGCCCAGCACCTGGTCTCCGCGGGCGTCCCCGTCGTCTCCGTGTACGTCACCGCCGGTGAGGCCGTGGGGCAGAACTGGATCCCGGGCATGCCCCCGCCCCGCCCCGACAAGGCGGCCTACTCCTCCGCCCGCCACCAGGGCCTGCGCCAGGCCTACGCCGAGATGATCGGCCTCGACAAGTTCACCCCATGGAAGAAGTCCGTCATGGACCTTCCGGGTGGAGTCCGGGCCGAGACCAACGAGCTCGCCAACGGCCGACGCCGGGCCCGGCTGGTCTTCCTCAACATCGCCATGCTCTCCACGGCGGGCAACACCCGGCTGCCCCAGCTGTGGGACCGCCCCTACGCGATGATGCAGAGCCTGGTCGCGGCGGACTCGCCCTGCACCACCGTCAGCACCTACCGGCACAAGACCGTGGTCGACGTGCTGGCCACGATCATGGCGAGGTTCCGGCCGACCGTGGTGCACACCATGGACCCGGACCCCGACTACCAGGTCCACGACGCCACCCACCCCAAGGACAACGACTACGGGGCGTGCTCGGACCACCGCGACCACACCCCCACCGCGCTGTTCACCTGGAAGGCGCTCGCCCAGTGGGTCACGGACGCCACCCGGCGCGAGGGGCACCCGCCACGCTTCACCGTGAACTCCTTCCGCGGCTACTACAACCAGCGCTGGCCGCACAATCTCCCCGCCCAGGTCGTGGGGGACAAGCACCGCCTCGTCACCGCCTACGGCGGCGACCCGTCCTGGCAGTGCGGCAACGCCACGGGCTGCGGCGACTACGGCCAGGGCGGCGAGCGCCCCCTGAATAACCGCAAGGGCTGGATCCGCTCCACCCACTACCGCTACCCCGGCGCCCTGCCCGTCGCCGACAGCGACCGCGCGGGCCGTCTGGAGGCCTACGGCGTGCTGGGCCTGCAGGCCGTGCGCTGGCAGGAGACGTCCGCCGGCAGCGGCCGCTGGGGCCCGCCGCAGAACCTGGGTGGCGGCCCCCTGGCGCCGTCCCTGGCGGCCGTCAGGGACGCCAAGGGGCGCCGGCTGCTGTTCGCCCTGCGCTTCTCCGAGCTGGAGGGCCAGGGCCGCGCCAACAGCCGCGAGATCGTCGTCCTGGAGCAGCGCGCCCCCGGCGGTCCCTTCAAGGGCTGGGCGGGCCTGGGCAACCCCGAGCGCAGGACCGAGCGGGGCCGCCGCGTGGGCATGCCCGCCGCCGTCGCCACCCCCGACGGCCGGGTCCACCTCTTCGTCCGCAACGCCGGCAAGGGCCTCTCCAGCCGGGTGCGGGAGGCCGACGGCACTTGGGGGAAGTGGCAGAGCCTGCACGGCCAGGAGATCCAGGAGGGCCTCACCGTCGCCCTGGACAAGCAGAGCCGCGTCCACGTCTTCGGCGCCGGCCGCGACACCGTGCACCACTGGAGCCAGGAGGCGCCCGGCCGGCCGGTGCGCCACATGCCGCTCAAGGGCCTGCCGGGCCCCGGCGGCGACCAGGTGGGGGCCGCGCTGGGCCAGGACGGGGCGCTGACGGTCGTCTACCGCACCCCGGCCACCGCCGAGCCGGCCGCCTTCCGGCTGGGACAGGACGCCGTCGAGCAGAGCGCGGGCGCGGGGCTGCGGGGCTTCTCCGGCTACGGGGCGCTCGCCGCGGCCACGCTGCCCCGGCGCGGCGGCAGGGACTCCCTGATGGTGCTGGGCCGGGGCATGACCGGCGGGATACAGCTCGTCGACGCCGAGTCCGGCGACTCCCCCGTCCGTCCGCCCCGCGACATCCCGGCCGTGGGCACCTCGACGCTGGTCACGGACGCGAGCCACCGGCTGTGCGCCGTGGGCCTGGGCCCGGACGCCGCGCCGTGGGTCTGGCGACCGGCTCCCGGCTCGGGGGCCTGAGCCCTATCCTCCGGGTGGGGCCGGAACGCTCTCTTCCCCGGCCCGTCCCACGTTCAAGCCACGCCACCGAGGGCAGGGGCAGACCGTGCGCATTCACTTCACCGGCGTCGACCTGGGCCGCATCCGCCTGACCGCGGAGCCGGACGTGCTGTGGGAGACGCTGCTGGCCGCCCACATGGTCCAGACGGGGCAGGCGCCCCTGGTCTTCGGCGAGTGGCGCAACCGGGTCCGCGGCCAGCTGACGGACCCCATGCGGCGGCTGCTGACCCTGGCGCCGCCGCGGGGCTACTCCCCCGACTTCCTCACCCCGCCCGAGGCGGTCGAGGGGCTGCGGACCGGGCTCGACGCGATGCTCTCGCTGCCCCGCCGGCAGCTGCGCCGGGACCTGGAGCTGCTGGCGCCGGACCGGCGGGAGATGAACTTCGTCCGCGCCCTCGCCGGCGGGGAGGCGGCGCCGCTGCAGGCCCTCGGCGACGGCATCACCGCCTTCCACGACCTGGCCGTCCGGCCCTACCTCGGCAAGATGCGGGAGCACATCTCCGCCGACCGGGCCACCCGCTCCCAGTCCATGCTGACGAGCGGCGGCGAGCATCTCCTGGCCACCTTGCATCCGGCCGTGCGCTGGAACCCACCCGTCCTGGAAGTGGCGATCCCATCGAACGAGGACGTCTATCTGGAGGGGCGCGGGCTACGGCTCGTGCCCTCCTTCTTTTGCTGGCGCGCCCCCACCGTGCTCCGGGATCCGGAGCTTCCGCCGGTGCTCGTGTATCCGATCGTCCACGACCCCGCCTGGCTGCTGGACGTCCACGGCCCGAAGGCCGGGCGCGGCGAGCCCCCGCTGGCCGCGCTGCTCGGCCGCACCCGGGCCGAGGTGCTGGAGGCGACCGCCCGCGGCTGCACCACCAGCGAGCTGGCCCGCCGGGTGCGCATCGCCATGGCCACGGCCAGCCACCACGCCACGGTCCTGCGCGACGCCGGGCTGATCACCACGCACCGCGCCAACGGCAGGGCGTACCACACCCTCAGCTTCCTGGGCCGGGAGCTGCTCAACGGCCGGCGGCTGATCGCTCCGGACGGCGCCCGGTGAGCCCCAGCCGCGCCAGCAGGACGTCCTCGGCGGGCAGCGCCAGCACCTGCACGTCCCGGCCGCCCAGCGTGCGCAGCACGGTCTCGAAGCCCTCGCGGGGCGAGAGCGAGCGGAAGCCCTGCCGCAGGGCCCGCGCCCTGACCTCCGCCCCGGTGGCGGCGCCCACGGTGCCCCACCAGCCCCAGTCGACGACCCGTACGGGGAACGGCAGCCGCTGGTCGAGGGCGTGCGCGTACGCGTCCTGGAACGCCGAGCCGGCCGCGTAGCCGGCCAGGCCCGCGTCGCCCAGGAAGGACTGGACGGAGGAGAAGAACAGCAGGAAGTCCAGCTCCTCGCCGCCCAGGACCTCGGCCAGTGCGACGCTGACGCGGCTCTTGGCGGCGAGGCTCTCGCGCAGCGCCTCCTCGTCGAGGCCGCGCACCAGGCCCGGGGTGTGGGCGAGCGCCGAGTGGATCACGCCGTGCAGGGGCCCGAAGTGCTCGCGGACGGTCCGCAGGCCCGCCCGTAGGCCCGCCGTTTCGGCGGCGTCGGCCCGTACGTACAGCAGCCGGGTGCCGTCGGGATCGGCCTCGCGGATGCGGCGGTCGCGCTCGGGGTCCAGGGCGGAGCGGCCGAGCAGGGCCACCCGGGCGCCGTGGTCGCGGGCCAGGAAGCGGGCCGTCTCCAGCCCGATGCCGCCGGCGCCCCCGACGATCGCGTACGTGCCGCCGTCGCGGATCCGGCCGGGCACGGCGGCGGGCAGGGTGAGCGGGTGCAGCGTCCTGACGTGGCGGACGCCGTCGCGGTGGGCGGCGTCGAGGCCCCGCTCGGCCGGTTCGGCGGCGATCAGCGCGGCCAGGCGCGCCATGCCGGTGCTGCCGGGGCCGGGGAGACGGCCGCCGAGGCCGAGGTCGAGAACGGGGGCGTGCCAGCGCCGGTGCTCGCTCTCCAGCACCCGGGCGAGGCCGGTGAGGGAGGCGGCGTGCGGATTGAGGACGCGGCTCCCGGCGACGGGCCAGGTGTCGTTGGTGACGATCCGCAGGTCGAGCTCGCGCGTGGCGGCCGCGGGTATGAGCAGGTCCCTGGCGCAACGGAAGAGCGCCCGGACCCCCCTCTCCTCGGCCCGGTCCAGGGCGGCCGTGCCGTCGGCCGTGCCGGTGCGCAGGCCGCCGAGGAAGTAGACGGTGCGCGGCGCGGATGCCGGCCGCGGGGCGCGGGTGCCCGCCTCGTGCAGGTGGACCTCGGCGCCGGCGTGGTGGGCGGCGAGCGCCTCGGCCAGGGGCCGGCCGTCGGGGGCGTGGACGATCAGCACCGGCCCGTCCGGGTCCTGCGGCGGTGGGGGCGGCGGCGGGGCGGGCCGCCATGCGCCGGTGTACGTGAACTCGCCGGTCGGCATCCGACCCTCCCCCTGCGGTGGATATGGCCCGCCGCACGCCGGGCACCAGGGCCTACCGTAAGTTCCGTATGACGCACCACCAATAGCCGCCCGCGAGTCTGGGATTCGATGCAACAGCCGATTTCGCACCGCCCCGGCCGACGGCTCCTCGCCGTCAGCGATCTGCACACCGGCATGGCCGACAACGTCCCCATCGCCGAGTCCCTGCGCCCCGTGACCGACGAGGACTGGCTGATCGTGGCCGGCGACGTCGCCGAGCGCTTCGAGGACGTCGAGCGCACCCTGGCCCTGCTGGCCGGCCGCTTCGCCAAGGTCGTGTGGGTGCCGGGCAACCACGAGCTGTGGACGCCGAAGACGGACCCGGTCGATCTGCGGGGCGAGGCCCGTTACGAGCGGCTGGTGAAGCTCTGCCGCGACCTGGGCGTGGTGACGCCGGAGGACCCCTGGCCGGTGTGGGAGGGCGAGGGCGGTCCGGTCGCCGTCGCGCCGCTGTTCACGCTGTACGACTACACCTTCCGCACGCCGACGGCGACCACGAAGGAGGAGTCGCTCGCCCAGGCCCACGAGGCCGGCGTGGTGTGCACGGACGAGTTCCTGCTGCACCCGGAGCCCTACGACGGCGCGGACGACTGGTGCCGTGCCCGCGTCGCGGCGACCGAGGCCCGGCTGGCCGCGCACGACCCGGCCGTACCGCTGGTGCTGGTCAACCACTGGCCGCTGGTGCGCGAGCCCACGGACGTCATGACGTACCCGGAGTTCGCCCAGTGGTGCGGAACCGTGCTGACCAGGGACTGGCACACGCGGTTCAACACCGCGGCGGTGGTCTACGGCCATCTGCACATCCCGCGCACGACCTGGTACGACGGGGTCCGCTTCGAGGAGGTCTCCATCGGCTATCCGAGGGAGTGGCGGCGCCGGGGCCATCCGAAGGGGCTGCTGCGGCAGATCCTGCCGTACGAGGCGTAGGAAGCGCCGGGGAAAAAGCGAGAAGGCCCGCACATCCGAAGATGTGCGGGCCTTCTCAGGTCTTGAGGACCCTCAAGCAAGCGGAAGCTTACTTGTTGATCTTGGTGACCTGGCCGGCGCCGACGGTGCGGCCACCCTCACGGATGGTGAAGCGCAGGCCCTCCTCCATCGCGACGGGCTGGATGAGGTTGACGGTCATCTCGGCGTTGTCGCCGGGCATGACCATCTCCGTGCCCTCCTTGAGGGTCACAACACCGGTCACGTCAGTCGTACGGAAGTAGAACTGCGGACGGTAGTTGTTGAAGAACGGGGTGTGGCGGCCGCCCTCGTCCTTGGAGAGGATGTACGCCGTGGCCTCGAACTCGGTGTGCGGGGTGACCGAACCCGGCTTGATGATGCACTGGCCGCGCTCGACGTCCTCGCGCTTGATGCCACGGAGGAGCAGACCGACGTTCTCACCGGCCTGGCCCTCGTCGAGCAGCTTGCGGAACATCTCGATACCGGTGACCGTGGTGGTGGTCTTCTCGGTCTTGATGCCGATGATGTCGACGGTCTCGTTGACCTTGAGGATACCGCGCTCGATACGACCGGTGACGACGGTGCCACGACCGGTGATCGTGAAGACGTCCTCGATCGGCATCAGGAACGGCTTGTCGACGTCACGCTCGGGCTGCGGGATGTGGTTGTCGACGGCGGTCATGAGCTCCATGACCGACTTGCCCCACTCGGCGTCGCCCTCGAGCGCCTTGAGCGCCGAGACCTTGACGACCGGAGCGTCGTCGCCCGGGAACTCGTACTCGTTGAGGAGCTCACGGACCTCGAGCTCGACGAGCTCCAGGATCTCCTCGTCGTCCACCATGTCGGCCTTGTTCAGGGCGACAACGATGTACGGAACGCCGGACTGGCGGGCCAGGAGCACGTGCTCCTTGGTCTGCGGCATCGGACCGTCGGTCGCGGCGACCACGAGGATCGCGCCGTCCATCTGGGCGGCACCGGTGATCATGTTCTTGATGTAGTCCGCGTGACCCGGGCAGTCAACGTGGGCGTAGTGACGCGACTCGGTCTGGTACTCGACGTGCGCGATCGAGATGGTGATACCGCGCTGACGCTCCTCCGGGGCCTTGTCGATCTCGTCGAAAGGCGTGAAGGGGTTCAGGTCCGGGTACGCGTCGTGCAGCACCTTGGTGATCGCCGCGGTAAGAGTGGTCTTACCGTGGTCGACGTGACCGATGGTGCCGATGTTGACGTGCGGCTTAGTCCGCTCGAACTTCGCCTTCGCCACTGGGGTCCTCCTGGGAGTGGTTCTGTACGCCTAGATTCGGTCGGCGCCAGGGATCTTTGCTGGGGTGCCGTCCGCCGGGGCATCCGATGCATTCCTCACGGTTTGCAAGGGAATGCCCCGACAGTCGGTGTCAAGCCTAAGGCGTGAGCCTCGTCTGTGGAGACGAGAGCCCAGTTACTCGCCCTTGGCCTTCGCGATGATCTCCTCGGCGACGTTCCGCGGAACCTCGGCGTAGGAGTCGAACTGCATCGAGTAGCTTGCGCGACCCGAGGTCTTGCTGCGGAGGTCTCCGACGTAGCCGAACATCTCCGACAGCGGAACCAGGCCCTTGACGAGCTTGGCGCCGTGACGGTCCTCCATGGCCTGGATCTGGCCACGGCGGGAGTTGATGTCGCCGATCACGTCGCCCATGTAGTCCTCAGGGGTGGTGACCTCGACGGACATCATCGGCTCGAGCAGAGCCGGCGACGCCTTGCGGGCACCTTCCTTGAACGCCATGGAACCGGCGATCTTGAACGCGAGCTCCGAGGAGTCGACGTCGTGGTAGGCACCGTCGAGCAGCGTCACCTTGACGCCGGTCAGCGGGTAGCCGGCCAGAACACCGAACTCCATGGCCTCCTGGCAACCCGCGTCCACGGACGGGATGTACTCCCGCGGGATACGGCCACCGGTGACCTTGTTCTCGAACTCGTAGCCGTCGCCCTCGAGGGGCTCGATCGCGATCTGCACCTTGGCGAACTGGCCGGAACCACCAGTCTGCTTCTTGTGCGTGTAGTCGATCCGCTCGACGGCCTTGCGGATCGTCTCGCGGTACGCGACCTGCGGCTTACCGACGTTGGCCTCGACCTTGAACTCACGGCGCATACGGTCGACCAGCACGTCGAGGTGCAGCTCGCCCATACCCGCGATGATGGTCTGGCCCGTCTCCTCGTCCGTGTGGACCTGGAAGGACGGGTCCTCCTCGGCGAGGCGCTGGATGGCGACACCCAGCTTCTCCTGGTCGCCCTTGGACTTGGGCTCAATGGCGACCTGGATGACCGGAGCCGGGAAGTCCATCGACTCGAGGATCACCGGGTCCGACGCGGAGCAGAGGGTCTCACCGGTGGTGGTCTGCTTCAGACCCATGACGGCGACGATGTCACCGGCACCCACCGACTCGATCTCCTCACGCTTGTTCGCGTGCATCCGGTAGATCTTGCCGATGCGCTCCTTCTTGCCCTTCACGGAGTTCTGCACCTGGGTGCCGGCCTCCATGCGGCCCGAGTAAACCCGGACGAAGGTGAGCTTGCCGAGGTGCGGGTCGCTCATGATCTTGAAGGCAAGACCGGCGAACGGCTCGTCGTCGGAAGGCTTGCGCTTCACGACCTCGTCGGCGTTGTTGACCGCGTGGCCCTCAACGGCCTCGATGTCCAGCGGCGACGGCAGGTAGCGCACGACCGCGTCGAGCAGGGGCTGAACGCCCTTGTTCTTGAACGCGGTGCCACAGAACACCGGGGTGACGGTGACGGAGTCGGCGCCGCCCTTGGAGGCCAGCGTGATGCGGCGGATGGCCGCCATCAGCTGCTCCTGCGTGGGCTCCTGGCCCTCGAGGAACAGCTCCATCATCTGGTCGTCGTGCTCGGCAACGCCCTCGAGGAGCTTGCCGCGCCACTCCTCGGCAGCCTCGGTGTGGGTGTCCGGGATGTCGACGACGTCGTACATCTCGCCCTTGGCGGCCTCGGCGGACCAGACCAGCGCCTTCATCTGGACGAGGTCGACCACGCCCTTGAAGTCGGCCTCGGTGCCGATCGGAAGCTGCATGACCAGCGGAACCGCACCGAGGCGGTCGACGATCATGTCGACGCAGCGGTGGAACTCGGCACCGGTGCGGTCGAGCTTGTTGACGAAGCAGATGCGCGGCACGCCGTAACGGTCGGCCTGACGCCACACCGTCTCGGACTGCGGCTCGACACCGGCGACGCCGTCGAACACCGTCACGGCACCGTCGAGCACGCGCAGCGAACGCTCCACCTCGACGGTGAAGTCGACGTGGCCCGGGGTGTCGATGATGTTGATGGTGTGGTCGACGCCCTCAAGCGGCCAGTGGCAGGTCGTCGCGGCAGACGTGATCGTGATGCCGCGCTCCTGCTCCTGCTCCATCCAGTCCATCGTGGCAGCGCCGTCGTGGACTTCACCGATCTTGTACGAAACACCGGTGTAGAACAGGATCCGCTCGGTGGTGGTCGTCTTGCCCGCGTCGATGTGGGCCATGATCCCGATGTTGCGGACCTTGGCCAGGTCAAGCGAAGTGGTGGCCATATGGCTCAGTCTTCTCTCGGTTCTCGATGGGGGTAGCGACTACCAGCGGTAGTGCGCGAAGGCCTTGTTGGACTCGGCCATCTTGTGCGTGTCCTCACGCTTCTTGACCGAGGCGCCGAGACCGTTCGAGGCGTCCAGCAGCTCGTTCATGAGGCGCTCGGTCATGGTCTTCTCGCGACGGGCGCGGGAGTAACCGACCAGCCAGCGCAGCGCCAGGGTGGAGGCGCGGCCCGGACGGACCTCGACCGGCACCTGGTAGGTGGCGCCACCGACGCGGCGGGACTTGACCTCGAGAGCCGGCTTCACGTTCTCGAGAGCGCGCTTGAGGGTGATGACCGGGTCGTTACCGGTCTTCTCGCGCAGACCCTCCATGGCGCCGTACACGATGCGCTCGGCGGTGGAGCGCTTGCCGTGCAGGAGGATCTTGTTGATGAGCGACGTCACCAGAGGGGAGCCGTAAACCGGGTCGATGATGACCGGGCGCTTCGGGGCGGGGCCCTTACGAGGCATTCTTACTTCTCCTTCTTGGCGCCGTAGCGGCTGCGAGCCTGCTTACGGTTCTTGACGCCCTGCGTGTCGAGGGAGCCGCGGATGATCTTGTAGCGAACACCCGGCAGGTCCTTCACACGGCCGCCGCGCACGAGCACGATGGAGTGCTCCTGCAGGTTGTGGCCCTCACCCGGAATGTAAGCGGTGACCTCGATGCCGGAGGTCAGACGCACACGCGCGACCTTACGGAGCGCCGAGTTCGGCTTCTTCGGGGTGGTCGTGAAAACACGCGTGCAGACGCCGCGGCGCTGGGGCGAACCCTCGAGTGCGGGCGTCTTGTTCTTCTCGACCTTGTCCTGCCGGCCCTTCCGGACCAGCTGCTGGATCGTAGGCACCGTTTCTCCGGTTTCTGTGTGCCGATCACGATAAAACTAACCTGGGAGCTACCACCGACCCACGCGGTCGGGTGTGTCGAAGGCTGCAGACCCCCGCCGATGGCGGATTGGTGCAGATTTCAGTGTCTCCGGAGCGGCCGAAACCGCCCGGTTCCGGGCCTCCCGCGCGGTCTGAAGGCACGCGCAAGAGCCCAGGGACACCCCAGGCACAAGGTCAGAGCGTACCTACCGCATGGGCTGCGGTCAAAACAAATGCACACGCGGAGGACACCCCGATGTGCTGGATATGTCGCAGATCAGAGCGGCCTCGCGGGGCCCGCCACAGGGCCGGCCGCCGGGCCTAGCGCCCGGCGGATACACCCCGATGGGTGCTGCGCGGGTCCTCCGGCCGGGCCCCGCTGACGGCCATGATCATTTCAGTCATCTCGACGAACTGCCGGCGGTGGCTGTCGGGAATGCCCAGCAGTTCGGCCGCTTCGGCCGGGGTCGTCCGGCCGGGGCCGCGGTCCGCCGCGCGCGCCGCGCCCGGCAGCGGCAGGTCGTCCGCCGTCACCTTGCCGGACTCGATCAGCATGTCCCGCAGCGACACGCCGAGCACGCGCGCCAGGGCGCGCATGGTCTCCAGGTCGGGCAGGCTCTGCCGCTGCAGCAGCCGCGTCACCGCCGCCCGGTGGACCCCGGCGTCCTCCGCCAGTCGCGACCTGCCTCCGCCGCGCGGACTGTCGATGTCGTACCCGCGCTCGCGCATCAGAGTCTCGACCCAGCCCGCGAACCGCTCCATCTCCGAGCCTTTTTCGCCCATAGCACTGCTCCCTCCGCCGCAGAAACCCTACCGTCCGTTCGCGCACGCAATGACCAGAATGCTGTGCGGGGGCGCAACTTGCCACCCCACGCGGCCAAACTCACTCCTTACGACCGATTGACTAGGGCTTTTTCTTGTGACAGGTGATGCGCGCGGAGGCTTTTGTTGCGCTCTCGCACGCAAGCTGGCTAGTGTTCATTGCGCTGCCGCAACAACCGGTCCCTCCCGGCCGGGCGGTCGCACGCCACGCTCCGGGGCCTCCGCAACCCCGTACCGCCCATTCGCCCGCGCCCCAGCCCCGTGCCCGAGAGGGACCCCGATCCGCCCATGCCCGCATCCGCGCTCCGCGCACCCGTCTCCGCCTACCCGCACCCCACCGACGCCCGCCGCTCCGCCGACTGGCGCACCCGCGCCGCCTGCATCGGCCTGCCGGACGAGGCCGTCTTCGCCCGCCGCCCCAAGGCCGCGCTGCCCGCCCTGCGGGCCTGCGCCGTCTGCACCGTGAGCCGCTCCTGCCTGGAGACCGTCGCACCGCGCGAGAGCTGGTTCGACGGGGTGTGCGCGGGCCGGCTGTGGCGCAACGGCAGGGAGGCCCGGCTGCCCGAGGCGCCGGCCGACCCGCAGCAGGCCCCCGACACCCTTTTGGAGCAGCCATGACCACCGCGAACCGCCCCGACCGCGCAGCCGTGTGGCTGGGCATCCTGCTCCGCCAGTTCCCGGAACTGGGCCGCGAGCTCGCCCCCAGCCGCACCGCCCGCCCCGCCATGAACACCGGCCGCGCCCCCCGGACCGCGCCCTCCGCGCCCATCCGCCTCTTCATCTCCGACACCATCCGCGACCTCACCGACGGCGTGGTGGAGCTGGAGGAGGCCGTCTGCGACAAGCTGCGGCTGCCGCGCCCGCCGCGCGGCACGGTGGAGCAGCGCCTGACCCGGCTGATCGCGGGGCTGGACCGCATCGGCGACGACCCGGTCCTGGCCGAGCACGTACGCGCCGAGGCCCGCCGCATGGCCCGCCGCTGCTCGCTCGCCCTGGGCGACGCCGAGACGCCGGTGCGCGTGCGCGGCCGCTGTCCGCACTGCGACTCCGTCTCCCTGCGCGTCTTCCCGCATCGCGAGACCGTGCTGTGCGTGAACCCCGGCTGCCGCTGCGCGGACCCCGCCTGCGCCTGCCACTCGGACGCCCGGCACCGCCACGCGTGGGCCCGCCCGCAGTGGCGCGGGCTCGCGGAGGCGACGGAGGGGGACCTGGCGGAGATGGCCGCGGCCCAGGACGAGGGCGCCTACGACGAGCGCGGCGAGACCACCTGTGAGAGCGTGAACCGAAGGATGTCCCGATGACTCTGGTGACGACGGCACTGGCCGCCCAGGAGACGGCCGTGGTCCCCGACACCGTCCGCAAGTGGGTCCAGCTGGGCCATCTGACGCCGGCGGGCCGGCGCGGCCGGGCGCACCTCTTCCGCCTGGAGGACGTCTTCGCCGCCGAGCGCGCCACGCGCCGGGCGCACGAGCTGCGCCGCGACGACGCCTGACCCCTTCTGTACAGACCCCTATATAAAGATGTGCCCCGTGGCCGGTCCGGCCACGGGGCACCTGTGCGTGTGCGGTCAGACGTCGACACCGCTGGACGGCATGCGGTAGACCTGCGCGCCCATCGTGCTCTTGCGCTTCTCCCCCATGGCGTCGACCGCCTCCTGCCAGCCACTGACGAACCCGCCGATCTCGGCGTCGGCGACGACCTTGGTGGCTATCTTCCCCACGACGGCCGTCAGGGCCCGGGCGACCTCGTCGCTGAAGGCTCCGGAGAGCCCGGACTCGGCGGCGACCTCCACGGTGGCGGCCACGACATCGGTGAGCCGCTCGCTGTGCCCGCTCACCGCGCGGCTCCTTTACGCATCATGAACCGCTCACCCATGCCGCCCCCCGGTGCTCTTCGCCGACTCGTTTACCCCTCCGCACCATCTCCGGCGCATCTGTCGTGAGATACCCGGGAGTGTGCGTGATCGCCCATTAATCTATCCCGTGGTCCTGACACCTAGTCGCCTCAGGGGGCGGTGGACGGACACCCTCTGATTGCGGGCTCGAAACTTCTAGTTGCGCGCTCGCACGATCTCGTTCACAATAGATGCAGCGGCGGAGCTGTGCCCACAACAAGGGCGCGGTGTCCGCCGCTTGGCGTTGAGCGACCGCAACCGATGCGCCACATGACGACGGCCCCCCGCCCCTCCGGGCGGGGGGCCGTTCGCGTGGCCCCGACCTTCCCTCGGCGCTCACCGTCGGTTTCCCATCCACCCACCCTTTTCGGAAGGGGGCATTTATCGATATGGCCAATACCGCTAAGTCCATGCTTGACGAGGCCGCCAAGCACATCGGCTACAAAGAGGGCTCGAACAACGACAACAAGTTCGGCCGTTGGTACGGCCTGAACAACGAGCCGTGGTGCGCAATTTTCATTTCGTACTGCGCCGCGATGTCGGACAACACCGACATCATCCCGAAGTTCGCCTGGTGCCCGGACGGCGTGAGCTACTACCAGGCCCGCGACCGCTGGAACCACACCCCGTCGGTCGGCGCGATCGTGTTCTACGGCACGTCGGGCCAGGACCACGTCGAGATAGTCGAGTCGTTCACCGACACCCACATCACCACCATCGGCGGAAACACCAACGACGACGGTTCGTCCAATGGCGACGGCGTCTACCGCCGGGTAATCAACCGCAGCTCCACCCGTATTTACGGATACGGCCACCCCAACTACAAGGAAGATGACGACATGCCGAAGCGCGTGAGCCTCGCCCGCAAGACCGACCTGACCATCAAGCGCAACACCCCCACCCAGATCTCGTTCGAGGACGAGTACTCCGACGGCGGCGACCAGCACCCCGACAAGGGCGGCGCCGCCTTCATCACCGGCCACTCCGACTACATCGCCCTCGCCGCGGCCACGCTGACCGGCGTCGCCCCGGGCATCGTCATCCAGACCCGCTTCCTCGAGATCAACGGCAAGGGCGAGACGGTCAAGGAAGGCCCCATCGAGGAGCACGCCGCGACCACCGGCAACACCTACATCAACCAGACCCGCGCCGGCGCCGTCTGCGACCCGGGCAACCGCGTCGTGTGGACCGTCGAAATCATCAACGGCGACACCGACGGCAAGCTCACCTACGCCGAGGTCCAGGCCAACTACTGGCCGCGATAAGCCCGCGGGGCTCCCTCGATAACTGAATAACGCGCATAGCCAGGGGGCGCCCCCGCATGTCCCGACATGCGGGGGCGCCCCCTTCTCGCATTTGCCACCCGGAAGGACACGACATGGTCACCCTCAACGACCTCCTGCCGTACAAACTCACCTACGCCCAGAAGGATTGGCCCTTCTCGGCCGAGAACAAGGGGCACGCCCAGACCATCCTCGAAGAGGCGGTGAAGATCGGCGTCGGTTTCCGCGGCGCGGTCATCGGCATAGCCACCGCCATCCAGGAATCCGGCCTGCGCAACATCGATTACGGGGACCGGGACAGCCTCGGCCTCTTCCAGCAGCGCCCCTCCCAGGGCTGGGGCACGCGCGAGCAGATCCTCAACCCGCACTACGCGGCCTGGAAGTTCTTCTCCGTGATGAAGGCGGACTGCCCGGGCAGGTTCGGCTCCGACTACCTCACGTCGACGCAGCTCTACCAGGTCGCCCAGGAGGTCCAGCGCAGCGGATTCCCGACGGCCTACGCCCAGCACGAGGAGACCGCGGCCAAGATCGTCGTCGAGCTCGTCAACAAGCTCGGCCTCGACGACGACCCGCCGAAGCGCGTGAGCCTCGCCCGCAAGACCGACCTGACCATCAAGCGCAACACCCCCACCCAGATCTCGTTCGAGGACGAGTACTCCGACGGCGGCGACCAGCACCCCGACAAGGGCGGCGCCGCCTTCATCACCGGCCACTCCGACTACATCGCCCTCGCCGCGGCCACGCTGACCGGCGTCGCCCCGGGCATCGTCATCCAGACCCGCTTCCTCGAGATCAACGGCAAGGGCGAGACGGTCAAGGAAGGCCCCATCGAGGAGCACGCCGCGACCACCGGCAACACCTACATCAACCAGACCCGCGCCGGCGCCGTCTGCGACCCGGGCAACCGCGTCGTGTGGACCGTCGAAATCATCAACGGCGACACCGACGGCAAGCTCACCTACGCCGAGGTCCAGGCCAACTACTGGCCCCGGTAAGGAGTCCGTGTGAACGCGGCCCTGCTCTCGTTCCCGGACGTGGAACGGCTCATCGTCGACAACCTCAAGTACCGGCCGGAGCTGACGGGGGTGGTCGTCGACAACCGTCCGCCGAGCGGCTTCGACGGCACCCAGAAGGTGGTGCTGGTCTCCCGGACCGGTGGCGCCTGGGTCGACGACCTGCACCTCGATACGCCCCTGGTCGAGTTGGAGGTCTACGGCCCGGACAAGACGGCGGCCCATTCCGTCTCGCTCGCCGTGCGCGCGGCACTGCTGCAGCTGCGCGGCACCGCCTACGGCACGGCCCTCGTCACCGACGTCGTCGAGACCGAGGCGGTGCGCTGGCTGCCGGACTACAACCGGCCCGCCGCGAACCGCTACCTCACCACGGTCCGCCTCTCGCTCCGCCCGGCGTGAACGGGCGGCCCTCCCGCGCCCGCTCCGCACCCCTTCTTCGCAGGCCCTGCCGGAGCCCGGCGGGGCCTTCGCCCTACCCCTGATCAAGGAGAACCCCCATGCCCGGAATGAACCCGAGCGAGATCCGCGTCGCCGGCACCGGCCGCATCCTCATCGCCAAGGTCGGCACCGACGCCCCCGCCGACACCGCCACCGAGTGGGGCGCCGCCTGGCACGACCTGGGCTACACCAGCACCGACGGCGTGAAGTTCGGCCGCAAGGGCAAGACCGCCAACATCGACACCTGGCAGTCCCTGACGCCGGCCCGCACGATCTACACCGAGCGCGAGCTGACGCTGAAGTTCGGCATGCTGCAGCTCAACGAGGACACGCTGCCGTTCTTCTTCGGCGGCGGCGAGGTCGTCGAGACGGCCCCGAACTCGGGCCTGTTCAAGTACGAGATCCAGAGCGACCAGGGCGAGGACGAGCGCGCGCTGGGCGTCGAGTTCAGCGACGGCGCCGAGATCCGCTACCGCTTCGTCGTCCCGCGCGGCCTGGTCACGGTCAGCGACGACGTGGACCTGAACCGCAAGGGTGCGGTGAAGCTGGGCGTGACCTTCACGGCGATGGCCCCGAAGCCGGGCGCTCCGCTGGCGACGTGGCTGATGAAGGACAAGGCGTTCGCGCCGGGCGCGGCCAAGTAGGCCCCGCCCTCCCCTCCGACCACCTGAATGGCGGCGCCGCCCCGCTTCCCGCCCCGCCCGGGGCGGCGCCGCACCCTTCCCTTCACTTCTTCCGCAAGGAGCAACAGCATGCCCGCATTCGACGTCAACGCGGCCCGCGCCCAGCGCCTGGAGGCCCACGGCGCCTCCTGGTCCTTCCAACTGGACGGCGACACCTTCGAACTCCCCACCGAGATCGGTCACCGCACGGCTCGCGCGCTGCGGGGGCTGGACGACAGCGACGTGGACGGTCTGCTGGGGCTGCTGCTGGGCGAGGAGCAGTTCGCGCGCCTGGTCGAGCACGACCTGACGATGCAGGACATCGCCGCGATCCTGGAGGCGTACGGCCAGGAGACCGGGCTCGGCCTGGGGGAAGACTGAGCCTCGACGCGTTCGTCGAAGAACACGCCGAGGCTCTGGAGGCCGATCTGCTGCGGCACTTCGGCGTCGACCTGCTGGACTGGCACCGGGGGTCGCTGTCCTCGCGACGGCTCGCGGTGCTGGTGAAACACATGCCGCGGGACAGCGCGGTCAATCGCGACCTGCACGGCGAGGCCGTGGAATGGGACGCGTCCACGCATCTGCTGGCGGCACTGGTCGACCACGCGGCCGTCGCCAACTGGATGACGGCGACGATCAACGGCGGCGAGGACGCGGAGCCGCTGGACTACCCGGAGCCGGTCATCAGGCCGAACCCGACGGCCACCGGGCCGGAAACCGACGGGGCCGAACCCGACGGCGGACAGGACGACCGTGAACGTCCGACGCCGGACCAGCTTGCACGCTTCTTCGCATGACCAGGTCGCGAATCGACCTGCGAACGGTTCAGAAGAGGTTGTAGAGGATCACATAGATCCACAGCACCTGAGGGACGAGGAAGATCCCCTCGATGACGAGCATCGCCCGGGTCGTGAAGCGCTGCCCGGGTTCGCCGTCGAGCCATTCCGCCACTCGCGCCCTCGACGGCCTGTCGGGATCGTAGACGATTTCCACCTCGCTCCCGGGCTCGATGGGCATCGAATAGTTGGGAATCGTGCGGTGGATATATTTCCGGCCGTCACATGCGGCGTATTTTATCGTCGATATCGACGCATTTTCGTCCCACGAAATCCTGACACACTCCCCCGGCACCCGGATTCCCACTCGCCTCAATCTCTTCCCACGGCGACGGGGAACGACAACGAATGCCACGAAAAATGGAACGGGACTGAAAAGCCCCACTCCGATGATCGCGATGACTAACACCACGGACCCCCACCCGCTCGTCACACACAGAAGACCAAGATCAGCATACATCGCAGAAATCCCCAGGAACAGCCCACCGCTGCGATCCGGCTTGCATAAAAAGGATCAAGATGTGCGCAGCTAAAGACCCGACTCTCCCCTCGCCGGGGGATGCCGTCCCGGGGTGGCTCAACGACCTCGGGCGGCTTTATTTCTCCAAGGAAGACGGAGACCAGGTAAAGGCGAAGGTCAACGGCCTCAGCATCGGCGTGGACCATCTGAAACTCGCCATGGGCCTGGCGGCCGTCGGCGCCACCGCCGTGAAGCTCGATTTCACCGGCCTCAAGGTGGACGAGAAGGGAATCGTCCTCTTCGGTAAACAGAAAGTGACCTGGCCGCACGCCCGGGATGACAAGGCGAAGGCCGACACGGCCGAGAAGCTGCTGAACAAGAGGCTCGGAAAATATGAATCCGAGGTCGTCGAACTCAGACGCCTGGTGAGGGCCAAGGAGAACTCGGCCGGCGACTCCAGTTATCTCACGAAGCAGATCAAAAAACGAATTGAACGACTGGAGAGACTCCAGGGCAAGGCCGATAAGGCACAGCAGACCCTTAAAACAGTAAACGCCACGGACGAGTCGAAGAAGGCAGGCCACAAGAAACTCCGCGACGACGAGAACGGGGAGCTCAAGAGGATGTCGCAGACCATTTCGCGCGTCCGGGGCGAAGTCAATGGATTGTCGCAGGCCGCTTCGCGCCTCAGCGGAGAACTGGCAGGAGGTTCTTAACCATGTCGCTAGCCCAAGCCCTCGGTCGCGCCGGCGGCTCCGCCCGTACCTTCCGAACCAACATCGACGCCGCCGGCAGAGCCGCCGGCACGCTCGGCCGTCAGGCCGGGACCGCCAACACCAGCGTCGGCAGGATCAAGAGCTCCGCCCAGCAGTCCGCCCGCGAGCTCAAGGGCATGAAGACCGCTGCCGACCAGGCGGCCCGGTCCGTGGCGAAGGCCGGCAAGGAGGCCGGCAAGGGCGGCACGTCCATGGGGAAGTTCCAGGGCGGGCTGAAGAAGGCCGACGGCGGGTTCAAGGGGCTCAACAAGTCCATGAAGGGCAACGTCATCGGGATGTTGCTCGAGCTCTTCGCGCCGCTCATCGAGAAGGTCGTCACCATGGCGTCCAAGTCGAAGGCCATGCAGAAGGTCATGAAGGTCGCCTTCGACGTCATCGGCAAGGTCGTCGACACCGTCATGAAGGCCATCGGCCCGCTGATGAAGACCACGGGCAAGATCATTTCCAAGGTGTGGGACGGCATCAAGGCCGCCATCCTGCCGATCGCCCTGTGGATCGGCTCCGCGATCCCCGGTGCGTTCAACACCGTCAAGGACGCCCTGTCCAGCGCCTGGAGCGGTCTGTCGTCCTTCGCCGGAGGCGTGTTCGACGGCATCCTCTCGGCCGTCAAGTCCCCGCTCAACGCCGTCATCAGCCTGATCAACTCGGCGATCGGTGCCCTGAACGGCATCAAGGTCTCCATCCCCGGCTGGGTCCCCCTCGTCGGCGGCAAGACCTTCGGCGTCAGCATCCCGCGCATCCCGATGCTCGCGGAGGGCGGCATCGTCGCCCCCCGCAGCGGCGGCGTGCCGGCGATCGTCGCCGAGGCGGGCCAGCACGAGGCGGTCATGCCGCTGTCGAAGCTCGACCGGCTGCTGACCCGCACCGCGGTCGAGGCGCGGCTCCAAGCGGCCGGCGCCGGCGGCACCGGCGGCGCGGCCGCCGGGTTCCACATCGAGAACTACTACGCCACCCCGTCCTCCACCCCGCGGGACACCGCCCGGGCGCTGATGTTCCTCGCGAAGGCCCGCGGCTAGGCCCACCGACCAGAAGGAGGAACTCCGCATGGCCGCCGCCGCAGCAACACTCCCCGGAATCCCGAGAAACCCGCTCGCCGACTCCGCCGTCGCGTTCCGCACCTTCGGCTCGGCGCTCGGTCAGGCGGCCCGCTCCGTCCGTTCCGTCCAGACCGGGGCCAGGAACGCCGCCCGGGCCGCCGACCGCATCAGGACGTCCGCCGGCCGGGCCGGCAAGGAGGCCAAGCGGTTCGGTACGAACGCCGGGGCCGCCGGACGCGCCGCCCTGGCCGTCGGCAAGCAGGCCGGCACCGCCCACACCGGACTGCTCAGGACGAAGACCGGCGCCCAGCAGTCCGCGCGGCTGCTGAAGAACGTCAACCGCCAGGCCGCCGCCTCCGGCACGCCCCTCACCCGCACCGGCAAGTCCGCTGGAATCCTCGGCAAGTTCACCGCGATCCTCGGCGGCAAACTCAAACTCGCCAGCGGCATCATGACGGTCGTCAACCTCGTGATGAAGACGAACCCCTTCGTCCTCGTCATCTCCCTCCTCACCCCGTTCGCCACCGAGCTCATCGACTTCGCCCTGGAGTCGGAGCTCGGCCGGCAGGTCATGGAGACGGTCTTCGGCCTCGTCGAGACGTACGTCACCACCGCCCTGACCGTCATCGTCCCGGTGGTCACCGGTTACCTCGCCGCGGTCAAGGGCGTCTGGAAGGGCGTCGAGAGCGTCATCAAGCCGGTGGTCACCTGGGTCACCAAGGACGTCCCCGGCGGCTTCCGCAAGGTCGACTCCGCCATGGAGAAGGCGCTCCACGGCATGGGCGACTTCCTCAAGACCGGATTCCAGATGGTCACCGGCGTCGTCAAGGGCCCCCTCAACGGGCTCATCGCCTTCGCCAACTGGGTCATCGACGGCCTCAACAGCCTCAGCTTCAGCATCCTCGGCAAGCACTTCGGGGTCGATCTCGCGAAGATCCCGATGCTCGCCGAAGGAGGCGTCGTCAGCCCCCGCGACGGCGGCGTCCCCGTGATCCTCGCCGAGGCCGGCGAGGCCGAGGCGGTCCTGCCCATGCCGCAGCTCGACCGGTTGCTGGCCCGTACGGCCGAGGCCGCCCGGCGCACCGCCCCCGCGCCGGCGGCGGCCCGCATCGGCACCTACCGCGAGCCCGAGGGCCGCGGTGCCCACGCCATCGCCTCGGACCTGCTCTTCCTCGCCGGAGCCCACGCACGGACGGCGGGGAGTCCGGCGCACTGACAAGCCGGTCCGGCGCACAGCCGCGCAGGCGGACACATACACACGGAGGTGAGGCCCACCCATGCCCACTGCGATACAACCCGACCCCGCGACCGCTCCCCCCGGCTCACAGATCACCCAGGACGGGCAGATCGAGTGGGCCGGGCTCCTCATGGGTCCCGGTACGCCCTACCAGATCGACGCCAAGGGCCTGACCGGCTGGGACGACCTGCCGGAGCTGGACTCGGCGGACGTGCCCAAGCCCGACCGGCACGGCTCCTGGCCCGGCGCCCACTGGGCCAGGCCGCGGACGGTCTCGGCGACCGTCTGGCTGCTGCCCGACCGCCCCGACCAGGCCCGGGCCGTCGCCCAGGCGTTCCGCGCCGCCACGGCCCTGCACAGCGGCGAGCAGTGGCTCGCCGTGCGCCTGCACGGCGAGACCCTCGCCTGCCGGGCGCGCGTCGACCGCCGCGTCGTCCCTACGGACCGCATGTACCTCACCCACGGCATCGCGTCCGTCTCCCTCCAGTGGCTGTCCACCGACCCCCGCCGTCTCGGCGTCGTCGAACAGCAGGGCCGAACGCCCCTCCCCGCCTCCGAGCCCGGCCTGCTGTGGGAACCGGACGGCGGCCTGGCATGGCCCCTGGAGTGGGGCGCCGCCGGCAGCACCGGAGTGATCACGGCGGTGAACGCGGGCGACGCCCCCGTCAGCCCCGTGATCGAGTTCCGCGGCCCGGTCGGTCTCCCGTCCCTCACCCGGCTCGGCGACGGACGGCAGCTGGAGTACGACATCCAGCTCGCCGAGGCCGACGTGCTGACCGTCGACACCACGGACGGAACGGTCCTGCTCAACGGCACCGCGTCCCGGCTCTACACCGCCACCTCCCGCTCCACTCCCGAGCAGCTGTTCGAGCTGGAGCCGGGCGACACCTCGCTGGCCTTCCGCGCCGGCCCCGACTCGACCGATCCGCGCGCCTCGGTGACCGTCCGCTGGCGCGACGCCCACTGGTGATCCACCGACCCGCCGCCTTTCCCCACCACCTTCCTCGGAGGACGAGATGAACAACGTCCGCAGCGCTTGGCTGCTCAACCGCACCGACGCCGGCGGGGGCCAGTCCCGCGTCGACACCCGGCTCTCCCCGCTCGGCACCATGGCCCCGGAGGGCGTGCTCGCCACCCGGGACGGCGTGATCCCCGGCGCCCAGGGCGGCCTGCGCGCCCTGGACGGCCTGTACGTCTCCGGCGACCAGGGCATGACGGGCAAGGTCACCCCGGGCCGCGCCGTCGTGCAGGGCACCGAGCCGGCCGGTTCCTACCCGGTCGTGGTCACCGACTACGTCCCCCTCACCTTCGCCGACGGCGATCCGAACAATCCCCGCGTGGACCTGGTCGTGCTGCGCGTCTACGACGCCCAGCAGGACACCTCCAACCGCACCGAGGCTGCCGTCGAGATCGTCCAGGGCGTGCCGGGCGCCAATCCCGCCGCGCCCGCGACGCCCCGCGCGGCCATCGCCCTGGCCGAGGTCACCGTCCCCGCCGGAGCCTCGGCCGGCAAGGGCGGCATCAACTGGGACGGCGTCCGCGACCGGCGCCGGGCCACCGTCGCCGTCGGCGGCATCATCCCGCGCGGCTGGGGCCAGAACTTCCCCGGCGGCTACGTCGGGCAGTACCGCGACACCGGCACGGGCCTGGAGCGCTGGAACGGCACCCAGTGGAAGCCGTACCCGGAGCCCCGGCCGGGCTGGCGGGACTACACGCCGGAGTGGGGCGCCGAGAACGGCCCGAAGCCGTCCGTCGGGAACGGCTCGCTCACCGGCAGGTACCTGCACGACGGGGCGATCGTGCACTTCACCGCGACGCTCAGGATCGGCTCGACCACGAACTGGGGAGGCACCGGCAAGAACGGCAACTGGTGGCTCTCCCTGCCGGTCCGGCCGACCGGCCCCAGCATCCCGGGCGACCTCAAGTTCCGTCTCGCCTCCGGCTACTACCACGGCAGCTGCTACGTGGAGGCCAACCGGCACGCCAACGGCACCGCCGGCCGCTGGTCCGCCAACAAGGCAAGCGGCCAGCCCGACGGCGGCTGGGTCGACGGCGACTGGCCGGAGATCGTCGTCGCCGACAACTGGTTCACCGTGACCGGCTTCTACGAGGCGAGCGCATGACGGCGGCCCCCCGGCCCGCCTACCGCGCCCTGTTCTGCGATCTGCGCACCGATCAGGTCGTCGACGCCCTGCCGCTGACCGGCGTCGAGTTCGACGACTACATCGGCAAGACCGGATCGCTGCGCGCCACGGTGCCCCTGCCGGACCCGGCCCTCACCCAGCGGGCCCGGGCCGCGCTCCAGCCCGGCCGCACCGCGGTCTGGCTGGAGCGCGGCGGCGAGATCTGGTGGGGCGGCATCCTCTGGACCTGCACGCCCTCCGGCGACGAGCAGGGGCGGATGACGGCCGAGATCCAGGCCGGGACCTTCGACTCGTACCTCGACCACCGGATCCTGTCGAGCGGCTTCGAGAGCAAGGACGTCGACCAGTTCGACATCGTCCGCGGCCTCTTCGACCACATCCAGGCACAGCCCGGCGGCGACCTCGGCATCGAGTACGGGACCGAGGTCTCGGGCGTCCGGCGGACCCAGAACTACGCCTACACGGACGTCGCCCGGGTCCGCGAGATCCTCGACGGCCTCGCCGCCCAGCGGGACGGCTTCGAGTGGCGGGTCCACTGCTACCGCGACCCCGTCAGCGCGCGGCGCGTCAAACGCCTCCAGCTCGGCCACCCGAGGATCCGCGTCGGCTCCCAGGACATCGTCCTGGACCGGCCCGGTCCCCTGCTGTCGTACAGCCTGCCGAGCGACGCGACCTTGCAGTCCAACGTGTGGGTGGCCCGCGGCGATTCGGCCAACCGCAACCAGGTCGCGGACTCCGTGCCGACGATGTCGGAGCGGAAGGTCTCGATCGAGGACCTGAGCGCCGGCTGGCCACGGCTCGAAGGCACCTCCGACCACAGCTCGATCAGCGACCGGGCCACGCTCAACAGCCTGGCCGACGCCGAACTCGCCCGCTCCCGGCGCCCGCAGCTCATCCCCGAAGCCACCGTCCGGATCGACGGCCGGATGTCGCCCGCGCTCATCGGCGCCACGGTCCGGCTGCGCATCACCGACCTGTGGCACCCGGAAGGACTCGACGCCCGCTACCGGGTCGTCGGCATGACCGTGTCGCCGCCCGAGCGCGCGAAAGCCGAGACCGCCAAGCTCTACCTGGAAGGACTGTGATGGCCGCCATCCCCCTCGACATCCTCGACCGCATCCGCGACCTGGAACGACAGGTCCGCGCACTGATGGGCAGCGCCAACACCCGCCCCAAGATGGACGAGATCCAGGGCGGCCGGGTCGTCATCGGCGACGGCGGCTCGCTGACCGTGCGCACACCCGAGGGCAAGGACCTCGCCTACATCGGGCGGGTGCTGCCGGACCGGGAGGGCGGCCCGTACCAGCAGGGCTTCGTCGTCCGGCGCGACGACGGCACCGTCGCGCTCTCCGTCTGGACCGGCGACCCCAAGGAGCTGCCCGTCCAGCCCATCCGGATGTGGGACGCCAAGGGCAACGTCATCTTCGCCGAGGACGCCAAGAACTTCGGCCTGGCCAAGCCGTACATCCCCTATCCGCTGCCCACTCCCGAGAACATCAGCAGGTGGGAATCCACCGGTTCCACCAGCTGGACGACCCTGTACAACGGCAACGCCATCGTCCAGCACCCGAGGCTCTACTGCCTGATCGCCGCCACCACGGGCGGCGAGGTGCGCCTGCTGGTCAACGACCGGCAGATCGGCCCGACGGCGAAGAACGGCCCGCTCGAATTCAACGAGTACATCGGCGCGGACTACGACAGCCACGTCACGTTCAAGATCCAGGCCCGCGCGTCCGGCGCCAACAGCACCGTGTGGGTCTCTCCCCGCGCCCTGTACGGCGGCCCCTCCTAGAACCCACGGACACGTACCCCCCGAGCGAAGAAAGGCACGTTCGTGCTCCCCAGTGCCATACCCACCGTCACCGTGACGGCCCGCTACCTGTCCACCGACGGGCACGCGCTCGCGGGCAGCGTCACCTTCGAACCGCCCCCGCTGCTCACCCACAGCGAGAGCGACGTCATGCTCGGCGGCCCCATCACCGTCTCCCCGGACGCCGACGGGCGGATCAGCGTCACGCTGCCCGCCACCGACACGCCGGGCATGAACCCCACGAACTGGGCCTACACCGTCACGGAGAAGCTGTCGGGCCTGCCCGCCCGCGCCCCGTACAAGATCCTGCTGCCGGCCGCGCGACCGAAGGTGGACCTGGCCGACACCGCCCCCAGTGACCCCGGCACCCCCGACTACGTCCCGGTCGCCGGTCTCCCCGGCCCGCCCGGGCCGGCGGGCCCCGCCGGCGCCCCGGGGCCGGTGCGCTCCGTCAACGGCCGCACCGAGGCCGAGATCCGGCTCGCCGCCAAGGACGTGGGCGCCGTGCCGGTCACCGGGGGCACGGTGACCGGCACGTTCACCGTCCGCGGCGACGGCAACGGCGCCGCCCTGGACGTCCAGGACACCACGGGCGCCAGCCGCGTCCGGGTCGACTCCACCGGCGGCCTCGTGGCCACCGCCGACGCCCGCTTCACCGGGAACGTGCAGATCGGCGCCACCGCCGTCGACAGCGCGGGCGGCCAGGCCGTGCTCGGCATGAAGAACGTCACCGCCGTGCCCACGGGCAAGCCCGTCGACGGCATCGTGCTGTACGCCAACGGCGGCCTCCTGGCCTACCGCAAGCCCGACGGCACCACGGTCACGCTCGACGAGCGCGCCGCGGGCGTACGGTCCGTCAACGGCTACAGCGGCGTCGTGAACCTCACCGCCGCCGACGTCCGCGCGGAGCCCGCCGGCCGGTCGGTCCTGCTCTCGGGCGCGCAGACCGTCGAGGGCGCGAAGACCTTCACCACCGCGCCGTCCGCCACGGTCGACCCGACCGCCCCGGAGCACCTCGTCCGCAAGTCCTACGTCGACGCCGCGGCACGCTCCGGCGACTGGGCACCGTCCGACCTGGGCTTCCTCGCCTGGACGTTCGACCCCGGGCTGGGCGACGGCAAGAGCCCGATCAACTCGGGGGCGCCCGGCGACATCCCGGCGAGCGGGCGCATCTACTACGGCGCGGTGATCCTCCGCTCGCAGGCCACCGTCAAGGAGATCTGCGTCCAGACGCTCGGCTACTCCGGTGCGTCGGGCGGGATCGGGCCGGGATCGTTCGCGGGCCTCTACGACGCCGCCGGCAAGCGCGTCGGGCAGAGCGCCGACCTCAGCATGGTCTACCCCGAGGCGCACGACATCGGCGGCATGACCTCGTTCCTGCCGCTGAGCGCACCGGCGACGCTCCAGCCCGGCATCTACGTCGTCGCGCTGCTGCTCAACTACTCCAACTCCTCGAACGCGCCCCGGATCATGACCGGCAACGGCGGCTACGACGTCCCGGGCCGGTTCGGCCGCCCGGGAACCGTCCCCCGCACGGTCATGTCGCCCACGAAGGCCAACACGGCACTACCCGCCGACGTCGACTGGGCCGGCGCCACGATCGCGCTCAGCACCCGCTACTGGTTCGCCCTGGCCTGAGCCCGGCGCACCCGCGCGACGCCCGTCCCGCCCCCACCACCCGCGCCCCGGGCCGACCAGGCCCGGGGCCCTCGCATGTCTGGAGCGACTGCCATGGCTACTCCCCTGACCGCAGACCAGTTCGTCGCCGCCCTCGAGGCCGAGGGCGTCACCGTCGTCGAGACCGGTGACTGGCGCGAGCACAACCGCAACCACAAGGGCGCCTGGGGCCCCGTCAACGGCGTGATCATCCACCACACCGTGACCTCCGGCACCGCCTCGTCCGTCGAGCTCTGCTACGACGGCTACGAGGAGCTCCCCGGCCCGCTCTGCCACGGCGTGATCGCCAAGGACGGCACCGTCCACCTCGTCGGCAACGGCCGCGCCAACCACGCCGGCAGCGGCGACGGCTCCGTGCTCGCCGCCGTCGTCGACGAGAGCGCCCCGCCCCGCCCGACGTCCGACGACACCGACGGCAACGCCCATTTCTACGGCTTCGAGTGCGTCAACCTCGGCGACGGCGACGACCCCTGGCCCGCCGCCCAGCTGGAGGCCATCGAGCGCGTCTCGGCCGCCCTGTGCCGGGCGCACGGCTGGAGCTCCGCGTCCGTCATCGGTCACAAGGAGTGGACGGCCACCAAGATCGACCCGGTCGGCTTCGAGATGGCCGACCTGCGCTCCGCCATCGCCTCCCGCCTCGGTGCGGCCCCGCAGGAGCCGGCCGCACAGGAGCCGGCCACGCCGCAGACCGGGGCGACGTACACCGTCCAGGCCGGCGACACCCTCTTCGCCGTCGCCGAGTCCCACGGCACGACCGCCGCCGAGCTCCTCTCCCTCAACGACCTCGCCGACCCCGACCTCCTCCACCCGGGCCAGGAGCTGAACGTCCCGGCCGCCGGCAACGGCTGCGAGCCCTTCCCCGGCGCCGGCTTCTTCCGCCGCGAGCCCCGCTCCCCCCTCGTCGCCGCCATGGGCCGCCGCCTCGTCGCGGAGGGCTGCTCCGCCTACGCCCAGGGGCCCGGCGACCAGTGGACCGACGCGGACCGGGCCTCCTACGCCCTGTGGCAGCGCAAGCTCGGCTTCGGCGGCTCCGACGCCGACGGCTGGCCCGGCCGCACCTCCTGGGACGCCCTGCGGGTCCCCCGCGTCTCATGAAGCACCGTCGTCCCACGCCCGAAAGGAACCCCGCCTTGTCCGAGGCCACCCGACGGACCCTGCGCACCCTCCTGCAGACCGCCGTCGCGCTCGCCGTCGTGCTCCCGGCGATCGTCGACGCGGCCGGCATCCCGGCGACCCTCCCCTGGGTCGCCGGGGCCCTGGCCGCGGCCGGCGCGCTCACCCGCGTCATGGCCGTGCCCGCCGTGCAGATCCTGCTCCCCACCTGGCTGCGCACCGGGCAGCCGGGCGGATGCCCCCCGCAGCCGCCCGCCACCGACCGGGGCCGCGCATGAGGGAATCCGACGCCTCCGCCCGCACCGCCCCCGCCACCGTCGCCCTGGAGCTGGAACGGCTGCGCGGCACCATGGAGGCCGGCTTCGCCCGGGTCGACGGATCGCTGGCGCTGCTCGTCCAGCGCAGCGACCAGACCGACAAGCAGCTGGCCGACCACGAGGCCCGCCTGGACGCCCTGGAACGCAACCGCTGGCCCCTGGCGAGCGTGGCCGCGCTGACCGCGCTGGCCGGGGTGGTGGTGGCGGCCCTCCAGCTCGCCTCCCGCTAGAAACGCCGCAGGGCGGCCACCCCGGATGGGGTGACCGCCCTGACGAGCGTTGCGTTGCGACTACTGGTTGTACGGACCGTAGTCGTAGTCCTCCAGCGGAACCGCCTGGCCGGAGCCGGTGCCGAAGGGCGAGTAGTCGATGTCGTCGTAACCGACGGCCGAGTACATCGCGGCCTTCGCCTCCTCGGTGGGCTCCACCCGGATGTTGCGGTAGCGGGACAGACCCGTACCGGCCGGGATGAGCTTACCGATGATGACGTTCTCCTTGAGGCCGATCAGGGAGTCCGACTTGGCGTTGATCGCCGCGTCGGTCAGAACCCGGGTCGTCTCCTGGAAGGACGCCGCCGACAGCCAGGACTCGGTCGCGAGCGAGGCCTTGGTGATACCCATCAGCTGCGGACGGCCGGAGGCGGGGTGACCGCCCTCGGTGACCACACGACGGTTCTCGGACTCGAAGCGCGAGCGCTCCACGAGCTCGCCCGGCAGCAGCTCCGCGTCGCCGGACTCGATGATCGTCACGCGGCGCAGCATCTGCCGGATGATGATCTCGATGTGCTTGTCGTGGATCGACACACCCTGCGAGTTGTAGACCTTCTGGACTTCGCCGACCAGGTGGACCTGGACCGCGCGCTGGCCGAGGATGCGCAGCACGTCGTGCGGGTTGGTGGCACCCACGGTGAGCTTCTGGCCCACCTCGACGTGCTCGCCCTCGCTGACCAGCAGACGGGCACGCTTCGAGATCGGGAACGCCGTCTCGTCGCTGCCGTCGTCCGGAGTGACGACGATCTTCTTGGTCTTCTCGGTCTCCTCGATGCGGACGCGGCCGGCCGCCTCCGAGATCGGGGCGACACCCTTGGGCGTACGGGCTTCGAAGAGCTCGACGACACGGGGCAGACCCTGGGTGATGTCGTCACCGGCCACACCACCGGTGTGGAAGGTACGCATCGTCAGCTGGGTACCGGGCTCACCGATGGACTGGGCGGCGATGATGCCGACCGCCTCACCGATGTCCACCAGCTTGCCGGTCGCCAGCGAGCGGCCGTAGCAGAAGGCACAGGTGCCGACCGCGGACTCACAGGTGAGGACCGAACGGGTCTTGACCGTCTCGACGCCGTGGGCGACGAGCTGCTCGATGAGCACGTCACCGAGGTCGACGTTGGCAGGCGCGATGACCTTGCCGTCGACGACGACGTCCTCGGCGAGCATACGGGCGTAGACGCTGGTCTCGACGTCGTCCGTCTTGCGCAGGACACCGTCGGCGCCCTTGGTCGCGATCGCCAGCTTGAGGCCACGGTCGGTGCCGCAGTCCTCCTCGCGGATGATCACGTCCTGCGAGACGTCCACGAGACGACGGGTCAGGTAACCCGAGTCGGCGGTACGGAGCGCGGTGTCCGCGAGACCCTTACGGGCACCGTGGGTGGAGATGAAGTACTCCAGCACGGAGAGACCCTCACGGAACGACGCCTTAATGGGTCGCGGAATGGTCTCGTTCTTCGCGTTCGACACCAGACCACGCATACCGGCGATCTGCCTCATCTGCATCATGTTTCCTCGGGCACCCGAGTCAACCATCATGAAGATGGGGTTCGTCTTGGGGAAGTTCGCGTTCATCGCCTCGGCGACCTCGTTGGTCGCCTTGGTCCAGATCGCGATGAGCTCCTGCGTGCGCTCGTCCTTGGTGATCAGACCGCGCTCGTACTGCTTCTGGACCTTCTCGTCCTGCGCCTCGTAGCCCTTGACGATCTCCTTCTTCGCCTCGGGAACGACGACGTCGGAGATGGCCACGGTGACGCCGGAACGGGTCGCCCAGTGGAAGCCGGCCGCCTTCAGGTTGTCGAGCGTCGCCGCCACGATGACCTTGGGGTAGCGCTCGGCCAGGTCGTTGACGATCTCGGAGAGCTGCTTCTTGCCCACCGAGTAGTCGACGAACGGGTAGTCCTCGGGCAGCAGCTCGTTGAAGAGCGCGCGGCCCAGGGTGGTGCGCAGGCGGAACGAGTCACCCTGCTGCCACTCCGGCTCGCCCTCTTCGCGGACCGGCGGGGTCCAGCCACGCGGCGGGACGGTGCCGATCGGGAAGCGGATGTCGACCTTCGCCTGGAGCGAGAGCTCGCGGGCGTCGAACGCCATGATCGCCTCGGCGACCGAGCCGAAGGACCGGCCCTCACCGATGACCTTGCGCTCTTCCTCGTCGGTGGTGAGGAAGAACAGACCGAGCACCATGTCCTGGGTCGGCATGGTGACCGGACGGCCGTCGGCCGGCTTGAGGATGTTGTTCGAGGACAGCATCAGGATGCGGGCCTCGGCCTGCGCCTCCGCGGAGAGCGGCAGGTGGACGGCCATCTGGTCACCGTCGAAGTCCGCGTTGAACGCGGTGCAGACGAGCGGGTGGATCTGGATGGCCTTGCCCTCGACCAGCTGCGGCTCGAAGGCCTGGATGCCGAGGCGGTGCAGCGTGGGCGCACGGTTCAGCAGCACCGGGTGCTCGGCGATGACCTCTTCGAGGACGTCGTACACGACGGTGCGGCCACGCTCGACCATGCGCTTGGCCGACTTGATGTTCTGCGCGTGGTTCAGGTCGACCAGGCGCTTCATCACGAACGGCTTGAAGAGCTCCAGCGCCATGGCCTTGGGCAGACCGCACTGGTGCAGCTTCAGCTGCGGACCGACGACGATGACGGAACGCGCGGAGTAGTCCACACGCTTACCGAGCAGGTTCTGACGGAATCGACCCTGCTTGCCCTTGAGCATGTCGCTCAGGGACTTCAGCGGGCGGTTACCGGGACCGGTGACCGGGCGACCACGGCGGCCGTTGTCGAACAGCGCGTCGACGGCCTCCTGCAGCATCCGCTTCTCGTTGTTCACGATGATCTCGGGGGCACCGAGGTCAAGGAGACGCTTGAGGCGGTTGTTGCGGTTGATCACACGGCGGTACAGGTCGTTCAGGTCGGAGGTCGCGAAGCGGCCACCGTCCAGCTGCACCATCGGACGCAGGTCCGGCGGGATCACGGGGATGCAGTCCAGCACCATGCCGCTGGGGCTGTTGCGGGTCTGCAGGAAGGCGGAGACGACCTTGAGGCGCTTGAGCGCACGGGTCTTCTTCTGGCCCTTGCCGGTCCGGATGATCTCGCGGAGGCGCTCGGCCTCCTCGTCGAGGTCGAAGGACTCCAGGCGCTTCTGCAGCGCGGCGGCGCCCATCGCACCCATGAAGTACGTGCCGAAGCGGTCACGCAGCTCGCGGTAGAGCAGCTCGTCGCCCTCGAGGTCCTGGACCTTGAGGTTCTTGAAGCGGCTCCACACCTCGTCGAGGCGGTCGATCTCGCGCTGCGCACGGTCGCGCAGCTGCTTCATCTCACGCTCGGCGCCCTCGCGCACCTTGCGGCGCACGTCGGCCTTGGCACCCTCGGCCTCGAGCTCGGCCAGGTCGGACTCGAGCTTCTTGGCGCGGGCCTCGAGGTCGGCGTCACGGCGCTGCTCGATCTGCTGGCGCTCGACGGAGACGTGGGCCTCCAGCGAGGGCAGGTCGCGCGTGCGGCGCTCCTCGTCCACCCACGTGATCATGTAGGCGGCGAAGTAGATGACCTTCTCGAGGTCCTTCGGGGCGAGGTCGAGCAGGTAGCCCAGACGCGACGGGACGCCCTTGAAGTACCAGATGTGGGTGACGGGAGCGGCAAGCTCGATGTGGCCCATCCGCTCACGGCGCACCTTGGCGCGTGTGACCTCGACGCCACAGCGCTCACAGATGATGCCCTTGAAGCGGACACGCTTGTACTTACCGCAGTAGCACTCCCAGTCCCTGGTAGGACCGAAGATCTTCTCGCAGAAGAGTCCGTCCTTTTCGGGCTTGAGGGTGCGGTAGTTGATGGTCTCCGGCTTCTTGACCTCGCCGTGGGACCAGGTTCGGATGTCGTCCGCGGTCGCCAGGCCGATCCGCAGCTCGTCGAAGAAGTTGACGTCGAGCACTTGTCGTCAATCCCTCTTTCAGGGTTCGTGCCCTCTCGCGCTAGCGAGGTATGGGCTCTACATCAGTGGTCTGGGGGTCCGGGGACGGCCGGGGCCTCGTGCGAGGCCCCGACCAGACCCGTCAGACCTCTTCGACGCTGCTCGGCTCGCGCCGGGACAGGTCGATACCGAGCTCCTCCGCCGCGCGGAAGACGTCCTCGTCGGTGTCCCGCATCTCGATGGACATGCCGTCCGAGGACAGCACCTCCACGTTGAGGCAGAGGGACTGCATCTCCTTGATGAGCACCTTGAAGGACTCGGGGATGCCGGGCTCGGGGATGTTCTCGCCCTTGACGATCGCCTCGTAGACCTTCACTCGGCCGGTGACGTCGTCGGACTTGATGGTCAGCAGCTCCTGGAGGGCGTAGGCGGCGCCGTATGCCTCGAGCGCCCACACCTCCATCTCACCGAAGCGCTGACCACCGAACTGAGCCTTACCACCCAGCGGCTGCTGGGTGATCATGGAGTACGGACCGGTCGACCGAGCGTGCAGCTTGTCGTCGACCAGGTGGTGCAGCTTGAGGATGTACATGTACCCGACCGAGATCGGGTCCGGGAACGGCTCGCCGGAGCGGCCGTCGAACATCCGGGCCTTACCGGAGGGGAGCACCAGGCGCTCGCCGTCGCGGTTGGGGATCGTGGACTCGAAGAGACCGGCGATCTCGTCCTCGCGGGCGCCGTCGAAGACCGGGGTCGCGACGTTGGTGCCGGCGGCGACGTCGTCGGCGCCGATCGCCTGCAGGCGCTTCATCCAGTCCTCGTCGCCCTCGACCTTCCAGCCGCGGCTGGCGAGCCAGCCGAGGTGGATCTCGAGGACCTGTCCCGGGTTCATTCGGGACGGGACACCGAGCGGGTTGAGGATGATGTCGACCGGGGTGCCGTCCTCGAGGAACGGCATGTCCTCGACCGGCAGGATCTTGGAGATGACACCCTTGTTGCCGTGACGGCCGGCGAGCTTGTCACCGTCGGTGATCTTGCGCTTCTGCGCGACGTAGACGCGGACCAGCTGGTTCACGCCCGGCGGCAGCTCGTCGCCCTCTTCGCGGTCGAAGACGCGGACGCCGATGACCTTGCCGATCTCACCGTGCGGGACCTTCAGCGACGTGTCACGGACCTCACGGGCCTTCTCACCGAAGATCGCGCGGAGCAGGCGCTCCTCCGGCGTCAGCTCGGTCTCACCCTTGGGCGTGACCTTGCCGACCAGGATGTCGCCGGCGACGACCTCGGCACCGATGCGGATGATGCCGCGCTCGTCGAGGTCGGCGAGGACCTCCTCGGAGACGTTCGGGATGTCCCGGGTGATCTCCTCGGGGCCCAGCTTGGTGTCACGGGCGTCGACCTCGTGCTCCTCGATGTGGATCGAGGAGAGGACGTCGTCCTGCACGAGGCGCTGCGACAGGATGATCGCGTCCTCGTAGTTGTGACCCTCCCACGGCATGAACGCCACGAGCAGGTTCTTGCCGAGCGCCATCTCGCCCTCGTCCGTGGACGGACCGTCGGCGAGCACCTGGCCGGTGATCACGCGGGCGCCCTCGTCCACGACGACCTTCTGGTTGAAGGACGTGCCCTGGTTCGAGCGGGAGAACTTGGCGACGCGGTAGGTGTTGTACGTGCCGTCGTCGTTGGCCACCGTCACGTAGTCGGCGGAGACCTCCTGGACGACACCGTCCTTCTCGGCCTTGATGACGTCGCCGGCGTCGACCGCGCAGCGGTACTCCATGCCGGTGCCGACCAGCGGGGCCTCCGCCTTGATCAGCGGAACGGCCTGGCGCATCATGTTCGATCCCATGAGCGCGCGGTTGGCGTCGTCGTGCTCGAGGAAGGGGATCATGGCGGTCGCGACCGACACCATCTGGCGCGGGGAGACGTCCATGTAGTCGACGTCGTCGCCGGCGATGTAGTCGATCTCGCCACCACGGCGGCGGACCAGGACGCGGGCCTCGGCGTAGCGCATGTCCTCGGTGAGGGGCGCGTTCGCCTGGGCGATGACGAAGCGGTCTTCCTCGTCGGCCGTCAGGTAGTCGACCTCGTCGGTGACGACGCCGTCGACGACCTTGCGGTACGGGGTCTCCACGAAGCCGAACGCGTTGACGCGGCCGTAGGAGGCGAGCGAGCCGATCAGACCGATGTTCGGGCCTTCGGGCGTCTCGATCGGGCACATGCGGCCGTAGTGCGACGGGTGAACGTCTCGGACCTCGAAGCCGGCCCGCTCACGGGAGAGACCACCCGGGCCCAGCGCCGAGAGACGACGCTTGTGGGTCAGACCCGACAGCGGGTTGGTCTGGTCCATGAACTGCGACAGCTGGCTGGTGCCGAAGAACTCCTTGATGGAGGCGACGACCGGCCGGATGTTGATCAGGGTCTGCGGCGTGATCGCCTCGACGTCCTGGGTGGTCATCCGCTCGCGGACGACGCGCTCCATACGAGCCAGACCCGTGCGGACCTGGTTCTGGATGAGCTCGCCGACGTTGCGCAGACGACGGTTGCCGAAGTGGTCGATGTCGTCGGTCTCGACGACGATCGAGGTGCCGTTCTCGCCGAGCGTCTCGAGCTCGCCGGCGTGCAGCTTCACCAGGTACTTGATCGTCGCGATGACATCGTCGACGGTCAGCACACCGGCGTCGAGCGGGGCGTCGGCGCCCAGCTTCTTGTTGACCTTGTAGCGGCCGACCTTGGCGAGGTCGTAGCGCTTGGGGTTGAAGTAGAGGTTCTCGAGCAGCGTCTGCGCGGCCTCACGGGTCGGCGGCTCGCCCGGACGCAGCTTGCGGTAGATGTCGAGCAGCGCGTCGTCCTGGCCCTGGGTGTGGTCCTTCTCCAGGGTGGCGCGCATCGACTCGTACTCGCCGAACTCCTCGAGGATCTGCTCGGTGGTCCAGCCGAGAGCCTTCAGGAGGACGGTGACGGACTGCTTGCGCTTGCGGTCGATGCGGACACCGACCATGTCGCGCTTGTCGACCTCCATCTCCAGCCAGGCACCCCGGGACGGGATGATCTTGGCCGTGAAGATGTCCTTGTCGGACGTCTTGTCGATGGAGGAGTCGAAGTAGACACCGGGGGAACGGACCAGCTGCGAGACGACGACACGCTCGGTGCCGTTGATGCAGAAGGTGCCCTTGGGCGTCATGAGCGGGAAGTCGCCCATGAAGACCGTCTGGGACTTGATCTCACCGGTCTCGTTGTTCGTGAACTCGGCGGTGACGAAGAGCGGAGCCGCGTACGTGAAGTCGCGCTCCTTGCACTCGTCGATCGAGTTCTTCGGGGGCTCGAAACGGTGGTCGCGGAAAGTCAGCGACATCGACCCGCTGAAGTCCTCGATCGGGGAGATCTCCTCGAAGATCTCCTCCAGACCGGACTTGGTGGGGACGTCCTGACCAGACTCCAGCGCAGCCTCGACGCGAGCCTTCCAGGCGGCATTGCCGAGCAGCCAGTCGAAGCTCTCGGTCTGCAGCGCAAGGAGGTTCGGAACCTCGAGGGGCTCCTTGATCTTCGCAAAAGAGATGCGCAGCGGGGCGGTGCTGGCGCCGTTGTTCGTATTGGCGGTCGAGGCGTTGCGCGAGGCGGCCAAGAGGGGGTCCTTCCGAGGGCTCGGACTCACTACGCGCGTACCGGTCCCACTCGTCGCGTACGAGAGAAATCCCAGCTCAGGGGGTTTCCATCAGCTGTGCTCGAGAGTGGGCATGCCCCTGGTGACGGGCAGGGAGCAGCTAACAGGCAGCGCAAAGGGTCAGTGTAGCCACTTGGCCCACTGATGTCCAGAGCGGATTTCCGGAGACCGGTGCGATACCAATCTCTCCCTCCGGGATCCTGTTGTTCCTCATCGCCTGGCGCCCGCCCGACGCAAGCCATGCGCCGGAAGCGCATGACGATACTTCCCTCTCCGCCGTCGATCCATGCCTCGGCCTGAGGATCGAAGTGCGACGCGTCCGGGACGCGTCCTGAGAATCGCGCGCGGCGTGCCGTTCGTCAAGGCCCCTCGGCCCCCGGCAGCCTCCGTAGCGGGGGCTTCGACGGGTTCGTCGGAGATCTGGGCCGCCCCGGGGCAACGAAGATCACCATACTCGCCCCCGGGGGCGGGTGTGCGCATCCGTTCCGGGAACGCCCAAGGGCGACCACCCGTGTGGGTGATCGCCCTTGAGTTTGCGACGTACGTCAGGACGCACGTCCCAGAGGAGTCAGTCGACTCCGTGAGGTCACTTGACCTCGACGGAGGCGCCGGCGCCCTTGAGGGCCTCGGCGGCCTTCTCCGCGGCGTCCTTGGCGACCTTCTCGAGGACCGGCTTCGGGGTGCCGTCGACGAGGTCCTTGGCCTCCTTCAGACCCAGGGAGGTCAGCTCGCGCACGACCTTGATGACCTGGATCTTCTTGTCGCCGGCGCCGGTGAGGATGACGTCGAACTCGTCCTGCTCCTCGACGGCCTCGGCGGCGGCAGCGGCGCCACCGGCGGCGGCAACGGCGACCGGGGCAGCGGCGGTGACGTCGAACTTCTCCTCGAACGCCTTCACGAACGCGGCGAGGTCGATGAGGGTCATGTCCTCGAACTGCGCGAGCAGCTCGTCCTGGGTGAGCTTCGCCATGATGGCGGTCCTTCCACTAATTCGGCAGGTGCCGGATGTACATTTCGGCGGGCGTACGTAGGGCCCGCTGCGACCGTGACGGGCGCGAGTGATTCAGGCGTGAGCCTGGATTACTCGGCAGCCTCGGCCTCGACGGGAGCCGGCGTACCGGCACCGCCCTGCTCGACCTTGTCGCGAAGCGCGTCCACGGTGCGGACCAGCTTCGAGGGCAGGGCCTGGAAGAGCGCGGCAGCCTGGGACTGCTTGCCCTTCATGGCACCCGCCAGCTTGGCGAGCAGAACCTCGCGGGACTCGAGGTCCGCAAGCTTCTTGATCTCGTCGGCGGACAGCGCCTTGCCGTCAAGGACACCGCCCTTGATGACGAGAGAGGGGTTTTCCTTGGCGAAGTCACGGAGACCCTTCGCCGCCGTGACCGGGTCACCGGTCACGAAGGCAACAGCGGTCGAGCCAACGAGGTGCTCGTCCAGCTGGATCCCGGCCTCGTTGGCCGCAATCTTGGTCAGCGTGTTCTTCACCACGGCGTAGTGAGCGTTGTCACCGAGCGACCGGCGCAGCTCCTTGAGCTGCGCGACGGTGAGCCCGGTGTACGAGGTCACAACAGCGGCGTTGGAGCTACGGAACTTGTCCGCGATCTCCTCGACAGCTGCGACCTTGTCGGGCCTCGCCATGAGCCTCGGCCTCCTTCCGGGTGATTCGGACCGCATAGGCGCGAGAAGGGACCTGGGCAAAACGAAACGCCCCGGCGCAGGCGCTCGGGGCGTGACTCGACCGTGCGGACGTAATTTTCTTACGCCTCGACGGGAGTGCAACCACAATCACCTGCGCAGGTCGCCCGCAGCTAGCGGATCCTTCGGCCACCACACCTCCGGGAGGAGGTACAGCAACGACCAGCGGTCTTTGGCTTCTGAAGGAGATTACGCGATACGTGCACAAGGATGCAAATCGAGCCGGGCCCCGCACCTTCGGAAAGGTGCGGGGCCCGGCCCACGAGGTGCGTTGCGCCCCCAGCTACCGCTGGAGGTGCCCCCGGCTACGAGACGGTCCTCAGACGGTCTCGTCCTCCACGAGGAGGTTGCGGGTGCGGTTGGGGTCCAGCGCGATGCCGGGGCCCATCGTGGTGGTCAGGGTCGCCTTCTTGACGTAGCGGCCCTTCGCGGCGGACGGCTTCAGACGGAGGATCTCCTCCAGCGCCGCGGCGTAGTTCTCGACCAGCTTGGCCTCATCGAACGACACCTTGCCGATGATGAAGTGCAGGTTCGAGTGCTTGTCGACGCGGAACTCGATCTTGCCGCCCTTGATGTCCGTGACAGCCTTCGCCACGTCCGGGGTGACGGTGCCGGTCTTCGGGTTCGGCATCAGGCCACGGGGACCGAGCACGCGGCCGAGGCGGCCGACCTTGCCCATGAGGTCCGGGGTGGCGACGACGGCGTCGAAGTCCAGACGGCCCTTCGCAACCTCGTCGATCAGTTCGTCGGAGCCGACGATGTCGGCGCCGGCGGCACGCGCGGCCTCGGCACGGTCGCCGGTCGCGAAGACCAGGACCCGGGCGGTCTTACCGGTGCCGTGCGGAAGGTTCACGGTGCCGCGGACCATCTGGTCGGCCTTGCGCGGGTCGACGCCCAGACGCATGGCAACCTCGACGGTCGCGTCGAACTTCACGGACGAGGTGTCCTTGGCGAGACGGACGGCCTCGAGGGGAGCGTACAGACGCTCCTTCTCGACCTTGGCGTCCGCAGCGCGGAGAGTCTTGCTGCGCTTCACTTCTGCTCCTGAAAGGGTTGAGCGTGGAGTCGTGGTCCGGACCAGCGCCGGTCCTGCCACTGGGGTGTCGATCATGCGGCTGACGCCGCGTGGTCAAACGGGGCTGGTCAGCCCTCGACCGTGACGCCCATGGAACGGGCTGTGCCGGCGATGATCTTCGCGGCGGCGTCCAGGTCGTTGGCGTTCAGGTCGGGCATCTTGACCGTGGCGATCTCACGGACCTGCGCCTCGGTGATCTTGGCGACCTTGGTCTTGTGGGGCTCGCCGGAGCCCTTGTCCACGCCCGCGGCCTTGAGGATCAGCTTGGCGGCCGGCGGGGTCTTCGTGACGAAGGTGAACGAACGGTCTTCGTAGACCGTGATCTCCACCGGCACGACCATGCCACGCTGCGACTCGGTCGCGGCGTTGTAGGCCTTGCAGAACTCCATGATGTTGACGCCGTGCTGGCCCAGCGCGGGGCCGACCGGCGGAGCCGGGTTCGCGGCACCGGCGCTGATCTGGAGCTTGATAAGCCCCGTGACCTTCTTCTTCTTGGGAGGCATTGCTCTCTCCGGGTCCTAGTGAGAGTTTTTTTGCCCACGCACACTGCGCGCAGGCATACCGCACCACGATAACGGGTAACGTGGCCGGGCCAAAAACCGAGAGGTCAGACCGGCTGTCTGCGCCGGTCTGACCTGTTCGGAAGCGTTTGCCAGAGAAGTGTTAGTTCTTCTGGATCTGGTCGAAGCTGAGCTCGACCGGGGTCTCGCGGCCGAAGATCTCGACGAGGCCCTTGACCTTCTTCGAGTCGGCGTTGATCTCGTTGATCGTGGCCTGCAGCGTCGCGAAGGGACCGTCCGTGACGGTGACCGAGTCGCCGACCTCGAAGTCCAGCACCTGGACCTCGACCTTGCGGCTGGGGGCCGGACGGCCCTCGGCCTCGGCGGCCTCCTTGGCGGCCTTCGCCTCGGCCTCGGGGGCGAGCATCTTGACGATCTCGTCCAGGGTCAGCGGGTACGGGTCGTAGGCGTTGCCCACGAAGCCGGTGACGCCCGGGGTGTTGCGGACGACGCCCCAGGACTCGTTCGTCAGGTCCATGCGCACCAGCACGTAGCCGGGGAGCTTGTTCTGGCGGACGGTGCGGCGGTCGCCGTTCTTGATCTGGACGACCTCTTCCTGCGGCACCTCGGCCTGGAAGATGTAGTCCTCGACGTTCAGCGAGACGGCGCGCTGCTCGAGGTTGGTCTTCACGCGGTTCTCGTAACCGGCGTAGGTGTGGATGACGTACCACTCGCCGGGCAGGCCGCGGAGCTCGTCGCGGAGCGCGGCGACCGGGTCGACCGGAGCGGCCTCTTCGGCGGCTTCCTCGGCCTCGGTCTCCTCGGCCTCCGCCGCCTCGGCAGCTTCGACGTCGTCGCCGGACTCGACGCGCAGCGCGGCCTCCTCGGCCGGCTCGCCCGCGGCGGCCTCTTCGGCGTCGAGCTCGTCGGCGCCGTCGGCGTTCTCGACGATCTCCTGCGCGGTGTCGTCGCCCTCGACCTCGGCCGAGACAGCCTCGTCAACGTTGGCCTCAGCCGCCGCGACGGGCTCGGCGGCGTCGTTCAGGTTCGGGTCAGACACGTGGCTGCTTCTTCCTGGCTTCAAGGGGTGGAACGAGCGAAGAGGCGGCTCTCCGGAAAGGCCGCCTTACGCGCGGGACCGGGCTCAGCCGAAGACGTACTTGACGGCCTGCTCGAACCCATAGTCAATCACGGTCACCAGACCAATGACGATGACAACAAAGACGATCACCACAGTGGTGTACGTCGACAGCTGGCTCTTGGTGGGCCAGACGACCTTGCGGAGCTCGGCGACTACCTGACGGTAAAAGAGCGCGAGGCGACCCAGGGGGCCCTTCTTCCCGCGCTTTCCACCACGGCGGCCCTTCTTCGTGGCCACCTCGTCCTCGGGACGACCGCTCTCAGGCGTCGCGGTGGAGCCAAGGGCTTCCGTCACTACGTCCTCACCTGAATCCGGGTCGTGGCCGTGCCGCGCCCGGTTGAGCCGCACGGCGGTGCATTTCAGTACGTACGCACGCACGCACCCAGTGTGATGCGTGTAGCAGGGCCGAAGGGACTTGAACCCCCAACCGCTGGTTTTGGAGACCAGTGCTCTACCAATTGAGCTACGACCCTTTGTGGTTCCCCCAACGTACCGCATCCATCCGGATGCACGGTGTGCACGCACGGAGCGGATTCGCCGGTGAGGGGCCAACGACGGTTGAGTGTACGTGGTCCGAAGCGTGTCGTCGAACAGCTGTGGACCTTGCGTTCCCCGAAGGCACCCCGGACCGGGACGGACCGGGCACCCAAGCCGCCCGGAAGGGCGGTCGGAACGGGGTGGGCGACGGGCCCCGGAAGGGCCGGTAATCCCCCCGCCATTGAGGCCGTGGAGCGTGCCCCGACCGGTGTGCGAAACCAATGTGCCCGGCCGCCGGAAGGTCTGCGACGATGCCTTTATGACCGCTGCGACTCCTTCCGCCCAGTCCCCCACCGAACGCCGGGTGTCGGCGCGAATCGGATCGATCTCCGAGTCCGCCACCCTCGCCGTCGACGCCAAGGCCAAGGCCCTCAAGGCCGCGGGCAAGCCCGTCATCGGCTTCGGCGCCGGCGAGCCCGACTTCCCCACCCCCGGCTACATCGTCGAGGCCGCGGTGGAGGCCTGCCGCAACCCCAAGTACCACCGCTACACCCAGGCGGGCGGCCTGCCCGAGCTCAAGGCCGCGATCGTCGAGAAGACGCTGCGCGACTCCGGCTATGAGATCGACGCCTCCCAGGTCCTGGTCACCAACGGCGGCAAGCAGGCCATCTACGAGGCATTCGCCGCGATCCTCGACCCGGGCGACGAGGTCATCGTCCCGGCCCCGTACTGGACCACCTACCCCGAGTCGATCCGGCTCGCGGGCGGCGTCCCGGTCGACGTCGTCGCCGACGAGACCACCGGCTACCGGGTCTCGGTCGAGCAGCTCGAGGCCGCGCGCACCGAGCGCACCAAGGTGGTCCTGTTCGTCTCGCCGTCCAACCCCACCGGCGCGGTGTACACCCGTGACCAGGTCGAGGAGATCGGCCGCTGGGCCGCCGAGCACGGCCTGTGGGTGCTCACCGACGAGATCTACGAGCACCTCGTCTACGGCGACGCGGAGTTCTCCTCCCTGCCGGTGGTCGTCCCCGAGCTGCGCGACAAGTGCATCGTGGTCAACGGCGTCGCCAAGACCTACGCCATGACGGGCTGGCGGGTGGGCTGGGTCATCGGCCCGAAGGACGTCGTCAAGGCCGCGACCAACCTCCAGTCGCACGCCACGTCCAACGTGAGCAACGTCGCCCAGGTCGCGGCGCTGGCCGCCGTCTCCGGCGACCTGACGGCCGTCGAGGAGATGAAGGTCGCCTTCGACCGCCGCCGCCGCACGATCGTCCGGATGCTCAACGAGATCGACGGCGTCGTCTGTCCCGAGCCCGAGGGCGCGTTCTACGCCTACCCGTCGGTCAAGGGCCTGCTCGGCAAGGAGATCCGCGGCAAGCGCCCGCAGAGCTCCGTCGAGCTGGCCGCGCTGATCCTGGACGAGGTCGAGGTCGCGGTCGTCCCCGGCGAGGCCTTCGGCACCCCGGGCTACGTGCGTCTGTCCTACGCACTGGGCGACGAGGACCTCGTCGAGGGCGTCTCGCGCATGCAGAAGCTGCTGGCGGAGGCCCGCGACTGACGCGAGCGGCACCACTGTCCGTGTGATGCGGGCCCCGGCGACGCGCCGGGGCCCGCATTGGTTTTCGGTACGGCGCCCGTTCAGGGAAAGCCCCTTCCGGATGTCCGGTCCGTACGGCAAGATCCCAGGATGGAGAGTGTTCGCGACGTCCGACTGCTGCCGAAGGCCCATCTGCACCTGCACTTCACCGGGTCCATGCGCCCCTCGACCCTGCTGGAGCTCGCCGACAAGTACGGCGTGCACCTGCCCGAGGCGCTGAGCGGCGGGGAGCCGCCACAGCTCCGGGCGACGGACGAGCGGGGCTGGTTCCGCTTCCAGCGGCTCTACGACATCGCGCGTTCGTGCCTGCGGTCCGAGGAGGACATCCGGCGGCTGGTGCGGGAGGCCGCGGAGGAGGACGTCCGGGACGGCTCCGGATGGCTGGAGATCCAGGTCGACCCCACCTCGTACGCGCCCCGCCTGGGCGGGCTGATCCCGGCGCTGGAGATCATCCTCGACGCGGTGGAGGACGCGTCGAAGGAGACCGGGCTGGGGATACGGGTGCTCGTCGCCGCCAACCGCATGAAGCACCCCCTGGACGCGCGTACGCTCGCGCGCCTCGCCGTCCGGTATGCCGACCGGGGCGTCGTCGGCTTCGGCCTCTCCAACGACGAGCGGCGCGGGCTCGCCCGCGACTTCGACCGCGCCTTCGAGATCGCCCGGGAGGGCGGTCTGCTGGCCGCGCCGCACGGCGGTGAGCTCTCGGGCCCCGGCAGCGTCCGGGACTGCCTGGACGACCTCTACGCGGCCCGCGTCGGCCACGGGGTGCGCGCGGCCGAGGACCCGCGCCTGCTGGCGAAGCTCGCCGCCCGCGGCGTCACGTGCGAGGTCTGCCCCTCCTCGAACGTCGCCCTGGGCGTCTACGAGAAGCCGGGCGACGTGCCGCTGCGGACCCTGTGGGACGCCGGCGTGCCGATAGCGCTGGGCGCGGACGACCCCCTGCTCTTCGGCTCCCGCCTGGCGGCCCAGTACGAGCTGGCCCGCGAGCACCACGCCTTCACGGACGAGGAGCTGGCGGAGCTGGCGCGGCAGTCGGTACGGGCGTCGGCTGCGCCGACGGACGTACGGGACCGGTTGCTGGCGGGCATCGACCGATGGGTTGTGGGCGGTCGTTCCGCTGGGGCGGAACGGGTGGGCACAACCCACCCGCAGCCCGACGCCGGCAGCAACCGGGCTACAGGCTGACGCCCACGGTCACCGGTTCGTTCACGAGGGTGACCCCGAAGGCCTCGTGGACCCCGTCCCGGACCTCACGGGCCAGGGCCAGGAGATCTTCCGTGGTGGCCTCACCCCGGTTCGTCAGCGCCAGCGTGTGCTTCGTGGAGATCCGTGCTCTCCCGGCCCCGTACCCCTTCGTGAAGCCGGCCCGGTCGATCAGCCACGCCGCCGAGGTCTTGATCATCCCGTCGCCCGCCGGGAACGCCGGCGGTGCGACGTCCGGGCCGAGCCGCTCGGCCACGCGGTCCAGGAACGCGGCGTGCTCGGCGGCGGTGAGGATCGGGTTGGTGAAGAACGAACCCGCGGACCACGTGTCGTGGTCCTCCGCGTCGAGGACCATGCCCTTGCCGGCCCGCAGCCTGAGCACCGTCTCCCGGGCGACGGCGGCCGGGACGCGGTCGCCGGCCTCGACGCCGAGGGCGCGGGCGGTCTCGGGGTACTTCAGGGGCGCGGAGAGGCCTCCGGCGTCCTCCAGCTCGAAGCGGACGCGCAGGACGACGTAGCGGGTGGGGTCCTCCTTGAAGCGGCTGTGGCGGTAGGAGAACGCGCACTCCGCGTTGGGGATCGTCACCGTGTCGCCGGTGCGGCGGTCGTACGCGACCACCTCGGTGATCGTGGAGGCCACTTCCTGGCCGTACGCGCCGACGTTCTGGATGGGCGTCGCGCCGGCGGAGCCGGGGATGCCGGCCATGCACTCGATGCCGGCCAGGCCGGCCGCGACGGTGCGGGCCACGGCGTCGGACCAGTTCTCGCCGGCGGCGAGCTCCAGGCGGGTGCCGTCGAGGGCGAAGCCGGTGGTGGCGATGCGCAGGGCGGTGCCCTCGAAGCCCTTGTCGGAGATGACGAGGTTGCTGCCGCCGCCGATGATCAGCAGCGGGGTGCCGGTCTCGTCGGCCTCGCGGACCGCGTCGATCACCTCGGCGTCGGTGACGGCCGTGATGAGGCGGGTCGCCGGGCCGCCGAGGCGGAAGGTGGTCAGGGGGGCCAGGGGGGCGTCGTGTCGTTCCTGCACGGGCACCAGGGTACGGGGGCGTGGGCGGGACGTCGGTCGTGGTGGCGGTCCGGGCCGTCGTGGTGCCGGGCGCCGGCGGCTCCGGGGGTCATTCCGGAATCGGATATTTACGGGCGGGGAGCCGTCTCCCGCACGGGAACCCCGCACGCCGCCCACAAATATCCGGCAGCATTCCGGAACGACCCCCTCCGCCGCCGGCGCCCTCCCGTCCGTTCCTCAGACCCTGGCCGGGGTGCGGGCCGGTTCTTCCTGTTGCGGTTGCTTCCTCCTGGTGGGGAGCAGGGCTGCCGCTAGGGCCACTGCCGCCGCCCCCGTCCACAGGGCCGGGCGTATGCCGTCCAGAAAGGTCGCGGCGGACTCGTAGCCGCCCTGCGCCGAGAAGACGGAGGCCATGACGGCCACGCCCAGGGCGCCGCCCACTTCGCGCAGGGCGTTGTTGGCGCCGGAGGCGATGCCCTGTTCGGCGGGGCGGACGCTGGACATCACCAGGTTCGCGGCGGGCGCGAAGTACAGGGCCATGCCGACGCCGCTGACGATCAGTGCGGGGAGCTGGGCCGCGTAGGAGACGTCGGCCTCGATCACCACGGCGAAGAGGGCCAGGCCCAGGGCCTGGAGGGCCAGTCCGGCGGTGACCACGGGGCGGCCGCCGATGCGGTCGGAGAGGTAGCCGGCGAGCGGCGCGACGATCATCGGCATGCCCGTCCAGGGCAGCATGCGCAGGCCCGCCTCCGTGGGCGAGTAGCCGCTCACGTTCTGGAGGAACTGGCTGAGCAGGAAGATCGACCCGAACATGCCCAGGAACATCAGGAGGCTCGCCGCGTTGATCGCGCTGAAGGCACGGTTGCCGAAGAGGCGCATGGGGAGCATGGGGGCCTTGTTGTGGAAGCCGTGGTGGACGAACCCGCCCAGGAGCGCGGCTCCGGCCAGGAAGCTGACGACCACCGGGGTGCTGGTCCAGCCGTCCGAGGGGGTCTTGACCAGGGCGTAGACGATGCCGAAGAGGCCGCCGCTGACGAGGAGCGTGCCGGGGACGTCGAGGCGGGCGCCGGGGGCGTACGACTCGTTCAGGCGGAAGCGGGCGAGCGGCAGGAGGACCAGGCCGAGCGGAACGTTCAGCCAGAAGATCCAGTGCCAGGAGACGTGCTCGGTGAGGCCGCCGCCGACGAGGGGGCCGCAGGCGACGGCGAGGCCGTTGACCGCGCCCCAGACGCCGTACGCCATGCCGCGCCGTGCGGCGGGGACGGCGGCCGTGAGGAGGGTGAGGGTCAGCGGCATCATGATCGCTGCCCCGGCGCCCTGGACGGCGCGGGCGGCGATGAGGCTGTCGATGCCGGGGGCCGCCGCCGCTGCTGCGGATGCGGCGGTGAATATCGCAAGGCCGGTGAGGAAGAGCCTGCGGCGGCCGAAGCGGTCACCCAGCGCCGCGCCGAGCATCAGCAGGACCGCGAAGGTGAGGGTGTAGGCGTTCACCGTCCACTCGAGCTCTTCCAGCCCTCCCCCGAGGTCCTTGCGGAGGGAGGGCAGCGCCGTGGTGACGACGAGGTTGTCCAGGGCCGCCATGAAGCCGGCGACGCTGGTGATGATCAGGGCCCAGATGGCGCCCGTGCGGGAGGTGGGTGGGTGCTGGTCCTGCACTGGATTTCCCCCTGTGATTAGTTATTGATTACTAACTCCTGTGGGCGTGCGGAGGCCGCCCCCTCCCCTGCTCCCGCCTAGTGGGGCTTGGCCAGGTGGAAGCCGGCCCAGACACGGTGATCGGCCGGGAAGCCCAGGGACAGCAGGGTGTTGATGAGCATCCCGTAGGCCCAGAACTCGGTGGTCTGCTTCTGGTCCGCCCCGAGCGAGAGGTGGACGGAGTCCCAGAACTCCAGCCAGCTCTCCCTGATGGTGCGGCCGAACTCGTGGTCGCCCGCGGCCTCGGCGGAGGCCACCGCCACGTAGATCTGCATCTGGAACAGCAGCTGCTCGGGATCGGTGTCCACCAGATAGGCCTCCGCCATCAGGCGGTGGGCCTCTTCGGGCGACGCGGCGTCCTTGCGCGCCTCCTCGAAGAGCAGCCGGGTCTCCTCCAGGCAGCGGTTGGCCGCGGCCAGGAAGATCGCCTGCTTGCCGGGGAAGAGCCGGAAGAGGTACGGCTGGGAGACCCCGACCCGGCGGGCGATCGCCTCGGTGGAGGTGCCGTGGTAGCCCCCGCGCGCGAACTCGGACATCGCGGCGCGGATGACACTCTCGCGGCGCTCTTCGGCGGTCATCCTGGGCATGGAGAGCAAGTTAGTGGCCACTCACTAACGAGTCAATGAGTAAGGGGCGCCCGCAAATGCGGGCGCCCCTTACTCGTGCCTGCTGATCAGGCGAGCTTGACCACGGCGCGGGCCATGCCCAGCACCTTCTGGCCGTCGCTCATGGCCACCAGGTCCACGCGGACCGTACGGGCCTCGTCGTCGAGCTTGGCCGCGACCTTGGCGCTGACCTCGACGGTCGCGCCCTTGTCGTCGTTCGGTACGACCACGGGCTTGGTGAACTTCGTCCCGTAGTCGATGACGGCGGCCGGGTCGCCGACCCAGTCGGTCACGACGCGGATCGCCTCGGCCATGGTGAACATGCCGTGCGCGATGACGTCCGGCAGTCCGACCTCCTTGGCGAACTTCTCGTTCCAGTGGATCGGGTTGAAGTCGCCGGAGGCACCCGCGTAGCGGACGAGGGTGTCACGGGTCACAGGGAAGGACTGGGCGGGCAGCTCGGTGCCGACCTCTACCGCGTCGTACGACATCGTGGCGGCCATCACGCCTCCTCGGCGGCGCGCGCCACCAGCTTCGTGTGGACGGTCACCACGTGCTCCTCGTTCGCGTCGTGCACCTCGCCGCGGACCATCAGCACGTCGTTGCCGGCCAGGGACTTGATCGACTCGATCGTGGAGGTGACCGTCAGCCGGTCGCCGGCGCCGACCGGGCGGGTGTAGGCGAACTTCTGCTCGCCGTGCACCACACGGTCGTAGTCGAGGCCCAGCTGGGGGTCCCTGAGGACCACCCCGGCGGCCCGGAAAGTGATCGCGAACACAAAAGTCGGCGGAGCGATCACATCCGGGTGCCCGAGCGCCCTTGCGGCCTCGGGGTCGGTGTACGCCGAATTGGCGTCGCCGATGGCCTCGGCGAATTCGCGGATCTTCTCCCGGCCGACCTCATAGGGATCGGTGGCCGGATAGGTCCGTCCGACGAAGGACTGGTCGAGCGCCATGGGCTCGGCACCTCCTGGACTGGGATTCCGTGGGTACATACGCCATGAGGCCGCCCCCAGAAGTTGGGGACGGCCTCATGAACGTTCGCGTTTAGCGGGTCTCGCGGTGAGCCGTGTGGGACTTGCAGCGAGGGCAGTGCTTCTTCATCTCAAGACGGTCCGGGTCGTTGCGCCGGTTCTTCTTGGTGATGTAGTTCCGCTCCTTGCACTCCACGCAGGCCAGCGTGATCTTCGGGCGGACGTCGGTGGCAGCCACGTGAGTGCTCCTTGACGGAATGGACGGATGAACGCATAAAAGAGTAGCCGATCGGAGGACCGACCCCACAATCGGCTACTGTGTGTAGCGGTGACCGGACTTGAACCGGTGACACAGCGATTATGAGCCGCTTGCTCTACCGACTGAGCTACACCGCTTTGATGAGGGAGAGTTTCCCCGCCCGAAGGCGAGGAAACCTCACACACCAGAGCCCCAAAACGGAATCGAACCGTTGACCTTCTCCTTACCATGGAGACGCTCTGCCGACTGAGCTATTGGGGCGAGCGAGGAAGACATTACACGGTCTGCCGCCGAAGGTGAAATCCGTATCGGGACGCCCCCGCGAGGGGTCGAACCGGAGGCGGGAGCGGGGCCCGCCGGAGATCGTCTTTCCGGCCCGTCGGCCCGCCCTCCCCCATCGGTCACGAGAGCCACACCAGTACGACTATTCGGCGCCTGCTCTGACCGGCCTCGTACGCGGCCTACGCTCGGGAGCGCTGCGTGATCATGCCCGCCCCGGCCACCCGGAGGATCGCGATGCCCGACAGTCAGCCGCAGCCCGCGAGAAGCCCCGACGGCGACGCCGCCACCACGCCCGGAGACGGCGTCCTGGTGCTGTGCGGCGCCCGGCTCGCGGACGGCCGCGTGGTGGACGTGCGCCTCAGCGGCGGGCGCGTGGAGGCCGTCGGCACGGCCGGCAGCCTCGCTCCCGGCCCGCGTGTCGACCTCTCCGGCTACGTCCTGCTCCCCGCCCCCGCCGAGCCCCACGCCCACTGCGACACCGCGCTCACGGCCGGCTCCGGCCCCCTCGCGTTCGGCGCCGAGGACGTCCAGCGCCGCACGACCGAGGCCGCCCTGCTGCAGCTGGGCCACGGCGCCACCGCGGTGCGCTCCCACGTCCGCGTCGGCGACGTCCAGGGGCTGCGCTCGCTGGAGGCCGTGCTGCGGGCCGGGCAGGCGCTGGCCGGGCTCACCGAGCTGAGCGTGGTGGCCGTCCCCCGGCTGCTGACCGGGGTGGCCGGCGCCGACGGCGTGGCGATGCTGCGGGACGCGGTCGAGATGGGCGCCACGGTGGTCGGCGGCTGCCCCGACCTCGACCCCGACCCGACCGGCTACGCCGAGACCGTGCTGGCGATCGCCGCCGAGCACGGCTGCGCCGTCGACCTCCACACGGACGGCGCCGACCCCCCGCGCCTGGCCCGGCTCGCCGCCATGGCCGGCGGGCTGCGCCCCAGGGTCTCCGTCGGCCCCTGCGGGGGCCTGGCGCGCCTGCCGCACGACCAGGCCGTACGGGCGGGCCAGCAGCTCGCGGCGGCCGGGGTGACGGTGATCTGCCTGCCGCAGGGCGACTGCGGCGTCATGGGCGGCGGCCACGGCGCCTGGTGCGCGCCCGTACGGCTGCTGCGGGCGGCGGGCGTACGGGTGGCCGCGGGCAGCGGCGCCCTGCGCGACGCCGCCAACCCCGTGGGGCGCGGCGACCCGCTGGAGGCCGCGTTCCTGCTGGCCTCGCACGGCGAGCTCGCCCCGGAGCAGGCCTACGAGGCCGTCAGCGGGCGCGCCAGGGCCGCGATGGGCCTCCCGGAGGTGCGGGTGGAGGCGGGCTTCCCGGCGGAGCTGCTGGCCGTGCGGGGCGGCGGGATCGCGGGGGTCCTCTCGCTCGGCTACAGCCGGCTCGTGGTCCACCGGGGCCGGGTGGTGGCCCGTACGAGCGCGGTGCGGGAGTACGGCGACGTCCAGGCCGACGACCGGGCCGCGGTGGCGCTGGACCTGCCCCGGCAGTCGCCGCGCGGCGGGGATCCCGAGCGGTGACGTGCGGCGTACGGTCGGATCATGCGCATTGTCATCGCTGGAGGACATGGTCGGATCGCGCTGCGGCTGGAGCGGCTGCTCGCCGGGCGCGGTGACGAGGTGGCGGGCATCGTCCGCCGCCCGGAACAGGCGGGAGACCTGCTGGCGGCGGGCGCCGAACCCGTGGTGGCGGACCTGGAGTCGGCATCCGTCGGGGACGTCTCCCGGCACCTGGAGGGGGCCGACGCCGCCGTCTTCGCGGCCGGCGCGGGCCCGGGCAGCGGCATCGAGCGCAAGGACACCGTCGACCGGGCGGCGGCCGGCCTCTTCGCCGACGCGGCGGAGGCCGCCGGGGTACGGCGCTTCGTGATCGTCTCGTCGATGGGCGCCGACCGTGAGCCCCCGCCCGGCACGGACCCGGTCTTCGCCGCCTACCTGCGCGCCAAGGCCGCTGCGGACGAGGACGTACGCGCCCGGGCGGGCCTCGACTGGACCGTTCTGCGCCCGGGCCGGCTGACGGACGATCCCGGTACGGGCCTGGTGGAGCTGTCGGCGGGCACCACGGGCCGCGGCGAGGTGTCCCGGGACGACGTGGCGGCGGCGCTGGCAGCCCTGCTGGACGAGCCGGGGACGGCGGGCCTGACGCTGGAGCTGATCGGCGGCGGGACGCCGGTAGCGGAGGCCGTCAGGGCCGTGGCGGGCTAGCGCGGGCCACGGCCTCCGGAACACCCCGGAACGCCCCGGACAACGAAAGAAGCCCCTGACCTTTGCAGGTCAGGGGCCTCATTCCGTGGCGGCGCCAGGATTCGAACCTGGGTAGGCTAAGCCGACGGATTTACAGTCCGCTCCCATTGGCCACTCGGGCACACCGCCATGGGTTGTCGTCTCGGTCGCTCTTTCGAGCGCTCCGGGGCAACGACGTAAACCATACCCGATGACCTGGGGTGGTCCGCCACTCGGTTCACAGCCCCTCGATCCCGCCCCGGGTGACTAGGCTTGCTGCGCGGCCACCGGCCGCGCCCCCTGATGGATCTACGTACGAGGAGCCAACTCAATATGGCCGACTCCAGTTTCGACATCGTCTCGAAGGTCGAGCGGCAGGAGGTCGACAACGCCCTCAACCAGGCCGCCAAGGAGATCTCGCAGCGCTACGACTTCAAGGGCGTCGGCGCCTCGATCGAGTGGTCGGGCGAGAAGATCGAGATGCGCGCCAACTCCGAGGAGCGGGTCAAGGCGGTTCTCGACATCTTCCAGTCCAAGCTGATCAAGCGCGGCATCTCCCTGAAGTCCCTGGACGCCGGCGAGCCGCAGCCCTCCGGCAAGGAGTACAAGCTCTTCGCCACGATCGAGGAGGGCATCTCCCAGGAGAACGCGAAGAAGGTCGCCAAGATCATCCGCGACGAGGGCCCCAAGGGCGTCAAGGCCCAGGTCCAGGGTGACGAGCTCCGCGTGTCCTCCAAGAGTCGCGACGACCTCCAGGCCGTCCAGGCCCTCCTCAAGGGCAAGGACCTGGACTTCGCGCTGCAGTTCGTCAACTACCGCTAGTCGACGGGCAGGCGGCACGCGCGGCACGCCAAAAGGGCGCGCCGGGAGCGGTTTTCACCACCGCTCCCGGCGCGCCCTTCGCCGCTTTCGGCCCGCCCGTTCGTTCAGCGGGTGGCGAACGGCCGGTCCGTCGGGACGATTTCACGGCCGAGCGGCATCAGCGAGACCGGGATCAGCTTGAAGTTCGCGATGCCGAGCGGGATTCCGATGATGGTCACACAGAGCGCGATGCCGGTGACGATGTGGCCGAGCGCCAGCCACCAGCCCGCGAAGACGAACCAGATGACGTTGCCGATGAGGGAGCCCGCGCCGGCGTCGCGGCGCTCGACGGTGGTCCGGCCGAAGGGCCACAGGGCGTAGGAGGCGATGCGGAAGCTCGCGATGCCGAAGGGGATCGTGATGATCAACACGCAACAGATGACGCCCGCGACGACGTAGCCGAGGGCCATCCAGAGTCCGCAGAGGACCAGCCAGATGATATTCAGGATGAACCTCATGATTTATAGCCTCCCACGTGACTGATTCTCCGGCTACTGAGACGCGCGTACGTCTCCGCCGGGTTGCAGGTTTTCGCAGGTGACAGACCCTGAGGAACTACCTAGGGGACGGCTGGGGGTTCGCCCGCTCCCGCAGCCCGGGTCGACGTGTGTTCGGACTGTAGGGTCCTCCCCATGGACATGGCCCCTGACAGCCGGCTCGGCCTGGACATCAAGCGCGCCGAGCACGCTCTGATGTCCGCCAAGAGCGGCGCGGTGAAGGCAGCCGACCTGACAGTCGCCCAGTACGCGGCTCTGCTGGCCCTGTCGCAGAACCCGGGCATGTCCGCGGCCGCCCTGGCCCGTGCCTGTCTCGTCACCCCGCAGGCCATGACGGCCGTGCTCAAGAACCTCGAAGGGCGCGGTCTCATCGAGCGGTCGGCGCATCCGTGGCACCAGAAGATGCTGGAGACCCGGCTGACCGACGCCGGCAGGCGGGCCGTCGAGCTCGCCGACCGGCAGGCCGTGCGCATCGAGCGGCGCCTCGCCGAGGAGTTCACCCCGGAGGAGCGGGAGAGCCTGCGCGCCCTGCTGGCGCGCTGCGTCCAGGCGATCCGCGGCGAGGGCTGAGCGGCACGCTCCGTTTCCCCGTACGGAGCAGCACGACGCGCGGTGTGCCGCCCCGTGTGGTCAAGGTGGGCCGAGCCTTCCCACGGGACGACGAAGAGGAGCTCCCATGCGTGTACATCGAACGGCCGGCGGTGTGCCGGCCATCGCCGCGGTGCTGGCGCTCGTGCCCGGCGCCGCCCATGCCGCGGCCGCCCCGAAGGACACCGACGTGCGGACGTGCATCGACGGTGGCGGCGTGCCCACCTTCACGCTCGACCCCGGCGGCGGTGTCCTGTCGCCGACGATCAAGAAGGTCTGCGAAGGCGGCAAGTACGACGGTCAGCCCCTCACCTAGCCCCGTCCGGCGGTGCGGTCGGCTCAGGGGTTGCGGTGGCCGGCCATCTGCTCCAGGCGGCTGATGCGCTCGCGCATCGGCGGGTGGGTGGAGAAGAGCTTCGACATGCCCTCCCCCGCGCGGAACGGGTTCGCGATCATCATGTGGCTCGCCGTCTCCAGCCGTGGCTCGGGCGGCAGCGGCAGTCGCTGCGTACCGGTCTCGAGCTTGCGCAGCGCGGAGGCGAGGGCGAGGGGGTCGCCGGTGAGCCGGGCGCCGGAGGCGTCGGCCTCGTATTCGCGGGAGCGGCTGACGGCGAGCTGGATGAGGGACGCGGCGACGGGGCCGAGGATCATCAGCATGATCATGCCGAGGAGGCCGGGGCCCTCCTCGTCGTCGGAGCGGCCGATGGGGATCAGCCAGGCGAAGTTGACCAGGAACAACACCACCGACGCGAGCGCGCCGGCCACCGAGGAGATGAGGATGTCGCGGTTGTAGACGTGGCTGAGCTCATGGCCGATGACGCCGCGCAGTTCGCGCTCGTCGAGGAGGCGCAGGATGCCGTCGGTGCAGCAGACGGCGGCGTTGCGCGGGTTGCGGCCGGTGGCGAAGGCGTTGGGGGCCTCTGTCGGGGAGATGTACAGGCGCGGCATCGGCTGGCGGGCGGCCGTGGAGAGCTCGCGGACCATGCGGTAGAGCTGGGGGGCCTCGAACTCGCTGACCGGCCGGGCCCGCATCGCCCGCAGGGCGAGCTTGTCGCTGTTCCAGTAGGCGTAGGCATTGGTGCCGAGCGCCACCAGGACCGCGACGATCAGGCCCGTACGACCGAACATGCTGCCGATGACGATGATGAGCGCGGACAGGCCCCCGAGGAGCATCGCTGTCCTGAGCCCGTTGTGCCGGCGGTGCACGGTACGCCCTCCAAATGGTGCGGCAGGGGAACCCTTGAACCAGTGGAACCTTTCGAACAGGTCAACGCCAGACGAGGGCCGCTAGTTCCCTTGTGCACGCCGCCGGGGGCCGCGCCATACGGGTGACGCCGCTTAGAGCAGCGCCTGCGAGGCGAAGCGCAGGACCGTCTGCGGGGCACCGGAGAGGGCCACGCCCAAGGCGGCCGCCAGGGTGATGGCCGCGGTGAGCGGGGCGGGGACGCGCGGCCGCGGCGCGGGGGCGGCGGCCTTCTCGGCGAGCTCCTCGGCGGCCTCTGCTGTGGGCTCCTCGGGGCGGAAGAGGACGGCCGTCCACTGGAGGTAGTAGTACAGGGCGATCACGACGTTGAGGGCCATGACCACCGCCAGCCAGCCCAGCCCGGCGTCGACCGCCACCGAGAAGACGGTGACCTTGGCGAAGAGCCCGATGACGCCCGGCGGCAGGCCCGCGAGGCAGAGCAGGAAGAAGCCGAGGGCGAGGGCGGCGAGCGGGTGACGGGCGTACAGGCCGCGGTAGTCGGCGATGCGGTGGGCCGGGCTCGTACGGGCGACCAGGGCGGCGACGGCGAAGGCGCCGAGGTTCACGGCGGCGTACATCAGGGCGTACGCGACGGTGGAGCCGATGGCGCGGGAGGGGTCGTCGGCGTAGCCGGCGGCGGCGATGGGGACGAGCAGGTAGCCCGCCTGGCCGACGGAGGACCAGGCCAGCAGGCGGACGGCGCTGTGGCGGCGGTCCGGGCGCTGGCGGAGGGCGGCGACGTTGCCGGCGGTCATGGTGAGCGCGGCGAGGACGGCGAGGGCGGGGGCCCACACCGCGGAGTACGAGGGGAAGGCGACGACGGTCACCAGGATGAGGCCGGTGAAGCCGACGGCCTTGCCGATGACCGACAGGTAGGCGGCGATCGGCAGGGGGGCGCCCACATAGGTGTCGGGCACCCAGAAGTGGAAGGGGGCGGCCGCGGTCTTGAAGGCGAAGCCGACCAGCGTCAGGGCGACGCCGGCCTTGGCGAGGACGGCCAGGCGCGGGTCGACGTGGGTGAGGCCGTCGGCGACCTGGGTGAGGTGCAGGGTGCCGGTGGCCGCGTAGACGAAGCTGACGCCCAGCAGCGTGACGGCGGTCGCGGTGACCGAGGAGAGGAAGAACTTCAGCGCCGCCTCGGAGGAGCGGCTGTCGCCGCGCCGGAGCCCGACGAGGGCGAAGGCGGGCAGCGAGGCCACTTCGAGGGCCACGACGAGCGTGGCGAGGTCGCGGGAGGCGGGCAGCAGGGCGGCGCCGGCCGCGGAGGACAGCAGCAGGAACCAGAATTCGCCCGCGGGAAGTTTGAAGTCGGCGATCGCACTGACGGACAGAAGCGCCGTCAGCAGGGCGCCGCCGAGGACCAGGAGCTGGATGACGAGCGTGAAGTGGTCCGCCGTGTAGCTGCAGGCGTTCCCGGCGTCCGTGCCGGTCAGGCAGAAGGTCGAGCGGTCGCCGTCCAGCAGCGGCAGGAGGCTCAGGCCCGCCAGGACGAGGCCGGCCATGGCGATCCACCCGAGCAGGGGCTTGCGGCCCTCGGGGAGGAAGAGGTCGGCCACCAGGATCGCCAGGGCCACGACGGCCGTGACGGTGGGCGGGGCGATGGCGAGCCAGTCGACGGACTGGACCAGGGAGCCCATCAGTTGCCTCCTGCGAGGAGCTGCTGAACGGCCGGGTCGCTGAGGCCGAGGAGGGCCGCGGGCCAGAGTCCGGCGAGAACGGTGAGGACGACGAGCGGGGTCCAGGCGGCCAGCTCGTACGGACGGACGTCGGCGAGCGGACCGGCCGGGCCGGGGGCGTTGGCGAGCGTGACGCCGCCGGCGTCCCCGTCGCCGCCCATGCACACCCGGCGGACCACGACCAGCATGTAGGCCGCCGTCAGCAGCGTCCCGAGGCCGGCCAGGGCCATGAAGGTGAGGAAGGCGGGGCGGCTGAGCCCCTCGGCGGGGCGGAACGACGCGAACATCGCGAGCATCTCGCCCCAGAATCCGGCGAGCCCGGGCAGTCCGAGCGAGGCGACGGCGCCGAAGGCCAGGAGGCCGCCCAGGCGCGGGGCCCGGCCGTAGAGCGCCGCACCCGTGGCGCCGGAGAGGCGGTCGAGGTCGCTGGTGCCGTAGCGGTCCTTGATGGCGCCGACGAGGAAGAAGAGGAGGCCGGTGATCAGGCCGTGGGCGATGTTGGCGAACAGCGCGCCGTTCACGCCGGTGGGGGTCAGGGTCGCGATGCCGAGCAGCACGAAGCCCATGTGGCCGACGGAGGAGTAGGCGATGAGCCGCTTGAGGTCGCCCTTGGCGCCGGAGCGGGCCAGGGCGAGGCAGACCAGGGAGCCGTAGACGATGCCGACGACCGCGAAGGCGGCGAGGTAGGGCGCGAAGGTGTGGGCGCCTTCGGGGGTGATGGGCAGGACGATGCGGACGAAGCCGTACGTGCCCATCTTCAGCAGCACGCCCGCCAGGAGCACCGAGCCGACCGTGGGGGCGGCGGTGTGGGCGTCGGGCAGCCAGCTGTGCAGGGGCCACATCGGGGCCTTTACGGCGAGGCCGATGCCGATGGCCAGAACGGCGATGACCTGCGTGGTGTGGCTGAGCCCGGACCCGTTGTCAGTGGCGAGTGCCACCATGTCGAAGGTGCCGCCCTTGATGCCGATGAGGAGGAGGCCGAGCAGCATCACGACGGAGCCGAGCAGGGTGTAGAGGATGAACCGCCACGCGGCGCGTTCCCGGCCCTCGCCGCCCCAGCGGGCGATGAGGAAGTACATCGGGATGAGCACCATCTCGAACGCGAGGAAGAACAGCATCAGGTCGAGGACGGCGAAGGTCGCGAGGGTGCCGGCCTCGAGGACGAGGAGCAGCGCGACGAATGCCCTGGGGGACGGGCCCGTGGGCATCTTGAAGTAGCTGTACAGCGCGCAGAGGAAGGTCAGCAGCGCCGTCAGGACGAGGAGGGGAAGCGAGACGCCGTCCACGCCGAGGTGGATCCGGATGCCGAGGGCCGGGATCCAGCTGATGTCGGTGGTCGCCTGCATGTGCGCCGGGCGGTCGTGGTCGAAGCCGGCGGCGAGGGCGACGGACAGCGCGAGCACGGCGCCCGTGACGGTGACGCCGTGGCGGAGCACGGCCTGGTCGGGGCTGCTGCCCTTGAGGCCGGGCGGGGCCGGGAGCAGGGCGGCGACGGCTCCGACGAGGGGGACGACGACGATCGCAGCGAGGAGGATCTGCATGACGGTGTGACTCATGGTCAGGCTCCGGTGGCTACGAGAACGGCGGCGACGGCCAGGACGACGGAGCCGGCGAGCAGGGCGCTGAGGTAGGTCTGCACATTGCCGGTCTGGGCGCGGCGGACGGCCGCGCCGAGCAGGCGGGGGGCGGTGCCCGCGCCGCGCACGTACGCCTCGACGACCTCGCGGTCGAGGAAGCGGGCGAGGCGGGCGGCGTCGCGCACGGGCCGGACGAAGAGCACCCGGTACACGGCGTCGAGGTGGAAGCCGCTGACGGCGTGCCGGTGCAGGGGGCCGAGGAGGAGCCGGCCGGGGTCGGCGGGGTCGGGGGCGCCCGCGATGCCGCCGTAGGCGGCCTCGTGGGAGGCGATGGTCTCTTCCTCGGAGACGTACGGCGCGCCCTCGGGGTCGGCCGCCACGGCGCCGAGCGGGGTGCGGGCGGTGAGCGCGCGGGCGCGGCGCCAGGCCGCGTACGTGACGATCAGGCCGGCGAGCGCACAGCCGGTGGAGAGGACGGAGGTGGTGAGCGTGGGGGTCAGGGAGCCGCCGTCGAACCAGTCGGGCAGCTTCCAGGCGGCCAGGCCGAGCGCGACGGTGGGCAGGAAGAGCACCCACAGCACGGCGGTCATGGCCAGGGGTTCCCGGCCGTGGTCGGCGGCTTCGGCGCCCTTGCCGTGGAAGGCGAGCAGCCACAGGCGGGCGGCGTAGCCGGCGGTGAGGAGGGCGGTGACCAGGCCGGCGATCAGGACGGTCCAGCCCGCCGCGCCGGGGATGCCGTGCCCGTCGCCGGTGGCGGCGTGCTCGGCGGCGCCGAGGACGGCTTCCTTGGAGAAGAAGCCGCTGAAGGGGGGGATGGCGGCGAGCGCGAGCAGGGCGACGGTCATCGTCCAGTAGGCGTCGGGGATGCGCTTGGCGAGGCCGTTCATGCGGGACATCGCGGCGAGCGAGTTGGTGCCGGCGGCGTGGATGATCACGCCTGCCCCGAGGAAGAGGAGTGCCTTGAACGCGCCGTGCGAGACGAGGTGGAAGACGGCGGCGCCGCGGTCGCCGACGGCCAGGGCACCGGTCATGTAGCCGAGCTGGCCGACGGTCGAGTAGGCCAGGACGCGCTTGATGTCGTCCTGGGCGAGGGCGGCGAGGGCGGAGCCGACCATGGTGACCGCGGCCATCACGGCGAGCACGACCAGGGCCGCCGCCGAGGCGGTGAAGACGGGCAGGAGCCGGGCGATGAAGTAGACGCCGGCCGCGACCATCGTCGCGGCGTGGATCAGCGCGGACACCGGGGTGGGGCCGGCCATCGCGTCGGGCAGCCAGGTGTGCAGCGGGAACTGCGCGGACTTGCCGGCGACTCCGGCGAGGAGCAGCAGCGCGACGAGGGTGGGGTGCTCGATGCCGCCGGAGGAGGCGGCGGTGAGGATGCCGTTGATCCGGAACGTTCCGGCGTCGGCGGCCAGCGCGAAGATGCCGATCAGGAAGGGGACGTCGCCGAGCTTGGTGACCAGGAAGGCCTTGAGGGAGGCGGCCCGTGCGGCCTCGGTCTCCCAGTAGTGGCCGACGAGGAAGTACGAGCAGATGCCCATGATCTCCCAGCCGACCAGCAGCACCATCAGGTCGCCGGAGTAGACGACGAGCAGCATCGCGGAGGTGAAGAGGGAGACGAGCGCCGCGTAGGAGGGGTAGCGGGGGTCGCTGCGCAGGTAGGCGGTCGAGTACAGCTGCACACAGGTCGCGACGACGCCGACGAGCACGGCGACCAGGACGGCGAAGCCGTCGAGGTTCAGGGCGAGGTCAATCGGCACGGACCCGGTGGGGGTGAGCCGGGTGGCGGCGGTCAGCGTCCCGCCCCCGCCCTGCCGCCAGGCGACGACGGCCGCGAGGACGGCGGCGGCGAGCGTCGGGAGCACGGCCAGGGGCCGGACGAGCCCGGGCGCGCGGCGGCCGAGCAGCAGTCCGGCGACGGCGCCGAGGAAGGGCAGCAGGGGGACGAGAACGGCGGTGGTCGTGGTGCTCACGCGGCGGCCTCGGCCTTCTCGTCGCGGTCTGCGCGTTCGGTTCCGGGTTCGGGGGCGTCCTCGTTCAGGTCGCGGAGGCGGTCGACGTCCGCGGTGCCGCGGTTGCGGTAGACGAGCAGGACGATGGCCAGGCCGATGCCGATCTCGGCGGCGGCGATGGCGATGGTGAAGAGGGTGAGCGCCTGGCCCGCGTGGAGCTCGTCGCGCAGCCAGACGTCGAAGGCGACGAGGTTGAGGTTGACGGCGTTGAGCATCAGCTCGACGGACATCAGGACGAGGATCGCGTTGCGCCGGGCCAGTACGCCGTACAGGCCCACGCAGAAGAGGAGGGCGGCGAGGACGGCCGGGTAGACGAGATGCATCAGCGCTCCTCGTTCTTCCTGCGGGAGAGGACGATCGCGCCGACGAGCGCGGCGAGCAGCAGTACGGACAGGGCTTCGAACGGCAGCACCCAGTGCCGGAAGAGGATCTCTCCGGAGACCTTGGTGGTGCCCTGCGGCGCGCCGTCGAGGCCGATCCAGGTCGCGCGGAAGGCGTCCACGACCACCCAGACCAGTGCGGCCGCGGCGGCGAGCGCCACGGCGAGGGCGGGCAGGCGGTTGCCGGAGTCGGCGTCCGGGGAGCGGCCGATGGGGGCCTTGGTGAGCATGAGCCCGAACAGCAGGAGGACCACGACGGAGCCGACGTAGATCAGCACCTGTACCCAGGCGATGAACTCCGCCGTCAGCAGCAGGTACTCCACGGCGAGCCCGCCGAGCGCCACCACGAGCCAGAGGGCCGCGTGCACCAGCTGCTTGGTGGTGACGGTGATGACGGCCGCGCCGAGGGTGACGATGCCGACGAGCAGGAAGGCGATCTCGACGCCCGTCGGGGAGAGGAATCCGTGCGCGTTCGCGGCGAGCGCGGTGGCGGCCGTTGCGGTGCCGGTCATGCCTCTCCCTCCTTCTCCTGCTTCTCCTGCTGTTCCGCCTGTGCCGCTTCCGCCTGTGCGGCCAGCTTCTCGGCCGCCTTGCGGGCCGTCGCGATCTCCTTCGGCTCCTCGGCCGCCGGGTCGAGCGCGGGCGGCTCGGGCACGGTCCACATCCACTCGCGGAGCTTGTCGCGTTCGTGGGTGAGGTCGTGGATGTCGGTCTCGGCGTACTCGAACTCCGGCGACCAGAACAGTGCGTCGAAGGGGCACACCTCGATGCAGATGCCGCAGTACATGCACAGCGCGAAGTCGATCGCGAAGCGGTCGAGGACGTTGCGGCTGCGCTCGCGGCCGCCGGGGGTGGCGGCGGGCACCGTCTCCTTGTGGGAGTCGATGTAGATGCACCAGTCGGGGCACTCGCGGGCGCACAGCATGCAGACCGTGCAGTTCTCCTCGAACAGCCCGATGACGCCCCGGGTGCGGGGCGGCAGCTCGGGCTGGACGTCCGGGTACTGCGCGGTGACCGAGCGGCGGGTCATCGTGCGGAGGGTGACGGCGAGGCCCTTGGCCAGGCCGGAGCCGGGAATGGGCATTACTGGGTCACCACCTTGACGACGCCGGTGAGCGCGATCTGCGCGAGGGCGAGGGGGATGAGGACGGTCCAGGCCAGCTTCTGCAGCTGGTCCTCGCGCAGCCGCGGATAGGTCACGCGCAGCCAGATGACGATGAAGGCCAGGACCGCGGTCTTGAGCAGCGTCCACAGCCAGCCGAGTCCCTCGGCCCCGAACGGGCCGTGCCATCCGCCGAGGAAGAGCACGGTCGTCAGACCGCACAGCACCACGATGCCGGCGTACTCGGCGAGGAGGAACATCGCGAAGCGCAGGCCGGTGTACTCGGTGTACGCACCGAAGATGATCTCCGAGTCGGCGACCGGCATGTCGAACGGCGGCCGCTGCAGCTCGGCGAGCCCGGCGGTGAAGAAGACGACGCCGCCGACGATCTGCCACGGCACCCACCACCAGTGGAAGGCGTCGACGATGCCCGGCAGCGACACCGTGCCCGCCGCCATGGCGACGGAGGCCGCCGCGAGCAGCATCGGCAGCTCGTAGGCCATCAGCTGGGCGGCGGTCCGCAGGCCCCCGAGGAGGGAGAACTTGTTCGCCGACGCCCAGCCGGCCATGAGCGAGCCGAGGACGCCGACGCCCATGACGGCGAGGACGAAGAAGATGCCGGCGTCGATGAACTGGCCGACGGCGTTGCCGGGCCCGACCGGGATCGCCAGGAGGACGAGCAGATAGGGCAGCAGCGCCACGGCGGGCGCGAGCTGGAAGATCTTGCGGTCCGCGCCCGCGGGCACGATGTCTTCCTTCTGCGCGAACTTCACACCGTCCGCGACGAGCTGCGCCCACCCGTGGAACCCACCGGCGTACATCGGGCCGAGGCGGCCCTGCATGTGGGCCATCACCTTGTGCTCGGTCTGTCCGATCACGAGCGGCAGCACGAGGAAGACGACGAACACGGCCAGCAGTCGCAGGACGACGTCGAGAGTGTCGCTGCTGCTCATGCGGGCTCGCCTCCGGCGGGGTTCGTGTCGTTGTCGGGCTCGCCACCGCTTCCGCCTTCGGCGGCGGGACCAGACTCGCCTGCGGTGCCGGGTTCGCCTGCCTGCTCGGCCGGGGCCTCGGGGATCGGGGTGCTCGGCGCCGCCGGGCTCCGCCGTGCCGGCTGGTCGCCGTCGCGGCGGGAAGGAGCGGGCTCGGGCTCGGCTTCCGGCTTCGTGGACGTCTCGTCGAAGGCCGGTACGGCGTGGTGCCAGGGGGCGTCGGCCGAGCGGGGCGCCGGGCGGGAGCCCGTGGCCCGAGGACCGGCGGTGTCCTGCTGGCTGGCCGAACCCTCGCTCGCGGACCGCGTACGCCGCGGAGCGGGAGCCGCACCCTCACCCTGCTGGCTCGCCGAACCCTCACTCGCGGAACGGGCACGCCGCGGCGCAGCAGCCGCGCCCTCCGTCGCCTGGCTCGCCGAACCCTCGCTCGCGGACCGCGTACGCCGCGGAGCGGGAGCCGCACCCTCACCCTGCTGGCTCGCCGAGCCCTCGCTCACGCTCCGCGCACGACGCGGCGCAGCCGCCGCGCCCTCCGCCTGACTGGCCGAGCCCTCCGCCACGCTCCGCGCACGCCGCACCGGGCGCTCCGCGCCTGCGGCACCGGCGGCACCGGCGGCGCGGGGGGTGCGGGCCGGGCGGGCGGGGGCCGGGGGGAGCTGGCCCTTGAGGGGGCCCCATTCGTTGGGGTCGGGGACACCCGGGGGAAGCATCTGGCGGCGTTTGGGGCCGCCCTCCGCCGACTCGCCCGGCTCCTTCGCGCCCGGCCAGGCCTTGACCACGCGGGCCGCGAGGACGAAGTCCTTGCGCAGCGGGTGGCCCTCGAAGCCCTCGGGCAGCAGCAGCGGCACCAGGTGGGGGTGGCCGGTGAAGCCGACGCCGAACATCTCGTGCGTCTCGCGCTCGTGCCAGGCCGCGCCGGCGTAGACGCCCACGGCCGTCGGCAGCGCCGGGGCGTCGTGCGGCACCGTGGTGCGCACGATCAGGCGGCGGACGTCGTTCCCACCACCCGGCAGGGCGGCCAGGTGCGCGCACACGCGGAAGCCCGTACCCGGCTCGTCGACGGCGCTCAGCCAGTCGAAGAACGTGCAGCCGAGCCGGTCCCGGGCGGTCTCCAGCGCGGTGATCCAGGACTCGGCGGGGACGTCGACCGTGAGCAGGCCGTACGCCTCCTCGGCGCTCGCGCCCTCGCCGAACAGCTCGGCGGCTCCGCCCGGCAGCCAGCCCACGGCCGGCTGGGGCTCGGCCTGCTGGGGCTCGGGCTCCGGCAGGTCCGGCGTCGTCGGCTCGCTCATCGGTCCGTCTCCTCCGCGGCCGGAGCCGCAGCCGAGGCCGTATCCGGCGCCGGAGGCGGCGTCACCAGGCCGCTGCGCAGTGCCGCCGCGGACGGCTGCGAGTAGCGCTCGCCCAGCGACTCCCGCGCGATCTTCTCCTGAAGCTTGATGATTCCCTGCAGCAGCGCCTCGGGCCGCGGCGGGCAGCCCGGTACGTACACGTCCACGGGGATGATCTGGTCGACGCCCTTGGTCACGGAGTACGAGTCCCAGTAGGGCCCGCCGCAGTTCGAGCAGGCGCCGAAGGAGATGACGTACTTCGGCTCGGGCATCTGCTCGTAGAGCCGCTTCACGGCCGGGGCCATCTTGTCCGTCACCGTGCCGGAGACGATCATGAGGTCGGCCTGGCGGGGGCCCGGCGCGAAGGGGATGACGCCGAGGCGGATGAAGTCGTGGCGCGCCATGGACGCGGCGATGAACTCGATCGCGCAGCAGGCGAGGCCGAAGTTGAAGACCCACAGGCTGTAGCGGCGGCCCCAGTTCAGGACCACCTTCATGGGCTCCGGGGCGAGGCGCGCCAGCGGCCCGAGGCGGCGGGGCTCGGGCAGGTCCACGGGTGTCACGTCCATTCGAGGACGCCCTTCTTCCATGCGTACAACAGGCCCACGGCGAGGAAGCCGAGGAAGATGAACATCTCCACCAGCGTCGCTCCGCCGAAGCCGGGAGCGGCGAACACCGTCGCCCACGGGAACAGGAAGATCGAGTCCACCGCGAAGATCACGTACAGGAAGGCATAGACGTAATACCGCACCTGCGTGTGCGCCCAGCCCTCGCCGACGGGGTCGACCCCGCACTCGTACGTGAGCAGCTTCTCGGGCGTCGGCACCACCGGCCTCAGCAGCCGTGAGGCGCCGAAGGCCACGGCGACGAAGAGTACGCCGACGACGGCGACCAGTCCCACCACCGTATAGCTGTGGAAGTAGTCCGCCGCGAGCTGGACATCGGCGCTCCTGGTGCGCACGGTCGCCTCCGGCACGTCCGCCCCTCGCTCCCTGTCCTGTTTGTTCGACGATCTGTACGCACGCGAGTCTAGGCCCTGCCACGCCCGGGGTGAGCAGCGCTGCCCGGCCGGAGGTGGGGATATCCCCACCCTTCCGCACCCATGACCCCCATGGCGGTGGCCCTGCCGCCCGGGGCAGGCTTGCGATATGACCGCCCATACCGTGACCGGCACGATCGCCCGTGAAGCCGGCCCCCAGGACGAGGACCGGCTGCCTCCCGTCCACTTCGCCTTCCGCTCCTGGACCTGGAAGGAGATCGCGCACCTCCTGATCAATCTGCCGGAGTCGATGCTCGGCTTCGTCTACGTCTCCACCTGGTTGTGGGCGGGAGCGGTGCTGTCGATCACGGTCGTGGGGCTGCCGCTGCTGGCGGTCGGCCTGATGGGCGCGCGGCTGCTGGGCCGGATGGAGCGGCGCCGGGCGCGCGCTCTGCTGGGCGTGCGGATCGACGAGCCCAGCCCGCTCCCCCGCGACCTGCGCCGCAAGGCGGGCGGCGGCGGGTTCTTCGGCTGGCTGTGGACGACGTTGAAGGACCCGGTGGCGTGGCGCAGCACCCTGTATTCGTTCATCCGTTTGCCATGGGGTGTTCTCACGTTCGCCGTCACTCTCGTCGCGCTGTTCGTGGCGTGGCCGGTTCTGGGCCATCTCGCGCGGGGTCTGACGAACCTGGACCGGGCGATGGTGCGCGGGCTGCTGTCGCCGTCGAGCGAGCTGGAGCGGCGGATCGCCGAGCTGGAGCAGGACCGCGGGGTGGTCGTGGACACGGCCGCCGCCGATCTGCGGCGCATCGAGCGTGACCTCCACGACGGCGCCCAGGCCCGGCTCGTCGCCCTGGCCATGGGTCTCGGTCTGGCGAAGGAGAAGCTGCTGGAGGACCCGGAGACGGCGGCCAAGATGGTCGACGAGGCGCACGGCGAGGTGAAGCTCGCCCTCCAGGAGCTGCGCGACCTGGCCCGCGGCATCCATCCGGCGATCCTGACCGACCGCGGTCTGGACGCGGCCCTGTCGTCGCTGGCGGGCCGCTGCACGGTCCCGGTGAAGGTGGCCGTGGACCTGCCGGCCCGCCCGGCGCCCGCGATCGAGGGCATCGCCTACTTCACCGTCTCCGAGCTCCTGCAGAACATCAGCAAGCACAGCCGGGCCCGGACGGCCGGCGTCGAGCTGTGGCGGCGCGGGGACCGGCTGATGCTGCAGGTCCGCGACGACGGCCAGGGCGGTGCCACGACCGGTTCCGGCAGCGGGCTGGCCGGGCTGGCGGAGCGGCTGGGCTCGGTGGACGGGGTGTTCGTCGTCGACTCCCCCGTCGGCGGCCCCACCGTCGTCACGGCGGAGCTGCCGTGGCGGGACCGTACGCCGGAGTAGCACCCGTCCCTGGGGGTGGGGACAGCCCCACCCCCAGGACACCGACCCGCCGCATGGTCCGGGAGCCGCCCGCCGAGGAGCCTTGTAGGGAACCGGAGAGACCGGGCGGGCACCGCCACCGGACGACGAGGACGGACGAGGACGAGGACATGGCCATCGACTACGGAACACCCCACGCGCCGGTGACGGCGTCCCGGTCCCACCGGGTGCCCGCCGTGCTGCGCGCGCCCGTGGAGGGCCGCACCTGGCGCGAGTTCCTCTACCTCCTGACGGGCCTGCCCGTCGCGGTCGTCATGTTCTCGTACGCCGTCACGCTGACCTCCCTCGGTGTCGGCCTGCTGATCACCTTCCTGGGGGTGCCGGTGCTGGCCGGCACGCTCGCCGGGGCGCGCGGACTGGGCGCGGTCGAGCGGATGCGGGCCCGGGCGCTGCTGCGGCTGGACGTCGCCTCCCCGGCGCCCGTACGGCCCCGGCGCCGGCCCGGGAGGGACGGGGGCGCCGGCCCGATGGGCTGGGTGGCGGCGTTCCTGAAGGACGGGACGTCCTGGCGGCACCTGCTCTACGGGGTGCTGTACCTGCCGTGGGCGATCTTCGGCTTCACTCTGGCCGTGGTGGCGGGGTCGCTGAGCTGGTCGCTGTTCCTCTACCCGGTATGGCAGTGGACGCTGCCGACGTACAGCGACCAGCCGGGCATCCAGGTGTTCGGCGACGACAGCGGCCGCGCCCTCTACCTCGACAACCCCTTCGAGATCGGGGTCACCAGCGCCGTCGGCCTGGTCCTGGTGCTGGTGACGCCGTGGCTGCTGCGGGGCGTCACGCAGGTGGACCGGCTGCTGGTGACGGGGCTGCTGGGGCCCTCGCGGCTGACGGAGCGGGTGTGGGAGCTGGAGGAGGACCGCGGGGTGGTCGTGGACACCGCCGCCGCCGATCTGCGGCGCATCGAGCGCGAGCTGCACGACGGCGCCCAGGCGCGGCTGTCCGCCCTCGCCGTGGACCTGGGGCTGGCGAAGGAGAAGCTGCTCCAGGACCCGGAGGCGGCCGCGAAGATGGTCGACGAGGCCCACGGCGAGGTGAAGCTCGCCCTCAAGGAGCTGCGCGACCTGGCCCGCGGCATCCACCCGGCGATCCTCACCGACCGCGGTCTGGGCCCGGCCCTGTCGGTGCTGGTGGCGCGCAGCGCCGTGCCGGTGCGGGCCGAGGTGGACCTGCCGGCCCGCCCGGCGCCCGCGATCGAGGGCATCGCCTACTTCACCGTCTCCGAGCTCCTGCGCAACGTCAGCAAGCACAGCGGCGCCCGCAGCGCCCGCGTGGACGTGTGGCGCTCGGCGGACCGGCTGATGCTCCAGGTGTGGGACGACGGCGACGGCGGCGCCTCGACCGTCGCCGGCAGCGGGCTGGCCGGGCTGGCGGAGCGGCTGGACTCCGTCGACGGGCTGCTGCTCGTCGACTCCCCGGCGGGCGGCCCGACCACCGTGACGGCGGAGCTGCCCTGGCGCGGCTGACCCTCGCCCCTCTCTTCCGCCACCCACCCCTTCGGCCCCGGAGCGCCCCGCTCCGGGGCCGGATGCTGCGATGCTGGGACCGCCCGCGCGCCGTGCGGGGTCAAGCCAGCGTCGTCAGGGGGCCGTGGATCGTGATCGTGGAGGACAGCGTGCGGGTGGTCATCGCCGAGGATTCGGTACTGCTTCGGGAGGGCCTGACCCGGCTGCTGACCGACCGCGGGCACGACGTCGTGGCGGGCGTGGGCGACGCGGAGGCGCTGATCAAGTCCATCAAGGAGCTCGCCGCCGAGGGCGCCCTGCCTGACGTCGTGGTCGCGGACGTGCGCATGCCCCCGACCCACACCGACGAGGGCGTGCGGGCGGCCGTGCAGCTGCGCCGGGACCACCCCGAGCTGGGCGTGCTGGTGCTCTCGCAGTACGTGGAGGAGCAGTACGCGACGGAGCTGCTGGCCGGCAGCAGCCGGGGCGTGGGCTATCTGCTGAAGGACCGGGTCGCGGACGTGCGCGAGTTCGCGGACGCGGTGGTCCGGGTCGCCCGCGGCGGCACCGCGCTGGACCCCGAGGTCGTCGCCCAGCTGCTGGGCCGCAGCCGCAAGCAGGACGTGCTGGCCGGGCTCACCCCGCGCGAGCGCGAGGTCCTCGGCCTGATGGCCGAGGGACGAACGAACTCCGCCATCGCCAAGCAGCTGGTGGTCAGTGACGGGGCGGTGGAGAAGCACGTCAGCAACATCTTCCTGAAGCTGGGCCTGTCGCCGAGCGACGGCGACCACCGGCGGGTCCTCGCGGTCCTGACCTATCTGCGTTCCTGACGGTTCATCACCTGACCGGCCCCGGCCACGGCGAGCCCGGCCGGGGCCCCACGCCCAAGGGACGAGCGGGCCCCCGGCGGCCGGGCGCCTTCAAAAGGCGGCTCCTGGGGCCTGCTAAACCATGACAAGCAGGGCATATCAGGGGCACCTCCTGCGGTTTATCCCTTGATCCCTCCCGTGAAGGCCACCCTTGCCCACGTACGATGGCCAGGGGAACGCCGGTCGGCGCCACCGAGTGCGCGGCGCCGCCATGAGGGAGGTCCGAAGCAGTGACCAGCCAGGTCAGCAGCCCGGCCGAGCAGGCCGATTCCGCCGATCAGCGCGGCCAGACCGCGCCCGGGGCCGAGCCCCCCGCAGGCACCAAGGAGGTGCGCCGGCTCGACCGGGTGATCATCCGTTTCGCGGGTGACTCCGGTGACGGCATGCAGCTCACGGGAGACCGTTTTACCTCCGAGACCGCGTCGTTCGGCAACGACCTCTCGACGCTGCCCAACTTCCCCGCCGAGATCCGTGCCCCCGCCGGCACCCTCCCGGGCGTCTCGTCGTTCCAGCTGCACTTCGCGGACCACGACATCCTCACGCCCGGTGACGCGCCCAACGTCCTGGTGGCCATGAACCCGGCCGCCCTGAAGGCCAATCTGGGCGACGTACCGCACGGCGCGGAGATCATCGTCAACACCGACGAGTTCACCAAGCGCCCCATGGCCAAGGTGGGTTACGACGCCAACCCCCTCGAGGACGGCTCGCTGGCGGCGTACAACGTGCACCCGGTGCCGCTGACGACGCTGACGATCGAGGCGCTCAAGGACTTCGGCCTCTCCCGCAAGGAGGCGGAGCGCAGCAAGAACATGTTCGCGCTCGGCCTGCTGTCGTGGATGTACCACCGGCCCACCGGGAGCACCGAGTCGTTCCTGCGCAAGAAGTTCGCGAAGAAGCCGCAGATCGCGGAGGCGAACGTCGCCGCCTTCCGGGCGGGCTGGAACTTCGGCGAGACGACGGAGGACTTCGCGGTCTCCTACGAGGTCGCCCCCGCCACCGCCGCCTTCCCGCCCGGCACCTACCGCAACATCTCCGGCAACCTCGCCCTGTCCTACGGCCTGATCGCCGCCTCCCACCAGGCGGACCTGCCGCTCTACCTCGGCTCGTACCCGATCACCCCGGCCTCGGACATCCTGCACGAGCTGTCGAAGCACAAGAACTTCGGCGTGCGCACCTTCCAGGCCGAGGACGAGATCGCCGGCATCGGCGCGGCGCTGGGCGCGGCCTTCGGCGGCGCGCTGGCGGTGACCACCACCTCGGGCCCGGGCGTGGCCCTGAAGTCGGAGACCATCGGGCTCGCGGTCTCCCTCGAACTGCCCCTGCTGATCGTCGACATCCAGCGCGGCGGCCCCTCCACCGGCCTGCCCACCAAGACCGAGCAGGCCGACCTGCTGCAGGCCATGTACGGGCGCAACGGCGAGGCCCCGGTCCCGATCGTGGCCCCCAGGACGCCGGCCGACTGCTTCGACGCGGCGCTGGACGCGGCCCGCATCGCGCTCACCTACCGCACGCCCGTCTTCCTGCTGAGCGACGGCTACCTCGCCAACGGCTCCGAGCCCTGGCGCGTCCCGGAGGTCGACGAACTGCCCGACCTGAGGGTGCAGTTCGCATCCGGCCCCAACCACGAGCTGGCCGACGGCACCGAGGTCTTCTGGCCGTACAAGCGCGACCCGCAGACCCTGGCCCGCCCGTGGGCCGTGCCCGGCACGCCCGGCCTCGAGCACCGCATCGGCGGCATCGAGAAGCAGGACGGCACCGGCAACATCTCCTACGACCCGGCCAACCACGACTTCATGGTCCGCACCCGGCAGGCCAAGACCGACGGCATCGCCGTCCCGGACCTCGAGGTCGACGACCCCTCCGGCACGGCGACGACCCTGGTCCTGGGATGGGGTTCGACCTACGGGCCGATCACGGCGGCCGTACGGCGCGTGCGCGCCGGGGGCGACGGCGTCGCCCAGGCCCATCTGCGCCACCTCAACCCCTTCCCCGGGAATCTCGGGGAGACGCTGGGGCGTTACGACAAGGTGGTCGTACCGGAGATGAATCTCGGTCAGCTCGCCACCCTGCTGCGAGCGAAATACCTGATCGACGTCCGCTCCCACACCCAGGTGAGCGGAATGCCGTTCAAGGCCGAGCAGCTCGCCAATGTGCTGAAGGAGGCCATCCACCATGGCTGAAGCGACCGAGACGACGATCGAAGCGCTTTCTCTCGTCCCCAAGGCCGAGGCCGCGCAGTCCATGAAGGACTTCAAGTCCGACCAGGAGGTGCGCTGGTGCCCGGGCTGCGGTGACTACGCCATCCTCGCCGCCGTCCAGGGCTTCATGCCCGAACTGGGCCTGGCGAAGGAGAACATCGTCTTCGTCTCCGGCATCGGCTGCTCCTCCCGCTTCCCGTACTACATGAACACCTACGGGATGCACTCCATCCACGGCCGTGCCCCCGCCATCGCCACCGGCCTGGCCTCCTCGCGCCGCGACCTGTCGGTCTGGGTCGTCACCGGCGACGGCGACGCCCTGTCCATCGGCGGCAACCACCTCATCCACGCGCTGCGCCGCAACGTCAACCTCAAGATCCTCCTGTTCAACAACCGGATCTACGGGCTGACCAAGGGCCAGTACAGCCCCACCTCCGAGGTCGGGAAGATCACCAAGTCGACGCCGATGGGCTCGTTGGACGCGCCCTTCAACCCCGTCTCGCTGGCGCTGGGCGCGGAGGCCTCGTTCGTCGCCCGCACCGTCGACTCCGACCGCAAGCACCTCACCGAGGTCCTGCGCCAGGCCGCCGCCCACCCCGGCACGGCCCTCGTCGAGATCTACCAGAACTGCAACATCTTCAACGACGGCGCGTTCGAGGCCCTCAAGGACAAGCAGCGGGCGCAGGAGGCGGTCATCCGCCTCGAGCACGGCCGGCCCATCCGCTTCGGCGCGGACGACGCGAAGGGCGTCGTCCGCGACACGCTGACCGGCGACCTCAGGGTCGTCGAGGTCACGGAGGAGAACGAGGCCGGGATCCTGGTGCACGACGCCCACTCCCCGTCCCCCACCACCGCCTTCGCCCTCTCCCGGCTGGCCGACCCCGACACGCTGCACCACACGCCGATCGGCGTCTTCCGCAGCGTGGACCGGCCGGTGTACGACACGCTGATGTCGGACCAGCTGGAGGCGGCGATCGAGCAGCGCGGCAAGGGTGACCTTGCTGCGCTGCTGGCCGGCGGCGACACCTGGACGGTGGTCGGCTAGTACCGCGCTGCGCGCGGCGTCCTCAAACGCCGGACGGGCTCGATTCGAGCCCGTCCGGCGAGGGAAAGATCCCGTCCGGCCGGAGCGGCGGACGGCCCGGCGGCGGGGTAGCCGCTCTCATATGGATATGGCCGCCCCCGAACCCGTCGTCGTACCCGACCGGCTCGCCTACCGCGTCAAGCGACTCCTCCTCGGCCCGCCGCTCGTCACCGAGCAACTCTCCCGCGAGAAGCTCTCCAACCCGATGGCGCTCGGCGTCCTGGCCTCCGACTGCATGTCCTCCACCGCGTACGGCAGCGAGGAGATGCTGCGCATCCTCGTGCCGGTGGCCGGGGTCGCCGCGTTCACCCTGCTGATGCCGGTGACCGGCGCGATCCTGTTCGTCCTGCTCCTGCTGACGCTCTCCTACCGCGACGTCGTCTCCGTCTACACGCGCGCCGGCGGCTCGTACGTCGTCGCCCGGGAGAACTTCGGCCCGCGCGTGGCGCAGATCGCGGCGGTGGCGCTGCTCGTCGACTACATCGTCACGGTCGCCGTGCAGACCGCCGCCGGCACCGACGCGCTGATCTCCCTCGCCCACCTCACCGGCAAGGGCTACACCGGCATCGACCACCTCAAGCTGCCCATCACCGCGGGCGTGGTGCTGGTGCTGGCGTACGGGAACCTGCGCGGGCTGCGGGAGGCGGGGCGGACGTTCGCGGCGCCGGCGTATCTGTTCATGCTCGCGGTCGCCCTGATGCTGGGCGTCGGTCTCGCCCGGGCCCTGAACGGCGGGCTGCCGCACGCGGACGTCCACGCGCCGGGGGCCGTGCCGCTCGGCTCGCCGGGCTCCGGCTGGCTGTACGGGGTATCGCTGTTCATGGTGCTGCGTGCGTTCGCGAACGGCGGCTCCTCGCTGACGGGCCTGGAGGCGATCTCCAACAGCGTCTCCGCGTTCCGCCGCCCCCAGGGCGTCAACGCCCGCCGCACCCTGACCGTCATGAGCTGCGTCCTGGGCGTCATGGTGCTGGGCGTCTCCACGCTGGCCCACTACACGCACGCCATTCCCTACGTGGACGGCAACCCGACCGTCATCGCCCAGGAGGCCCACCTGGTCTTCGGCCACGGCTGGCCGGGGACCGCCGGGCTCGTGTACGTCCAGCTGGCCACGGCCCTCATCCTCTACACGGGCGCCAACACGCCCTTCACCGGCTTCCCCTTCCTCGCCAGCTTCGTCGCCGAGGACCGCTTCCTGCCCCGGCAGCTGACCCGGCGCGGCCACCGGCTCACCTTCTCCAGCGGCATCATCTGGCTCACGGTCGTCTCGCTGGCGCTGCTGCTGGCGACGGGCGCCAACGTCGACAAGCTCGTCGCGCTGTACGCCATCGGCGTCTTCACCGGCTTCACGATGGCCGCGGCCGGCATGAGCGCCCACTACTGGCGGCGCCGGGAGAGCCACTGGAAGATCGCGGTGAACCTGGTGGCCGCCGTGGTCTCGGCGCTGGTGGTCGTGGTCTTCGCCATCACGAAGTTCACCGAGGGGGCGTGGCTGGTCGTGGTGGTCTTCCCGCTCGGGGTGTGGGCCCTGATCCGCATCAACCGCGAGTACCGGGAGGAGGCCGCGGCCCTGGAGAACGTCCCCGCGTACACCTCGGACCGGCCGCACTGGCGCCGCCACGTCGTGTACGTCCTCGTCGAGAACCTGGACCTCGCCGCGGTCAAGGCGCTGCGGTACGCGCACGAGCTGCGGCCCGACGAGGTGCGGGCGGTGCACATCGTCATCGACGAGGCGCGGGCCCGGCACCTGGTCGAGCGCTGGGACGCGTCCGCGGGCACGACCGTCCCCCTGGAGCTCGTCGACTGCCCCGACCGCCGGCTGCGCCACGCCGTGGCCTCCCTGGCCGCCCGGGTGACGGCCGGCGGCACGACCGCCCTGACCCTGCTGATTCCGCGCCGCACGTACACGCTCCCGATGGGCCGGCTCCTGCACCGGGACACCGGCGAGCAGATGGCGAAGACGCTGGAACAGCTGCCGAACGTCGCCGTGACGATCCTTCCGTTCGACGTCGCGACGGCCATCGAACGGCTGCGCGCCTCGGGGCGCTCCGCCGGCTGACCGCACCCCCTGTCATGACCGTCATGCGATACGCGTATGACACATGCGTGGGTGCGGCGTTACCTTCGCAAGGTCGTCGTGGGCATCGGCGCCCCTGGGAGGAAACACGTGGAGCCGCAGAAGTCGAGGAACGAGACCCGCACCGGGCTGGTGTGCGGCGTTCTGGCCTATGGAATCTGGGGGCTGTTCCCCCTCTACTGGCCGCTGCTGGAACCGGCCGGCGCGCTGGAGATACTCGCGCACCGCATGGTCTGGTCGCTGGCCGCCGTCGTGATCGTGCTGGCCGTGACGCGGCGCTGGGGCTGGATACGCCCGCTGCTGCGGCAGCCCGGGCGCCTCGCGATGGTGGCGCTCGGCGCGCTGGTCATCTCCACGAACTGGGGGATCTACATCTGGGCCGTGAACGCCGGCCATGTGGTGGAGACGTCCCTGGGGTACTTCATCAACCCCCTCGTCACCATCGCCCTCGGCGTCCTGGTGCTGCGCGAGCGGCTGCGCCCGGCGCAGTGGGCCGCGGTGGGGGTCGGCGTGGCGGCCGTCGTCGTGCTGGCCGTCGGTTACGGCAAGCCGCCGTGGATCGCCCTCGCGATCGCGGCCACGTTCAGCACGTACAGCCTCGTCAAGAAGAAGGTCGGGCTGGACGGCCTGGAGTCGATGGCCGCCGAGACGGCCGTGCAGTTCCTGCCCGCGCTGGGACTGCTGCTCTTCCTGGGCGCCCGGGGCGAGTCCACCTTCGCCGCCGAGGGCGCCGGGCACATGGCGCTCCTGCTGGGCACCGGCGTCATCACCGCGCTGCCGCTGATCTCCTTCGGCGCGGCGGCCGTGCGGCTGCCGCTGTCGGTGATCGGCATGCTGCAGTACCTCGCTCCCGTCTTCCAGTTCGCGCTGGGCCTGGCGGTCTTCCACGAGGCGATGCCGGCCGAGCGGTGGGCGGGCTTCGCGCTGGTCTGGCTGGCGCTGGCGATGCTGACCTGGGACGCGCTGCGTACGGCCCGTCACGCTCGGGTGGAGCTGAGGGCCGCTCAGGAGCGGGCGGCCATTGGTAACACAGAAAACACAATTGCCCCGCAGGCAACAGAAGCCACAGCTCAGCCCAATTGAGCCTGCGCCCGATATCCGGAAAGCGGTGTTCGGTGTCCGAAATCCACCCTTGACGGAGTTTCAGGGGGCCCTCAACATCATGGCCACGTCAAATGGAGTTGGGAGCCCCCCATGCTTGAACTCAACGGACCCACCCTGCCGCGAAGATCTCGACGGACCGCCGCCCTGCTCGCCACCGGCGCAGCCGTCACGGCCACCCTGCTCGGCGTCTCCTCCGTCCCGGCGCACGCGGTTCCCACCGCCGCGGTCGCCCACGCCAAGAGCGCCGCGGCACCCGACATATCCGTCGCCAACGTCAAGGCGCATCTCAATCAACTGCAGTCGATAGCCACCGCCAACGGCGGCAACCGCGCGCACGGCCGCAGCGGCTACAAGGCCTCGATCGACTATGTGAAGGGCAAGCTGGACGCCGCCGGCTTCACCACCACCGTCCAGCAGTTCACCTCGAACGGCGCCGTCGGCTACAACCTCATCGCCGACTGGCCCGGCGGCGACGCGAACCACGTCGTCTTCGCCGGAGCCCACCTCGACTCGGTCTCCCGGGGCGCCGGGATCAACGACAACGGCTCGGGGTCCGCCGGCATCCTCGAGGCCGCCCTCACCGTCGCCAAGCAGGGCTACAAGCCCGACAAGCACCTGCGGTTCGCCTGGTGGGGAGCCGAGGAGCTGGGCCTGGTCGGCTCGCAGAACTACGTGCGGCAGCTGCCCGCCACCGAGCGCCAGAAGATCGACGCCTATCTGAACTTCGACATGATCGGCTCGCCCAACCCCGGCTACTTCGTCTACGACGACGACACCAAGCTGGAGGGCGTCTTCAAGGACTTCTTCGCCACCCGGAACATCCAGACCGAGATCGAGACCGAGGGCGACGGCCGCTCGGACCACGCGCCCTTCAAGAACGCGGGCGTCGCGGTCGGCGGTCTCTTCAGCGGCGCCGACTACACCAAGACGGCCTCGCAGGCGGCCAAGTGGGGCGGCACGGCAGGCCAGCCGTTCGACCGCTGCTACCACTCCTCCTGCGACACCACGGCGAACATCAACGACACCGCGCTCGACAACAACAGCGACGCCATCGCGCACGCCATCTGGACGCTGAGCGGCGGCTCCACCACGCCCGGTGGAAAGATCTTCGAGAGCAAGTCGGCGGTCGCCATCCCCGACGCGGGCGCGGCCGTCGAGTCCCCGATCACCGTCAGCGGTGTGACGGGCAACGCGCCCAAGGCGCTCAAGGCCGGGGTCGACATCAAGCACAGCTACCGCGGTGACCTGGTCGTCGACCTCGTCGGGCCGAGCAACCGCAGCTACCGGCTGAAGGACTCGAGCAGCAACGACTCGGCCGCGAACGTCGTGGCCACGTACACGGTCGACGCCTCGGCCGAGCCGGCGAACGGGACCTGGAAGCTTCGCGTCCAGGACGTCGCGGCCCAGGACACCGGCAGCATCAACGGCTGGAAGCTCACCTTCTAGCCCCGGCGTCACCCGGGGAAGCGCAGCATGCCAGGCGGGCCCTGCGAGGGCCCGCCCGGCATCGGCTCAGGCCGTGACGTCCTTCGTCGTGAAGCGCGCCCACGCCGCCGAGCCGAACACCGCCACGTACAGCGCCTGCAGGCCCAGATTGCGCAGCAGCTGGTCCCAGTAGACCGGGTCGCGCAGCAGGTCCGCGAAGCTGAGCCAGTAGTGCGGGAAGAGATAGGGCTGGACGGCGCTCAGCTGCGGGAACTGGTCGAGGATCTGGACCGTGATCAGCAGCCCCACCGTCGTGGCCATCGCGGCGATGCCGCTGCCGGTGAGCGTGGAGACGAACAGACCCAGCGCCGCGAGGCCGGTCAGCGAGGCCGCCACCACCGCCGCGACCAGCAGCATGCGCAGCAGCCCCTCCGTGAACGGCACCGTCGTACCGCTGATCAGCGTGACCTCGCCGACCGGGAAGAGCAGCGCGCCCACCGCCAGCGCCGAGAGGGCGACGACGAGCGTGGCGGCGCAGCAGAAGGCGACGACCGAGGTGAACTTGGCGAGCAGCAGCCTGGTCCGCCCTGCGGGCGCCACGAGCAGATAGCGCAGCGTGCCGGAGCCCGCCTCGCCCGCGATGGCGTCGCCGGCGACCACTCCGATGGCCATCGGCAGGAAGAACGGCAGGGTCGCGGCGAGCGAGGTGAAGACCAGGAAGAGGCCGTTGTTGGTGACCTGGCTGATGAAGGCCGGGCCGCCGCCCCCGTGGCCGGCCGCGCCGCCGTCGCCGGTGTGGACCTTCACCGCGATGCCCACCAGCACCGGCACGGCGGCCAGCACCCCGAGCAGGGCGAGGGTGCGCCAGCGGCGGAAGACGGTGGTGATCTCGCTGCGGAAGAGGGACAGCGCCCACAGCGGGCTCGGAGCGCGGCCCCCGGCCACGCCGGCCGGCTCAGCCCGCGACATCGAAGCCCTCCCCGGTCAGGGCGACGAAGGCGTCCTCCAGGGAGGCCCGCTCGGTGCCGAAGGCCCGTACGCGCACGCCCGCCCGGACGAGCGCGGCGTTGAGGTCGGCGAGCTCCACGGCCTCCCCGGCCGGGAGCTCTCCGCTCACGCGGTCGTCGAGGACCGCCAGGTCGTTCACTCCATGCTCCTTGAGGACGCGGACGGCGTCCGCCGTGTCGGGGGTGGTGACGGTCAGCCGGCCGCGGGTGGAGGAGGCCAGCTCGGCGACGGGGCCCTGGGTCAGGAGCCGGCCCCGGGCCATGACGGCGGCGTGCGTGCAGACCTGCTCGATCTCGTCGAGGAGGTGGGAGGAGAGGAAGACGGTGGTGCCCTCCGCGGCGAGGCCGCGCACCAGGGAGCGGATCTCGCGCATGCCCTGGGGGTCGAGACCGTTGGTCGGCTCGTCGAGGACCAGCAGCTCGCGGGGCTGGAGCAGGGCGGCGGCCAGCCCCAGGCGCTGCTTCATGCCCAGGGAGTACGCCCGCGCCTTCTTTCCCGCGGCGCCCGTGAGCCCCACCCGCTCCAGGGCGACGGCCACCCTGGCCGCGCGGGTGCGGGGGTCGGCCCGCGGGTCGGCGGCGTCGAACCGCAGGAGGTTGTCGCGGCCGGTGAGGAAGCCGTAGAGCGCGGGGCCCTCGATCAGGGCCCCGACCCTGGGCAGCACCCGCCGCACGGCGCGCGGCATCTCCTCGCCGAGCACCCGGGCGCTGCCGGAGGTGGGCTCGATCAGGCCCATGAGCATCCGGATGGTGGTGGTCTTCCCCGACCCGTTGGGGCCGAGGAAGCCGAAGACGCTGCCGCGGGGCACGACGAGGTCGAGCCCGTCGACCGCGAGCTGCCCGCCGCCGTAGCGCTTGGTGAGCCCACGCGTGGCGATCACCGCTTCCGTGGCGGCGGACGGCTCCTGCATCCCATTCCCCCCATACCGGCTGCGCCGCGGGCCTACTTGGCCGCGTTCGCCGCCTTGACCAGTGCGTCCTTGGAGACGGCGCCGATGTAGACCTTGCCGTCGTCCGTCATCAGGGCGTTGACGATCCGGGTGCTGAAGACGCGGCCGGAGCCGAAGTCGCCCGAGACCTTGGAGCCGAAGCTGTCCAGCAGCGCCGCGGCGTCGCCGTTCTTGCCGGCCGCCTTGCCCGCGCTCTTGCCCTTGCCGGACAGGGCGCCGCCGGCGTCCTTGCCCGCGTCGAAGGCGGCGATGGAGGCCCAGCCCTCGCCGGTGACCTTCGGCTCGCCGCCGCCGGTGCCGGGCAGGCCCAGCGCCTCGGGCAGCTTGCCCTTGCGGTCGCGGTCGGCGGACGGGGCGCCCTTGGCGTCGCCCTCGGTCACCTTGGCGCCCTTGGGCGGGGTGAAGGAGAAGGTGTCCGCGCCCGGCTTGCCGAAGTCGACCTTGGTGAAGGCCGCGTCGACGACCGCCTTGCCGCCACTCTTCGGGGCGAGCGTGAACTTCAGCGGCACGCCGTTCTTGGCGTCGATCGCGATCCGCACCGAGCCGACCGTGGACTCGGCCTGCTTCGGCTTGATCACCAGCTGGTAGGCGTCCCGGCCGGCCACCTTGGCCGTGCCGTCGACGGTCATCGTCGTCGAGGAGTCAGCGGCCTCGACGACCTTCTTGGCCAGCTCCTGCGGCGAGGCGCCGGCCAGGTCCTTCGGCAGCTCGCCGGAGGGCTTGTGCGCACCGTCGGCGCCCTTGCCCCGGGGCGCCTTGGAGTGGACGGCGGTGTTGCTGGCGCTGTCGTACGCCCAGACCTCGCCGGCGTTGTGGATGACGCTGTACTCGGCGGCGCGCTCGACGAGCGACAGGCGCTGCCTGTCGGGGCCGTCGACAGCCATGCGCAGCGTGTGGGTGCCGGAGAACAGGGAGGTCAGCTTGGACTCCGGGGAGGGCGCCGGGCCATCCTTCTTGCCGCCGCTGCCGCCGTCCAGGCCGAAGCCCGAGGGCATCGAGGGCAGCCCCAGATCGGTGGTGATCTTGACCGAGCCGGACATCTGCTGGGTGTCGGACGCGGCCATCTTGGCTATGAGGTCCTGCGCGCTGATCCTGGGCAGGTCCGGGTCGCCGGTGCTGGCGAGCGCCGAGCCGATGCCGATCGTGGCGGCGGCGATGCCGGCCACCGCGACCGGTACCGCGTAACGGACGGCCTTGCGGCGGCCCGTGGCCGCCCGGGACGCGCCGCCCTCGCCCGTACCGTCGGCCCCGTCGGTGCCCGGTGTCGGATGGATCCGTGACATGTGCTCTACCTCCGTCGTCGGCGGCGGTCTGTAGCGTCGTGCACTCGCCCACACCCAGGCTCATTGTGGCCCGACCGCTCAATGGTGGCGCGGGAGTCCGGGGTTTCCCCCGGAGAAGACGCTTTCCATTCCACCAAAACGGCCACGCGCAGTCGTCAGCCGACGGGATCAAGTCACCGTACGTCTCCGGTATGACGCCCCCTAAGGGCACCACCGCCGGAAGACGGAGCGGCCGGGCTCAGCCGGCCCGGTGCACCACCGCGTCGCAGAGCTGCTCGAGCGCCGTCTTCGCGGAGCAGTCGGGCAGCGGCGCCAGCGTCGCGCGCGCCTCCTGGGCATAGCGGACGGTGTCGCGCCGGGCCTGCTCCAGGGCGGGGTGGGCGCGCAGCCGGCGCAGCACCTCGGCGAGCAGGTCGTCGTCGGCGAGGTCGCCGTCGAGCAGCTCGCACAGCTCCAGGTCCTCCGGCGCGCCCGTGGCCGCGGCTCTGGCGCGCAGGTGCAGCACCGGCAGGGTCGGGATGCCCTCGCGCAGGTCCGTGCCGGGGGTCTTGCCGGACTCGTGGGAGTCGCTGGCGATGTCCAGCACGTCGTCGGCGAGCTGGAAGGCCACGCCGAGCCGCTCACCGTAGTGGGTGAGGATCTCGACGATGCGCTCGTCGGCGCCGGACATCATCGCGCCGTACCGCCCGGCGACGGCGATGAGCGAGCCGGTCTTGCCGGCGATGACGTCGAGGTAGTGCTCGATCGGGTCGCGCCCGTCGCGCGGCCCCGCCGTCTCCAGGATCTGGCCGGTCACCAGGCGCTCGAACGCCTCGGCCTGGATACGGACGGCCTCCGGGCCCAGGTCGGCGAGTATCCGCGAGGCGCGGGAGAAGAGGAAGTCGCCCGTGAGGACCGCCACGGAGTTGCCCCAGCGGGCGTTGGCGCTGTCCACGCCGCGCCGCACCTCGGCCTCGTCCATGACGTCGTCGTGGTAGAGCGTCGCCAGGTGGGTGAGCTCGACGACCACGGCCGAGGGCACCACGCCCGGGGCGTACGGGTCGCCGAACTGGGCGGCCAGCATCACCAGCAGCGGGCGGAACCGCTTGCCGCCGGCCTGCACGAGGTGCTGGGCGGCCTCGGTGATGAAGGGGACGCCGCTCTTCGTCGCCTCGAGGAGTCCCTCCTCGACAGCGGCCAACCCGGCCTGGACATCGGCTTCAAGAGCCTGGTCCCGCACGCTCAGCCCAAAAGGCCCGACGACGGTCACGAGGGGTACTCCTGTCTGCCTGCGAACACGGGGATTGTCGATGTGTCGCTGTCTTGCCAAAAGTCAGCGTATCCGGTCGGCTGTCGATCACCGTGGCCGCCTGCCTATTCGATCGCTCTCCGCCGACCGTCCCCGTGCTGGGTACCCCCGTGTCCTCAAGGGCCGGACGGGCTGGATTTCCAGCCCGTCCGGCCCTTGAGGCGGAGCCTTCGGTCACATCGCCGCCACCGCCCTGGCCAGACGGGGCGAGGCGTACTCGGTGCCGCACACGAACCGCATCACCGGGCCGAAGCTGGCCGCCGCCGGCAGGCCGGTGAAGAACAGCCCCGGCACCGAGGAGTGGTAGCCGGCGCCGAGCCGGGGGCCGCCCGCGCTCACCGCGAGCCGGGTGCGCAGCCCGGGCCCGAGGAAGTCCAGGGCCGCCACGTCCACGCGGTAGCCGGTCGCCGCGATGACGTGGTCGGCGCGCAGCTCGTTCTCCGGGCCGTCCACGTCGCCGGCCAGGGTCAGCACCGGGCGCCCGGCCTCCACCCGCGCCCGCACGATCTGCTTGCCCTCGGTCACCTGGACCCGGCCCACGAACCGATCCCGCAGCCACCACGCCCCCAGCGGCCCCAGCACCCGGCGCACCAGGAAGGCCCGGGTGGGCGCCGGAAGGTGGCGGAAACCGTCCGCGTGATACGAGAACGCGTACAGCGACCAGGCCCGCCCGAACGGGGTGTCCGGCTTCAGCGGCGACTGCCCGTCCGGGGCCGCCCCGAACCGCACCGCACCGCGCCGCCGCGCGAGAACCCGCACCGAGCCCGCGCCCGCCTCGGCCAGCAGCACCGCCGTCTCCAGCGCGGACTGCCCGGCGCCGACGACCACCACGTCCCGGCCGGCGAAGACCGACAGGTCGCGGTGTTGCGAGCTGTGCGAGAGGGGGCCGCTCGCCGAGGGCCCGTCCGGCACGGCCGCGGCCAGCTCGGGCGGCAGTTGCGCGAACCCGCTCAGGCCCGTGGCCACCACCACGGCCCGCGCGGCGAACTGCTCCCCCGAGTCCAGCTTCAGCTCGAAGCCCGAGCCCGAGGTGCGCCGCTCCACCGACACCACGCGCTCCCGCTCCAGGGCGGGCACCAGGCGCTGCTGGAACCACAGGCCGTAGCTCGCGAACGTCTCGACCGGAATGGCGTCCCAGTCCGATTCGTACCGCCGCTCCCCCATGTCCTGGCAGAAGTCGAAGAGGGTGTGGCCCGGCTGCGGGGCGTCGATGTTCGAGGCGACGGGGGTGGATTTGAGCAGCATCCCGGCGGGCATGTGCTCCCGCCAGCTCACCATCGGCGAGCCGAAGACGCGCGTCGGCACGGAGCGCGCCTTCAGATGAGCTGCGGTCGAGAGGCCGTACGGACCGGCCCCGATGACGGCTACGGGAAGTGTCACGGGTCCCCTCCCAGGGCGTGACCCGGCGGCGGGCCGGGCGACGTCGATACGCGGTTTTCAGTCGGCTTGCTCGGCGACGGCGGCGGAGCGGCGCCTGGAGCGCCACAACTGCCACAGATGCCGCGCGCCCGGCCGCACGAACCGGGCGAGCATGGTGAAGAACGGCTTCATGTCGTCACGGGCCACCCACGCCAGCTCCGTGCCGCTCGCCCGGGCGGGGGCGTGGGGGGTGGTGTAGCCGCTGCGACGGTAGGCGGCGAAGGCGGGCAGGTCGATGTTCTCCACGATGAAGCGGCGGCCCGTGAGCTGCTCGGCCTCCGGGACGGGCCGACCGGTCAGGTCCAGGTGCTGGGCCCGTACGACGTCGATGCCGGCCTCGTTCTCGAAGAGCCGGAACTGGGCTCCCATCCGGGGGTTGAAGTCCAGCAGCTTGTACCGGCCGTCGCGCCGGTCGAACCGCCAGTCCAGGTCGATGATTCCGCAGAAGCCGATCTGCTTGATGAACTGCGCGGCCATGGCGGCCAGTTCCGGATTGTCCACGACGTAGGCGTTGGCGGTCATGCCCGCGTGGGGCGGCCAGGAGCGCACCTTCACGCCCGTGAACATCGCCAGCGGGGTGCTCTCGGCGTCGAAGTAGGCGTGGACGATCCAGTCCTCGGCCTCCTCACGGGGCAGGTACTCCTGCAGGATCACCCCCGGCGAGGGCCCCCAGCCGCGCGCCAGCTCCAGCAGCTCGCGCGGGCCGCCGATGCGGGTCGTGCCGTGCACGGCGGGGTGCGAGCGCCGCTCGAAGGCCTCGCGGTTCTTGGCCACCAGCGGGAAGGAGGCGACCGAGGCGTACTTCTCGATCTCCTCGTACGAGGCCGGGAACAGCGCGGAGGGGGAGGGCACCCCGTGCTCCGCGCACAGCTCGTGCAGCCCCTGCTTGCTCGCCAGGCGGCGCGGCAGCGCCCGCTCGACGGGCGGGAAGAGGAAGGAGCCCGCCAGGGCCTCGGCGTGCTCGGCGATCAGCACGGCCGCTTCCTCGTCGGTGGGGATCAGCACCGCCGGCCGGCCGATCCTGCGTCCGATCCGCAGCAGACCCGCCACCAGCTCCTCCGGACGCTCGGTGCCGGTGGTCGGCCAGACGAAGCCGGAGCGCAGATAGCGGGAGAGGGCGGCGGGAGTCCATCTGTCCTCGGTGACGGCGTACATCGGGACACCCAGCCGGCCCAGGCTCCGGATCGCGCCCACCCCGCCGTGGTGCAGGGGATAGTCGCCGATCTTCACAATCAGCCCGGGTACGGACCGGTCCGCCGCTACGGGCGCGCTCCTGCTCGCCACCAGCACCCCCCTCGGCCACCCAGCCTCAGCGGCCCCCCACTGTGTGTGACCCGACTTAGGACGCTACTTCGGAATCGCCGCGTCCAGCAAGGAGTTACCGGACATTGCCTTCCCTTTGGCCTCCGGTCGGACACCTGTCGGACAGCTCTTGCCCATAAGCGGTCACCACGTAATGTGTGGATCGGCCCACAGGTTCGCAAGGAGCGTCCAGGAGAAGGCGAGGCAGCGTCCCATGCCCCAGCACCACCCCCGTGAGCTGCCCGAAGGCGACCCCTTCGGCGCACACACTCTCCCGTACGGCGTCTTCACCACCGCGGACGCGCCCGACCGCCCGCGCATCGGAGTCCGCTACGGCGCGCACGTCCTCGACGCGGCCGCCGCGGCCGCCGCGCACGGTTCCGCTTACGCCCCGCTGCTGGCCGCGCCGACCCTCAACCCGCTGATGGCGGCGGGGCGGCAGGTGTGGCAGGCGGTACGGACGGAGATCCGCGGCTGGATCACCGGCGAGGCGCACTTCCACCCGCTCGCGGACGTGACGCTGCGCCTGCCGTTCGAGGTCGCCGACTACGTCGACTTCTACGCGAGCGAGCACCACGCCACCAACGTCGGCCGCATCTTCCGCCCGAACGGCGAGGCGCTGACCCCGAACTGGAAGCACCTGCCGATCGGCTACCACGGCCGCGCCGGCACGGTCGTGGTCTCCGGCACGGACGTCGTGCGCCCCCAGGGCCAGCGCAAGGCCCCCGCCGACGATGCCCCCTCCTTCGGTCCCTCCCTCCGGCTGGACATCGAGGCCGAGGTCGCCTTCGTCGTCGGCACCCCCGCGCCGGACCACACGCCGGTGCCGCTCGACGCCTTCCGCGAGCACGTCTTCGGCGTCTGCCTCCTCAACGACTGGTCGGCCCGCGACCTGCAGGCCTGGGAGTACGTGCCGCTCGGCCCGTTCCTCGGCAAGTCCTTCGCGACGTCCGTCTCGGCGTGGGTCACCCCGCTGGACGCCTTCGACGAGGCGCGCACGGCGCCGCCGGAGCGCACCCACCCGCTGCTGCCCTACCTCGACGACTCCGCCGCCGAGCCCGGCGGCATCGACCTGCGCATCGAGGTGAGCATCAACGGCGAGACCGTCTCCCGGCCGCCGTTCGCCGCCATGTACTGGACGGCCGCCCAGCAGCTCGCCCACATGACGGTCAACGGGGCCTCGCTGCGCACGGGCGACCTCTACGCCTCGGGCACGGTCAGCGGCCCCGAGCCCGACCAGCTGGGCTGCCTGCTCGAGCTGACCCAGGGCAAGGGCCCCTGGCTGGCGGACGGCGACGAGGTCACGCTCACCGCGTGGGCCCCCGGCCCGGACGGCGCCCGCATCGGGCTCGGCGAGGTCTCCGGCCGCATCGTGCCGGCGCGCACGGCGGGATAGGGCGCGTGAACGGGGGACTCACGCTGCCGGAGGAACTGCTGCTGCTCGCGCACGACCCGGTGGACGGAAAGAAGCTGTGCGCGTCCCGGGACCTTCAGTACGGCCTGGCCGGGGCCGTACTGGCGGAGCTGGAACTGCACGGCTGCATACGGCAGGAGGACGGGCGACCGGTGGCGGTCGCCGGGGCGGCCTCGCCGGCCAGTGCCCTGCTCTCCGTGCCGCTGTGGAGGCTGCGCTCGCCCGGCGGGCGCGGCCCGAAGACCTACAAGTGGATACGGACCAACGCCAAGGGCCAGGAAGAGGCCTGGGTGATGGGGCTGCTGCAGCGGGGGGCCCTGCGGGTGGAGCGGCGGTTCGCCGGCATCGTCCGGCGGTCGCGCTACCCGGTGGGCACGGTCGACCTCACCACCCCGGCGCGCGCCTCCTTCGACGCGGCCCTGCGCGCGGGCTTCCCCGATCCGCGCAGCCGGGCGCTGGCCTCGCTGCTGTCCGCGACCGGCATCGCCAGGGTGCTCTACCCGGGTTGGGGCGCGCGCCGGGACCGCAAGGCCATGCGCCGTCTCATGCGCGACGGCTGGATCTCCTACGCCGTGCACCGCAACGTCGTGGCGGGCTCCGGCTCGTCCGACGGCGGCAGCGGCGGTGACGGAGGCGGCGGAGACAGCTGTGGCGGTGGCGGCGGCTGCGGCGGTGGGGGCGGCTGTGGGGGAGGCGGCGGCGACTGACCGCTGCTAGCTTGTCGTGTCCAGTTCCAACCGGGGCCGGACACGACGAAGGAGAGAGCGCACGTGCGCAAGGCAGTACAGATCACGGGGGCGGCGCTCATCGCCGCTGTGCTGATGACCGGTTGCAGCAAGAGCAGCGACGACGGTGACAAGAAGACGGACGCCAAGCCCAGCGCGGACGCCGGGCAGCAGACGCCCGGCGGCGAGGCCCCGAAGGACAAGCCGGCGGACAAGCCGGCGGACAAGCCGGAGGGCAAGCCCGTCACGGCCGCCGAGCTCGCGGGCGGCTGGTCGAACGGCGGCAAGCTGACCGACAAGAGCATGGTCATCCTGTCGTTCGCCCAGAACACGGTGATGCTCAGCGGCAAGACCGCCTGCTCGGGCACGCTCGTCGACAACTCCCAGCCGGCGACGATCACCATCAAGCACTGCCAGGACGGCAGCACCGACTACTCCAAGGGCACCATCAAGAACTTCGACGGCAAGTCCTTCACGGTGGCCTGGGCCTCCGGCAAGGAGGACAAGATGTCCAAGGCTGTGGGCGGCGACGGCAAGCCCGTCGTCCCCGTGAAGCCTGCCGGCTGAACTCACCGGCATCACCGGCACCCGCAGACATGCCGCCGCCCGGCGCCCCTCCACTGGGACACCGGGCGTCGGGATGAGCGGTGTCCGGCGGCTACCTCACGAACGTCCCCGCCTGGCCCGCCAGCTCGAGGAAGTACTGAGGCGCCACACCGAGGACGACCGTGACCGCGACGCCCACGGCGATGGCCGTGGACGTCAGCGGGCTCGGCACGGCGACGGTCGGGCCGTCGGCCTTCGGCTCGCTGAAGAACATCAGCACGATCACCCGGATGTAGAAGAACGCGGCGATCGCCGACGACAGCACGCCGACGATGACCAGCGGCGCCGCCCCGCCCTGCGCGGCCGCCTTGAAGACGGCGAACTTGCCGGCGAAGCCGCTGGTGAGCGGGATGCCCGCGAAGGCCAGCAGGAAGACCGCGAACACCGCCGCCACCAGCGGCGAACGGCGCCCGAGCCCCGCCCACTTGGCCAGGTGGGTCGCCTCGCCGCCGGCGTCGCGCACCAGCGTCACCACCGCGAAGGCGCCGAGGGTGACGAAGGAGTACGCGGCCAGGTAGAAGAGCACCGAGGAGATGCCGTCGGGGGTGGTGGCGATGACGCCGGCGAGGATGAAGCCGGCGTGGGCGATGGAGGAGTAGGCCAGCAGCCGCTTCACATCGGTCTGGGTGACGGCCACGATCGCGCCGACCAGCATCGTGACGATCGCGACGCCCCACATCACGGGCCGCCAGTCCCAGCGCAGCCCCGGCAGGACGACGTACAGCAGCCGCAGCAGGGCGCCGAAGGCGGCGACCTTCGTCGCGGCCGCCATGAAGCCGGTGACCGGCGTGGGGGCGCCCTGATAGACATCGGGCGTCCACATGTGGAACGGTACCGCCCCCACCTTGAACAGCAGTCCCATCAGCACCAGGGCGCCGCCGATCAGCAACAGGGCGTCGTTGCCCATCGTGCCGGCCAGCGCGGGGTCGAGGGTGCGGGTGGCGCCGCTGACGACGTCCGCGATGCCGGAGTAGGTGACCGTGCCGGCGTAGCCGTACAGCAGCGCCACCCCGAAGAGAAGGAAGGCGGAGGAGAAGGCGCCCAGGAGGAAGTACTTGACCGCCGACTCCTGCGAGAGCAGCCGCTGGCGGCGGGCCAGGGCGCACAGCACGTACAGCGGGAGGGAGAAGACCTCCAGCGCGACGAAGAGCGTCAGCAGGTCGTTGGCGGCGGGGAAGACGAGCATGCCGCCGATCGCGAAGAGCGTGAGCGGAAAGACCTCGGTGGTCGCGAGGCCCGCCCGGACGGCCTTGCGCTCGGCTTCGCCGCCGGGCACGGCGGCTGCCTGGGCGGCGAAGGAGTCCACCGGCCGGCCGTGCGCCGCCGGGTCGAGCCGGCGCTCGGCGAAGGTGAACACCGCGACCACGCCGACCAGGAGCACGGTGCCCTGGAGGAACAGCGCGGGGCCGTCGACGGCGACCGCCCCCATGGCGGCGATGTGCGCCTTGTCCGAGGCGTAGCCGCTCGCCGCCAGCGCGACGACGGCGGAGAAGGCGGCGGCCAGGCCGACGACGGTCAGCAGGAGCTGGGCGTGGTAGCGGGCCCGGCGCGGCAGGAAGGCCTCGGCGAGGATGCCCAGGACGGCGGCGCCGAGCACGATCAGTGTCGGCGAGAGCTGGGCGTACTCGATGTGCGGGCCGGGGATTTTCTTCGGCGCCTCGGCCGCCGCCAGTGTCCACAGGCTGTGGACAGATGCTGCGTGGCTCACTTCGCGGCCTCCACATCGTTCACACGACGGTCATTCACTGGGCTGGCGGGCTCGGGGTCGCTCTTCTCCACCTGCGACAGCGTGTGCTCGACGGCGGGGTCGAGGATCCGGGTCACCGGCTTGGGATAGACGCCGAGGAAGAGCAGCAGCGCGATCAGCGGTGCGACGACCGCGAGCTCGCGCACCCGCAGGTCGGGCATCGTGCGCACCGCCTCCTTCACCGGGCCGGTCATGGTGCGCTGGTAGAGCACCAGGACGTAGAGCGCGGCCAGCACGATGCCGACGCTCGCGATGACGCCGACGACCGGATAGCGGCTGAACGTGCCGACCAGGACGAGGAATTCGGAGACGAAGGGCGCGAGCCCGGGCAGCGACAGCGTGGCCAGACCGCCGACGAGGAAGGTGCCCGCCAGGACGGGTGCCACGCTCTGGACGCCGCCGTAGTCGGCGATGAGCCGGGAGCCGCGCCGGGAGATCAGGAAGCCCGCGACCAGCATCAGCGCGGCCGTGGAGATCCCGTGGTTGACCATGTAGAGCGTGGCGCCGGCCTGGCCCTGGGTGGTCATCGCGAAGATGCCCAGGACGATGAAGCCGAAGTGGGAGATCGAGGCGTAGGCGATCAGGCGCTTGATGTCGCGCTGGCCGACCGCGAGCAGCGCCCCGTAGAGGATGCTGATCAGCGACAGCACCAGGATCACCGGAGTCGCCCACTTCGACGCCTCCGGGAACAGCTGGAGGCAGAAGCGGAGCATGGCGAACGTGCCGACCTTGTCGACCACCGCGGTGATCAGCACCGCGACGGGGGCGGTGGCCTCGCCCATGGCGTTGGGCAGCCAGGTGTGCAGCGGCCACAGCGGCGCCTTGACGGCGAAGGCGAAGAAGAAGCCGAGGAACAGGGCGCGTTCGGTGGTGGTCGCGAACTCCAGCTTGCCGTCGGCGCGGGCCTGGACGATCTCCGTGAGGGAGAAGGTGCCGGTGCCCAGCTGGTGAGCGGTGACGGCGTAGAGCCCGATGACGGCGGCCAGCATGATCAGTCCGCCGACGAGGTTGTAGAGCAGGAACTTCACGGCGGCGTAGCTGCGCTGGGCCGCGCTCTCCGCCTCGCCGCGCTCCCCCGCCCGGTCGCCGAAGCCGCCGATGAGGAAGTACATCGGGATGAGCATGGCTTCGAAGAAGATGTAGAAGAGGAAGACGTCGGTGGCCTCGAAGGCGATCACCACCATCGCCTCGACCATGAGGATCAGCGCGAAGAAGCCCTGGGTGGGCCGCCAGCGCGTCGAGGTGTCCTCCAGGGGGTCGGCGTCGTGCCAGCCCGCCAGGATGACGAACGGCACCAGCAGCGCGGTCAGTGCGATGAGCACCACCGCGATGCCGTCCACGCCCAGGTCGTACCGCACCCCGAAGTCCTCGATCCAGGCGTGCGACTCGGTGAGCTGGAACGGGCCCTTCGCGCCGGGGTCGAAGCGCACGAGCTGGGCCGCCGCGAGCGCCAGGGTGGCGAGCGAGAAGGCCAGGGCCAGCCACTTGGCGGCCGTGCGGCGCGCGGCCGGTACGGCGGCGGTGGCGACCGCCCCGAGGGCGGGCACCGCCGCCGTGGCCGTCAGCAGGGGAAATGACATGACTAGACCGCCCTCATCAGCAGGGTCGCGGCGATGAGCAGCGCCGCACCGCCGAACATCGAGACCGCGTAACTGCGCGCGAAGCCGTTCTGCAGCCTGCGCATCCGGCCTGAGAGCCCGCCGACGGAGGCGGCGGTGCCGTTGACGACGCCATCGACCAGCGTGTGGTCGACGTAGACCAGGCTCCGAGTGAGGTGCTCGCCGCCGCGGACCAGCACGACGTGGTTGAAGTCGTCCTGCAGCAGGTCACGTCGGGCGGCACGCACGAGTGCGTTGCCGCGCGGCGCGGTGACCGGCACCGGCCCGCGGCCGTACTGCGCCCAGGCGAGCGCGACGCCTACGAAGAGGACGACCATGGTGGCCGCGGTGACCTGCACGGCGGTGACCGGCGAGTGACCCTCGGCGTGCCCGGTGACGGGCTCGAGCCAGTTCAGGAAGGCGTCGTTGACGCTGAACAGGCCGCCGGCGAAGACCGATCCGAAGGCGAGCACGATCATCGGGACGGTCATCGTGCGCGGCGACTCGTGCGGGTGGGGCAGCTCGCCCCGCTCGTCCGGCTGCCAGCGCTTCTCGCCGAAGAACGTCAGGAGCATCACCCGCGTCATGTAGTACGCGGTGATGGCGGCGCCCAGCAGGGCCGCCCCGCCCAGGATCCAGCCCTCGGTGCCGCCCTTGGCGAAGGCCGCCTCGATGATCTTGTCCTTGGAGAAGAAGCCGGACAGGCCCGGGAAGCCGATGATCGCGAGGTAGCCGAGGCCGAAGGTCACGAAGGTGATGGGCATGTAGGAGCGCAGGCCGCCGTAACGCCGCATGTCGACCTCGTCGTTCATGCCGTGCATCACCGAGCCGGCGCCGAGGAAGAGCCCGGCCTTGAAGAAGCCGTGGGTGACCAGGTGCATGATCGCGAAGGCGTAGCCGACCGGCCCCAGCCCGGCGGCGAGGATCATGTAGCCGATCTGGGACATCGTCGAGCCCGCCAGGGCCTTCTTGATGTCGTCCTTCGCGCAACCGACGATCGCACCGAAGAGCAGCGTGACCGCGCCCACCGTGACGACCGCGGTCTGGGCGTCCGGCGCCCCGTCGAAGATCGCCCCGGACCGGGTGATCAGATACACGCCGGCGGTCACCATCGTCGCCGCGTGGATGAGCGCGGAGACCGGCGTCGGGCCCTCCATCGCGTCCCCGAGCCAGCTCTGCAGCGGCACCTGGGCCGACTTGCCGCAGGCGGCAAGCAGGAGCATGAGCCCGATGGCGGTCAGCTTCCCCTCGCCGGCCCGGTCCGCGCTCTCGAGCACGGGCCCGAAGGCGAAGGTCCCGAAGGTCGTGAACATCAGCATGATCGCGATGGACAGGCCGACGTCGCCGACGCGGTTGACGAGGAAGGCCTTCTTGGCGGCCGTCGCCGCGCTCGGCTTGTGCTGCCAGAAGCCGATCAGCAGGTACGAGGCGAGGCCGACGCCCTCCCAGCCCACGTACAGCAGGAGGTAGTTGTCGGCGACGACCAGGAGCAGCATCGCGGCGAGGAAGAGGTTGAGGTAGCCGAAGAAGCGCCGGCGGCGCTCGTCGTGCGCCATGTAGCCGATCGAGTACAGGTGGATCAGCGAGCCGACGCCCGTGATCAGCAGCACGAAGGTCATCGACAGCTGGTCGAGCTGGAAGCCCACGTCGGCGCGGAAGCCGCCGACGGGCACCCAGCTGAAGACGGTCGCGCCCAGCTCGCGGTCCTCGGCGTCGCGGCCCAGCATGCCGGCGAAGAGCACCGCGCCGATGACGAAGGACAGGGCGGCGAGCAGCGTGCCGATCCAGGGGGCGCTGCTGTCGAGCCGGCGGCCGCAGAGCAGCAGGCCCGCGCCCAGCAGGGGCACCAGGACGAGCAATCCGATGAGGTTCTCCACCGTCAGTGTCCCCTTACAGCTTCAGCAGGCCGGCGTCGTCGACCGAGGCCGAGTGGCGGGAGCGGAAGATCGTCACGATGATCGCGAGACCGATCACGACTTCGGCGGCGGCCACGACCATCGTGAAGAAGGCGATGATCTGGCCGTCGAGATTGCCGTGCATCCGGGAGAAGGTGACGAACGCCAGGTTGCAGGCGTTCAGCATCAGCTCGACGCACATGAAGATGACGATCGCGTTCCGCCGGATGAGCACGCCGGCGGCGCCGATGGTGAACAGCAGGGCCGCCAGATAGAGGTAGTTGACCGGATTCACTGGGCACCCTCCTGCGAGCGGTCCTTGTGCCGGCCCAGCCGCTCCTCCGCGCGCTGCTCCAGCGCCGCGAGGTCCGCGAGCGCGTCGGCGGACACGTCGCGGATCTGGCCCCGGGCGCGCAGCGTGGGGTTGACGGTGAGCTCGGACGGCGTCCCGTCGGGCAGCAGGCCGGGGACGTCGACGGCGTTGTGCCGGGCGTAGACGCCGGGCGCGGGCAGGGGCGGCAGGTGCTGGGAGCGCACGCGCGCCTCGGACATCTCGCGCTGGGTGGCGGCCCGTTCGGTGCGCTCGCGGTGGGTGAGGACCATGGCCCCCACGGCCGCGGTGATGAGCAGCGCGCCGGTGATCTCGAAGGCGAAGACGTACTTGGTGAAGATCAGTGCGGCCAGCCCCTGGACGTTGCCGCCGGAGTTGGCCTGGCCCAGGCCGTTGAACCGGTCCAGCGAGGCGTTGGCGATGCCGGCCGCGAGCAGGATGCCGAAGCCCAGCACGCACAGCCCCGCCAGCCAGCGCTGGCCTCTGATCGTCTCCTTCAGCGAGTCCGCGGCCGTGACGCCGACCAGCATCACGACGAACAGGAACAGCATCATGATCGCGCCGGTGTAGACGACGATCTGCACGATGCCGAGGAAGTAGGCGCCGTTGGCGAGGTAGAAGACCGCCAGGACGATCATCGTCCCGGCGAGCGACAGCGCGCTGTGCACGGCCTTCTTCATCAGCACCGCGCCCAGGGCGCCGGCCACGGCGACGACCGCCAGCAGCCAGAACTGGACCGCCTCGCCGGTCGACGTCGTCGAGGCGGCGGCAGCGACGCTCATGCCTCCACCTCTTCCTCGTGGTTCTCCTGCGGCTTCTCGCCCTTGGAGACGGCCACTTGCCGCTCCGTGCCCGGCGCGGCCTCGGTCACCAGACCCCGGTAGTAGTCCTGTTCGGTCATGCCGGGGTAGATCGCGTGCGGGGTGTCGACCATGCGGTCCTCCAGCCCCGCCAGCAGCTGCTCCTTCGTATAGATGAGCGACTCGCGGCTGGCGTCGGCCAGTTCGTACTCGTTCGTCATCGTCAGCGCCCGGGTCGGGCACGCCTCGACGCACAGGCCGCACAGGATGCAGCGCAGGTAGTTGATCTGGTAGACGCGGCCGTAGCGCTCGCCCGGGGAGTAGCGCTCCTCGTCGGTGTTGTCCGCGCCCTCGACGTAGATGGCGTCCGCCGGGCAGGCCCAGGCGCACAGCTCGCAGCCGATGCACTTCTCCAGGCCGTCGGGGTGACGGTTGAGCTGGTGGCGGCCGTGGAAGCGCGGCGCCGTGTGCTTCTTCTCCTCCGGGTACTGCTCGGTCAGCCGCTTCTTGAACATGGCCTTGAAGGTCACGCCGAAGCCGGCCACGGGATTCTGGAAGGGGGTCCGGGGGGCGTCCCCCCGGGAAGACTCGCTAGACACCGTCGGCCTCCTCTCGGTCACTGTGAGTGTCCACCCCGCCACTGACAATCAGCTCTGCGTCACGGCGCGACCGGCGCCGGGGCACGGGCGGCAGTGTCTGACCGGGCAGCGGGGGCACGGGGAAGCCGCCCGCCATCGGGTCGAACGGAGGCGCCGGCTCCGCGGCGGCCTCCTCCCCGGCCTTGTCGCCGTCGCGCCCGCGGAAGACGTCGACGAGGAGCGAGAGCAGCAGGATCGCGAGGACCGCGCCCCCGACGTACAGCACGATGTCCTGGAAGTCGTAGTTCTCGTTGCGCAGCGCCCGTACGGTCGCGACGAGCATCAGCCACACCAGCGAGACCGGGATGAGCACCTTCCAGCCGAGCTTCATCAGCTGGTCGTAGCGGACCCGGGGCAGCGTGCCGCGCAGCCAGATGAAGAAGAACAGCAGCAGCTGCACCTTGATGACGAACCACAGCATCGGCCACCAGCCGTGGTTGGCGCCCTCCCAGAACGCGGAGAGCGGATACGGGGCCTGCCAGCCGCCCAGGAAGAGCGTGACCGCCACCGCCGAGACCGTCACCATGTTCACGTACTCGGCCAGCATGAACATCGCGAACTTGATGGAGGAGTACTCGGTGTTGAAGCCGCCCACCAGGTCGCCCTCGGACTCCGGCATGTCGAAGGGGGCCCGGTTCGTCTCCCCGACCATCGTCGCGATGTAGACGAGGAAGGAGACCGGCAGCAGCAGCACGTACCACCGGTCGTGCTGGGCCTCGACGATCGTCGACGTCGACATCGAGCCGGAGTAGAGGAAGACCGACGCGAAGGCGGCGCCCATCGCGATCTCGTAGGAGATCATCTGCGCGCAGGAGCGCAACCCGCCGAGCAGCGGGTACGTCGAGCCCGAGGACCAGCCGGCCAGCACGATGCCGTAGATGCCGATCGAGGCGACCGCGAGGATGTACAGGATCGCGATCGGCAGGTCGGTCAGCTGCATCGTCGTGCGGTGGCCGAAGACGGAGACCTCGTTGCCCGCCGGGCCGAAGGGGATCACCGCGATGGCCATGAACGCCGGGATCGCGGCGACGATCGGCGCGAGGACGTAGACGACCTTGTCGGCGCGCCGGACGACCAGGTCCTCCTTGAGCATCAGCTTGATGCCGTCGGCCAGCGACTGCAGCATGCCCCAGGGGCCGTGCCGGTTGGGGCCGATGCGCAGCTGCATCCAGGCGACGACCTTGCGCTCCCAGACGATGGAGAAGAGCACGGTCAGCATCAGGAACGCGAAGCAGAAGACGGCCTTGACGACCACCAGCCACCACGGGTCCCTGCCGAACATCGACAGGTCCTCGACGGCCAGTCGGCTCAGCGCAGGGTTCACGACCGCACCTCCCGTCCCGCGCCCTCGGCGCCCTCATCGACGGACGCCCCGATCCGTACGAGCTCTCCCGGGCACGCCCCGGTGTCGGAGGCGACGCCGCCGCCCACCGAGTTCAGCGGCAGCCACACCACCCGGTCCGGCATCGGCGTGACGCACAGCGGCAGCCGGACCGTGCCGGCCGGGCCGGTCACCGCCAGGTACTCGCCGTCGCGCACGCCCGCCTCGGCCGCCGTGGCCGCCGAGAGGCGGGCGAGGGCGGCGTGCCGGGTGCCGGCCAGCGCGTCGTCGCCCTCCTGCAGCCGGCCCAGGTCGAGCAGCAGCCGATGCCCGGCCAGCACCGCCTCGCCGGGCTCCGGGCGCGGCAGCGGCCGGCCCGGTTCCGACGGGCCGGCGGCCCGCTCACCGCTCCAGCGGCCCAGGCGGGCCATCTCCGCCCGTACGGCCGGTACATCGGGCAGGGCGAGGTCGACGCCCATCGCGTCGGCCAGCATGTGCAGCACGCGCGCGTCCGGCAGGGCGTGCCGGCGGGTCAGCTGGTCCGGCTTGACCGCGGCCTCGAACGGCCGTGCCCGGCCCTCCCAGTTGAGGAAGGTCCCGGACTTCTCCACGACGGCCGCGACGGGCAGCACCACGTCGGCCCGGTCCGTCACCTCGCCCGGCCGCTGTTCCAGGCTGACGAGGAAGCCCACCGCGTCCAGCGCCTCCCGGGCGCGCGCCGGGTCGGGCAGGTCCGCGACCTCCACGCCGCCCACGACCAGGGCCGCCAGCTCGCCGGTGACAGCAGCCCCGACGATCTGGCCGGTGTCCCGGCCGGGGCTGCGGGGCAGTTCGGACACGCCCCAGGCCGCCGCCGTCTCCTCCCGCGCCCGCGGGTCGGTGGCCGGCCGGCCGCCCGGCAGCAGCCCCGGCAGGGCTCCTGCCTCGACCGCGCCCCGCTCCCCCGCCCGGCGCGGCATCCACACCAGCTCCGCGCCCGTCGCCGAGGCCGCCTCCACGGCGGCCGTCAGCGCGCCCGGCACGCCCGCCAGCCGCTCGCCGACCACGATCACCGAGCCGGCGGCGCGCAGCGCCTCCGCGGCCGCCCGGCCGTCGGTGTCCAGGCCCGAGGCCCCGGCCAGCGCCCGCAGCCACTCCGTCTCGGTGCCGGGCGCGGCCGGCAGCAGCGTGCCGCCGGCCTTGCGCAGGCCGTCACTCGCGTGCGTGGCCAGCGCGAACGTACGCTGCCCGCGCTTGCGCCAGGCCTTGCGCAGCCGCAGGAAGACGCCGGGCGCCTCCTCCTCGGCCTCCAGACCGGCCAGCAGCACGGCGGGCGCCTTCTCCAGCGCCGTATACGTCAGCCCCTGCCCGTCCAGGTCCCGGCCCCGCCCCGCCACGTGGGAGCTGAGGAAGTCGGCCTCCTCACCGCTGTGCACCCGCGCCCGGAAGTCCACGTCGTGCGTGTCGAGCGCCACGCGGGCGAACTTGGCGTAGCCGTAGGCGTCCTCCACGGTCAGCCGGCCGCCCGCCAGCACCCCGGCCCGGCCCCGCGCCGCCGCGAGCCCCCGGGCCGCGGCCTCGAGCGCCTCCGGCCAGCTGGCGGGCTCCAGCGCCCCGGCCTCGTTGCGGACCAGGGGCGTCTCGATGCGCTCCGGCCGCTGCGCGTAGCGGAACGCGAAGCGGCCCTTGTCGCACACCCACTCCTCGTTGACCTCGGGGTCCTCGGCGGCGAGGCGGCGCATCACCTTGCCGCGCCGGTGGTCCGTGCGCGTCGCGCAGCCGCCCGCGCAGTGCTCGCAGACCGACGGGGAGGAGACGAGGTCGAAGGGGCGGGCGCGGAATCGGTACGCCGCCGACGTCAGCGCGCCCACCGGGCAGATCTGGATGGTGTTGCCGGAGAAGTACGACCGGAACGGGTCGCCCTCGCCCGTGCCCACCTGTTCCAGCGCCCCGCGCTCCAGCAGCTCGATCATCGGGTCGCCCGCGATCTCGTTGGAGAAGCGGGTGCAGCGCGCGCACAGCACGCACCGCTCGCGGTCCAGCAGGATCTGCGCGGAGATCGGCAGGGGCTTGGTGTAAGTGCGCTTGCGGCCCTCGAAGCGGGTGTCGGCCTGCCCGGCGCTCATGGCCTGGTTCTGCAGCGGGCACTCGCCGCCCTTGTCGCAGACGGGGCAGTCGAGCGGGTGGTTGATCAGCAGCAGCTCCATCACGCCGCGCTGCGCCTTCTCGGCGACGGGCGAGGTCAGCTGCGACTTGACGACCATGCCGTCGGTGCAGGTGATCGTGCAGGAGGCCATCGGCTTGCGCTGGCCCTCGACCTCGACGATGCACTGTCGGCAGGCGCCGGCCGGGTCCAGCAGCGGATGGTCGCAGAAGCGCGGGATCTCGATGCCGAGCAGCTCGGCCGCCCGGATGACGAGCGTGCCCTTGGGCACGGAGATCTGGATGCCGTCGATGGTGACGGACACCAGGTCCTCCGGTGGGACGGCCGCGTTCCCTCCCGGGGAGGGGGCGGACGTGGTGACGGTCATGCGTTCACCCCCAGGTGAGCGTGCTGGTGGTTGGCGGGGCCGTCGGCCCACACCGTCGACTTCGCCGGGTCGAAGGGGCAGCCGCGGCCCTTGATGTGCTGCTCGTACTCGCCGCGGAAGTACTGCAGCGAGGAGAAGATGGGGCTGGCGGCGCCGTCGCCGAGCGCGCAGAAGGACTTGCCGTTGATGTTGTCGGCGATGTCGGCGAGCTTGTCGAGGTCGGCCATGCGGCCCTTGCCGGCCTCGATGTCCCGCAGCAACTGCACCAGCCAGTAGGTGCCTTCGCGGCAGGGCGTGCACTTGCCGCAGGACTCGTGGGCGTAGAACTCGGTCCAGCGGGTCACCGCCCGCACCACGCACGTCGTCTCGTCGAAGCACTGCAGGGCCTTGGTGCCGAGCATCGAGCCCGCCGCGCCCACGGCCTCGTAGTCGAGCGGTACGTCGAGGTGCTCGTCGGTCAGCAGCGGGGTCGAGGAGCCGCCCGGCGTCCAGAACTTGAGCCGGTGGCCGGGGCGCATGCCGCCGCTCATGCCGAGCAGCTGGCCCAGGGTGACGCCGAGCGGCGCCTCGTACTGGCCGGGGCCCGCGACATGGCCGCTGAGGGAGTAGAGCGTGAAGCCCGGGGACTTCTCGCTGCCCATCGAACGGAACCATTCCTTGCCGCGGTTGAGGATCGCGGGGACCGAGGCGATGGACTCGACGTTGTTCACGACGGTGGGGCACGCGTACAGGCCCGCGACGGCGGGGAAGGGGGGCCTCAGCCGGGGCTGGCCGCGCCGGCCTTCGAGCGAGTCGAGGAGGGCGGTCTCCTCGCCGCAGATGTAGGCGCCCGCCCCCGCGTGCACGGTGACGTCGAGGTCGAGTCCGCTGCCGAGGACGTTCCGGCCGAGATAGCCCGCCGCGTACGCCTCGCGCACGGCCTCGTGCAGCCGGCGCAGCACGGGGACGGTCTCGCCGCGCAGATAGATGAAGGCGCGGCTGGAGCGGATCGCCCAGCAGGCGATCACCATGCCCTCGATGAGGGAGTGCGGGTTGGCGAAGAGGAGGGGGATGTCCTTGCAGGTGCCGGGCTCGGACTCGTCGGCGTTGACGACGAGGTAGTGCGGCTTGCCGTCGCCCTGGGGAATGAACTGCCACTTCATGCCGGTCGGGAAGCCGGCGCCGCCGCGGCCGCGCAGCCCGGAGTCCTTGACGTAGGCGATGACGTCGTCGGGGGTCATGGCGAGGGCCTTGCGCGCGCCCTCGTAGCCCTCGTGGCGCAGATAGGTCTCCAGCGTCCAGGAGCGGGGCTCGTCCCAGAAGGCGCTCAGGACGGGCGCGAGCAGCTTCTCGGGACTGGTCTCGAAGATCTCGGGTGCCACGGTCATCCCTCCCCCTCCTCGGTGACCGGTCCGCTGGGGTGATCGGGGTCCGAGGCGGATGTCTGCTGAGGCGCGTCGTGGGAGCTCAGGTGCTCCGGGGGGCGCTCGTCATGCGGGGGCGCGCCCCGCGGGGGGCCGACGCGGGCGGTGCCGTTGTCGCCCTTGGCCAGCCGCAGCCCGGCCAGCGAGGCGGGGCCGGCGCCGCCGCTCGCCTCGACGGCGCCGGGGCGCCGGTCGGGGAAGCCGGCCAGGATGCGGGCCGTCTCCCGGTACGTGCACAGGGGGGCGCCGCGCGTGGGTTCGGCGCCGCGGCCGGCCCGCAGTTCGTCGACGAGCCGGATGGCGCTCTCGGGCGTCTGGTTGTCGAAGAACTCCCAGTTGACCATCACCACGGGCGCGAAGTCGCAGGCCGCGTTGCACTCGATGTGTTCGAGGGTGACCTTGCCGTCGTCGGTGGTCTCGCCGTTGCCGACGTCCAGGTGGCGCTTGAGGGCGTCGAAGATGGCGTCGCCGCCCAGCACCGCGCACAGCGTGTTGGTGCAGACGCCGACCTGGTAGTCGCCGCCGGGCTTGCGCCGGTACATGGTGTAGAAGGTCGCCACCGCCGTGACCTCGGCCGTGGTGAGCCCGAGTAGCTCCGCGCACAGGCGGATGCCGGTGCGGGTGACGTACCCCTCCTCGGCCTGCACGAGGTGCAGCAGCGGCAGCAGGGCGCTGCGGCTGTCGGGGTAGCGGGCGATCACCTCCCGGGCGTCCGTCTCGAGCCGGGCCCGTACGTCGGCGGGGTAGTCGGGCGCGGGGAGTTGCGGCATCCCCAGCTGTACGTCGGTCACCGGTCTACGCCTCCCATCACGGGATCGATCGAGGCCACGGCGACGATGACGTCGGCGACCTGGCCGCCTTCGCACATGGCCGCCATGGCCTGCAGGTTGGTGAAGGAGGGGTCGCGGAAGTGGACCCGGTAGGGGCGGGTGCCGCCGTCGCTGACCACGTGCACGCCGAGCTCGCCCTTGGGGGACTCCACGGCCGTGTACGCCTGCCCGGGCGGCACCCGGAAGCCCTCCGTCACCAGCTTGAAGTGGTGGATCAGGGCCTCCATGGAGGTGCCCATGATCTTCTTGATGTGGTCGAGGGAGTTGCCGAGCCCGTCCGGGCCCAGCGCCAGCTGCGCGGGCCAGGCGATCTTCTTGTCCGCGACCATGACGGCGCCGGGCTGGAGCCGGTCCAGGCACTGCTCGATGATCCGCAGCGACTGGCGCATCTCCTCCAGCCGGATCAGGAAGCGCCCGTAGGCGTCGCAGGTGTCGGTGGTGGGGACCTCGAAGTCGTAGTTCTCGTAGCCGCAGTAGGGCTGGGCCTTGCGCAGGTCGTGCGGGAGGCCCGCGGAGCGCAGGATGGGCCCGGTGGCGCCCAGCGCCATGCAGCCGGTGAGGTCGAGGTGGCCGACGTTCTGCATGCGGCCCTTGAAGATGGGGTTCCCCGTGGCGAGCTTGTCGTACTCGGGGAGGTTGCGGCGCATCTTCTTCACGAACTCGCGCACCTGGTCCACCGCGCCGGGCGGCAGGTCCTGGGCGAGGCCGCCGGGGCGTACGTAGGCGTGGTTCATGCGCAGGCCGGTGATCAGCTCGAAGATGTCGAGGACGAGCTCGCGGTCCCGGAAGCCGTAGATCATGATCGTGGTGGCGCCGAGCTCCATGCCGCCGGTGGCGATGGCCACCAGGTGGGAGGAGATGCGGTTGAGCTCCATGAGCATGACGCGGACGACCGAGGCGCGGTCGGGGATCTGCTCCTCGATGCCCAGCAGCTTCTCCACGCCCAGGCAGTACGCCGTCTCGTTGAAGAACGGCGTCAGGTAATCCATGCGCGTGACGAACGTGGTGCCCTGGGTCCAGTTCCGGAATTCGAGGTTCTTCTCGATGCCGGTGTGCAGATAGCCGATGCCGCAGCGGGCCTCGGTGACCGTCTCGCCGTCGATCTCCAGGATGAGGCGCAGCACTCCATGGGTGGAGGGGTGCTGGGGGCCCATGTTGACGACGATGCGCTCGTCGTCGGCCTGCTTGGCGGCGGAGGCGATCTCGTCCCAGTCGCCGCCGGTGACGGTGTAGACGGCGCCCTCGGTGGTCTCGCGGGGACCGGCGGCGGCGTCGTGGGGAGTGGAGGACGGAGTGGACATCAGCTGTACGACCTCCGCTGGTCCGGAGCCGGGATCTGGGCGCCCTTGTACTCGACGGGGATGCCGCCGAGGGGGTAGTCCTTGCGCTGCGGGAAGCCCTGCCAGTCGTCGGGCATCATGATCCGGGTGAGCGCCGGGTGGCCGTCGAAGACCAGGCCGAAGAAGTCGTACGTCTCGCGCTCGTGCCAGTCGTTGGTCGGGTAGACGGCGACGAGGGACGGCAGGTGCCGGTCGTCGTCGGGGACGCCGACCTCCAGCCTGATCAGCCGGTTGTGGGTGATCGAGCGCAGGTGGTAGACCGCGTGCAGCTCGCGGCCCTTTTCCCCGGGGAAGTGCACTCCGCTCACGCCCGTGCACAGCTCGAAGCGGAGGGCGGGGTCGTCGCGCAGGGTGCGGGCGACGAGCGGCAGGTGCTCGCGGGCGATGTGGAAGGTGAGCTCGCCGCGGTCCACGACGGTCTTCTCGATCGCGTTCTGCGGGACGAGCCCCTGTTCCTCCAGGGCGCCCTCCAGCTCGTCGGCCACCTCGTCGAACCAGCCGCCGTACGGGCGGGGGGTCCCGCCGGGCAGCCGTACGGTGCGTACGAGGCGGCTGTAGCCGGTGGTGTCGCCGCCGTTGTTCGCGCCGAACATGCCGTGGCGGACGCCGATGACCTCGCCGTGGTCCAGGCGCTGGCCGGGCAGGTTCTGGGTGCCGAGGTCCTTGTCGGGGTTGACCCCGTTCGGTCCCTTGGGGTTCTTCTCGCTCACCGGAGCAGCCCCTTCATCTCGATCAGCGGCAGGGCCTTGATCGCCCTCTCCTCCGCCTCCCGCTCCGCCTCCTCGCGGTGGGCGCCGAGCTTCTCGGACTGGATCTTCTTGTGGAGCTTGAGGATCGAGTCCAGGAGCATCTCGGGCCGGGGCGGGCAGCCGGGCAGGTAGATGTCGACCGGCACGATGTGGTCGACGCCCTGCACGATCGCGTAGTTGTTGAACATGCCGCCGCTGGAGGCGCAGACGCCCATGGAGATCACCCACTTGGGGTTGGGCATCTGGTCGTAGACCTGCCGCAGCACGGGCGCCATCTTCTGGCTGACCCGGCCGGCCACGATCATCAGATCGGCCTGCCGGGGCGAGCCGCGGAAGACCTCCATGCCGAAGCGGGCCAGGTCGTAACGGCCGGCGCCGGTGGTCATCATCTCGATGGCGCAGCAGGCCAGGCCGAAGGTGGCCGGGAAGACGGATGCCTTGCGCACCCATCCCGCGGCCTGTTCCACGGTGGTCAGCAGAAAACCGCTGGGCAGCTTTTCCTCGAGTCCCATGTCCCGCGAAGCCCCCTAGTCCCATTCCAGGCCGCCGCGACGCCAGACGTAGGCGTAGGCGACGAAGACGGTGAGCACGAAGAGGAGCATCTCCACGAGCCCGAACAGCCCCAGGGAGTCGAAGGTGACGGCCCAGGGGTAGAGGAAGACGATCTCGATGTCGAAGACGATGAAGAGCATCGCCGTGAGGTAGTACTTGATCGGGAAGCGGCCGCCACCGGCCGGGTGCGGGGTCGGCTCGATGCCGCATTCGTACGCCTCGAGCTTGGCGCGGTTGTACCGCTTGGGCCCGATGATCGATGCCATGACCACGGAGAAGATCGCGAAGCCTGCACCGAGGGCTCCCAGTACGAGGATGGGCGCGTAGGCGTTCACCGCTCCTCGCTCCTTCCAGTCTGTCGACGCTGACTGCTGGCTGACCGGACCCGGCGGCGGGCTCACCGCCCCTGCCGCCGGCGAGCCGTCCTCGGCGGGATCACCGCGAAGATCGCCGGCATGTGAGGCAGTTCACAAGCCCGGGTCGATTGCATCCTATGCCCGTCGGTCTGTGATCTGCGACACGGCGAACACGACCACGTTTGTGATCTCCACCACCTGACGAACGATCATCAAGTCGGATGAGCGGTGATCTTCATACGCGAAGCGGTTGAGTGATCACCAGAGGTGACATTCGGAGGCTGAAGCGCTGGTCGGAGCGGTGAGGCACTATCAAGCCATGGCCGGTTCACGCAAATTGGCATGATCGACTGTCAAGTGATAAGGGAGGCGCGCCCGCTGGGCCGGCCGCCGTCGCCGGCCACTGCCCGCCGTCCGGCCGCCGGGGCGCCGGGCGGGGCGGGCGTTGCGTGAGTTCCGCCACGCGCCAAGAGGTTCGGGATCCGGTTTTGCCGGGTAGCCTCGACGGGCGGACCGTAAAGGTGATAAGACCTCCGCCGACCGTCTGCCGGATGGCCAAATGCCGTGCTGAGGGGCCTGATCGCCCCCTGCGGCCGGGGCTGCGCCGTGACCCTCCCGTGATCCGAAGGTCCGAATTCTGGGCGCGTTCACGCCAATTGTGACGCACGTCACTTATCTTGAACTCAACCTGTGCGGCCTGATAGTCCGTTGTCCCATGTCCCCGAACGCGCACATAACCAGCCACCGGAAGCCCCGTCGCCCCGCGACCCAGTCGTGGGTCGTCCGCACGGGTGTTGCCGGTGGCGTCCTCAGCACCCTGGCCGTGGCCGGCACCGCTTCCGCCACCACGTCCGAGAAGCCCACCGAGGCGACCATGGAGATGCCCGCGTTCAACGCGGCGCTGTCCACCTCCATCGCGCAGAGCGCGGTCGCCACGCAGCAGACCGCTGTGGACTACCAGGTCCGCGCACAGGTCGAGGAGGCCCTCGACCAGGCCAAGGCCGACGCCAAGAAGGCCAAGGAAGAGGCCGAGCGCAAGGCCGAGGCCGAGCGCAAGGCCAAGGAGAAGCGCGAGGCGGACGAGGCCCGCGCCTCCCGCACCAGCGAGCGCGGCTCCCTGGGCACCAAGTCGACGTCCGCGTCCGGCAGCGAGGCCGGCTCCTCGTCGTCCTCCACGGCCACGGGCAGCTCCGCGAGCCTGGTCAACTTCCTGCGCGCGCAGGTCGGCAAGGCCTACGTGATGGGCTCCACCGGCCCGTCCTCCTACGACTGCTCGGGCCTGGTCATGGCTGCCTACAGCCAGATCGGCATCGACCTGCCCCGCGTCTCCCAGGACCAGTCGACGGCCGGCACCCAGGTGTCGACCTCCAACCTCAAGGTCGGCGACATCCTCTACTGGGGCTCGGCGGGCAGCGCGTACCACGTGGCCGTCTACGTCGGCGGTGGCAAGTTCATCGGCGCGCAGAACCCCAGCACGGGCATCGTCGAGCGCGACATGAGCTACTCCCCGCCCACGGGTGCCGTCCGCGTCATGTGACGCACGTGCGCTCCGCGCACACCGGACACGGAAGGGCCGCCGTTCCCCCCGCTCGGGACGGCGGCCCTTCGGCATGTCCGGGTGCCCACCCCCGTTGTCCACGGGCACCCGGTCCCCTGTGCCGGTAACCGAGTCTGGGCGGATGTCCGGCCGAAGGGCAAACCCCTTCGGCACGGGTCGAATCCGGACGTACGACGGAAGGGCCGCCCGGGCGGAAAACCGCAGGCGGCGGCCGTGGAACGGCCGGAAACGGGACCGCCCGCCGTGCGGGGGCGTTCGCACGGCGGGCGGCGCGGAGGGACGGGTCCCCGCTCAGGGAAGGCGGCCGGCCGGCGGGCCCGCCGGCCGGGGCCGCGGAGCGTTCGTCCACGACCCGCACCTTCCCTTCACGAGGGAGCCGTTCCATTCCCAACCGGAATGGGGTTCCCCTCATTACTTCCGTAAAGCCGACACGCCGAAACGGCGCAAAAGCTACTCGAAAGGGTGAATCTGCGGGCGCGTTACGAGCGCGGAGCCACCTTGCTCAGGCCGTTGATGATGCGGTCCATCGCATCGCCGCCCGTCGGGTCGGTCAGGTTCGCCAGCATCTTCAGCGTGAACTTCATCAGCAGCGGATGCGTCAGCCCGCGCTCCGTGGCCAGCTTCATGACCTTCGGGTTGCCGATGAGCTTCACGAACGCCCGGCCGAGCGTGTAGTAGCCCCCGTAGGTGTCCTTGAGGATCTTCGGGTAGCGCTGCAGCACCAGCTCCCGCTGGGCGTACGAGGCACGGGCGTGCGCCTGGACGATGACGTCGGCGGCGATCTGCCCGGACTCCATGGCGTAGGCGATGCCCTCGCCGTTGAAGGGGTTGACCAGGCCGCCCGCGTCGCCGACGAGCAGCAGGCCGCGCGTGTAGTGCGGCTGGCGGTTGAAGGCCATGGGCAGGGCGGCGCCGCGGATGGGGCCGGTCATGTTCTCGGGGGTGTAGCCCCAGTCCTCGGGCATGGAGGCGCACCAGGCCTTGAGGATCTCGCGCCAGTCCAGCTCCTTGAAGGAGTTGGAGGTGTTCAGCACGCCCAGGCCGACGTTGCTGGTGCCGTCGCCCATGCCGAAGATCCAGCCGTAGCCGGGGAGCAGCCGGTCCTGCGCACCGCGCCGGTCCCACAGCTCCAGCCAGGACTCGAGGTAGTCGTCGTCGTGGCGCGGGGAGGTGAAGTACGTGCGCACGGCCACGCCCATCGGGCGGTCCTCGCGCCGGTGCAGGCCCATGGCCAGGGACAGCCGGGTGGAGTTGCCGTCGGCCGCGACGACCAGGGGCGCGTGGAAGGTGACCGGGGTCTTGTCCTCGCCGAGCTTCGCCTCCACCCCGACGATGCGGCCGGTGCGGTCGTCGATGACGGGCGCGCCCACGTTGCAGCGCTCGTACAGCCGGGCCCCGGCCTTCACGGCGTGCTGGGCGAGCTGCTCGTCGAAGTCGTCGCGCTTGCGGACCAGTCCGTAGTCGGGGAACGAGGCCAGGTCGGGCCAGTCCAGCTCGAGCCGGACGCCGCCGCCGATGATGCGCAGGCCCTTGTTGCGCAGCCAGCCCGCCTCCTCGGAGATGTCGATGCCCATCGACACGAGCTGCTTGGTGGCGCGCGGGGTGAGGCCGTCGCCGCACACCTTCTCGCGCGGGAAGGCCGTCTTCTCCAGGAGGAGGACGTCGAGGCCGGCCTTGGCGAGGTGGTACGCCGTCGTGGAGCCGGAGGGGCCTGCCCCGACGACGATCACATCAGCGCTGTGTTCGGTAGGGGACTCGGTCACGGCGGCTCTCCGTTCGGCGAGGGAAGGGTCGCCGCCGAGTCTATGAGCCGGGCGGGAACGGAAGGTCGGCGACCGCCCGTTCCCGCCCGGCCCCGGGCTCAGCTGACGCCGTAGGGCCCGACCCACCAGAACTGCAGGGCGGTGTCGAAGACCTTCCGGGCGTCGGGGTAGAAGCGCTCGCGCTCGGAGTACATGACCGCGTACTCGGTGCCGTTCTCGTCCACGTACGCCTGGTTCAGGGCGTGCATGACCTCGCCGTTCTTCTCCCGCCAGGTCCACTCCCACAGGGCGCCGGGCCGGCCCATGAAGGTGTTCGCGGTCATCTGGACCCGCTGGTAGCCCTCCTGCTTGCCGACCGACTTCTCCATCTCCTGGAAGTGGTCGTACGCCGACGCGCCCGCGTTCGGCACGATGCCGACGCGGATGTGGCCGGGGCCGGTGGGGCCGGCGTAGTCGATCTGGTTGGTGCCCTTGTTCTCGCGCCGCCAGGACTCGGGCACCGCGAGGGAGAAGCCCTCGGGAGAGGTCATCCGCTGGTAGCCCTTGGGGGGCTCGCCCTTGGGGGGACGCGGCTTGGAGCCGGGCCGCGCGGAGGCGGACGCGGACGGTGCCCCCGAAGCACCGTCGCCCCCGGTGGGCCCACCGGACGGCGCCTGACTCTGCGAGGCGGGAGCCTTGGCCTCCTCCCCGCCCCCACTGTTCTTACCGTTCCCCAGGAGCATCACCCCGGCCGTAGCGGCCCCACCGACCAAAAAGGCCGCCAGCCCGATGGCCACCCACATGAGCGGCCGCCGCACGGACCGCGCGGGCGCGGCCGGGACGGGGACGGGGACGGTGAGGTGGGCGAAGGACGAGTGGGGGGACGGGGCGGGGGCGAACACGTCGTGCTGGGCGGTGGCCGGGCCGGCCGGGTGGGCGGCGAACGGCGCGGGCTGGGCGGCGGGTGCACTGGGGTGGACGGCGGAGTGCGCCACGGGCTGGGCGCCTGCCGGGCCGCCGGCGGGCGCGGGCTGCGCGGCAGGCTGGGCGGCCGACGACGGGGGCTGGGCCCCGGCCGGCGAAGCAGGCTGCTCGACGGTCGGGCTCGGGGCGGCCGACTGGGCCCCGGCCGGCGGCGCGGGCTGCGCGGCGGCCGGGCTCGCCGCAGACGCGGCCGAGCCGGCTGCCGACGCGGCAGCGCCTGCCGCTTGGGCGCCGGCCGCAGGCGCGGTCGGCTGGGTGCCGGCCGGCGGCGCGGCAGCTGCAGGCGCAGGCTGCGCAGCAGCCTGGCCCGCCACGGCAGAGTCAGCGCCTGGTGCAGCCGTCTGTGCGGCACCCGGACCCGCCGCACGCGCGGCGGAGTCGGCCACCGACGCGACAGCCCCGCCCGCCTGGGCGCCGGCCGCAGGCGCGGCAGAAGCGGTCGGCTTGGTGCCGGCTGCGGGCACGGGCTGGCCATCGACTGGTGCAGTCGGCTGCGAGGCACCCGGACCCGCCGCACGCGCGGCAGCCCCGGTCGGCTGCGTCCCGGCCGCAGGCACGGGCAGCGCAGCAGCCTGGCCCGCCACGGCAGAGCCAGCGCCTGGTGCAGCCGTCTGTGCGGCACCCGGACCCGCCGCACGCGCGGCGGAGTCGGCCACCGACGCGACAGCCCCGGCTGCCTGGGCGCCGGCCGCAGGCGCGGCAGACGCGGTCGGCTTGGTGCCGGCTGCGGGCGCGGCGGCCGCAGCCGACTTCGTGCCGGCCGCAGGCGCGGCAGACGCCGGCGGCCACGCCGGCTGGGCAGTCGGCGCCGCCGACTGGGCACCGCCCGGCGGCATCGGCTGGGCGCCAGCCGTCGGCATCGGCGGCAGCGGCGGCATCGGCTGGGCCGGTGGCGCGGGAGGCGCCGAGGGGCCGGTGCGGGGCATGGAGCCCGGGCCGCGGGAGTGGCTCAGGGCTGTGGCCAGGAGGAGCGCGCCGGCGGTCCACAGGAGGCCGAAGAGCAGCAGTTCGCCGGCGTTCGTTGCGACCGATCCGTCCGTGCCCTGGGACCGGGACGAGAAGGACGTGCCCGTCGTCATCTCCATCGCACCGCCGGAGACGAACGACAGCAGCCACAGCGTCGCCAGGAAGAAGACCCCGGAGAGCACCTGCTCGGTGCGGTCCGCCGCGCGGCGGGCCACCGTCACGGCCAGGATCACCGCGCAGGCCACGCCCGCCGCCACCGCGCCGGCCTGGGCCCAGCCGCCCGCGAGGTCGCCGATCTCGGAGAGGCCGAGGGTCTCGCCGGTGTGGCGGCCGTGCTCGGTGGAGGAGCCCTCCACGCCCGCGCCCCAGGACAGGCCGAGCGCCATGAGGCCGAGGTTGATCAGGAAGGGCAGCGAGCCGGCCCATGCCCAGTCGCCCGTCTCGTCCGGGTGGGAGGCGATCACGAAGAACACGATCACCCCGCACAGCGCCACCGACAGCCCGAGGGCCCGCAGGGCCGTGCCCCACGCCCGTACGGCCAACTGGGCGCCGGCGCCCAGGCGCGCGGCCAGCGCGTCGCGGCAGAGCACCGCGCCGCCCACCACGCCCGCCAGCGCGCCCGAGAACAGCGCGGCCAGCACAGGGGTGGTGGAGACGGAGACGATCTCGAGGTCCGGCTGTCCGTAGAGGCCGAGCAGGAGCACGGCCCCCGCACAGATCAGGGCGATGCGCAGCGTGGCCTCCGCGCCGCCGCCGGAGCCGGCGGGCAGCGTGCGGCGCAGCCGCTTGGCGCCGAGGGCCACCGCACCCGCCCACAGGGCGGTGATGGTCAGCGGCCACACGGACACCGAGCCGCTGCCGCGCACCAGCATCGTCAGCAGGCCGCCGCCGCTGCGCGTCTCGACCTCCAGGGTCGCGCCCAGCCCCTGCAGGAGCAGGCCGATGGCGGCCGGGAAGCGGTCGGACCAGCTGGTGAGGCCCAGTTCCTCGTAGTCACCGGGGGACGGCAGCGAGATCACGAGCGCGAGGACGAGCAGCAGGGCCGCCGGCCACGCCGCCGCCTTCGCGGAGCCCGCCCAGTCACCGGTGAAGGCGCGGCGCAGGAACAGCGCCCCGCGCGAGGGCGGGGCGTAGGGCGCGTACCCGGGCGGGGCGCCCGGCAGCGGCGGCCGGCCCGGCGGGGCCGGGGGCGCGACTGGGGGCGGGGGCGACGGCGGCATGACGGGAGCGGTGGCGGTGCCGGCGGCCGTTGCCCCGGCCGCCGCCCTCTCCGCCTCCGGCCGTTCCTTTCCGCACTTCATGCAGAAGCGCGCGTCCGGTTCGAACGCGGAACCACAGGCGGGACAGAACGAGGGCATAGGGCCTCCGGGATTCGGACTGATCATGACGGGGAAAGGTCAAGATCGTACCGATCACAAATTGCCTGGCCATGACAACAAACAGGACGCGCAATAAGCGCGCCCTGCCCCGGAATTGCCTGTTCCGCAACGCTACGCGAGCTTGGTGCCCCGGTGCAGCGCGACGACTCCGCCCGTGAGGTTGCGCCAGGCCACGTTCGCCCAGCCGGCCTGCTGCAGGCGCGTCGCGAGCCGCGCCTGGTCGGGCCACTCGCGGATCGACTCGGCGAGGTAGACGTAGGCGTCCGGGCTGCTGCACACGGTCCGCGCGATCGGCGGCAGCGCGCGCATCAGGTACTCGCTGTAGACGGTGCGGAACGGCGCCCACGTGGGGTGGCTGAACTCGCAGATCACCACGCGGCCGCCGGGCTTGGTGACCCGCAGCATCTCGCGCAGCGCGGTGTCGGTCTCCTGCACGTTGCGCAGCCCGAAGGAGATGGTGACGGCGTCGAAGACGCCGTCCGCGAAGGGCAGCTTCGTCGCGTCGCCGGCGGTCAGCGGCAGCCACGGGTTGCGCTTCTTGCCCTCGCGCAGCATGCCGGTGGAGAAGTCGCACGGCACGACGTACGCGCCGTCGGCGGCGAAGGGGAGCGAGGACGTGCCCGTGCCGGCCGCGAGGTCCAGGACCTTCTCACCGGGGCGGGCGGCGACGGCCTGCGCCACGGCCTTGCGCCACAGACGGGCCTGGCCGAGCGAGATCACATCGTTGGTCAGGTCGTACTTCGCCGCCACGTCGTCGAACATCGCGGCGACTTCATGCGGCTGCTTGTCCAGGGATGCTCGGGTCACGACCCCATTGTTCACCACGGGCCCGTGGTGCCTTCGGCGGGGACTGGACGGGGACGGCTCGCCCGGGAAGGACCGGCCCCTCCCGCGGTGCGGACTGCGCCCGCTCCTGTGGGCCCCCGCCCCCAAGGACTGCCGGTCCCCCACCCGTCGCCCCCTCGGCAACAAGGCTTGACCACCGGCAGTGCGCGTCCCTCATGGCCCGTCTGTCGACAAGGCCCCACATGTCGCACCGCGGGACGGACCGTAGCGGCCGTCCCCGCGCCACTCATCCTGCCGGGTGACGGTGGACGGACGACGTCCGTTGACACCGCCCTGACGTGCGGCGGACGCCTCTTGACGGTTCGCTGACGGGAGCCCAGTCAGCGGCGCCGGTACACCAGCCGCCCCGCGAGCACCGTGGCGACGCACGTGCCCGCTCCCGCCTCCGTCAGCGCCGCCTCGTCCGGTACGCCGAAGACGGCGAAGTCGGCGCGCCCGCCGACCGCGAGAGGGCCCGCGACGGCGTCCGCGAGGCCGTACGCGTTGCGGAAGGGATCGAGGTCCGGCTCGTCGGGGAGGATGCCCGGCGCGCCCAGGATCGAGACGGGTGTCAGGCCCGACCGTGCGACCGCCGTCGACACCACCGGATCGGAGCCGATCGCCACCGCCGTCGTGCCGTGGCGCAGCATCTGCTGCAGGCCGCGGCGGACGCTGCCCGCCCACCGCGTGTCGGTCATGTCGAGCGCCTCGAGCCGCTCCCCCGTCAGCGGCCGGTCGCCCAGCTCGTCGTACTCGCGGGGATCGGGGTGGTAGGCGCGCTTGAGCAGGTACGTACCGTGCCACTGCCGCAGCCCCGGCGTGATCACCCCCGGCCACCGCCGCACCCGCGCCCGCGGGAACGCCGCCGCGAGCTCCTCGTACAGGCCGAGCGCCGCGACGGTGCCGCCGTCGACGACCACCGCCCCGCCCGGCACGGGGCCCGCGCCGGGGACGGCGATCAGCAGGTCGGCCGCGTGAAGCGTCAGCAACCCGTCAGCTCGCCTGGACGATCTTCAGCTCGGGGTGGGCCGTGCCGCCCTCGATCGCCGTGGAGGACAGGTGCGAGACGACGCGGTCGTCGACCGGGTCGTTCGCCGGGTCGTCGTGCACGAGCAAGTGCTCGTACGTGGTGGCGCGCTGCGCCGGGACGCGGCCCGCCTTGCGGATGAGGTCGATGAGCTCCATGCGGTTGGAGCGGTGCTTGGCGCCGGCCGAGGAGACGACGTTCTCCTCCAGCATCACCGAGCCCAGGTCGTCCGCGCCGTAGTGCAGCGCGAGCTGGCCCGCCTCCTTGCCGACGGTCAGCCAGGAGCCCTGGATGTGGGCGACATTGTCGAGGAAGAGCCGCGCGACGGCGATCATCCGCAGGTACTCGAAGATCGTGGCCTGCGTACGGCCCTTCAGCACGTTGTTCTGCGGCTGGTAGGTGTACGGGATGAAGGCGCGGAAGCCGCCCGTGCGGTCCTGCACGTCACGGATCATCCGGATGTGCTCGATCCGCTCGGCGTTGGTCTCGCCGGTGCCCATCAGCATGGTGGAGGTCGACTCGACGCCCAGGTTGTGGGCGAGCTCCATGATCTCCAGCCAGCGCTCGCCGGATTCCTTCAGCGGCGCGATGGCCTTGCGCGGCCGCGCGGGCAGCAGCTCGGCGCCGGCGCCCGCGAAGGAGTCGAGGCCCGCGGCGTGGATGCGGCGGATGGCCTCCTCGGCGCTGACGCCCGAGATGCGCGACATGTGCTCGATCTCGGAGGCACCGAGGGAGTGGATGACGAGCTGCGGGAACGCCTTCTTGATCGCCGAGAAGTGCTCCTCGTAGTACTCCACGCCGTAGTCGGGGTGGTGGCCGCCCTGGAACATGATCTGCGTGCCGCCCAGCTCCACGGTCTCCGCGCAGCGGCGCAGGATGTCGTCGAGGGGGCGCGTCCAGACCTTGTCGCTCTTCGGCGGGGCGTAGAAGGCGCAGAACTTGCACGCGGTGACGCACGAGTTCGTGTAGTTGATGTTCCGCTCGATGATGTACGTCGCGATGTGCTCGGTGCCCGCGTAGCGCTTGCGGCGCACGGCGTCGGCGGCCGCGCCCAGCGCGTGCAGCGGCGCGGAGCGGTAGAGCTCGAGCGCCTCCTCCGGGGTGATCCGGCCGCCTGCTGTGGCGCGGTCGAGGACGGACTGGAGGTCGGCGTTCTCGGTCACCGGGCGTCCCTTCGGAGGGGGTATGCAAATACCGGGCCAGACTACGCGAAGGGCCCTGGCGGGCTTGAGACCGGGCCGGTTCAGCCACCGGTCCTGGTGAGCGTCGCGGTGGGGCGGCCGCCGCGGGGGTCGTCGGAGGTGAACGCCAGCTTGCCGTCCGCGGCGAGGCTGTACGTCACGGTCGCCTTCTCCCCCGTGCACAGGGCCTTCTTCTCCCCGTCGGTGACCTCCTCCAGCGTGATCTTCCCGCCGGCGACGGACGTGAGCTTCGCCTTGCTGCGGCATTCCAGGACGCCGAGCACGGAATAGCTCGTCCGCACGACGTAGGCGCCCGGGCCGCCGGCGGTGACGGTGCTGGTCATGGTGCCGTTGGGGGTGCCGTCGGACTGGATGACGGAGCCGGTCCAGGTGCCGATGAACTCCTTCGGGACGGTGCCGGACGGGGGCTGCGGGGCGGTGGCCGCTGGGGGGCGCGCCGTCGTGTCGCCGTCGCCGCCGGGCAGGAGGTCGGAGACGAACAGTGCGGTGGTGGCTGCGGCCAGGGCGCCGGCGATGGTCAGTACGAGGGTGCAGCTGATGCGGCGCTCGGTGCCGGCGGTAGCCGTGGCGGTGACGGTGGGGACCTGCGCCGGATCCTGCCCCTGCCCCGCCCTTTCACCGTTTCTTGTCCTCAATCGCCGGACGGGCCGCATTTGCGGCCCGTCCGGCGATGGGGAAGGGGCGGCTTCCAGGTCCAGTAGTTCCACCGCCTGGCGGCTCACCCGCTCCACGAGCGGGCCCGGCAGCCAGCCCGGGCCCAGCAGTGCGCTCGCGCCGTCCGGGGCGGCGAGGCGGTGGGCCAGCTCCGCCGGGGCCGGTCTTGCCTCCGGGGCCTTGGCCAGGCAGGACGTCACCAGCTCGCGCAGGGGGCCCGTGAGGGCGGGGCCCAGCACCGGGTCCTCGTGCACGACCTTGTAGAGCAGCACGGCCGAGCTGTCGCCGGGGAAGGGCGGCTCGCCCGTGGCCGCGTACGCCAGGACCGCGCCCAGGGAGAAGACGTCCGCCGCCCCGGTGACCGGTCGGCCCAGGATCTGCTCGGGGGCCATGTAGCCCGGGGAGCCGATCGAGACGCCGGTGGAGGTCAGGGAGGCCGTGCCCTCGACGGCCCGGGCGATGCCGAAGTCGATCAGGCGGGGGCCGTCGAGGGCCAGCAGGACGTTCGACGGCTTGACGTCGCGGTGCACCAGCCCCAGTCCGTGCACCGCCGCCAGCGCCTCCGCCAGGCCCGCGCCCAGCGCCCGTACCGTCCGCGGCGGCAGCGGGCCCACCTCGGCGACGGCCTGGGTGAGCGAGGGCCCGGCCACATAGCCCGTCGCCACCCACGGCACCGCGGCCTCCGGATCGGCGTCCAGCACGGGCGCCGTCCAGGCCCCGCCCACCCGCCGGGCGGACTCGACCTCCCTGCGGAAGCGCGCCCGGAACTGCTCGTCGAGGGCGAAATGGGGATGGACCACCTTGACGGCGACCGTGCGCCCGCCCGCGCTGCGCCCGAGGTACACCCGGCCCATGCCGCCCGCGCCCAATCGGCCCAGCAGCCGGTATGCGCCTATGACCTGCGGATCTTCCACCGACAACGACTGCATAGGGCCCTTCGCCTCCCCCCGGAAGGGGCCCTTCGCCCCCGAATTCGAGCCTATGACTCAATTCACGGATCGTCCCAGGAACCCCGACCCCTGATTTGCCCATCCCCTAGGACGGAACAAACCGTCATGTCCTTCGGGGCAGCAGCATCATCCGGAGCGACGCGATGACGCACTCACCCAACGGGGGCTACCAGCCCAACGGGGGATACCAGCAGCCGGGCGGCTACCCGCCGCCCCCCAACGGATACCGGCAGCCCCACCAGGGTGGCGGCTACGGCGACCAGGGGGGCCACGGGGACTACGGCGACTACCCGCCCAACGGCTCGTACCAGTCCCAGGGCCGCCAGCGTGCTTCGCGCGCCAAGAAGTGGATGATCGTGGTGGCTTCCATAGCCGTCCTCGGTCTGATCGCCGGCGGCGTCATGAAGTACCTCGAGTTCGGTCCCTTCTCCAAGAAGGGCGACCCGGTCAGCTTCGGCCAGGACAAGAACGCCGGCCAGGCGGGCGGGGCCTCGGGTGAGAAGTCCTCCGACTCCAAGACGCTGATGCCGACGGGCCCGGCCGCCGCGTTCAAGAACGCGAACACGCTCGGCGACGGCACGGAGATCGGCGTCGTCACCCTCGACGGCCCGAAGTCCGGCTTCAAGGGCAAGGTCTGGGTCTGGGCGCCCAAGCAGTACAAGGACCCGAAGTACGCCAAGAGCGGCTTCCCGGTCATGATCGCGCTGCCCGGTGGCCCCGGCTACCCGAACAACTACTGGATGGGCACCGACCTCGGCCTCCAGCAGAGCATCAGCAAGTGGTCCCAGGAGGGCAAGAGCCTGCCCTTCATCCTGGCGATGCCGGTGCTGAACCCGGACGACAAGCACTACTACGACGGCAGTGACATCCCCGGCCAGGCCAAGATGGGCACCTGGCTGACGGAGGACGTGCCGGAGCTGGTGAAGCAGAACTTCCGCACCCTGAAGTCGCGTGACGGCTGGGCGTTCATGGGCTCCTCCTCCGGTGGCTTCGCGGGCTTCAAGGCCGTGCTGAAGCACCCGGACAAGTTCAAGGCCGTCATCGCCTCCGGTCCCGACATCGTGCCCGACTCCCCGCTGTGGAAGGGCCACGAGAAGGAGATGGCGGAGAACAACCCCGAGGTCCTGGCCAAGCGGCTGATCGACACCAAGGGCCCGGACGTCTACGTCGCCTTCCAGGTGGGCACGGCGGAGCCGCCCATCGTGATGAGCCAGGTCAAGAAGTTCCAGGCGCAGTACGGCAAGGGCCCGGTGCACACGATGCTGCGGGAGATACCCGGCGGCAAGCACAACGCCAAGACCTACGTGCCGAACATGGGCGAAGGCCTGATCCAGTACATCAGTCAGCACATGGAAGGCCCCACGCCCTCCTCCTGACCCGCGCGGCCGGGCCCCGGTGGTTCCACGGGAGCCCGGCGCCGCACTCGCGCAGCCGAAGCCCTGATCCCTTCCCGGGGGTCAGGGCTTCAGCAGTTCCACCCGCACGTCGGCGGGGAAGCCGGTCGTCGGACCGGTGCGGCGGGCGAACTCCGCCACCCCGGCCAGCTGGTCGGGGCCGAAGCGGAAGTCCAGCGTGGTGAAGTAGCGCTCCAGCAGCTCCGCGTCGAAGGACTCCCAGCGCGCGGCCTGCTCGGCGACCTTGCCGACCTCCTGCAGGGACAGGTCGCGGGAGGCCAGGAACGCCTCGTGCACCTCGGCGACGATGCGCGGCTCACGGGCCAGGTAGTCGCGGCGGGCGGCCCACACGGCGAAGACGAACGGCAGCCCCGTCCAGTCCTTCCACATCTGCCCGAGGTCGTGGACCTCCAGGCCCAGCCGGGGCGCGTCGTGCAGGGAGGCCCGCAGGGCGGCGTCCCCGATGAGGACGGCGGCGTCCGCCTCCTGCATCATCGCGCCGAGGTCCGGCGGGCAGCTGTAGTAGTCGGGCTCGACGCCGTAGCGCTCGGCGAGCAGGAGCTGTGCCAGCCGCACCGAGGTGCGCGAGGTGGAGCCGAGGGCGACCTTGGCTCCGTCCAGCTTCTCCAGCGGCAGCTGCGAGACGATCACGCACGACATGACGGGCCCGTCGCAGCCCACGGCGATGTCCGGCAGCGCGACGAGCTCGTCGGCGTTCTTCAGGAACTCCACCAGGGTCACCGGGGCGATGTCGAGCTCACCCCGTACGAGCCGCTCGCTGAGCTTCTCGGGGGTGTCCTTGGTCAGATCCAGATCGAGCAGCGTGCCGGTCCGGGCCAGGCCCCAGTAGAGGGGCAGGCAGTTGAGGAACTGGATGTGGCCGACGCGCGGGCGGGCGCGGAGCGGCTGCGGCACGTCTACATCTACGGCGGTCGCTGCGCCTGAGGCTGAATTGTCCACATCCGGAGGCTAGCCCCGGGCTGTGCGGGCCGCCGGGCCGGGGGTCCGCTCGACGGGTGCCCGACCAGCGATCTTTTCCCGTGCGAAGGGTCGGAAAACCCCTCTTCGGCGTGATCTTCGACTCCTTCCGCACGAGAACATCGCGTGCTAGGCTCGCCGCAAGTTGCAGTTTGGTTTCCCTTGCAGTACAGAGCCTGCGGAGCATGTGACCCGCAGGCTTTTGTAGTTTTCAGACTTCTCGCAGGTTCTGGAGCAGGGCAACCCTTTGGGCCCAAGGAGGGCTTTATGGCTACCGGAACCGTGAAGTGGTTCAACGCTGAAAAGGGCTTTGGCTTCATCGCCCAGGACGGCGGGGGCCCCGACGTCTTCGTTCACTACTCCGCGATCAACGCCTCTGGTTTCCGCTCCCTCGAGGAGAACCAGGCGGTCAACTTCGACGTCACGCAGGGCCCGAAGGGTCCGCAGGCGGAGAACGTCACCCCGGTCTGATCCTCGGATCCTTCCGGTACGACGGCTCGACCGATCGCGGTCGACGTGCTGTACCCAAGGTGCCCTGCCTCCCGCTTCGGCGGAAGGCAGGGCTCCTGCCTTTCCCCGGCCATTCCCGTGCCCGGGACCCCAGATTCTTAACCTCATTCACTGAGGTCACTTCTTTCACACTGGCACCATTTATCGCTCCCGCTCGTAGAGAGCGTCGATTTCCGCCGCAAAGCGATCACAGATCGCCGCGCGCCGCACTTTGAGGGTGGGTGTCAGCGCCCCGCTCGCGACGCTGAAGTCCTCGTCCAGGACCGTGAACGCACGGATCCGCGAGGGCCGGGAGACCTGCTCGTTGGCAGCGTCCACCGCCTCCTGGCAGAGCGCGCGCACGGCCGGGTGCCGGGCGGCCGGGGCGTCCCCGAGGTCCACGCCCTCCCGGGCGGCCCAGGCGGCGACCTCCTCCCCGTCCAGGGTCAGCAGCGCCACCGGGTACGGACGACGGTCGCCGACCATGACGGCGCGGGATATCCAGCGGGACTGCTGCAGCGCGAACTCCACCAGCGAGGGCGTGAGGTTCTTGCCGCTCGAGGTGATGATCAGATCCTTCTTGCGGCCGGTGATGGAGAGGTAGCCGTCCGCGTCCAGCGTGCCGATGTCCCCGGTACGCAGCCAGCCGTCGGCGTCCACCGCCTCCGCACTGGCGGCCGGGTTGCCGTGGTAGCCGGCGAAGACGCCGGGGCCCCGGACCAGGACCTCACCGTCCCCCGCTATCCGCACCTCGTACCCCGCCACCGCCTGCCCGACCGTTCCGGGGCGCACCGCGCCCCGCCGGTTGAGGGAGAGCGCGCCCGAGGTCTCGGTCATGCCGTAGCCCTCGTAGACGGCGATGCCGCAGGCGCGCAGGAAGTCCAGGGTCTGCGGCGCGATGGGCGCGGCCCCGGTCAGGGCCCAGCGCAGCCGGCCGCCGAAGACCGCCCGGACCGGCGCGAACACGCTCTCCTCCGCCGCCTCCCACGCCGTGCGCAGCTCCCCGGTGAGCTCCTCGCCCCGCTCGCGCGCCCCAGCCGCCGCCAGCCCGGTCCGTACGGCCGCCGCCAGCCGGCCGGGGCCGTCCGGGCCCCGGGACTCGGCGAGGGAGACGACGCTCGCGTGCACCTTCTCGAACAGCCGTGGCACGGACGGCAGATGCGTGGGCCTGACCTCGGCCAGCTCGGCGACGACGTTCTCGACCCGGCCCCCGAAGTAGCACAGCGCGCCGCCGCGGCGCAGCGAGGTCAGCTCGATGAGCTGGCCGAGGACGTGGGCGAGCGGAAGGTAGAGGTAGGTCGTGTCGCCCGGGCCGCCCTCGGAGAGGTGGGCGGTGGCGTCCTGGTTGGCGACCATGTTGCCGTGCGTGAGCCGGCAGCCCTTGGGCAGGCCCGTGGTGCCGGAGGTGTAGATGATCGTGCACAGGTCCTCGGCCCTGCGGGCCGCGCCGCGCGCCAGGAACTCCTCCAGCGAGGCCGGCGCCGGCAGCCGCCCCAGCACCGGGGCACCGGAGCCGTCCCCGTCGACGAGCACCACGTGCCGCAGCTCCGGCAGCTTCTCCCGCACCTGCTCCACGCGCGCCGCCTGAACGGCGTTCTCGCAGACGACGACCGAGGCCCCCGAGTCGCCCAGCACCCAGGCCAGTTCGCCCTCGCCGGCCGTCGGGTAGACCGGCACCACGACCGCCCCGGCGGCCAGCACCGCGAAGTGGGCGTGGGTCCACTCCGGCCGGGTCTCCGACAGGATCGCCACCCGGTCGTCGGGGCGCACCCCAAGGGTGATCAGGCCGCGCCCGACGGTCCGTACGATCTCGCGCAGCCGGTCGTAGCCGGTCTCCGTCCAGCCCTCCCCGGGGCTCCCGCCGGCCCGTGGGCGGTGGCGCAGCGCGGGCAGGTCCCCGTACCGGTCGGCCGTCCATTCGACGAACTGCGCCAGTGTGTCCGGTCGTTGCCGTTCCTGCTGCCGCACGACGCCTCCCTGGTCGGTGCACGGAAGAACCGATGACGTACACCGCCGACGCTATGAAGCCCACCCGTCCCGCGGGGATGACCGGAATCGTCAGCCCCACTGACCCGGACGCTCAACGGGAGTTACCGTGCAGGGCATGGGCAGGCGGACGATCACCGTGCACTACGTACGGGCCGCGCTCGGTGGCGCGCGCGGGCTCGGCATCGACACCGTGCCGCTGCTGCAGCGGGCGGGCATCCCTCCGCTGCTGCTCGGCGACGACCGGGCGAAGGTGACGCCCGAGCAGTTCGCCCGTCTGGTGCGGGAGCTGCACCGGGCGACGGGGGACGAGTTCATGGGGCTGAGCCCCTCGCCCAGCAGGCCGGGGACGTTCGCGATGATGTGCTACGCCTGCGTGGGCTGCCGTGACCTGGGCGCGTTGCTCGAGCGGGCGGTGCGCTTCTACGGCCTCTTCCCCGACGGCCCGGATCTCGTACTCGAACGCCGGGGCGCCGAGGCGGTGTTCGCGGTCCGCAACGACCTGCGCGGCCATGCGGAGGGACGTTTCCTCGCCGAGTGCATGATGCTCATCTGGCACCGGCTGGCGAGCTGGCTGATCGGCCGCCGCATCCCGCTGCGCTGGGCCGGCTTCGCCTACCCCGCGCCGCCCTACGCCGCCGAGTACGGGCTGATGTTCGACTGCCCCGTGCGGTTCGGGGCGGGGCCCGCCCCCATGGCGGCCGCCGGGTTCGACGCGCGCTGGCTGGCGGCTCCCGTGGTGCGGGACGAGGACGGGCTGCGGGAGCTGCTGCGGCGGGCCCCGGCGGAGCTGCTGAGCCGGCACGAGTACGGCACGACGGTGGCCGAGCAGGTGCGGCGGGCGTTCCTGCGGGCGCTGGGCGAGGGCCGGCCGGCGCGGCTGCCGGAGGTGGCGCAGCTGGCGGCGCGGCTGGCGGTGAGCCCGGCGACGCTGCGGCGGCGGCTGCAGGAGGAGGGGACGTCCTACCAGCGGCTCAAGGACCAGGTGCGGCGCGACGCGGCGATCACGGGGCTCGCGGAGGGGCGGGAGCCGATCGCCCAGCTGGCGGCCCGGCTGGGGTTCTCCGAGGACACCGCCTTCCACCGGGCGTTCCGCCGCTGGACGGGCACCACGCCGGGGGCGTACCGGCTCGCCGGCGTGCGGGCCCTGCCCGGTGGACCGGGGCCCCGTGGCGGCGACGCTCCCGGTCAGGAAAGCTGAGCGTCCCGGCCAACGCCCCCTTACCGGCGGGTCACTACGGTCGGCCCCAGTGCTTCACCTCCATCTGCTTCATCCGGAACAGCTGGGAGAGCCGCATGCACCTGCGCACCAGAGCCCTCGCCGCCGTCGCCGCGCTGGCCGTCTCCTTCGGCCTGGCGGGCGGGACCGCCGCCGCCGACGGTCCCGCCGGGGCACCCGGCGACATCGTCAGCTCAGCCCCCACCTCCTTCCACCCCCTGCCGGGCCAGCCCACCCACACCAAGGCCTGGCACATCACCTACCGCTCCACCACCGCCAAGGGCGCCCTGAACGTCGTCTCGGGCACGGTGATCGTTCCCCAGGACGGCCGGACGGGCCCGCGCCCCCTGGTCACCTACGCCGTCGGCACCGTCGGCCTCGCCGACCACTGCGCCCCCTCCGCCGGCTTCCCGCGCGGCACCACCATGGAGGCCAACCTCATCCAGCTGCTGACCGCGCGCGGCTGGGCCGTGGCGGTCACCGACTACGAGGGCCTGGGCACCCCGGGCGACCACACCTACGCCGTCGGCCGCGCCGAGGGGCACGCCGTCCTCGACGCCGCCCGCGCCGCCCAGCGGCTGCCCCAGGCCGGGCTGGGGAAGAAGTCCCCGGTCGGCATCATGGGCTACTCCCAGGGCGGCCAGGCGAGCAGCTGGGCCGCCGAGCTCCACGACTCGTACGCCCCCGAACTGGACCTGCGCGGCACCGCCACCGGCGGCGTGCCCGCCGACCTGCTGAAGACGGCCGACTACAACAACGGCGGCATCGGGGCGGGCCTGGTCCTCATGGCCGCCACCGGGCAGAACGCGGCCTATCCCGAACTGAAACTCGACGGCTACCTCAACGCCAGGGGCCGCTCGTACGTCGACTTCCTCAAGAAGCACTGCGTGGTCGTCGACACCGTCGCCGGGCTCTTCAAGCGCATCGAGGACGTGACGGTCAAGAACCCGCTGTACGAGAGCGACTGGCAGCGCGTGCTGCGCTCCTCGCGCCTGGGCTCGCACGCCCCGGACCGCCCCGTGTACCTCTACCACGGGGTCGTCGACGAGCTGATCCCCTACGCGGTCGGCAAGCAGCTGCGTGCGGACTGGTGCGCCGCGGGGGCCACGGTGCAGTGGAAGTCGCTGCCGCTGGGGGAGCACGTCCTGGGCGTGATCAGCGAGTCGGTGCCGGCCGCGAACTGGCTGGCGGACCGCTTCGCGGGCAGGGCGACGGGCGGCAACTGCTAGGTCCCGCCGTGCCGGAGGCGGGCCCCGGGAGCGTCCCGGGGCCCGCCCCTACGCCCGGTACAGCTCGTCGATCTCGGCCGCGAAGTCCCGCTCGACGGCGGCCCGCTTGAGCTTCATCGACGGCGTCAGATGCCCGCTCTCCTCCGTGAAGTCCACCGCCAGCACCGCGAACCGGCGGATCGACTCCGCCCGGGACACGGTCCTGTTGGCGTCGTCCACCGCCTCCTGCACACAGGCCAGCAGCGCCTTGTCGCCGACGAGCTCCTGGACGGGCACGTCGTCCAGGCCGTGCATCCCCTGCCAGTGCCCGAGCCCGTCGGGGTCCAGGGTGATCAGGGCGGTCAGGTACGGGCGGTTGTCGCCGATGACCGCGCACTGGGCGACGAGGGGGTGGGCGCGCAGCCGGTCCTCCAGCGGGGCCGGGGCGACGTTCTTGCCGCCGGAGGTGACGATCAGCTCCTTCTTGCGGCCGGTGATGGTGAGGTAGCCGTCCTCGTCGAGGGTGCCCAGGTCGCCGGTGGCGAACCACTCCCCCGAAGCGCCTCCACCACCCGCGGGGAACTCGGCCTCCTGCCGGCCGGCGTCCCAGTAGCCCGCGAAGACGTGGCCGCCGCGCAGCAGTACCTCGCCGTCCGCGGCGATGCGCACCGCGCTGCCGGGCAACGGCCAGCCGACCGTGCCGGGCCGGGGGCGCAGCGGCGGGGTGAGGGTGCTGGCGGCGGTGGTCTCGGTCAGGCCGTAGCCCTCGAAGACCTCGACGCCGGCGCCGGTGTAGAAGGTGGTGAGCCGTCTGCCGAGCGGGGAGCCGCCGCTGATGACGTAGCGGACCCGGCCGCCGAGGGCGTCGCGGATGCGGCGGTAGACGAGCGCGTCGTACAGGGCGTGGGCGGCGCGCAGGCGGGGGCCGGGGCCCCGGCCGGCGCCGTGCGCGCGGGCCGCGTTCGCCTCGGCGTAGCGGCGGGCGACGTCGGCGGCGCGGTCGAAGGCGGGGGCGCGGCCGAGCTGTTCGGCGGTGGCCCGGGCGGTGTTGTGGATCCGCTCCAGGACGTAGGGGATGGCGAGCAGGAACGTGGGCCGGAATCCGGCGAGGTCCGCGCGGAGTTCGTCGGCCCGCAGGGACGGCGCGTGCCCGAGCCGTACGCGCGCCCGCAGGCAGCCGACGGCGACCATGCGGCCGAAGACGTGCGAGAGCGGCAGGAACAGGAGTGTGGCGGCGGGGTCCCTGCTGGCGGCGTGGAAGACGGGGTGCAGCAGTTCGGTCGCGTTGTCGACTTCGGCGAAGAAGTTGGCGTGGGTGAGGACGCAGCCCTTGGGGCGGCCGGTGGTGCCGGAGGTGTAGATGAGGGTGGCGATGTCGTCGGGGGTGCGGGCGGCGCGGCGCCGCGTGACCGCCTCGTCGGGCAGGTCTCGTCCGGCGGCGGCGAGCAGGGCGACCGCCCCGGCGTCGATCTGCCAGACGTGGGCGAGGCCGGGTAACGCCGCGCGCTCGGCGCCGACCAGCTTCATCTGCCCGGCGGTCTCGACGACGCAGGCGGCCGCCCGGGAGTCCTCGAGGATCCAGCGGACCTGGGGGGCGGCGGAGGTGGGGTAGACGGGGACGGTGACCAGGCCGGCGGCCCAGGCCGCGAAGTCCAGCAGCGTCCATTCGTAGCGGGTGCGGGCCATGAGGGCGAGCCGGTCGCCGGGGCCCAGGCCGTGGGCGATCAGGCCCTTGGCGACGGCCAGCACCTCGGCGGCGAAGCGGGCGGCGGTGACGTCGCGCCAGAGGCCGTCGGGCTGCTTGCGGCTGAGGACGGTGTCGGCGGGGGCGACGGCGGCGTTGTCGAACGGCAGGTCGCCGAGCGAGCCGTCGTGGACGGGCGGTGCCAGCGGGGGCACGGACGCCTCGCGCACGACGCCGGCGACGGCCGTCGTGCGGGGCGGGACGAGGAGGGAGAGGGCTTCGCTGCGCGGTACGGACACGTGCGGCTCCTGTTCCAGACCCACAAGAGACCGATAAGTAACCTACTCGGCGGTAAAACTATGGCCGTAAAGGTACGCCTCCGGGCCCCCTCCGGCCAGAGCGCCTGCGCCCTTCGAGCCCCTCCGGTGCCGCCGGCTCCCGACGGCACCGGCGCCCCCGTCGCCCGCCGTGCGGCGAGGGGTCATGAACGGGCGCCGGGTGCCCAGCGGTGCCCGTTCATGAGGTTCTCCAGCCCCGTCCAGGCGATGTTCATCAGCGTCGCCGCCGTCTCCTGGGCCGAGGAGACGGCGTCCCCGCGGGCGTTGGCCCAGCAGGCGAGCGACTCGGCGGCGCCCACGAGCGCGTGGGCCAGGCCGGAGGCCTCGTGCCCGGCCGGCGGGTCGGTGCGGCCGGCCGCGGCGGCGGTGGCCGCGATCAGCCCGGTGACGAGACGGATGATCTCCTGCCGCAGCTCCGCGACCACGACCGCGAAGGGCTCCCCGTGCGTACGGGCCTGGCAGCTGAGCACGGCCCAGCCCGAGGGGTGCTCGGCGGTGTGCGCGAAGAAGGCGCGCAGCCCGTTCCACAGCCGGGCGTCCGCGGGGGCGTCCGGCTCGCTCGCAGCCTCGAGCGCCGCCATCAGTGCCTCGGCCTCGCGCCGGATGCAGGCGCTGAAGAGATCTTCCTTGGAGTTCAGATAGAGGTAGACCAGCGGCTTCGACGCCCCGGCCAGCTCCGCGATCTCGTCCATGGACGCCGCGCTGTAGCCGCGCCGGGCGAAGACCTCCACGGCGGCGTCGAGCATCTGCCGCTCGCGCACCTCCCGCGGCATGCGCCTGATCTTGCCGCTGCCGCCCTTCCGCTTCCCCTTCGGCTCCGGCGCGGTCCCCATCGTCGGTATCACCTGTGCGTCATCTACGACATTCACGACAAAAATCCCTCCCCCCCGTCACATTACCGGCAGGTAATATCACAGGGAGGAGGGACGTCAAGGGTACCGATCAAGCCGTCACGCGGCGACGGGCTGCGGCTGCGGCTCCAGGTGCGAGCCGTCCGCGCTCTCGTAGGCCTCCCGGTCGAGGATGCCCTCCCGGGCGGCGACGAGGATCGGGACGACCGACTGTCCGGCCACGTTGGTCGCCGTGCGGATCATGTCGACGATCGGGTCGATGGCCAGCAGCAGACCCACGCCCGCCATCGGCAGGCCCAGCGTCGACAGCGTCAGCGTGAGCATCACGGTCGCGCCGGTGAGGCCGGCGGTGGCCGCCGAGCCGATGACGGAGACGAAGGCGATCAGAACGTAGTCCTTGATCTCCAGCGGCACGTCGAAGACCTGGGCCACGAAGATCGCGGCGATGGCCGGGTAGATCGAGGCGCAGCCGTCCATCTTGGTCGTGGAGCCGAACGGCACCGCGAAGGAGGCGTACTCCTTCGGCACGCCGAGCCGCTCGGTGACCTTCTGCGTCAGCGGCATCGTGCCCACGGAGGAGCGGGAGACGAAGGCCAGCTGGATGGCGGGCCAGGCGCCCTTGAAGAAGCGCAGCGGGTTGACCTTGGCGACCGTGGCCAGCAGCAGCGGGTAGACGACGAACAGCACGATGGCGCAGCCGACGTAGATGTCGGCGGTGAAGGTCGCGTACTTGCTGATCAGGTTCCAGCCGTACTTGTAGACGGCCTTGCCGACCAGGCCGAGGCTGCCCAGCGGGGCGAGGCGGATGACCCACCACAGCACCTTCTGCAGCAGCTCCAGCACGGACTCGCTGAGGGTGAGCAGGGGCTGGGCCTTCTCGCCGACCTGCAGGACGGCGATGCCGACGACGGCGGCCATGAAGACGATCTGCAGCACGTTCAGCTCGGTGAACGGCGTGATGACGTCGGTCGGAACGATTCCGGTGAGGAAGTCCAGCCACGACCCCTTCTTCTTGGGGTCACCGCCGTCGGCGGCGGTGAGGCCGGTGCCGGAGCCCGGGTCGGTGAGCAGGCCGATAGCGAGGCCGATGACGACCGCGATCAGCGACGTGATCATGAACCAGAGCAGGGTCCGGGTGGCCAGCCGGGCGGCGTTGGAGACGTTCCGCAGGTTGGTGATCGAGACCAGGATGGCGAAGAAGACCAGGGGGGCGACCACGACCATCAGCAGCTGGACGAAGATGCCACCGATCTTGTCGAGGGTGGTCTGCAGCCAGCCGATGTCACCGCTCTTGGCGGCCCAGCCCAGCAGGGCGCCCAGCACGAGGCCGAGCAGGATCTGGGCCCAGAAGGGGACATTGGGGATGCGCGATATGCGCCCGCGCTGAGCGGACGCCGGGTTGGACGGGGGCGTCGACATGCCGAACACGGTAACACCGACACTTTGGGGCACTCAAAGGAAATCTTTGAGGCGCACGGACCCCGAAACGCGCCGACGCCCTGGCGCGGAACGGGTGTTCCGCGCCAGGGCGTCGGGGGAGTATGAGGGGGCGTGTGAGGAGACTTACACGGCTTGCTTGCAATTGGGGTGATTTACACCCCGTCCTCCTGGCCGGCGTTCGCGTTGATCCGCGCCTTCGCCCGGTCCACGCGCTCCACGATCTGCTCGGACATGGCGTCGCGCTGCTTGCGCAGCAGGACCCAGCTGAGCGGCGCGGAGAGGATGAGCGCGAGCAGCACCATCCACACGAGGTTCGAGCTGCCCACGCCGAGCGGGATGATCCGCGCGTAGCAGAGCACCCACACGAAGGCGAAGCAGGCGATGAGCAGTCCGACACGCGAAGCGGTGTAGCGGAGCGAGGCGTACTTCTGGCTACTCACGGACGGGACCTTCTTCTCGACGGCGACCAGAGGGGGTCTGTTCAGTACAGCACGACCCGAAGTGGATCTCAGAGGCGCATCGGCTGCGGCGACTCCCGCAGCGAGGCGTCCGGGCCCGGGTACTCACGGATGATCTCGTAGCGCGTGTTGCGCTCGACCGGCCGGAAGCCCGCCTCGCGGATGAGGTCCAGCAGGTCGTCGCGGGTCAGCTTGTTCGGCGTGCCGTAGTTGTCGGCGTCGTGCGTGATCTTGTACTCGACGACCGAGCCGTCCATGTCGTCCGCGCCGTGCTGCAGGGCGAGCTGGGCGGTCTGGACGCCGTGCATGACCCAGAACACCTTCACGTGCGGCACGTTGTCGAACAGCAGCCGCGAGACGGCGAAGGTCTTCAGCGCCTCGGCCCCGGTGGCCATGCTGGTCCGGGCCTGGAGGCGGTTACGGACCTTGCCGTCCTTCATGTCCACGAAGTCGTGCTGGTAGCGCAGCGGGATGAAGACGTGGAAGCCGCCGGTCTCGTCCTGCAGCTCCCGCAGGCGCAGCACGTGGTCCACGCGGTGCCGCGGCTCCTCGATGTGCCCGTAGAGCATCGTGCACGGACCCTTGAGACCCTTGGAGTGCGCCAGGCGGTGGATGCGCGACCAGTCCTCCCAGTGGGTGTCGTGGTCGACGATGTGCTGGCGGACCTCCCAGTCGAAGATCTCCGCGCCACCGCCGGTCAGCGACTCCAGACCCGCGTCGATCAGCTCGTCGAGGATCTCGTCGGCCGGCAGACCGGAGATCTTCTCGAAGTGCTGGATCTCGGTGGCGGTGAAGGCCTTCAGGGAGACGTTCGGCAGCGCCTCCTTGAGCGCCTTCAGCGACCGCGGGTAGTAGCGCCAGGGCAGGGTGGGGTGCAGGCCGTTGACGATGTGCAGCTCGGTGAGGTTCTCGTTCTCCATCGCCTTGGCCAGACGGACGGCCTCCTCGATGCGCATCGTGTACGCGTCCTTCTCGCCCGGCTTGCGCTGGAACGAGCAGTACGCGCACGACGCCGTGCACACGTTGGTCATGTTCAGGTGGCGGTTGACGTTGAAGTGGACGACGTCGCCGTTCTTCCGCGTCCGCACGTGGTGCGCCAGTCCGCCCAGCCAGGCCAGGTCGTCGGACTCGTAGAGCGCGATACCGTCCTCGCGGGTGAGCCGCTCCCCGGCGAAGACCTTCTCCTCCAGCTCGCGCTTGAGCCCAGCGTCCATGGGTGCGCCCGCCTCTCCTGATACTCCAGATGACCGCTTCGAGCGTACTCCCCCGCTTTTACGCGTCCTCGGGCAGCTCGCCCACCCGGTTCTCCCACTTGGTGGAGAGCACGATCGTGGTGCGGGTGCGGCTGACGCCCTTGGTGCCGGACAGGCGGCGGATGGTGCGCTCCAGCCCGTCGACGTCGCCCACACGGACCTTGAGCATGTACGAGTCGTCGCCGGCGATGAACCAGCAGTCCTCGATCTCCTCGAGGTCGCGCAGCCGGCGCGCCACGTCCTCGTGGTCGGCGGCGTCCGAGAGCTGGATGCCGATCAGGGCCGTGACCCCGAGGCCGAGCGACGCGGAGTTGACGGTCGCCCGGTAACCGGTGATGACGCCCGCCGCTTCCAGGCGGTTGATCCGGTCCGTGACGCTCGGCCCGGACAGGCCCACGAGCCTGCCCAGCTCCGCGTACGAGGCCCGGCCGTTCTCCCGCAGGGCCTGGATGAGCTGCCTGTCCACCGCGTCCATTGCCTGGCACCTTTCAATAATCAGCGAACTCGCCGGTTTACGTGTAGAATCTAAGGCATACGGGGTCTCGAACCCCGCAAATCTTTCACCAGATCAGCGAATCAACGACGATCCTTCGATCCTCAGGAGTGAAGCCCCCGTGTACTCGATCGAGATGGCCTACGCCCGTATGCGCGAGCTGCAGGACCTGGCCAACCGCTCGCGTGCCCACCAGTCCCCCGACCCGCGCGCCGCCCTGGCGAAGCTCCGCCTGCCGCGCGCGAAGAAGCGCTAGGTCGCATCGCGAGCCCCGCTCGCACTCGCTCCACCGAGCTCTCCTTCCCAACGGCGGTACAGCCGGTGCGGCACTCCTGCCGCGTCCAGCACCCGCCCGGCGACGAAGTCCACCAGATCCTGGATGTGCGTCGCCCCCGCGTAGAACGCCGGCGAGGCGGGCAGCACCACGGCTCCCGCTTCGTCGAGCGCCACGAGCTGCTTGAGCGTCGATCCGCTGAGCGGCGTCTCCCGCACCGCGACGATCAACGGCCGACGCTCCTTGAGCGTCACGCTCGCCACCCGCTGCAGCAGATCCTTCGACAGGCCGAGGGCCACTCCGGCCACGCTCGCCGTGCTCGCCGGCACGATGAGCATCCCCCGCACGGGGTACGAGCCCGACGACGGACCCGCCGCCAGATCGCCCGCCGGCCAGTACCGCACGCCCGAGACGTCGGGGTCGAAGTGCGGCTTGCCGTCCGCCCCCAGCGCCAGCCAGGCCCGCAGGTCCTGCTGCCAGTGCGCGTCCCGGAAGCGGATCCCGGTCTCGTCCAGCAGCGTCAGCCGCGCGGCCCGGCTGACCACGAGGTCCACCGCCTCACCGGCTGCCAGCAGTCCGCGCACCACGGCGGCGGCGTACGGCGTCCCGGACGCACCGGAGACGCCGACCACCCAGGGTCGGCGGGAGGCTCTGTCTTCATACGGCTCCACGCCCCGAGCCTATCCGCAGGCATTCGTCGCCAAGATGTCGCGAAAGCCCTTTGACATGATCGATCGACTTGCACTTAAGTGATCTTTTGTCAAGGACCGTCAAACGGGGAGCGCATCATCCACACCACCCGAAAAGCTCTTGTCGCCGCCGGCGTCGTGGCGCTCGTCGCCGCGGGTTCCACCGCATGCGACCCGAGCAACAAGCTCAGCACGGCCGCCAAGGTCAAGCAGGCGTTCGACAAGCTCGGCGAGCAGAAGTCGCTCACCACGGAGATAGGCTTCGACGGCGGCGCCGAGAAGATCTTCGCGGCGATGAAGGACGCGGACGACTTCACCCGCCAGGACGCGGACATGCTCGCCGCCATGCGGCTGACCTACGCGTTCGGCGCCGACAAGCCGCTCAAGGACGCCAAGGCCGACGACAAGGCCTTCACCTACGACGTCCGGCTGGCCCGCAAGGACACCAAGCCGGTGTTCGAGGCCCGCCAGGTCGACGGCAAGAGCTACATACGCCTCGACCTCAAGGCCGTCGCCGGCTTCGCCGAGAAGCACGGCAAGGACAAGGGCAAGTCCCGCGGCCCGCAGGCCATGGAGAAGCTGCTCAAGCAGGCCGACGAGCTCCCCCCGTCCCTGGCGAGCGTCAAGAACGCGCTCAAGGGCGACTGGATCAGCATCGATCCCAAGTCCTTCGAAGAGTTCGCCAAGTCCATGGACAAGAGCGGCTCCGGCAAGAGCCCCGCACCGGACCCGGAGACGCAGAAGAAGGCCTACGAGGCCCTCCAGCACGCGCTCACCGACAACGCCAAGGTCAAGGACGCCGGCAAGAAGGACGGCGCCGACCACGTCACGGCCACCCTCCCCGCGAAGAAGATCGCCAAGGACTTCGCCGAGGGCCTCAAGCCGCTGAAGGACAAGCTCGGCGACAAGGCCGGCAAGCTCGACAAGCTCAGCCGCGACCTCGACAAGGCCCCGGACAAGGACGTCACCGTCGACCTGGCCATCAAGGACGGCATGCTCGCCGGGATGACCTTCGACATCGCGCAGTTCGACGACGGCAAGGACAAGGACGGGCCCAAGGGTCCGCTGCCCGTCAGCATCGGCTTCAAGAAGGGCGGCGGCGACAACCTCAAGGTTCCCTCCGGCGCGCAGGAGCTCAAGCCGCAGGACCTGATGGGCGCGGCCATGTTCGCCATGGGCGGCGGCCGGGCCGGCGGTGCCGGCGCCGACGGCCCGTTCAAGAGCGCCGACCCGTTCAAGGACGACTCCGCGTCCACGGACGACCCGTTCAAGGGCATCTGAGCACACCCCCGTACGCCGAAGGGCGGCCACCCCGGGAGGGGGGCCGCCCTTCGGCGTACCTACGGCGGACGGCCCGTCAGACCGTCAGACCGCGGACCAGCAGATCGAGCAGCGCGCACACGAACAGCGCGATGCCGATGAAGCCGTTGACCGAGAAGAACGCCCGGTTCAGGCGCGAGAGGTCACCCGGCTTGACGATCGAGTGCTCGTACAGGAACGCCGCCGCGACCACCACCAGGCCGCCCCAGAAGAACACCCCGGCGTCGGTGGCCAGCGCGTACCAGACCAGCAGCCCCGTCGTGACGACATGGCAGCCGCGCGCGCCGTACAGCGCCGCCGCGATGCCGAAGCGGGCCGGGGTGGACTTCACCCCGTGGGCACGGTCCGCCGCCACGTCCTGGCAGGCGAAGATCAGGTCGAAGCCGCCGATCCACACACCGACCGCCAGCCCCAGGATCACCGCGTCCCAGGACCACTCCCCCGTGATAGCCAGCCATGCGCCGACCGGGCCCATGGCCTGGGCCAGGCCCAGGATCGCGTGCGGGAAGTTCGTGAACCGCTTGCCGTAGGGGTAGACGACCATCGGGACGACGGCGATGGGGGCGAGCGCCAGGCACAGGGGGTTCAGCAGCGCGGCGGCCCCGAGGAAGAACACCACGGCCACCCCCGCCCCGGTCCACGCCGAGCGCACTGACACCGCGCCCGTCACCAGCTCGCGGCCGGCCGTGCGCGGGTTCCGGGCGTCGATCTCGCGGTCGATGATGCGGTTGCAGGCCATCGCGAACGTCCGCAGGCCCACCATGGCGACGGTGACGAGCAGCAGCCTGACCCAGTGGATGTTCCGGTCCAGCTGGAACATGGCGGTGAGCGCGGCGATGTAGGCGAAGGGCAGCGCGAAGACGGAGTGCTCGATGAGCACCATGCGCAGGAACGCCTTGACCTTGCCGCTGGAGGGCGCGGGTCCGGGGCTCAGTACGCCCTCGGCGGAGGTCACAGCCCGTACTCCTTCCAGCGGCGGTCGACCGTCGCCGCCGTCTGCGGATCCGACTCGACCATCCGCGGCCAGCCGCCGTCGCGCGTGTAGCCCTCCTCGGGCCACTTCGCGGTCGCGTCGATGCCCGCCTTGCCGCCCCAGAACTGCTGGTACGAGGCGTGGTCGAGGTGGTCGACCGGACCCTCGACGACGGTGAGGTCGCGGGCGTAGTCGGTGTTGCCGAGGGCCCGCCAGGACACCTCGTGCAGGTCGTGGACGTCGCAGTCGGAGTCGACCACGATGATCAGCTTGGTCAGCGACATCATGTGCGCGCCCCAGATGGCGTGCATGACCTTCTGCGCGTGCTTGGGGTACTTCTTGTCGATCGAGACGATCGCGCAGTTGTGGAAGCCGCCGGACTCCGGCAGGTGGTAGTCCACGATGTCGGGGACGATCACCTTCAGCAGCGGCAGGAAGAAGCGCTCGGTGGCGCGGCCCAGCGGCCCGTCCTCCGTCGGCGGCCGGCCCACGACGATCGACTGGAGCAGCGGGCGCCGCCGCATCGTCACGCAGTCGATCGTCAGCGCGGGGAACGGCTCCTGCGGCGTGTAGAAGCCGGTGTGGTCGCCGAAGGGCCCCTCGGGCAGCATCTCGCCGGGCTCGAGCCAGCCCTCGATGACGACCTCGGCGTTGGCCGGGACCTGCAGCGGGACGGTCTTGCAGTCGACCATCTCGATGCGCTTGCCCTGGATGAAGCCGGCGAAGAGGTACTCGTCGATGTCGCCGGGCAGCGGCGCGGTGGAGGCGTACGTGACCGCGGGCGGGCAGCCGAAGGCGATGGCGACCGGCAGCTTCTCGCCGCGCTTGGCGGCCACCTGGTAGTGGTTGCGGCTGTCCTTGTGGATCTGCCAGTGCATGCCGATGGTGCGCTTGTCGTGGCGCTGCAGGCGGTAGAGGCCGAGGTTGCGGACGCCGGTCTCGGGGTGCTTGGTGTGGGTGAGGCCGAGGTTGAAGAAGGAGCCGCCGTCCTCGGGCCAGGTGAACAGCGCCGGCAGCTGCTCGAGGTCGACGTCGTCGCCGGTGAGCACGACTTCCTGGACGGGCGCGTCCTTGACCTTCTTCGGCGGCACGTGGGCCATCGCGCCCAGCTTGCCGAAGGCCTCGCGCATGCCGATGAAGCCCTGCGGCAGCTCGGGCTTGAGCAGCCCGCCGATCTTCTCGCTGATGTCCTCGTAGGACTTCAGGCCGAGCGCCTTGAGCAGGCGGCGGTCGGTGCCGAAGACGTTCATGGCGAGCGGCATCGCCGCGCCCTTGACGTTCTCGAAGAGCAGCGCGGGCCCGCCCGCCTTGTTCACTCTGTCGACGATCTCCCCGATTTCCAGGTATGGGTCGACTTCCGCCTTGATGCGCTTGAGATCGCCATCGCGCTCCAGCGACCGGAGGAACGAGCGAAGATCGTCGTAAGCCATGCGTTCCAGTATCGAGCACGCACTACCCTGGACACGTCACGGGGGCCGCCGAGCGGCCCGTAGCACCGCACTCCGGGGGCCGCCACCATGCTCAGGTATCTGCCGTTCCTGCTGATCCTGGCATTGTGGATCTACGCCTTCATCGACTGCCTCAACACGCCGGAGAACGAGGTGCGGGGCCTGCCGAAGCTGGCATGGGTGTTCATCATCCTGCTGTTCGGCGAGGTGCTGGTGGGCCCGGTGGCCTGGCTGGTGGCGGGCCGGCCGCGCGCCGCGGCCCGGCGCCCGGGCGGACGGCAGCGCTGGGTGGCGCCCGACGACAACCCCGAGTTCCTACGGTCGCTGAAGAAGGACGACGAGAAGGACCCGGGCGCCGACGGCCCGAAGGGCTAGCGGAGGTCCCCGCGCTCGTACCGCTCCCGCAGTTCGCGCCAGCGGTCCCTCGTCCAGCGCGACCAGTCGGCCGGATTCCCGGCGAGGGCCTGCAGCAGGTACTCGAAGTGGTGGTGCCAGCCCGCCAGGCAGTCCAGGCGTACGTCGTCGGGTCCGGCCATCTCGTTGGTGAAGTGCAGCAGCGTCCCGCCGACGCCCAGCGGCCCGGCCTCCAGCTCGAAGCGGACGCGCCCGTGGATGTCGACGGTGTACTCCGCCAGCCGCGGCGGATCCCACGCGGTCACCTGCCCGGGCGCGACCGTGGCGTGCCCCTGGGCGTCGGTGTTCTGCCACCGCAGCGTGATCGCCCCGCCCTCGCGCTGCTCGAAGGGATCGGCGACGGCCAGCCACGCCGGCAGGCCCTCGGGCGTGGCCACGGCGGCCCACACCTCGTCGACGGGGTACGGGATCGACAGCTCGTACCGCAGGGTGTGGGTGTCGCCCTTGCTCTCGGACGCGCCGTAGGGGGAGGGGATCTCCATGACTCCACGTCTAGCACGACGGCCCGCGTCCCGCGCGCCGGAGGCGACGGGACGCGGGCCGTGGGCCGCGGGTCCTGGTGGGCTCACACCCCCGCGTAGGAGTGCTTGCCGCTCAGCAGGATGTTCACGCCGTAGTAGTTGAACAGGTAGCAGGCGAAGGCCAGCAGGGCCAGGTAGGCGGCCTTGCGGCCCTTCCAGCCGGCCGTGGCGCGGGCGTGGAGGTAGCAGGCGTAGGCGACCCAGGTGATGAAGGACCAGACCTCCTTGGGGTCCCAGCCCCAGTAGCGGCCCCAGGCGGCCTCGGCCCAGATCGCGCCCGCGATGATCGTGAACGTCCACAGCGGGAAGACGGTCGCGTTGATGCGGTAGGCGAACTTGTCCAGCGTGGCCGCCGCGGGCAGCCGGGACATCACGTTGCTCCAGGCGCCGCCGTTGTCGCGGCCCTCCGCCAGCCGGGCCTCGTAGCCGTCGCGGAAGAGGTAGAACAGGCTCGAGCACGCGCCCACCCACAGCGCCGCGCCCGAGATGATGGCGCAGGAGACGTGGATCCACAGCCAGTAGGAGTGCAGGGCCGGCACCAGCTGGTCGCTGTCGGTGTAGAGCACCGAGACGGCCAGGCCCAGGTCGAGCAGGATCGAGGTGACCAGCGGCAGGCCCAGCCAGCGGACGTTCTTCTTGGCGGCGAGCAGGCCCAGGTAGACGGCGACGGCGGTCATGCCGAAGGTCGTGGAGAACTCGTACATGTTGCCCCACGGCGCCCGCTCGACGGACAGCGCGCGGGTGAGCACGCCGCCCGCGTGGAGGGCGAAGGCCAGGACCGTCAGCGAGACGGCGACGCGGCCGTACAGGTCGCCCTTCTCGCTGGTGCCGGCGGCGCCGGGGCCGTCGGGGACGTCGCGGCTGCCGGGGGCGGAGCGCGTGACCACCTTCGGGCGTTCCAGGACGGCGGTGCCGCCGCCCTGCGCGGCCTTCTCGGCGCCCTTGACCGTGACGGTCACGGCGGGGGCCGTGGCGGTGATCGCGGCGGCCGTGCGGCCGACGGTGCTACGGCTGCCGAAGACCCACTCGGCGATGTGCGCGAGGAAGGCGAGGGTATAGACAGCCATGGCCGAATAGATCAGCACATTGCTGACATGGGCCAGGTTCTCGTTGGCTGCGGCGGCGAGGATCACGCGCGCGCTCCTTCGGACGGTTCGGCTGGGGCTTCGGAGTCGGTCTCCGCCGCGGGTGCGGCGACGGGCGGGGCGTCGGGCTGCAGGGCCATGGCGAGGGAGGCGAGCTCCTCGGGCAGCCGGGCGGACTCGCTGCGGCCGAGGCCGGCCAGCTCCACGACCGTACGCCCCTCGCCGTCCGCCACGGCGCGCACCCAGACCCGGCGGCGCTGGATGAACAGCGAGCCGGCCAGGCCGACCAGCGCGCCGACGGCGCCGGCGAGCGCCAGCTCGTTGCCGGGCTTCTGGGAGACCTGGAAGGTCGCCCACTGCTTGATGCCCTCGAACTTCAGCTCGCCCGCGCCGTCCGGCAGCGTCATGGTCTGGCCGACCGTGAGGAGCTTGGCGAACTTCTGGCCCTTGTCGTCCTTGAACTGCGTCATCTTGGACGTGTTGAGCTGGTAGATGCTCTGCGGCATGCCCGAGTCCAGGCCGAGGCTGCCGCGGTAGGCGGTCAGCACCAGCGCCGGATTGTCCAGGGCGGGGAAGCGGGACAGCATGGTGCCCGACTTCAGGTCCAGGGTCGGCACGAAGTTGCCCTGGAAGCCGAGGTCGCCTTCCTTGCCGTCCTTGTCGCGGTAGTCCGGCACCTTGAGCACGCTGGTCTCGGTGACGTTGTTGTCCAGCGGCAGCGAGGGGATCGGGCCCTTGAAGGCGATGTTGCCCTTGCCGTCGCGGACGGTGACGATCGGGGCGTAGCCGTGGCCGATGAGGTAGACCTTCGAGCCGGCCGTCTCCAGCGGCTCGTTCACCTTGACGGTGGCCTTGCGGGGCGTGCCGTCCGCGCCGTCCCAGTACGTGATGTGGGCGGCGTAGTCGCGCGGGGTGCCCCGTTCGGGCCCGGTGCGCTCGTACGTCCCGGAGAAGCTGTCGAGGGTGAAGCGGAAGGCGTCGAGGTCGTCGGCGCTGAAGAGGGAGCCGGCCTTGAAGTCGTCGTACTGGGTGAGCGTGTTCGCGAAGCTCTCCCCCTCGACGACCAGCTTGCCGCCCTCGGACTTCCACAGCTGTCCGGAGGCGAACGCCACCAGCATGACGATCAGGGAGACGTGGAAGAGGAGGTTGCCGGCCTCGCGGAGGTAGCCCTTCTCGGAGCCGATCGCGTTCCCGGCCCGCTCGGTGCGGAAGCGCCTGCCCTTCAGCAGCTTCTCCGCGGCGTCCAGCACCCGCTCCGGCTCGGCGTCCGTGTGCCAGGTGGCGTGCGCGGGCATCCGGGTCAGCAGGCGGGGGGCGCCCGGCGGGCGGCCGCGCAACTGGCCGACGAACTGCCAGGTGCGCGGGATGATGCAGCCGATGAGGGAGACGAACAGAAGGATGTAGATCGCGGAGAACCACACCGAGCTGTAGACGTGGAAGAGGCCGAGCTTCTCGTAGACGGGCGCGAGGGTCTCGTGCTGGCTCTTCCAGGTGTCGGCCTTGAGCGGGTCGACCGAGGTCTGCGGCACGAGGGAGCCGGGGACCGTGGCGAGGGAGAGCAGGAACAGCAGGATCAGCGCGACCCGCATCGAGGTCAGCTGGCGCCAGGTCCAGCGCACCCAGCCGGTGATCTCACGGGCGGTCCAGGCCAGCGCCCCGAGGGCGCCGGGCTTGCGCGCGCCGCCGAAAGAGCCGGGCACGGCCCGGCCGTCGTCGCCCTGGGCGGGGGCCGTGGACAGGGCCGATCCCGCCGCTTCGTCCAGCACGGCGGTATCGGTGGAGTCGTTCGTATTGGCCATTGATCAGATCCCGGGGGTGTATCGCGACGACCACGTCTGAAGGTCCTGGACCATGCTGTCCCACATTCCTGTGACCAGGAGCAGGCCGACCACGACGAGCATGCCGCCGCCGACGCGCATGACCCACGCGTAGTGCCTCTTGACCCAGCCGAAGGCGCCGAGCGCGCGCCGGAAGGCGAGCGCGGCGAGGACGAAGGGCAGGCCCAGGCCCGCGCAGTAGGCGACGGTGAGCAGCGCGCCACGGCCGGCGCTGGCCTGGTTGAGCGCCAGCGACTGCACGGCCGCCAGCGTCGGCCCGATGCACGGGGTCCAGCCCAGACCGAAGAGCACCCCGAGCAGGGGTGCTCCGGCCAGGCCCATCGCGGGCCGGGTGTGGAAGCGGAACTCGCGCTGGCCGAAGAGGTTGAAGGCGCCCATGAAGCCCAGGCCGAGCACGATCGTCAGCACCCCGAAGACGAGGTTGATCGTTTCTTTGTAGTTCTGCAGCGTCGTGCCGAAGTAGCCGAACAGCGCGCCGGTGGAGACGAAGACGGCCGAGAAGCCCAGCACGAACAGCGAGGCCCCGGCGAGCATCCGGCCCCGCCGGGCCTCGGCCAGGTCCGCGCCGCTGACGCCCGTGACGTAGGAGAGGTAGCCGGGTACGAGCGGCAGCACGCACGGCGAGAAGAAGGAGACGAGGCCGCCGAGCACCGCCACCGGCAGGGCCAGCAGCAGTGCGCCGGTCAGGACCGTCTGGTTCATGTCGCCCGCGGCGGCCAGCGTGGTGGCCGCGGTCGCGTGCGTGAGGTCGGCCGCGGGGATCACGGGATTCACTTCTCCGCGACCAGCGGGTCGAGGGCCTCGCGCAGCTCGTCCTCGCCCAGCGGCTTGATCGCCCGGGCGGCGATCTTCCCGTCCCGGTCGATGAAGACGGTCGAGGGGATCGCCTGCGGGTTCAGGCTGCCCTTGGGGAAGCGCAGCAGGAGCTTGCCGGAGGAGTCGTACAGGCTCGGGTAGGGAACCTTGAACTCCTTCTCGAAGGCCAGGGCCGGGGCGGGGTCGGGGTCGCGGGTGTTGAGGCCGACGAACTCCACGCCCTTGTCCTTGTAGGCGTTCGCCACGGCGACGAGGTTCTTGGCCTCGGCCCGGCAGGGCGCGCACCACGAGCCCCAGACGTTAAGGACGACGATCTTGCCCTTGTGTGCCTCGGCGACGTCGAGGTCCTTGCCGTCGAGCGTCTTGCCGGAGAGGTCCGGCGCGCTCTTGCGGCCGCCCTTGTCCTTGACCACGTCGACGCCGCCCGCGCCCTGGACGAAGCCGGTCTGCCCGCCTCCGCCGGAGGTGTTACCGGAACCGCACGCGGTCAGCGTCAGTGCCGCGAGGGCGGCTCCGGCGGCCAGCACGGTGGTACGACGGCGGGAATGGGGGCGTCGAAGGGCGCGGCAGGCACTCATGTGAAAAGTTTCGCATGCGCAGTTTAGGGATCTTCTTCACCCCCCTCGCTGTCGTCCTCGGTCTGCCGGGCGGGCTTCGCGGGCCGGGGCGGTGCTTTCGGCGGCGTTTTCGATCCCGCCTTCCGCTGCCACTTCTCCCCCACGTCGAGAGAGCGCAGCTGCGCGAGAACCTCCGGGGACTGCACGTCCAGCCAGTCGACGAACTGCCGGAAGGACACCAGGCGCACGTCCTTGCGCTTGTCGTCGCCCATGTATTTCAGCGCCTCCTCGACGGCGTCCATATAGATCCCCCCGTTCCATTCCTCGAAGTGGTTGCCCACGAAGAACGGCGCCCTGTTCGTCTCATAGGCGCGGTCGAAGCCGGCGATGTACGACTCGGTGGCCTGCCGACGCCACGCCGAGTAGTTGTGGGAGGGGCCGCGGGTGGTGTTCTTCGACTGATTGGCGAGGATGTTGTAGTCCATGGAAAGGACCTCGAACGAGTGACCCGGGAAGGGCATCTGCTGCAGCGGCAGATCCCACACCCCGTGTTTCTTCTTCGGCCACACCTGCAGCCCGCCGGCGGAACTCGCGTCGTACCGCCAGCCGAGTTTCGCGGCGACCGGCAGCAGATTGTCCTGGTTGAGCAGACAGGGGGTGCGGCCGCCGACGAGTTCCTTGCGGTAGTCGAAGGGCAGCGGGTCCAGATCGGTGAATCCGGTGTGGGTGCGCCAGCGGGTGACGAACGAGACCGCCTGCTCGATCTCCGATTCCCAGTCCTGCTGCGTCCAGTGCGCGACCGAGCCGCTCCCCTGGCAGAAGTGCCCGTTGAAGTGCGTGCCGACCTCATGGCCCTCCAGCCAGGCCGCCCGCATATTGCGCAGCGTCTCCTTGATGTGGGCGTCCGTGAGGTAGCCGATGTCGGAGGCGCCGACGGGATTGTTCGGGGGTTCGTAGAGCCGCTTCTTCGACTCGGGCACGAGGTAGATCCCGGACAGGAAGAACGTCATCCGGGCGCCGTGGTCCCGGGCGAGCTTGCGGAAGCGGGGGAAGAGGCCGTTGCCGACCTCGCCCGCCCCGTCCCAGGAGAAGATCACGAACTGCGGGGGCTTCTCGCCCAGCTCCAGCGGGACCGGCTTCGGCGGCTGGTTGGGCTGGCGCCCGTAGTCGGCCGTCGACCCGTCGCCGATCAGCCGGGGCTTGAAGGGGGCGTTGGCCTTCGCGCCCGGATCGCCGCCCCGCTCCGGACCCGCAGTGGCCGAGGAGCACCCGACGGCTCCGCCCAGCGCGGCCGCCACCCCCACCCCCATTCCGAGCAGGCCCCTTCGGGTGATGTCACGACTGTCGCGCATGTCGACTCCGTCCGTATCGATGCGCCCCCGTACCATATGCCGTCCATATAAATGGACATTAGGTACGAGGGCGCGTCGAACTACGACGGTTGCGCTCTTTTCAGTGCCTTCACGACACTTTCGGTTGTGACCCCGCGGCCCGTTCGCGCGGGCGTACGACCCCTTAGGCCCCGAACGCCTTGGCGCCGCCCTTCACCGGCTTCGCGCCCGCCAGCAGATGAGCCGGCACCAGATCCCGCGCGGGCTCGCTGTAACCCACCGAAACGATCCTGTCCCCCCGGTAGGTGAACGTCGTCAGGCTCGCCAGCGTGCACTGCCGCTTGCGCGGGTCGTGCCACAGCCGCCGCTTCTCCACGAAGCTGCGCACGATCCAGATCGGCAGCTGATGGCTCACCAGCACGGCCTCATGACCGCGCGCCGCGTCCTTCGCCGCGTCCAGCGCACCCATCATCCGCACCACCTGCTCGACGTACGGCTCACCCCAGGAGGGCCGGAACGGATTCGTCAGGTGCTTCCAGTTGGCCGGCTTGCGCAGCGCACCGTCACCGACCCCGAAGGTCTTGCCCTCGAAGACGTTCGCCGCCTCGATCAGCCGCTCGTCCGTCGCCAGGTCCAGCCCGTGCGTCTTCGCGATCGGCGCGGCCGTCTCCTGCGCCCGCTCCAGCGGCGAGGCCACGACATGCGTCACGTCCCGCTCCGCCAGATGCTCCGCCACCCGGTCCGCCATCCGCCGGCCCAGGTCCGACAGGTGATAGCCCGACCGGCGCCCGTACAGGACGCCATCCGGGTTGTGCACCTCGCCGTGGCGCATCAGATGGACGACCGTGATGTCGTCCTGCTTCTTCTCCGCGCTCACTTGGCCCCCTCCTCCGTCGCCGCGGCTGCCGCCCGCGCCGCGGCCGGCAGCGCCGCCGCGACCCGCTCGATCGCCGCCGCGTCATGCGCCGTCGAGACGAACCACGACTCGAACGCCGACGGCGGCAGATACACGCCCTGCGCCAGCATCGAGTGGAAGAAGGCGTTGAAGCGGAACGACTCCTGCGCCTTGGCCCTGTCGTAGTCCGTCACCTGCGCCTCGGTGAAGAACACCGAGAACATGTTGCTCGCCGTCTGCAGCCGGTGCGCCACACCCTCCTTGGCCAGCGCCCCGGTCACCAGGGAGCCGATCTCCGCCGCGACCGCGTCCACCTTCTCGTACGCCGCGTCGTCCAGCAGCCGCAGCTGCGCCAGGCCCGCCGCCGTGGCGACCGGGTTACCCGAGAGCGTGCCCGCCTGGTAGACCGGGCCCGCCGGGGCCAGGTGCGCCATCACATCGGCCCGGCCACCGAACGCCGCCGCCGGGAAGCCGCCGCCCATGACCTTGCCGAAGGTCATCAGGTCCGGCTTCACACCGTCGACGCCGTACCAGCCGGCCTTGCTCGTACGGAAGCCCGTCATCACCTCGTCGGAGATGAACAGCGCGCCGTTCTGCGCACAGGCCGCCTTGAGCCCCGCGTTGAAACCCGGCAGCGGCGGCACCACGCCCATGTTGCCCGGCGACGCCTCCGTGATCACACACGCGATCTCACCCGGGTGGGCGTGGAAGGCGGCATGCACGGCCTCCAGGTCGTTGTACGGCAGGACGATCGTGTCCCCGGCCTGGGCGCCCGTGACCCCGGGGGTGTCGGGGAGGCCGAACGTCGCCAGGCCGGAGCCGGCGGCGGCCAGCAGGGCGTCCACGTGGCCGTGGTAGCAACCCGCGAACTTGATCACCTTGGCGCGGCCGGTGAAACCACGGGCCAGCCGGATCGCCGACATCGTCGCCTCGGTACCGGAGGAGACCAGGCGCACCTGCTCCACCGGCTCGATCCGCGCGACGATCTCCTCCGCCAGCGCGACCTCGCCCTCACCGGGCGTACCGAAGGACGTGCCGCGCGCGACGGCTTCCTGCACGGCCGCGATCACTTCCGGGTGGGAATGGCCGAGAATCATCGGCCCCCATGAACACACGAGGTCCACATATTCCCGGCCATCGGCGTCGGTCAGGTACGGACCGGAGCCGGAGACCATGAACCGGGGCGTACCGCCCACGGCTCGGAAGGCGCGCACCGGAGAGTTCACGCCACCGGGGGTCACGACCGACGCGCGGTCGAATAGCGTCTGCGAGACTGGGGCTTCATATGGGTAGCTCACGCTAGCCATGGTCTCAGAGCCCTCCGGCGAGTCGCGGCCGGGCGTTTCGCACGCTGCCCACGGGGGAGGTCTCTGAGACGATGATCGGGTTGCGCGGCGGGGGCTGTGCCGCCTAGAAATGCGGTCGGGTGGAGATATGCATCGCGGTGGCGGATTGGGCGAGGGCACCGATGACCTGGGGCCCGAGCGCGCCGAGCGGACCCACAGGGGACGACACCGGCGCGAGGAACAACCCGAGGAATACAGCGCGAGCAGGAGTGGCCGGGTGGGGGTGACCTACAAATACTTCGGGGCACCGAATGGCGCCACCGCCGCCCGCGTGCCCATTTCCATGCGCCCCGAAGAGCTCGGCGGTGACGAGCTGGGCATGGGCGGCATGTTTACGAAGATCAAACCGGAGACGGTGGCCGCGATGGTCCTCACCGGCATCGAAGGCATACCCCTGCACAAGGTTCCCCCTCTCGAGCTGGTCGTTCTCCACCCCGACTACGCCGTCGTCAAGCTCCCCATGACCGTGGTCGACCCGCTGCGCGGCATTGGCGAGGAATCGGTGGGCGCAGCCGCTTTCATCTGGTCCACGGTTCCCGACCGGGGCGGCCCGAGCGACGCGTTCTCCGTCTACCAGCTGCTCCACGAATGGCAGGACTTCTCCCATCGCCTGCACGAGGCCGGCCACCAGCCGTACTGCCTCGTGTGGCCGTAGAAATCCCCCCGGAACGCCCCGGGCCGTAGCCTGCGGCCATGCTCATCGCCCGCTCCACCGCCCTCTTCCTCCTCGCCGCCCTCCTGGAGATCGGCGGCGCCTGGCTCGTCTGGCAGGGCGTGCGCGAGCATCGGGGCTGGGCCTGGATCGGCGCCGGCATCCTCGCCCTGGGCGCCTACGGCTTCGTCGCCACCCTCCAGCCGGACGCCCATTTCGGCCGGATCCTCGCCGCCTACGGCGGCGTCTTCGTCGCCGGCTCCCTGGCCTGGGGCATGGTCGCCGACGGCTACCGCCCGGACCGATACGACGTGGCCGGCGCCCTGGTCTGCCTCGCCGGCGTAGCGGTGATCATGTACGCGCCCCGCAGCCGCTGACCCGGCGCCGCGCGCGGCCTATGCTGCGGCTAGACCACTCCAGCCACAGGAGGCCCAGCATGAGCACCCGCACCGCAGTCATCACCGGCGCGAGCAGCGGCATCGGCGCCGCCACCGCACGCCGGCTGGCCTCCGCCGGATACCGCGTGGTGCTCACCGCCCGCCGCGAGGACCGCATCAACGCCCTGGCCGGAGAGCTGACGGCCGCGGGCCACACGGCCATCCCCTACGTCCTCGACGTCACCGACCGCCCCGCCGTCGACGCCTTCGCCGCCTTCCTCGAGGACCACGGCCCCGTCGAGGTCCTGGTCAACAACGCCGGCGGCGCCATCGGCACCGAGACCGTCGCCACCGCCGACCCCGCCGACTGGCGCACCATGTACGACGTCAACGTCCTGGGCACCCTGCACATGACCCAGGCCCTGCTCCCCCGCCTCGTCGACGCCGAGGGCACCGTGATCATCCTGTCCTCCACGGCGGGCCTGGCCACCTACGAGGGAGGCGGCGGCTACGTCGCCGCCAAGCACGGCGCCCACGTCATCGCCGAGACCCTGCGCCTGGAACTGTGCGGCGAGCCCGTACGCATCGTCGAGATCGCCCCCGGCATGGTGCGCACCGAGGAGTTCGCCCTCACCCGCTTCCGCGGCGACAAGGACAAGGCCGCGGCCGTCTACAACGGCGTCGCCGAGCCCCTGACCGCCGACGACGTCGCCGACACCATCGCCTGGGCCGTCACCCGCCCCCCGCACGTCAACATCGACCTGCTCGTCGTCCGTCCGCGCGCCCAGGCCTCGAACTACAAGGTGCACCGGGAGGTCTGAGCCACCACCCGGACCGCGGTCGCAGGACCGGAGACCGATGCGCAAACGATCAAGAAACGCTAGTTTCGTTACCGCAACCGCCCACCGGCGGACCGTAACCAGGGGGGATCCCATGCGCGTCATCGACTTCGACCATCTCGTCCTCAACGTCTCGGACATCGAGCGCTCGCTCGCCTTCTACACCGGTCCCCTCGGCCTGGAGCCGGTCCGCGTGGACGAATGGCGCGCGGGCAAGGTCTCCTTCCCCTCGGTCCGGGTCTCCCCCGGCACGATCATCGACCTGTTCGCCCGCGAGCGCGGCGAGTCCAACGTCGACCACATCTGCCTCACCGTCGAGCCCCTCGACTGGCAGGAGGTCGTCGCCTCCGGCATCTTCAATGTCGTCGACGGCCCCGGCCCCCGCTTCGGCGCCCGCGGCACCGCCGAGTCGCTCTACGTCCTCGACCCGGACGGCAACACCGTCGAGCTGCGCTGGTACCCGCAGGACGCGTGACACGCGAAAGGGCCGCCGATATCGGCGGCCCTTTCTTTTTCCCCGCGGGTCAGCCCTTCACGCAGATGACCTGCTTGAGCTTCGCCACGACCTCGACGAGATCCCGCTGCTGCTCCATGACCTGCTCGATCGGCTTGTAGGCGGCCGGGATCTCGTCGACCACACCACGGTCCTTACGGCACTCGACGCCCTGCGTCTGCTCCGCCAGGTCCCGCTCGGAGAAGCGCTTCTTCGCCTGGTTGCGGCTCATCCGGCGGCCCGCACCGTGCGAGGCGGAGTTGAACGAGTCCGGGTTGCCCAGGCCCCGCACGATGTACGAGCCGGTGCCCATCGAGCCCGGGATGATGCCGTACTCGCCGCCGCCCGCACGGATCGCGCCCTTGCGGGTGACCAGCAGGTCCACGCCCTCGTAGCGCTCCTCGGCCACGTAGTTGTGGTGGCAGGAGATGACCTGCTCGAAGGTCGGCTTGGCCTTCTTGAACTCCTTGCGGACGACGTCCTGGAAGAGCGCCATCATGATCTCGCGGTTGTGCCGCGCGTACTCCTGCGCCCAGAACAGGTCGTGGCGGTAGGCGGCCATCTGCGGCGTGTCGGCGATGAAGACAGCAAGATCGCGGTCGACCAGGTTCTGATTGTGCGAGAGCTTCCGCGCCTCACCGATGTGGTACTCAGCGAGCTCCTTGCCGATATTGCGGGATCCGGAGTGGAGCATGAGCCACACCGAATCGGACATATCTACACAAAGTTCCACAAAGTGGTTGCCGCCTCCGAGCGTTCCCATCTGCTTCAGCGCCCGACTCTGACGGAACTTGACCGCATCCGCCACCCCGTCGAACCGCCCCCAGAAGTCGTCCCACCCGGCCGTCGGCAGCCCGTGCAGGCGGCGCGGGTCCACCGGGTCGTCGTGCATCGAGAAGCCGACCGGGATCGCCTCCTCGATCTTCGACCGCAGCCGCGACAGATCACCCGGCAGGTCGTTGGCCGTCAGCGAGGTCTTCACCGCCGACATGCCGCAGCCGATGTCGACCCCCACCGCCGCCGGGCACACCGCGCCCCGCATGGCGATCACGGAGCCGACCGTGGCGCCCTTGCCGAAATGGACGTCCGGCATCACCGCGAGGCCCTGGATCCACGGCAGCGTGGAGACGTTCCGCAGCTGCTGCATCGCTACGGGCTCGACCGTGGCGGGGTCCGCCCACATACGGATCGGTACCCGGGCGCCGGGCACCTCGGTGTAGGACATATCTTCCTCATTCCCCCGAAAAACATGGATAACGCAAAAGCCGGAACTATCAGCTCATCCACGACAGCGGGACGGCAGACGCGGCAGCGCGTGCGGTACACATTGTGTCCAGTCGCCACCGGGCGACCGCAAAAGGTTTTCGCGCGAAGGGAGCCACGGACAGTGCAGCGAAGGGCGTACGCACCGACAGCCGCACTGGCCGCGGCGGTGCTCGCGACGGGCCTCGCCGGGTGCGGCGGAGGGGGCGGCGACGGCGGCGGCGGGGTCGACGCCAAGGCCGGGCAGTCCGGCTCCTCGGCCCCCGCGGGGCCGCCCGGCAAGTACCACAGCCTCCCCGAGCCGTGCGGCTACGTCAGCCCCGCCACCCTGCGCCGCATGCTGCCCGGCGCCGGCGACGGCGACGAGGAGGAGGCCAAGCGGCTCCTGCGCGGGCAGGCGGCCATCACCTACGACACCGACCGCCGCGTCGGCTGCCGCTGGAAGCTGGAGACGCCCAACGGCACCCGGCACCTGTCGGTGGACTTCGAGCGCGTCGTCTCCTACCAGCCGGGCGTCAGCGACGAGGCCCGGGCGCAGCAGCTCTACGAGCGTCAGGCGACGGCCGCGCACATCCCGAGCGCCGCGCCCTCCTCGTCGTCCGCCAAGCCCTCGGCCAAGCCCTCGGCCGCCGCCTCGCCGGGCGCGAGCGCGGGGGCGGGCGCGAGCCCGCGCGCCGACGGTCCGGTGCCGCAGCTCGGTGAGGAGTCGGCGGTGCCCTCGGCCCCGTCGTCGCCGCCGGCGTCCGCGTCCTCGGACCCCCGTCTGGCGCCCCGGGTGCTGGACGATCTGGGCGACGACGGGTTCGTGAACGACAAGCTGGCGACGACGGGCACGGGTGTGCACCGGGACGTCACGGTCGTCTTCCGGTCCTCGAACGTGCTGGTGACGATCGCGTACGACCAGTGGACGACGGACAAGCAGCACGTGCCCAGCAGCCAGGATCTGCAGGGCAAGGCCCATGGCCTGGCCCGTGAGCTCGATGCGGGGCACTTCGGCAATTAGCCCGGCGAGTAACGGCCCGCTTCGACCGCGGCCGGGCGCGGGCCGCGTACCGTGCCCGTAGGCACGACCCCATGTCTGACCAAGGCACGACAAGGCGCGGGTGCGTGGGGACAGCCGCCACGCCCCGCGACACATACTCCGAATGAGCGAAGGACCCATGCACCGACGAACCGCCCCGCGACTCGCCCGAATCCTCGCCTGCGCCGCAGTACCGGTGATGCTCGTCGCCACCGGCTGCTCGGACGACTCCGGGTCCGAGAAGGAGACGGCCAAGCCCACGAAGTCGGCGGCGCCCAGCGCCGCGCCCTCGGTCAAGGCGGCGACGTTCGCCAAGCTGCCGGAGGTCTGCAAGACGGTCACCGAGAAGACCGTCGAGAACCTGGTGCCGAAGGCGGACAAGAAGGAGGGCAACGCCCTCCGCACCACCGACACCAATGACTCGGCGAGCTGCTTCTGGAGCGGCCTGAACACCGAGGACGTCAAGAATCTGCAGTACCGGTCGCTGACCGTGTCGCTGAAGCGATTCGCCTCGGACCCGACGCTGGGGTCGGGCGAGAAGCGTGCGGAGGTGTTCGCCGAGCAGCAGGCGAAGAAGGCGACGACGGAGGACGGCGCGAAGAACGCGAAGACGGAGAAGGCCGAGGGGATCGGCGACAGTGCGAGCGTGGTGAGCACCGAGTCGAAGAAGGACGACAACGACTTCAAGAACCAGACCGTGGTGACCCGCACGGCGAACGTCGTGGTGGTGGTGAAGTACAGCGGGGCCGGCTACGAGGGTGCGAAGTCGCCGGACGTGGACGACATGAAGAAGGGCGCGCAGGAGGCGGCCAAGGAGGCCGTGAACGCGGTCACCGCGGCGAACAAGTAAGGCGCGGACGACGAAAAGGGCCGCCGCCCGGTGGGTTTCACCGGGCGGCGGCCCTTTCGTGTGCCGGGTGCTTACGCGCCGAGCAGCTTGCGGACGCGGTCGGCGCCGACCGCGAGCAGCAGCGTGGGCAGGCGCGGGCCGGTGTCGCGGCTGACCAGCAGCTGGTAGAGCAGGGCGAAGAACTCGCGCTGCGCGACCTTGAGCTCCGGGGTGGGCTTGGCGTCGGGCTCGAGGCCGGCCTGGACCTTGGGGACGCCGTAGACCAGGGTGGTGAGGCCGTCGAGGGACCAGTGCTCGTCCAGGCCCTCCAGGAGGAGGCGCAGGGATTCGCGGCCCTGCTCGTCCAGGGAGGACAGGAGCTCGGTGTCGGGCTCGGCGCGCACGACGGTGCGGGACTCGGCCGGGACCTGGGTGTTGATCCAGTGCTCGGCGCGGTCCAGGCGCGGGCGGGTCTCGTCGAGGGACTTGACCGGGTTGGCCGGGTCGAGGTCGCCGAGGATGCGCAGGGTCTGCTCGTCGTGGCCGGCGGTGATGTCGACGACGGAGGCGAGCGTGCGGTAGGGCAGCGGGCGCGGGGTCGTCGGCAGTTCGCCGGCGGCGGTGCGGACGGCGCGGCTGTGGGCGGCGGCGTCGGCGGGCAGGACGGTGCCGTCGGCGACCTTGGCGTTCAGCTTGTCCCACTCGTCGTAGAGACGCTGGATCTCCTGGTCGAAGGCGATCTTGAAGGACTGGTTGGGCCTGCGGCGGGCGTAGAGCCAGCGCAGCAGGGGGGCCTCCATGATCTTCAGGGCGTCGCCGGGGGTGGGGACGCCGCCCTTGGAGGAGGACATCTTGGCCATGCCGCTGATGCCGACGAAGGCGTACATGGGGCCGATGGGCTGCTCGCCGCCGAAGATCGGGCCGACGATCTGGCCGCCGACCTGGAAGGAGGAGCCGGGCGAGGAGTGGTCGACGCCGCTGGGCTCGAAGACGACGCCTTCGTAGGCCCAGCGCATGGGCCAGTCGACCTTCCAGACGAGCTTGCCGTGGTCGAACTCGCTCAGGAGGACGGTCTCGCCGTGGCCGCAGGCGCAGGTGTAGGTGAGCTCGGTGCTCTCGTCGTCGTACGCCGTGACCGTGGTGAGGTCCTTGTTGCAGACGGTGCAGTAGGGCTTGTACGGGAAGTAGCCCGCGCCGCCCGCGCTGCCGTCGTCCTCGGCCGCGGCGCCGGAGCCCTCGGCGGCCTCGAGCTCGGCCTCGTCGAGGGGCTTCTGCTGCTGCTTCTTGGCCGGCTTCTGCTTGGTGCGGTACTGGTCGAGGATGGCGTCGATGTCGCCGCGGTGCTTCATGGCGTGCAGGATCTGCTCGCGGTAGGCGCCGGCGGTGTACTGCTCGGTCTGGCTGATGCCGCGGTACTCGATGCCGAGCTCGTCCAGGGCCTCGATCATGGCGGCCTTGAAGTGCTCGGCCCAGCTGCCGTAGGGGCTGCCGGGGGGAGCCGGGACGGCGGTCAGCGGCTTGCCGATGTGCTCCGCCCAGGAGGGGTCGATGCCGGCCGGGACCTTGCGGTACCGGTCGTAGTCGTCCCAGGAGAGGACGTGGACGCACTCGTGGCCGCGGCGGCGGATCTCGTCGGCGACCAGGTGCGGGGTCATGACCTCGCGGAGGTTGCCCAGGTGGATCGGGCCGGAGGGCGACAGGCCGGAGGCGACGACGATCGGTTTGCCCGGGGCGCGGCGCTCCCCTTCGGCGATGACCTCGTCGGCGAAACGGGAGACCCAGTCGGCCTCGGTGCTCTGAGCCTGAGCCACGGCACTTCCTTCCTTACGGTCCTGGCATGACCATTGTCCCAGACGGAAGGGGTGGCTCGGGGGTTGCCCGGGGCGGGGGAATTCCCCGGGGGCCGTGATAGGCGCATGGGATACTCGGGGTGTCGAAAATGCCGCCTACCGGAATGGCAACCACCTCATGGCTTCGGTTCCCTCCCTCGCTTCCACGCTCCACCAGCGCATCGCGGACGCTCTCTCGGCTGCCCTGCCGGAGGCCGGCGCCGCCGATCCGCTGCTGCGACGAAGCGACCGGGCGGATTTCCAGGCCAACGGCATGCTGGCGCTGGCCAAGAAGCTGAAGGGCAACCCGCGCGAGCTGGCGGCGAAGGTCGTCGAGGGGCTGCCGGCCGGCGATCTGATCCAGGACGTCGAGGTGTCGGGCCCCGGCTTCCTCAACATCACCGTGGCCGACAAGGCGATCACCGGGACGCTGGCGGCCCGTGCGGCCGACGAGCGGCTGGGCGTGCCGCTCGCGGAGCGGCCGGGCACGACGGTCATCGACTACGCCCAGCCGAACGTGGCGAAGGAGATGCACGTCGGTCACCTGCGCAATTCGGTGATCGGTGATGCGGTCGTGCGGATCCTGGAGTTCTCCGGCGAGAAGGTCGTGCGCCGTCACCACATCGGTGACTGGGGCACGCAGTTCGGCATGCTCATCCAGTTCCTGATCGAGCACCCGCACGAGCTGGACCACGAGGGCGAGGTCTCCGGCGAGGAGGCCATGTCGTCGCTGAACCGGCTGTACAAGGCGTCGCGGACGCTCTTCGACTCGGACGAGGAGTTCAAGGCCCGTGCCCGGCGCCGGGTGGTGGACCTGCAGGCCGGTGACGAGGAGACCCTCGCGCTGTGGCAGCGGTTCGTCGACGAGTCGAAGATCTACTTCTACTCGGTCTTCGACAAGCTGGACGTGGAGATCCGCGACGAGGACATCGTCGGCGAGTCGGGTTACAACGACATGCTGGCCGAGACGTGCCGCCTCCTGGAGGAGTCGGGTGTCGCGGTGCGTTCCAACGGTGCGCTGTGCGTCTTCTTCGACGACGTCAAGGGCCCGGACGGCAAGCCGTCGCCGCTGATCGTCCAGAAGTCGGACGGTGGCTTCGGCTACGCGGCGACCGACCTGTCCGCGATCCGCGACCGGGTGGGGAACCTGAAGGCCGACACCCTGCTGTACGTGGTGGACGCCCGTCAGTCGCTGCACTTCAAGATGGTCTTCGAGACCGCGCGCCGGGCCGGTTGGCTGACCGAGGGCGTGAAGGCCGTCCAGCTCGGTTTCGGCACGGTGCTGGGCAAGGACGGCAAGCCGTTCAAGACCCGTGAGGGCGAGACGGTGCGTCTGGTCGACCTGCTCGACGAGGCGATCGACCGTGCGACGGCCGTCGTGCGGGAGAAGGCCCAGGACCTGACGGAGGAGCAGATCGCCGAGCGTGGTGCGCAGGTGGGCATCGGCGCGGTGAAGTACGCGGACCTGTCGACGTCGGTCTCCCGCGACTACAAGTTCGACCTGGACCAGATGGTGTCCCTCAACGGCGACACCAGCGTCTATCTCCAGTACGCCTTCGCCCGGATCCAGTCGATCCTGCGCAAGGCGGGCGAGGCCCGGCCGGTCGCGCACCCGGAGCTCGCGCTGGCGCCGGCCGAGCGCGCGCTGGGCATGCACCTGGACCAGTTCGGGGAGAACCTCGCCGAGGTCACGGCCTCCTACGAGCCGCACAAGCTGGCCGGGTACCTCTACCAGCTGGCCTCGCTCTACACGTCGTTCTACGCCGAGTGCCCGGTGCTCAAGGCGGAGACGCCGCAGCAGGTGGAGAACCGCCTCTTCCTGTGCGACCTGACGGCCCGCACCCTGCGTCTGGGCATGTCGCTGCTGGGCATCCGGACGCCCGAGCAGCTGTAGGGCGTGGCGGCGGGCGCCTCATCCGGTGCCCGCCCCGAGTTCGAACCAGATGAGCTTGCCGACCAGTCCCTGGGGCTGGTCGCGCAGCGCGAAGCCGCCCCAGCTGTCGGCGCACCACTGGACCAGCCCGAGGCCGCGGCCCTGTTCGGCGGCTTCGGTCTCGGCGTCGGGCAGGGTGACGCGGTCGAGGGCGGGCAGCCGGGGGTTGGTGTCCCAGACGGCGACGCGCACGCGGTTGCCCTCGCGTTTGACGCGCACGGAGGCGGGGCCGTCGGAGTAGCGGTAGGCGTTGGTGACCAGCTCCGAGGTGAGCAGCTCGGCGGTGTCGGCGAGCTCGAGGAAGCCGTGCTCCTCGAAGATGGTGCGTAGCGTGCGTCGCGCGATGCACGGCGCCATGGGGTCGGAGGGGACCTGAAGCGTGTACTCCCAGTCGTCCGTCAGTTCCGGTTCATGGCTCATGCACGCCTCCGTAGCGTAAGCGTCCCTGTACACACGGTAGTCATGGTCCGAGTGCATACCCCGCCCCTCGGTCGTTTCCACGAGAGTCGACCTGTGTGGGTGACGATCGTGAACTATGCGCCCCGTCTTGCGTGAGCTGCGCAAACGCGACGGGATCGCACAACCGCATACGTCGATGGCGGCGTTCCGGGGCCCAGGGGCCTTGGGAACGCCGCCATCGCGCTGTGTCACGGTCGCGGTCGGGACGCCGTGGGGCGTCAAGCCGGCTTTACAGCTGCTGGGCGACCTCCGTCGCCCAGTAGGTGAGGATCATGTCGGCGCCGGCGCGCTTGATGCCGGTGAGGGTCTCCATGATCGCGCGGTCGCGGTCGATCCAGCCGTTGGCGGCGGCGGCCTCGACCATCGCGTACTCGCCGGAGATCTGGTAGGCGGCGACGGGCACGTCCACCGACTCGGCGATCTTGGCGAGGACGTCGAGGTAGGGCAGGGCCGGCTTGACCATGACCATGTCGGCGCCCTCGGCAAGGTCGAGCGCGAGCTCGCGCATCGACTCGCGGAGGTTGGCCGGGTCCTGCTGGTACGTCTTGCGGTCGCCCTGCAGCGAGGAGCCGACGGCCTCGCGGAAGGGGCCGTAGAAGGCGGAGGCGTACTTGGCGGTGTAGGCCAGGACGGTGACGTCCTCGTGGCCGGTCTGGTCGAGGGCGTCGCGGATGACGCCGACCTGGCCGTCCATCATGCCGCTGGGGCCCACGACGTGGACGCCGGCGTCGGCCTGGACCTGGGCCATCTCGGCGTAGCGCTCGAGGGTGGCGTCGTTGTCGACGCGGCCTTCGGAGTCGAGGACTCCGCAGTGGCCGTGGTCGGTGTACTCGTCCAGGCACAGGTCGGACATGATGACGAGCTCGTCGCCGACCTCGGCCTTCACATCGCGGATGGCGACCTGGAGGATGCCGTCGGGATCGGTGCCGGCGGTGCCGAGCGCGTCCTTCTTGGCCTCCTCGGGCACGCCGAAGAGCATGATGCCGGCGACGCCGGCCTCACGTGCCTCGACGGCGGCCTTGCGCAGGGTGTCGCGGGTGTGCTGGACGACGCCCGGCATGGCGGAGATCGGCACCGGCTCGGCCGCGCCCTCCCGCACGAAGGCGGGGAGGATCAGGTCGGCCGGGTGCAGCCGGTGTTCGGCGACCATGCGGCGCATGGCCGGGGTGGTGCGAAGGCGCCGGGGGCGGGACCCCGGGAACGTTCCGTACGTGGTGCTCAACTCCGTGCCCTTCTGCGCGATCCGGGCCGCCGCTCGCTCGGGCGGGTGACCGGGTCGCCGGCCTCCAGGGCCGCGTCGCGCCGGGCCGCGCCGAACTCCGCGAGCGCCTCGGCCAGCTTGTGCACCGAGGGCTCGGGCGACAGCACGTCCACCCGCAGGCCGTGTTCCTCCGCGGTCTTCGCGGTGGCGGGGCCGATGCAGGCGATGACGGTGACATTGTGCGGCTTGCCGGCGATGCCGACGAGGTTCCGCACGGTGGAGGAGGAGGTGAACAGCACGGCGTCGAAGCCGCCGCCCTTGATCGCCTCCCGGGTCTCGGCCGGCGGCGGCGAGGCGCGCACGGTCCGGTAGGCCGTGACGTCGTCGACCTCCCAGCCCAGTTCGATCAGGCCGGCCACCAGGGTCTCGGTGGCGATGTCGGCGCGCGGCAGGAAGACGCGGTCGATCGGGTCGAAGACCGGGTCGTAGGGCGGCCAGTCCTCGAGCAGGCCGGCGGCGGACTGCTCGCCGCTGGGCACGAGGTCGGGCTTGACGCCGAACTCGATCAGCGACTTGGCGGTCTGCTCGCCGACGGCGGCGACCTTGATGCCCGCGAAGGCGCGCGCGTCGAGCCCGTACTCCTCGAACTTCTCGCGCACCGCCTTGACGGCGTTGACGGAGGTGAAGGCGATCCACTCGTAGCGGCCGGTGACCAGGCCCTTGACCGCGCGCTCCATCTGCTGGGGGGTGCGCGGCGGTTCGACGGCGATGGTCGGCACCTCGCTGGGCACGGCGCCGTACGAGCGGAGCTGGTCGGAGAGCGAGGCGGCCTGCTCCTTGGTGCGCGGCACCAGGACGTTCCAGCCGAACAGCGGCTTGGACTCGAACCAGGAGAGCCTCTCGCGCCGCGCTGCGGCGCTGCGCTCGCCGACCACGGCTATGACGGGCTGGCCGCCGTCGGGCGACGGCAGCACCTTGGCGGCCTTGAGCACCTGCTGGAGCGTGCCGAGGGTGGCGGTCCAGGTGCGCTGGCGCGTGGTGGTGCCGGCGACGGTGACGCTGACCGAGGTGTCGGGCTTGCGGCCGGCGGAGACCAGCTCGCCCGCGGTGGCGACGACCGAGTCCAGGGTGGTGGAGACGACCGCGGTCACCTCGCTCGCGCCGACCTCGGCCCAGCAGGTGGCCGAGGCGGTGCGGGCGTCGACGAAGCGCACGTCGCCGCCCTTGCCGTCGCGCAGCGGCACGCCGGCGTAGGCGGGCACGCCGACGGCCGTGGCGACGCCCGGCACCACCTCGAAGGTGATGCCCCCGTCGGCGCAGGCCAGCATCTCGTCGGCGGCGTTGCCGTCGAGTCCGGGGTCGCCGAGAACCGCACGGACGACCCGCTTGCCGCCGCGCGCGGCCGACATGACAAGATTGGCCGTGTCCCTGAGGACCGGAATCCCGGCGTCCTTTGACGACTCATCAGTAACCGTCTGGGCCGGCATGTCCACAGTGCTGCGGGCATGCGTACGCACCACGTCGAGCACCTGCGGATCGGCGATCAGGACGTCCGCGGACGCCAGTGCCTCCACGGCGCGCAGCGTCAGCAGTCCCGGGTCTCCGGGGCCGGCACCGAGGAAGGTGACGTGCCCGTGCGCGGGGTGGTTCGGGGCGGTGGGGTTCAATGTGCTCGCTCCCCCATAAGACCGGCCGCACCCTTGTCGAGCATCTCGGCGGCGAGTCCGCGGCCGAGAGCAAGGGCGTCCTCCTGGGACGCGGGTACGGGACCGGTGGTGGACAGCTGCACCAGCGTCGAGCCGTCGGTCGAGCCGACGACGCCGCGCAGGCGCATTTCGGTGACAGCCTGCCCGTCGACCAAAAGGTCGGCCAGGGCGCCCACGGGCGCACTGCAGCCGGCCTCCAGGGCGGCGAGCAGGGACCGCTCGGCGGTCACGGCGGCCCGCGTGTGCGGGTCGTCGAGCTCGGCGAGCGTGGCGGCGAGCGGTGCGTTGGTCGCGGCGCACTCGATCGCCAGCGCCCCCTGGCCGGGGGCGGGCAAAATCTGGTCGGGGTCCAGGAACTGGGTGACGTCCCCGAGCCGGCCGATGCGGCTGAGCCCGGCGGCGGCCAGCACCACGGCGTCCAGCTCGCCACTGGTGACGAAGCCGACGCGGGTGTCGATGTTGCCGCGGATCGGCACGGTCTCGATCTCCAGGCCGAGCTCGCGCGCCCAGGCGTTGAGCTGCGCCATGCGGCGCGGCGAACCCGTGCCGACGCGGGCGCCCCGCGGCAGCCGCTCGAAGGTCAGCCCGTCGCGGGCGACGAGCACGTCGCGCGGGTCCTCGCGGAGCGGGATCGCGGCGAGGGCGAGGTCGTCCGGCTGCGTGGTGGGCAGGTCCTTCAGCGAGTGCACGGCGAAGTCGATCTCGCCCGCGAGCAGCGCGTCGCGCAGCGCGGAGACGAAGACCCCGGTGCCGCCGATCTGCGCGAGAGACTCGCGGGAGACATCGCCGTACGTGGTGATCTCGACCAGCTCGACCGGTCGCCCGGTCAGCTGCCGGACGGCCTCGGCCACCTGCCCTGACTGGGCCATGGCGAGCTGGCTGCGGCGGGTGCCGAGCCGCAGCGGCCGCTGGTCGGTGGAGGTGTCGTTCATGCCGACTCCCGTGCTGTGGTGTGCCTGTCGGCACGTGTGTCCGCCCGGCTGACGGCGGCTACCGCCTGCGGGTCGAGGTCGAAGAGTTCCCGCAGGGCGTCGGCGTAGCCGGCGCCCCCGGGGGTGGAGGCCAGCTCCTTGACCCGCACGGTCGGCGCGTGCAGGAGCTTGTCGACGACGCGGCGCACGGTCTGGGTGATCTCCGCGCGCTGCTTGTCGTCCAGGTCGGGAAGGCGGCCGTTGAGGCGGGCCATCTCGCCCGCGACGACGTCCGCGGCCATGGTGCGCAGCGCGACCACGGTGGGCGTGATGTGCGCGGCCCGCTGGGCGGCGCCGAAGGCGGCGACCTCGTCGGAGACGATGGAGCGCACCTGGTCGACGTCGGCGGCCATGGGCGCGTCGGCGGAGGCCTCGGCCAGGGTCTCGATGTCGACGAGCCGTACGCCCTCGAGGCGGTGCGCGGCGGCGTCGATGTCGCGGGGCATGGCGAGGTCGAGCAGGGCCAGGCGTACGTCCGTACGGGCCTGGGTGCCGCCCGGGGCGGCGGCGCAGGGGCCCGGGGCGGTGCCGCAGGGGCCGGGGGCCTCCTTGCGGCCGGCGAGGGCGGCCCGTATGGCGTCGACGGTCAGGACCAGGCCCGTGGCGCCGGTGCAGGACACGACGACGTCGGCGCGGGCCAGCTCCTCGTCGACGCCCGCCATCTCCACGGCCGAGGCCGTGAAGCCGGGCGCGCCCGGGGCGCCGGGCTCGGTGAGGATCCGCGCCAGGCGCCGGGCCCGCTCCAGGGTGCGGTTGGCGACGGCCACGTGGGCCACTCCCGCCCGGGCCAGGGTGGCCGCGGCCAGGGAGGACATCGAGCCGGCGCCGATGACGAGGGCGCGCTTGCCGGCGGCCCAGTCGGTGACGGCGGCGCCCTCGGCGAGCTGCTCGAGGCCGAAGGTCACCAGCGACTGGCCGGCCTTGTCGATGCCGGTCTCGCTGTGGGCGCGCTTGCCGACGCGCAGGGCCTGCTGGAAGAGGTCGTTCAGCAGCCGCCCGGCGGTGTGCAGCTCCTGGCCGAGCGCGAGCGCGTCCTTGATCTGGCCGAGGATCTGGCCCTCGCCGACGACCATCGAGTCCAGCCCGCACGCCACCGAGAAGAGGTGGTGGACGGCCCGGTCCTCGTAGTGCACGTAGAGGTACGGAGTGAGCTCGTCCCGGCCGACGCCCGAGTGCCGGGCGAGCAGCGTGGACAGCTCGGCGACACCGGCGTGGAACTTGTCCACGTCGGCGTAGAGCTCGATGCGGTTGCACGTGGCGAGCACCGCCGCCTCGGTGGCGGGCTCCGCGGCCAGGGTGTCGTGCACGAGCCTGGCCTGCGTCTCGCGCGTGAGGGCGGCCCGCTCCAGCACGCTGACCGGCGCGCTGCGGTGGCTGAGGCCCACGACCAGAAGACTCATGCCGGCATCACGGCGGGAACGTCCCCGTCCGGTCCCTTTCCGCTGCCCGCGCCCGCGGCCGTGCGGGCCGGCGCCGCCGGCCGGGACGCGAGGTCCGGGCGGGGCGCGGCCGCGGCCGCGGCGGGTCCGCTCTCCTCGCCGGCCTTGCGCTGCTCGTGGAAGGCGAGGATCTGCAGCTCGATGGAGAGGTCGACCTTGCGCACGTCGACGCCGTCCGGGACGGACAGCACGGTCGGCGCGAAGTTGAGGATCGAGGTGACGCCGGCGGCGACGAGGCGGTCGCAGACCTGCTGGGCGGCGCCGGCGGGCGTGGCGATGACGCCGATGGAGACGCCGTTGTCACTGATGATCGACTCGAGCTCGTCGGTGTGCCGCACGGGCAGCCCGGCGACCGGCTTGCCGGCCATGGCGGGGTCGGCGTCGATCAGCGCCGCGACGCGGAAGCCGCGGGAGGCGAAGCCGCCGTAGTTGGCCAGGGCGGCGCCGAGGTTTCCGATGCCGACGATCACGACCGGCCAGTCCTGGGTCAGGCCGAGTTCCCGCGAGATCTGGTACACGAGGTACTCGACGTCGTAGCCGACACCGCGGGTGCCGTACGAGCCGAGGTAGCTGAAGTCCTTGCGGAGCTTGGCGGAGTTGACCCCCGCCGCGGTCGCGAGCTCCTCGGAGGAGACCGTGGGCACCGAGCGCTCGGAGAGCGCGGTCAGCGCACGCAGATACAGCGGAAGCCGGGCGACGGTGGCCTCGGGGATCCCTCGGCTTCGGGTCGCCGGTCGGTGAGTTCGGCCAGTTGCCACGGTGCTCCTGCGGGTAGAGCGGGGCTGCAGGCGGCGCCTTGTCCCAGGACCGCCCCGTCGAACGCAGGCTATGCCTTTGTGAACGCGTGCACAAAGATGGTGTCCGTTTTGCCCCGGCAAAGTGATGGGTGTCACGCGATGATTCGGCCCGGTCCGGGAACCATCGCCCGCACCACCGCGACCGCCACACCAGTCACAGGAGCACCATAGGCGCGTGGACGGGGACACGGGCGCTCACTCCTCACCGCTATACCCCCGGACACCAACAAATCGCCCACGATGGTAGTCGACTCAGGCACCCAATCCCGCCGCACGAGCGTCCGCGGAGACGGCACAATTGCCCTCATGAGCCCGCTCCTGCGCCGCAATGCCCGCAAGAATCCCGCCGACCGCGTGGTCACGCTGGTCGGCAAGCCCGGCTGCCACCTGTGCGACGACGCCGAGGCCGTCATCGCCGAGGTCTGCGGCGAGCTCGGCGCCCGCTGGGAGAAGAAGGACATCACCGAGGACGAGGAGCTGCACAGGAAGTACTGGGAGCAGATTCCGGTCGTCCTCGTCGACGGCGCCCAGCACGATTTCTGGCGGGTGAACCCGGACCGGCTCCGCAAGGCCCTCGGCGGCTGACGCGCCCGGCGCCGACCGGAGGGTAACCGGCCCGACGCGCAGAGTTCACGCCATCGCACCGTCCCGACTTCCGGTTACCCCGAACAAACTGGCTATGCTCGCGGCATGGCCGCACTCGGATGGCTCACCCACCGCAGGCGCTCCGCGACCGCACGCAGCGTGCTGGCCGGCGAGGCGGCGGCGGAGGCAGCCCGCAAGTCCGCTCAGGAGAACGAAGAAGCGCTGGCCACGGGCCGGCCGGGGTCCCAGGAGCCCGAGCCGGAGTTCCCCGTCGCGGGCGATGAGAAGGCCGCCGCGTTCTTCGACCTCGACAACACCGTCATGCAGGGCGCCGCGATCTTCCACTTCGGCCGCGGCCTCTACAAGCGGCAGTTCTTCGGCAAGCGCGAGCTCGCCCGCTTCGCCTGGCAGCAGGCCTACTTCCGCCTCGCCGGCATAGAGGACCCCGAGCACGTGCAGGAGGCCCGCGACAGCGTCCTGTCGATCGTCAAGGGCCACCGCGTCTCCGAGCTGATGACCATCGGCGAGGAGATCTACGACGAGTACATGGCCGAGCGCATCTGGCCCGGCACCCGCGCCCTGGCCCAGGCCCACCTCGACGCGGGCCAGAAGGTGTGGCTGGTGACGGCCGCCCCGGTCGAGACCGCCACGATCATCGCCCGCCGGCTGGGCCTGACCGGCGCCCTCGGCACGGTCGCCGAGTCCATCGGCGGCGTCTACACCGGCAAGCTGGTCGGCGAGCTGCTGCACGGCCCGGCCAAGGCGGAGGCCGTACGGGCGCTGGCGGCGGCCGAGGGCCTGGACCTGACGCGCTGCGCCGCCTACAGCGACTCGCACAACGACATCCCGATGCTCTCCCTCGTCGGCCACCCCTACGCGGTCAACCCCGACACCCGGCTGCGCAAGCACGCGCGCGAGCGCGGCTGGCGGCTGCGCGACTACCGCACGGGCCGCAAGGCCGCCAAGATCGGCATCCCGGCCGCGGCCGGCCTCGGCGCCCTGGCGGGCGGCGCGGCCGCCGGCATCGCCCTGCACCGCCACCGCCGCCGCTGAGCCCCCGGGCCCACGCCCTGAGCACCGGCCGGCTCCGCCCCACGGCGGGGCCGGCCGACGCTTTCCCGGCCCGGGCCCGCCCTCTCCGCGGCCCGCTTCCGTCAGCGGGGCCCATCACCGGAACGGGCGACAGCTACGGCGCGCCTCCTCGCCACAGCCCGTAACCGAACTGGCCGCACAGGCAATCCTGTTGTCATACCCCCACATGGCCCCCGACAGTCCTGCGGTGTCCGGATTGCCACAACACGCTGCCCAATCGGCCACACCATCGGCAAAACCGGTCAACTTCCGTTCGTAGTTCGATATTTGAACGGCCATGAATGGTGCCGAGATCGAACGGAAACGATGATTTGAGCAACTCGGTGTAGCGCTGCCTGTACGAAGGGTTATTCTCCTCAGACGCAAGCCGGTACCCGCTTGTCCCTACGACGAGTGAACGGTCTGGCACTGCACGTGATGGAAGCTCTGCCTCTGGGAGTCCCGTGTACCCACACGTCGGGGTTGACGCCTCGGGCCTGGCTACGCTGCGCGCAGCGGTCGTCGACCGTCTGCGCGGCTTCGTCCCCACCGCGTACGCCGTCCCCGCCTTCGCCACGCTCGCCCCTGCCGTAGCGGGGGGGCCTGTCGGACCCTGCTACGCCCTCGCCGAGAGCAGCGCGGCCGTCGGCAGACGCGCCCGCCGAGGGGCCGGCACCGGTACGTCCACCACCACCCGCCGTCCGAGCGCGGACAGCGACAGCGCCCGCATGCTCGACCTGGTCGAGCGCGCCCAGGCCGGCGAGGCCGAGGCATTCGGCCGCCTCTACGACCAGTACGCCGACACCGTCTACCGCTACATCTACTACCGCGTGGGCGGCCGGGCCACGGCGGAGGACCTCACGAGCGAGACGTTCCTGCGCGCCCTGCGCCGGATCGGCACCTTCACCTGGCAGGGCCGCGACTTCGGCGCCTGGCTGGTGACCATCGCCCGCAACCTCGTCGCCGACCACTTCAAGTCGTCAAGGTTCCGGCTCGAAGTGACCACCGGGGAGATGCTCGACGCCAACGAGGTCGAGCGCAGCCCCGAGGACTCGGTCCTCGAATCCCTTTCCAACGCCGCCCTGTTGGAGGCGGTGCGCAAGCTCAATCCACAGCAGCAGGAGTGCGTCACCCTCCGCTTCCTGCAGGGCCTGTCGGTCGCCGAGACCGCCCGTGTCATGGGGAAGAACGAGGGCGCCATCAAGACGCTCCAGTACCGGGCGGTGCGCACTCTTGCGCGACTCCTCCCGGACGACGCACGCTGATCTTGCGCCGACCCGATGCCTGATTTCACTCACCAGCGGCCACCTCGCCCCGGCCGCGTAACCCGACTGCCGCGCCGCTCGTTGTCCGGGATGCAGACTTCCCCATGCCGCGTCATGCCCGTATTCACTCACTCGATCGAGTGGATGCTCTCAAGGCATGCAACCCTTCAGGTGCCCAGGGGAGTCGACCGTCATGACGAGAGGAGGTGCCGCCTGTGATCGCGAACGTATCGGCGCACCGGCGGGCGAACGCCTTCGCCCAGGCCCTGGAGGACCAGGACGTCCAGGGTGCTGCGGCCGCACAGTCCGGCCCATCGGCGGAAGACGCCGAGCAGGCAAAGCTGTTGACCCTGGCGGGCGGGCTCGGTGCGCTACCGGCTCCCGAGCTGGACCCCGAGGTCAAAACCGTCCAGCGGGCGCAGCTGATCGCCGCCATGGAGGCCCAGTTCGCCGGAGCCGCCGTCCCGGAGCAGCGCTCCGGCCGGGCGACCCACCGGGCGAGCGCGCTGAGCCGGCTCCGGCCGCGCTCACGCTGGTCCAAGGGGCTGGCGGCCGGCGGCCTCACGGTGGGCGTGGCGGCGGGCGCGTTCGGCGGTGTCGCCGCGGCGAGCTCCAACGCCCTGCCCGGCGACACGCTGTACGGGCTCAAGCGCGGCATGGAGGACCTCAGGCTCGGCATGGCCGACGGGGACTCCACCCGGGGCGGGCTCTTCCTCGACCGGGCCACCACACGGCTGCAGGAGACCCGCCGGCTGATGGAGCGCGGCCGGTCCGGTGAGCTCGACCAGGAGTCCCTGGCGGAGATCCGCAAGACCCTCTCCGGCATGCGGCACGACGCCTCCGAGGGCCACCGGCTGCTGCACGGCGTCTATCAGCGCGACGGCTCCCTCGGGGCGATCGAGCGGCTGTCGACGTTCGCCTCCTCCCAGCGCGAAGGGTGGAGCCGGCTGCGCGACCGGCTGCCCCACCAGCTCACCGACGTCGCCGACGACGTCAGCTCGGTCTTCGCCGCCATAGACGATGAGGTCGAGCCGCTGCGGTCCCTGCTCCCCGACGACAAGAGCGGCAAGAAGGGCTCCGGCCGCCGCGAGGGCGGCTCCTCGCACGGCTCCCCCGAGAGCGCGGGCCACTCCGCGCCGGCGTCCAAGGCCCCCGCCACGGCCGACGGCAAGCACCCCGGCAGCAAGCCCCCGCAGTCCTCCCAGGGCACCGGCGACGAGCGCGAGGGCCTCCTGGGCGGCACGGGCCTGCTGCAGCCCGCCCCGAGCTCCGAGGGCACCGGCACGGACCGTCCCTCGCACGGCAAGGACGGCAAGCCGTCCAAGCAGCCGGACATCACCATCCCGCCGCTGCTCCCGGACATCCTCCCGGGCCTCGGCATCCACGGCGAGGACGACAAGTAGCGGCACCGGGCACACGGCACCAGAGGCGGCCGGTCGGACGCGGGCCGGTCAGAAGAACACGGATCGCCGCTGCACGAGCAGCTTGTACAGCGTGTGCTGAATCGTTTCCCGGACCTGATCCGTGAGGTTGAACATCAGCATCGGGTCGTCCGCCGCCTCCGGCGGGTAGCCGTCCGTGGAGATCGGCTCCCCGAACTGGATCGTCCACTTCGTCGGCAGCGGCACCAGGCCCAGCGGCCCGAGCCAGGGGAAGGCCGGCGTCAGCGGGAAGTAGGGGATGCCCAGCAGTCGCGCCACCGTCCGGGAATTGCCGAGCATCGGGTAGATCTCCTCCGCCCCGACGATCGAGCACGGCACGATCGGCGCCCCGGCACGCAGTGCCGTCTGGACGAAGCCGCCCCGACCGAAGCGCTGCAGCTTGTAGCGCTCGGAGAAGGGCTTCCCGATCCCCTTGAAGCCCTCCGGCATCACGCCCACCACCTCGCCGCGCTCGAGCAGCCGCTGGGCGTCCTCGGCGCAGGCGAGGGTGTGCCCGAGCTTGCGGGAGAGCTCGTTGACGAGCGGCAGCATGAAGACGAGGTCCGCCGCGAGCATCCGCACGTTCCGGCCGGCCGGGTGATGGTCGTGCACGGCGACCTGGAGCATCAGGCCGTCGATGGGCAGGGTGCCGGAGTGGTTGGCGACGATCAGCGCCGCCCCCTTCTCCGGGATGTTCTCGATGCCCTTCACCTCGACCCGGAAGTACTTCTCCTTGAAGGGCCGCAGCAGGGACAGGATGACCTGGTCGGTGAGCTCCTGGTCGTACCCGAAGTCGTCGACGTCGTACTCGCCGGTGATCCGCCGCCGCAGGAAGCTCAGCCCGTGCGCGATCTTGCGGTCCCAGCCGCCCTGGCCGGCCGGCTCCCCGGCGGCGGGGTCGTGTCCGGGCTGTCCGTCCGTGGCCCCCGGGGGCTGCGGCTTCTCCTCGCGCGGGACCGGTACGGGGGCCAGCGACGCCGGTGAACGGTTCGTACGGCCCGGGCCCGTGCGCTTCGCCCGCCTCTTGGACCGGGGCTCCTCGCCGAACGGAATGACCTTCGCATCGGCCATGGTGCGTGCGCTCCTCAGTTCTGGCCGCGGCCGGCAGGCATCAGCGCGGCGATCCGGTCGACGGTACGGGCGAGGGTCTCGGGCGGCAGCAGGCCCGCGGGGCGGCTGCGGGCGAAGTCCGCGAACGCCTCGGCGGTGGTGTACGTGGGGTGGAAGCCCAGGGTTTCGCGCATCTGCGTGGTCTGGACGACACGGCCGTGCGTGAGCAACCGGATCTGCTCGGGCGAGAAGTCCAGGGCGCCGACCGATCGCAGCGCGGACCCGACCCAGGTCACGGTGGGCAGAAAGAAGGGGAGAGTGGGGCGCCCGAGGCGCCTGGCGGCCTGTGAGAGCAGCAGGACGCCATCGCCCGCGATATTGAACGTGCCGCTGTTGAGCGTGCCCCGGCGGGGCTCCCCGGTGGCGATCCGCAGCACCTCGATCGCGTCGTCCTCGTGCACGAACTGCAGCCGGGGGTCGAAGCCGAGGACGCTGGGCAGCACGGGCAGGGAGAAGTACTCGGCGAGCGGCGAGTCGGCACAGGGCCCCAGGACGTTCGCGAAGCGCAGGACGCACACGGCCACGTCGGGCCGGCGGCGGGCGAAGCCGCGCACGTACCCCTCGACCTCGACGGCGTCCTTGGCGAAGCCACCGCTGGGCAGCGACTTGGGCGGTGTGGTCTCGGTGAAGACGGCGGGGTCGCGGGGCGCCGAGCCGTACACGCTCGTGGTGGACTTCACGACCAGCCGCTTGACGCTGGGCGTCTTCTGGCAGGCGCCGAGCAGCTGCATGGTGCCGATGACGTTGGTCTCCTTGACCAGTGCCCGGCTGCCGCGCTTGCCCAGGGGGGTGCCGTTGACGTCCATGTGGACGACGGTGTCGACGGACCGCTCCGCCAGGACCCTGCCGATCGTGGGCTGGCGAATGTCCGCCCGTATGAATTCGGCCCCGCCGAGGTGGTGCTCGGGTGGCACTGCGTCCACCCCGATGACCCGGTCGACGTCGGGCTCGCGCTGGATGCGGCGTACGAAACGACCGCCCAGCTGCCGCGCGACTCCGGTGACGAGCACGACCTTGCCCAAGATCAGCGCCTTCCTTCCCACCCTCGCCGACGAGTGGTGCGCTCGTCGAGCGGTGCCCTGTGGCGGCCACCGTAGCGGGTCGTTGTTGCACTGTGATGACCGCCGGACGGGTCGGGCGTCATTTCAAGCCGTAGCGAGGGCTTCACTCCCCGCAACGCACCGCAGCCCTCCCACCGGTGACCGGTGGGAGGGCTGCGGGACGTTCACAGCGACGCTGCTTACTTCTTGTTGCGACGCTGAACACGCGTGCGCTTGAGCAGCTTGCGGTGCTTCTTCTTGGCCATCCGCTTGCGCCGCTTCTTGATAACAGAGCCCACGACTACCCTCGCTTACATCGATTCACTCGGTGCGGGGCGTCCGAGCCCACACGACCTACATCGGGCCAGCCTACCCGGCACCGGGCGATCAGCGTAATCCGAGGTGCCCGTCAGGCGGTTTCCACCCCCACGTAGGACTCTCGGAGGTACTCGTGCACCGCTTGTTCTGGGACCCGGAACGACCTGCCCACCCGGATCGCCGGCAGATGACCACTGTGCACCAACCGGTACACGGTCATCTTGGAGACTCGCATCACCGCGGCGACCTCCGCCACGGTAAGGAACACGACCTCGTTGAGAGGCCTTTCGCCAGCAGCCATGACACACCTGAACCTTCCGCACATGACGCGCACCGGCTTCCCCTCCGGTGACTCCTCGTCGCTGCGCGCTCACTCCCCAGGTTAGGGGCGGGTGATGCGAGTGGGGAAGAGGAGCAGCCATCGGCCGCCTACTGTGACAGACACGCTCGATTGAGTACATAGCGAGTAAGCGGTCGGTAGTAATCAGACCGCACAGTGTCATCAAGCGGAACGGCGACGGACACCCGGCCCTCGGCCTCTCCGACGAACAGCGCGGGGTCGTCCGAGTCGGCCAGCCCGATGGCCTCAATGCCCAGCTGACCTGCCCCGCAGACCCAGCCGTGGTCCCCGATGACCAGGGCGGGCAGGGGTCCGCCGGCCTCCGCCTGGGCCGCCAGGACAGTACGAACCGGGAGGGGTGAATGGGTATGCGCGCCGGGCTCACTTTCTGCGGCCCGTGCGCCGGGTTCGCGCACCATCGCTACTCCTCGAACGTAGTCGAGGCGGTAGGTGCGTACGCCGAACCGGGTCGTTATGTCGACACTTTGCCCCTGCGCCGGGGTGAGGACACCGCATCCCGCCGCCGAGAGACCGGCGGCCAAAGCGGCGTAGAAGCCAAGGAGCCGATGCGGATGACCGGTGCCGATCAGCACCGGCGCCCCGGTCGCGGCGACCGTCGCCAGACGGTCGGCGAAGGCATCGAGTGCCACCAGCGTGCGATCGGGGTCGATCACATCATGCCCGGAAGTGTGCTTGGGATCGTCCGAAACTCCACACCTCTCCCCCATCAGTCGCAACAAGTCGACGAAGCGCCAGTCATATTTCGGCTCCAGACCGATCAGCACCCGAGGGTCCCGCGCGGCGAACAACCGGTAGCGACTCAGGCTCCGTTCCCGGGGCGTGGCCACGGGACCCGCCAGACGGGTGGTCAACAGATGGGCACGCAGGGCACTTCGGGTGAGCACGGGAACGGTGGGGACAGAGGTGGAGGCGGGACCAGGGGTGGGGCCGGGAGTGGCGCCAGGGGTCAACACGAGCCCGATGCTGACGCAATGGGGTGCCGGCCGCCGGGATTCGCGACCGACGTCCCACGCGTGGGCTAACACCCCTTTCCCGTGGACCACTTACGGCAGCAGACCGTGGGACGGGAACACCGCGCGCCGGGTGGCGAGGATCGCCTGGTCGAGCCGGTCGGCCGGGTCGTAGCCGGAGCCGGTGAAGTCCCGCCACTGCGGCTTGCGACCGTCCGTCATCCGCAACGGGCCCAACTGCCGCGTCCGCCGGAGGACTTCACTGCGCCAGTCCTCCGGCACCGGTGACTCCGGCTCGACGGGCCGCCCGGCGGCGATGCCCACCAGATGGGTCCACGACCGCGGCACCACGTCCGTGACGGCGTAGCCGCCGCCTCCCAGGGCCAGCCAGCGGCCGGCGGCGTGTTCGTGTGCCAGATCGTGGCACGCGGCCGCCACGAGCCGCTGCGCGTCCACGGACACGGTCAGGTGCGCCAGCGGGTCCTCGAAGTGGGTGTCGGCGCCGTGCTGGGTCACCAGCACCTGCGGCCGGAAGGCCGCCAGGAGCTCCGGTACGACCGCGTGGAAGGCCCGCAGCCACCCGGCGTCCCCCGTCCCCGCCGGCAGCGCCACATTGACCGCGCCGCCCTCCGCGCCCTGGCCGCCGGTCTCCTCGGGCCAGCCGGTCTGCGGGAAAAGCGTGCGGGGGTGCTCGTGCAGGGAGATCGTCAGGACTCTGGGGTCCTCCCAGAACGCGGCCTGCACACCGTCCCCGTGGTGAACGTCCACATCCACGTACGCCACGCGCTCGACGCCGAGTTCGAGCAGCCGGGCGATGGCGAGGGCGGCGTCGTTGTACACGCAGAATCCGGAGGCGCTGCCCGGCATGGCGTGGTGGAGCCCGCCCGCGAAGTTCACCGCGTGCAGGGCGTCGCCGCGCCACACCGCCTCGGCGGCGCCCACCGACTGCCCGGCGATCAGCGCGGCCGCGTCGTGCATGCCGGCGAACGCCGGATCGTCGACCGTCCCGAGGCCGTACGACCCGTCGGCGGACCGGGGGTCGGCCGAGGCGGCCCGCACGGCCGCGATGTAGTCCTGCCGGTGTACGAGCCGCAGCGTGGAATCCCCGGCGGGTGGGGCCGCCACGGTACGGGCCACGCGGTCCAGCCCGTATGCCTCGATCAACCGCATGGTGAGCGCGAGGCGCACGGGGTCCATCGGATGACCGGGGCCGAAGTCGTAGCCCGTTACTGCCTCGTCCCACATCAGCTGTGCGCGGCCGCTCATGGGCGACACCGTAATGGATGACTCATACGAGAAAGGCAGAGAGTTCCGTCATATCGGCGAAGTGGCCGGTCGCCCCGGCCAGGCGCTCGGCGGGCGTCATGGCCGTGAAGGCGTAGACGTCGATGCCTGCCGCGACGGCCGCCTGAATGCCGAGCGGGCTGTCCTCGACCACGACGCACCGGTCCGGCTCCACCCCCATCGACCGTGCGGCGTGCAGGAAGAGATCCGGCGCCGGCTTTCCCCGGCCGACGTCCTCGGAGCTGAATATCCGTGCCTCGTCGAACCACTCGGTGAGGCTGGCCGCCCGATGTCCGGTCCGGATGCGCTCATGGCTGCCGGAGGACGCGACGCAGTACGGAATGCCGGTGCCGGCCAGGAGCTCCAGGACCTGTGCGACGCCCTTCACGGGCTGGAGTTCACGGGCGAAGGCGGAGAAGGTGCGCGAGTGAAGGGTGTCGTCGAAGTCCTCGGGGAGGCGCCGGCCGGTCCGCTCGAGAACGAGGTCGTGCACACGGTGGACCGCGCCGCCCATGAAATCCCGAATGGAGTCCTCATAGCTGGTGGGATGGCCGAGCTCCGTGAGGTACTCGGCGAGAATCCGGTTGGCAATGGGCTCGCTGTCGACGAGTACACCGTCGTTGTCGAAGATGACGAGGTCATAGCGCATGACGTCACCCTAAACGCAAAAATGCCGCAGGCCCTGAGTCAAAGACTCAGGGCCTGCGGCTTCACAATTTGTTCGGCGGCGTCCTACTCTCCCACAGGGTCCCCCCTGCAGTACCATCGGCGCTGAAAGG